>CAWBBN010000024.1:0-80741 GCA_963787035.1 Vicinamibacteria bacterium
GGCGAGGCTACTCCTAACGCTATGAGGGTTGAAATTAGGAGAGGGCGGTCCCGTTGACGGCGGACTCCGCGTGCTAGCATCCCCGCAATCAGACGCTCCGTGGCCGACAAGTCCTACCGGAGGGCGCATGCTTAAGGATATCGGCCGTATCGGCGGTGCTGGCGACGGCTGTCGCGGCACCAGCCGTCGCTTCGCCCACTCTGCGTCTTCCGAGCGATGTCCGCCCAGTGCGGCAGGCGGTCGAGCTGACCGTGGACCCCGCTGGAGAGACCTACAAGGGGGTCATCGACGTCGCCCTTGAAACCACAAACGACACTTCACTGGTGTGGCTCAACGCAACGGGCCTGAACGTCACCACCGCCCAGCTCGGTCCGGAGGGCCATCTGCGTCCGGCTCGCATCGTCGTCACAGGCGACGACTTCATCGGCTTCGTACCCGAGACCCCGCTCGTGAGAGGCAAAGCCCGCTTGGTCGCCTCATTCGAGGGCAAGCTGTCACGGGTGCAAAACGACGGCCTGTTCGCGATGAAGGAAGGCGACGAATGGTTAGCCTTCTCGCAGTTCGAGCCAATATCCGCGCGACGCGCGTTCCCGTGCTTCGACGAGCCCTCTTACAAAATTCCCTGGGAGGTCACGCTGCGGGTGCCGCCTGGAGAGCTGGCGTTGTCAAATGCGCCCGTCGCCTCGACCGCGCGCGACGGTGACCGCGACGTGGTGCGGTTTGCACCTCCAGCCGCTACCGAGCTACCTGGTCGCGGTTGTGGTCGGGCCATTCGACGTCGTAGACCTGGGCGCGGCTGGTCGCAACAAGACGCCGACTCGGCTCGTAGTGCCGAAGGGTCGCGCCGGTGACACCGCCTGGGCGCGCGAGTCGACCCCCGACTACTGACCCTGCTGGAGGACTACTTCGATGTCCGTACCCCTACGAGAAGCTCGATCAAGTCGCCATCCCAGGCGTGGGCTACGCAATGGAGCACCCGGGCCTGGTTACCTACGGCATGGGGCTGATGGTGAAGCGCGAGAAGGAGGAATCGATCGCATCCCGCCGCTTCTGGGCCAGCGTCTGCGCGCACGAGCTCGCCCACCAGTGGTTCGGCGACCTCGTAACGATGGCGTGGTGGGACGACACGTGGCTGAACGAGTCGTTCGCGAGCTGGATGGGCCAGAAGGTGACCGAGCAATTCCGACCCGACTGGGGCATCGCCACGGAGCGCGTCGCGGCGCGGTCGGGTGCGCTTCAAGGGGACAGCCTAGCTAGCGCGCGTCGTATCAGGCAGCCCATCGAGTCGAAAGATGACATCAACAACGCCTTCGACGGGATCACGTACGCGAAGGGCGAGGCCGTGCTCGAAATGTCGGAGGCGTGGCTGGGGCAGAAGGCTTTCCGTCGCGGCGTGCAGATGTACCTCGAACGTCATGCGTGGGGCAACGCCACGGCGTCGGACTTCCTGACCGCGCTGTCGTCAGCTGCCGAACGCGACGCCGCGGTAGTGTTGTCCACATTCCTTGACCAGACGGGAGCGCCAATCGTCTCGACCGAGACGCGCTGCGACGGGGCACCGCGACTCGTTCTCTCGCAGCGGCCGTACCGCGCGCTCGGTTCCAGTGTCGCGCCGAAACACTGGAATGTGCCTGTGTGCGTCGCGGCTGCGGGCCGCGACCACGGTCCGGCCTGCGCCCTATTGGTGAACGCATCCGGGGACGTCCCGCTGGACGGCACCGAGCTGCCCGGACTGGGCGTACACCAACGCGGGCGGAGCCGGCTACTATCGCACGCTGGTCGTCGCCGACCAGGCGCGTCGGGCACTGGCGTCCGGGAGGCTCACTGCGGCCGAGCGTGTGGCTCTCGCCGGGGACCTCGACGCGCTCGTCGCGTCCGGTGATGTCTCGGCCAGAGACGGGCTGAGTCTCCTGCCGGTTCTCGCTCAAGACCCCGAGCGGCAAGTGGTCGACTCCAGCATTGGTCTGGCGCGGGGACTGGAGCCGGCGGTGGACGATGCGCTCCTGCCGCGCTACGAGGCGTTCATCCGCTCGGTCTTCGGCCCTCGAGCCCACCAGGTTGGCGTGACCCCTCGGCCCGGCGAGTCCGAGGACACGCGCCTCCTGCGCCCCTTGCTTGTCTCCGCCGTCGGCGGCCTCGGGCGCGACGCCCAACTGCAGCAGGAGATGATCTCCCTCGTGCGCCAGTGGCTTGACGCCCCGTCGGCGATCGGCCCCGACATGCTCGAGACGGTGCTCGCGGTCGGCGTCGGGTTCGCCGACCGCAGCCTCGTCGAACGACTGAAGGGCGAGGTGCTCAAGACCAGCGACCGCGAACAGCGCCAACGCCTCATCGGCGCGCTCGGCTCACTGCGTGACCCAGGCCTCGCGGGAGAGGCCCTCCTACTGACGCTGGACGAGCACTTGGACGCGCGCGAGTCCGTGCAGCTGCTCTGGGCGTTCGGCTCCCACCGCGAAAGCCGTCGCACCGCCTTCGACTTCCTGAAGAGCCACTACGATGCGCTCACGCGCCGACTGCCGGAGGGGATGTTCTCGCCGATCATCTACTTCCCGTGGGTCGCGACAGGGCTGTGCACGAGCGACGCGCGCCGTGAGATTGAGACCTTCTTCGCGCCCCGTGCGGCGAAAATCGAGGGCGCCGCACGTGTACTGAATCAGGCGCTCGAGAGTGTCGACCAGTGCGTGGCCAGGAAGAAGGTCGAGCAGCCGAGCGTCGCAGCGTTCCTCCAGTCAGTCACGGGAACAACGACCGACTTGCGCTGAATTTCGATTGCCCTTGAACGGAAGCTGGTAGGCGGACGCGGCCTCTGCCAACAGGGACGTTCAAGGCGCTGACTTGTTTGGACTTCTGAGTGCGTCTTAATCGCCCTCTCACATTCACTCCCACGATCCACTCGGCGACGGGCGGTGAGGTCGCAGAGGCCCGGCATCGCTGACCACGTCGGACGAATCGTCCGGGAGATGTCTCCTAGTGCTGGTTGACGCCAATAAGGTCGTCTCCGGCGGCGTGATGATCAACGGGACGCCACTTCAGAGCACAACAATCCAGGTCACACAGACAGAGGGCGGGCACAGCGCGACCTGGCGATTGATGCAGGGCAAAGACCGCTCGGGACGGATGAACTTGTGCCGGAGGTCGTCGGCTTCTCGAACTCCCCGTTCCAACACGACTGTCCTATATCGGCTAGACTCGCCAACTGGTCGGGTTCTCGGCGGGTCCGCCGCGAGAGAGCGACAGCGGCCGAGACCGCTCAGTACACGCACCCCAACATGCTGTCGAGTCTTTACAGAAAACTACGCGGCCAGGCTGCACCATCCACGGGCACCGCAGCCAAAACGGCGAGAATGACATGGGGCGGCTGGCGCGAGACGCTGCTCGTCGCGTGCCTGCCGGCAATCCTCTACGTGAGCTATGGAACGCTTGGCGCGTACCTCGCTCGTGATGATTTTCAATGGCTCAACGACGCGCGCGATCTCGGCGTGATGCGCTCCTTCATCGTGACGGGCCGCGCCCATTTCTATCGACCGGTCGTCGAACTCTGGTGGGACGGCACGTTTCGCGTGTGCGGGACGAGTACCGTCTGCTATCACTCGTTCGAGCTTCTCCTCCACATCATAAACAGCGTCTTGCTGCTGCATCTCACCGCGCGTGTATTTAGACGCCGCGACGTGGCGCTCATTGCGGCACTCACCTGGGCGGTCATGCCGTCGTACGTCGAAGCGGTCCTCTGGATCTGCGCGGTCACAACCGCGTTCGCCGCGATGTGGTACTTCGCCGCGCTGCATTTCGCCCTGACAGCCGCGCAGCGACAAGAAGTCGGCTGGGCATCGTGGGCGAGCGCCGGCTGCGCCGCCGCGGCCATGTATTCACACGAGGCAACCGTCACGCTGTTCGCAACAATCCCGCTCGTGATCTGGGCCTCGCGGGCGACGCGTAAACGGCCGCGCGCGGCCGAAGTGGTGGTCTTTACCCTCCTCGCGGCGGCGCTGATGATCACGACGGTCACGGCGAACCGCCGCAGCTATGTGTTCACGGAGGGACACTACGCCGCCGGCGTCCACGCGTTTCAGCATGCACGAGATTACGTGTTGTCAATGTACGTCGGCCGGCACGCCGCGTTGGACTACGGCCTGCTTGCGATCGTCGTGGTCGCGATTGCATTGCGCGGCACCCACGTCATGCGAGCGGGCCTGATCTGGATGCTGGTAACGATGCCGCCCTATCTGTTGTTCACGTGGGGGAATGTCGGTCGCTACACGTACCTGCCCTCGATCGGGCTTTGCTGGATGTTTGCAGGTGCGATCGTGTGGGTGGGCGATCGGTTGAAGCCGCGCGTCGGAATTCGCATCGCTGCCGCCGCCACGGCGCTCCTCGCACTCATCATCGCCGGCCGGTTTGCGTCATTCACGCGAGGCGCGATTCGAGGGGAAGTGAGCTGGATGGAGGCGTATCGCAGCTACCGTGACGAGGTGTCGCCACTCCTTTCACCTCAAGCTGTCGAGGTTACGGTGCCGACGCCGCGCGATCCTCGCGTCGAGTCGAACTACATCGAGCCGATGCTCCGATGGCATACGGGAAACCCGGCGCTGCGGGTGCGAGTGGCACCGTAAGGGCGACCTCAGGCAAAGCTGCGATAACAGGAACGGGAACAAAGGAGAACTGATCATGTTGTTGCGGATCGTCCGTCGGGTCTGGGAGGCCGCGCTTCGGTTCATCCGTACGCGCCAGTGGTGGGATATGAGCTGCTGGACGTAGACGTGCCCACGGCCTATTGCCGTGTCCAGCGGCGGGGCGCGGCCGGCCCTGGGCGAGGCATGCAGTGCGCCACTCGAATGTCGGGCAAAAGGAGGGATGCGGCTACGTCTGCTTGAGCTAAATAACTGTATACAGACAGTTTACAGATACGATGTGGCGGAGAGGGTGGGATTCGAAGTGTTGCCCGGTGTAAGCACCAAAGAACTTACGGGAATCTCCCTTCCGCACGATCCGCTAGAATCCGCACGAAAGCCCCCGTAGAGACACGTATTGAGCACGCGGCTGCCATATACCGCAGTATATGGCATACTGGGCACAGGAGGTGTCGATGCCCAAGACCGCCAGGGTATTCATGACCAACCGGAGCCAGGCCGTGCGGCTACCGAAGGAGTTCCAGTTCGCCACGGACGAAGTGTTCATCCGGAAGGATGGCCACGACGTGATCCTCTCACCGCGGCCCGCGAGCTGGCGCGCGTACCTCGAAACCGGCCTCGTGGCGTCTGATGCGTTCATGAATGACGTTGAGGACCTCCCGCTGCAGGAGCGCGGCTGATGGCCTCGGCCCGACACAAAGAAGACGCGTCGGCGGTCCGCTACATGTTGGACACCGACGTGTGCTCCTACATCATGAAGCGGTCGAATCCCGAGGTCCTGAAGCGCCTTCGGACCCTACCAGTCAGCGCCGTCTGCATGTCAATCATCTCGAGGGCCGAGCTTCTCTACGGCGTCCAAGTGTCGCCTCGCCGGAGCCAGGACGCCGCGGCACTGGCCGCCTTCCTGCCTTACGTCGAGGCGCTCGACTTCGGTGACGACGCGGCGCGGCACTACGCCGAGGATCCGCGCAGACCTCAAGACCCGAGGGGCGCTGATTGGCGCCAACGATCTGTTGATCGCGGCGCACGCCCGGGCCCTCGGCCTGACGCTCGTGACGAACAACACCGCGGAGTTCCTACGAGTGCCCGGGTTGTCAGTTGAGAACTGGACCCTGCCACGCCGACGACGGTGATTGGCCTAGCGGCTACGAGAGATCATTCCGGCACGCGCTGATTGGTCTCTCGGATGCCCGTCAGAGTTTCGCTGAAACAGGCGTTCATAGAGGTAAGCGGAGAAGCCGTGATGGTCGAGGTGTGATTGGCGGAGAGGGTGGGATTCGAACCCACGTGCCGGTTACCCGACAAGACGCTTTCGAGGCGCCCCCGTTACGACCACTTCGGTACCTCTCCGCAGAGGCGGGATCGCGCGTGACCGAACCTCGATTATAGCATCCGGCCCGTCGGGTCCCGCCTCTGCCAGTCCATGGCGCGGCAGCTGCCGTCAGCGACCCGAGCGCTTCGTCGCCTTCTTGCCAACGCTCTTCCGGGAACCGCGGCCGGGTGCCCTGTCGTCGGCGGTCGCGTGCGCGCCCTCTGCCGCCACCTCGTTGATCCCGTCCTCCGCGAGTCCCGAGAGCTTCTCGTCGGCGGCCCGCTCCTCGTCCAGAATCTCCTCGAGCAGCGTGACGGCTTCGGCGTGTCCCATCGCGCGCGCCCATCCAATCATCGTCGAGTAGGCCGCCATCTCGTAGTGCTCCGCGCGCCGCCCGGACCCAATCAGGCAGGCATCCATCGTCGCGTCATCGAAGCTCTCCTCCATCGCCGACTTGCCTTCCTCGATGATGCCGGCGATGCCATCGCAGTGCTTCCCGGTCGCCTTTTCATCCAGACTCGCAAACACCTGCTCGAGACGAGCCACATGGCCCTTCGTCTCCTCGAGGTGCGTCTCAAACGCCGTACGCAGCTCGTCGGCCGTCGCGGCCTTTGCCATCTTTGGCAGTGCCTTCAAGAGCTGCTTCTCCGCGTCGTACGCGTCGCGCAGTTCGTCAAGAAACGCATCGTGAAGAGTTCCCGCATCCGCCATTGCTCTACCTCCTCATTCACACCCGGTCGGTGCGGGAGCGAGTCCCGCACCGACGCTGTTTCGCGTTCTACATCCGGTTCCGATCGGAACCGTCGGTCCGACGCCGGTCCCCGCCGTCTCGCCCGACGACGAGATGTCGTCCGCACCCGTCTGCTCGAGGATGGCCTTGGCCTGCGTGATTTCGTCAGACGTGTCGCAGTGCACGGACAGCAGAATGCCGCCGTCCTTCACCCGACCCTCGTAGCGCTTGGCTTCGTACTCCGGGATGCCCATTCCGACGAGCGCGCCGACGAGGCCGCCCACCGCGCCGCCGACGCCGAGGCCTGCAAGCGCGCCCATGATGGGGCCCGCCGCGATGAAGGGCCCGAGTCCCGGAATGGCGAGCGCGCCAATCCCGGCGAGAAGGCCCATCGTCCCGCCGATGGCGCCGCCGGTCGCCGCGCCGGTGGTCGTGCCTTCAGGCGCCTTCGTGTTCTTCTCGTGCGCAAAATCCCGCGTGCCCAGCTGCCCGGACCCGTCCGGTCGCTCCGGCACCAGCACCGAGATGTCGGTGTTGGAAAACGCTGCCTGGACGAGCGCGTCGACGCCCTCTTCGGCCTGCTCGACGGTGGGGTAGATGCCGAATACCGCTGTCTTCTTGTCTTCCATGTGACTCTCCTGGTTGTCTGACTGGCCCACGTGGCTTTGGGAAACGTTCAGCGCGCCGGTGGGTTGTGTGCGTCGTCCGGCGCGACAGTGATTTCATTGGTCACGCGGCCGGCGCCGGCAATCTTCGTCGCCTTGATCTCGACCGACTTCTTCTCGTGCTCCGAACGCACGGGCCCCTTGAGGGTGACCTGCCCGCCCTGAGCGACGACCTTCACGTTGTGCGCGTACATCGACAGCGACTTGTCGTTCATCAGCGACTGCCTGATCTTCTTCACCAGGGCGAGATCGCTGGCGTTCTCTTTCTGCTGGTCGGCGGTCACCGCGCCATCGGCGCGATCCCGCTGGTTCACCTTGGTGTTGTCTGCCGGCGTCTGCGCGACAGCGGGAAGGGCAACCAGGCTGCAAAGGCTGCTCAGCAGCAAGGCATGCGTGATTCGTGCGAAACGACCGTGATGCGTCATGTCTTCTCCAGTGTTGAACCGTGCGGATCCGTTCGATGTCCTGCGAAATTCCGGACACCGTCCATCGCCATCGCGGCGGTTGAATGTGCGCGTTCAGCTGGGAGCTATCGCGCGTACGTAAGCAGGAAGGGCAGGAGCAGCTCAACGACCGCACGCCGCGTGACCGACGACGTACCAAATCACGATGAGCCCAAACGGAACCCCGAGCACCCAGGCGACGATGTATCGCACGAGGCGTCTCTCCCATGAAGACGTCGAGGCCAATACCTCACGTCCACCGCAGGACGGCTGCAACACGTCTGCCACATTGCGATCGGCGCTTTGAATGGGCGATCTGAAAGAACAGTGCTGGCAGCTCGAGGGACCGGACCGATGATGATTGCCTTGATCCTGTACAGATGCACTGTGGGCCGCTGATGCGGATCTTCTCGCGCCGCAGGAGAAACAGGCGCTCGCGCAACAACGCGCCGAGGTGACCGGGAACGTCGCGCCGCTACCGCATCAGCCGCGAGACCGCGGCGTCCCACGACCGGCGCGCGGAGGTCGCGAGAGCGGCGGCCCAAGGCGCTCCGCCAATGCCTGATCGCCCATCACCTGTCCGATCGCGCCGGCGACCGCCTCAGGCGTCGGCTCGACGACGAAGCCGTTCACGCCGTCGTCGACGAGCTCCGCCGGACCGCCGCTGTCGCGACATGTGATCACCGCCTTGCCGGACGCGAACGCCTCGACGGTGACCAGCCCGAAGTCCTCGGCCCTGGGGACGAAGCACACGGCACGGCAGCGCGCCAGGTGATCGACCAGCGTCATGTCGTCGATGCGGCCGATCAGCGAGACACGCGACTCGAGGCCGAGCGCACCGATCTTGCGACGGAGCGGTTCGAGCTCGCTGCCGTCTCCCGCGATGACGCATCGCGCGCCGCCCGACGCCGGCAGCGCGAGGGCGTCGACCAGCAGATCCAGCCGCTTGAGCGGCGCCAGCCGCGAGACCGCGAAGATGTACGGCTCGTACGACGTGCAGCGGTAGTCGCGCGGCGGCGCGGGTGGGTAGAGCACCTCGCTCTGGACGCCGAGATCCGACGCGAGACGCCCCTGAATCGTCGTGGACTGCGCGAACACGCGGCGGACATTCTTCGTCGAGCAACCAGCGATCGGCGGTGTGAATCAGCGTCTTGCGGACGGACTCCTTCACGCGGTTCTGCGGCGACAGCCCGCTCGAGAACTGCGGCCACAGGTCGTAGTACCTCGCGCATCGTGTGATTGAGCCAGCACACATGATGCGGATGCCGGACGGCGTAGCTCGGATAGCGCATCGAGATCACCGTGTCGACCTGCCAGCCGACCTCGGCGCAGGTGAGGTCGGTCAGCCACGTCGCCAGGTACGCCGCGCCCTGCCGCCCGAACCGGTTCTGGGGCGTCGTCCGGAGACCGGCCTCGTGGCCGCGCTCGCGCAGCGCCTGGACGAGCGCCCGCGCGATCACGAGGTGGCCGCCCTCGACGAAGAGCGGGCTCGACGTGACGACCAGCACGCGCGCCATCAGGGTTTGGCCGCGGGAGCTTCAGCGGCGGGCACGATCCCTCTGCCCTTGACCATCGCGAGCTCGCCCCGCGCGGCGCGCTCTTCAGCGGCCGTGCGTCGGAACTCGACGCTCTTGAAGGCCCAGTAGACGCCGAAGATCTCGACGCCGAAGGCCTCGACGAAGAACTGGTAGCTGACAAAACGGCGGAGCACATAGCTCACCGCGACGGCGGCCGCCGGCGAGAGCACGAGGCAGACGCCGATGGTCCGATAGGCCCGGGTGAACCAGGCGCGCGTCGTCGGATCCGGCATCAGCGTGAGCGTCTTGTCCGCGCAGAATAGGCAGACGAACGCCATGCTCAGGAAGAACGACACCGCGGCGACGACGTGGTACGTGTTGGTGCTCTGGTCGGTGCTGAGGCAATTGCACGGAATGAGCGCGACGCCCACGGCAAAGATCCCGGCCAGGTTCAGCGCGACATTCTCGGCGGTGCTGAAGCCCTTGTACAAATAGAGAAACGAGCCGACCGCGCAAAGCGTCCCGACAAAGACGTCGCGGACGAGCCCGTCGGTACTCGTAATACGCGCTCATCGACCGCGGCAGCTCAGGCACCTGCTGCCATCGGCCCACGGCGTACAGCAGTGCCGGAAGCAGACCCGACATCACCACGATGCCCCAGCGCAGGGTGAAGTACGTGCTGAGGATGTTCTTCCGAAGCGTGTCCGGCATCAGCATGACGAAATCCTCCGGGCCGTAGGGCTTTTCCCGCGCCCCGTGGTCTTCCAGGTAGGTCATGAGCGCGATATCGCGCGCTTCGATCGCGGCCACCAGCGGCGTGTTCGCGCCGGGATGACAGTTCACGTCGACGCCGGCCTCGACGAAGATGTGCGCGATCTCGACCTCGTCTCTTTCGATCGCGCCCACGAGCGCCTCCTCGCCGTCTCTCGGGTCGAAGCTCGCGGCGGTGAGCGCGCGAATGACTTCGGGCACCGGGTTCATCATCGCGAGCCGAATGGTCGACTCCTCGCCGGTGCCCGCCCTGCGGCTCGGCCCCATGAAGCGTTGCCAGAACGACTCTTTCGGCAGCCTCGGATCGCGGCCGCTCGTGCCCCACGCTGTCCTGGGGCTGGCGCCGCCGGCGAGCATCATCTTGACGATCTGAATCGTCTCCGGACGGCTCTCGCGCAGCTGGTGGAGCGCGAGGTACCACGGCGACTGCTGATCGTCGTTCACCTTCACCAGCTTGTTCGGGTTCGCGCCGGCCTTCAGCGCCTCCGCGACCTTGATCGGATCGCCCGCGACGGTCGCCGCCGCCAGGATCTTCTCCTTCGGTCCGCCATATGGAAGATGCGGGACGCGGCACGCCGCCGCGCTCAGCACGATCGCGCTCGCAAGGACGATGCGCTTCATCGCGCCTCCGCCTCGCGAAGCACGGCAATCACGGAATCCAGCGCGCCCGCGACACCCGGATCCTTTTCGTCGTGCCGAGCCTCGGTGACGACCTCCAGCGCGGATCGCCCGTCGTTGCCTCGTGTCGCCGGATCAGCGCCGTGCTCGAGCAGCGCACGCACCGCATCGGCCTGCCCGAAGACGGCCGCGCGGAAAAGCGCCGTCTTCCCGTCGATCGGCGCCGCCGCGTTCACATGCGCGCCGGCAGCCAGCGCCTGCTCCACGCCGGGACGATCGCCGTGACGGGCCGCCTTGAAGAGGCGTTCGTCCTGATCGGAGAACCGCAGCCGCGGCAGCCAGACGGTCCACGCCACGAGGGCCGGGACGGCCAGGACGAACAGCGTCGTGTAAAGAATCGTTCCCGCCCGATTCAGCCCGAACAGGGCGAGGACGATGGAGGATGTGCGGTCTGTGCTCATGGGAACGCCCGGCTGCCCACGGAGTGGCGCCATCTTACCGGATGCCGCGCGACGCCGGCCCGCCGCGCCGCGGTTCTCCGCTATGCTTCCAGATCACTCTCCGAGGAGCCCAAGGATGCTGCTTCGCTGCCCGCGCCGGTTCCGATCCCTGCTGTTGCTCCCTGTGCTCTTTCTGCTGGCGCCCACGGCTTTCGCCCGTGCGGGACAGAAGCCCGCCGCCCCCGACGACGAACTGGCGAAGATGGACCAGTCGATCGACGCGCTGACGAAGAAGGTCTGGCCGAGCGTCGTGCAGATCCTCGTGAACAGCTACGGCCCGCGCGAAGAGGCCGGCGGAGGCCTTCGCGGCGACACCAGCGTCATCCTCGGACGCCAGCGGTCAGTGGGCTCGGGGTTCGTCATCGACGCCGAGGGCTACATCCTGACCAACGCCCATGTGGTCAACGGCGCACAGCGCGTCCAGATCGTGCTGCCCGGCGACAGCGCCGACGGGACGTTGGCGACCGCACTCTCCGGAAAGATGACGCTGGTTCCGGCGCGGATCGTCGGCATGGCGTCCGAGCTCGATCTCGCGCTGCTGAAAGTGGACGGCCTGTCGCTGCCGGCGCTGCCGCTCGCGAGCTACACGCAGGTGCGCCAGGGACAGTCGGTGTTCGCGTTCGGCAGCCCGATGGGCCTGCGCAACAGCCTCACGCATGGCCTCATCTCGGCGGTCGCGCGGCAGATCGATCCCGACTCGCCGCTCATCTACATCCAGACCGACGCGCCCATCAACCCCGGCAACTCGGGCGGGCCGCTGGTGAACATCAAGGGCGAAGTCGTCGGCGTGAACACGTTCATCCTGTCGCAGACAGGCGGCAGCGACGGGCTCGGCTTCGCGATTCCGAGCGCCACCGCGCGAACGGCGTTCCGGCAGCTGAAGCAGTACGGGCAGCTGCGGCGGCAGGAAATCGGGATGAGCATCCAGACGATCTCGCCGTCGATGGCGCAGTCGCTCAGCCTGCCCCGCGACTACGGCGTGATCGTCTCGGACGTCTGGCCGGACGGCCCAGCCGAGGCCGCGGGATTGAAGGTCGGAGACGTCCTGGCGTCCGTCGATGGCCAGCCGGCCGACAATCTTCCGACGGTCAGCTATCAGTTCCGTCTCAGAGACTCCAGCGACCCGGTGAAGCTGGTGGTGCTGAGAGGCAAAGACCAGCAGACGCTCAGCGTCACGCCGGTGGAACAGCGCAACCCCCTCGACTCGGTGTCGGCGATGGCCGATCCGACGAAGAACCTCGTCACGGAGCTCGGCATTCTCGGCGTCGAGATCGACGCCCGCATCGCGACGTCCTCCACCGGCCTGCGCGATCCGTGGGGCATCATCGTCGTCGCACGCGCGTCGGGAGCGACCACGGAAGTGCCGCTGCTTCCGCGCGACGTCATCCGTGCGGTGAACAATCAGTACGTGACCACGCTCGACCGGCTGCGCGAGGCCGTGCGCGGGCTGAAGCCTGGAACGCCGGTGACGCTGCAGGTGCAGCGCGACTCGCGCCTCATGTACATCTCGTTCACGATGGAATAACCCGCCGGCGCCGGGTGCGCCGTGGAGGAGACTCACCATGTCCGGCCTCTCCGTCGATGCCACCGCGCTGCTCGGGCTGGGTCGGGACGCGACCTCGCTGACGTTCCTCCAGATCAGCCTGCGCGGCGTCATCGTCTTCTTCGCCGCGCTCGTCATCGTCCGCTGCGGCGACCGGCGTTTTCTGTCGCAGAAGACCGCCTTCGACGCCGTGCTGGGATTCATCCTCGCGTCGATGCTGGCGCGCGCGGTGAACGGAACGGCCGCGTTCCTTCCGACGCTCGGCGGCGGGTTCGTCCTCGTCATGCTGCATCGCGCGCTCGCGTACTGGGCGCAGCGCTCACACGTCTTCGGCAACGTGATCAAGGGACGAAGCGATGAGCTGATTCGGGACGGCCGCCTGGACGAGGCGCTCGCGAAGCAGCGCCGGATCACCATTCACGACGTGCTCGAGGACCTGCGGCTTCACGGCAACGTCGGCGACGTGTCGGACGTCGCGCTCGCGGTCTTCGAACGCAACGGACAGATCAGCGTGATCCGCCGCGGCGGGGCGCAGAGAGCTGACGCATCGGCCCGGCTGAAGCCGCGGCCTACTGTCGAGTCAGGTCAGGTCGCGGAAGTGCGCGATGGTGCCGCGGTCGATCCACAGCGCGACGCCGCCCTTCGCGTTCGCGCCGGTCTTCACGTCGTTGACGACGAGCGTCGGCTGCTGTTGACCGTTGACGAACAGCCGGGCGTGATCGCCGCGCACCTCGATGCGGATCTTCGTCCAGACGTCCGGCTGCACATCGACGTACGACTCGTACTTCGACGGCGTCTCCTTCCGCAGCCGGAACCAGGGCCAGTCAGGGTGCGAGATGTACTGCGCGGCGTGATTGCGCCGCTCCTGGTCGTCGGCGCGGCCGTTGGTCGGACGCAGGTAGAAGGCGTCATACGTGTGCAGATCCGGCTGCACGCGGAAGGCGATGCCCACGAACCCTCGCGCGCCTTCCGGCGCGTCCGGCGCGGGGACGCCGGCGATCTCCGCCTCGATCGTGCCGTTGCCGAACTCGACGCCGTCCAGGGTCGCGAGCGTCTCGGCGGCGTCCTGCCGCATCGCCTCGGGCGACGCGACGACCTTGAGCCCGGGCTTTCCCTGGAGCGTGTCTGGCGTCACGACGACGCCATGCGCGGCGACGCCGCCAGGCGGTGTCCAGGGCGAAGTGCCTGGGCTGTTGGGCCAGCGGCGCGGCGGCCGCGGCGAGACCCAGGCCGAGGGTCAACCAGAGTGTGCGGAACGTCAGGCATGAAGGCTTGGACGAGACAGCCGGGTTCGGGGTTCGCGCCCGCGCTTCGCAGCGGTGCTCGGGCTTGATTCGCTACACCTCGCGTAGACCTTTCACGGTGGTTCATGTGATGTCGCCGTTGGTGCCACGCGACATGCGTGGTACGTCCGATGCATCGCGGGCGAACAGGGACATCACATGGAAAAGTCATCAGCAGAGACCTCGACCCTTCGCTATCCGACATCGAATCGTGGACGGCTATTGGCAGTGCTGCGGCGCTGCTCCTGCTCGGGTTGAGCCGCCGCGACGTTCATACCTTGTGGCTCGCCGCCGTCGCGACGCCGCTGATGTACCGCGGTGTCACCGGTGAGTGGCCTGAGTTCCTTACGCGGTATCTCCCATCTGACGACACGCGCGACGCGTTGAGCGGGGATCGGGGCATGCACGTGCTGGAGTCGGTCAGGTGGAGAAGCCTCTCGCTGAGGTCTACGCGTATTGGCGGCAACTGGAGAACTTGCCCAGGTTCATGGCGCACCTGGACCGGGTGGTGCAGGACGACGACTGCGCTCTGTCACGTTGGGTGGCGCGCGGGCCGGGGGCCTTCGCGTGGAATGGGATGCGCAGATCATCAACGAGATCGAAAACCAGGTGATCGGGTGGGAATCGCTGCCCGGCTCGGACGTGTCACGGCCGGCTCGGTGAACTTCGATTCCGCGAGGAACGGCTGCGCGACGAACGTCACGCTGCACATGCGCTTCGAGCCGCCTGGCGGGCGCGCCGGCGAAGTCGTCGCAGCCGTCTTCGGACGGCGTCCGGCGCAGGACGTGCGCGAAGACCTGCGCCGGCTGAAGCAGTTGTTGGAGGCGGGCGAAGTGCCGCAGGTGGCGCAGCCGTCGGAGGTGATGGCATGAAGGCGGTCAGGTATACGGCAAGGAAGACGTCCGCGTCGAGACGGTGCCGGATCCGGAAATCCTCAACCCGCGCGACGCGATCGTGAAGGTCACGGCGACCGCGATCTGCGGATCGGATCTGCACATCTACGACGGCTACATCCCGACGATGGAGCAGGGCGACATCCTGGGCCATGAGTTCATGGGCGAAGTCGTGGAGGTCGGCCGGCGACACGAACGACTGAAGGTCGGCGATCGGGTCGTCGTGCCCTTCACCATCGCGTGCGGCGAGTGCTTCTTCTGCAAGGAAGGGCTCTAGTCGCTGTGCGACAACTCGAACCCGAACGCCTGGATGCTCGAGAAGCTGTACGGGTCATTCGCCGGCCGGCGCTCTTCGGCTACTCGCACATGTACTCGGCGGCTACGCCGGCGGGCAGGCGCGAATATGTCCGCGTGCCGTTCGCGGACGTCGGTCCGCTGAAGGTGCCCGACAGCCTCGTCGGACGAGCAGGTGCTGTTTCTCTCCGACATCTTCCCGACCGGCTACATGGCGGCGGAGAACTGCAACATCAAGCCTGGCGACACGGTTGCGGTCTGGGGATGCGGCCCTGTCGGCCAGTTCGCCATCAAGAGCGCTTTCCTGCTCGGGGCCGAGCGCGTGATCGCCATCGACACGGTTCCCGAGCGGCTCGCGCTGGCCGCGTCGGACGGCGAGCGCCGAAATCGATCGACTACGACGACAAGTCGATGTCTACGACGCATCCGGTCGAGATGACCGGCGGGCCGCGGACCGGATGCCTGCATCGACGCGGTCGGCATCGAGGCCACGGCCACGACGCTCGACGCCGTGCGTACGACCGCGTCAAGACGTCCGATGTTCATGGCGACCGATCGGCCGCACGCGCTGCGGCAGGCGATCGACTGTCTGCCGGAAGGGCGGCACGGTCTCGATCCCCGGCGTGTACGGCGGTTTCGCTCGACAAGTTCCCGCTCGGGCGCGGCGATCAATCGGGGGCTGACGCTTCAAGATGGGCCAGACCCACGTGCAGCGCTATATGCGCCCGCTGCTCGAGCGCATCGAGAACGGCGAGATCGATCCCGTCGTTCGTCATCACGCATCGCGTGCCGCTCGACGAAGCGCCGGACGTGCTACGAGCACGTTCCGCGACAAGCAGGACGTCTGCATCAAGGTCGTGATCAAGCCGTGACTGGCGCCGCCTTCAGCCGAGCGAGTGACTAGGCATGAACAGAGTAAGTCTCGCCGATCGTGACCGGCGCCTCGATCGGGATCGGCTTCGAGCTGGCCATGATCTGCGCGGAGGAAGGATACGACCTGCTGATCGCAGCAGACGAGCCGCGACATCTACGACGGCGGCCGACCACCTTCGAACGCATCGGCGTCGACGGTGGATGCCGTCGAAGCCGACCTGGCGACCGAGGAAGGCGTCGACGGCTCTACGCTGCGGCCTGCGGGCGTCCGGTCGACGCGCTGCTCGCCAACGCGGGGCACGGGCTGGGGCATGCGTTTCTCGATCAGGATTTCGACGAGGTCCGGCACGTGATCGACACGAACGTCACGGGCACCGTCTATCTCGATCCAGCACGTCGGCCGGCGAGATGCGCGCGCGAGGCGAGGGCCGCATCCTGATCACGGGCTCGATCGCCGGCTTCATGCCGGGCACGTATCCAGGCGGTCTACAACGGCACCAAGGCGTTCATCGACTCGTTCTCGTTCGCGCTGCGCAACGAGCTGAAGGACACGCGGCGTGACGGTGACGTGCCTGATGCCGGGCGCGACCGAGACGGACTTCTTCGAGCGCGCCGACATGATGGACACGAAGGTCGGCAGCCGGAAGAAGGACGATCCGGCCGACGTCGCGCAAGCTCGGCTTCGACGCGATGATGCGACGGCGAGGGCGACGTGGTCGCGGGCTGGAAGAACAAGCTGCAGTCGGCGATCGCCAACGTCACGCCGGCGGGTGTGCTGGCCGAGCAGCATCGCAAGATGGCGGAACCAGGGACGGCGAAGAAGAACAAGGACGAGGGCCTACTAGGCGCTTCCGATCAGCAGTCCCGCGAGGAACACGAGCACCCCGCCGACGACCACCTGCAGCGTGGCCTGCAGGAACGGCGTGTCCATGTAGTGGCTGCGGATGTAGGAGATCGCCGCCGAGCTCGATGGCGACGACGACCGTCGCAATGGCGGTCGCGGCGCGGAAGTCGGGCACGAGATACGGCAGCGTGTGCCCGAGGCCCCCGACCGCCGTCATCAGGCCGCAGACGATTCCGCGGATGAGCGGGCGCCCGCGCCCGGTCATCGACCCGTCGTCCGACAGGGCTTCCGCGAAGCCCATCGAGATGCCCGCGCCAACCGAGGCGGCCAGGCCGACGACGAAGGCGTCGTGCGAGCTGTGCGTGGCGAACGCGGCCGCGAAGAGCGGCGCGAGCGTCGAGACCGAGCCGTCCATGAGTCCCGCGAGGCCGGGCTGGATGATCTGCAGGACGAAGAGGCGCTGCTCGGCGTCGCCCTCGGATTGCTGCGCCTGGGCGGTGAGGTACTGCTTCTCGAGCTCGCCGGCGCGCGCGTAGTGCTCGCGCTCGGTGGCAGCCAGGTCGCCGAGCAGCTTGCGGATCGACGCGTCGGTGATCTTGTCGATGGCGCGCTCGTAGAAGCGGCGCGTCTCGAGCTCCATGATCTCCGCCTGCTGCCGCACGACCTTCAACCCGAGCGGTCGCGTCAGCCACACCGGCGTCCGCTGCACGAACCCCTTCACGTCTTCACGGCGAATCAGCGGGATGTGCTCGCCGAACTTGGCGCGATACATGTCGAGCAGCCGCGCGCGATGGCCGTCTTCCTCTTTCTGCATTTCGTCGAACACGGCGGCCGAGGCGGGATAGCTCTCGCGCAGGCCGTCGGCGAAGTCGGCGTAGATGCGGCCGTCGGCCTCCTCGAGCGAAATGGCAAGGGCGAGGATTTCGGCTTCGGAGAGGTCGCGGAAGTTTCTGGCCACGGGCGGATTCTCGCACGGTTGTGGGGCAGGGCTTCAGCCGTGCAGTCCTTGTGGGGCAGGGCTCAGCCCGCACGTCGCCCCTTGTCACGATCGGCTCCGGCCGACTACGCTCGGCGGCAACAAAGGACGGACGGCGATGACCGACAGCGACCTCCGGCGATTCCTCGCGGCGAGGCAGGACAAGTACCGCAGTCACGACGCCAAAGCGCTGGCGGCGGATCACACGGCCGAGTGCAGCGTCCACAGCCCGATCTTCGCGACTGTCGTCGGTCGCGCCGCAATCGAGCACTCGTACGCCTCGCTGTTTCAGGTCTTTCCCGACTGGTCGGTCACGTTCGACGAGGCGATCCTGGACGGCGGGCGGGCCGCGCACCCCTGCCATGTCACGGCCACGCACCTCGGCGAGTTCATGGGCCTGCCTGGCACCGGGCGTCTAGTCGACTTCCGCGGAGTGCTGCTCTACACGCTGGACGCCGGCCTCATCGCGGAAGAGTGGCGTTGTACGACTTCACGGCCATCCTGGTGAAGATGGGCGTCCTTCGCGTGAAGCCGGGCATCTGACCGGGTGACGACGGTGCCGCGCGATACGCGCCTGCTCTTCGCGACACGGTTCCTCCGACTGTTCGCCTACGGTGCGCTGTCGGTTGTCATCGTCTTCTACCTGATCGCCGTCGGCCTCAGCGAACGACAGACTGGACTGCTCCTGACCCTGACGCTGCTGGGCGACACGGCAATTTCGCTGGCTGATCACGACGCGGGCGGACCGCATCGGCCGCCGTCGGATGTTGTTGGTCGGCGCGCTCCTGATGTCCGCGGCCGGCGTGGCATTCGCGTGCACGACGAAGTTCTGGGTCCTGCTGGTCGCCGGGACGTTTGGGGTGATCAGCCCGAGCGGCGGCGAAGTCGGCCCGTTCCTGCCGATCGAGCAGGCGGCGCTCACCGGCACGACGTGACGACCGGGATCGCACGCGCCTGTTTGCGTGGTACACGCTTGCGGGCGCGTTCGCCACGGCGCTCGGGGCCCTGGCCGGGGGGCTCATCGCCGGCGGCACCGGGGCGGAGGCAATCCATCGCTATCGTGGCGTCCTGGTGCTCTATGCCGGGATCGGGCTCGTTCTCGCGCTGCTCTTTCTCAGGTTGTCGCCTGCCGCAGAGGGCGAGCCGTCGCCGGAGTCAGCATCGGCCCCGCGCGGGCCGCTGACGCAGCTTGCCGGCCTGCACGGCTCGCAGCAAGATCGTGCTCAAGCTGGCGGGGCTGTTCGCGCTCGATGCGTTTGGCGGCGGCTTCATCGCGCAGAGCTTCGCCGCGTACTGGTTCCACCTGCGATTCGGCGCCGAGCCAGCGGCGCTCGGCGCGATCTTCTTCGTCGCGAACGTGCTGGCCGGGCTCTCGGCGTTGCTGGCCGCGCGCCTGGCCTCGCGATTCGGCCTCGATGCAGCACGATGGTGTGGACCCACCTGCCGTCGAACGTGCTCCTGATCCTGGTGCCGATGATGCCGACGATGGCGCTGGCGGTGGCGGTGCTGTTCGCTGCGGTTCAGCATCAGCCAGATGGACGTGCCGACGCGCCAGTCGTACGTCATGGCCGTGGTGACGCCGCGAGGAACGGTCCGCGGCCGGCGGCATCACAAGCGTCGCTCGGACGATAGGGAGCTGCTATCAGTCCCGCCTTCGTCGGCCTGCTGTTCGCGATGCCTGCTCTGATCAACTGAGCCGTTCTTCATCGCCGGGACGCTGAAGATCGCCTACGACGTGCTGTTGTATCGGGGGTTGAAGTGCCTCAGGCCCGCGGAACGCGCACCAGAGCGGTCGTAGGGCCGATTCGCCGAAGCACCAGCAAAGGCCCTCAGTTCGGCCGACCAGTCTTCACCGCGTAGAACGTGTGATGGGTGAGGACGAACAGCGTGCGCCGATCGGCGCCGCCGAAGAGAATCTGAATCGGCCGCTCGGGCACGTCGATGCGGCCGATCGCCTTGCCGGCCGCGTCGTAGACGAAGACCTGCCCGTTGGCGACGTAGACGTGGCCGTCCGCATCCCAGGCCACGCTCTCGCCGCCGCGTTCGGCAAACGGCGTCAGGTCGCCGAGCGTCCCGTCTGGCTGCACGGTCGCGCGATACGTCCGATTCTCTGGTCGCTCGCGACATAGACCTTCTGCCCGGGCTTCGCCGACAGCAGGCCGTTCGCGGTCAGCGTGTTGGACCAGCGCCAGCCCGTCGCGTCCATGCCCGCGTACGAGTCGTCTGGGCCCTGCTGGAACACGCGCACGGCGGGCAACACCAGGCTGCCGTCGGGCGAGACGTATTCCTTCGTCTTCGGCGTGCCGACGTCGCGCGCCAACATCTGCGCCAGCGTCGTGTACTCGTACGTGCCGAGATCGAGCTGGTTCGCGAACTCGCCGTTGTCCCAGACGTTCACGGGGTGGACGTACGCCGCGCCAGGGTGCGCCGCGCTCGGCTGCGGCGTCAGCACGGCGATCTCGTCGGCCGGCGAGCCTGGCGCGAACGAGTACACGCTGCCCTCGGGCCCCGCGGAAGAAGCGACGAGCAGATGACCGGATCGATCCACCGCGAGGTTCACCGGATCGAGCGGGTCGTGCCGGACGACGTCGAGGCCGTGCGCCGCGGACCACGAGAAGATGCGGTGCTGGTGGCGATCGACGAAGTAGAGCGTGCCCTTCGCGTCGACCGTCGCACCGGAGATCGAATAGAAGCCCGACTCGAGCTGGCGAAGCCTGGCGCCCGGGGCAACCACTGGCGCGACCGGCAACGGGGCAGGCATCACTGGCGTCGCCGGCACGTCGAGCACGGCGAACTCGTGCTCGCGCACCTCGAGGTGATGCGTGACGTCCTGAATCGAGTTCTCGTAGGGGAACTTGCTCGCGCGCAGGAACGTGCCGCAGCCGTTCGCGTCGCAGGTGCCGTACCCGCTCTCCGCGTTCACGTGGACGTTGCGGAACCGGATGTCGGACGAGTTGTAGATCCGCACCGCGGCGGGAAACGGCGCGTGCGCCCTCGTCACGCGGTACCCGTGGTAGTTCGCGATGGTGATGTGCTTCGACCACGCGATCTCGAGCGACACCGCCTCGGGGCTCGTCGGCGCTTCTTCCTCGGTCTGCGGCGCCAGGAACTCCCAGTTCTCCACCCGCTCCAGCTTGATCTCGTTGAACAGGTGGTGCTCGTTCGACAACTCGTACACGTGTCCGGGCGTCTTCGTGTCCGACACGTAGAAGCCGCCCTGCGAATACGTGTCGGGCGACCAGATGTTCGTGAACGTTCCTCCGCCGCCGCGCGTGACCCAGATGCTCGGATACTGCGCGCCCCAGCGATCGAGCCCGTACGCCGAGAGCCGCCGCGGCTCGACGGAAAGAGCGCCGACCGCAGGTTCGCCGGCAGGTACGACCCGCCGCCACCGAAGATCTGCACGTCGTTCACGAGCGACTCTTCGCCCGCCATCCACAGCAGGCTCAACGCGCGCGGGTTGATGCCGCCGGTGAAGAACCCGAGGCCGCTGACGATGTTGGACCCGCCCTGCGGCGCCTGGACGAGCGGCTTCGGCGTGCCGACGCCCTGGAATGCCGGCGTTGAATCCGGCAGATCGAGGGTCGTCGTGGCCGGATGCAGCGCGATCAGCACCGTCTCCGGCCTCAGCAGGATCGTGTCGCGGACGATGTAGTAGCCGGAAGGGAAGTAGAGCACCGGATGCGCGTTGACTGCCGCCTGGATCGCGGCGGTGTCGTCGGTCTCGCCGTCTCCCTTGACGCCGAGCGTCCGCACGTTGACCCACTGGCTCATCGGCGGCAACGGGCGGATCGCCGGCGGCAGCGGCTCGGGCATCGCCGCGAGCGTCTCGGCGCGGATAGATGGTGTCGAGGCTGGCCCATCATGCCGAGGCCCGGCAGGACGAGCCCGTAGTTGAAGTCCTTCACCCGATAGATTGGGCCGGCGCCGGCGCGAGTCTTCCCGCTCTCGCGAAAGCGCGCGAAGGTCGGGACGTCGGCGCAGACCGCGTTGTCCACGCCGATCTCGGTGGTCGCGTTGTTCTCGTTGCTGATCACGATGGCGGCCTTCGAGACGTGCTCGAACCGGCTGTCCTTCACGTAGAGCTGATCCGAGTAGTGCGGGTCGATGTCGATCGCGACGGGCACGTTCCTGAACGTGTCGCGGACGAGCGTCAGGCCGGCCATGTGCTCGCGGATCGCCGCGTCGCGCTGGCCCTCGAATGTCGAGTCGATCAGCGTGAACTGCCAGAACGGCGACGTGTTGTCGGTGAGGATCCCGTAACGGCCGCCGTAGAAATGGAGGTCTTCGGCCTCGTTGCCGATCTCGGTCAGCGCCGCGAGCCCCGAGCCGACGTGGAAGTCCATGTGACTCAGGGTTCCGTGCTGCGCGACGTGAAACCGTATCGCAATCGCGGCCGGGTTCCCCTCGCCGATCTCGAAGTCGATGTTGCTCATCGCCGGGTAGAACGTGCTCGGTCCGGCGTCGGGGATGTCGTCGCGCGGCGGCACCATGCCGGGCGGCGGAAACGGCACCTTGTAGCTCGCCGGCGGACGCGGCCCGGACGGGCTCGCGTGCGTGAACATCACCATCAGCCCGATGCCCTGCTGGTAGCCGGGCGTGTTGTCCGCGAGCACGAACACCGGACGGGTCGCGCCGACGCCGATGAGGCGCACGGCGCGCCAGACGTACAGCGTGCGCGTCAGGCGATAGCGCCCTGAGGGAACGAACAGCAGCCCGCCGCCCGGCGTCGAGGCCGCCTTGTCGATTGCCGCCTGGATCGCGGCGCTGTCGTCGGCGACTCCGTCGCCGCCCACGGCGAATTCTGGCGCCGCAAGCGTGACGGCTGCGGGGTCGTCGGGACGCGAGGTGAATACCGAGGCGGCGTGCGCCCGGCCTGGGGCGAGAATCGACAGGAGCCCGGCGAGGATGACGGCGAAGCGCATGGTCCGGCAATATATACGGCTCATGCGATTGCTGCTTGCCGGATACGCGCTGACGGCGCTCACCGTGGCCACGACGGTCGACGCGCAAACGATTCGCACGCGGCCTGACGGCCTGCTCGACGTCGACGCGCCTGCCGGCGCCATCGTCCGCTACACGCTCGACGGGTCCGACCCGGACAAGTCCGCGGGCGTCTGGCTCGCGCCGGTCGAACTTCCCGCCGGCTACACGCTCAAGGCTCGCGCGTTCTCACCCGACGGGACGCCCATCGGCGATCTCGTCGTTCGCGAGGGAGCGTCGCCGACCCCGTCGACGCTCGTGCCGGTGACGCAGAACCGCGACTGGCGCATCTACGACTGGGCCGAGCGTCACGCGGCCTGCGTGAAGTTGATGAAGGAGCGTCAGCCCGAGATCGTGATGCTCGGCGATTCGATCACGCACTTCTGGGGCGGCGAGCCGGTGGGTGGCCGCCGAACCGGCGTCGACGAGTGGGATCGATTCTTCGCCGGCCGTCGCGTCGTCAATCTCGGCTACGGGTGGGACCGCACCGAGAACGTCCTGTGGCGCCTGACGCACGGCGAGTTCGATGGCGTCACGCCGAAGGTCGTCGTGGTGATGATCGGCACGAACAACATCGACCTCAACACGCCCGACGAGATCGCGGCCGGCGTGACCGCCATCTGCGCGGAGCTCCATCGCCGCTCGCCCTCGACGCACATCCTGCTGCTCGGCATCTTCCCGCGCGGCGAGCATCCCGACGCCACGCGCGCAAAGGTCGAGGCCGTCAACCAGCGCATCTCACGGCTGGACGGCAAAGACGACGTGACGTACCTCGACATCGGCGGCGCGTTCCTCGAGGCTGACGGCTCCATCTCGAACGCCGTCATGTACGACTTCCTGCACCCGACCGCGCTCGGGTACCAGAAGTGGGCCGCGGCGATGGGGCCGGCGCTCGATCGCCTGATGAAGCCGTAGCGCTACTCAGCCGGATCCTTCTGACGGGTCTTGACGATGCCGGCCATGAAGCCGAGGCCGATGATCACAAGCGCACCGGCGATGATCCACACCTGGCTGACCCCGGCGCGCTGAGCCGCGTACACCAGTCCCGCCACAACGAACAGCGTTCCGATCAGGTAGACGAGAAAGTTCGTCATCAGATTCTCCCGGCCGGGGTAGGTGCAAGCCGGTTGCCACGCCGGTCCGCCTGTAGCGCAGGCCTTGAGGCCTGCCCGGGAGTGCGCCTCACGTCCCGGCCGGGCATGTAAGTTCTTCGCGGCCGTCTGGAATCGCGGCCGGGTCTGCAGGCAGGCCTGAAGGCAGAGGTCAGTCGGGCAGGCCTGAAGGCCTGCGCTACAGATGACCGCGAACCTACGACGCGAACTTCATGAGGACCAACCCCGACACGATGAGCGCCGCCGCGAGACCCGCATGGCACTCGCTGGCTCGGCGAGGGCGACGACGCCGACGAGAAAGGCGCCGAGGGCGCCGATGCCCGTCCAGACTGTGTAGGCGGTCCCGAGCGGGAGCGTTTTCATCGACAACGACAGCAGCGTCACGCTGGCCAGCATCGCGACCGCAGTCACGATCGCCGGTTGCAGCCTCGTGAAGCCCTCCGACTGCTTCATGGCATAGGCCCACACGACTTCCAGCAGTCCAGCGACGATCAGCAGCAACCAGGCCATCGTGCCTCCGCCGATAGGGTAGCCGTTCGGCGGCTATGATCGCATCGCGTGCGACCACGGCCACCGATTCCCGAGGACTACGAAGAGCACCGCGACACGCGCTGGCGGCGCGAAGGCGCGCAGGCAGGTCGCGAGCGCGTTCGAGGCCGAGCGCTTCATCGAAGAGGTCGGCTTCGCGTCGTGCATGACCGACAGCCGGCGGTCCGGCCCGTCGCTCTACATCGCGGTCTGCGGCCGCCGCGACGCCGTGATGCCGCGCAACGTCCAGAAGGATCCCGAGTCGTCGCTGACGTGGACGCTGAAGGACGAAATCATGGAGCGCGGCCGCGTCTACTACGCGAAACTGGCGCGGGGCCGCAGCATGTTCCTGGCGCCGCGGATGATCCCGTACTTCAATGCGATCTGGGGCGTGCGAAAGGCGGACGAGCCGAGCACGACTCAGCCGGGATGCGCGGGCCATCCTTCGTGTGCTCCGCGGCGAGTGGGAGATGGCCACCGCCGACCTGCGGCAGGACTCGGGCGTGAAGGACCGCGCGCGCTTCATGCGCGCGATGGACGAACTGCAGGCGGCGATGATCATGGTGCCGTGCGCGGCCGCCTACGCGCCGAAGTTCACCTACATCTGGACGCTCGGGGTCGCGCGATTCCCCGCGGAATTGCGAAAGCGCGTGAGTCGCGACACGGCCCTGCGCGAGATCGCGCGCGCGTTTCTCACCGGCGCGGGGCTCACCATTCCTGGCGAGCTCGCGCGCGTGACCGGCCTTTCGCGTCCGGAGGCCGGACTCGGAAACCGCGCGCTCGTGCGCGAGCGGTTCGCCGAGATGCCGGCCCGCGGCGTGTATCATCTGGCGCGGCGCGAGCCCATCGAATCTCATGACGACACCGTCCGACTTCCGACGACTGAACGTTCGGCCCGACTGACAGCGGTTCGCGCCCGACGGAGTCGGGCCCTACGGGCTCTTGTGCGCGGCGCTCCTGCTGCTTGCGGCGCCGTCCGCTCGCGCTCAGGACACGCTGAGCGACAGGATCGACCGCTTCGTGAACGAAGAGATGCAGCGCCAGCACGTGCCGGGCGTCGGCGTCGCGGTGATTCAACACGGGCAGGTGCTGAAGGCGCAGGGCTACGGCGTCTCGAATCTCGAGCACCACGTCGCCGTCACGCCCGAGACGATGTTCCAGTCGGGATCGCTGGGGAAGCAGTTCACCGCCACCGCGGTGATGCTGCAGGTGGAAGACGGCAAGCTCGCCCTCTCGGATCCGCTGACGAAGTTCTTCCCCGATGCGCCCGCGACCTGGCGCGCGATCACGGTCCGGAATCTGCTGACCCACACGTCCGGCATTCCCGACTACACCGAGGGGATGGTCGACATGCGGAAGGACTACACGCGAGGACGATCTCACGAAGTTCGCCTTCGGCCTGACGCTCGAATTTCCTCCGGGCTCCCGCTGGAACTACAGCAACACCGGCTACGTGCTCCTCGGCATCATCGTCCACAAAGTATCGGGGTCGTTCTACGGCGACGTGCTCGCCACGCGCGTGTTCAAGCCCCTCGGGATGACGACCGCCCGCGTGATCAACGAGGCAGACATCGTCCCGAACCGCGCGGCGGGCTATCAGCTCGAGAAGGGCGAGGTGAAGAACCAGGACTGGGTCGCGCCGAAGCTGAACACGACGGCCGACGGGTCGCTGTATTTCTCGCTGCGCGATCTCATCGCGTGGGACGCCGGCGTGCGGTCGCGCGCCATCCTGAAGCCCGAGAGTTGGGAGCAGATTCTGCGCCCGGTGCAGCTGACGAGCGGAAAGACTTACCCCTACGGATTTGGCTGGTTCCTGGACGAGCGGGGCGGCAAGCCGCTGCAGCACCACAGCGGGTCGTGGCAGGGATTCAAGACGCAGTTCTCGCGGTTCATCGGCGACGACCTGTCGATCGTCGTGCTTGCCAACCTCGCCCAGGCGAACCCGGCCCGCATCGCCGATGGCGTCGCGGCGCTCGTCGACCCGGCGCTGGCCGTGCCGCCGCTGAAGCCCATCGAGGATCGCGAGCCGCAGGTCACCTCGCGTGCAGTCGCAGTTCCTCGAGTCGGCCCGCGCCGGCACCCTGACGCCGACGGACCTGGCGTACACGCGCGCGGGGTTTTTTCCCGACGTCGCGAAAATCATGCAGACCCGGCTGCAGCCGGTGACGCATGCCTGCGACGCTGGTGCTCGTGAAGCGGGTCGAGATCGGGGACGATCGAATCTACACGTACGAGGTGAACGCCGGCGCGGGCGTGCTGCTGTACACGGTAGGCTTCGCGCCAGACGGCAAGGTGTCGATCCTGAGCGTCACCGAGAAGTGAGCGCCGCGCCGCGCTCGGCGAGAAGCATCCGCAACACCGAGCGGTGGCAGTGGCTCTCGTCCTCGCAGTAGCAGCCCACGGAGAAATTCGTGTGATGCGACATCGCCGCCAGCAGGTCGAGCAGCCGTGACGGCTCGGGCTTCTTCATCTCGGCCGTGAACTTCCGCTCGAATGCCTTCCACGCTTTGGCGTCGGTCGCGGCGAGCGCTTGCGCGACGAGCGCCGGACTCGGCGACAGATCCGGCAGCCAGACGTCGTAGTAGTCGCGCTTGGCGAACTGCGATTTCGGCACGCCGCGCGGCGGCCGCCGCACGGTGCCAATCCGGAGCCCTTCGTGGGTGCCTCTCGGCGAACCCAGCCTGACGATTGCGACGCCCATACGAATGAGCCACCTGTAGCGCAGGTCTTCAGACCTGCCACGATCCTGCGGACGCTCAGTCTCGACCCGCGCCCGATGTCGTCGAGCCGATGTTGCAGCGACATGCGATCGAGCTGCTCGAGCCTGAGGCTGGTGAAGATCTTAATGCGGGCGTCCAGCTCGCGGAACGCATGGTCGAACGCCTTCCGCTTGACCTCGTCTGTACCCTCTACCGCCGCCGGATCCTCGACGCCCCAGTGGGCGGTCATCGGCTGACCCGGCCAGATCGGACACACCTCGTTGGCCGCGTTGTCGCAGACCGTGAACACGAAATCGAGCTGCGGGGCGCCGGGCGCCGCGAACTCGTCCCAGCTCTTGCTGCGAAGCCCATCGACGGGCAGGTGATTGCGCCTGAGCACGTCGATGGCCAGCGGATGGACGGCACCTTTGGGATGGCTCCCCGCGCTGTAGGCGCGGAACCGCCCGCGCCCCCAATGGCGCAGCAGCGCTTCGCCGAAGATGCTCCGCGCCGAGTTGCCGGTGCAGAGAAACAGGACGCCGTGCTCGGGAGTCACGCGCGCGCCTCGCAGCAACCGGGCTCACAGCAGGCGGCCGGCTTGGTCGCCCGCACGAACGCGCTGGCGAAAGCGCCGTCCACCTCCGCGGCCAGCGGTGTCGGCGTCGAGGCCGTCCACCGCCAGGAACACCCGCGCGTCGTCCGCGCTGTAGCGCCGCGTTTCCTCGATGCCCACCTCGCTGAAGCCAGCGTTCGCCAGCTTGTCGAGGTACTCGCGATCGGAGAGCGCGCCTGCCACGCATCCCATCCAGAGGTCCGCGTTGTCGCGCAGCGAGGCCGGCACCTCGCCGTGCACGATCACGTCCGAGACGGCGAAGCGTCCGCCGGGCTTGAGGACGCGGAACGCCTCCTTGAGCACGAGGTCCTTGTCCGCGGCGAGGTTGATCACGCAGTTCGAGATGATGACGTCCACCGAGTTGGCGGGCAGAGGGATGTGCTCGATGTCGCCCTTCAGGAAGCGGACGTTGGTGAGCCCGCTGCGGCGACGGTTGTCTTCGGCGAGCGACAGCATCTCGTCCGTCATGTCGAGGCCGAACGCCATCCCGTCGGGTCCGACGCGACGCGCTGAGAGCAGCACGTCGATCCCGCCGCCCGAGCCGAGGTCGAGCACCGTCTCGCCAGGCCGCAGCTCGGCCAGCGCCGTCGGGTTGCCGCAGCCGAGTGATGCCAGCAGCGCCTCCGACGGCACCTCGGCGGATTCGAGGCCGTCGTACAGGTCCGTCGTGATCGGATCGCAACACGAGGCCTTGGCCGACGTCGCGCCGCAGCAGCTGCTGCGCTGCCCCGCGGCGGCTCGCGTCGCGGCCTGGCCGTACTTCTCGCGCACCTGCGCCTTCAACGTCTCGCTCATTTCAGCTGCCTCCGTCGAATCCGAAAATATTTGCCTAACCGTATATACAACGTAGCGCCGATCTGTTATATTTGTCAACGCGAATATATGGACGCCCCACTTCGCTCCCTCGAACACCTGTTTCAGGCGCTCGGAGACGCTACGCGCCTGCGGATTCTCGGATTGCTGCTCGCCGGCGAGGTGTGCGTGTGCGAGATCCATGGCGCCTTGAAGATCTCGCAGCCGAAGGCGTCACGGCACCTGGCCTATCTCCGCCGCGCAGGACTGGTCGTCGCCCGCCGCGAGGGCCTCTGGATGCACTATCGCCTGGCCGATGCGCCGGAGCCCGTGGTGGACGCCATTCGACTGGCGGTGCTCCACGCGCTCTCGCACGTCCCCGCCGTGCAGCGGGACGCCGATCGCCTGCAGCGAAGCACGGGGTGCTGCGCGCCTGCCCTGACTGGCGCGCCGGTATTGACGTGTTGTGCGCCGGAGAAGCCGGGGAGGGTTCGCGCGTGAGCGATCTCGCCATCGAACGCGCGACCCCGGACGATGGGCCGTCCGATGCTGGCCCTGCTTGCCGCGTCGGGCCTGCCGACGGCAGGCCTGATGGAGCATCTCGAGCTCCGCCTATGTCGCGAGGCGCGGCGGCCGGATCGTGGGAACTGCGGCCCTGGAGGTGTACGACGGGCGGCGCGCTGCTGAGGTCCGTCGCAGTGGACGAGGGAGAACGAGGAGGCGGGCTCGGCCGCTTGTTGACCGAGCGAGCCATCGGCGAGGCCGACGCTCGGGAGCTTGCAGCCGTCTACCTGCTCACGACGACCGCGGAGGAGTACTTCACGAGATTCGGCTTCGCGGTCGTCGCCCGCGAGCAGGTGCCGGACTCACTCCGCGCCTCCGTCGAGTTTCAGTCGGCCTGCCCGGCCAGCGCGACGGTGATGCGGAAGATTCTTCGCTAGCCTTCCGCGACCGACGACTCTGCCGCCACGAGCTCGCGAACTTGCGGCGCCACCTTCGTGCCGATGAGCTCGATGCTCTTCATCAGCACATCATGGGGCATCGTTCCCGCGCTGTACTTCAAGTCGAACCGCGACAGGCCGAGGCGCTTCACGGTGCCCACGATCTTGGCGGCCACGGTGTCGGGCGAGCCGACGCACAGCGCGCCATCGGGACCCGCCTCGCGCTCGAAGTTCTCGCGCGAGGTCGGCGGCCAGCCGCGCTCGGCGCCAATCCTGTTGATCATCGTCTGGTAGTGCGGCCAGAGCTCGTTCTTCGCCTGCTCGTCTGTCTCGGCCACGTGTCCGGGCGAGTGGACCGCCACGGGCAGCATCGGCTTGCCCAGCCTTTCGAGGCTCTGCGCATAGAGGTCGACGTACGGCTTGAAGCGCATCGGGTTGCCGCCGATGATCGCGAGCGTCAGCGGAATCTGATACCGCGCCGCGCGCACGACCGATTCGGGACTTCCGCCGACGCCGACCCACGTGCGCAGCGTCCCGTGTTCGATTGGCGGGAAGATCTTGTCGGCGCCTGGCGCGATGAGCGCGGCAAACTGCGCCAGCTTCTCCTCGAACAACTGCTCGTACTGCGACAGGTCGTAGCCGAAGAGGGGATAGGACTCGGTGAACGACCCGCGCCCGAGAATCACCTCGGCGCGGCCGTTCGAGATCGCGTTCAGCGTCGAGAACCGCTGGAACACGCGAATCGGTTCGTCCGTGCTGAGCACCGTGACCGACGAGCCGAGCCCGATCCGCTTCGTGCGACCGGCGATCGCGGCCAGGATCACCTCGGGCGCCGAGATCGCGAAGTCGCGCCGGTGATGCTCGCCGACGCCGAAGACGTCCAGGCCGACCTGGTCGGCCAGCACGGCCTCCTCGACGACGTCGCGGAGGACCTGGGCCTGAGAGTGAAAGGAGCCGTCGGCCGCGCGCGTGACGTCGCCGAAGGTGTCGATGCCGAATTCGAATGCCGCCACTAGTCTGATGTCTCCCTCTCGTAGATCTCGCCGTCGATGTCGGCCAGCTTCGATTGCACGAAGGCCGCCGCATCGCGGACGCCCTGGTTGTAGACCGGGGGCCCCAGCTCGCGGATGAAGAAGTCGAGCAGGCCCTCGGCGCGGAAGTCGCTCAGGGGCTCGTCGAACTCGGCTGTTGTGTAGTCTTTGAGGGCGCGCAGCAACGCCGCGCGCCGCTCGTCGGAAAGCCGGATTCGCAGGGGACTGTCGGCACGACGCTTCGACATCCCCCGAGCGTACCCCAACTGTCAGATGCCGCCCCGTGCCGCGCGTGTCGAGAAACGCTATCGCGGCGACGGGGTTCCCGTCCGTGTGGCTGGGTGGAATGCTGTATGCCAGGTCAAGTCGGGGTCGAACCGCGTGAGCGTCGAGGCCTTCGTGCTCGTCTCGGGACCGAGGTCCTTCTCGAAGACGACGCCGTCCTGGTTGACGACGAACGTCATGACGCCGCTGGCGTCGTACTCGGCCGGCCACGCGACGAGCGCGAACCCGCCGCGCATGTCCCCGCCGTCGAGATAGTTCTTCGCGCCGCCTGACGCGGCGGCGCCCTGGCGCCGACAGAATGCGGAAGTAGTAGCCGTGGAACGGCGTCCGGGTGACGCTCGTCGCCGCCGTCGTGTCGCGCGCCTGGCCGTCGTCCGCGGCTTTCGCGATCAGGTCGCCGAGCGGGCTGCGCGGCTGTCCGGCCGTCACCGGCCAGTACAAGCCGTTCTGCCTGCCGGCGTCGCTGGAAAACTTCTGCGCGTAGAGGCCGGCCGGCTTGCCGTCGTGTCCGGTGCTGGCGTACGCGTACTGGACCCGGACGTAGGTCCGGCAGGTCTCGATCGCCGCGAGCTCGTTGCGGCCGATGCGCCGATCCAGGATCTCTTCCTTGCCCGCCACGACATCGAACACCCAGCCGCGAGTCGTCTTCACCAGCGGGACCGGAAACGGCCACGACTCGTGGCCGATCACCAGTTCCTTGCGGCCGGCCGCGAGGTCCTGAACGCGCCATTCCTCCGCGAACGCCACGGCAAACGTCTCGCGATTCCGCCGGGCGGTCACCGGATCGGACGACGCCAGCACCTTCTCGCCACCGGCACCGAAGATGGCGAGCAGTTCGTCCATGCCGTCGGCGCGGGCGGCGTGCGCCAGCGCGCGCGCAGCGCTCTCGGGCGTCGGGAACGCCGTGGGCTGTTTCGTCTGGGCCGACAGCGGCAGCGCGAGCGCAACGCCCAGTGCCAGCGCCAGGACGATCGAGTGCGGTCTCATCGACGTCGGCCTCCGCCGCCCGAGCGGCCGCCCGCTGCTGCTGCGACTGCTCCTGCCACGCGAGCTCGCCGAGCGCTCGGACCCGCCGCTCGAGTAGCCCGAGAAGGCATCCGATCCGCCGCCGCTTCGCTGGGAGACCGCCTGGCGATCGCCGCTGCTCTTGCCTCGCGTCGCCGCGCTCGTCGAGCCGGTCGTCTTCGCGGTCGCACCGGTCGTCGCGCGCTGGCTCGTCGCGGTCGTGCCTTCTCCGCGCGTCGCCTGTCGATTCTGTTGAGCCTCGGTGCGCTGCTGGGACGTCGTGCCGGTGCCTTCGCCGCGCGCCGTCTGCCGATTCTGCTGCGCCTCCGTGCGCTGCTGCTGCGTGGTGCTCGACGCCCGGTCGCCGCGCTCGTCGGCGATGTCTTCGCGGTGATCCTGCCAGTCTTCGCGCGAGTCCTCGCGGTGGTCGTAGAAGTCTTCGCGCGCGTCTTCGCGGTCGTCGTAGAAGTCGTTCCAGGAGTCGTTGTACATGTAGCCGCCGCCGTGCCACCCGTACGGACCGTAGTAGTAGTCGTTGTCGATGGCCGCGCCAATCGCGATGCCGGCGGCGAACCCGACGATGGCGCCGGCGGCCGCGGCTCCGGCGCTGTTGTCTTCTTCCTTGATCACGACCGTCTGCGTCGTGGTGGCCGGCTGAGCGTAGACGACCTGCGGGTTGTATTGCGGCACGTAGACGACCTGCGGGTTCGCCGGTTCGATGACGATCACCTGCTCGCCCTTCGTCGTCGTCTTCGTCTCGACAGTCTGCTGCGGCGTGCTCTTGAGGGCGCCGCTCTTCATGCGCGTCGGCGCGCAGCCGCTGGATGCTGTTGAGGACGCCTTCACGATCGGCCGAGAACGCCTGGCCCAGCTCCTTCGTCCAGTCGATGTTGTCGGCCATGAAGTTCACGACCTGCGGAAACATCGTGAGGACGACGAGGCTTGGCTCGAAGCCTTCGGCTTCCGCGCCGCGCTGCAGTGCGGTGCCCGTGAGCTCGGTGTTGCGCACCAGCCAGCCGCTCAGCTCCTGGATCTTGGCGGGCTCTTTCGTCGACAGGAGCATCTGCGTGAGCAGCTGATCCGGGTAGAGCGCGACTGGCGCCAGCAGCGCGTCGAGCGTCTGCGGCGACGGCTTGGCCGGCGTGGGCGCCGGCGCGGCAGTCGCCGGCTTCGCCTGGACGAGCCACGCCGTGCCGCTCGAGTGCGGCCCGAGGGTCAGGACGATTCCGACGACGAGACTGGCAGCCGACACGACACCTCCCACTGGCTCGACACTCGCACACCGCGTGCCCAGTGCCGCCGCACCGCGCGGCGCCGGTAAGTTACCACCGCTCTGTCGGTTATCGAGAGGCGTGTTTCGACGCCGCCCGCGCATCCGCCGGCCGGATGGCCGGAGCGGCTCCCAAATACCGGAGGCCGGCTCTGCTGCAGCCCGGCGTCGGACGCGTCCCAGCTCGGCAGCGATGCATCGATTGGCGGCATCGAATGAGTACGGCTACTCTGGAGTTCTCCATGTCGAGACGCGCACTTGCGGTCGGGCTTGCGCTCGCCGTTTGCCTGAGTCATTCGTCTGCCACGCGCGCCAGCGGGATGACCGAGTCGGCACTGGTCGATCGCGTCGTCGAGTCGACTGGCGGACCCGCCCGGGCCGCGCTGGAAGCCGCGATGCGCGCGTACGATCGCGCTGCAACAGGCCGGCGTGATCGCGAATCCCGGGCTGCTCACCTTGATTGACTACACGCGGCCGTCGCTCGACCGTCGCCTGTGGGTGATCGATTTGCGGTCAGGAGACGTGCTGTTCAACGAGCTCGTCGCGCACGGCCGCGGCAGCGGCGACAACCTGGCGACTGCGTTCTCGAACGACGACAACAGTCACATGAGCAGCGTCGGGCTCTTCGTGACGCGCGACGTGTACGTCGGCCACAACGGGTACTCGCTGCGTCTCGACGGCCTCGATCCCGGGTTGAACGATCACGCCCTCTCGCGCGCGATCGTCATTCACGGCGCGCCGTACGTGAGCGAAGTCTTCGGCAAGCAGATCGGCAGGCTGGGACGCAGCTGGGGATGTCCTGCCGTGCGCCCCGAGATCGCACGGACCTTGATTGACACGATCAAGGGCGGGACCGCGGTGTTCGCGTACGGGCCCGCCGCCTGATTGCCTGATGTTTCGGATGCCTGGAAGAAAGAGACACCAGGATTCCGGGATTTCAGGGATTCAGAAACGTCTGTCACGCTGTCTTCGATCGTCCTCGGAATAACCACAGATTACGCAGATTACGCAGATTTCGAGTCACGCTGAGGCGAGCACGTCGCGCTCGGGCAGGCTGGCGGCAAGCCGCCTCGTGAAGAGAACAGGCTCGGGAGAGAGTCGGTGCCGCGTGCGAACTCTCTCCCAGCCTGTCTTCACGTCGGTCGCGTCGCCGACGCTCTGCCGCGCTATCGCACGTGATACCGATGGCGCCCCTGAAGGGACGCCCTACTGCAGCATCCATCTGCGTAATCAGCGTGATTGCGGTTCCAACGCTCTTGGCTCGATCGCAGCGTGACGCAATCCAGAAAATCCCAAAATCCAGGTGTCTTTTCGTTTTCCAAGACGTCATCAGTCCTGTGAGCGCAGCCTCTCGAGGTATCTGCGTTCTCTGACGTTCTCGGTGAGCGCGATCGCTTTGTCGTAGGCGGCGGTGGCCTCCGCGCGGCGATCCAGTCGGCGCAGCAGGTCCGCGCGGATCGCGTGGAACAAGTAGTAGCCATCGAGATTCAGCCGGTCGACGATCGGCAGCGCCGCGCCGGCTCCTTCGACTTCGGCCACGGCCACCGCGCGATTCAACGCCGCGACCGGCGTCGGCGCGATGGCCATCAGCTGATCGTAGAGTTGGAGAATCTGCCGCCAGTCGGTGTCCTCGGCGGTTGCCGCGTCGCTGTGCACCGCGTTGATGGCGGCCTGAATCTGATACGGCCCGGGCGCGTTGCGCGCGAGGCACCGCCGCACGAGCGCCTGGCCTTCCACGATCGCGCCGCGATCCCAGAGCGACCGATCCTGATCCGCAAGGCGAACGAGATCGCCGTCGGCTGACGTCCGCGCCGCGTGGCGTGCGTCGATGAGCAGCATCAGCGCCAGCAGTCCGACGAGCTCGGGCTCGTGCGGCATCAACTGCATCAGCACGCGACCCAGCCGAATCGCCTCGGCGCAGAGATCGCGGCGCGCGAGTGCGTCGCCGGAGCTTGCCGTGTATCCCTCGTTGAAAATCAGGTAGACGACCGCGAGCACGGCGCGAAGCCGTTCGGGCAGGTCCTCGACGTCCGGCACGCGATACGGAATCCCCGCGTCGCGAATCTTGCCCTTCGCGCGCACGAGCCGCTGCGCCATCGTCGGTTCGGGCACGAGGAACGCGCGCGCAATCTCGGCCGTCGTCAGGCCGCCCAGCAGCCGCAACGTGAGCGCGACCTGCGCAGCGGTCGCCAGCGCCGGGTGGCAGCACGTGAAAATCAGCCGCAGCCGGTCATCGTCCACGGGTCCGTCCTCCGCTGGTTCCGGCGGCGCCTGCAGCGCCAGCGCCTGCGCGTGACGGTCGTCTCGCGACGACTCGCGCCGCAGGCGATCGATCGCACGGTTGCGCGCGGTGGTGATGATCCATCCGGCGGGGCTCGGCGGCACTCCGGACTGGGGCCACCGGGTGATCGCGATCGTGAAGGCGTCCTGCACGGCCTCTTCCGCCAGGTCGATGTCGCCGAAGTGCCGGACGAGGACCGACACCGCGCGGCCGTACTCCTCGCGGAAGACGCGCTCGACCTCCGAGACGCCGGGGTGGCCCATGTCGGGCGTCAGGCACGCCTCTCCCTGAAACGGCCGCACTTCGATCGGCAGCGGCAGCGCGCGGGCGAGCTTCCTCGCCCAGCCAAGCGCCGCGTCGAGATCCGGCGCCTTGATCACGACGAAGCCGCCGATGTGTTCCTTGCCCTCGGTGAACGGCCCATCCGTGGTCAGCAGCTCGCCGCCGGTGAGCCGCAACACGGTCGCCGTCGCCGGCGGATGGAGGCCGCCGTTGAACACCCAGGCGCCGTCAGCCTTCATGTCCGCGATCACCGCGCCCACGTCCCGCATGATCGGTTCCAGGAACTCCGGCGCCGGCGGCGGGACCGTCGGGCTGGTAGATGCTGAGGAGGTATTGCTTCATCACACGTTCTCCTGTCGCCGGCGATACGTGGCGATGATCACGCCGGTCGTCGTCGGTTTCGTCTCGGTGAGCTGCAGCTTCGTCACCGCGCCATCATCGCCGAAAAGGCGACGGCCCGTGCCGAGCAGCAGCGGATGGATGAAGAGCAGGAGCTCGTCGACCAGATCGTGCGCGAGAAGTGTCTGCACCAGCTCGCCGCTGCCAAGAACGACCAGGTTCTTGTCGGAATCGCGCTTCAACGCCGCGACCGTCTTCGCCGCTTCGCCGCGGAGCAGCGTCGAGTTCTTCCACGGCAACGGCTCGTTCAACGTCCGCGAGACGACGAACTTCGGCGAGTTGTCGAGCACCGTGGTGAAGGGGTTCGGCTGCGGCTGGTGCGGCCAGAACGCCGCGAAGCTTTCGTAGGTCCACCGGCCGAGCAGCAGGCCGCTCGTGCCGGTCATTCCCGCGCCGAAAGCGCCGGCCATGACGGCGTCGTTGTTGGCGCGCGCCCAGCCTCCGTGAGTGAACCCGCCGCGCCGGTCCTCGTCCTCGCGCCCGGGCGCCTGCATGACCCCGTCGAGCGTCATGTGATTGAACACCAGAATGTGACCCATCTTCGTCCCCCTCCTGTTCGTCTCACCTCCTATACGAATGGCGATCGACGGGATCGACAGGCAGGTCAGGACTTTCCGCGGCTGAGGTCGCGCTCGGCCGAGACTTTGCAGTTCGACCGGGCATGGCACAGGCTACGGGACGGCTCCATCGCCTTCTGTTCTCCCTGGCCCTGGCGGGAGCGCTGCTGGCGGCGCGGCCGGCGGGCGCCTTCTCGGTCGTCGCGCACCTCGAGGCCATCGACGCGTCGTGGGATCGGCAGCTGGCCGCGCTGCTCGAGCATCGGTTCGGGCACCTCACGCCGGCGCAGCTGAGGGAAGCACGTGCCTACGCGTACGGCGGCGCGCTGATTCAGGATCTCGGCTACTACCCGTTCGGCAGCCACTTCTTCACGAACCTGACGCACTACGTGCGATCGGGCGAGTTCGTCGACTGCCTGATCCGCGACGCCGCCGATCCCGACGAATACGCCTTCGCGCTCGGCGCGCTCGCGCACTACGCGTTCGACAACGCCGGCCATCCGCTCGCCGTGAACCGCGCCGTGCCGATGATGTATCCGAAGGTGCGCGCGAAGGTCGGGTCGACCGCGCTCTACGTGGATTCACCGGCGCGACACATCATGGTCGAGTTCGCCTACGACGTCCTGCAGGTGGCGCGCGGCGACTATCTCGCGCAGGACTACCGCGATCGCATCGGCTTTCAGGTGTCGAAGCCGCTGCTGGCGCGCGCGTTTCAGGAAACCTATGGGTTGGCCCTGGACGACGTGTTCACGGACGTGGACCTGGCGATCGGCACGTACCGTCATGCCGTGGGCACGACCATCCCGGACCTGACCCGCGTCGCATGGAAGGAGAAGCACGACGAGATCGTGGCGCGAACGCCCGACGTCTCCGAGAAGTCGTTCGTCTACGCCCTCACGCGGCAGGAATACGAGCACGACTACGGCATCAAGTATCGAAAGCCGTCGTTTCTCGCGCGGACAATCGGCCTGCTCTACAAGATCATCCCGAAGATCGGCCCGTTCAGGCCGCTCGCCTTCGAGCCGCTGACGGCCGACGTCGAAGCGATGTTCAACGAGAGCGTCGCGGCCGCGCGCTCGCGCTACCGGACAGCGCTCGCCGCCCTCGGCACCGGCCGCCTGCGGCTTGCCGACACCGACTTCGACACCGGCCGCACGCGCGAAGCCGGCGTCAACCGCCTCGCCGACAAGACCTACGCCGAGTGGCGTCAGCGCCTTGCGAAGCGGCAGCCGACGGCGCCGTCGCCGGCGCGTCGCCCGCGTCGAGCCCGCGCGCTGAGCCCGCCATGAGCGTGCCGCTGGAGGACTACGCCCTCATCGGGGACTGCGAGACCGCCGCGCTCGTGTCGCGCGGCGGGTCGATCGACTGGCTCTGCTGGCCTCGCTTCGATTCAGGCGCCTGCTTTGCGGCACTCGTCGGCACCGAGGAACACGGCCGCTGGCTGATTGCTCCGGTGGACGACCGCGCGCGATCGTCGCGGGCGTACCGCGCGGGCACGCTCGTCCTCGAGACGACGTTCGAGACTTCGGACGGCGCCGCCACGCTGATCGACTTCATGCCGCCGCGCGGCACCAACTCGGACGTCATCCGGCTCGTGCGCGGCGATCGCGGACGCGTGCGGATGCGTGTCGACCTCCGGCTGCGCTTCGACTACGGCTCCGCGGTGCCGTGGGTGAGCCGCCTGCCCGACGGCACCTGGCGGGCGATTGCCGGACCGGACATGGTCACGCTGCGCACCCCGGTGACGCTGACTGGGCGCGACCTGACGACCGTCGCGGAGTTCGACGTGGATGCCGGCGCGACCGTGCCGTTCGTGATGACGCATGGCCCGTCGCATCTGGCGCCGCCGGATCCGATCGATCCGCTGGCCGCGCTCGACGCCACGGTCGCGTTCTGGACCGAGTGGACGGCGCGCAGCCGGTCGACGGGGGAGTGGGCCGACGCGGTCGAGCGCTCACTCATCACCTTGAAGGCGCTCACGTACGCGCCGACCGGCGGCATCGTCGCGGCGCCGACCGCGTCGCTGCCCGAGCTGCTCGGCGGGCCTCGAAACTGGGACTACCGTTTCTGCTGGCTGCGGGACGCGACGCTGACGCTGCTGGCGCTGATGAACGCGGGCTACTTCGCCGAGGCGCAGGCGTGGCGCGACTGGCTGCTGCGGGCGGCCGCCGGGTCGCCGTCGCAGCTGCAAATCATGTACGGCATCGGCGGCGAACGCCGGCTCACCGAATACGAAATCGACTGGCTGCCCGGCTACGAGCAGTCACGACCCGTCCGCATCGGCAACGCCGCGCATCAGCAGCTGCAGCTCGACGTTTACGGGGAGGTCACCGACGCGCTGTACCAGGCGCACGCCGGAGGCCTCGACGAGTTCGCCACGCAGTGGGCGTTCCAGCGCAACGTGATCGAGCACCTCGAGACCATCTGGACCGAGCCGGATCAGGGCCTCTGGGAGGCACGAACCGAACCTCGGCCGTTCACGTACTCGAAGGTCATGGCGTGGGTGGCACTGGACCGTGGCATCCGCGCCGTCGAGACCTTCGGCGTCGAAGGGCCGATCGATCGCTGGCGACAGCTGCGTCAACAGATCCACGACGACGTCTGCACGCGGGGCTTCGACGCCGGGCTCGGCAGCTTCGTCCAGTCCTACGGTTCGAAAGCGCTCGACGCGAGCCTGCTGCTCATCCCGACGACCGGTTTCCTCCCCGCCGATGATGCGCGCGTGACAGGGACCATTGCCGCGGTCGAGCGAACCTTGCTGCGCGACGGATTCCTGTTGCGCTACGACACGGTTCGCAGCGACGACGGGCTGCCGCCTGGCGAAGGCGCATTCCTCGCGTGCAGCTTCTGGCTGGCTGACGCGTACGTCCTGGCGGGACGCCTGGAGGACGCGCAGCAGCTGTTCGAGCGCCTGCTCGAGCTTCGCAACGACGTCGGACTGCTCGCCGAGCAATACGACGTGCGGGCGCGACGGCTCGTCGGAAATTTCCCGCAGGCGTTCTCGCACGTCGCGCTGATCAACACGGCGCACAACCTGGCCCGCGCGACCAAGCCGGCTCATCAGCGCTCGAAGGGCCAATCGCGAGCACGTAGGCCGGGGCTTCAGCGCCGGCGCTCCGACGCCCCGGCGCCGCGGGCGCATTCGCGCGTGCAGCAGCATGCTTCGGATCGCTGCACGCGAATCGAACACCATGAAGCTTTGACATCCGGTCTGATCGCGACGACACGTCCCGTCGTTCGGCCTGTTCTCGCCAGTTCGAGCGCCAAGCTCTGGCGGCACGCCGCTTGCTCAGCAGCCGCGTGCGCGCCCATGCCGCTTTTTCTACTCAGAACGCGCGAACGAGGCTCCCATGTCCGAACTCGAGTTGACGTCCATCCTGCGGCGCGTCCGCGTCGAATATGACGAGATGCCCGGTCTCGTGCTCACTATTCCGCAGGCCGCCCGGTTGTGGCGCCTCGAGAAGAGCGTCATCGAGCACGTCATGGTGTCGCTCGTCGCCGCGGACTACCTCAGACAGAGCCCGCGCGGGTTCGTCCGTCGGTCCCTTTCCAATTAGCAGTCGTTCGGGCGCGCGAAGGAAAACCAACACCTGGATTTCGGATTTCTGGGATTGAGCATCCGACCTTCTGAATCCCAAGAATCCCAGAATCCAGGTGTCTTGCTGGCACTTGGGCGACTATATCGATGTACGGTATAGTGTCGGGCGATACAGATGCCCGACGAAATTCAGGACCTTCTGCCGCTGCCGACGGCGCACTTTCACATCCTCGTCGCGCTTGCCGATCGCGATCGCCACGGCTATTCGATCATGCAGGACGTCGCGGCGAGGACCGACGGCAAGGTCCGCCTGAGCGCCGGCACGCTCTACAGCGCCATCCGCCGCATGCTCGAGCAGGGACTGATCGAAGAGCTGCGCGAGAGCCCCGATCCGTCGAGCGAAGACGAGCGGCGGCGTTACTACCGCCTGACGCAGCTCGGCCGCGACGCGGCCCTCGCCGAAGCCCGGCGCGTCAACGATCTGCTGAGCCAGGCACGCGCGACCGGACTCATCCCGCGAAAGCTCTAGGACACAGGCATGCGGTCCGCCGACGTCTACCGCGCGCTGCTCTGGTGTTATCCCGCGCAGTTCCGCCACGAATACGGCCGCGAGATGACGCGTGCCTTCACTTCGCAGCTGCAGGACGCTCACGCGCAGTCCGGACGCGCCGTCGCCGCGGTCTGGGCGGGCGCCCTCGTCGATCTCGCACCTACAGCCATTCGGGAGCACACACACGTCATGCGGCAGGACCTTCGCCACGCCATTCGCATTCTCGCCGCCACCCCGGGCTTCACGGCGGTGGCCGTGCTGTCGCTCGCGCTCGGCATCGGCGCGAACACGGCGATCTTCAGCCTGCTCGACAGCGTGCTGTTCAAGGCGCTGCCCGTCCGCAACCCGCACGAGCTGGTGATGCTCACGGATCCGGAAGCAGCGGCACGTCCATCGGCTCGCGAAGGCGGCGACCGTTCCCTCATGACCTATCCGGAATTCCGCGAGCTGCAGTCCGGCACGACGGCGATCGTTCGCGGCGCTGCTCGCGTCCGACAGCTCGTTGAAGGAGATCCAGGCGCGCGTCGCCGGCGGCGATCCGGAGCCGCTCACCGTCCGCATGGTCTCGGCGTCGTACTTCTCAGCGCTCGGCGTGCCGACCGTCCTGGGCCACTCGTTCGACAGCGCCAACGAGCCCGCCGCGGGAACCGCGCCGGTGGCCGTCATCAGCTACGACTTCTGGAAGAAGCGCTTCGGCGGCGATCCCGAAGTGCTCGGCCGGACGATCGCGCTTCGATCGGGCGTGCTGTCGATCATCGGCGTCGCGCCCGAGTGGTTCTTCGGCGAGACCGTCGGCGAACGGCCTGACGCCTGGGTTCCGCTCGCCATGCAGGCGGCGGTGCTGCCGGGACGCGACTGGCTGCACGACAAACCCGGCAGCGTCGAGAAGGTGATGTGGCTGCACGTCTTCGGACGTCTCCGCCCGGGCGTCTCGCGCGACACCGCGCAGGCGAACGCGAATGTCGTCTTTCAGCAGAGCCTCGCGGCGTACTACGGCACGCTGGCGGATCCGGACATGCGCAAGGGATTTCTCGAACCAGCGCCTGGTGGTGCGCGACGCGTCGACCGGCGCGTCGTGGATCCGCGGCGACTTCGCCGAGCCGCTCGTCGTGCTGCTGACGGCCGCCGGGCTCGTGCTGCTCATCGCGTGTTCGAATCTCGGCAACCTGCTCCTCGCGCGCGCGACGGCGCGATCCCGCGAGATGTCGCGTCCGGCTCGCCCTCGGCGCCAGCCGCGGCCGCGTCGTCCGGCAGCTCCTGACGGAGAGCCTGTGCCTGGCGGCGGCGGGAGGCGCGGCGGGACTTGCCGCGGCCGTGCTGATGCGCGCCGCGCTCGATTCGCCTGGTGTCCGATCCCATCGACCTGCCGCCCACGCTCGACGTGCGCACGCTGGGATTCGTGCTCGTGCTTTCTCTCGTCACCGGGCCTGCTGCTGGGAGTGCTTCCGGCGCTGCGCACGACCAGGACGGATCCGTTGACGGGCCTGCGCGATCAGGGCCGCGGCGTCGCAGGCTCTGCCGCGTGGCTGCGCGTCGGCCGGCTGGTCGTCGTCGCGCAGCTCGCGCTGTCGCTGCCGCTGCTCGTGGGCGCCGGCCTGCTCGCGCGCACGCTCGTGAACCTGCAGCACGTCGACCTCGGATACTCGAGAGACGATGTGGTGACCGTGCGGGTGGATGCGGAGTCGGCCGGCTACGACGTGGCGAGGAACGTCGTGGCGTTCGAGCGCCTCCTGGCGGGCATCCGCGCGCTGCCGAGCGTGCGCGTCGCGACGTACTCGAACAACGGCCTCTTCGGCGGCGGCGACAACGGCGATCGAGATCGTGGTCGAAGGCTACACGCCGGAAGGGCGACGGGGACCGCGGCTCTCGGCTACGACGCCGTCGGGCCCGGCTACTTCTCGACGCTGGGTGTGCCGATCCTGCTCGGGCGCGAGATCACCGACGCGGATCGTGCCGAGAGCCGCCAGGTGTGCGTGATCAACCAGACGTTCGCGAAGGACTACTTCGCCGGCCGCAACCCGATCGGCATGCACGTGACGCAGCAGTACGGCGAAGACAAGCACACGTACGAAATCGTCGGCGTCGTGGCCGACTCGCGCCAGAACACGGCTGCGCGCGCCGATCGAGCACCGTTTCTACACGCCGGTGACGCAGCCGGCCGCGACGATCAACGCCGTGTCGTTCATCGTCCGGCCGCGCGGCACGCCTGCGAGCGCGATGGCCGACGTCCGGCGTGTCGTGCAGCAGCTCGAGCCGGGGATGCCCATCGTGGCCGCGACGGTGCTCACCGATGCCATCGATCGGCGCATCGGACAGGATCGCCTGCTGGCCAGGCTGTCGATCGCCTTCGGCATCGTCGCTGCGCTGCTGGTCGCGATCGGGCTTTACGGCGTGCTCTCGTACGGCGTGGCGCGGCGCACGAACGAGATCGGCATTCGCAAGGCGCTGGGCGCCCGGCCCGCGACGCTCATCGGGATGATTCTTCGGGAGACCGGCTGGCTGCTCGTTGGCGGGCTCGTCGCAGGCGCCGCGGTCTCGGCCGCCTCGCTGCGGCTGATCCAGAGCCGGCTCTACGGCCTGTCAGCCGCGGACCCGGCGACGATCGCGGCAGCAGTGGCTGGGCTCGCCGCCGTGGCCGCGCTCGCGGCGTGGCTGCCCGCGCATCGTGCGTCCCGCGTGGATCCGCTGACCGCGCTGCGCTGCGAGTGAGTCTCCACTAACGCACGCGCGTCCGTCACGCCTGCCACCGGCAGTCTTGCAGAGGCGGCCGCCGGTATGGTTGCTGCACAGCGAGCCTTCGGAGCTCGTGATCGCGAGGCAGACGTGGGAGACGCGCTGAGCGAGAAGACACGGCAGCGCCGGCTGACTCTCAGGCGACGAGAGGCCGCGACATGCCAGCGCTGCGATTTGTGGACCCGCGCGACACAGACGGTGTTCGGCGAGGGCGATGTCGGCGCGCGTCTGATGCTCGTCGGCGAGCAGCCCGGCGACGCCGAGGACGTCGAGGGCCAGCCGTTTGTCGGCCCTGCCGGCCGCCTGTTGCACGAGGCGCTCGCCGCCGCCGGACTGGGTCGGGTCCCGACCTACGTCACCAACGCGGTCAAACACTTCAAATGGGAGCCGCGCGGCAAGCGCCGAATCCACGTGAAGCCGAATACCGCTGAGCTCATGGCCTGTCAGTACTGGCTCGAGCAGGAGCTCGAGACCGTGCGGCCCACGGTGGTCGTGGCGCTCGGCGCCACCGCGGCGCGCGCGCTCCTGGGCAGCGCGGTGCGCGTGCTGAAGGATCGCGGAAAGTGGTTCGAGACCGCGCTGGCGAAGGCCGTCACCGTGACGGTCCATCCGTCGTCCATCCTGCGGGCGCCCGATCGTGAGTCGCGCGATCGCGCGATGGCCGAGTTCGTGCGGGACCTCGAACGCGTGGCGGCACGGCTGAAGAAGATCCAGGTCGTAGAGGCTTCCCGCTCATCCACCGCTGAGTCTTGCAGACCTGCAGCGCAGGCTCTGCTTACACGATCGCGTTCACGCCCGGTCTCGACTCCAGACGACGATCTCCAGGCGCCGAACGACGCGAGCGGTTCATCTCGTGGCGCAGATCCTGCAGCCGTAGTCAGACAGCGCACACGGTCTCCACCGTGGCGTCGTGAAACGCAGGAGGACTACATGACGAGATATATCCTCGCGACCTGCGGCGCCGTTGCCCTTGCCGGCACCATGGGGGCCGCGCAGACTCCGACGACTCGACCACGCCGCCGCGGCCGGGCTCGCAGCCGGGGCAGGCGACCTCGCAGACCGACAGCCAGCCAGCCGGACAATCCGTGACCTACACGGGCTGTATCGGCGCCTGGAACGGATCGTTGAGCACCGCGAGCGGATCGAGCGCGTCCTCGACGCCGAGCCCGGGCTCGACGTCTCCGAGCTCGTCATCGAACGCGGGCATGACCGGCAGCAGCGGGCAGTTCATGCTCTCCAACCCGCAGATTTACACGTCGGGCACGAGCACCTCGGGCAGCACGGCCGACAGCGCGGTCAGCGGCTCGGCGTCCGGAAGCCCGGCGGCTTCGGGCTTACCTCCTCCAGCCGTCAGGCTCGAGCGTCAACTTCAACCAGTACATGAACCGGCGCGTGCGCGTCACGGGCGTGCTCGAGAACGGATCGTCCAGCGCGACGACGTCGTCTTCGCCCGGCAGCAGCACGTCGCCGAGCAGCACGGGTCAGTCCGGTCAGTCGGCGGTGCAGACCTTCACGGTCACGAGCATTCAGGCCGCCGCCGGGAACTGCCCATAGCGAGGCGAGACGTGGCAACGGCCACATCTGACCTTCATCCAGGTGCCGCGTCGGCCCGCAGGACGAGCCGAGCGGCACCACTGACGATGATTCGCGTATTCTTCCGATCGTTCGTCGAGGCGTGGAACGACAACGTCCCGCGCCTCGGCGCCTCGCTGGCGTTCTACACGCTCTTCACGCTGGCGCCCACCGTTCTGGTTGCCACCGCCATCGCCAGTCACGTCTCGGCCAATCCCGGCGTGCGCGAGCAACTTGTCGCGCAGATCAGCGGCGTCGTCGGCACTCAGGGCGGCGGCGCGGTGCGCGCCCTCGTCGAGAGCGCTCGAGCTCCAGGTGGAGGCGGAGTGGCGGCGTTGACCGGCGTCCTGGCATTCGTCCTGGCGGCGACCGGCGCCTTTCTCGAACTGCAGGCGGCGCTCGACGCCATCTGGCGCGTGACGCCGGTGCCGGGCCTCAACCTCAGTGGCTTCCTGAAGGATCGCCTGCGATCGTTCGCCGTGATGATCGGAGTGGGACTCCTGCTGCTCGTCTCGCTCGCCGGCAGCGCGTCGCTGGCGGCCGCGGGAGCCTGGCTGTCTCCGCGCATCCCGCAGGCGCCGTCGGTGCTGGCCGTCGCCAATGTCGTCGTGTCGATCCTGCTGGCGACCGCGCTCTTCGCGATGCTCTTCAAGTTTCTTCCCGACGTCAGGCTTGGCTGGGGAGATGTGGCGACTGGCGCGCTCGTGACGGCGCTGCTCTTTGCGCTCGGCGAATACCTGATTGGTCTGTATCTCGGGCTGACCGCGACGACGTCTTCATACGGAGCCGCCGGGTCCGTCGTGCTGCTGCTGCTCTGGGTGTACTACTCGGCGCAGGTGTTCCTGATTGGCGCGGAGTTCACGCGCCTCCACGCGGACCACCGGGGAGTGGAGGCGCCGTGCGAGGACTTTGCGGCGCCTAGCTCAGGCTCGTCTCCTGCGTCCGGACCAGCGCCGGCTTCTTCACTCCCGGCTTCGTGATGCGCTGGCCGGTCCCGGCCTTCGACGGCTTCTCGAACGGCGGCACCGCGACCGCTTTGCCGGTTTCGGCCGACTCGTAAAGCGCCTCGATGATGCGGACGTCCTGCAGCCCCTCGTAGCCGGACGGCTCCGGCGCCCGCCCCTTCTGGATGCACTGGGAGAAGTACTCGATCTCCGCGCCGAACTGGTCGTGCTTCGGCGTCTTGCGCGAGCGCGTCGTCTTGCCGTTCACGGTCATCGTGTACTTCAGGCCCTCGGCGTATTCGTACGCCGGTTCGACGTGCAGCTGACCCTTGGTCCCCAGGACGCGATAGGAGCCCACGTCGTCTGCGTTGAAGCTGCTGACGAACGCGGCCACGCGCTCGGCGTCGAAGCGGAGCAGCGCCCCGGTGGACTCATCAATCTCCTCCAGGCCGCGGGCGCCGCTGTTCACCGAGACGGCCATCACTTCCTTCGGCTCGGCGTCGAAGACCTGGCGGGCCGCGTTGATGCAGTAGATCCCGATGTCGTACAGCGTGCCGCCGCCGAGCGCCTTCTGCGTGCGGATGTCGCCGCGGCGCACCGTGAGCGAGAACGACGAGTTGAAGAACTTCGGCTCGCCGATGCGGCGCTTGCGGATCAGGTCCAGCACCGAGAGCGTCACGTCGTCAAAATGGAGACGGTAGGCGATCATCAGCTTCACCTGCGCTTCTTCACAGGCCTCGATCATCCGTTCGCAGTCCTCAGAGGTGACCGCCATGGGTTTCTCGCAGAGCACGTGCACTCCCGCATTCGCGGCTCGAATCGTGTACTCGGCGTGCATCGAGTTCGGCAACGCGATGTACACGGCGTCCACCTGCGCCAGGCATTCCTGGTACTGCTCGTAGGTGAAGCTCGCGACGCCGCGGTGCTTGCGGGAGAGTGCCTCGAGCTTCCTGCGATCGCCGCTGACGAGCGCGGCCAGTCGCGAGTTCTTCCGCGCATGCGCGAACCCGGGCAGCACCGCGACCTGAGCGATGTGCCCCAGGCCAACAACGGCGTAGCGGATGGGGTGGGGACGAGCTGCACGCATGACCGCTCCTTTGGCTGTGCTTGAAGCGAACTGACGTGGGGCACATTGCAAGGAAGGATCCCGGCGTCGGGCAGGAAGCTTGCACGCGCTAACAGAGGCGAGCTCGTCATGCTACCGACGAGTTGAGGAGGACACACATGCTGGCGACACCATTCATGGCGCTGTTGCTGTTCGCCACGCCCGGACAGGCCCCGCGACAGTCGATGCAGGCGACGACCGAAGATCAGACGTTCGTGACGAAGGTTGCCAAGGACGGCCAGGCCGAGGTGGAGCTTGCGACGCTGGCGCAGAAGAAGGCGAGCACCGAGAAAGCCCGGGCGCTGGCCACACAGCTTCGTACCGATCACGAGCGTGCGAACGCCGAGCTGATGGAGATCGCCCGCCGTAAGGGCATTTCCGTAGACGCCGCGCCCACGGAGGATCAGCGTCAGGCGGCGACGAAGCTCACCGGCCGCGACTGGAGCCGACTTCGATCGCGCGTACACGGACGAGATGGTGCAGGACCACCAGAAAGCTGTGCAGCTGTTCGAGGACTTCTCCCACACGGGGAACGACCCCGACCTGAAGGCCTTTGCGGCGAAGGTGCTGCCGACGCTGCGGCATCACCTCGAGATGGCGCAAGCGGCGCACGGCAGTTAGCACCGGTCGCAGAAGCGGCCGCTATCGAGAGAGGAGCGTCATGGCGAAGTACGGCAAGAAAGCGTCGGAGAAGGTCGAGCGCGCGATGCACGAACGCAAGCACGGCACGCTCAAGAGCGGGCGATCCGGCAAGCGCGTCACGAGCCGCAAGCAGGCGATCGCGATCGGGCTGTCGGAAGCGCGCGAAGCGGGCGGCAAGGTACCCGCACGACGGGGCTCGCGAAAGAAGAGCTCGAAGCAAGAGCAGCTCACGTTCGAGGAAAAAGTAGAAACGACGCGGCGGTCCGGTGTATGGCACTTGCTACGCGGGTGTTTCATATGACGCCACACCGGATCGCCGCGTCGGCGGCAGGTGAACGCTCGTGCGCCAAAGCCGCCGTCGTCGCGAAGTCGGTCGCTAGCATCCCTCTTGCAGCCCCTCCCACTGGTCCCCCAGCGCAATCACAGTTCTATTGAGAACCCACGGGGGTTGCACAATGAGCAAACGAGGACGACAGCAAAGTCATCGAGGTCATCAGGAACGCAATCAGGGACAGGAGCGCAGCCAGGGACAGATGGGCGGCGGCCGACGCCAGAGCTCGGACCGCACGACTTGGCAGTCGAACGACCGGGGCCAGGAACCCCAGGCCGGCGTGGAACGACGGCGGCATTGGCGGAGGCGACAATCGTCCGCGCCGCATGAGCGGCGACGATACCCGGTTCAACCGGCGAGAGGGCTACTCAGGCGACTGGGATACCGACGACGGCCGCGCCACGTATGGATCAGAGTCGCGAGAATTTCAGCGCGAGGAGGTCGACCCGCAGCGACGCCGGGATTTCGGAGGGCAGAACGAAGGCGACCAGTACGGACCGTCGCCGTCGCGCTATCTCGGGCGCTACGAAGAGCAGGGCGATTTCGGACGCGGAGCTGATCAAGGTCGGTACGGCGGGCCAGGCTATCGGTCGCAGGGCAACTACGGGCCAGACAGGTACGGCCAGGGGAGATACGAGCAGGACCGAGCAAGGAAACTACGGCCAAGGGAACTACGGTCACAGGGGCTCCGCTCGAAGCAGCTATTCCGGGGGCCATTCTGGCCAAGGCGATTACGGCCGGCAAGAGTCGCGTCAGGGCGGATCGTTCGGTTCCGGCGCCTCGGACCGTGGCTATCGGGAGGGCTCGAGCTGGAGCGGCCACGCCGGGCGAGGGCCCAAAGGCTATCAGCGCTCCGACGAGCGGATCCGTGAGGACGTCTCTGATTCCCTGACTGACGATCCTGAAGTCGACGCCAGCGAGATCACCGTCGAGGCGCGCGACGGCGAGGTCACGCTGACGGGCACCGTGCAGACCCGGGAAGAGAAGCGCGCCGCCGAGGCCTGCGTGGAAGAGGTCTCCGGGGTCCGTGAAGTGATCAACCAGCTGCGAGTGAGCCGAACGGGCTCGTCCGGTGAGTCATCCACCAGCAGCGGTTCCGGTGGCACCAGCGGCCGGTCGCAGGCCAAGGGCAGCCGCGGCAACTCGGAGAGTTGAAGAAGTGCCCGGAGGCCCGGCTCTCCCTTGGAGCCGGGCCTCCCCGGGCTTGATCAACATGGCTACCACGGACCTGGAAAAGTTCTACGCTCTGGTCGACGACCTGGCGTTCGCGATGATGACGACGCGGCGGTCCGACGGGCATCTGCGATCTCGCGCGATGGCCAACCAGAAGCGCGCGCCCGGGGCGGACCTGTGGTTCGTGACGGCGGCCGACAGCGAGAAGGTCCGAGACCTCACTCACGATCCTCACGTCAACCTGTCTTACTTTCGCGACAGCAACCAGGAGTGGGTCTCGGTGTCCGGCATGGCGAGGCTGTCGCGCGATCCGCAAACGGTCGGCCAGCTGTATGCCGCGGACTGGCGCCTCTGGTTTCCTGATCGCGGCGATCCACGTGACGGGACAGCGGACGACCCGCGCATCCTGCTCATTGGCATCGTGATTCACGCCGCAGAGTTCCTCGAGGCCACGAAATCGCGCCCCGTCGTCCTCTACGAGCTGGTGAAAGGCTGGCTGACGGGCACCGAGCCCGATACCGGGCAGATGCACGAGCTCCAAGAACCCGGTCCACCGCCACAGCAATGACGGGCGGCTCAGCCCGCCGCGCGCCTGCGCAGGAAGGCGGCTGCCTTGTCGTGATGGTGGTACTCCGCCCACCCGACCGGCGTGCCGCGATACTCGCGGTCGAGCAGATCCAGCCTCGCCCCTCGCGAGAGCAGCAGCTTCATCATCGGAATCCTGCCGTAGACGCCCGCGATGTGCAGGGCCGCATGGCCGTGCGGGCCGAATGCGTTCGGATCCGCGCCCGCGTCGAGCAGCGTGCGGACGATGTCGAGGTCGCCGCTGTGGACGGCCCCGGGCAGGGGCGACGGGTCTGTCGTGGCCGACGCGCCCGACTTGAGCAGAAACATCACAACGCCTCGCTGGCCATGCCGCGCGGCGATCCCCAGTGGTGTATCGCCTTCGCCGCCGAACGCCCTGTCCTTGCCCACACGCGCCGACACGAGACGCGGAGTCTTCCCGACCATCGCGCGCACCGCCGCGAGATCCCCGAGCGCTGCCGCCGCAAAAATCGTCGGGGCGCCTGCGGCGGCGTTGATCACCTTCGCGACAGTCGGGCGGTCGAGCGTCCACTCGACTGGCGTGGACTTGTGGAACCGATCGCGCGTGCGCGGGTTCGCTCCGGCGGCCAGCAGCGCCCGCGCCACCGCGGGTGAGCCGGCAAAATGGAGCGGCGTGGCGCCGTCGGGTCCGCGTCTCGACACGAGCCCGGGCCTGACGCGCAGGAAACGCCGCACGTCGCGCACGTCGCCGCGAACGGCCGCGGTGAAGATGTCCGGGGTCGCGCCCCGCCGCACCAGCAGGTCGTAGACCGGCTTCCGGTACGGCATCGACGCGAAGTGGATGGGCGCCCAGTCGAACTCGCCGCTGATCAGATTCGGCGACGAGCCGGCGTCGAGCAGCCAGCGCAGGACCTTGATGTGGCCTCTAAAGGCGGCGAAGTGCAGCGCGCGCGCCTTCCCCGTCCAGTACGGGCCCTGCCCGAGGGCGTCGATCAACCGCGGCTCGCCCGCCGCCATCTTCTTCAGCGTGACAAGGTCGCCGCGCTCGGCACTCGCGAGCCACGTGCGCACCAGCTCAGAGTCCAGTTTCTGCTGTCGTCGTGCCATGCGGCCTCGCCGACACGATAACACCTGGCGCGTTGGTCGCGAAGGTGGTGGCCGCTAGCGCGCCGCGCGGACGAGCACGGGGTTGGCGCGGTACAGATCGGGGAAGAGCCGTTCCAGCTCTCGAACCTTCGGCAGATCGTTGATGACGATGTACGGGTAGGTCGGATTCAACGTCAGGAAGTCCTGATGATAGGCCTCGGCCGGATAGAACGCGCGGCCTGGCTCGATCTTCGTCACGACCTTCGCCGGAAAGACGTGCGCCTCGCCCAGCTGCGCGATGTACGCCGCAGCGATCCGTGCCTGTTCGTCATTCGTCGGGAAGATCGCCGACCGATACTGGGTGCCGTAGTCGGGCCCCTGGCGATTGAGCTCGGTCGGGTCGTGCGCCACCGAGAAGTAGATCTGCAGCAGGCGCCCGTAGGTGATCTGGCGCGGATCGTAGGTGACCTGGACCGACTCGGCGTGCCCGGTGGTGCCCGAGCTGACAACTTCGGTACTCGGCCGTTCGCTTCTCGCCGCCGGCATAGCCGGACACCGCGCTCGTCACGCCCTTCACGTGCTGGAACACGCCCTGGACGCCCCAGAAGCAACCGCCAGCGAAGATGGCAACTTCAGGCCCCGCAGTGGACGGCTGCTCGTCCGTGGCCGGCACCGGCACCGCCCGCGCCTTTTCGGCCGCGGCCCCAACGCCAGCCACGCAGCCGGAGAGGCCGATAGCCGCAACGGTCAGCGCCAGCCTGGAGAAGAGGGAGTTGTTCATCGGGACCTCGCGCTTGTTAAGACGCCGGAGGGAGGGGAAGGTGTCGGGCTGGGTTCCAGGTTCCAGGTTCCAGGTTCCGAGGTTCCGAGGTTCCGAGGTTCCGAGTGTCGATGCGGCGTTGCGCATCAGACCGGCACACTGTATATCTGAGCGCTCCGCTTGACGAGGATGAGCTTATGAAGCTTTTGCGGGTTGCGCTCTTTGTGTTCCTGTCGATCGTCGTGCTGCGCGCGGCGCCTCCCGCGTCGACCGCGCTGCCACGGGCGACGCCCGAGTCGCAAGGCGTGCCGGCCTCTGCGATCCAGGAGTTCGTCGATCAGGCCGAACAGACGATTGACGCCCTGCACAGCGTGGTCATCGTGCGCCACGGTCGGGTGATCGCCGAAGGCTGGTGGCAGCCGTATGCCGCGAACGAACCCCACATGCTCTTCTCGCTGAGCAAGAGCTTTACCTCCACGGCGGTAGGGCTCGCCATCGCCGACGGCAAGCTGCATCTGGAGGATGCGGTCCTCGACTTCTTCCCCGACAAGGCGCCCGCGCAGCCGAGCGCCAACCTGAAGGCGATGCGCATCCGCGATCTCCTGACGATGCAGACCGGCCATCACGACGAGGACATCAGGGACTTTCCGTTCACGCTCGAGGGAAGCGCCGTCGCGCGGTTTCTGCAGGTGCCCGTGTCGCACAAGCCGGGCACGCTCTTCGTTTACAACACGCCGGCCACCTACATGCTCTCGGCGATCGTCCAGAAGGTCACCGGGCAGACGGTGCTCGACTATCTCGGGCCGCGTCTCTTCGAGCCGCTCGGCATCGAGCACCCGACGTGGGAGATGAGCAAGGAAGGCGTCGCGATGGGCGGCTTCGGCCTCAGCATCCGCACCGAAGACATCGCGCGGTTCGGGCAGCTCTATCTCCAGAAGGGGATGTGGCAGGGCAGGCAGCTCGTGCCGGCAGAATGGGTGGCCGCCGCGACATCGCGTCAGGTGTCGAACGGCAGCTCGCCGACGAGCGACTGGGAGCAGGGCTACGGCTACCAGTTCTGGCGCGCGCGGCACGGGTTCTACCGCGGCGACGGCGCCTTTGGCCAGTTCTGTCTCGTCCTCCCGCAGTACGACACCGTCGTCGCGATCACGAGCGGCACGCGCGACATGGCGTCGGTGATGAATCTCGTGTGGGATCGGCTCGTGCCGGCGCTCAAGGGTCGGCGCTGCCGCCGAACGCGACCGCAGACAAGGCGCTGGCGACGAAGCTGGCCGCACTGACCCTGCCGCCGCAAACGGAATCGGCGGCGTCTTCCGTCGCCAGCGCAGTCGCCGGACAGCGGTATGCGTTCGACTCGAACCCGCAGACGCTCGAATGGGCGTCGATCGGCGCGCCCGCGTCTGGCGCTACTACGGTGACGCTCCACATGGACGGCACCGACCAGACGATCACGTCCGCGCCGGGCGCCTGGCGCAAGAGCACCCTTCGCTTCAAAGGCGTCGACGACGTGGTGGCGTCGAGCGGCGGCTGGACCGCGAATGACACGTACACGCTGAAGGTCGTGCGCTACCGGACGCCGTTCATCACGACGTACCGCTTGCAGTTCGCGGACGACGACCTCCACCTGACCGTGGACCAGAACGTCGGTCCTCCGGACACGCTGACGCGCGAGCTGCGCGGCCACAAAGCCAGCGACGGCGGACAGAGGAAGACGGAGACGTCGGAGAAATAAGCCACAGAGGCACAGAGAGCACAGAGGACGTTCTTTTTGGCGCGGCCACAGAGGCACAGAGAGCACAGAGAAGTTCTTTCGGGTGCCGGGGCTGAAGCCCCGGCCTACTGCTTTCCGGGCTGGCCTTCTCCGAGCTCTCTGTGCCTCTGTGGCCGCGCCGAAGAAGTATTTCTCTGTGCTCTCTGTGCCTCTGTGGCGTATTCCTCGGTGCCCTCCGTGGCCGTAGCCTAGGGCGTGGATTTGAATCTCGCGACCAGCGAGATCGCCGTGATGCTGTCGGTCGACTGGAACCCGTCCACCGGCTGGTGCACGTAGCGCACCGTGTTCGACACCCTGAGCGAGAAGAGCGACGTCAGCTTCGCGGTCACCGCGGCCACGTGTGAGATCCGCCAGTCGCCGGCGTCCGACAAGGCCTCGTTGAACACGAAGTCGTCGGTGAACTCCGCCGTGCCGGACAGCTTCAACCGGTAGTTTTCCCCCGTCGTCCAGATCGCCGTGCTGAGGTCGTCGCCGACCAGGCGCTGCTCGTTCGAGTAGCCGAGGCCGATGTTCCCCATGAATTGCTGGCGCGGCGTGTCGACGAACAGATACGAGATCCCGCCGACGACGTCGTTGCGCGAGCTGATGCCGGCGAACCGGTCGCGCAGGTAGTCGTACTCGCCGTAGTACGCCAGCCGGTGACCGACCGCGTGCGAGGCGCGAAAGAGAAACGCCGTGGACTGCGCCGTCAGCTCGTTATCCGAGTCGTTCCGCACGTAGCCGATCTTCGAGCGGATCTCCCAGTCCTGCGGCCGGTGGATGTACTCGGCGCCGAGGCCGAGCGAGTGCGTGTCGGAGTTGCCGGCCGTGCCCACAAACGCGAAGTCGCCGGCGAACTCGGTCCGAGGCGGCGGCGGAGGCGGGGGCGGCGGCGCCGGGGGAACGGCGTCCTGCGCCAGTGCCGGCCGCGGTCCGATCAACAGCGCGCCAGCGAAAAGAATCAATCCAAGGATGCGACGGGCAATCAACGTCTCGAACGTCACTCGTTCCTCCGAAGCGTGGTCAGTCAGCAAAGAAGCCAACCTCAGCCGTAGGTTTGCACGGTAACCGGCGCTCGCACGCTCGGTGCCGCCGAGCCGGACGGGTAATATTAGTCGCCTCCTTTCTGGAGACGTCATGCCCGCCGGCAAGGTCTATCTGGTCGACGACGACGAGCGCGTGACGCGCGCGCTCACCCGTGCCCTCCGCGTCGTCTTCGACGTGGAGTCCTTCGCGTTCGTCCGACGCCTTCCTGAGCCATTCCGGTCTGGCCGCGCCGTCGTGTGCGCTGCTCGACCTGCGCCTCGCCGACGGGTCGGGCCTCGACGTGCAGCACGCGCTGGGACACGCGCATCCGTCCATCAAGGTGGTGTTCCTCACCGGCCAGGGCGACGTCACGTCGTCGGTGCGGGCGATGAAGGCCGGCGCGTTCGATTTCCTCGAAAAGCCCGTCGAGACCGAGCGGCTGATGGACACCGTCGGCCGCGCGGTGGACGCGAGTCGGGAGGAGTTCGACCGCGAGCGCGAGCGACGGGCGTTTCGCGCCCGGCTGGCGCGATTGACGCCGCGCGAGCGTCAGGTCTGCGACCTTGTGGTGCTGGGCCGCCTGAACAAGCAGATTGGCCAGGAGCTCGGCGCCGCCGAGAAGACGATCAAGATCCACCGCGGGCACGTCATGGAGAAGCTTGGCGTGCGTTCAGTGGCCGAGCTCGTGCGCTTCGTCGAGCGTGCCAGTTCCATCGCGGCGTCACCCGCGGTCCCCGTGAGTCGACACGGCGGCGCGGGTCACGACATCCGCGCTCACGAATGAAGAATGAAGAATGAAGAATGAAAAATGAAGGCTGAGGGCAGAACAGCTCCCGTCTTCATTCTTCATTCTTCATTTCGCATTCTTCATTGCGTATACCAATCCCCGCACCGGACCTGCTGGAATCAGCGGTGATGCGTGAACTGCAGGGGCGCTTCCCACGCCCTGCCGCGGGCGGCCGCGTTCTCGCGCGGGAGGATGGCGGGGCGGGTGATCCGCAGTTTTCGCATGCGGCTTCTGAGCGTGACTGGGCCTCAGGCCGAGGGTTTCCGCGGCGCCGCCGCGACCTTCGATCCGCCAGCCCTTCACGGACAGGATCCGGAAAATGTGCGCGCGCTCGACGTCGACAAGGGCGTCGCTCGCGGGCCGCTCGAAGGGCGTCGCCTCGAATCGATGCAGCGGCTCGGTGAGCCGGAGCTGACCGTCGGTGGCGGTGATGACCGCGCGCTCGAGCACGTTCTCCAGCTCGCGAACGTTGCCGGGCCAGTCGTACGCCTGCAGCGTCTCGAGCAGCGCGGGCGGCACTGCGGTGATGCGCTTGCCGTTTTTTGCCGCGAGCTGCGCAACCAGATGCCCGGCGAGTCGAGGGATGTCCACGCGGCGATCGCGAAGCGGCGGGACGGTGATGGGGAAGACGCTGAGCCGGAAGTAGAGATCGGAACGGAAGCGCCCGGCGCGGACCTCTTCGTGGATGTCGCGGTTGGTCGCCGCGATCACGCGCACCGCGACACGCACGGTCTGGTGCGATCCAAGGCGCTCAAAGCAGCCCTCTTGCAGGAAGCGAAGCAGCTTGGCCTGCGCGTCGAGCGGCAGCTCGCCCACCTCGTCGAGGAAGAGCGTGCCCTGATGCGCCAGCTCGAAGCGGCCAACCTGCGACGTGCGCGCGTCGGTGAACGCGCCTCGCTCGTGCCCGAACAGCTCGCTTTCGACGAGCGTCGAGGGGATCGCCGCGCAGTTGACGCTCACGAACCGTCCGCCGCGGTGAGGGCTCAGGTCGTGAATCGCGCGCGCGACGAGGCTCTTGCCCGTGCCGGTCTCTCCAAGAAGGAGCACGCTCGCCGACGTGGGACCGACCTGATCGATGCGGAACTGGAGGTATTTGAAGACATCGCTCTCACCGATGAGCCGCGGCCGCGCGTCAGCCTCAGCGGCACCGGCTGAACGGACAGCGCTCTCGTTGGAGATCATGGCGTCCCACCCATTTTCACGGCGAATGGCAGGGCTGAGCCCGCCCACGTACTGACCGACCTTAGCTGGACGCTCTGGGTATTTGCCATACGACCTTGGACCTAACACGTGCCTTCCCGGTGACTAGTGCGCTTTCGCCTCAGCTTGAAGCCCGAGTGATCGCCAACGGTGTCGGTGACACCGACAGGCAGGGAAAAACGTGCCTATCACCGCCTGTGCCGCAGGGCGGCGATTGTGCTCAAGTCATTGACTCTGCATGAGATTGCTCGTGGCACTCCTCTTGACACTCCCATCGCAGGGACATCGAAGGTCCCGCTGGAGGTAGGTCAAATGAGGAGTGTTCTCCCGTTCGTGCGCGCTGTCGCGGTCGGGCTGGTGTTCAGCTTCGCCCTGACGACCGGTGCGCTCGCGATGGATCGCCCCGACTCGTGGATCACGATGAAGACGAAGCTGGCCCTGATGACGACCGAAGGCGTCGACACCTGGGAGCTCAACGTCGACACCGTGAACGGCGTCGTGACGCTGCACGGCAAGGTGGCGACCGACGCGGCCAAACAGAAGGCCGAGGGCGTCGCGCAGGGGATCGAAGGCGTGAAGAGCGTCAAGGATCTGCTGCAGGTCGTGCCCAAGCCTCAGCGCGACGCGGTCGACAAGACCGACGATGTCGTGAAGGACGACGTGAAGAAGGCGTTCGATGCCGATCCCGTGGTGAAGGACTCGGGGATCTCGGTCGCCTCGGTGAACAAGGGCGTGGTGCTGCTCTCGGGCAGCGCGAAGACACTCGACGCGCATCTGCGCGCCGTCGAGGTCGCGCGCAAGGTGCCGGGCGTGCATCGCGTGTCGAGCGAAGTGACGGTCGAGGGCACGAACTAGCGATCCTCGACAGGGCGGGCCGCCTCGTGCGGCCCGCTGACTTTTTCATCGCATCAGCGGCGCTCCGAGCCGGAGTCCGCGGAGGAAGCTGCCGTGATTACGATACTGATCGTCCTGCTCGTTCTGATGCTCGTCGGCGCGACGCCTGCCTGGCCGTACAGCCGTGAGTGGGGCTACGGCCCGAGCGGCGCGCTCGGAATCATCGTCCTGCTGCTCGTGGTGCTGGCCCTGACCGGACGGCTCTAACCGACGCCGTAGAACGCGGCGGCGTTTCCGCCGAATATCGCGTCGGCGGCGCCGGGATGCCGGTGGTTGACGTAGTCGATCACGAGGCCCATCGTGCGGGCGTAATCCGCCGCGAGCGTGCACACGGGCCAGTCGGATCCGATCATCAGGCGCGACGTGCCGAAGGCCTCGACGACGACGTCGAGATAGGGCCAGATGTCCGCCGGCTGCCAGCTGTCCCATCGGGCCTCGGTGACGAGTCCCGACAACTTGCAGACCACATTGGGACGCTCGGCGAGCCGGCGGACATCCTCGTCCCATGGCGACATCCGGCGCTCGCGCATCAGCGGCTTCGCGATGTGATCGAGGACGAAGGGCTGATCCGGGAACTCGTCCACGAGCGAGACCGCTCGTGACAGGTGCTTCGGAAAGAGCAGCAGGTCGTACGTCAGACCGTAGTCCCGCAAGCGCGCGATTCCCGCGCGGAAGTCCGGCCGCAGCATGAAGTCGTCGTCCGGCTCGTCGTGCACGACGTGACGCACGCCGACGAGCGCCGGGTGCTTCGCGTACGCGTCAAGCTGGCGGCCGACGTCTGGCGAGCACAGATCGACCCATCCCACGACGCCCTTGATCAGCGGATGGCGATCGGCGAGCGCCAGCAGAAACGCGGTGTCGCCGACATCCTGACGTGCCTGGACGGCGATGGTCCCATCGAACCCGAGGGCACCGAGGTCCGGCTCGAGATCCGCCGGCATGTAGTCCCGCTTCAGCACACTCAAGCGGTCGGTGATCCACGGATAGTGCTCGGGCACGTAGTGCCAGAAGTGCTGGTGGGCGTCGAGGCGCACGGCGCAAGATTACCAGCCGCGGGCGACCCAGGTCACCGGGCGGGCTTGCGCGCGGTCCGGCGATGAGGTGAGATCCGGACGTGAGCCCGGACGAGATCCATCGCGCGATCGACGCCGTGTGGCGCATCGAGTCGGCGCGCGTCATCGCCGCCGCGGCCCGGATCGTCCGCGACGTCGGCCTGGCCGAAGAGCTGGCCCAGGACGCCCTTGTCGCGGCCCTTCAACAGTGGCCGGCGTCCGGCGTCCCGTCGAATCCCGGCGCGTGGCTGACGGCGACGGCGAAGCATCGGGCGATCGATCTGGTTCGCCGGAAAGCCCTGGCCGAACGCACGGCCGGCGCCGTCGGCTACGAGATCGAGGCTCGTCACGAGCGAACGCCCGACTACGACACGGCGCTGGACGACGACGTCGGCGAGGATCTGCTGCGGCTGATCTTCATCGCCTGCCATCCTGTGCTGCCGACCGAGGGTCGCGTCGCGCTGACCCTCCGGCTGGTGGGCGGCCTCACGACCGCCGAGATCGCGCGCGCGTTCCTGGTGGCCGAGCCGACAGTCGCGCAGCGAATCGTCCGCGCGAAGCGCACGCTCGAGAAGGAACGCGTGCCGTTCGAGCTTCCGCGCGGCGAGGACCGGGCCGCGCGACTCGCCTCGGTCCTCGACGTCATCTACCTCATTTTCAACGAGGGCTACACCGCGACTGCCGGCGAGGACTGGATGCGTCCGGCCCTCTGTGACGATGCGCTGAGGCTGGCGCGCGTGCTCGAGGGCCTGGCGCCCGACGAGCCGGAAGTGCACGGTCTGGCCGCGCTCGTCGAGATTCAGTCATCGCGTGCGCGGGCACGCGTGCGGCCTGACGGCACGCCAATCCTGCTGCTGGATCAGAACCGTGCGCTGTGGGATCCGCTCCTGATTCGACGGGGCCTCGCGGCGCTCGAGCGATCGCGGGGAGCCAATGGCGATGCCGGCCCATACGCCCTGCAAGCGGCCATTGCCGCCTGTCATGCTCGTGCGCGGGTCGCCGCCGACACCGACTGGCCGCGCATCGTCACGCTCTACGACGAGCTCGCCCGCGTGACGCCGTCGCCGGTGGTCGAGTTGAATCGCGCCGTGGCCGTCAGCATGGCGCGCGGGCCGGCGGAGGCGTTGCCGCTCGTCGACGCGCTCGCGGACGACCCCGCGCTGGCCGAGTACCACCTGCTGCCTGCGGTCCGTGGCGACCTGCTCGATCGTCTCGGACGCCGCGCGGAAGCGCGCGTGGAGTTCGAGCGCGCGGGCGGGCTGACGCGCAACAGTCGAGAGCGGGAGGTTCTGCTGGCACGTGCCGCGGCCTGTGCCGGCGAGGTCACGCACCGCCCGTGGCTGAGCGGCTCAAGCTGCTGGCCGTGCTGGCACACCCCGACGACGAGTCGATGGGCGTGGGCGGGGTGATCGCGAAGTACGCGGCCGAAGGCATCGAGGTGTCGCTGGTCGTCGCGACGCGCGGCCAGCGCGGCAGGTTTCACGGCCATCCGCAGGGCGATCCCCGCCATCCCGGTGCCGACGCGCTGGCGCGGATCCGCGAGCAGGAGCTCGAAGCGGCGGCCGCTGTGCTGGGCATTCATGAAGTCACGCTCCTCGAGTACGAGGATCAGCTGCTCGACAAGGCCAACCCCTCGGACGCGATCGACCGGATCGCGCATCACATCCGCCGCCTGCGTCCGCAGGTCGTCGTCACGTTCGGCCCTGACGGCACGTACGGGCATCCCGATCACATCGCGATCTCGCAGCTGACGGCCGGCGCGATCGTCGCGGCAGCGGCCGACGAGAGTCACGACGGCCGCCAGGCTGGACACGCAGTCTCGAAGTTCTACTACCTTGTGTGGCCGCAGGACATGCTGGACGCGTTCGACCGCGCCTATCGCCGCCTCGTGTCGCACGTCGACGGCGTCGAACGTCGCGTCGTCGCGTGGCCGGAGTGGCAGATCACGACCATCGTGGACACGCGGGAGCAGTGGCCGACGGTCTGGCGCGCCGTGTCGTGTCACCAGACGCAGGTCAACGCCTACGAGCGGCTGATGAATCTGCCAGACGAGGAGCACTCGGCCCTCTGGGGGCGCCAGTGCTTCTATCGCGTCTTCAGCCGCGTGAACGGCGGACGGGCGGTCGAGCACGATCTGTTCGAAGGGCTTCGGGATCGGGGAGAATCAGTCGCATGACATCGTGGGCTCACGCAGGCACTCAGCTTCGGGATGCGCTCGGCGATCTTCGGCCGGTCGCCGTGTCGTACCTCGACGCGCCGCCGCCGGGGGTGGAGAAGTTCTCGGGCACGGTTCCGTCCGGATGCACCTTCTGGCGTCTGGCCGCCGAAGGACGCGCCTTCTATACCGTCCCGTCGGATTTCTACAACTGCCCGATTGGCAGCTACACGCATGCGATCGACCTGCCGGCGGAGCGCGCGGGCGAGCTCGAGCAGGTGCTTGGGCTGATGGTCGGCGCCGGCTACCTGAAGATGGAGGAGGTGCCGTCGATTCCCCGGCTGCCGCGTGCGCCGGCGATCACGTACTTCGCGCCGCTCGACGCCGCCGTTGTCGCTCCCGATGTCGTGATCGTCAGCGGGAAGCCGGGCGCCCTGATGCGACTGCAGGAAGCCGCGATCCGCGCCGGCGCCGTCGCGCCGCTGCCGCTGCTTGGCCGCCCCACGTGCATGGCGCCTTCCCGCGGCCATCGCGCACGGCACGGTGATGAGCAGCGGCTGCATCGGCAACCGCGTCTACACCAATCTCGGAGACGACGAGTTGTACGTGATGATTCCGGGTGCGCGCCTCGACGACGTCGCCGAGGCGGCGGCCACGATCGCGTCGGCGAATGACGCGCTCCGCGCGTATCACACGGAGCGGCGCGAGTCGCTGACAAAGTAGCGAGTCGCGCTCCAGTGGGGCAGGGCTTCAGCCCTGCAAGTTGGGCTCGAGCGCAGGCCTCAGGCGCTCAGCGCGCTGCCTACTGGATCGGACACGTATCCGCGAGGTAGCCGACCGACGTCAGATCCATCACCGGCACGCTCGTGCCAGGTGTCGGCGGCGACATCCGGCCCGGATCGCCTCCAGGCGCGCCAATCACCATCCGCGTGCCGCCCATCTTGACGCCGACGCCCTGATCGCTCAGCGCCGACTTGCGGACGATGCCGACGATCTCGACGAGGTGACCGTCGTTCTGCTTCACGAGCGCCATGACGTCTTTCGGGCCCGACACCGGAAGTGGCGTCCGATGACGTCCGGGCCGCGCGCGGGCTCGCCTTCCGGCATCGGCGTGGCGGTGAAGACGTGGCCCTTGAAGCAGCCACGCGTGGCGATTTCGACCGAGTCCTTGGGGACGGACTTCGCGCCAGGCTCCTGAGGAGTCTGAACGGCGAGCAGCAGGATCAGCGGCAACGGTGTCATGACGGGCTCCGACGCTGGCACTTCCACTTTACACCCGCTGGCGCGGCACACCCGCTACGCCAGGGCCACGGAGGGCACAGAGACAGGGATAGCCACGGAGGCACAGAGAGCACAGAGGCTGCTCTCTGGCCAGCCACAGAGGCACAGAGAGCTCGAGAGGCTCTGCGGCCGCCACCGAGATGACGTGGCCGGGCGCCCCGTTCGTCGACCGGAGCAGCAGGCACAGTAGGCCGGGGCTTCAGCCCCGGCACTCATCGACGCCCTCTGTGCTCTCTGTGTCTCTGTGGCTGACTCTCCGCGGCTCCGTGGCGAGAGTCTGCCGCCAGGCAGACGATGGCGCCAGCGCGGGCGCTGCGTGTTATTCTCCCGACCGCGGAGGAGCTTCAGAAGATGCGCAGGATTCATACGTTGGCAGTGCTTGCAGCCGTCGCCCTGGCGAGCGGAACATCGCTTCGCGCCGACGTGCAGACGCAGCAGAAGACACACGTGCAGTTCGCCGGCGCCCTCGGGCGCATGGTCAACATGTTCGGCGGCAAGGCCGCCAAGGAAGGCATCGTCCAGACCATCGCCGTGAAGGGCGATCGGATGATGACGACCAACGACAAGACCGCCGAGCTGATCGACCTCGCGGAAGAGAAGGTCTACAACATCGATCTCGACTCGAAGAGCTACAAGGTCGTCACCTTCGCCGAGCTGCGCCAGAAGATGCAGGAAGCGCAGGCCAAGGCGAAGGAGCACATGGACGCCGCGAAGGAGAAGCAGGAGAAGCCGCCGAGCCGCAGAAGAAGATGGCCATCGACGTCTCGACGCATGAGACGGGCCAGAAGAAGACGATCAACGGCTTCGACTGCAAGCAGGTCATCACGACGGTGACCATGCACGATGAGAGCAAGACCCTCGAGCAGGGCGGCGGCATGGTGATGACCACCGACTCGTGGATGACGTCGCCGATTCCGGCGATGAAGGAAGTGGCGGCGTTCCGGAAGCGCTACTTCGAGAAGCTCTCGGGGATGGACACGCAGGCGGCTGCGGAGCAGATGGCGCAGGCCCTCGCGATGTACCCGCAGATGAAGGACGTCATCGGCCGGTCGCGCGTCGAAGGCGCCAAGGTAAACGGCACGCCGATTTCGACGACGGCGACGCATCGAGACGGTCGCAGAGCCCCGAGCAGAAACAGCAGCAGGCCGAGCAGGATCAGCCAGGACGCCGACGCAGTCTCGGCGGGATGTTCGCGAAGAAGATGATGAAGAAGAAGTCCGAGGACAGCGCCGCCGGCGGCCGACCCGAGCCGCAGCTCGCTGATGACGTCGACGATGGAAGTGCTGAGCGTCGCGACGAGCGTCACGGCGGATGCGGTGAGCATCCCGGCGGGATTCAAACTGAAGAACTGACGCTGATTGGTATGAAGTGAGAATGAAGAATGAAGGAATGCAGAATGCAGAATGAAGGGAAGTGCTCTTCATTCTTCATTCTTCACTTCTGTCATTTCGCGCACTTTCAGTAGCCTGACTCCCACCGATTCCCCAAAGCCAACCGACCGATAGATCGCCTGCGCGCGCGTGTTCGCCATGTCGACGTGCAGGAAGGGCGTCACGCCTTCGTCCAGGAGCCTGCCGACGACGTGCGCGACGATGGCGTGGGCGTAGCCGCGCCCGGCGAACGCAGGGTCTGTGCACACGGCGCTCACCTCGCAGTAGCCCGTCATCGCGAGCCGCTCGCCTCCCATGGCTGCGAGACGCCCTTGCTCGACGATGCCGACGTAGCGGCCCATCTCCGGGTGTGCGCCGCCGGAAGTAGCCGGGGAAGACGCGCGAGGTCAGATCGACCATCGCGTCGAGGTCGGCTTCACCGAGATCGTGGATCGGCGGCGTCGACCGCTCGAGCGCCGGAAGATGGCGCGCGGTCCAGCGCATCTGCAGGATGTCGGGCCTGGATTCGGCGACCACTGAGTCGTCGACGCGGGGAAGTCTGTGCGCGAAGTAGACGGCGCCGCCAGGTCCGAGAATCGTGGCGAGCTCATCGCCCGACAACGCGTCGCCGTCGCGCTCGACGGCCGCGAACGGGGCGACCTCGGCGGGGTACGCCCGCACGAGGCCGCGACCGCGCGCAAAGCTGGCGTGGCTGGTTCCAAGCGCGTGCCAGATGGGGTTGTCGAGCAGCGGCGCTACTTCCGTTCGATCGTGACCTTGTTGATGACGACGTCGGTGACCGGGCGATCCTGCGCGCCGACGCGCACCTTGCCGATCTTGCGCACGACGTCCATGCCGTCCTCGACGACGCCAAAGATGGAGTGACGGTTGTCGAGGTGCGGCGTCGGCGCCAGCGTGATGAAGAACTGGCTGCCGTTGGTGTTCGGGCCCGGCGTTGGCCATCGAGAGCAGGCCGTCGCGGTTGTGCTTGAGCGACGGGTGGAACTCGTCGCCGAACTTGTAGCCCGGACCGCCGTAGCCCTTGCCGAGCGGATCGCCGCCCTGGATCATGAAGCCGTCGATCACGCGGTGGAAGATGATCCCGTCATAGAAGGGCGCGGTCTTCTTCTGCCCCGTCTTCGGATCGGTCCATTCCTTCGTGCCTTCGGCCAGGCCGACGAAATTGGCGACGGTATTCGGCGCCTCGGCCTCAAAGAGCTTTACAGTGAAGCTGCCTTCGGTGGTGTCGAACTTCGCGTAGGTTGCCATTGGGTGATCCTACCAGCAAGGGTCCATAGGTCATGGCAGTCATGGGTCCATGGGCATCGGGCACCTCGTGCCCATGGACCCTGCACCCATGCACCCATGGACCTTTCTTCCGCACTACAATCGCGACCAGTGCCCCTTCCCCCCGATCTCGACGCGCTCGTCCGCGGCCAGCACGGCGATCCGTTCCGGCTGCTCGGCCCCCACGTCGAGGGAACGGCGCGTGGTGGTTCGGGCGCTCAGGCCGCACGTGGCCGGCCTGACGCTGGTGCTGACCCATCCACACGCGCGAGCGCGTGGAGATGGCCCGTCTGCATCGCGACGGCCTGTACGAAGCGCGGCTGCAGAGCCTCAGCTCGCTCGAGGGCGGCATCGACTACCACTTCGAAGTCCGCCCCGAGTCCGGCGAGCCCTTCCGTCTCGACGACCCCTATCGCTTCGGCCGCAGCGTCTCGGATTACGACCTGCACCTCTTCGGCGAGGGCACGCTGCTCGGCGTGCACGATCGCCTGGGCGCGCACCCGACGTCGATCGGCGGCACCAGCGGCGTGCACTTCGCGGTGTGGGCGCCCAACGCGCAGCGCGCATCGGTCGTCGGCGACTTCAACGACTGGGACGGCCGCGTGCACCCGATGCGCCGGCTCGTGCCGTCGGGCATCTGGGAGGTCTTCATCCCCGGCCTCGGCGACGGCGAGCGCTACAAATTCGAGATTCGAACAACGGGCGGCCACCTGCTGCACAAGGCGGATCCGTACGGGCGCTACTTCGAGATTCCGCCGCGCTCGGCGGCGATCGTCTGCCGCACCGAGGGCTACGCCTGGGGCGACGGCGAGTGGATGGCGGGACGCGTCGAGCCGCGCCAGCACGTGACGCGCCCGATGGCGACCTACGAGGTGCACCTCGCGTCGTGGCGGACCGTGCCCGAAGACGGAAACCGCCCGCTCACGTATCGCGAGCTGGCCGACACGCTGGTGCCCTACGTGAAGGCCCAGGGCTTCACGCACATCGAGCTGCTGCCGGTGCTGGAACACCCCTACGGCGGATCCTGGGGCTATCAGGTGACCGGGTTCTTCGCGCCGACCAGCCGGCACGGCCATCCGCACGACTTCAAGTTCTTCGTCGACGCGTGCCACCGCGCCGGCATCGGCGTGCTGCTCGACTGGGTGCCGGGCCACTTCCCGAAGGACGCGCACGGCCTCGCGCGCTTCGACGGCACGGCGCTCTACGAGCACGAGGATCCGCGCCAGGGCGAGCACCAGGACTGGGGCACGCTGATCTTCAACTACGGCCGGAACGAGGTGCGGAACTTCCTGCTGTCGAGCGCGCTGTTCTGGCTGCAGGAGTATCACCTCGACGGCCTGCGCGTGGATGCCGTCGCGTCGATGCTGTATCTCGATTACTCGCGGCAGTCAGGCCAGTGGATCCCGAACCAGTACGGCGGGCGCGAGAACCTCGAGGCCGTGTCGTTCCTGCAGCAGCTGAACACGCTGACGCACGCCGAGGCGCCCGGCACGATCACGGTCGCCGAGGAATCGACCGCGTGGCCCGGCGTGAGCCGCCCGGTGCATCTCGGCGGCCTCGGCTTCACCTACAAGTGGAACATGGGCTGGATGCACGACACGCTGAAGTACATCGCGCGCGATCCGCTCTACCGCAAGTGGGCGCAGAACGAGATCACGTTCTCGATGCTCTACGCCTACACCGAGAACTTCATCCTGCCGTACTCGCACGACGAGGTCGTCCACGGCAAGCGATCGATGCTCGACAAGATGCCGGGCGACGCGTGGCAGAAGGCCGCCAACCTGCGCGCGCTCTACGCGTTCATGTACGCGCACCCGGGCAAGAAGCTGCTCTTCATGGGCGACGAGTTCGGGCAGTGGCGCGAGTGGAACGCGGAGGGCAGCCTCGACTGGGATCTGCTCGGGCAGCCGCTGCACCAGGGCCTCGCGTCGCTCGTCGTCGATCTCAATCGGATTTACGCCGGCGAGCCGGCGCTCTTCGAGCGCGATTTCGATCTGCAGGGGTTCCGGTGGATCGACGCCAGCGATCACGAGAACAGCGTCGTCTCGTTCCTGAGATACGGCGCCGAGCCCGAGGCTCTCGTGGCGAGCGTCTTCAACTGGACGCCGGTCGTGCGCGATCACTATCGCCTCGGTGTGCCGCTGGCCGGCGAATGGCAGGTGCGGCTGAACACCGACGATCGCGGCTACGGCGGCTCGGGCGCGGGCACGAGCGGCGTGGTGACAAGCGAGCCGATCGCCGCGCACGGGTTCATCCAGTCGATCGCGATCGCGCTGCCGCCGCTCGGCGCGATGTGGTTGTCGCCGAGTCCGCTGATCGTGGGGCAGGACTTCAGTCCTGCCGATCGCGACGCGCTACGTGGGGCAGGACTTCAGTCCTGCACGGCGCCCCTGAAGGGGCGCCCCACGGACGCGGTGACGATCGCGGCGTCCGCATTTCCGACACGTCGTTGGGACGAAATCCTTTTATCCCGTGACGAACCGTTCTGCATGCGTGACGAGGGTGTAACCGGCAGGGCCGGAGGGCAGCTAAGTCGTTGAGCGATCACAAGTTTTCGCCTTGACTCAGCCGGCCGAGCCGGCGATAGTCGATAGGTGACAGCACGTCCCCGGCTCACGTTCGTCAGGGCCATTTTCGGCGTCGCCACCCTCCTCGGACTGTTCTCCTCGTTCCAGGCGTACCAGATGGTGCGCTTCTTCTACCCGAAGGAGACACCGTCCGTCCTGCTCCTGATCGGCATCAACCTCGGTTACTGGTACGCCTGGGCGCTGCTGGCGCCGGTGATCGTCGCGGTCACGCGGCGCTTCCCGCTCGAGCGCGGGCGTGTTGCTGCGGTCGCTGCCCGTGCACCTCGTCGCGGTGTTCGTCGTCACCGTGGTCCACATCGGCCTGTTCGAGTGGCTGCGGATGCACATCTCGCACGTTCTTCTGGTCGGGCGGGCCGATGAAGACGACCTGGTGGTCGCAGGTCACCAAGACGTTCCTCAACAACTTCGACTACGAGATGATGGCCTACTGGGCCATCGCGGGCGTCGTACTCCGCGGTGAGGTATCACGGCGAGGCGCAGGAGCGCGCGCTCAAGGCGTCGCGGCTCGACGCGCAGCTTGCCGAGGCGCAGCTGCAGGCGCTGCAGCGGCAGCTGCATCCCCACTTTCTTTTCAACACGCTCAACGCGATCTCGGCGCTGATGCACCGCGACGTGGAAGCCGCCGACCAGATGCTGTCGCGGCTGAGCGATCTGCTTCGCATCGCGCTCGATCAGCGCGGCCAGCAGGAAGTCGCGCTCAAGGACGAGCTCGAGTTCCTGCAGAAATATCTCGAGATCGAGCAGGCGCGCTTCGGCGACCGGCTGACCGTCGAGTTCTCGATCGATCCCGAGACGCTCGACGCGCAGGTGCCGAACTTAATCCTCCAGCCACTCGTAGAAAACAGCATCCGGCATGCCGTCGCCGTGCGCATCGAGCCCGGGCACATCGCGGTGAAGGCCCGGCGCGTCGAGCGACGTGCTGGAGCTCACGGTGCGCGACAACGGGCCCGGCATGCCGCCGGGACGCCTCGCGTCGCCCGCGCGCGGGCTGGGCCTGTCGAACACACGCTCCCGGCTGGAGCGGCTCTACGGCGCCGTCGCAGCATCTGACGTTCGCCGAGCCGCCAGGCGGCGGCCTGATCGTGACCGTGTCGTTGCCGTTCCGCGAGGAAGAGGTCGCGGAGATCGACGACTTCTCCGAAGAAATCAAGGGTGTCGCGTGACGAAGATTCGAACGCTGGTCGTGGACGATGAGCCGATGGCGCGCGAGCGGATCCTGGGGCTGCTCGCGCAGGAAACCGACGTCGAGGTCGTGGGGCAGTGCGCCGACGGCGTGCAGGCCGTCAACGCGATCCAGCAGCTCTCGCCCGAGCTCGTGTTTCTCGACGTGCAGATGCCCGCCGTCGATGGCTTCGGCGTGATCCGCCAGGTCGGCCCCGAGAAGATGCCGATGGTGGTCTTCGTGACCGCCTACGACGAGTACGCGCTGCAGGCGTTCGAGGTCCACGCGCTCGACTACCTGCTGAAGCCGTTCGGCCGCGACCGCCTGCAGCAGTGCCTCGACCACGCGCGCCACCATCGCGATCGCGCGCGCGCCGGCGAGCTGGGCAAGAGCCTGATGGCCCTCGTGCAGGACTTCAAGCCGGAGCAGAAGAAGCAGGACCGCCTCGTCGTGAAGTCCGGCGGCCGCGTGTTCTTCGTCCGCACCGACGACATCGACTGGATCGAGGCGTCAGGGAACTACGTTCGCCTGCACCTGAAGGAGCAGTCGTTCCTGTTCCGCGAGACGATGAACCAGATGGAGTCGCGGCTGGACCCGCAGCGCTTCTTCCGCATCCACCGCTCGCGCATCGTCAACACCGAGCGGATCAAGGAGCTGCAGCCCTGGTTCAACGGCGAGTACGTCGTCGTGCTCCACAACGGCACGCAGCTTCGCCTCTCTCGCAGCTATCGCGAGAAGCTCGAAGAACGTCTGGGCAAGGCGATCTGACGACGTGACGTACGTCAGGGCGCGGCTTCAGCCGCGCCGTCGTCGGCGCCCCTGAAGGGGCGCCCTGACGTGACGTCTCGGGCTTCCGCACGAGCTCTTCGTTCCACGCGCGTGTCGAGTACGCGCGTCCCACCCGAACCTTCCGTCCGTCCTGCATCACCAGCTCCGGATCGCTCGTCGAGCGCGACACGAGGTGTCGCACGCGATCGAGATTCACGATCCATCCGCGATGCACGCGGGCGAACCGGTGACCCGACAGCCGGCCTTCGATGTTCGCCATCGTCTCGCGCACGAGATGGACCTGGCCGCCGCTGTGCAGCCGCACGTAGTTGCCCTCCGACTCGATCGCGTCGAGCTCGCTCACCTGCAGCATCACGACCCGGCCGCCTGACTTGACGGCGAGGCGATCCGAGACGCGCGGCGCGTCCGGCGACGCGTTGCCGACGAGCGACACGAACCGCCGCGCGAGCTGCTCTTCGCGGCCCTCCGCGAGGCGCGTCCGGGCACGCGCGAGCGCCTGCTGCAGCCGCTCGCGGCCGAACGGCTTCAGCAGATAGTCGAACGCGTGGACCTCGAACGCCTTGAGCGCGAACTCGTCGTACGCGGTGACGAAGATCGTGAGCGGCATGGCGCTCCCCACCTCGCTGACGACGCCGAAGCCGTCGAGATCGGGCATCTGGAGGTCGAGCAGGACGAGATCGGGCGAGAGCGCGCGGATGCTCGCGACGGCGTCGCTGCCGGTGCCGCACGCGGCGATGACTTCGACGTCGGTCTCCGCGGAGAGCAGCTCCACCAGCCGTTCGCGCGCGAGCGCCTGATCCTCGACGACCAGCGTTCGAATCGATCCCATGGTGGCGCGACTATCGGTCCACGCGAACGCGTGGTCAAGGCACGCACGAGCGGAATCAGGCCTCCGGCAGCCGTCCAGTCACGGCGCCGTAGCGGCTGGTACCAGGGACGAACGGCTCGTCATCTCCGGCCGCGCTTTGTCCCCACAATCCGCACACCTCGACCACTCGCGGAATGTTCCAGAACGTTGCAATTTCTCTGGGACGAATCGCAAGGGACCGAAGCGCTCGCCACCGGTGGTAAGTCCGCATTCGAGGGACCAAGCGCCGAGGCGACGTGACGAAGCGCCATCCATGAGCGTCCCGTCAACGGTCGTTGACGAAAACTTCTCAACTATTGACGGACAGCATCCGTCCAAGCTGGCAACGGCCCCTTCCCCATGGGAGCGTGCTCGTGACGACGAAGATCAGGACCCTGATTGTGGACGATGAGCCGATGGCGCGGGAGCGCGTGCTGTCGCTGCTGAAGCAGCAGCCCGACATCGAGGTGGTGGGCGAGTGCGCCGACGGCGCGCAGGCCCTCTCGGCCATCGAGCGCCTGGAGCCGGAGCTGGTGTTTCTCGACGTCCAGATCCCGGTCATGGACGGCTTCGGCGTGATTCGCGCGCTGGCGCCGAACCGGATTCCGATGGTGGTCTTCACGACCGCGTACGACGAGTACGCGCTGCGCGCCTTCGAGGTCCACGCGCTCGACTACCTGTTGAAGCCCTTCGACGGCCCGCGCTTCCTGCGCACGCTCGAGCGCGCGCGCGAACGTCTCGAACGCCAGCGCGCCGGCGATCTCGGCAAGCGCCTGCTGGCGATGGTGCAGGACCTGCGGCCCGAGCCGGCGCAGCCGCCCGATCGCCTCGTCGTGAAGTCGGGCGGCCGGATCTTCTTCGTGCGCACCGACGAGATCGACTGGATCGACGCGGCCGGCAACTACGTGCGGCTGCACGTGAAGGGCGAGGCCTACCTCTTCCGCGAGACGATGACGGCGATGGAAGCGCGGCTCGATCAGTCACGCTTCGTGCGGATCCACCGATCGCACATCGTGAACGCCGAGCGCATCAAGGAGCTGCAGCCGGACAACGGCGACTACACCGTCGTGCTGCGCTCGGGCGCACGGCTGCCGCTCAGCCGCGGCTATCGCGACAAGCTGCAGGAAAGAATCGCGGCGCGGAATTGATCGCGTAAGTAGGGCGGGGCTTCGGATCGTAGGAAGGCCGGACCTCGGCACCGAACAGGCGTGTGGGCTCAGGCTCTTCCTATTTGCCATTTCCTGCTTGCTATCTCAGAGATATCGCAGCAGAACCTTGAACGTCGCGGCCAGCGCGTGGCCCACCGCCTGCGCGAGCGACGTGAGGTCGTGGTCGTTCACCGCCGTGGCGAGCGCCACCGGTTCGGCCAGGAGCAGCCAGATCAACATGGAGGCGACGAGCACCGTGAGGGCGCCCGAGACGGCAATCGCGAGAGAGTAGCGACTGAGCTCCATGTGATCCTCGCGCTCAGGTGCATAGCGAGACCTGTACCGCTTTCGTGCTGATCTCGGAACTCGTTATTCCGCTGTCTGTTAGTGACGAAATCAGGGACGACGGCCTCCGGGATCGTGTTCGGGCTCGAACGTCTTCGTCCCAGAAGCGGACGCCGGGAAGGCTTTGCGGCTACTCGGCGGCCTGAATGGCCTTCCGCGTGGCGTCACTCCACGTACACAGCGTCGTCACATCGGCGGGGCTGAGGGCTGCGGATCGGTGAATCCAGGTATACGAGGGGACCGGCATGTCGCCCTTCTTGATCTGCCGGCAGACCTCGATGAGGACGTCCTTGGCGGCGTCGGAGTCCATGGCGCCCCATTCCGAGAGGTTCATCTGCTCGCGGCCCTCGCGGACGTGATTGACCAGCAGCCACGACGCCGGCGCGATGCGGGAATACCAGGGCCACGCGGTCTCGTCGCTGTGGCAGTCCTTGCACGAGCGGTCGAGGATGGCCTGGACGTCGGGCGGCACGTTCACGTGGTGCTCGATGCGCAGCTTCGGGTCGAACGGCGGATTCGCCCGCTCGGTGGGCGCGAGCTGGATGCCGATGAAGATCGCGAGCAGGAGGACCAGGCCGATTCGAACCGCGTGGAGCATTCCGTCGATTCTATCAAGCGGGTCGGGACGACTTCGGCTTGCCCAGGAGTGCGAGCCACAGAAAGCCCATCGCGCCCGCCGTCAGCGATGCCCCAAGAATCGCCATCTTCGAGGCGTTTATGGCGTCAGGCCGGCCGGCAAACGCCAGGTTGGCAATGAAGATCGACATCGTAAATCCAATGCCGCCAAGGATGCCCGCACCGGCAACATGCCGCCACTTCAGATCGGGCGGCAAGCGGCACAGGCCACTTGCGACGGCGGCGTAGCAGAGGAGCGTCACCCCCAGAGGTTTGCCAAGGATCAGGCCCGCCGCGATGCCGATGCTGTTCGTGCTGGTCAGGCTGAGCGCCCAATCGTGGCCGATGACGACCGCCGTATTGGCCAGCGCGAAGATCGGCAGAATGACGAACGCGACCGGCTTGTGCAGGAGATGTTCAAGCTTGTATGAGGGCGATTTCTCGTCGTCGTCTTTCAGGGAGAACGGGATCGCGAAGGCCAGCACCACGCCGGCGACGGTCGCGTGGACGCCCGACTTCAGTGTCAGAAACCACATCAACGCGCCGCCCAGCAGATACGGCGCCAGGGACATCACGCGAAAACGGCGGTTCAACGTGTAGAGCAGGAGCCACACGGCCAGGGCAGCGGCAAGATATCCAATCGCTATTTGCGCGGTGTAGAAGGCGGCGATGATCACGATCGCGCTCAGGTCGTCGATGACTGCGAACGCGACCACGAACACCTTCAGCGAGGCCGGTATCCGGTTTCCGAGCATCGCCAGAACACCAAGCGCAAACGCGATGTCCGTTGCCATCGGGATTCCGACTCCAGCGTGCGTCGGCGTCCCTGCGTTGAGCGAGAAATGGATCAGAGCCGGCGCGACGATTCCGCCGATAGCCGCGAAGAATGGAAGCAGGGCGCTTTGAACGCTGGACAGCTCGCCGCTGTGAAGCTCGCGTTCGAGTTCCAGGCCGATGAGCAGGAAGAAGATGGCCATGAGCGCATCGTTAATCCAGTGCTCGAGGCTGAGCCCCGCGATCGGTGTCTGCCACCAGCCTAAGTAGGCTGCGCCACGCGAGGAGTTCGCGATCAGGAGCGAGACTGCCGTGCACGCAATCAGCACGATCCCGCTCGACTTCTCCGAGGCGACAAAGGCCTGGAACGTATTCGATAGGCGCTGGGCAGCCCGCATAGTCGTTTCCAGACGGGAACATCAAACCCGGCACTTCTGGGCAGGTCGCCGCTACTACAGGCGCTTTATTCGTAGTTGTTTAGCGGCGATATTGTGGCGGAGAGAGTGGGATTCGAACCCACGGTAGAGTTTCCCCTACACACGCTTTCCAAGCGTGCTCCTTCAACCACTCGGACATCTCTCCGCGCGAGTGGAATCAACAGTCTAGCGGACGGTGAGAAACCTGCCAACACCAGACCGTGGCGTGGCAGCGACGTGAGGCCGTCGGACGGCTCGAGAACTATCGGGACTTTAGCTGCCGGTTTCCTGGACCTATTGCCCCGGTATTACGAACGGCCTTCCTGTCGGGTGTTCGCCTTGTAAAGCACTTCGCCGACGGTCGGTGGGGCGCTGCGCCACAAGGCCAGGACGATGACGGGCGGCACGAGCGACAGCGTGAGCATGATCGCGCTCGTGCTGACGTTCACGTTCACGCCCATCGCAACCATGGACCCGACGATGACCGCGACGGCGGCGAACCAGCAGCCGACGAGTCGGTTGCGAGTAGTGATGTTTCTCAACATGATTTCGACCCTCCTTCGGGTCGTCCTTGAGCGGGTAGCGAGTCGATCACCGCGCGGAACCGTTCGCGCCCCAGCGTCCGCCAGCCGGAGATGCCGTCAGTTCGCCTGGCGCCGGCGACAGGATGCCCGGAGGATCGCAATCGCGTTCCCGGCTGAATCCCTGAGCGGAGATGAGGGTGTGACGGACGTTCCATGCGCGCTCCGATCGAAGGCCGAAGTGGGCCCGACGGCGCGCACCCGAGAATGGGGCACTGCTCGAACGCTGGCTGGCTCAGTGCGGTGTAACGAGTCCAATTGTACACGATCGCCTGATCGTGCGTATTTGCCCATGAAACTGAGCGAAGTCACGTCCGGCAGGGAGTCGGCCGGACGTGCCTCGTGACAATCGCTGGCTTGGCTTGGTCTTCCACGCTGGCGCGGTGATGGCGCCGTTGAGCGCTTCGACGCCCCACGGCACCTGCGAATCCGCCATGAAGGCGGCCGCCTCGGCGCTCACGTCCGCGGCGAATGCGGCGCGGAACCTGGTCCGATCGAGGGGCCCGCCGCCTACTGCCGGATCAGCTCCACGCGCCGGTTCTGGGCGCGCCCCTCGATGGTGTCGTTGGTCGCCTTGGGCTGCGAGGCGCCGTAGCCGCTGGTCGTCAGCCGGCCCGGCGCGATCGCGTAACGCTCCGTCAGCGCCTTTCGTACCGCCTCGCTGCGGCGGCGGGAGAGATCGAGGTTGGACGTGTCGCCGCCGATATTGTCGGTGTGCCCGTTGATGCTCAGCGTCCACTCGGCATTTCTCGCCAGCACCTCGGCAATCTCTTTGAGGATCGGCTCCGACTCTGGGCGGATCGCGTCGCTGGCGAAGTCGAAGTAGATCCCGTAGACGTCTACTTTCCGCTCCTTCTCGAGGCTGGCTTCGAGCTTCGAGGCTTCGGGGAAGGAGATCTTCGTGAAACGAATAGAGTAGTCATTCCACCCGTAGTCGAGCACCAGCGGAAACCCCGAGTCGTCCAGAATCACTCCATGCGGGTGATAGTTGCCGTCCGGACCGATCGTTCCCGAGAACTCCAGCACCGGCAGATCGACCGCGCGGTTATTGACGATGATCCGATAGGTGGAGGCCTTTCGCGCCGCAGTGTCCCTGCCGCGTTCCTCTGCATTTCGCCGGACCTGTAGTGCACATACCGGTGCGATGTTTCCCCGGCGTCTTTCAGCTCACGAAATGATGCCCGCGACAGGCTGAAAAACGTTGTTCCGCCCATCACGTCCGGTGTGTGCTGGGAGGTGACGGGTGCGAAATCCGCGCGTTGGCAAAATCCGAACGGCAGATGCGCCGATGGTCGACCTGCATGTGCCGGTCCGCCGGACCGGGCTGCTGCGTGTAACCAAGATCTCGCGGGCGTCGATCTTCGTGATCTGGACGAGGCATTCGTGCTCGTAGTCACCGGCTTTCGGGATCCACATCTGTGACAGCGTGAGGCCTTCTACCAGCGGAACGAGCGCTGCCGGATCGGTCCCGGCGGGATCTGATTCAGCCGGAGCATCCGCGCACTCGCCGTCCGGTACAAAGCCGGCAGGGAGGGCGTCTTTCGCCGGCTCCTCCTCCTTCGAGTCCGTGGACGCCTTCGCTTCAGCGATGAGCGAGTTCACCAATTCGAGCGCCCGGCCGGTACCGTCCTGGGCCTTCTCGTTCTGATCCGCGGGTGCGGCCTCAGCGCCGCTTGCGGGCTCTTTCCGGGCAGCCGGTGCGGGCTGAGCCGCGCTCGCTGGCGATGTCGTTGCGGTGGCGTCACGCGAATTACCGCTACAGCCGGCTCCGCCGATCAGCGCGAGACATAGCGCCGCGGCGATCGCACTCCCGGCCGGGCTCGACGCCGGCGTCTTCGGATTCTCGGTGCTTGGAATCATCATGGCTTCGCAGTCGACGATCGCGATGGAAAGAAGGACACCGGTTTTCACGTACTTGGAGCGCGGCAAGAAAAGAAGCATATATTAACGCCCACCTGGGCAGTGTCGATCCGGCACCGCTCCTTTGTGAGAACCGGAAGCCAGGAGGCAGCGAGTGACAGCCAACAGCCTCGTCGTGATCGCCGGGCTGGCGGCAGCGGCGGCCGTCTACTTCTGGTACGCGTCGATCGTCGGGCGCCGCAACAAGGTGCAGGAGGCGTTGAGCTCGGTGGACGTGCACCTGAATCAACGCCACGATCTGATCCCCAATATCGTCGCTCTTGCCGGGCGGTACATGGAGCACGAGCGCGAGCTCCTCACCGAGGTGACGCGACTGCGCGAAGAAGCGCGCCAGACGACGCCGGCCACGGCGGCGGATGCCACCAAACGCTTCGCGATCGAGGGGGAGCTGGAGCGGCGCGTCGGGCAACTCATGGTCAGCATGGAGAACTATCCGGCGCTGAAGGCCGATGGCCCGATCATGGAAGCGCAGCGGACCTGGATCGAGGCCGAGGCGCAGATCACGGCGGCGCGCCGCTTCTACAACGCGGCGGTCAATCAACTGAATACCGCCATCCAGATTTTTCCGGGATCTCTCATCGCGGCCGTGGCGGGTATCGCGCCGATGCCGTTTTTCCAGGCGCCGGCAGAGGCGCGCGTCGCGCCCTCGGTTGACGGCATTCTCGGCCGCCGGCCGTGAGCGCGGCCCCGGCGTACAACATCGCCGCGCTCGAACGCAGACGCCGCCTTTCGCTGCGCGCGGCGCTCATCGCCGTTGGCGTCGCGATCGTCGGGTTCCCGCTTGGCATGTCAGTCGGCGGCTCCGAGAACCGCGACACGATCGCCGGCGCATTTCTCCTCGCGGCGATCGCCGGCGTGGTCGCCGCCCCCTGGATCGTGCGCGCCTGGACGAGCTTCATGCGCCGCCGCATGCTTGGGGCGGCCGTAGGCCAGCGGGCCGACCTCTCACATCTCGACGGCGAGACGCAGCAGGTCGAGAGCCGCGAGGCACTTTCGTCCGGCGCCTTCACCCTTGCGGCGTTTCGCGCCGCCGGCCTGGTAGAACCATTCGACTCCGCCGGCGTGCACCACATTCTCACCGGCGAGAGCGGCGGCGTGCCCTTCGCGATCGCGGAGATCGCACTGCTGGATGCGAAGGGCTTTCGCCTCTTCGGCGGTGTACTCGCGAGCTTTCGTCTGGCGCGACCTCGGCCCGGCTTGACGATCGTCGCCCGAGATCGAGGCCTTCTCGGCAACATCCTCGCAAGGGCCGGCAGCACCATCGAACGGCTGACCCTCGAGGATCCGACATTCGAGGGCGTCTTCGAGGCCTACGGCACGGACCAGGTCACCGGACGCGTGATCCTGACCACGACGACCCTGGATCGGCTCAAGAGGCTGGACGAAACGGCGCAGGCCCGGGGATTCAGGTGCGCATTTCTCGAAGACCACCTGATGGTCGCGTTCCCGGGCATGACGTGGCTGTGCTCGTGGTGGTGGATCGTCCGGCCAGTGGGGACGTGGATCGATCAATACCGCGAGCAACTCGCAGGATTGATCGAACTGCCCGTGACCATCGTGCGAACGCTGAATCTCGATGCACCGGTGAACGCCGCAGCGTCTTCTGCCAAAACCGCCCTGCCGGGTGTCCCTGTTGGGAGCGGCTCCGGCCAGGTTTTCTCGTCACCAGTGTTCCGCTTGATCGGAGAAGGCGGCCTGCCGCTCATCAGCGTGGCCTCGGGTCTGCTCTTCGGCGGCGTGGCCGGCGTCGGCGGCATGTACGGCGTAAGGGTCGGCTACTCCGCGAACTTATTCTGGCCCCTCTGGACGTTGATCGCCGCCGGCCTCGCCTACGGCGCATTCGCCGTGATCACCGGGGTTCGCCAGTTGCTCGCGCTCGCCTGGCGCTGGAACGCTCCTCTCCGAGGTCTCCAGCGGCCATGAACCTGGGCCATGTCCCAGACCCGGCGTGGTCCTAAACTGTGCTTCGTGTCTAAATCCGGCCCGGGTCGCAGATTTCCACACCTAGCGTTAAGTGGTCTGCTGGTGCTCGCGGCGGCGCCGAGCGCGGCCGCTCAGCCGGTTCGGCAGGTCCTGGTGCTGCAATCCGTCGACCGCGGCAACCTGACGATCGACGAGTTCACCGGCAACTTCCGCGTGGAATTGGACCAGCGTGCCGAAAGACCCGTGAACGTCATCCAGATAGTGGTGGGGCCGACCGGGTTTGTCCGCGCCGACGAGCAAGCGGTCGTCGACTACATCCGTTCCACCTTCATCGATCGTCCCAAACCGGACCTGATCATGACGGTCGGCGGACCCGCGGCAGTATTCGCGCGCAAGTATCGACCGCAGCTCTTTCCCGACACGCCGCTCCTGTTCGCGGCCGTCGATCAGCGCTATCTCGGTAACGCCCCGCTGGGAGACAACGAGACCGCCGTCACGGTCGACAACGACTTTCCTCGCGCCATCGAGGGCGTCCTTCAGGCGCTGCCCCAGACCAGACAGGTGTTCATGGTGCTGGGGTCCGGACAAATCGGCCAGTTCTGGCATCGCGAGCTCGAGAAGCAGTTCCGTCGATTTCACGACCGGCTGACATTTGGCTGGTTCGATGATCTGTCCCTTCCAGAGATGCTGCGCCGGTGTGCGAACCTGCCAGCCAACTCGGCGATCTTTTACGTGGTGTTCGGCACGGACGCCGCGGGGGCAGCGTATGCCGATGAGCGGGTGTTCGCCGACCTCCACGCCGCGGCCAATGCACCCCTCTTTGCGGCGCACAGCGCGTACCTCGGCGCCGGCATCGTCGGTGGGTCGCTGCTGTCGCTCGACGACCTGAGCCGCGACACCGCCGACGTGGCTGTTCGACTGTTGAACGGCGTGCCGCCCCGGAGCATCAGCGTGGCGCCGCGGGTAGCCGGTTCGCCAATTTACGACTGGCGCGAGCTCCAGCGGTGGGGCGTCCCCGAGAGCCGATTGCCGCCAGGGAGCGTGGTGCGCTATCGCAGTCCGACTCTCTGGGGCGCACACAGGGGCACGGTCCTGGGCGCCGCCGGTGTGCTCGCCCTCGAATCGCTCCTGATCGCCGGGCTCCTTCATCAGCGCCGCGCACGCCGACGGGCCGAGATCGAGAGCGTGAGGAACCTGGCGCTCGCCGCCGACGCCAGCCGCCGCCAGACCATGTCGGCGCTGGCGAACTCGATTGCCCACGAACTCGGCCAACCCCTCAGCGCGATGATCCACAACGCGCAGGCGGGTCGCATGATGATGACCGCCAATCGTTTGACACCCGACACAATGGGCGAGATTCTTTCCGAAATCGAAACCGAGGGCGTCCAGGCAACACAGATCATCGATCGGCATCGGACAATGCTCCGAAGTCATCAACTGGACAAGAAACCAATCGACCTTCAAGCCGTGATTCAGGACAGCCTTGCGCTCGTCAATCACGACATGAGAGCTCGGCACGTCGAGGCCATCGTCGATCTGTCATCCAGTCCCTGCACCATCACCGGCGATCAGGTGCTTTTGCAGCAGGTTCTCGTGAACCTGGTGATGAACGCCATGGACGCAATGGCCGAGACACCTGCCGCGCGTCGTCGCGTCACCATCAAGTCCGAAGTCAGAGCGGCCGATGTCGACGTCTCGGTGCGCGACGCTGGTACGGGCTTGCCGGCGGAGATCGAGCGCACCTTGTTCGCGCCATTCGTCACGACGAAAGCGCACGGCGTGGGATCGGGCTCACGATCACGCGAACGATCGTCGACGCGCATGGCGGCACCATTGCTGCCCACAACAATCCAGACGGCGGCGCGACGTTCACCGTCACCCTGCGGCGCAGTGAAACGCCAGGGATCGAGTCAGGCTCGCCGAGCGTCGCGTGAGATCCCGGGACCCCGTTCCCCGATGACCCCGCTGGCGGATGGATTCCCGTATATGCTCGATCGTGATTCCCGAGCAATGCCGTTGGAGGTCAGTGTTTGCCCGAGCGCCCTCGCGTCTTGATCGCCGAAGACCACCCTGCCGTGGCGAAAGCTGTCTGCCGGGTGCTGGCACTGGACTGCGACGTCGTGGGAACCGTGGCCAACGGCGGCGCGGTGCTGGAAGCCGCGCAACGACTCCGTCCGGACGTGATTGTGGTCGACCTCAACCTGCCCGAGGTTGACGGGCTGGAGGCATGTCGTCAGATCACGCAAGCGGACCCAGGGGTCAAAGTCATCGTGTTCTCCGCGATGATCGATCCGGAAGTCATGCGACGATCCTTCGAGGTCGGCGCCTCGGCGTTCGTGTCCAAGCTGGCAGCCAACGGCGAACTGCTCTCGACCATCAAACGCCTGTGCATCGATCGAGGTTGAGAGCCCGGGCGCACGCTACAATCCCTTCCCATGAATCAGCCTCGTGTTCAGCGTTCGCTCGGCGTTCTGGTGATCCTCGCAGCCCTTGGAACCGTCCCTGTCTTCTCGCAATCGCGGTCGCTGCCGGACGCGCCGGGCACGTGGAAGCCATGGAAGCCCTCGCGACCACCGCCGGCGGAGGAGGAAGGAACAGGCAGCGACACCCGCAGTCGTGAAAGCCTTTGAAGGCGAATTGCTGGCGTTCAACGCCATCCTGCGCCGCGCAACAGGCGTCGCGGCTCCGGTGGGATTCAGCGTCGAAACCTGGGGACACCTGGCTGGATACCCATGTCCGAGCGCGCGCCCGGTCAGCCCGTCGCCGGTAAGTTGCCGATCGCCGGCGGGCTCACGTTCGGCGCGTTCCCATCTTCGAGTACCAGAAGAACGGCAAGACCGTCCGCGAGGACACCGGGGAAACGGCGCTTCAGACGTTTCTGGTCAATCAGATCGGAAGCGGACTGATCGATCGCGGGAACGTGGCCGATTGGGGTTCGCTCGACACCGACGCGTTTCAGAAGCCCATGCGCCAGGGCGAGATTGCGGGGCTCCCGCGGTATGGCGACGGCCTGATCATCGCGCGGGATCCCGAGGCCTTGTGGACGCCACTGCCGCAGCGAGGCGCGCTCGATCTGGTGGCGAAGGCCCGGCAGATCGTGGTGCAGGGGTATGAGGAAAGCCTGTCGGCCTACACGGCGCAATTGGCGGTCGTGCGCGATCCCGCCTACCGCGCGAAGCGCGT
>CAWBBN010000025.1:0-116667 GCA_963787035.1 Vicinamibacteria bacterium
TTCACCCGATACGACGACACGCGCGTGTAGACGTCCTTCCAGGGTCCGGGATGCCGTTGTAGGTACCGGCTGACATACAGGCTGTCCCAGTGCTTCGTGGCGCTCGCGAGGACGGGCGACGTGGAGGTGCCCGCCTTGTGGAACTGCTCCAGCACGTTGAGCACGCCCGCCATCGACATCGCCGACCACAAGGCTGTCGTGCGTCGCGCCATCGGGCTGGTCGATCAGGGTCTCGTCGCTGCCATAGCCCACAATCGTGCCGTCGGAGACGGCCTTGTCCAGAATCGCCTGGTTGGCCGTGGCAGCCTTGGCCATCTCTCCCCACTGGGCACGCGGAATGGCCCAATTGCCGACGTACGAGTAGAGAGGGGCCTTCTCCTTGACCTCCGGCGTCTGCGCGCCTGCCGGCGCTGCCCAGAGCGGTGGCATCACCACTGCGCACACACCCAAGACTGCCCGAAACGTTCGGTTGTTCATCGTTGTCATCCTCTGGCCGGCCGATAGAGAAACCTCGAGGGGAAGTCCTTGGTTTCGTCTCTTGTGGGAATCCGGAGCCGGTCCGGGATGCGGTCCGCGCAGGAGGGAGAGTGGGGGCCAGCCCGAGTATAGTCGGTTTGGTCCCACGGGCCCGGTCGATCGCCCGGCGCACTTTCCGTGCAACGGTCCCTGTCCAACGGCCCGTGTCTGCCCTATAACGCGAAGCGAGGCGCCACCGATGGCCTCGCTCACCGCGCACCTCCACTCTTCCGCCGCGCACGCGCAGATTCGCGACGCGATCGCCGCCGCGCTGAAGAATGCCACGCGCGTGGACGCCGCCATCGCGTTCATCACCGCCGCCGGCGCCGACTTCGCCCATCGCGCCATCGACACCTCACACACCGAGCTTCGCCTCGTCACCAGCGTCCGCTGGCCCACGGACATTCGCGCCGTCGCGACGCTCGCCACGCGCTGGCCCGGCGCGGTCTGGATTCACCTCGGCGGATACGCGCCGCAGGAGAAGGGCGGCGACCGGTATCAGATGCACTCGAAGGCGCTCGCCATCACGGGCCCTGGCTCGTGGTTCACCGGCTTCGTCGGCAGCCACAACTGGACGTTCACTGCGCTCGAGGGCGTCAACCTCGAGGCCACGGTCGAAGTGCGCTGCGACGCGGACGACCGGTTCGCCGCAGACCTCCGCGCGCACGTGGACGCGTGCATCGGCGAGTCCGATCCGTTCGACCCGTCGCTGGTGGATGCCTACCTCGCGATCCAGCGCGCGTTGATGCCGGCCGGCCCGCGCGATCCAGACGATGAGGATCTGGACGACTTCGACCGCTTCCCCGCCGTCGTCTTGCACGCGGAGGACCCGGAGGGCCTCGCCGCGCGTCCTGATCTGCATCTCTACGCCGGGCCGGAGGGACCCATCGCCGACGCGTTCATCCACGGCCGTCGGGTGGACCTCTATCTCTACCCGGAGGGAGCGCTTTTTGGACTAGAGCGGCCAACGGCAGAGCCGAACTACTTCGCCGGAGATATCACGCTCGTGAACACGAAGGCCGACGCGCACGTGCAGGCGAGAAAGGTGGACAGCGCGATCCTCGACCTGGCCGCGCCGCGCATCCGGAGCGTCGCGGCGTTTCCGGACGTCCCGTCCGCATCGCGCGAAGTGGCGATGCGCCTCGCGAACAAGGGCCGCCGCGCGCCGTTCGTCTATCACACCGGCAACGGGCAAGAAGCCGTCCGTCCGCGATCGGGTCCAGTTCGAACGGGAGCCGATCGCGGGCCTGCCCGGCCTCGACCGCGCCGCGGCGCGGCGATACCTCTACGCGCCGAGATTCGATCGCGACGAGCAGCTGCTGCGCACGACGCCCATCGGCATCCGGCGCGAGGTCACCGTGTCGGTGCCGAGCCCGGAGCTGTATCCGGAGCACCCGGAGATTGTGTTGAAGGAGCGATTCGATCGGCCGTTGCGCCAGTTCGGCGTCTATCGACGCGACGGCGCCCAGGGCTCACTGAAGCGGGACGAAGGGCGGCAGTTCATCGTCCGCCATGCGCCGCAGAATAGTGGTCGGTACATGTTCGAGGCGACGCATCGGTCGAAACGATGACTGCGGACTTCAGACTACAGACTGCCGACTGGAACCGCCCGAAGTCCGTAGTCCGACGTCTGAAGTCTGTTTTCAAACACACGGCACCGCGCACTTGCCGGTGCCGTTGGTCAGTTGCAGCACGTAGGAGGCTGGTCGCAGCGACGCATCGCTGGGCGTCACGCTGAGCATCAGGGTCTGGCCGCTCAGGACGCCTGAAAACGTCGCGGGCGGCGCCGGGTTGACGCTCATGGGCCCCGCCTCGATGCGATAGGTGCCGTTGGCCTCGAACGTCCCGTCAGGGTGAATAGCCGGCGACGGAAATTGACCGTGGCCGCACCCGACGACCAGATCGCAGCTGTCAGCTGCGACAGACAGGCAGGCGCCGTCGCCGGTCCACCGGCCCGTGGGCAACGTCGTGTCGCGAGGCTTCGTCGGCGTCCCGCCGCAGGCGGCCACCAGAAGGCAGACGAGGCACGCCGCGGCGATCCGCGTCAGCCGGGTCATTCCGCGGCGGGCGGCAGCAGGTAGAGCGTCATGGCGAAGATCACGTAAACCATCAACACGAGTACGCCAACGAACCACGCGGAGCGCCCCCCGTTGGTCACGAGCGCCGCGGTGAGCGTCGAAATCAGCACCATGACGACGGCGCCCGTCCAGAACTGCAGGTCCATCGGCGTCGGCCCGATGAGATAGCTGAGCAGCACGAGCACCGGCGCGACGAACAGCGCAATCTGTGACGCGCTCCCGAGCGCGATCCCGACGCTCAGATCCAGCCGGTTCTTGCGCGCGCCAGAGAACGCCGACGCCATCTCGGCGGCGCCGCCAACCAGCGCCACCACGATGAACCCGACAAACGCGGGGGTCATCCCGAACGAGACCGCGGCCTGCTGCACCGATTCGACGAACACCTCGCTCACCAGCGCCACGAGCACGGTGACGCCCGCCAGAGTCGCCAGCGCCAGGCCAATCGGCCATGGCGGCTCCTCGTCGCCTTCGTGCTCGGCGGCGGCGAACAACTCGCGATGCGTCTTGAGCGAGAACAGCATGCCCAGCCCATACGCGACGATGAGCAACACGGACAAGCCGAGGCTCAACTGCCGCGTGAATGCCGAAGGCGGCCCCGACTCGACGACCCTGACGGCCGACGGCACCAACAGGGCGATCGACGCGAGAAAGAGCAGGCAGGCCTGCAGGCGGGCGCTGATCCGGTTGAATTCCTGCACGTGGTGTTTCAACCCGCCGAGCAGAAATGATGCGCCGAGCATGAACAGCGTGTTGGTGACGATGGCGCCGGCGATCGAGGCCTTCACCAGCATGGACTGCCCGGACGCGCAACGCGGCCAGCGCGATGACCAGCTCCGTCAGATTCCCCAGCGTGGCGTTGAGCAGGCCGCCGACGGTATCGCCGGTCTTGGCGGCGACCGATTCGGTGGCGTGACTGAGCAGCGCCGCCAGCGGCACGATGGCCAGCACCGACAGCACGAACAGGCGCGTATGCGCGTCGGGATCGAGTCTCTGCGCGACAAACACGCCGGGCACGAATACAAGCAACCAGAGCAGCGGATTGCGGCGAAGTTCATGCAGCAGCGCAGTCATGTTCGCGTGGTTATTCCTTCTCCGCCTCTTGTGTCTCATTCATCGTAGAGACGTCAAGCAGGATCGGAGAGGGTTGATGACCGCCGGTTCCAGCTGCTGAAGGGTCCGATCCACTTCGGAATCAGGTCGGGTTCGTCCGGTCGAGACGGGCGTGGTACCTTCGTTGGAGACGCAACGAGCATGGATGTGATTCACGACACCAACGACGAGCAGGCACGAATGTGGAACGGCCCGTCCGGACGGGCCTGGGTCGAGAATCAGGACCTGCTCGACCGGATGTACGAGCCGTTCGAGGATCTGCTGGTCGAGGCGGCGTCCGCGAAATCCGCCCGGGCCGTGCTCGACGTGGGATGCGGCGCCGGCGCCACGACGCTCGCCGTGGCGCGAGCCCTGGGCGCGGCGGAAGCCGCGCCCTACGTACAAGGAGCCGACATCTCGGAGCCGCTGATCGCTGCCGCCAGGGCTCGCGCAGAGCGTGAGGGCGCGTCCGGCAGAGTTCATCTGCGCCAACGCGCAGACGTATCCCTTCGAGCCCGCGCGCTTCGACCTGATCATCTCGCGCTTCGGCGTGATGTTCTTCGACGACCCGGTCGCGGCGTTCGCGAACCTGCGGCGTGCCGTGCGAGACGACGGCGAGCTTCAGGTGATCGCCTGGCGCAGCGCCGAGCGTCGAATCCGTTCATGACGACGGCCGAGCGCGCCGCGGCGCCGCTGCTGCCGAACCTGCCGCCGCGCCGGCCGAACGCGCCGGGTCAGTTCGCGTTCGCGGACGAGGGGCGCGTGCGCGCGATCCTCGACGAGAGCGGATGGAGCCGACATCGAGATTCGCCCGATCGACGTCGCCTGCACGCTGCCGGAGAACGGAGCTCGTCCGTCACCTGACGCGGCTGGGTCCCGTCGGGCGGGCGCTGGACGACGTGGACGCCAGCGACTCGCGCGGAGGTCACCGAGATTGTTCGCGCGGCCTTCGAGCCGTTCGTGCACGGCGCCGAAGTGCGGTTCAACGCAGCCTGCTGGATGATCGGCGCCAGATCGGGGCGCGGCTGACGGCCGGACGTCGGACGCGAAGTGCCGGGGCTGACCACCTTCGCCAAGGCTACGGTGGTCCGCCAAAGCTTTAGCGACGGCGGAAGCCCCGGCCTACTGCCCCGCCACGCTGCTTCGCGCGGCGCTCTCGAAAACATTCGCGAGGCGCGCGATGCCTTCGTCGATCTGCTCCGGCTTCGCATTCGAGAAGTTCAGCCGCATGAACCGGTGGCCCGACGCATCGGGGAAGAAATCACGGCCCGGCACGAACAGCACGTCCTGCTCGATCGCCTTCAGCATCAGATCGTTCGTGTCCACGTGATCGGGACACGACACCCAGAGGAACATCCCGCCCTCCGGATGCGTCCACGTGACGCTCTCGCCAAGGTGCCGGCTCAACGCCGCGTTCATCCGCGAGAAGCGCTCGCCGTAGGCCTGCCGGATCACCTCGACATGCGCGCGGCTGTCGAACTCGGTCAGGTAGCAGTTCACGATCAGCTGATCGAAGCTGGACGTGTGCAGGTCGGCGCCCTGCTTGGCCAGCGTCAGCTTTCGAAGGATCTCTTTCTGCGCAACCGCCCAGCCCACTCTCAGGCCGGGCGCGATGGTCTTCGACACGGTGCTCAGGTAGATGACCTGATCGCGATCGTCCAGCGACTTGATCGCCGGGATCTCCTGGCCGGAGTACCGGAGCTTGCCGTACGGATCGTCCTCGACGATCAGCAGGCCGTGCTCCGCCGCGATCGCATACAGCCGCTGCCGCCGTTCCGCCGACAGCGTGATGCCGGTGGGGTTCTGAAAGTTCGGGATGGTGTAGAGGAACTTCGGGCGCTCGCGCGCGATCAGGCTCGGCAGCGCGTCCGGGATCAGCCCGTGCTCGTCCGTCGGCAGCGTGACGAACCTCGCCTCGTACACCTGGAACGCCTGAATGGCGGCAAGGTAGGTGGGGCTCTCGGTCAGCACGCAGTCGCCGGGGTCGATGAACACGCGTCCCACGAGATCGAGCGCCTGCTGCGATCCCGTCGTCACGAGCACATCTTCTGCGGCGCAGCGGATGCCGCGGAGCCGCATCTCCGCGGCGAGCGTGTCGCGCAGCGGCGCAGCGCCTTCCGTCGCGCCGTACTGCAGGGCCGACGCGCCCTTGCCGCGCAGCACGCGCTCGGTGGCGGTGAGCACGTCCTCCACGGGAAACAGCTCCGGCGCGGGCAGGCCGCCGGCAAACGAGATCACATGCGGCTGTTCGGTGACCTTGAGGATCTCGCGAATCGTGGAGGGCCGCACGTTCGCCATGCGGCGCGCGAAGTCAATTGTCATGGATACAATCCTGACGGAGTAGAGCTGATCGTACCAGACTACGGACTTCGGACTACAGACTACGGACTACGGAGTGCTGGCGCCCCTGAAGGGACGCCCTCGCAGCGCCTGGCAGTAGGCCGGGGCTTCAGCCCCGGCATCGATCACGGCTGCTGGGAAAGGGCAGATCGCCAAGCACCGGCTTCTTGACGCGATACGCCCGCGCGACGGCGCCGTTGAGGAACTGCATCGGCAGGTGCAGCCGCGTCCCCCACGACGCCTCGCTGTGCTCCGCCATCGGGAAGCACAGGTGCATCAGGTTGCGGCCGTATTCCCAGCCGCGCGAGATGAGCGCCATCGCCATGCCGACGGTGACCTCGTAGTTGTCGCCGGGCCAGCCGCTATCGAGGTAGAAGCCGATGTCCCTGAACGGCTCCGCGAAGACGCGATCGATCAGGTCGTCGCGATGCGAGAACGTGCTCGACATGCAGCAGGCGCTGCCGAAGACGTCGGGGTGCTGCCAGGCGGTGTAGAACGAGACGACGCCGCCGAGCGAGGAGCCCCAGACGGAGCGCTGCCGGCGATGCCGGCCGACACGAATGCCGCGGCGCTCGACCTCGGGCACGACCTCCTCGACCAGCGACCGCGCGTAGAGCTCGTACCCGGGCTTCGTGTACTCGGTCATCCGATCGCCGGAGTAGACGCCGAGGATGATGAAGTCCTCGACGGCGTTCATCGCGCGCAGCACATCGCCGGTCTTGTCGACGGCCCAGTCCTGTCCGAGAAACGCCTCCGCCGGGAAGAAGAGGTTCTGCCCGTCCTGCATGTAGACGACCGGGAACTCGCTGAGCGTGTTCTCGTCGTACCCGGCGGCAGATAGCCGCGGAGCTTGTGATCGCGGCCGAGGATTTTCGACGGGAGTTCCACGAGCGAGGAGAACCGCCCGACTTCTGGACTGAAGAAGTACGGGTACGCGACGCGCGCGTCCGGCTCGGTCATGATCGCCAGCTTGTTGGGACCGAGGGCCCAGTGCGTCGACGCGCCCTCGACGAGACACGGCTTGAAGTACAAGAACGGCTGATCCGCTTCCAGCTCGAACGTGGACACAGTGCCGTCGTCGCTGACCGTGACGGGCTCGAGATTCGCGTCCCAGTCCCTCTCGGTGCGAAGCACCATGCGCCCGTCGTCCCGAGGGATAGGCGACGCGGAGCGTTCGCGTGAGCGTGCGCTCGGTCCTGTAGAGGCGTGTCTTCGCGGGCGTGCTCATGGTGTTACCGGCTCTAGTCTACACAGTCTCCGCTGCCTGTGTGCCTGGTGCGGTGCCGTGCCTGGTGCTCAGTGCCTGGTGCCTGGTGCGGTGCCGGGTGCCTGGTGCGGTGCCTAGTGCGACGTGCCGCGCGAGACGTCGTGCGACGCGCGGCCGGTGCTGGCGCCTGCGGGCCGACTGCGAGTGACGCGATTGCCTTGAGGCGCCGAAGCCCACAGGGCGAAGGCGGGGCAGCGTGAAAACGCGCCGAAGGCAGCGAGGAGTGCCGCGCCCGGCCCACACATGTGGGCGGGCGCGACGAACGTCAGAACGCAATCCGAGCGGACGACAGGCGCGTTTTCGAGCGTCAGCTCGCCGGAGGCTCGCAGGCGTCAGCACCGGACGCGCGGTACGGGCCGGTGCGGAGAGTGGCCAGGATGGCCGGACTGAAGTCCGGCCCTACGTACAGAGGCCTGCGACGGAGGCGTGAAAATTCGCCCAGGCGACCAGCGCTTTTGGGGGAATCTCCGCCCCGCTGGAGGTCACGCATGCGCCGCTCGCGGAAGGCGCCAGCGGAAGTCACTCCTCGCAAGCCACGCCACCTCAGCCAGTTAGCCGCATCGACACGACGGGTTCCGCGGTGGCCTGCCGTGTGCTCTAGCATGCGAGGATCGGAACCGCACAGGAGAGCTCCCCATGGCGACGACGAAGGAACACGTTCGACTGGAAGAAGCCCGCACCGGAACCGCCGCCTGGAAGAAGTGGGGGCCGTACCTGAGCGAACGCCAGTGGGGCACCGTGCGCGAGGACTACAGCGAGACGGGCGACGCCTGGAACTTCTTCACCCACGATCACGCCCGCTCGCGCGCCTACCGCTGGGGCGAAGACGGCATCGCCGGCATCTCCGACGACAAGCAGCGCCTCTGCTTCAGCCTCGCGCTGTGGAACGGCAAGGATCCGATCCTCAAGGAGCGGCTCTTCGGGCTGACCAACAGCCAGGGCAACCACGGCGAGGACGTGAAGGAGTACTACTTCTACCTCGATAGCACGCCCACGCACTCGTACATGAAATACCTCTACAAGTACCCGCAGGCGGCCTATCCCTACGGCGACCTTGTACGGACGAACGGCCAGCGCTCGCGCCACGAGATGGAGTACGAGCTGCTCGATACCGGCGTCTTCAACGACAACCGGTACTTCGACGTGTTCGTCGAGTACGCCAAGGGCGCGGCCGACGACATCCTGGTGAAGATCTCCGCGACGAACCGCGGGCCGGACGCGGCCGACCTGCACCTGCTGCCGACGCTGTGGTTCCGCAACGACTGGTCGCCGTGGATTGCCGGCGCGAACCGCGCCACCGAGAAGCCGCACCTGGAGCAGATCGAGGCGCCGGCCGGCACCTCCGCGGTCGCCGCCTCGCATCCGCTGCTCGGCTCGTTCGTGCTGTCGTGCGACGGCGACGTGCCGCTGCTCTTCTGCCGAGAACGAAACCAACAACGACCGGCTCTTCCCGGGGACGCCGAACGAGAGCGCGCACGCCAAGGACGGCATCAACAACTTCGTCGTCAACGGCCGCAAGGACGCGGTGAATCCCGCGAAGCAGGGCACCAAGGTCGCGGCGCACTACCAGGTCAACGTCGGCGCCGGGAAGACTGCGGTGATTCGCCTGCGGCTCTCGGGCGGCGACCGCGATCAGAAGCGCCAGCCGTTCGGCAAGGCGTTCGACACGCTGTTCGACGAGCGGCGTCGCGACGCCGACGAGTTCTACAAGGCCGATCACGCCGCCCTCGGTGAGCGCGGACGCGGCCAACGTGATGCGCCAGGCCATCGCCGGCATGCTCTGGAGCAAGCAGTTCTTCTTCTTCGACGGCGACACCTGGCTCGACGAGCACAACTCCAACCCGCTCCACTCCGGCTTCCGCCCGACGCGGAACTGGGAGTGGTTCCACATGCTCAACGAGGACGTCGTCTCGATGCCGGACAAGTGGGAGTACCCGTGGTACGCGGCCTGGGACCTGGCCTTCCACGCGCTCCCGCTCGCGATCGCCGATCCGGATTTCGCGAAGAGCCAGATGGCGCTGATGCTGCGCGGCTCGTACCTGCACCCGTCGGGCCAGATGCCCGCGTACGAGTGGAACTTCAGCGACGTGAACCCGCCGGTCCACGCGTTCGCCACGCTCTTCCTCCACCGCACCGAGCTGGCCCTGGGCCGTCAGCCGGACCTCGAGTTCCTCACGGCCACGTTCAACAAGCTGCTGCTGAACTTCACCTGGTGGGTCAACCGCAAGGACCGCTTCGGCAAGAACGTGTTCGAGGGCGGCTTCCTCGGCCTCGACAACATCGGCGTGTTCGACCGGAGCGCGCCGCTGCCGACCGGCGGGCACCTCGAACAGGCGGACGGCACGGCGTGGATGGCCCTCTTCAGCCAGAACATGCTGGAGCTGGCCGTGGAGCTGGCCGCGCACGACCGCACGCTACGAAGACATGGTGGCCAAGTTCATCGAGCACTTCTCCTTCATCGCGCTGGGCATGAACCGTCCGGGCGCCGACGGCATGTGGGACGAGGAGGACGGCTTCTACTACGACGTGCTGCGACTGCCGGACGGACGCTCCACGCGCCTCAAGGTCCGCTCGATGGTCGGGCTCCTTCCGCTGGCCGCCACGACGGTCGTCGAGAAATGGCAGCGCGAGCGGGTCCCGCGCGTGACGGCCGCCCTGCAGGAGCGCCATCGCCGGATGCCCGAACTGGCGGCGGCGATGCACGCGACGGGCACGGGGAAGCAGGGCGTGGCCGAGCGGGGAATCCTGGCGCTGGTCAACGAGGACCGGCTCCGGCGGATCCTGTCGAAGATGCTCGACGAGAACGAGTTCCTCGGGCCGCACGGCATCCGGGCGCTCTCGAAGTTCCACGAGCGGCACCCGTACACCTTCAACGTGCACGGGCAGGAACACCGCGTGGACTACCTGCCGGCCGAATCGGACAACGGGATGTTCGGCGGCAACTCCAACTGGCGCGGGCCGGTCTGGATGCCGGTCAACGTGATCCTGATCAGGGCGCTCCTGAACTACTTCCTCTACTACGGCGACAGCTTCAAGGTGGAATGCCCGACGGGCTCCGGCAGGATGATGAACCTCTTCGAGGTCGCCAAGGAGATCGCCGACCGCCTCGCGGGGATCTTCCTCAAGGACAAGTCCGGGCGACGGCCGGTCTACGGCGGCACGAAGACGTTCCAGGAGGACCCGCACTGGCGCGACTACCTCCTCTTCTACGAGTACTTCCACGGCGACAACGGCGCGGGCCTCGGCGCGGGCCATCAGACCGGATGGACGGGCGCGGTCGCGTCGCTGATTCACCTCTTTGGCATGCTCGACGCGGACACGCTGCTCGCGGCCGGCAAGGGCGGCGCCTTCACGCGCGGAACGTCCTGAGGTGAGCTGACATGGGCACGCCGCGCTATCCGTCGCTCTACCAGATCAACACGCGCGTCTGGCTGACGGCGCTGGCGCAGTCGCTGGGCCGGCCCGCCACGCTGGACGACATCCCGGACGCGGAGCTCGATCGCCTGGCCGCGATGGGCTTCGACTGGATCTGGTTCCTGAGCGTCTGGCAGACGGGCCCGGCAGGACAGCGCGTCTCGCGCACCAACCCGGAGTGGCGGCACGAATTCCAGGAGACGCTGCCGGATCTCCGCGAGGACGACATCGCGGGGTCCGGCTTCGCCATCACCGGATACGACGTCCACGATCAGCTCGGAGGAGACGCCGCGCTTGCGCGCCTGCGCGAGCGGCTCCGCGCGCGCGGCCTCCGGCTGCTGCTCGATTTCGTCCCGAATCACACGGGCATGGATCACCCGTGGGTGGAGTCGCATCCCGAGTACTACGTCCAGGGCACCGACGACGACCTCGCGCGCGCGCCGCAGAACTACACGCGGATCGCAGGGCGCGCACGGCAGTCGCGTGTTCGCCTACGGACGCGATCCGTACTTCGCCGGGTGGCCCGACACGCTGCAGTTGAACTACGCGAATCCCGCGACGCAAGAGGCGATGATCGCGACGCTCGTGAAGATCGCCGGACAGTGCGACGGCGTGCGCTGCGACATGGCGATGCTGGTGCTGCCCGACGTGTTCGAGCGGACGTGGGGCCTGCGCGCGGAGCCGTTCTGGCCGCGCGCCACCGCGCGCGTGCGCGAGCAGGCGCCCGGCTTCTGCTTCATGGCCGAGGTCTACTGGGATCTCGAATGGACGCTGCAGCAGCAGGGATTCGACTACACGTACGACAAGCGGCTGTACGACCGGCTTCGCGACGGGCACGTCCGGCCGATCCGCGAGCACTTCCACGCGGACCCCGATTACCAGAACAAGATGGCCCGCTTCCTGGAAAACCACGACGAGCCGCGCGCGGCCGCGGCGCTTTCCCCCGGCGCGCACGAAGCGGCGGCCGTCATCACGTTCCTGTCGCCCGGGCTGCGCTTCTTTCATCAGGGGCAATTCGAAGGATGCAGGAAGCGGATCTCTCCGCACCTGGTTCGCGGTCCGGTCGAGCCCGTGGATCAGCGCCTGCGGCAGTTCTACGACCGGCTCCTCGCCGCGCTGAAGCTGCCGGCCGTGCGCGACGGCGGGTGGCAGCTGCTCGAGTGCAGGCCGGCCTGGGACGGCAACTGGACCTCGGACTGCTTCGTCGCGTACGCGTGGCAAGGACCCGACGCCACGCGAGTCGTGGTCGTGGTGAACTACGCGCCCAATCAGAGCCAGTGCTACGTCGCGCTGCCGTTCGGCGATCTCGCCGGCGCCGAATGGCGGCTGGCGGATCAGATCGACGGCGCCGTCTACGACCGCGACGGCGGCGACCTTCAGAATCGCGGCTTGTACGTGGACGCGACGCCGTGGCAGGCGTCCGTGTTCGTCCTCACGAGGAAATAGTCGTGACAGTGAGGAGTACGTGAGGCCGGACTTTAGTCCGGCCAATCCGTAGGGCAGGACTTCAGTCCCGCCATCGAACGACTGACGTTCGCCGTGCTCCTGCCGGGCGCGCTCGCCCTCGCCGGCTGCGCGAGCCTCGGCATTCACGACACGCAGAGCCTGCTCCTCCCCGAGTTCCACCGCTCCGAGATCGTGGGCTTCATCGCCGGCTTCGGCACCACGTTCGCGGCGATCCCCGACCTGATGAAGATGATCAGGCGCCGGTCGAGCCAGGGCATCAACCCGACGATGGCGACGATCATGGCGGTGTTTCAGCTCGCCTGGATCTACTACGGCCTGCTCATCGCGTCGCGTCCCGTGATCATCTGGAACATCGTCGGCGTGTTGACCAATCGCTGACCGTGTGGGCCTACAGGAGCTTCGCCCGCCACGAACGGTGAAGAAGCCGGCCGGCGCTGACGCGGGTTGCGGATTGTGGGTTGCGGGTTGCAGGTTACGGATTGCGGGTTAAACTCGGCGGGTTTCAACCCGCAGCCATCAACCCGCAACCATCAACTCGTCTATGTCGTTCATCCAGGACCTTCCACTCACTCCATTCCTCGTCATCGTCGGCGTCTTCGCCGGCATGGCCGCGCTGCTGGCGTTCGCCGCATTGCACTCGCGGAAGATCGCCGCCGCAATCAAGGCGACGCCGACGTCGAACGTGAACTTCGCGACCGACGGCTACGTCGAGTTCGAAGGCAACGCGCAGCCGGTCGACGGCACGACCCTCACCGCGCCGCTCACGGGCGCCGCGTGCCTCTGGTATCACGCGAAGATCGAGGAATGGAAGAGGAAGACCACCAAGAGCGGCGCGACGTGGCACACGGTCCGAATCCGCACGAGCAGCGAGCCATTCATCTTCCGCGACAGCTCGGGCGAATGCGTCGTCTTTCCCGACGGCGCCGACGTGATCTGCACGGATCGCAGCGTGTGGTTCGGGCCGACGCCGATTCCCGACGACAGGAACCCGCCGCGCAAGGGGCCGCACGAATCGCCGGAGGGCACCGTCGCGGTGTACGGCTCGCCCGACAAGAGGTATCGCTACACCGAGGAGCGCATCTACGCCGGCAATCCGCTGTACGCGCTCGGACAGTTCTCCACCGGCGCGCCAGACGACGACGAAGACGACGATGAGCCGGATCCAGCGGAGGTCCCGGACGACGGCGCCGGTCCCGCGTGGGATAGCCCGTCGCGCTTAGCGGATTTCCGTCGTCGCGCGCTCGCGAAGACGAAGCGCCGTCTGACTCAGCCCATGGGCAAGCCGTATGTGCTGTCGACGACGCCGCAGGCGAAGCTGCTGGAGGTGCACAGCAAGGGATCGCGGGGCGCGCTGCTTGTGGCGATCGTCCCGCTGGCGATCGCGATCGCCTTGTTGTGGCTGAGGTTCAGGTGAGGCGCGGGGCCCGACTGACCACCTTCGCCAAGCTACGGTGGTCCACCAAAGCTTTAGCGACGGTGGAAGTCGGGTCCATCACGGATCGCGCCAGGGTCCAGACGATGATCGCGACGGGTTCGGTCAGGAGATGCGTGCAATGGAGCCTCCTGAACTCACAAACGCTCGCGTGCGACGTTGCGAACGTCGGCAACAAGCTCGACCAGCAGTCGAAGGCGCGTGGCAGGCTGAAGGCGCGCTCGATGCGGACGCGAGACGCCGCCGCCCTACGGCGTACCGAGCGTGCGCGCGGGCGGAAGCGCCCTGCGCCCACTGAACCGCTGACCCGCTGCCGCCCTGATCCCTGAACTCAGCGCCTCCGGGTTACTCCGGAGCTCTTCCGCAGCTCGTGCTCGACGTCGGCCTGTGTCATGCGCCTGTTCATCACGTTGTTCACGTAGCCGTTCGCGCCGGCGTCGGGCTCGCGGTGCAGGACGTTCTGGTACGCCTGCCGCACGATTTCCTGCGCCTTGCTGTACGTCATCGTGCTCTGCTGCCGGTACTCGGGGCTGTTGCGCAGCGACTGCCGCACCTGCTGCTCGGTCCAGCCGTCGTCGACGACGTGCCTGCGGTAGACGCGCAGGCCATCCTGGTCGGGCTCACGGTTCAGCACGTCCTCATACGCGCGCGTGATCATCTGCATCCGCATCGCCGTTGTTCCCGTAGCCGTTCCCGTTGCCGTAGCCGTTGCCGTTGCCGTTGCCGTGGCCATTGCCCGTTGCCGTAGCCGCCGTGGCTGTGGCCCCAGCCGCCCCCACGCGGATCGACGAGACGAGATCGTTCCAGCCCTCGCGCTTGAGGTCGGGCACGTCGTAGTCGAAACGCGACGAGCGGCCTTCGAACCGCGAGTCCTGGAACACCATCACCGACGCGTTGCCGAAGATCCGGACCGAGGAGATCTTGTCGTTCATGCCCTGCGGCATGTCGGGCTCGTTCTCGCCGTCGCGCACGCAGAAGTACTCGCCGTGGAACTGCGGGGTCCTTGTAGAAACAGGCGCCGCTCTTCGGTTCGGACGGACGGCCCCAGGGGTACTGCGCGGCCGCCATCGACGGCGCGCCAAGCGCCGCGGACATCAGCACGGTCACCACGATTCGTCGGTTCATTGCGTTCGCTCCTCTACGCCCGATATCGGCGCGAGACGGCGCCCCTGAAGGGACGCCGCCCTACGTAACCCACGGACCCCATGGACCCATGGACCCATCAACCGCATGGACCTTGCGCCTACACCAGATACCCCCGCGCGAGCGCGGCGAACGCCGCGACCTCGGCCGAGGTCCTCGTCGCGTCCCAGCCGAGCTCGGCGCCATCAGGCGCGCGACCTCGGGCGCCATCGCGGTGGCGGCGCGCGCGTTGAGGAACAGCGCCCGCGTCCGCCGCGCGAGGACGTCCTCCACCGTGCGCGCCATCTCGTGACGGGCGGCCCACACCACCTCCGCGCCGGTGTACGGCAGATCCTTATGCAACGGCTCGGCCAGCGCCGGCGTCTCGTGCATCAGATCCTGGATTCCCTGCGCATCGGATCCATACATGCGCAGCGGGCCGAACCGCTCCGCGCTTGGATGGAATCCGTGCACGTTCAGCGTCCGCGTCACGCACGGCCGCTCCTCGAGCCGCGCGAGATCGGCGGCCTGATCGACGGTGTGCTCCGCCATGTTGCGATACGTCGTCCACTTGCCGCCGGTCGTCGTCAGCAGGCCCGACGCGTCGATGTGAATCGTGTGATCGCGCGAGAGCGCCGCCGTGAGCATGCCGTCGCCGCTCTTCACGAGCGGGCGGATGCCGACGAACACGCTCAGCACGTCCTCGCGCGTCGGCGGCTTGAGGAGATACCGATCGGCCGTCTCGAGGATGAAGTCGATCTCCTCCTGCAGCGGCCGCGGCTCGAGCGTCGGCGTGTCGATCGGCGTGTCGGTCGTGCCGACCAGCGTGTGCCCGTGCCACGGGATCGCGAACATCACGCGCCCGTCGGACGTGTGCGGCACCATGATCGCCGAGTCGGCCGAGAGGAACGACTCGTGGAAGACGAGATGAATGCCCTGGCTCGGCGCGATCATCGGCCGGCACGTCAGGCTCGGCCAGCCGCCGCACCGCATCGGAGAACGGCCCGGCGGCGTTGATCACGACGCGCGCGCGCGCGGTCCAGCGCCGCCCGCTCTCCTGATCCTCGCGCGACGACGCCGTCGACGAAGCCGTCGTCGGCCTTCGTCACCTCGACGACCCGCGCGTAGTTGAGGATCGTCGCGCCCTGATCGGCCGCCGTCTCCATCAGGTTGATCAGCAGCCGCGCGTCGTCGAACTGCCCGTCGTAGTAGACGACGCCGCCGCGCAGCCCGTCGGTCTTGATCGTCGGCAGCCGCTGCGAGCGTCTCCTCGCGCGAGAGGATCTCGGAGGCGCCGAACCCGTACTTGCCCGCGAGCGCGTTGTAGACCTTGAGGCCGAGGCCGTAGAACGGCGCCTCCCACCAGTCGTAGTTGGGGACGACGAAGGCGAGGTTGCTGACCAGATGCGGCGCGTTCTGTCGCAGGAGGCCGCGCTCTTTCAGCGCCTCCATCACGAGCGCGATGTTGCCCTGCTCGAGATACCGCACGCCGCCGTGCACGAGCTTCGTGCTGCGGCTCGACGTGCCCTTGCCGAAGTCGTGCTGCTCGAGCAGCAGCACGTCGTACCCGCGGCTCGCGGCGTCGACGGCAATGCCGGCGCCCGTGGCTCCCCCGCCGACGACGACGAGGTCCCAGAGGCCGTCGTGGCGATCGAGCCGGGCGACCATGTCGGCCCGGCGCATGTCAGTCTCCCTTCCGGATCCAGCCCTTCGATCGGCCGAGCGCCTCGTGCCATTCGGCGCGGCGCGCGGCGACGTCCGCGGGGGCCGCTGACGGTTCGAACCGGCGGTCCACCTGCCAGTGCTGCGCGAGCGACTCCACCGAATCCCAGAAGCCGACCGCGAGCCCGGCCAGATACGCCGCGCCGAGCGCCGTCGTCTCGGTGACCTTCGGCCGGACGACCGGCACGCCGAGCAGATCGGCCTGGAACTGGAGCAGCGCGTTGTTCGCCGCGGCGCCGCCGTCCACGCGCAGCTCCGCGAGATCGATCGCCGCGTCGTCGCGCACCGCCTGCAGGAGATCGGCGACCTGGAACGCGATGCTCTCGACCGCCGCGCGCGCGATGTGGCCGGCCGTCGTGCCGCGCGTGAGGCCCACGATCGTGCCGCGCGCGTACGGATCCCAGTGCGGCGCGCCGAGCCCGGCGAACGCCGGCACGAGGTAGACGCCGCCGCTGTCCTCGACGGATGCCGCGAGCGCCTCGACGTCGGACGACTTCGCGATGATGCCGAGGCCGTCGCGCAGCCACTGCACGACCGCGCCGCCGATGAAGACGCTGCCTTCGAGCGCGTAGTGCGTCTTCCCGCCGACCTGCCACGCGACAGTGGACAGCAGGCGGTTGCGCGAGACGACCGGCGTCTCGCCGGTGTTCTGCAGCAGGAAGCAGCCCGTGCCGTAGGTGTTCTTCGTCAGGCCGGGCGACACGCACATCTGGCCGAAGAGCGCCGCCTGCTGGTCGCCGGCGATCCCCGCCACCGGCACGTTCTCCACGCCGAGCGTCGTCGAGACGTTGCCGTAAATCTCGCTCGACGATTTCACCTCGGGCAGCATGCTCGCCGGCACGCCCAGCAGCTTCAGCAGGTCCTCGTCCCACTGCAGCGTGTTGATGTTGAAGAGCATCGTCCGCGACGCGTTGGTGACGTCGGTGATGTGCGTCTTGCCGCTCGTCAGCTTCCACACGAGCCAGCTGTCGATCGTGCCGAACGCGAGCTTGCCCGCGTTGGCCTTGTCGCGCGCGCCCGGGACGTTGTCGAGAATCCAGCGGACCTTGCTGCCCGAGAAATACGCGTCGATGACCAGGCCCGTGCGCTCGCGGATGAAGTCCTCGTGCCCGCCGGCCTTCAGGCGATCGCAGAACTCCGCGGTCCGCCGGTCCTGCCAGACGATCGCGTTGTAAATGGGCTGGCCGGTCTCGCGATCCCAGACCACCGTCGTCTCGCGCTGGTTGGTGATGCCGATGCCCGCGATGTCGCGCGGCCTGAGGCCCGCGCGTCCGAGCGCCTGGATCGCGACGCCGATCTGCGTCGCCCAGATCTCCTGCGCGTCGTGCTCGACCCAGCCCGGCTTCGGGAAGATCTGCCGGAACTCCTGCTGGCGCCACGGCGACGATCGCCGCGTCGTGGTCGAAGACGATGGCGCGCGAGCTGGTGGTGCCCTGATCGAGCGCGAGGATGTACGGCATGGCGGCGATTCTATTTCACGCCCTTGTCAGGATCCCAGTTGCCCGCCTGCTTGCGGACGTAAATCATCTGGCCGATGTGATACGCGTTGTGCGCGCCGATGTGCGCGATCGTCGACGCCCACTGGGCAAGCTTCGCCTCGTCGGCCGTCTCGACGGCCTTCTCCCACTCGGAGAGCACGGCGTCGAGGTCCTTCTGCGTCTGCGCCCACTTCGCGGCGTCGAAGCTGTTGAACGTCTCGTTGTTGTCGCCGCTGAACTTCGGCGGCGGCTCGCCCTTGAACTTCGCGAGCTGCTCGCGGTTCCAGAAGATGAGGTGCGCCGCGAGCTGCCCGACGGAGTGGTTGCCCTTGCCGTCGTTCCAGCTGGCCTGCTCGGCCGTCAGCCCGTCCACGGCCGTGTTGGCCGGCACGAACCAGTCCTTGGTGTTGTGCGTCGTCTTCAGCTGCTCGAGCAGCACGCCGCGGAGCGTCGTCGGCGGCGCGGCCGGCGCGGCAGTGGACGCCGCAAGAAAGACGGAAAGAGCGATGGCAACCATTCGTGGAACTCCTCGCAGGGCGGACAGTAGGCCGCTCGGACCGTGGGGCAGGCCTTCAGGCCTGCACTCGCCCCTGCGTTTGACGGAATCATAGACGTGGATACACTTGGCGCATGACCAAATCTCTTGCCGTCGTCACCGCTCTTTTTGCCGCCGCCCTTTCCGCCGCCCCCGCGTTCGCCCAGGCCACGGTGCCGGCGGAATGTCAGCCGATGATGGCCGCCGGGGAGAAGCAGTTCACCGTCCCGAGCCACGCGGTGATGACCACGACGGGCATGGGCCCGGCGCCGATGACGAGCGAAGTGGTCAACATCGAGGGCACGACGTACGTGAAGGTCATGGACCACTGGATGAAGAGCCCGATGAGCTCGGCCGACCTGGCCAAGCAGGCAAAGGCGAAGATGGCCAGCGGGAAGACGAGCTGCACGCAGAAGGCGGACGAGAGCGTCGATGGCGTGTCGGCGAACGTCTACAGCTCGCACACCGACACCGAGCACGGCGGCACCGACTCGCAGGTGTGGGTCGCGAAGTCGACCGGCCTGCCGCTGAGGTCCGAGATCGAGATGACGATGTCCGGCGGCAAGAAGTCGCACGTGTCGGTGAAGTACGACTACGAGAACGTCAAGGCGCCGGAGGGAGTGAAGTAGGAATAGGGAATAGGGAATAGGGAATAGGGAATAGGAGATCAGGAGTTCAGCGGCCGGGTACCGTCGGGGCAGGGACTTCAGGGGCTGCCGTACGTAGGGCGCGATGCCATTGATTGAGTTTGAGGTCGTTACTTTGCGGCGCAGGACGTGCCCCTCGTGCGGGGAAGACATCTCGTCGCGGTTTGTGCCGGGGCGGCATTCGGTACTGAACAGCGTGTGGACAGTAGGCCGGGGCTTCCGCCGTCGCTAAAAGCTTTGGCGGACTCGCCGTAGCCTTGGCGAAGGCGGTCAGCCCCGGCTCCCTGCGTTTGACGGAATCATAGACGTGGATACACTTGGCGCATGGCCAAATCTCTTGCCGTCGTCACCGCTCTTTTTGCGACCGCTCTTTCCGCGGCCCCCGCGTTCGCCCAGGCCACGCTGCCGGCGGAATGTCAGCCGATGCTGGCCGCCGGGGAGAAACAGTTCACCGTCCCAAGCCACGCGGTGATGACCACGACGGGCATGGGTCCCGGCGCCGATGACGAGCGAAGTGGTCAACATCGAGGGCACGACGTATGTGAAGGTCATGGACCACTGGATGAAGAGCCCGATGAGCTCGGCCGACCTGGCCAAGCAGGCAAAGGCGAAGATGGCTGGCGGGAAAACGAGCTGCACGCAGAAGCCGGACGAGAGTGTCGATGGCGTATCGGCGAACGTCTACAGCTCGCACACCGACACCGAGCACGGCGGCACCGACTCGCAGGTGTGGGTCGCCAAGTCGACGGGCCTGCCGCTGAGGTCAGAGATCGATATGACGATGTCGAGCGGCAAGAAGTCGCACGTGTCGGTGAAGTACGACTACGAGAATGTGAAGGCGCCGGAGGGAGTGAAGTAGGGATCAGGGAATAGGGTTCCGGAATAGGGAATAGGGAATCGGCAGAGTTCCCAGGGTTCCGGGTTCAGCGTACGTGGGGCAGGGCTTCAGCCCTGCAGTAGCGTAGGGCGTCCCTTCAGGGGCGCCTTGAGCCCACTCCGACGAGCAACACCGCTCCCGCAAACAGCAACGTGTCCCACACGTAATTGAGCGCCTCGAGCTTCTCGCCGCCTTCGACGGCGACGCCGACGAACGGCACGTAGACGACGAGCACGATCGCGACGATGACGAGGCCGAGCGCGCCGGCGACTTCTCGCGTCTGACGGTTCAGCAGCAGGAAGCCGCCTGCGGCGAACTCCAGCACGCCCGTCACATAGCCCCACAGCGCAGGCGCCGGCAGCCACGCCGGCATCACCTTCTGCAGCGGCACTCCGGGCGTGTGCGTCGGCTGCAGGCAGTGCAGCACGCCAAACACCACGCACGCCGTGCCGACGATGAGTCGGCCGAGCGTGCCGAGCCAGCTGGATCCGTCCCGGAGCCGGCCGACGCCGAGCGCGCCGGCGTAGGCCATCGCTCCGCCGCCGAACGACAGGTCGCGCAGCGCGACGATCCACGCGTAGTGCTCGCCCGTCTTGATGGCGCCAGGCACGTGCATGGTCGTGACGAAGATCACGAACATCACGCCGAGCAGCGTCGCCGCCAGCCAGTCGAGCGTCCGGAAGATGAGGCTGGCCGCCGCGGCGAACAGGCAGCCGCCGACGAAGTACGCCAGGGCGATCCGCGCGGGATACCACTGCGGGATGATCGACGCGACGCCCTCGGTGATCGTCATGTGCTCGGCGGCAAACGCCGCCAGCGGCGCGGCGAACAAGACCGGACCGAGCACGACGAGCTTGTCGAGCCCGCGCGCGTCAGACACGCGCCGCCACGCGAGCGCGATTCCGAGGAGCAGAACGGTGAGACCGCAGGTCCAGGGCCAGACGACGTAAGGACGCACGCGGTCACGATAGGAGCAGCGGGCCGCGGGTCATAGGGCCACTGCGGAGCGGGGGGATAGGGCCACTCGCGGTCGGATTGCGGATTCGCGGGTTGCGGGTTGCGGGTTCGCGGGTTGCAGGCTGTCCTGCACGCTGCACTCTGCACCTAATCTGGGCCCTGAACCGTGGAGCGCCCTGCTTCGACCCTGCATCCTGCATCCTGCAACCCTGCCAACCTGCCTACTACTCGCTATTTCCACTCTTCCTCACGTCCTCCGCGGCAGCCAGCAGCCTGCGCAGTTTCGGCAGTCGCCGGTCCGCGAACCCGCGAAGCTCGGGATCGGCGCCAGAAGACGCGTAGAGCTGAAACGCCGCGATGGCATCGCGATGCGCCGCGACGACGTTTTCGGCGAACGCGCGGTCGAACTCACCGCCGGTCAGGTGAGACAACGTCGTCGAGCGTGACCTGGTCGTCAGCGCTCACGACGTTCGGCAGCGGCTGGTGCTTGCGGTTGCCAATCTCGCGCAGCTCGTCGGCGATCTCCAGATAGACGCGCTGCATGTCTTCCGCAAACGTGCGCACGATGTCGCTCGACGTCGTCTGCTGCGCGAGCGTGGCGATCGCGACCTCGGCCTGGGCATCGTCGGCCGCGGCGCGCGCGAAGGCGCGGTCCGTTGGCGCGAGCTTCGATGGCTCCTGCGCGTCGACTGCCGGCGCTTGCGCGAAGAGCGTCGCAGACGCAGGCCCCACGAGCGTCACCGCAACCCACATCGACACTGCGATCGAATATCTACGGATGAGAACAGGCATCGTCAAACTCCTGTGACATCTGGAGCACGATCCGTGCCCTCTCGCGCGATCTGACTCAGCCGTGTGCTGCCGCGCTGGATCGCTTTGCGGCGGATGGCGGCGCTCGCCAGCCCGTGGCGAACGCCGCCGCTCCGCTTGAGGCTCTTCTTCCTATTCCCTATTTCCTATTTCCTATTCCCTATTTGAGCGACGCCCTCGTCACAGCTCAGTGCGTGCTCTGCGCGGCCTGCTCGTTGATGCCGCTCTCCGCGATGTCGGTGAGCTTCTCGTCGGCGGCCTTCTCTTCGTCCAGGTTCTGCTGAAGCAGGTCGGCCGCGCTGTCGTGCTCCATCGTCCGCGCCCAGGTGACCAGCGTGCCGTAGGCGGCGATCTCGTAGTGCTCGGCGCGCTGCGCCGACGCGATCAGCACCGCGTCCATCGTCTGGTCGTCGTACGACTCGCCCATCATCTCGTTGGCTTCGTCGATGATGCCCTTCATGCCGTCGCAGGTCTTCGCCTTCGCGGTCTCGCCGAGCTCGGCAAACACCTGCTCCAGCCGCGTCACATGGTTCTCGGTCTCCGCCAGATGCGACTGGAACGCCTCGGTGAGATCGGGGCTCTTGGCCTTCTTCGCGAGCTTCGGCAGCGCGTTGGTCAGCTGCTTTTCCGCGTGGTACATGTCGCGCAACTCATCCAGAAACGCCTCGTGCAGCGTGTTCTTTTCCGCCATTGAATTCCTCCGTCGATCAATTCAGTGTTGCGGGCTATGCAGCAATTCGCGTTCCTCTGAGCGCGCGCCGTCAGATTGTGCGGCCGGATCGTCGTACGCGTCTCCATGCTCGAGTCGCCGGCATGCACGCGTGCGATGCCACTGGCTCCGGACTTACACGACGCCGGACGACGTAGAAGATGCACACCTGGTGCGGTTGCCGATTCCACTGACTTGTTCCGCGAAGCTCGGCGCAATGTCCGCGGCACGATTTCTGCTGGCCTGGTAGCTCGGGGAGTAGCACATGTCGCGACTTGGATTTCTTGCGGGCGTGTTGCTCATGGCGGCCGGGCTGCTGCTGTTGCTGCTCATCGCGATGGGCATCGGGCTCATGCCCGACGGCGCGGACGCGTCACTGCTCGGCGTCGACATCCGGTCGTTCATGACCGTCGCCACGGGGCTCTGCCTCGCGAGCGGCATCACCCTGGTCGGCCTGAGCTTCGGCCACTGGCAGCACCCGAAACACGGGAGAAAAGCTCGGCGACCGGCAATAAGCCGCGGCCAGCTGGAGGTTGAAATGAATAACGATGTCCTGAAGGGCAAGTGGATGCAGATGAAGGGCGAAGTGCGGCGCCAGTGGGGCAAGCTCACCGACGACGACGTCGCGCAGATCGAAGGCAGCAGCGAGAAGCTGATCGGCAAGCTGCAGGAGCGCTACGGCTACGCGCAGGATCAGGCGCAGCGTGAGTACGACGCCTGGATGAAGCAGGCGGATCAGGCGACGCCGACGCGGTAGTTCGGAGTTTCCGGGTTAGGGACGACAAAGACACCTGGATTTCGGGATTTCAAGGGATTCAGCGCCTGCTCAATCAGGCAAAGCTCAATCCCAAGAATCCCGGAATCCAGGTGTTTTTTTCAGGGACGTCTACGAGACGGCGCGGCGCGGGCTTGCGCTGGCGCGACCGCTGCCGTCGTCTGCGCGGCGGCCGAGCGCGCGGACGCCCGCCTCCAGCGCCCGGACGATGCCGATGAGCGGCCACGCGCGGCTGACGACGGCCGCCTTCGCGACGTCGGCGGCGCCGCCGAAGTCGGCGATCTTCGCCCGCACGGTGTCGTCGATCCGCCGCGCCCGCGCGGTGATGTCGTGCACGTCGTCGATCATCGCCATCAGGCGCGCCTCGGCCGGCGCCACGTAGCGCGTCTCGAGATCCCGCACCGCGCCCTCGATCTTGCGATACATCCGCCATCCGATGATGACCGCCGCGAACATGAAGAGCGTCTGCAGCGCGACGGCAATCGCCGTCACCGCCAGCCAGATGTTCGTCGTTTGAAGGTCCGTTGGCATCTTTGCTCCTTGCCGGGCTCGAGCCCCGCATGACACAGCAGACCTGAAGGTCTGCGCTACATTCCCAAGGCCGATTAGCGCTCGGTGCGCCAGCTTCACGTCTCCGGTCTTTCGGATCACGCTGATCCCCACGTCGTCGCCCCGCCGTTCACAAAGCAAATCCATCTCCGCCTGGCCGACGACGATCCGCGTCAGGCGGAGCCAGTCGAGATTCGACGGCAGCCGCGGATGGCGCAGCGTGACGACGCGACGGCGGCCGTCCACGTCGAGGCCGAGCAGCGCCTGAATGAGCAGGAACGGCGCGGCCGACGCCCAGGCCTGCGGCGCGCACGCGGTCGGATAGCGAGTCGGCGCGTCGCCGCCCATGCGGGGGAAGCCGCAGAACAGCTCCGGCAGACGCCGCAGCTCGAAGCGCTGCGCCGCGGCCGAGAGGCCTTCGGCCAGGCACACCACCGCGTCCTTGAGGCCGTAGCGCGCCAGGCCGAGCGCGGCCAGCGCCGTGTCGTGCGGCCAGATCGAGCCGTCGTGATACGCCATCGGGTTGTAGCGCGCTTCCCCGTCGCGGATCGTCCGCAGGCCCCATCCCGAGAACATGTCCGGCTGCACGACGACCTCGGCAATCCGCCGCGCGCGCTCGGGCACGGCAATGCCGCTGATCAGGCACTGCGCCGCGTTCGACGAGACCACGCGGCAGGGGCGCTTGTCGCCGTCGAGCGCCAGCGCGTAGACGCCGAGGTCCTCGCACCAGAACGCGCGCTCGAACGCCTCGTGCAGATCCTCGGCCTGGTCGTGAAGCGCCCGTGCCCGGCGCGGATCGCCCAGCACCCTGGCGAGCTCCGACGCGTGGTGCTTCGCCGCATAGACGTAGGCCTGCACCTCGCAGAGCGCGATCGGGCCCTGCGCGAGCGACCCGTCGGCATGGAAGATCGCGTCGTGCGAGTCCTTCCAGCCCTGATTCGCCAGGCCGGTCTCCGTGGCGCGGAAGTACTCGACGAAGCCGTCGCTGTCGCGGTCGCCGTCGAGATCGATCCAGGCGAGCGCCGCCTCGATGTGCGGCCAGATCCGGCGGATGGTCTCGAGGTCGCCCGTGCGATCGAAGTAGCGGCCCGCCAGCATCACGAAGAGCGGCGTGGCGTCCACGCTGCCGTAGTAGCGGCCAAACGGGATCTCGCCAAGCGCGGCCATCTCGCCGCTCCTGGCCTCGTGCAGGATCTTGCCCGGCTGGGCGTCGCGGGACGGATCGGATCGCGTCGCCTGGGTCGCGGCCAGCGTCAGCAGCACGCCGCGCGCGACGGCCGGATCCGCCCAGAGCAGCGAGAGCGCCGTGAGGATCCCGTCGCGGCCGAAGATCGTGCTGAACCACGGGATCCCCGCGTACGGATACGGGCCGTACGGCGTCTCGGTGATCATCATCGCGAGGTCCGCACGCGACCGCTCGAGCCACTCGTCCACGAGATCGCTCGACGTGCGCACCACCGTCGGCCGCGATCGCACGGCCTCCACCTCGGCGGCGGCCGCCGCGAGCGCGCCCTCGAACTTCGTGTCGAGCCTGGCCTCGCGCGTCGCCGTCGCAGGCGACGCTGATGCAGCACCTCACGGCGATGCCCGGGCGGCACCGTGAGATTCACCAGCAGCGTCCGCCCGTCGATCACCGGCGTCGGGTCGGCCTGGATGAGCGTTTGCCGGGTCACGCCGTCGAGGCCGCGGTAGCTCAGGATCAAGCCGTCTTCGAGTCGCCCGAATCGGCAGCGTCACGCCGCGCTCGGCGCGCACGGTGCCGCGCACCTCGAAGACATCCCGGAAGTCGGCGTCGACGACGACGTCGAGGCCGAAGGCCGCAGGCTCGCGCCCGTAGTTCGTGACGCTGACGCGGATGTAGCAGCAGCTCTCGTAGATGAACGTCGTCCGGCGCACATGCACCAGGCCGCGCGCCCAGAGGATCTGCGTCCCGTCGCGCACGTCCGGGTTCGTGAGATCCACCGTGAGCACGTGGCCCGTGATGCCCGGCGAGGCGCCCAGCAGGAACGGGCGAAGCCCCGCCATGTGCATGCGGAGCCCCGAGAGATACCGCGTGCCGTTGTGGTAGAGCCCCTGGCCGCCGCCGGCGACGGTGATGTCGCCGAAGCCGTCGAAGACGCCGAACGTCTCGCCGTGCTTGAGCACGTGCGTCTCGGGGCCCTGTCCGTCGGCCGCCGCGGCGATGTAGTAGGTCTGCGGATCGTCGTCCACTGCGTCGCTCATGCGCTCCTGGCCTCCCGCAGCTCGCGGCGGTGTGCCTCGCGCAGCGCCTTGTAGATCGCGACGTAGTCGCGGGCCATGCGCTCGGCGGTGAACCGCCGCTCGAAGGTCGCGCGGCACGCCGCGCGGTCGATCCGATCGACCGATCGCAGCGCCGCAGCCGCCGACTCGATCGAGTCGACGATCAGCCCGTTGACGCCCTCGTCGATCAGCTCGGGCACCGACCCGTGGTTCCACGCGACGACCGGCGTGCCGCACGACATCGCCTCGATCACCACCATGCCGAAGGGCTCCGGCCAGTCGATCGGGAAGAGCAGCGCGCGGGCGCCGCCGAGCAGATTCGCCTTCTCCTCTTCGTTGATCTCGCCGAGATACGAGACGCCGGGCAGCTCGAGCAGCGGCTTGATCTCCGCCTCGAAGTACTCGCGATCGACGACGTCCACCTTGGCCGCGATGCGCAGCTCGACGCCGGCCCGCTGCGCGATCTCGATGGCGCGGTCCACGCGCTTCTCGGGTGAGATGCGTCCGATGAACGCGACGTAGTCGCCTGGGTCCGCGCGAAACGGCAGCAGATCCGGCGGCAGGCCGTGGTAGACCGTCCCGACCCATCGCGCGTCCACGCCTTCGGGCCGTTGCGCGTTGGAGATCGAGACGAGCGGGATGTCGCGAAACTCGCGCATCAGCGGCCACAGCTCTTCGATATCCAGCCGCCCGTGAAGCGTCGTCACCGACGGCGTGCCGAGCCGCCGCGCAAGCGGCAGCTGCAGGAAGCCGGTGTGGAAGTGCACGATGTCGAACCCGTCCGCGCGTGAGGCCACCAGGCCCAGCGCGCGCAGATGATGCGACAGGGAATCGCGGCACTTGTCGTCGAGCCGCAGCGACGTCGGCGTCGCCGGGATGAGCTCGGCGCGCGTGATGGAATCGCCGCTGGCGATGAGCGTGACGTCGTGCCCGAGGTCGACGAGCGCGTCGGTCAGGTACGCGACGACGCGCTCGGTGCCGCCGTACGTGACGGGCGGCACGCGTTCGTAGAGAGGGGCCACCTGGAGAATGCGCACGTCAGCGCTTCCCCCGGAGCAGCCAGATCACGCCGGCGCCGACGCAGCAGCACGAAGGGCCACCTCGTGCGACGGCGACGGATGTGGTCGCGTTCGTGTCCAAAGGCCATGGCCTCTGCAATTGCAAAAAAGGCTCCGGCTCGAGCAGTCCGTAACCCATTGACGTCTCCGGTCTTTCGGATCACGCTGATGCCGACGTCGTCGCCGCGCCGCTCGCAGAGCAAATCCAGCTCCGCCTGGCCGACCGACGATCCGCGTGAGGCGGAGCCATCGAGATCGACGGCAGCCGCGGCTGGCGCAGCGTGACGACGCGACGGCGGCCGTCCACGTCGAGCCCGAGCAGCGCCTGAATGAGCAGGAACGGCGCGGCCGACGCCCAGCCTGCGGCGCGCACGCGGTCGGATAGCGAGTCGGCGCCTCGCCGCCCATGCGGGGAAGCCGCAGAACAGCTCCGGCAGGCGCCGCAGCTCGAAGCGCTGCGCCGCCGCCGAGAGACCTTCGGCCAGGCACACCACCGCGTCCTTGAGGCCGTAGCGCGCAGGCCGAGCGCGGCCAGCGCGTGTCGTGCGGCCAGATCGAGCCGTTGTGATACGCCATCGGGTTGTAGCGCGCTTCCCCGTCGCGGATCGTCCGCAGGCCCCACCGGAGAACATGTCCGGCTGCACGAGCGACCTCGGCAATCCGCCGCGCGCGCTCGGGCACGGCGATGCCGCTGATCAGGCACTGCGCCGCGTTCGACGAGACCACGCGGCAGGGGCGCTTGTCGCCGTCGAGCGCCAGCGCGTAGACGCCGAGGTCCTCGCACCAGAACGCGCGCTCGAACGCCTGCGTGCAGATCCTCGGCCTGCGTCGTGGAGCGCCCGCGCCCGGCGCGGTTCGCCGAGCGCTGCGGCGAGCTCCGCCGCGTGATGCTTCGCCGCATAGACGTAGGCCTGCACCTCGCAGAGCGCGATCGGCCCCTGCGCCAGCGACGCCGTCGGCATGGAAGATCGCGTCGTGCGAGTCCTTCCAGCCCTGGTTCGCGAGGCCGGTCTCCGTGGCGCGCGAAGTACTCGACGAAGCCGTCGCCGTCGCGGTCGCCGTCGACGATCGATCCAGGCGAGCGCGGCTTCGATGTGCGGCCAGATGCGCGCGGATCGTCTCGAGGTCGCCGGTGCGATCGAAGTAGCGGCCCGCCAGCATCACGAAGAGCGGCGTGGCGTCCACGCTGCCGTAGTAGCGGCCGAACGGGATCTCGCCGAGCGCGGCCATCTCGCCGCTCCGGGCCTCGTGCAGGATCTTGCCCGGCTGGGCGTCGCGCGCCGGATCGGATCGCGTCGGCCTGCGTCGCGGCCAGCGTACATCAGCACGCCGCGCGCGACGGCCGGATCCGCCCAGAGCAGCGAGAGCGCCGTGAGGATGCCGTCGCGGCCGAACATCGTGCTGAACCACGGGATCGCCGGCGTACGGATACGGGCCGTACGGCGTCTCCGTGATCATCATCGCGAGGTCCGCACGCGACCGCTCGAGCCACTCGTCGCACGAGATCGCTCGACGTGCGCACCACCGTCGGCCGCGACCGCACGGCCTCCACTGCGGCGGCCGCCGCCGCGAGCGCGCCCTCGAACTTCGTGTCGAGCCTGGCCTCGCGCGTCGCCGTCGCACGCGACGCTGATGCAGCACCTCACGGCGATGCGCCGGGCGGCACCGTGAGATTCACCAGCAGCGTCCGCCCGTCGATCACGCGGCGTCGGGTCGGCCTGGATGAGCGTTTGCCGCGTCACGCCGTCGAGGCCGCGGTAGCTCAGGATCACAGCCGTCTTCGGTCGCGCGAATCGGCAGCGTCACGCCGCGCTCGGCGCGCACGGTGCCGCGCACCTCGAAGACATCCCGGAAGTCGGCGTCGACGACGACGTCGAGGCCGAAGGCCGCCGGCTCGCGCCCGTAGTTCGTGACGCTGACGCGGATGTAGCAGCAGCTCTCGTAGATGAACGTCGTCCGGCGCACATGCACCAGGCCGCGCGCCCAGAGGATCTGCGTCCCGTCGCGCACGTCGGGGTTCGTGAGATCCACCGTGAGCACGTGGCCCGTGATGCCCGGCGAGGCGCCCAGCAGGAACGGGCGAAGCCCCGCCATGTGCATGCGGAGCCCCGAGAGATACCGCGTGCCGTTGTGGTAGAGCCCCTGGCCGCCGCCGGCGACGGTGATGTCGCCGAAGCCGTCGAAGACGCCGAACGTCTCGCCGTGCTTGAGCACGTGCGTCTCGGGGCTCTGTCCGTCGGCCGCCGCGGCGATGTAGTAGATCTGCGGGTCGTCGTCCACTGCGTCGCTCATGCGCTCCTGGCCTCCCGCAGCTCGCGGCGGTGTGCCTCGCGCAGCGCCTTGTAGATCGCGACGTAGTCGCGGGCCATGCGCTCGGCGGTGAACCGCCGCTCGAAGGTCGCGCGGCACGCCGCGCGGTCGATCCGATCGACCGATCGCAGCGCCGCGGCCGCCGACTCGATCGAGTCGACGATCAGCCCGTTGACGCCCTCGTCGATCAGCTCGGGCACCGACCCGTGGTTCCACGCGACGACGGGCGTGCCGCACGACATCGCCTCGATCACCACCATGCCGAAGGGCTCCGGCCAGTCGATCGGGAAGAGCAGCGCGCGGGCGCCGCCGAGCAGATTCGCCTTCTCCTCTTCGTTGATCTCGCCGAGATACGAGACGCCGGGCAGCTCGAGCAGCGGCTTGATCTCGGCCTCGAAGTACTCGCGATCGACGACGTCCACCTTGGCCGCGATGCGCAGCTCGACGCCGGCCCGCTGCGCGATCTCGATGGCGCGGTCGACGCGCTTCTCGGGCGAGATGCGGCCGATGAAGGCGACGTAGTCGTCGGGGTCCGCGCGAAACGGCAGCAGATCCGGCGGCAGGCCGTGGTAGACCGTCCCGACCCACCGCGCGTCCACGCCTTCGGGCCGCTGCGCGTTGGAGATCGAGACGAACGGGATGTCGCGGAACTCGCGCATCAGCGGCCACAGCTCCTCGATATCCAGCCGCCCGTGAAGCGTCGTCACCGACGGCGTGCCGAGCCGCCGCGCGAGCGGCAGCTGCAGGAAGCCGGTGTGGAAGTGCACGATGTCGAACCCGTCGGCGCACGAGGCCACCAGGCCCAGCGCGCGCAGATGATGCGACAGGGAATCGCGGCACTTGTCGTCGAGCCGCAGCGACGTCGGCGTCGCCGGGATGAGCTCGGCGCGCGTGATGGAGTCGCCGCTGGCGATGAGCGTGACGTCGTGCCCGAGGTCGACCAGCGCGTCGGTCAGGTACGCGACGACGCGCTCGGTGCCGCCGTACGTGACGGGCGGCACGCGTTCGTAGAGAGGGGCCACCTGGAGAATGCGCACGTCAGCGCGTCCCCCGGAGCAGCCAGATCACGCCGGCGCCGACCAGCAGCACGAAGGGCCACCTCGTGCGACGGCGACGGATGTGATCGCGTTCGTGTCCAAAGGCCATGGCCTCTGCAATTGCAAGAAAGGCTCCGGCTCGAGCAGTCCGTAACCCAATGAGCGCGCGCAAGATCTTCACGGTCGCGTTGGCCAGATTCGATTCACACCATGGCGAACGTGTCACTGCAGATGCTGGCCGGCTCGACCTTCGGGATAGAGCAGGCCTGAAGGCCTGCGCTACATGCGTCGTCGCGGTTTGCCGTCGGGATGGGCGCCTGAAGGCCTGCGCTACGTCCGCCTTCGCAGTGTGAGGACAGGCCTGAAGGCCTGCGCTACACGCGGCCGCATCGGTCGCGCAGACGTCACATGTAGCGCAGGCCTTCAGGCCTGCCAATTCAGTTCATCCACGAGCGTAGCACGCGTCTTGCTCACCAGAGTGGGACGTTCGCGCGGTATACACTGAGGCTGAGTTTGATGGCTCAGGCCCCAGCCTACTTCGGCAGGCGGCAGCTGATCGGGGGCATCGCCCTGGTCCTGCTGCTGCTCCTCAACGTGGTCGTCGCGCGATCGAAATGCGGAGGCCGTGCAGGCGGCCACCGCGGCGCTGGATCGCTCGCACGAGACGGTCTCGCTGCTGCGCCGCATCTCGACGTCGGCCGTCGACGCGGAAACCGGCGTCCGCGGGTTCGTCATCACGGGCGCGGAGAACTACCTCGAGCCCTACAACGAGGCGCTGCCGAGGTTCGACGGCGACCTGGCGCGGCTCGAGCAGCGTCTACGGCGACACGCCCGAGCAGCGGAATCAACTGGCGGCCCTTCGCGCGCGGCTCGGCGAGTCGCAGGCGGAGCTGGACGCCATCATCACGGCGACGCGCTCCGATGGCCCACCAGCGGCGGCGGCGCGGCTGGCCACCGGGCACAACAAGGCGACCATGGACGCGGTTCGCACCGAACTCGACACGATCGAAGCGCAGGCGCGCGCGGACATCGCCGCCCGGCAGGACGAGGCACGCGCCAGCAACCAGCGTCGCGCGGTGGAGCGGCATGGCGACGGGCCTGCTGGGCGTGGCGGCCTCGATCGGCTTCATCTGGTCGGTGCGGCGGAACGCGGCGCAGCAGGCCTCGGCGGCGGCGGCGCTCTTCGCCGAGCGCGAGCAGCTGCGCGTGACGCTGGCCAGCATCGGCGACGGCGTGATCGTCACCGATGCCGCAGGCTGCATCACGATGATCAACCGGGTCACCGAGCAGCTCACCGGCTGGTCGTACGCCGAGGCCGTCGGCGCGCCGCTCGAGCAGGTGTTCCGGATCGTCAACGAGGACACGCGGCAGCCGGTGGAAAACCCGGCCACCCGGGCGCTGCGGGAGGGCGTGATCGTCGGGCTCGCGAACCATACGCTGCTCATCGCGCGCGACGGCACGGAGCATCCGATCGCCGACTCGGCCGCGGCCATCCACGGGGCGTCGAACGAGGTCCTCGGCGCGGTCCTCGTCTTCCGCGACGTCACCGAAGACCGCCACGCGGAGCTCGCGCTCAATCGATCGCTGGCGCACCAGCAGGCGTGGTCGGACCGCCTGCGACAAGTCGCCGCCGCGTCGCTCACCATCAACGCCGCGACGACGCAGGACAGCATCGTCGGGGTGATCGACGCCGAAGCGCGGCGGATTCTCGGCGCGGGCAACTGCCGCGTGACGCTCGCCGACGAGCTGCTGGCCGAAGAGGCCGGCCATCTGGTGGTGCCGCTGACGCTGCGGTCGGGCCGTCGGTTCGGGTACATCCACTGCTCCGACAAGTCGCAGGGTGCCCTTCGACGAGGACGACCGCGCGATGCTGACGCAGCTGGCGCAGATGGCGTCCATCGCCATCGAGAACTCGCGCCTCTACAACGACATCCGCGCCAGCGACCTTCGCAAGGACGCGTTTGTCGCGACGCTCGCGCACGAGCTGCGCAATCCGCTCGCGCCGATCACGAACTCGCTCGAGGCGCTGCGCGCCACCAGCAGCACGACCGAGCAGTCCTCGAGCCGGCAGATCATCGAGCGGCAGGTCGGGCAGCTCGTCCACCTGGTCGACGATCTGCTCGACGTCGCGCGCATCAACCAGGGCAAGCTCGAGCTCAGGCGGCGCAGGGTGCAGCTCTCGGAGGTGCTCGCCGCCGCGATCGAGACGAGCCGTCCGGCCATCGAAGGCCCGGGCCACGCGCTCAGCGTGTCGCAGCCGCCCGATCCGATCTGGCTCGACGCGGACCTCACGCGGCTCGCGCAGGTGTTCGCGAACCTGTTGAACAACAGCGCGAAGTACATGGAGCCGGGCGGCGCGATCGAGATTGCCGCCAGCGCGGACGATCACGACGTCACCGTCGCCGTGCGCGATCGCGGCGTCGGCATCTCGCCCGACCTGCTGCCGCACGTCTTCGACATGTTCGTGCAGGCGGATCGATCGCTCGAGCGCGCGCAGGGCGGGCTCGGCATCGGCCTCACCCTGGTGCGTCAGCTGGTGCAGCTGCACGGCGGCACCGTCATGGCCTCGAGCGACGGCCCGGCTCAGGGCAGCGAGTTCGTCGTGCGGCTCCCCCGCGTGGGCGCGCCCGTCGAGCAGCAGCTCGCGGCGCCGGCCGACCCGGCGCCGGCACTGCCGACGCTGCGCGTGCTCGTCGTGGACGACAATCGCGACGCCGTCGAATCGCTCTCGCTGCTGCTGAAACTGGCCGGGCAGACCGTCGCCAACGCGCACGACGGCCGAGAGGCGCTCGCCCAGTTCGCCGCCTTCGACCCCGACGTCGTCGTGCTCGACATCGGGCTGCCGGTGCTGAACGGCTACGAGGTCGCGCGGCAGATGCGCGCGACGGCGACACGGAAGTTCGCGCTCGTCGCGCTCACCGGGTGGGGGCAGGACGAGGACCGGCGGCGCACGACCGACGCCGGCTTCGACTACCACCTCGTCAAACCCGTCGAGTTCGAGTCGCTGAAATCCCTCCTGGCCTCGCTGGCACGCCCCGCCTCTGCCTGAAACCTCAGCTGGCACGTCGATTGATTGCTGTCCGGGCCGTGGACAGCCTGGCGTTGAAAACTCAGCAAAATCCAGCGGGTGAGTGTTTTCAATGCAGCCCGAGTGGCATCAATCCAATACATACTGCGTAGATATTCCCTGGAGGGCCGCATGTCCGTCTCTTCCCCGATGCGGGTGCTAGTCGTCGATGACGAGCCTGATGCGTCTGCCGCGCTCGAGCTGTTGCTGAAGCCCCGGGGGTTCGATGTCCGCCTGGCGGCGACGGGCGACGAAGGGCGCGCGATGGTCGCGGCCTGGAAGCCTCACGTCGTCCTGCTGGATTTGATGCTGCCCGACGTCCGCGACCTCGATCTGCTGAAGGACTTCCGGCAGAAGGCGCCGGAGATGCAGGTCGTGATGGTCACGTCGTACGGCAGCATCCCGAAGGTGGTCGAGGCGATGAACGCCGGCGCGTTCGGGTTCGTCGAGAAGCCGATCGACGCGATGCTGCTGCTCGCGGTGCTCGACAAGGCGCGCGAGACGGTCGCGATGACGGCCGAGAACCGCAGCCTGCGCCTGCAGCTGCAGGACCACGCGACGCTGGCCGACATGGTCGCGCGCAGCGACAAGATGAAGCAGCTCTTCGCGCTGGTGCGCAAGGTGGCGCCGAGCGACGCGAGCGTGCTGATTCAGGGCGAGAACGGCACGGGCAAGGAGCTCATCGCCAACGCGATTCACCGCCACAGCAAGCGCGCCGACGCGCCGTTCGTGAAAGTGAATTGCGCCGCCATCCCGTCCGAGCTGATGGAGTCGGAGATCTTCGGCCACAAGCGCGGCTCGTTCACCGGCGCGCTGGCCGACCGCGAGGGGATCCTCGAGCATGGCCGACGGCGGGTCGCTGCTGCTCGACGAAATCGGCGAGATGCCGGCCGCGCTCCAGGTCAAGCTGCTGCGCGTGCTGCAGGAGCGCGAGTTCACCCCGGTCGGCGGCTCGCGGCCGTTCAAGTCGAACTTCCGGCTGATCTGCGCGACCAACATCGACCTCGACGCGGCGCTGGCCGACAAGAAGCTGCGCGCGGACCTCTTCTTCCGGATCAACACGTTCACGCTGACGATCCCGCCGCTGCGCGATCGCTCGACCGACATCCCCGTGCTGGTCGAGCACCTGCTGGCCAAGCACGCGTCGCGGCATCAGCGCGACGTCGGGGGAATTGCCACCGACGCGATGCAGGCCCTGATGCGGCATCGCTGGCCGGGCAACGTGCGCGAGCTGGAGCACGCCATCGAGCGCGCGGTGATCGTCGCGGCGGGCCGGGAGATCCAGGTCAGCGACCTGCCGTCGACCGTGCGGGAGCCGGTGCCGGACGAGACCGCCCTCGAGGCCATCCCGCAGCACTGCACGCTGCAGGAGATCGAGCGGCTGGCGATCCTGCGCACGCTCGAGCAGACGCGCTGGAACAAGCGCGCGACGGCCGACATCCTCGGCTTGTACCGGCCGACGCTCTACAGCAAGCTGAAGAAGTACAACTTGCTGAAGCGGCCGATGACGGCGAGCGCCTAGCAGGCGCTCGGCCGCCACCTGTCTCTGTGCTGAGAATTTCTCTCTGAATCGGAGAGGCCCTGTGCCCCAGCTCACGACCCGCGGCGCGCGCGCGAGCGACGCCTTCATCCGTCACGTCGGCCACGACCTGCGCAGCTCGCTGAACGCGGTCGTGGCGTGGGGCGAGCTCGTGCGCACCGGGCAGCTGCCGCCCGAGGAGCTCACCCGCGCCGGCGACACGATCGTCCGTCAGGTGCGGCAGCTGTCGCGGCGGCTCGGCGACGTCCTCGATCTCTGGCGGCTCGACGTGGGCGCGATCACCCTGACGCCGGCGTCGAGCTCGGTGTCGGCGGCGGTGCGCTCGGCGGTCGAGGCCTCCCGGCTGCAGTTCGAGACGCGGCACGTCGAGTGCCGCATGACGGTCGACGCCGATGGCTCGGCGGTGCTCGACACCGTGCGGCTCACGCAGGCGCTCACGCTGCTGCTGATGGACGCGGCGCTCAACACCGCGACCGGCGACGCGGTGGACGTCCGCGTCGGGGCGCGTGAGGGCGGCCTGATGGTGACGATCACCGGCGGCGGCAAGGCGCCCGGCGAGTGCGCGTTCGATCGCGATCGCGCCGACACGACCTCCGACGGCACGCGGCCGTTCGACTTCGGGCTGTCGCTGGCGCAGACGCTCGTCGCCATGAATCACGCGACGCTCGCCGTCGAGCGCGCCGACGGCGAGCGCGTCGTCTTCGTCGTGGGGATTGACGGGGTCCGGAGCACGCCGGCCACCGTCCAGCCTCGCGCCGAGCACACCCAACGTCGTCTAGCGGCCGTCAGGCCTGACCAGGTAGCGCACTTCAGGTGCCCGTAGCGCGGCCTCAGGTGCCTGTAGCGAGGCCTTCAGGTCGGCCCGTAGCGCAGGCCTTCAGGCCTGCCAGAGGCGTACAATCGGGCCATGTGCCGCAACATCAAGCCGCTGTTCAACTTCGATCCGCCCGCGACCGACGCGGACGTGCGGAACGCCTCAGTGCAGTTCGTGCGGAAGCTGGCCGGCTTCACCAAGCCGTCGCAGGCAAACGAGGCGGCGTTCGAACGCGCGGTCGACGAGATTGCCGCCTCGGCGCGGACGCTGATCGACTCGCTCGTCACGTCGGCTGAACCGCGCGACAGAGCCGAGTGGGCCGCGAAGATGCGGGAGAAGTCCGAGCGCCGCTACGCGGCGCGTGATTGACGTTCGCTCGTCCTGAAAAGACACCTGGATTCCGGGATTTCTGGGATTCCGAGAACGCCCTCGCTCAGAGTTCGCAGGCGACCGACGTCGGTCGCCTCCTTTGGCGCGATCAACCCCAGGGCCATCTGCGTAATCGGCGCTTAGATCAACGCGCGAAGCGCAGCGTGACACCGGCCAGCGTCAGGTAATCCCAGAATCCTGAAATCCCGGTGTCTTTTGCTTTTGGTACTCCGGCGAGTCCGAGATCGCGAGTTCGACATCAACCGCCGCCGTCGCGCGGCGAACAGGCGCGTCGACTATGATGCAGCCACCAGCCTTTTGCTGCAGCAAACAACAATCAACCGAAGGGCATCCCGATGAAGTTCATGATCACGTGGAAGATCTCGCCGGCACACTACAAGACGGCGCTCGAGCGATTCCTCAAGACGGGCGCTCCCGCGCCGAAGGGCCTGAAAACGCTCGGTCGCTGGCACACCGCCGGTTCGAGCCGGGGCTTCCACCTGGTCGAAGGCTCCGACGCCGCACTCGCCGAGATCAATGCGACATGGGCCGACCTCCTGGAACTGGAGGCGGTACCGGTCGTCGAAGATGATGTGGCCGGCCAGGTGGCGACGAAGATCTACGGGAAGAAGTAGGAGTCACGCAAGCTGGGCAGGTTGTGCGGGTGGGCTAACCTGCTCAACCTGCGTAACCTGTCCAACCCGTCCAACCGCTCGCCGAGTCAATTCCCAATCCCCAGCCTCTGGTGCAACATGCAGAGGCAGGTGATCCACGTCAGCGGGACATCCACGCTCGTGCGCTCGGCGGTCGACATCTGCGGAATCCGATCGAGCATGTCGATCACCTTGCCGGCGTCGTAGATCCCCGTGTCGCGCAGCACGCCGCCGCGCAGGGTGTCCTGCATCAGCGTGAACAGCGCCCCGCCGGGCTGCAGCGTGGCGGGCGGCGAGAGGAACGGGTGTTTCTGCCGGCGGTAGATCGCGTCGGTGATCACCGGCCTGGCGGCTTCGCGCAGGACGTGCTTCTCGGTCATGCCCCGGATCTTCATCGCGACCGGCAGCTGCACCACCTCCTCGACGACCTTGTGATCGAGGAACGGCAGCCGCCCCTCGACCGAGTGCGCCATCTCCATGCGATCGCCGAGGTTGCTGAGGATGTAGTTCGGCAGCGACGTCTTCCCCCAGACGTAGAGCGACTGGTTCACCGGCTCGCGCCCGGTGAGCTGGCCCTCGACGTCGAAGTGGTTGAGCAGCGCGCGGAACGAGTCGCGTCCGTCGAAGGGTCTCGCAAAGTCCTCGTTCAGCAGGCCGCGCATGCGCTGGCCCTGCTGTCCCCACGTGGCGAGGATCGTGGGCACGAAGCCGAGGACGCGCTGCACGCTCTCGAAGCCGCCGGCATCTCCGGTCGGCAGGAGCACGCCCGCCGAGACGGTGTTGGCCGCGTTGAGCGCGTCGAGCAGCGGCTTCGCGTGCTCGGGATCCTGGCCGTCCATGTTGTGCAGCACGAGGTCGCGCCGGAAGAACGGGTAGCCGGCAAAGACCTCGTCGGCGCCCTCTCCCGTCATGACCACGCGAATCCCCGAGTCGCGGACGGCCTTGCTCAGCAGGAACTTCGCGACCGAGTGCGCGTTCACGAACGGCCGCTCGGCGTGATAGAGCGCGTCGGAGAGGTTGTGCGCGAGCTGGTCCGAGTTGATCTCGATCGGGTGGAACTCCGCGCCCGACAGCTTCGCCTGCGCCTCGGCGAGCGCACGCTCGTCGTAGTCGGCCAGGTCGAACGACAGCGTGTAGGCGCGCAGCGGATGGCTCGCGATGTCCGAGGCGATGCCGAGCACCGAGCACGAGTCGAGCCCGCCGCTCAGATAACAGGCGACGGGCACGTCGGCACGCAGCCTGAGCCGCACGGCCTCGTACATCGTCGCGCGCAGGCGCTCCACGGTTTCCTGCGGATCCCGCGGCCGCCGCGTCACCTCTGCCGTCGGGTAGTTGAAGTCCCAGTACCTGGTGCACCTGCACGTTCGCGCCGTCGGTGAGCAGGTAGCAGCCCGGCGGCACCTGGAAGATCCCGTCGAACGTGGTCCGGCTCGGCGCCGTCATCAGGCCGTAGTGCACGTCGAAGAGCGACTCGCGGTCCCAGCGGAGCGGCACCCCCAGCGCGGTGAGCGCCTTCACCTCCGACGCGATGTGGCAGGTGCCGTCCACCACCGCGTAGTAGAGCGGCTTGATGCCGAACCGGTCGCGGGCGGCAAACAGCACGCCGTCGCGCTCGTCCCAGATCGCGAACGCGAACTCGCCGCGCAGTTGATGCAGGCACTTCGCGCCGACGTCCTCGTACAGGTGCAGCGCGATCTCGCTGTCCGATCGAGTCCGGAAACGATGCCCCTCGGCTTCCAGGCCCCGGCGGATCGCCTCGAAGTCGTAGAACTCGCCGTTGACGACGATGTGGAGCGACTCGTCTTCGTTGGCGATCGGCTGATCGCCGGTGGCCAGGTCGATGATGCTCAGCCGCGCGTGTCCGAGGCCCGCGCGCCCGTGCGCGGCCGTCCAGGCCGTCTGGTTGTCAGGGCCGCGATGCACGAGACGCCGCGCGGCGGCAAGAATGCCGTCCGATGAGACACGACCCCGACTGGATACAGACGCGACGATACCGCACACGCTCGGACTCCTTGGACTGTGGATGGGATAGCGGGTAAACGTAGCACGAACAGTGGACTGGTGCCTGGTGCTAAGTGCTTGGTGCCAGGTGCGGTGCTAAGTGCTCGGTGCTGAAGTGCGATGCTTGGTCCACTGCGTGACCCGGTACCTGGCCGGCGCACCTGCACGAGGCACCCGGCACTGGCACCAGGCACCAGTGCACGAGGCTACGTACGTCTTCCTATTTGCTGCTTTCCGCTGAAAGACCCGCACGTAGTCGATCTCGAACCGCGCGGGGAACGCCGTGCGCGACGGGTCGCCGCCGTTCATGCCGCTGACGGCCATGTTGAGCAGCATGTAGTGCGGCTGGTGAAACGGGTCGCGGTGCTGGTCGGGATCGACGGTGTCGGCCAGCGGCATCTGGTTCATGCACGCGGCCGTCCACCGAAAGCACGATCCGGGCGGGGTCCCAGTCCATGCGCCAGACGTGGAAGCGGTCGGCCCATCCCGCGCCGAGACGACTCCAGCGGCACCCGGACGATGTTCCACGTGGCGACCCAGCGCCAGGTGCGATCCCCAGCCGAAGTTCGCGAGCAGCATGCGCCGGTAGTACTCGAGGATGTCGATCTCGCCGTTGCCCGGCCACTCGCCCGTGACGCCTTGCGTCCACCACGCCGGCCACAGCCCCGCGCGCGCGTCGATCTTCGCGCGCAGCTCGAAGCGGCCGTACTTCCACTGGTGCAGTCCCTGGGTCGTGAGGCTCGCCGAGGTGTAGGCGGCGACCTCCTCGCGTTCGGGCCAGTGGGTGCTGCCGCGGACGTAGCGGGGGTTGCGAACGAGCTCGCGGCGCGCTTCAATCACGAGGTGCCCGTCCGCGCAGAACGCGTTCTGCGGCTGATACCACTGGGCTTCCTCGTTGCGCACGAGGCCGCGCTCGAACGTCCAGTTGGCGGGGTTCGGAGGGCCGTTGTCGTTGAACTCGTCGGCCCACACGAGCTTCCACTCGGTCGGATCAGGCGCGGATTGAACGGATCGCGCCGGCGCGGCAGCGGCCAATACGCCGAGGGCAAGCGCTACAACTGCGAAATTCTTCCCAGTCACCATAAAGACCTATCGGACGTTAAGGGTAGGGAAAGCCCTGCCGCAAGTGATAGTGTCGCAGCTATTGCTGAGCTTCCTCAGCAGAAGGGCGACCACATGAGGATTTCGAGAGTGATGCTGGCGGCGAGCCTGGTGCTCGGCGCGGCGTCCGCGGGCTACGCGCAAGACAAACCCACGACCTACGTGTTCGGGACGTACTACCAGTGCTCGCAGGGCGATGCGGCCAGGGCCGACGCGATCTTCAACGAGCACGAGGCGCCGCTGCTGAAGGCGGCGGTGGCCGGCGGCAACATCAGCGCCTACGGCTATCTGAAGCACGCCGAGGGTGGGACCTGGCGCCGCGCGTTCTACCTCACCGGCACCGACATCGGGAAGATCAGCGAGGCGCGCGAGGCCCTGACCAAGGCCATGCAGACGCCGGAGCACCTGAAGGCCTTCGAGGAATTCGGCCACATCTGCGGCTCGCACGACGACTACATCTGGCGGGCCGTCGCCAGCTCGCAGGCGCCCAACGCGGTGGCGCAGACGCGCGCCCCGTTCGCGATGTCCACCTACTTCATCTGCACGTCGGACGAGACCGAAGCCGACGCGGACTTCCAGGCCGCCTACGTGCCGGTGCTCAACGAACGGGTGAAGGACGGCTCGATCACGTCGTGGAGCTGGATCGAGCACATCTTCGGCGGCGTCTACCGCCGCGCGCTGGTGCTGGACGGCAAGGACGTCACCTCGCTGCTCAAGAACTGGTCGACCCTCACGGACACGGTCGACAAGCAGTCGCCCGCCCTGTCGCGCCGCTTCAGCGCGATCTGCGATCGCCACGCCGACTACATCTGGGAAGTCGGGACCCCGAAGTAGATCGACACTCGCACCCAGGGGCCGGCCGGACCTCCCAGGTTCGGCCGGCGTCAGGACGCGGCGAGACGCTCCCTCACCGCGCGGACCACCACATCGTCCGACGGAAATCCCTTCCGGCTCTTCTCCGCGACCATCGTCTCGTCCACCCAGATCGAAAATTCGCTGCGGCGCCCGACGGTGATCTCGGGGGTGATACCGGTCGCTTCGGCGATCAACGCCGCCACACGGGCGGCGCGGGGTTTGTAGTTTCAAACGTCGCAGTAGCGGATGCGGATCATCGGAGCCTCACGAAATAGGAAATAGGAAATAGGAAATAGGAAGAAAGACAGAGTCGCTTCGAACGAGGGCTCTGTACTTTCTGCCTATTTCCTATTCCCTATTCCCTATTCCCTATTTCCTGCTTCACCACCACCGGCGCCTGCAGCAGCCATTGCCCGCCGCCACGCCGGACTTCGAGCCACAGGCGGCGGGGACCCGACGCCGCGACCTCGACGTCGAACGTCGCGCCGACGGTCAGGTGCGTTCGCGCGGGGCCGGAGACCTGCAGCGTCCGCGGCAGCGCCGCGCCGTCCTGCGCGCGCGGCGTCCACGTGCTCGACTCGCCCGCGTCCACCAGGCGCACGACGATGTCCACGTTGTCCGCGGTGATGTTGATCAGGCGCAGGCGATTGGCCACGCCGGCGCGCAACACGATCGGCGCCGGCGACGTGCGCCCATTCAGCACGAGCGGCTCCTGCGACGCCCGGGACGTACGTGGGCCCGATGACGGCGACGTGATCGACGGCCGGATCGAACCGCTGCCCCGGCTCCAGGACGACGAGCGGACCGTACAGCCCGCCGCTCAGTTGCTCGATGTCGTGCCAATGCGTGTGGTAGATGTACGTGCCTGCCCGCGGCGGCGTGAACCGCGCCACGAAGTCGGCGCCAGGCGCAATCGGCGGCGTGACGCTGCCTTCCATGCCGCTGAACCCCGCGACGCCGTCGTAGTAGCTCTCGAGCTCGATGCCGTGCCAGTGAATCGCCGTCGGATCCGGCGTGCGGTTCTCGATCGTGACGGCCGTCGGGCGCCCGCGCTCGACGACGAGAATCGGTCCCGGCACGGAGCCCTCGTCGACCTTCGGCGCCTGCCGCCCTGGAAACTCAATCACGTAACGCGGGTGCTTGGGGTTCTTCGTCTCCTCACGCGCAATCCGCAGCGTCGCGGTATCGGTCTCGGGCAGCGGCGCGCGTTGCGGGCGCGGCAGCTCCCGTGACCGTCATCCCCATCACGAGGCCAGCCATGCCGCCGGCCGCGCGCATGTCCTCCGGATCGTGGTTCGGCGGCTGGGTCTCATCGGGCGTCATGTGGCCGACCATGTGGCAGTGGAAGAGCCAGTTGCCCGGGCGCGTCGGCGTCCACTGCATGGTGAAGGTGTGGCCTTGCGGGATGCGCTCGGTCACCTGAAGCCGCCGCTTCGCCAGGGGCACGGGCCGGTCGACCGTGCCGTCGCCGTTCGACTGCACCTGGAAATGGAATCCGTGCAGGTGCATGGCGTGCAGCTCCTCCGACAGGTTCACGACGCGGAAGCGCACGCGCTGGCCGACAGTGAAATGCAGCCGCTCGGTGTAGGGCCACGAGCGCCGTTGATCGTCGGGATGAACGGGATCGACAGGCTCGGGTCAATCGCGTCGGCCAGGATGGCCAGCACGAAGACGCGGTCGGGCGGCGAGCCGCCGGGCGGATCGACGACGATCGCCCCGCCCAGGGCGCTGTCGGCGAACACGCGGTCGCCGAGCGCGGCGTCGCCGTGCGCCGCCCAGTACCCGTACGTGCCAGGCACGGCCGTCGCGACTCGCAGCGTTCGTGACGTGCCGGCCGGCACGACCACGGGCCCGCAGTTCGTGCGCCCTTCGCAGAAGCCGTGAATCGTGAGGTCGTACGTGAGGGCGTTTCGGACGGTGGCCGCGACCTCGGTGCCCGCCGTCACTCGAATGAGCGGCCCGGGCGCCGAGAGCGGCTGGCCTTCTTCGCCGAACGCGGAAAGCTCGCGGGCGCGAACGTGCGGGCCTTCAGCGAGCGATCGTGCCCGTCGCGGCCACCAGGCTCAGCGTGAGCCGATGCCCTTCCAGCCGGCCGGCCGGATGTGTGTTGTCGTTCGGCAACACCGTCGCCGGCGCCGCATCGACGCCGGCACACGCGAGGACGACGGCCAGGAGCGGGAAGAGCACTGGGGCGGACGATAGCACGGGTCGGTGAGTCCATGGGTCGTGGGTCCATAGGTCCATGGTCCGGGCATGTCCACTGATCTACCGACCCACCGATCCCTATGCACCTATGACCTATCAACCTATGGACCTTCTCGCGACCACCACCCGCTGCGGCAGCGGATCGAGCGTGATCAGCTCCGCGTTCGTGAAGCCCGCCTTCCCGCACATCCTGGCGAGATCGTCGAAGGTGTACGCGTCGCCGTGGCCGGTGGACGCCAGCATGATGAGCGCGAACATGGCGTCCCATGGCGGCGACACGCGATCCTCGTTGGGCACGAACTCGAGCACCGCCAGCGTCCCGCCTGGCTTCATCGCGTCGTGCAGCCGCTTCAACATCCCGACGCACGTGTCTTCGTCGAAGTGATGCAGGAAGTTCGGCAGCAGCGCGACGTCGTAGGGCCCGCCGAGATCGACCTCGAACGCGCTGCCGGGAATCGTGCGGTAGCGATCGACCACGCCGGCCGCCGACGCGTTCTCGAGCGCGGCCTCGAGCACGAACTTCCAGTCGACGCCCGTGACCGTCGCCTGCGGGTTGCGCGTCGCGAACGCGATCCCGAACAGCCCGTGCCCGGCCGCGATGTCCAGCACCGACAGCGGACCGCTCTCGCTGCCGACGCGCGCCGCGAGCAGCTGCGCCGCCGGCGCCATGAGCGGCGCCATCGTCCGCGCGAACGTGAGCCACGTCGGGTTCTCGCGCGAGACGGTGCCCTCCTCGCTGAACGCCGCGCCGCCCTTGCGCACCGCATCGGTCAGCAGCTCGTAGGCGCCCGTCCGCTGCGACTCGTCCACCAGGAACTCGGAGGCGGCGCCGACGTAGGCCGGCGATCGCTTGTTCAGGAACACCGCCGCGTCGGGCGCGAGGCCGTACCGGCCGTCCTGCTTCGTCAGGAACTCCAGGACGACGAGCGAGTCGCACAGGATGCGCGTGCCCTTCTCCGACGCGCCGATGCGACGCGCGAGATCCGCCGGCGTCTCGTGCCCCTCCGCGATCGCCGTGAAGAGCTCGAGCTCGATGCCGGCCTTGAGCGCGGCGGTTTCGTGAAAGGCGGTGAGCGTGCGAAAGATGCGGGCTGGGTTCGGTGTCATATCGCTCCTTGGACTACGGACTACAGACTACGGACTACAGACCACAATACGGCGCCCCTGAGGGCGGCACGAGGCTACGGCAAGTCCGCCGGCGCTCGGCGCGGAAGGGACGCACTACTGCCTACTGCCTACTGCCTGCTGCCTACCGCGCGGTAGAATGCCGGGGCCGGATGAAATTCCTTCCCCTCATCGTCGCGAACCTCACGCGGAAGAAGATCCGGACGACACTCACCATCGGGTCGTTCATGGCGGCGTTCTTCCTCTTCGGTCTGCTGGCCGCGATCCATTACGGGTTCCGGCAGGGCATCGACCTCGCCGGCGCCGATCGCCTGATCGTGATGGCGCGAACGTCGTTCATCCAGCCGCTGCCGCTGCCCTACTACGAGCGGCTGAAGCGGCTGCCCGGCGTCAAGGACGTCGCGCACACGACGTGGTTCGGCGGCATCTACCAGGACCCGAAGAACTTCTTCGCGAGCTTCGCGATCGTCCCCGAGGATTACGCGCGAATGTATCCGGAGTTCGTCGTCGACGCGCAACAGTGGAAGGCGTTCGCCGCCGACCGCCGGGGCGCCGTCGTCGGACGGAAACTGGCCGAGCGGTTCGGCTGGAAGCTCGGCGACCATATCCCCCTCAAGGCGCCCGGCTATATGGGCAACGCCGGCTGGGACTTCAATATCGACGCCATCTACCACGGCACCCGGCCCGGCGACGACGAAACGCAATTCTGGCTGCAGCACGACTACCTGATCGAGAAGGGCCCGTCGTTCTGGAAGGGCATCGTCGGGTGGTACACCGTGCGCGTGGCGAACCCGACCCAGGCCCCCACCGTCGCGAAGGCCATCGACGCGGAGTTCGGCAACTCCGCGGCCGAGACGCGGACGCAGAGCGAGGCGGCGTTCGCGGCGTCCTTCCTGAACCAGATGGGGAACATCGAGTTCCTGATTCGCGCGATCGGCTCGCTCGTCTTCTTCACGCTGCTGCTGGTGACGGGCAACACCATGGCGATTGCCGTACGCGAGCGTACGAGCGAGCTGGCGACGCTCAAGGCGATCGGGTATCACGGCGCGGTTCGTCCTCGGCTTCGTGCTCGTCGAGTCGATGCTCATCGCGCTGGTCGGCGGCCTGCTCGGCATCGGCCTCGCAAAGCTGCTCATCAAGCAAGACCTGACGCAGGGGCTGATCCTGCTCTACCTGCCGTCGGCGGCCATCATGGCGGGCGTCGCGATCGCGCTGGCCACGGGGCTGGTGGCAGGGCTGATCCCGGCGTTCAACGCGATGCGGTTGAACGTGGCGACGGCGCTGAGGAGATTGTAGTTGCCGCTTCCGCTCGTCTACAACATTCGGAGCGTCCGCGAGCGCTGGACGTCGTCGCTCGTGGCGATCGTCGGCATCGCCGGCGCCGTCGGCGTCTTCGTCGCGATGCTGGCGCTGGCGCGCGGGTTCCAGGCGACGCTGGTCTCGTCCGGGCCAACCCGACAACGTGATCGTCGAGCAGGTCGGCGCCGATACCGAGATGACGAGCGCGCTCGACCTCGACGCCGTGCACGCCATCGAGAACGCGCCCTACATCAAGCGCCAGGGCCCGGACGCACTGATTAGCCCCGAAGTCGTCGCCGTCGCGAACCTTCAGCTTCGGGGCCCGCAGGGCGGCGACGCGAACGTCGAGATGCGCGGTGTCGCGACACGAGTGCTCTCGGTCCGCGACAACGTGCACGTCGTTCAGGGCCGCTTCTTCACGCCGGGCCTGTACGAGATCGTCGTCGGGAAACACGCGACGCTGGCCTACGCGGGTCTCGAGCTGGGCGGCACCGTCCGCATCGGGCCGGGATCATGGAAGGTCGTCGGGATCTTCGACGCTGGCGGGAGCGCCTTCGACTCCGAGGTCTGGGCCGACTCGAACGTGCTCAACGCGAACTATCAGCGGCCGAACAACGTCTTCCAGTCGGTCACGGTGAAGCTGGGCTCGGCGTCGGATTTCGACGCCTTCCAGCAGGCGGTGACGCACAACCCGCACCTGCAGGTGCAGGCGCTGCGCGAGCGCGAGTACTACGCCAACCAGTCGCGGACGGTCACGACGCTCATCACCGTGCTCGGCGGGCTCGTCGCACTCGTCATGGGACTCGGCGCGATTCTCGCGGCGCTCAACACCATGTACGCCTCGGTCTCGGAACGCTCGCGCGAGATCGCCGTCCTGCGCGCCATCGGCTTCGGCTCGGGCAGCATCGTCCTCTCGTTCGTGTCCGAGTCGCTCTTGATTGCGCTCGCCGGCGGCATCGCCGGCTGCCTCGCCGTGCTGCCGATCAACGGCATCACGACGGGGACCATGAACTGGCAGACGTTCGCGCACTTGTCGTTCGCGTTCCGGATCACGGCCGATTTGCTGGGGCTTGGCCTGGTCTTCGCGCTGGCCATGGGCATCGTGGGCGGGCTGCCGCCGGCGATCCGGGCCGCCAGGGCCAACGTCGCCACGACGCTCAGGGCGCTGTGAGCCTCTGCGTAGGCAGTAGGCGTAGGCAGTGGCTGCAGTAGGCAAGGCTACGCGGTCACCGCTGCCGTCGCACCGGGCACCCGGCACTGGCACCGCACAGGGCACCGTCGGGCACCGGCGCCGTTCTTGACAGTCCCCTCGCCGGATTCCAGAATGCGGCACCATGCGCATCCGATACGCCACGCTCGTTTCGTGCCTCATCCTTCTCGCGCCGGCCGCCGTGCTCGCGCAGGAACCCGCCAAGCCCAAGCCTGAAGACACCGAGGTCTGGAGCCCTGAACCGAAGGTCGTCACGCCGGGCGACAACGGCGCGGCGCCGTCGGACGCGATCGTGCTCTTCGACGGCAAGAACCTCGACGAGTGGGTCTCGACCAACGACCGCTCCCCCGCCACCTGGATCGTGCACGACGGCATCGTCACGGTGAACAAGAAGGCCGGGAACATCGAGACCAAGCGCAGCTTCCACGACTACCAGCTGCATCTCGAGTGGCAGGAGCCCGCCGACATCGAGGGCACGAACCAGGCGCGCGGCAACAGCGGCCTGTTCCTCGCGTCCACGGGCAAGGGCGACGCCGGCTACGAGCTGCAGATTCTCGACTCGTTCAACAACAAGACGTATGTGAACGGGATGGCGGCGAGCATCTACAAGCAGTCAATCCCGCTCGCCAACGCGATGCGCAAGCCCGGCGACTGGCAGGTCTACGACGTCATCTGGACGGCGCCGACATTCAACGCCGACGGGACCGTGAAAACGCCCGCGTACGTGACCGCGTTCCACAACGGCGTGCTGGTGCAGAACCACTTCCAGTTGAAGGGCGAGACGGCCTACATCGGGACGCCGACCTACAAGAAGTTCGACGGCGCGCCAATCAAGCTCCAGGCGCACGGCGACCCCAGCAAGCCGATCAGCTTCAGCAATATCTGGATTAGGGAACTTCCGTAGTCGGACTGCGGATACGGAATAGGGAATACGGAACTACGGACTACAGGACAGGACTTCAGGGCTCAGAGACGCGGCGTCTCTGTACGCTCTGTAGTCTGTAGTCTCTGCTATCTGCTATTCTGCTATCTGCGCCCTACCACACCCGGCAGCGCTTCACCGGCGCCATCGGCGTGCCCGGCTTGCAGCTGAACGCCTGCGCGAACTCGGGCATGTTGCTGAGCGTGCCGTTGGCGCGGAAGGCGCCGGGCGAGTGCGGGTCGGTCATGATGCGCTGCATCGACTCGGCGTCGGTCGAGTTCTGACACCACACCTGCGCGAAGCCGAGAAAGAAGCGCTGCTCCGGCGTGAAGCCCGAGACGTCGGTCCGCGGCTGGCCCTTGAGCGTGTTCATCAGCGCCATGAACGCGATGCGCACGCCGCCGTTGTCGCCGAGGTTCTCGCCGAGCGTGAGCCGGCCGTTCAGGTGCGCGGGCTGGCTGGTCTTCGGGTCGTTCACCGGCGAGTAGCCTGAGTACTGATCGGCCACGCAGGCGGCGCGCTCCTCGAAGGCCTTGCCGTCGGCGTCGGTCCACCAGTCGGTGAGGTTGCCCTTCCCGTCGAACTTCCTGCCCTGGTCGTCGAAGCCGTGGGTCAACTCGTGGCCGATCACCGCGCCGATGCCCCCGAAATTCACGGCTTCGTCCGCGGACCGATCGAAGAACGGCGGCTGGAGAATCCCCGCGGGGAACACGATCTCGGCAAGCTGCGGCGAGTAGTACGCGTTGACCGTCGGCGGCGTCATGCCCCACTCGGTCTTGTCGACCGGCTTGCCAAGCTTGTCGTAGTTGCGCTTCACCTCGAAGATATCGGCGCGCGAGTTGTTCTCGAGGAACTCGTTGCGCGCGACCTTCACCGACGAGTAGTCGCGCCACTTGTCCGGGTAGCCGATCTTCTGCTTGCCGAGCAGCTTCAGCTTCTCGATCGCCTTCGCCTTGGTCTCCGGCGTCATCCACTCGAGGCCGCTGATGTCCTGGCCCAGCGCGACGGTGAGCGCGTCGACCAGCGCCTTCATGCGCGCCTTGCTGTCGGCGCCGAAGGCCTTGGCGACGTACAGCTGGCCGAGCGCCTCGCCGAGGTTGCCGTCGACGTTGGCGACGCAGGTCTTCCAGCGTGCCGGCTGCTCCTTGATGCCGCGCAGCTGGGTGCTGAAGAACGCGAAGTCCTCTTTCTCGAATTTCGACGCGAGCATCGGCGCCGACTGCGTCAGCAGCCGCCAGCGCACGTAGGTCTTGAGATCGTCGAGCGAGGTGTCGGCCCAGGTGCCGTTCAAGGCCTGGAAGAACTTCGGCCAGCCGTTGTTGAGATCCGTGAACGCGGGCGCGTGCGCGGCGGCGAAGTACGTCACGAAATCGAACGCAGGCGCCATATCCTGCAACGTCGCCAGCGTGCCGCGGTTGTCGCGGTTCTTCGGGTCGCGACGCGCGACGCGATCGAGCTGGGCCGACGCGAGTTTCGTCTCGAGCGTGAGCACGGCCTGCGCCTCGGTGGCCGCCGCGTCGTGCGCGTCGCCGGCCAGCTCGAACATCTTCGTCATGTGCGCGACGTACTGCTCGCGGATCTCCTTGTTCTTCGGATCGTCCTTCAGGTAGTAGTCGCGGTCCGGCAACGACGTGCCGCCCTGATCGACGTTCATGAGCGTCGCGTCCGAGTTCTTGAGGTCGGTGCCGACGCCGAACGAGAAGAGCGAACCGAGGCCACGCTGGCGGAGCGAGCCCATCGCGCCGATGAGCTGCGCCTTCGTCGTCGCGCCGGACACGCGCGCGAGATCGTCGGCAATCGGCGAGAGGCCCGCGGCGTCAATCGACGCCTGGTCCATGCACGACGCGTAGAAGTCGCCGACCTGCGCCTCGAGGGGCGTGCGCGACGGCGACGGCTTCGACGCCGCGTCGAGGATGTCGCGGAGCGTCCAGAGGTTCACCTCGCGCAGCTCGTCGAAGCGTCCCCACCGCGCCTTGTCGGACGGCACGGGATTGTTGTTGCGCCACCCGCCGCACGCGAACTGGTAGAAGTCCGTGCACGGATCGACCGACCGGTCGATGATCGAGACGTCGAAGCTCTTGAGCGGCGCCGTGCGCTTCTCGGTCGGAGACTGCGCGGATGGCTTCGCCAGAGCGATACCGCAAATCAAAAGAGCGAGGAGCGTTGTACGAACGAGTCTGTGCATGAGGACACCGGAAAAAGAGACACCTGGATTCTGGGATTTCATGGATTGAGAACACGTCGGCAGAATCGCCGTCACGCCGCGCCCTGAGCTTCGCCGCAGGGCCGGACTTTGAAGTTTAACCACAGATTACACAGATGACACAGATTGTCGAGATCACGCCGAGGCGACCGCTCGGTCGACTCCGCTCAGGGCAGGCGTCGGCCGCGAAGCGGCCGGCCGTGAAGACGGCTTCGCCGCCGGCCTGCCCGGGACGCCGCCGGAGCCCGAGCGGTCCCGGACTGAATCCCTGAAATCCCAGAATCCAGGTGTCTTTAAGACAGCGAAGTCAGCGTGACTCGAAAGAATCTGTGTAATCTGTGTAATCTGTGGTTCCTTCCGTCCTACAGCACGCGGCTCTGCGCAATCACTTCTTTGTAGAACTGCGCGCTCAGCTTCGGCGTGCGCTTCTGCGTGTCGTAGTCCACGTAGTGCAGGCCGAAGCGGTTGGTGTACCCGTCGGCCCATTCGAAGTTGTCCATCAGGCTCCAGCAGAAGTAGCCCTTCACCGGCACGCCGTCGGCGGTCGCGCGCTGGAGCTGCGTGAGGTAGTTCCTGAGATACATCACGCGGTCCGTGTCGTACACCAGTCCGTCGGCCGCCGGGATGTCCGACGATGAGCAGCCGTTCTCGGTGATGTAGATCTCCTTGACGTTCCAGATCTTCGCGACGTGGCGCGGGCCCCAGTAGAGCGCTTCGGGCCCGACGAACAGCCACGGCGACGGCATGTGCGGGAACGACTTCGGGTGCGGGACGACCGCGAAGCCCTGAGGCGAGCCATCCGCGCGGACGTAGATCGGCGTGTAGATGTTGATGCCGACGAAGTCGAGCGGGCTCGAGATCGCCTTCAGCTCGGCGTCGGTGAACTTCGGCGCGTCGGCGCCGGCGTTCTTCAGGTACAGGTCGGTGTATTTCCCTTCCTGGATGACCGTCATGTATTGCGCGTTGACCTGGCGGGTCGCTTCTTCAGCGGCCTTGATGTGCGCGTCGGTCTCGATGATGGGCGCGCAGATCGTCATGTTCTCGGCGAGGCCGACCTTGGTGCCCGCCTTGCCCTTCGCGCGAATGGCCTGCACCGCGAGGCCGTGCCCGAGCACGCAGTGGTGCCGCGTCTGGTTGAAGCGCCCCGGCGGCAGCTTCACGCCAGGCGCGTGCACGCCGACGCGGTAGCCGAGCTCCACGAACGCGCCGAACTCGTTGATCGTGAAGAAGTGGTTGACGCGATCCGACAGGTGCTCGGCGACGTACCCGGCGTAGTCCCCGAAGGCCTTGGCCGTGTCGGGGTTTTCCCAGCCGCCGCCGTTGTCCTGCAGCGCCTGCGGCAGGTCCCAGTGATAGAGCGTCGCGAACGGCTGGATGCCGTTGGCGAGGAGCTCGTCGACCAGGCGGTTGTAGAAGTCGATGCCCTTCGGGTTCGGCGCGCCTTTGCCGGTCGGAAACAGCCGCGACCACGCGATCGAGAAGCGATACACCTTGACGCCCAGCGACTTCATCAGCTGCACGTCGTCCTTGTAGCGGTGGTAGTGGTCGTCGGCGACGTCGCCGGTCGCGCCCGCGTTGGTCTTGCCGGGCGTGTGCGAGAACGTGTCCCACACCGACGGGCCGCGGCCGTCCTCGGTGGCCGCGCCTTCGACCTGATACGCCGCGGTCGCGGTGCCCCAGAGGAAACCCGGAGGAAACGTGCGGCTCGCGCTGGCGTCGCCGGCGGCAGCCGGCGCGGCGTCCGGAGTGCCGGGGCCGGCGGCAAACAAGCGCGACGCCTGCGACGCGCCCACTGCGGCAGCGCCAATGACGGTTCCGAACGTGCGGCGTGAAAGCCTCTTGGACATGTGGTCGGACGTCTCCTCGGCGGATCTAGATATCACGAATGCACGGACTACGGACTACGGACTGACAGACATGGCGGGGCTGAAGCCCCGCCCTACTGGTGCTAGACGACAGTAGGGCGCGGCTTTAGCCGCGCCGTCCGTAGTCCGATAGTCTGAAGTCTGAAGTCCGCTCTTCAGTTCGCGTTGTAGTTGCGCGAGAACATGATCTCCGACGCCGCCGGGCACGATCGCCGCGCTCATCGGGTACTTCGCCCCGTGCCGGGTCGTCGTGCCGTCCGCAGATGATGCCGACGCCCGCGCCGAAGATCGAGTCGCTCAGCCAGTGGCGGTTATCGGGGATGCGCGAGATCGCGACGTAGGACGAGAAGATGTAGGCCGGCACCGCGCCCTTCCAGCCCAGATGCCGCTCGAGCGCCGTCGCGAACGCGAACGTGTCGGCCGCGTGGCCGGAGGGGAACGAGTTCTTGCCGCTGCCATCGGGGCGCTCGCGCCGCGTCGTGTACTTCAGCGTCTGGACGATCGCCTCGCTCATCAGCAGGGACTGAACGAGGTCCATGCCCACGTGCGAGACCTTCGGCTCGTCCTTCGCGCGGCCGTAGATGTAGACGCCGAGCGCCGTCGGAATGAGCACGTACGACTGGCCAAGATACTTCCCGAGCTTGAACACGTTCTGCAGCGTGTCGTTGCCGCCCCACGCATGCATCACGTTGTCGTCGATCGGATGCACGGAAAGCGCGAGACCGCCGGCCACGCCGGCCCAGATGAAATTCTCCTTCGACGGCAGGTGCTTGAAGTCGTCCAGCAGGTCCTTGCCGAGCGCGTGGATGCCGGTGTGCCGCGGCGTCGGCGCCGGACCGGCCGGCTGCTGATCGAATGCCCCGGGCTCGGGCAACACAATCGCGGAGGCGACGGTGTCCGGCGTGGGCGCCGTGGGCGCCCCGGCCTCGAACAGCGGACGGCCGCCCGAGAGATCCTGCGCGGCCACCGCGCCACTCGAGCCCGCCACCAGCAGCGCCTACGACGATCCCGACAATCGCCCGCATCCGACACCCTCCGCAACCCGACCGAGGGCCGTCGGGCATGTAACGAAAGAATGACAGACGGCGCGACCAGGGGTCAACGCGCCGAAAAATGACAACTCGGCGGTTGTCAACAGACCGATTCCGGGACGGCCGCGTGCCACGATCGGACAGGTCGGACTCGGACTGCGACGTCACCTGTAGCGCAGACCTTCAGGTCTGCCGTGAACCGACGGTCGAGTGTCTGGCAGGCCTGAAGGCCTGCGCTACCGTTCGTCTGAAGTCCGAAGTCTGTAGTCCGCAGTCCGCTTTCGGCACACGCTTTGCTCAAGTGCCGACACGATGCGCACCTTCCTGAGTGACATCCGCTACGCGGTCCGCATGTGGAGCCGGAGCCCCGGCTTCGTCGCCGTCGCCGTCGCGACGCTTGCCCTCGGCATCGGCGCCAACACGACGATGTTCAGCATCGTCAACGCGACGCTGCTGAGGCCGCTGCCGTTTCCGAATCCGGATCGGCTCGTGGTGCTGTGGGAAGGCAGGGCGAGCAATCCCGATCCGAACACCTTCAACATCTTCTCGCTGCCCAACTACCGCGACCTGAAGGCGCGCAGCCGGACGCTCGCCGACATCGCCCTCTTCGACTCGGCCGGCAAGGGCTACAACCTGACGTCGGGCGGCGAGCCGGAGCAGGTGTCCGGCCTGCGCGTCACCGCGAGCTTCTTCCGTGTCCTCGGCGTGTCCCCGTTTCTCGGGCGAGGGTTCACCGACGACGAGGAACAGACGGGACGCGATCGCGTCGTCGTGCTGAGTTACGGCTTGTGGTCGCGACGCTACGGCGCGGATCCGACGCTGGTGGGCCGGACGATCGCCATGGACGGTCAGGCCTACACCGTCGTCGGCGTGATGCCGGCGAGCTTCCAGTTCCAGTTCTGGAGCGGCGAGCGGCAGCTGTGGGTGCCGCCGGGATGGACTGCGGGCGACCAGGACCGCGGGTCGCACTCGTTCATCTGCCTCGGCCGGATGAAGCCAGGCGTGGAGCTCGCGCAGACGCGCAGCGAGGTCGACACGATCGGCCGCGGCGCTGGCGGCCGCGAACCCCGACACGCAGCCTGACGGCACGATCCGCCTCGAGGCGCTGGCCGAAACCGGCGTCGACGATCTGAGGCCGGCGCTTCGCCTGATGCTCGTGGTGGTCGGATTCGTGCTGCTGATTGCGTGCGTGAACGTCGCGAACCTGATGCTCGCGCGCGCGGCCGCCCGGTCGCGCGAGCTGGCGATCCGCGCGGCGATTGGCGCCAGCGGATCGAGGCTCGTGCGGCAACTGCTGACCGAGAGCCTGGCGCTCTCCGTGCTCGGCGGCGCGGCGGGCGTCCTGCTCGCCATCTGGGGCACGGCGTTGATCGTGCCGCTGCTGCCCGGCGACCTGCGATTCGCGCCGCTGAGACCCGCCGATCAGATCGGCGTCGATCGCGTCGTGCTCGCGTTCACCGTCGCGATCTCGATGGCGAGCGGCCTGCTCTTCGGCCTCGCCCCCGCGGTGGCCACGCTGCGGAGCGATCTGAACCATCCGCTGAAGGAGAGCGCGCGCGGGTCTACAGGCAGCGGGCGCACCATCCTGCGCCACGCGCTCGTCGCCGCCGAAGTCGCGCTGACGCTCGTGGTGCTGGCTGGCGCCGGCCTGATGATCGCCAGCGTCGGACGGCTGCTCAGCGTCGACCCCGGGCTCGATCCGAAGAACGTGCTCGTGATGGAGATGTCGCTGCCGCAGGAGAACCTTTACTACGGGCCGCCGGCGCACGCGCAGTTCTGCAGCGCGCTGGACCAGCGCGTCACGGCGGTGCCGGGCGTGCAGTCCGTCAGCGCGATCGCGCACCTGCCCCTGTCAGGCGGAAGCGCGGGACGCGGCATCGCGATCGAAGGCCGGCCCGATCCGGATCCGAAGGATCGCCCCGGCGCCAGCTACACCGTGGCGTGCCCGAACATCCTGCGCACGCTCGGCATCCCGCTGAAGGCGGGACGCGAGTTCACCGAGCGCGACACGGTCGGCACGCCCGGCGTGGCGCTGATCAACGAGGCGATGGCGAAGCGCTACTGGCCGAACGAGGACGCCGTCGGCAAGCGATTCCAGATCGGCGACCGCGTCGACCCGCGCGGTGACTGGCTGACGATCGTCGGCGTCCTCGGCGACGTGCGTCACCGCGGCCTCGATCGGCCGGCGCCGCCGCTCTTCATCCGTGCCTACAACCAGGCCGCCTGGCCGTTCATGAGCGTCGTCACGAAGACGGCCTCCGCGCCGGCCGCGTTCACCGCTCCCGTGAAGGACGCGCTGCGTGTCGTCGAGCCGCAGTTGCCGGTGGCCTCCGTCGACACGATGGAGACGATCATCGGCGACTCGGTCGCGCCGCGCCGGTTCGGCATGCGCCTGCTGGGCGCGTTCGCGCTGGTCGCGCTCGTGCTCGCGGCCGTCGGGATCGCCGGCGTAGTCAGCTACTCGGTGACGCAGCGGACCCAGGAGATCGGCATCCGGCTCGCGCTCGGCGCGCAGCCTGGCGACGTGCTGCGGCTGATCGTCCGCGGCAGCCTGTCGTGGACGCTCGGGGGGCTCGCCGTCGGCCTCGTCGCCGCGCTCGCGCTCGGACGCTACATGGAGACGCTGGTCTTCGGCGTGAAGCCGACCGACCCGTTCGTCCTCGGCGCGGTGTCCGTCGTGCTGCTGGCAGTATCGCTCGGCGCGGCGTATCTCCCCGCTCGCGAGGCGACCGGCGTCGACCCGGTCACGGCGTTGCGGTCGGAGTAGTCAGGACGGGGCCGCAGGGCGGACACGTGCGGTGTCTGGTCACACGTTCCGGCCCCACGAAAGCTCGGAGGAGGCGGTGAGTCAGCGCCCGAGCGGCGGCGGGACGCGTTTCTTCGTGGCCTGCTCGAACGCGTACGCGATCGCGATGAGACGCGGCTCGCTGCACGCGCGGCCGGTGAAGCTGACGCCGTAGGGCGACGGCTTCGCGTCGAACCCGGGCGGAAACGGCTGCTTCGGCTCGTTCGGCACGAAGCCGAACGGCACGATCACCGTCGGGTAGCCCGGCCTGGCGGCGATGCCAGCGCCGCTGCCGCCAGGGAACACGAGCGCGTCGAGCTTCTGCGCGTCCATCACCGCGTCGATCCCCTGCGCGCCCGCCAACTCCAGATCCTTCTTCCGATCCGCTTCGTACCGCGCGCGATCCGCGTCCACGTCCATCTCGTCCGAGATGTCGAGCAGCGACTGCCCGTATTTGATCGCGTTGCGGGACGCATGCGCGAGATTGAACGCGCGCAGCTCCGCGAGCGTCTTCACCGGCGCCGACGGCCCCAGCGACGCGAGCCACGCGTTGAAGTCGCGCTTCATGCCGTACTTGAACACGACCGAGCAACCGGCGTCCTTCCCTTTCACGTCGCCCGCGCCGCCGCAGACCGACCACTTCAGGAAGCTCTTGTCGGGATCGAGCGTCGCGACGCTGGGGATGTCCGCCGGATCGACGACGACGGCGCCGAGGCGCTTCAGGACGTCGATGGCGTCGCGCATCAGCTGCGCCTGTGGGTCGGTCAATCCGCCGCGCGGCTCCTTGTCGCCGGGCAGCGAGAGCTTGTCGTAGAAGTACGCGCGCGGGATGCCGAGGCGCGCGCCCTTCAGCGCCCCGGCGTCGAGGAACTTCGTGTAGTCGCGGCCCGGCGGCGGCGTGCACGTGCGCGTCGCGGCGTCGTCTCGGTCGGGAGAGGCGCCTTCGAGCGCGCCGAGCATGATCGCGGCGTCGGCGACGCTTCGCGCCATCGGGCCGGGCGTGTCCTGATCGGCGGTGATGGGAATCACGCCGTGGCGGCTGACACGGCCCACGGTCGGCTTGATGCCGACGAGCATGTTCTGGTTCGACGGGCTGAGGATCGATCCGGAGGTCTCGGTGCCGACGTTGGCCGCCCAGAAGCTCGCGGCGGTGCCGATGCCGGAACTCGAATCCGCCGGTCTGCAGCGCCGGCCGCCCGTCGTCCGTCTTCTCGCGCGGATCGCGGCGCGGGTCGTACGGGTTCAGCCCGTAGCCGCCGAGCGCGCGAGTAGTTGGCGGGCATCGGCGTCGGCGCGCCGGCGACCCAGTTGGCCAGCTCGGTCATCACCGTCTTCGCGATGATGATCGCGCCTGCCGCGCGCAGGTTCGTCACGAGCGTCGCCTCGTAGGGCGGCCTGAAGCCTTCGAACGCCAGCGCGCCGCCCGTCGTCGGCAGGTCGGTGGTCTGGATGTTGTCCTTCACGGCGATCGGGATGCCGTGCAGCGGGCCGCGCACGTGGCCGCTGCGCCGCTCGCGATCGCGCTCGTCCGCTTCGTCCAGTGCCCGCGGGATTCACGGCGAGCACCGCGTTCAGCTGCCAGTTGTACCGCGCGATGCGCGTGAGGCTCTCCGTCACGAGCTGCCGCGACGTGACGCGTCCGCCGGCGAGGGCACGCTGCATGTCGCCGATGCTCGCCTCGACGACGGTGAACGGCGGGCGCGGGGCGGACGCCGCGGATGGGGCATGCGGCGCCGGCGTGGCAACGGCGAGCGCGGCGAGCGACAGCGGAATCAGGGCGTCTCGAAACATGGCGGAAAGGCGGCGATTATATAATCCGGACTCAGAGGTCCACCGCATGTCAGACAAGAAGATCATCGCCGTCGCCGGCGCGACCGGCGCGCAGGCCAGCGGCCTGGTGCAATCCATTCTCAAGGACAAGGACGGCCCGTACTCAGTGCGCGCGTTGACGCGCGACCCGTCGAGCGCAAAGGCGCGAGCGCTCGCCGACGCGGGCGCCGAGGTGGTCGCGGCGAACGTGGACGACGAAGAGAGCCTGAAGCGCGCGTTCAACGGCGCCTACGGCGCGTACTGCGTGACGTTCTACTGGGAGCACTACTCGCCCGATCTCGAGATCCAGCACGGGACCGCGCTGGCCAACGCGTGCAAGGCGACCGGCGTGCAGCACGCGATCTGGTCCACCTTCGAAGACGTGCGGCAGTACATGGCCGATCACGATCGGCGCATGCCGCTCCTCATGGATCGCTTCCGCGTGCCGCACTTCGACGCGAAGGCCGAAGTCGACGCGGTCTTCCGCGATCTCGGCGTGCCGACGACGTTCTACCTGACGTCGTTCTACTGGGAGAACTTCATCTTCTTCGGCTCGGGCCCGAAGAAGGGCCCCGACGGCACCTACGCGCTCACGCTGCCGATCGGCGACAAGAAGATGCCGAGCATCGCCGTGGAGGACCTCGGGAAGGCGGCGTACGGGATCTTCAAGGCCGGCAAGACGTACGTCGGCCAGACGGTTGGCGTCGCCGGCGAGCACCTCACCGGCGCGCAGATGGCGGCGTCGATGACGAAGGCGCTTGGCGTGCCCGTCGCGTACAACGCCGTGCTGCCCGACCATTACCGGAGCTTCGGGTTTCCCGGCGCCGACGACCTCGGCAACATGTTCCAGTTCAAGGCCGACTTCGAAGAGGAATACTGCGGGCACCGGCCCATCGCGCTGTCGAAGCGGCTGAACCCGGAGCTGCAGACGTTCGATCAGTGGCTGGCGAAGAACGGGAAGAAGATCCCGCTGGAGTAGCGTGTCAGCTGACGGCGGGCAGCTGGCAGCTATCCGCCTGTGGGGCAGGGCTTTAGCCCTGCTGCGTTGCAGGCCTGAAGGCCTGCGCTACAGACGTCCGTGTCGCGTGACAGACGTCGTCGAAACACGGCGGGCGCGTCACCCGTAAGATCCGGACAAGGAGCCGATCGTGTCCAGAACCCTGCATTCCCTGAAGTTCCTCTTCATGGGACCGCTCATCCTGGCGTTTCTCTTCGTGATCAACCTGATGACGTCGCCGGGCCACTGGTGGGTGCAGTGGGCGGCGCTCGGGATCGGGATCGCGTGGGTGATCAGCCTCTTGCGGGTGATCCGCGCGGTGATCATCGCGGGCGGCCTCGCCGCGCTCGGCGCGTATTTCCTCAACAAGCAGCAGCCGCGATAGGCGGCGGGGCTGAACTGCGACGATCTTCCGGTGCATGGCGGGGCTGAAGCCCCGCCCTACTGCACTGCCTACCGCCTACTGCCTACTGATCCGTCAGCCGAATTGAATCCGCGATCTTCCTGAACGCCGAGTCGTAGGCGTCGCGCTCGGACGAGGGGACGACGGTCACGTAGTAGAACAGGCTCCCGTCCGCCAGGAAGGTCGTGGTGATGCCGACGCGCTCCTGCGCGCCGGTGGCCGACGTGTTCACGAGATGGTGCTCGATCGCCGTGCGCTGCGAGAGGCGCGTTTCGCGCGGCGCGTCGGTCTCCCTCATCTCGGGGTTGGTCGACTGCAGCGAGTCGAGCAGGGCGTCGGTTGCGGCGCCCAGATCGCGCGTCTGCGGGCGGAGGACACCAACTTCGGCGCCGTGGGTGAAGACGGTCTGCCCGTTCAGCGAGCCGTAGCCGTTCTGCGGCACGAACTTGATCGAGTTGGTCGACGACAGCGCCTCCCAGTTCGACGGCACGCTCATCTGCACCACCTTGCCGCCCCTGACCGGGCGGAAGTCGCTCGACGGCATCGGCACTGGCTGTCCAATCTCGCCGACCGAGACCGGCTGGCGTGTTGCCGTCGCCGGAGCCGCCCTGCGGGTTCCGTCCCCCGCGCTGCGCGTTCTTCTCGACGTCGGCCATCTTCATCGGCGGCGGCAGCTGCGCCATCAGCTGCTTCGCGTGCTCGAGATCGCCGGCGTCGTGGCGGACGTTGGCGATCTGCAGCATCGAGGCTTCCTTCTCGATGTACTGCGATCGGTTGCCGGGGTTCGGGTGATCGCTCATCCACTGCGGGCTGCCGGCGCCGCCCTGCTTCTCGATGTTCTCGAACACGCGCGCCAGGTCGCGCGGGTCGTAGCCGGCGCGCGCCATCATCTGAACACCGAGGAGGTCGGCCTGCTTCTCGTAGTCGCGGCTGTAGCGCAGCAGCCAGGTGCCGAGGCCGAGCTGCGATCCCTGGCTGATGATCGAACCGACCCCACCTCCGACCACCGCACCGGCAATCATGCCGGCGAGCGCCCCGAGCTGGAAGCCCTGCGCCTTGGTGGCGTTCGCCGTGCCGTGCCGCAGCAGCACGTGGCTGAGCTCGTGCGCCATGACGCCGACGACCTCGCCCTCGGAGTGCGCCGAGTCGATCATCCCGCGGTTGATGAACATCGGCCCGCCCGGCAGCGCGAACGCGTTGATCTCCTTCACGTTCACCGGCGTGAACGAGTAGCGGAACGCCGGGTTGTTCAGCTCGGGCGGCGCCGCCTCGACGAGGCTCTGGCCGAGATGCGTCATGTAGCGCTGGATCTCGGGGTTTGTAATCACCGGATACGCCGCGCGGACCTCCGCCGCCGCCTTCTGCGCCGAGCTCGACGTCCTGCTCGGGCGTGTACTTGTTCTTCGGCGGGACGATGCGGGTCTGGGCCGTCACCGAGGACGATGGCCACGCAACCGCCAGGACGCGTTAGCCAGCCAGTCGCGCTGCCGACGTGTGCCTCGAAGCTCAGCCATGGTGCTTGTCTAGTCTCAGCATGGTGCGTTATAGCAAAGAGCTGGGCCACCGGATCAGGGGCCAGGGATCAGGAATCAGGGACCAGGCGATCAGGGCGCAGCACCAGGCACAAGCGGGCACCGCTTAAATGATTTCCAGCGCGTCCCTTCCGGGCACCGCCGGAAACGCCGCGTGCGGTTCAGCCTGATACCAGAACGCGGTGGACGCGATGTCATCCTGAAGGGGCAGGTACGTCCCATCGCTGCGCCAGCCGAGCGCCTGGATCGTCACGCGGAGATCCTGGCTGAAGCGAATGGGGTCCATGATGTGCCAGCGATACAGGCTGAAGCGTTCCTGCGATTGGTAGAGGCCGTCGGGGCGCGTGACGAGCGACAGGCCGGTGTACGGCGTCGTGAACTCCTCGTAGCGATGCGTCTCCTGGTTCTCGAAGTCGTACGACCCGCAGAAGTAGTCCTCGGTGCCCGTGCCGCAGATCGTCGGGAAGTCGGTGTCGCCGTCCATGTAGAACTTGATCTCGCCTTCGCCCCACCAGCCGTTGTTCTTCACGCCCCACGCCAGGTGTGTCCCGACGTAGTGCCCCTCGCCTTTCACGTTCTCCAGGATGGTGTACACGCTCTTGTAGGGCAGCGGGTTCACGCGCCTGAACTGCGCGTGGAAGTACGCCGCGTCTTCCGGCACCTCGGTGAGCGCGTAGGTGATCTGGTAGTAGAGCGTGACGTCTTTCGGGCCGACGTTCGTGATCGTCATCCGGCAGCTCTTCCTGAACGGCATCGTCCAGTAGCTGTTGAAGGCGCTGCCCGGATTCACCGCGACCGCGAGCGAGCTGATCTGGCCGTGCTTGCCCCAGCCCGACGCGAAGAAGTCGCCGACCGGCGTTTCGACCGACGGCGTCGCCTCGCCGTCCCAGTAGATGCGCAGGATCTGAAAGCGCCAGTGCCCCGTAGGCGTCATCCAGATGTGCTGGATTGCGCCGGGACCGGAGATGTCGGCGAGCGTGAACGTCTCGCCGGCCTTGATGCCGACCGACGGCGAGACCTTCCACCCTTTGCCGAGATCGCGCGCGGCCCTCGCGCCGGTGCCTTCCGTCGCCTGGCCGCCGGCGCCTTTCGCGCCGGTGAAGTTCTCGGGGCTGATCGATCGCGTCCGCGCGCGCGACAGGCGATAGAGATCGCCGACGCCCGAGGTGAGGCCGCTGAACGACCGCGCCTCGGCGGCGCGCGCCGGAACGCCGCCCGACAGGCCGAACAGGCTGCTGGCGCCAATGGTGGTGAGCAGATCGCGACGCTTCACGCGGGGCCTCCTGGAAAGTCGGGCGGAGTGTAGCAGGGTTCGGGCAGTGCCGCAGTGCCGCAGTGCCGCAGTGCCGCAGTGCTGCAGTGCTGCAGTGCCGCAGTGCAACTGCCCGCAGCGCTACTGCCCGCAGCGCTACAGTGCCGCACCGCAGCACGGCGGCACCGCAGCACCGCAGCACCGCAGCACTGGATACAATCCCGTAAGTGCCTACAGTCCTGATCACCGGCTGCTCTTCCGGCATCGGCGCGGCGATCGCGCTGCGGATGACGCAAGCCGGCTGGACGGTGTACGCGACGGCGCGGCGACCGGAAACCCTCGAGTCGCTCGTGCAGGCCGGCGCGCGGCGGCTCTCGCTGGACGTGACCAGCGAGGCGTCGATGCGCGCGGCGGTCGCGACCGTCGAACGCGAGCAGGGCCACATCGACGCGCTCGTGAACAACGCCGCGTACAGCCAGTCCGGTCCTGTCGAAGAACGTGCCGATCGAGCTCGTGCGCAAGCAGTTCGAGACCAACGTCTTCGGCCTGCTGCGTCTGACCCAGCTTGTGCTTCCCGGCATGCGCCGCGCCAGCGCCGGCCGCATCGTCAACATCGGATCGATGGGCGGCCGCCTGACATTTCCTGGCGGCGGCATCTACCACGCGTCGAAGCATGCGCTGGTCGCGCTCAACGACGCGCTCCGTTTCGAGGTGCAGGGATTCGGCATCGACGTGATCCTGATCGAGCCGGGCCTGATCAGGTCGGGCTTCGCGGACGTCGCCCTCGCGAGCCTCGATCGCATCGAGCATCGCGGCGGCCCGTACGCGCACTTCACCCGCGAGGTCGGCCGTATCACGAGCGAGAGCTACGAAAAAGGGCCGCTCAAGCGGATGACCGGCTCGCCGGAGGACGTCGCGGCCGTCGTCCACGAGGCGCTGACGACGGCGCACCCGAAGACGCGGTATCGCGTCGCGCGCTCGGCGCGCTTCTTCCTGGCGCTGCGCGCGCTCGTCAGCGATCGCCGCTGGGACCGCTTCATGCGCCGCACGTACCCGACGCCTCGCTGAGGCGGACCGAGGCGACGCCGGTCGCTCGCAACGGCGCCGGCCACTGAAGGGACGCCCTACTGCAGTAGGCCGCGGCTTCAGCCCCGGCATCGATCGCAGGAGGTCCGCGCAACTCTGCCGTCGCGGCACTCGACACCGCACTGGCACCGCACCAGGCACTAAGGCACCAGGCACTGCAGAACTTGCACAACACCTCCGACCCGTATGAAATGCCGCTGAGGAGCACATCGCGATGTCGAGCCCCCGAGGTATCCTGACTGCCGTGTTGATTCCGTTCTTCATGCTGGGAGCCGCGCACGCCGCCGACGCCGCGGGCGTCGAACGCCAGGCGTGGGGCAAGACCAAGGGCGGCGAGACCGTCGAGCTCTACACGCTGACCAACGCGAAGGGCCACAAGGTCTCGATCATGACGCTCGGCGCGATCGTCGTGTCGATCCAGGTGCCCGACAAGACCGGCGCGCTCGGCGACGTCGCGCTCGGGTTCGACTCGCTCGACGGCTACCTGGCGCCGCACCCGTTCTTCGGCGCCGTCGCGGGCCGCTACGGCAACCGCATCGGCGGCGGCACGTTCACCATCGACGGGCATGCGTCCACCCTGCCGAAGAACGACGGCGCCAACACGCTGCACGGCGGCACGAAGGGCTTCGACAAGTACGTCTGGAAGGCGCGGCCGGTGACCTCGTCAAACGGCCCGACGGTCGTCCTCACGCACGTCAGCCCGGACGGGGATCAGGGCTTCCCCGGCACGCTCACCGCGACGGTGACCTACACGTGGACCAAGGACGACGAGCTGAAGATTCACTACCACGCGACGACCGACAAGCCGACGGTAGTGAACCTGACGAACCACTCGTACTTCAACCTGGCGGGCGCGGGCAACGGCACGATCCTCGACCAGGTGATGCAGATCTTCGCGGACAAGTTCACGCCGGTCGCCAAGGGGCTGATCCCGACCGGTGAGCTGAAGCCGGTGGCCGGCACGCCGTTCGACTTCCTGAAGCCGACTCCCATCGGCGCGCGCATCGACTCCAACGACGAGCAGATCACGCTGGGCGGCGGCTACGACCACAACTTCGTCGTGAACGGCACGGCCGGCACGCTGCGTCCCGCGGTTCACGTCATCGATCCCTCCAGCGGCCGCACGATGGACGTGCTCACGACGGAGCCCGGCGTCCAGTTCTACACGGGCAATTTCCTCGACGGGAAGATCACGGGCAAGGGCGGCAAGGTCTACGCGAAGCGCGCGGGGTTCTGCCTCGAGACGCAGCACTTCCCCGACTCGCCGAACAAGCCGAAGTTCCCGTCCACCGTGCTCCGCCCGGGCAGCGGTACGACACGACGACGGTGTATCGGTTTGGAACTGAGAAATAGGGAATAGGAAATAGCAAATAGGAAGAACAGACGGAGCACGAAGAAGGGCGCGCGTCGCTCGAGCGCGCCCTTTGTCTTTTTTCCTATTTCTTTTTTCCTATTCCATCCTATTTCCTATTTCCTATTTCCCATTCCCATTTCCTATTTGCCGTTCCCGTAGACTTTCCCGAAGAAGTTCCCCTTCTTCCACGTCGGCGCCACGGGGTCGTTCGCGATCTCGCGCGCGATGAGGTAGTTCGCGTCCGCGAATCGCGCGACGGCCTTGAGATCCATCGGCAGCGACAGGTCGTCGCTCGGCTGGTGATAGTGGCCGTTGAGGAACGACTCGAACACCTCGCGGCCGTTCACTTTCGGATCGGCCGCGGTGAAGCCGGGTTCCAGATACACCGACGGGATGCCGCGCTTGACGAAGGAATACTGGTCGCTGCGCACGAAGATGTTCTGCTCGGGCATCGGGTCGGGGCTGAGCGTGTAGCCCTCGGCGGCAATCGCGCGCTTCACGACGGCGTCGAGCGTCGAGTTCTCCGCGCCAAACGCGACGATGTCCTTCGAGGCCGTCATGAAGACGGGCATGTCGAGGTTCACGTCCGCGACGATCGTCCCGGCGGCCTTCGCCGGATACCGCGCGAAGTAGTCCGACCCGAGCAGGCCCTTCTCCTCCGCGGTGAGAAACACGACGATCACCGAGCGCTTGGGGCGCGTCGGCGCTTCGGCAAACGCCCGCGCCACTTCGAGCAGGATCGCGCTGCCGGTCGCGTTGTCGTAGGCGCCGTTGTTGATCCGATCGCCCTCGCCTGACGGCTTGATGCCGAGATGATCCAGGTGCGCGGTCAGCACGACCGACGTCGACGCCAGCGCCGGCACGCTCCCCTTCAGCTTGCCGACGACGTTCTCGCTCTGCGCTTCCTCGTACTTCGACTTCACCGTCAGGGTGACCGTGCTCGTGAGCGCTGCGCCGCCGGTCTTGCCGTCGCCGGCGTGTTCCACCGCCTGCTCGAACGTGATGGGTGAGCCCGCGAGGATCTTGCGCGCCCCGGCCTCGCTGACATACGAGACCGACTGGAGTCGCGGCTCCGACATGACGGGCGTGCCGTCGGGCAGCAGCGTCGTCACCGCCGGCTGCGTGCCGTAGCCCTTCAGCCGCTCCCACGGCTGCACTTTCGAGTCCTCGGGGCGGAACATCGTGATCACGCCGATGGCGCCGTGGTCGGCGGCCATCCGGAATTTCTGCGGCGACGACGAGTAATGGGCCTTCATCTCGCTCGGGAAGGACGACGGCGCGTTGTAGAAGATGAGCGCGAACTTGCCGTTGACGTCGAGGCCCTTGTAGTCGTCGTAGCCGAGGTCCGGCGCGGTCACGCCGAAGCCTGCGAAGACCACACCGCTCGTGAGGGCGAGATCGGGATTGCGGCTGTTGGGCGCGACGATTCCCTCGTCTGGAATGGCGATGTCCGTCGCGGGCACGCCCGGTGCGGTGACGTGGAGCCCGGAGCTGATGAGCGAGCTTCGCCTGAGGGGCACTTTCTGGAACCACGACCCATCGTCGGCGGCGGGCTCGAGCCCGTACTGCGCCATCTGCGTGGCGACGTAGTGCGCCGCGACGTCGTAGCCGCGGGTCCCCGCCTCGCGTCCCTCGAGCACGTCGTCTGCCAGGAACTCCACATGCGCGCGGATGCGGGTGGCAGAAAGATTGGGCTTCGACGGAGGCGCCGCCGGCGCCGCGATGACCGGCGCGACGACGACAACCGCAAGAAGAACCGCGCGGCCGATCGGCCGGCGATGGAATGCGCTCGACATGGGCATGAGGGACATTGTGCCTTATCGACGCGTCAGGTCAGGCAGGTCGAGCGGGTCGCGCAGGTCGCGCAGGTCAGACGGGTCAGTCAGGTCGGGCGGGTCACGAGGTCTACGGGTCAATCAGGTCAGAGAGGTTGGACAGGTTGCAGGCTTTGCGCGGTGCGTGTCGACCTGTTCGACCTGTTAGACCCGATCGACCCGTCAGACCTGATTGACCCGGCCTTCATCACACCGTTCGTCCCAGCCCAGCAGGGCCGTTCGTCAAATTCGCCCGGGCCGGCACTAGAATTTGCGGTCATGACTCGACCACGATTTCTCATCCTTCTCGCCCTCGCGATCGTGACGGCGACGCTGGCCGGCCGCGCGCAGGCGCCGGCCGCATCCGCCACTCCGAAAATCGAGTTCGAGAAGTTCACGCTTCCGAACGGCCTGCAGGTGATCCTGCACGTCGATCGCAAACTGCCCATCGTCCACGTCAACGAGTGGTTCCACGTCGGTTCGAAGAACGAGAAGCCCGGGCGCACCGGCTTCGCGCATCTGTTCGAGCACATGATGTTCGAAGGATCGAAAGACGCCGACGGCGGCTACTGGGGCTACGCCGAGAAGGCTGGCGCCAACGTCCGCGAGGGCGGCGTCAACGGCACGACCAACAGCGACCGCACGAACTACTTCATCACCGTGCCGTCGGGGAACCTCGAGCACGCGCTGTGGCTCGAGTCGGATCGAATCGCCACGCTGACCGACGTCACCGACCAGAAGAAACTCGACAACCAGCGCGACGTCGTGAAGAACGAGCGGCGCCAGAGCCTCGAGAACCAGCCGTACGGACGCGCGTTCATCCTGCTCTTCGACTCGGTGTTCCCTGCAGGCCACCCGTACCACTGGCCCGTCATCGGCAGCCAGGAAGACCTCACCGCGGCGAAGCTCGATGACGTCAAGGACTTCTTCCGCCAGTACCTACGCGCCGAACAACCTCTCGATGGTCATCGCCGGCGACTTCGATCCCGCGGAGGCGAAGCGGCTGGTCGAGAAATACTTCGGCGACATCCCGCCAGGCCCGCCCCTCGATCGGCCCTCGGTCTGGGTCCCGACCCTCTCCGGCGAGCGCACCGTCGAGGTCAACGATCGCGTGGCTCTCGAGCGCGTGTACTTCGCCTGGCCCTCGCCGGGCTACTTCACGCCGGACGATGCGGCGCTGGATATCGCGGCAAGGATCCTGTCGGACGGCCTGTCGTCGCGGCTGAACCGCGCGCTCGTCTACGACCAGCAGCTGGCCACGGCCGTGGCTGCGTTCAACGCGACCTCCGAGATCGCGAGCATGTTCGTCGTCCAGGCAACCGCGCGACCCGGCGTGCCACTCGCGAAGATCGAGCCGATTCTGACGAGCGAGATCGCACGCCTCGCGAAGGAAGGGCCGACCGCGGTCGAACTGGACCGCGCGAAGACGAAGCAGGAGTCCGAGTTCATCTCCGGCCTCGAGCGGATCGGCGGGTTTGGCGGCAAGGCCGACGTGCTGAACCTGTACAACACGTTCCTCGGCGACCCCGGCAAGGTCGACGCCGACATCAACCGGTATCGGGCCCTGACGCCCGGTGACATCCAGCGTGCGGTGTCGAAGTGGATCGACACGCCGAACCGTGCTGTCCTCCGCTTCCATCCCGATGCCTCGAAGCGTCCGGCGAACGCGATGACGTTCGACCGCTCGAAAATGCCGCCGCTCGGCGAGGACCGGCCATTCGTTGCGCCGGCTGTGCAGTCGGCAAAGCTCGCGAACGGCCTCCAGGTCTTCGTGGTCGAGCGCCACGATCTCCCGAAGGTGAACGTGCGAATCGTGTCGCGCGCGGGCGCGGCCAGCGATCCCGTCGACAAGCTGGGCGTCGCGAACCTCGCGCTCGCGACCATCGATCTCGGCACGCCGACACGCAAGGCGCTCGAGATCGAGGACGGCCTCGGCGCGCTCGGCACCGAGCTCGCGGCCAACCCGGGACGCGAGGGCGCGGCGCTCTCGTTCGACGTGCTGACGCGGAACCTGGCGCCAGCCATGGACATCGTCTCCGACGTCGTGCAGCACCCGACGTACCCGGCCGACGAATTCGCGCGCGAGAAGAAGCGCGTGCTCGACCAGCTGGCGCAGGCCGACCGCAGCGGCAACGCGCTCGTGCAGCGGATTCAGCCGATGCTGGCCTTCGGGCCGACGCATCCTTACGGACGGCCGGTCGCGGGCCTGAAAGGCACAGTCGAGGCGATCACCCGCGAGGACCTCGTGCAGTTCCACCAGGCGCGCTGGAAGCCTGGCTCGACGGCGCTCGTCATCGCCGGAGACATCACGCTGGCCGACGCGACGGCGCTCGCGACGAAGGCGTTCGGCGGCTGGACGGGCGGCGCCGCGCCGCTCGTGACGGTGCCGCCGCCAGCCCCCGCGCCGGCCGGACGACTCTATCTCGTCGATCGCCCCGACGCGGCGCAGACGGTCGTCGCGCAGTACTTGCCGGCGCCGACCCGGACCTCTCCCGACTACGACGCGCTGACGCTCGTGGACGCCGTCTGGGGTGGCGGCGGCGTCAGCACGCGGCTGAACCTGAACCTGCGCGAGAACAAGGGCTACTCGGTACGGCGTCTTCTCGAGCTTCAATCCGATGCGAATGTCCGGCAACTGGTTCGCCGGCGGCGGCATCCAGACGGACAAGACAGCGCCCGCGATCGTGGAGTTCGACAAGGAGATGAAGGACCTCGCCGGCGCGAAGCCGATCTCCGCCGACGAGCTCGCCGTTGCCAGGCAGCGGCGCATGCGCGGCTACGCCCAGCGCTTCGAGTCGCTGGACCGCGTGACCGCCGAGATCGCGAACCTCTGGGTGATCGGTCTTCCGCTCACCGAGCTGCAGCGGGAGTACGACGGCACCGGCAAGCAGACGCTCGACCAGGTGCTGGCGGCCGAGAAGAAATACGTCAGCCCATCGGCCTCGTCCATGCTGCTCGTCGGCGACCGCGCCAAGATCGAGAAGGACGTCAAGGCGCTGAACGTCGGCGAGGTCGTGTTGCTCGACGCCGAAGGCCGGCCAGTGGCGTCGGGCACGAAGAACTGAGGTTCCGGGGTTCCGGGGTTCCGAGGTTCCGAGGTTCCGGGGTTCAGACGCCCGTGAACCCGGAACCTGGAACCCGGAACCTTGAACCCGGAACCCTGAACCCTGGAACCCTGGAACCTACAGCTCTTCATTCCGAGGAGCGCTTTCGTATGCGTCAGACGTGTGCACGCCTGCTGGTCGCCCTGCTGATCGTGCTGTCCGCCTCCGTGGCGCGGGCGCAAATCGACGCGCGGATGTTCCGTCATCCCGACGTCTCGGCGACGCACATCGCGTTCGTCTACGCCGGCGACATCTGGATCGTGCCGAAGGCCGGCGGCCTCGCGACGCGCCTGACATCCGCGCCCGGCGAAGAGCTCTTCCCGCGCTTCTCGCCCGACGGCTCGAAGATCGCCTTCAGCGCCAACTACGACGGCAACCTCGACGCCTACGTCGTCCCGACGATGGGCGGAGAGCCGGTGCGGCTCACGTATCACCCGATGGACGATCGCGTCGTCGGGTGGCACCCCGACGGCAAGCGCGTGCTGATCGCCTCGAGCCGCGAGTCGGGCCGTCAGCGCTACAACCAGTTCTATCTCGTCGCCGCGACGGGCGGCCTGCCCGAGAAGCTGCCCGTGCCGTACGGCGAGTTCGCGGCGTTCTCGCCCGACGGATCCGAGGTCGCCTACGTCCCGCAGACGCAGTCGAACCGGACGTGGAAGCGCTATCGCGGCGGCTGGGCGGCCGACATCTGGCGGTTCAACCTCAAGACCTTCGAGTCGAAGAACCTCACGGCGAACCCTGCGGGCGACGAGTTCCCGATGTGGCACGGCAAGACGCTGTACTTCCTGTCCGATCGCGGATCGGAGCAGCGCTACAACATCTGGGCGCTCGACACCGCGTCCGGCGCGGCGCGTCAGGTCACGCACGAGAAGGACTACGACATCACCTACCCCGCCATCGGCGGCGACGACATCGTCTACCAGTGCGGCGGGCGCCTGTATCTCCTCGACGTGAAGTCCGAGAAGCCGCGCGAGGTCGCCGTGCAGGTGGTGACGGATCGGCTGACGCTGAAGCCGCGGACCGAGAAGGTCGCGTCGCTGGTGGCGTGGGCCGGCATCTCGTCCACCGGCAAGCGCGCGGCGTTCGAGGCGCGCGGCGACGTCTTCACCGTGCCGAAGGAGAACGGCCCGGTCCTGAACCTCACGCGCAGCTCCGGCGTCGCGGATCGGTATCCGCGGTGGTCGCCTGACGGCCGCACGGTCGCCTACTGGAGCGACCGCTCCGGCGAATACGAGCTGACGCTGCGCCCCGCTGACGGATCGGGCGCGGAAGAGACGATCACGAAACTGGGCCCGGGGTTCCGCTACGCCCCGATCTGGTCGCCCGACAGCACGCATGTCGCGTTCTTCGACCAGGCGATGCGGCTGCGCGTGGTGGACGTCAAGACGAAGGCCGTGACCGAGATCGATCAGAGCCCGTACTTCCTGAATCACGGGACGCTCGAGGCGATGCCGCTCGCCTGGTCGGCCGACTCGCGCTGGCTCTCCTGGTCGCGGCCGGTGACGCCCACCAATGGCGCCGTCTTCGTCTACGACGTGAAGGCGGGCGCGAAGCATCAGGTCACGTCGGGCTACTTCAACGACGGCACGCCGACGTTCGATCCCGACGGCAAGTACCTGTTCTACGAGTCGGACCGCACGTACGCCCCCATCTACGGCGACTTCGACAACACGTGGACCTATGCGAATCCCACCGTGCTGCTCGCCGCGCCGCTCAGGACCGATGTCGCGGCGCCGCTGCCGCCGAAGAACGACATGGAGGAGGGGAAGAAGACCGGACGGAGGGCAAGAAGGCGGAGGACGGCAGGCAAGGAAGGCGAGAAGGGCAAGGAAGGCGAGAAGGCCAAGAGCGACGACAGCAAGAAGAGCGATGAGAGCAAAGACACCAAGCCTGCCGCGGTGAACATCGACGTCGAGGGGCTCGAGGCACGCGCCGTCGTGCTGCCGCCGGCGCCCGGCCACTACGGCGAGCTCGTCGCCGTGAAGGGCAAGCTGCTCTACCGCCGCATGCCCCGCGCGGGCTCGTTCGGCGAGAAGGCCACGCTCCACCTGTTCGACTTCGACGATCGCGAGGAGAAGACGGTCCTCGACGACGTGGATGCGATGGACGTGAGCGCGGACGGCAAGCAGGTGCTGGTGGCGCGGAAAGACAGCTTCGCGATCGTCGAGGCCAAGGAGAAGCAGAAATTCGAGAAGACGCTGCGTCTCGCCGAGATGGAGGTCACGGTCGATCCCCGGGCCGAGTGGCAGCAGATGTTCAACGACACCTACCGCTTCGAGCGCGACTTGTTCTACGACGCGAACATGCACGGCCTCGACTGGGCGGCGGTGCGCGATCGGTACCAGAAGCTGATCGACGCCTCGGTGACGCGGTGGGACGTCAACTTCGTGCTCGGCGAGTTCATCGGCGGAGCTGAACTCGTCGCACACGTATCGAGGCGGCGGCGACCTCGAGCACACGCCGTCGCGCGGCGTCGGCATGCTGGGGGTGGACTGGGAGCTTTCGGACGGCGCCTATCGCATCAAGCACATCGTGCGCGGCGGCGCGTGGGACCTCGACCAGCGGTCGCCGCTCGCCGAGCCCGGCCTCGGCGTCAAGGAGGGCGACTACGTCCTGGCGGTGAACGGCGTGCCGCTCGACACGGCGAAAGACCCGTGGGCGTCGTTTGGGGGCCTGGCCGACGACACGGTGCTGCTGACCGTCAACGGATCGCCGTCGACGTCGGGCGCGCGGCAGGTCGCGGTGAAGTGCCTCGGCAGCGAGGTCGAGCTGCGGTTCCGCGAGTGGATCGAGCAGCGCCGCGCGAAAGTCGAGAAGGCGACCGGCGGCAAGGCCGGCTACGTCTACGTGCAGAGCACCGGCGTCGACGCGCAGAACGAGCTCGAGCGGCAGTTCATGGCGCAGTGGACGAAGGACGGCCTCGTCATCGACGAGCGGTTCAACAGCGGCGGTCAGATTCCCGATCGCTTCATCGAGCTGCTGAACCGGCCGATTCTCAGCTACTGGGCCGTGCGCGACGGCGCGCTCCGTCAGTGGCCGCCGGTGGCGCACCGCGGGCCGCTCGTGATGCTGATCAACGGCTGGAGCGGATCGGGCGGCGACGCGTTCCCGTTCTATTTCCGCGAGGCGAAGCTCGGACCGCTGGTCGGCTCGCGCACGTGGGGCGGCCTCATCGGCATCAGCGGATCGCCCGGCCTGGTCGACGGCGGCGGCGTGACGGTGCCGACCTTCCGCATGCTGGACCCGAACGGGAACTGGTTCGCCGAAGGGCACGGCGTGGAGCCGGACATTCCCGTCGACGAGAACCCGACGGAGCTGGCGAAGGGGAACGACCCGCAGCTGGAGCGCGCGATTCAGGAAGTGCAGCAGCGGCTGGCGCAGCTGCCGGCCGCGCCGAAGCGTCCGGCGGCGGAGAAGAGATAGCCGCAGTAGGCCGGGGCTTCAGCCCCGGCATTCGCGGCGGCGCGGGCTGAGGCCCCGCCCGAGCTGTCAGCGAGCCCTGCCCGATGTGCCCTGGCCGGGGCTCAAGCCCCGGCCTACTGGCAGCGCCTGCCGGAAATCCTCGATCAGGTCTTCGTGGTGCTCGAGCCCCGCGGAGATGCGCAGCAGGTTCTCCGGCGCCTTCGAGAGCGCGCCTTCGACGGACGCGCGATGCTCGATGAGCGTCTCGGGCCCGCCGAGGCTCGTCGCGCGCGTCACCAGCTTCAACTTCGCGAGAAACGCGAACGCCTCCGCGCGCGCGCCCTTCACGCCAATGGACAGCATCCCGCCCCACGCGCTCATCTGGCGCGCCGCGACCTCGTGGCCGGGATCTGACGCAAGCCCCGGGTAGTACACGCGCTCGATCTTCGTGTGCGACGAGAAGAACTGCGCCAGCCGGCTCGCGTTCTCGACGTGCCCCCGCATCCGGTACGGCAGCGACCGGATCCCCCGCAGCACCAGCCAGCAGTCGAAGGGCGCCGGCACGGCGCCGACGGCGCTCTGAATGCCGCGCACCCGCCCGAAGAACTCATTCGCCTCCCGCGCGATGATGACGCCGCCGAGCACGTCGCTGTGGCCGCTCAGATATTTCGTCGTCGAGTGCATGACCAGGTCGGCGCCAAGGTCCAGCGGACGCTGGAGCATCGGCGTCGCCCACGTGTTGTCGACCACCGACGTCGCGCCGGCGCGGCGCGCGATCCCGGCCGCGGCGGCGATGTCGGTGACGTGGAGCCGCGGGTTCGACGGCGTCTCAATCCACACCAGGCGCGTCTCGGGGCGCACGGCGGCGGCGATCGCGGCCGTGTTCGCCATGTCGACGAACGTCGCCTGCAGGCCCCATCGCGCGAAGTAGTCGCGCAGCAGCACCGGCGTCCCGTAGTAGGCGTCGTCGGGCGCGATGACGTGGTCGCCGGGGTTGAGCGCCTGGAAGACGGCAGCCGTCGCGGCCGAGCCGGAGCTGAACGCCGCCGCCTCGACGCCGCCCTCGAGCTGCGCGAGGCACGACTCGAGCGCCTGGCGCGTCGGGTTGCCCGAGCGCGTGTAGATGAAGCCGCCGGGATAGCGTGCCGTCCTCGGCGCGTTCGTAGGTGGTCGACAGATGAATGGGCAGCGTCACGGCGCCGGTCTTCGGATCGATCGAGCTGCCGGCGTGAACGGCGAGCGTCTCGAAATGCATGGTCAAAGATAGCCCACTCGCGGCCTGACCGGGCGGCGGGCCGAATCGGACTATCATCGGCAGACCGACGTTCCGCCCAATCTCGTCGGCGTCCGGCTGGCGCGGCGCCTGGGCTTCGAGGCCGTCGATCTGCACTGGCTGCTCACGCGCGCATGATCAAGACGGAGCTCCACTCGCACACCGATGGAGATCGGGCCGACCGCATCGCGCACAGCGCCGAGACGCTGATCGATCGCGCCAGCGCGCTCGGCTACGGCGCGCTCGCCATCACGCTGCACGATCGCTGGACGGATCCGGCGCCCCTTCGCGACTACGCCGCCGGCCGCGGCCTGGTGATCCTGAGCGGCATCGAGCGCTCGATCGAGCGCAAGCACGTCCTGATCATCAACGGGCCGAAAGACGCCGAGCGCCTGAGGACGTTCGCCGATCTGCGGGCCTACCGCGCGGCGAACCCCTCGGCGCTCGTCGTCGCGCCGCACGCGTTCTACCCGATTCCAAGCGCGCTGGGCGGCGATGCTCGATCGGCACCCGGATCTGTTCGACGCGCTCGAAGTGAACGCGATGCGCGTGAAAGGCGTCGACTTCAACAGGCGAGCGATGGCGTGGGCCTCCGCGCACGGCAAGCCGCTCGTCGGCAACTCGGACCTGCACATCCTCGCGCAACTCGGGACCACGTACTCGATGGTGGACGCGTCCGCGCCAACGCCGGACGCCATCTGCGACGCGATCAAACGCGGACGCGTCGAGGTCGTCTCGACCCACTTGAACTGGTTCCGTGCGGGATGGCTCTTCGCGAGGATGGTGTTCAACGGGAGGCGAGGAAGGGTTGACTGGGTTCCAGAGGTTCCGGGGTTCTGAGGTTCCGTGGGTCCGGAGGTTCCGCAGTTCGGCGATTCAGTGGGTCGTGATCAGCGAAGTCAGCGTGACACCAGTCCGCGGAACCTCGTGAACCTCCGGAACCTGGAACCTCCGGAACCTCGGATTCCGGAACCACGGCATCTGCACTTCCCTCAGCTGGCGCGGCGGAGAGGGTATTCGGGAGGCTCTGCCGCGCGTACGGTGTTCCGGCCGGCGTTCTTGGCGGCGTAGAGCGCGCGGTCGGCGCGGCCCACGAGCCCGTTCGGATCGAGCTCTTCAGGCACGGCGCTGGCGACGCCCACGCTGGCGGTGACCCGCACGATCGCGCCCTCGATCGTCACCTCGAGCGATTCGATCTCGCGTCGCAGCGCCTCCGCGACATACGCCGCGCCGGCGGCGGGCGTGTCGGGCAGCACGATCACGAACTCGTCCCCGCCGAAGCGGCCGCGGACGTCGCTGCTCCGCAGCACGTGCTTCAGCCGCGCGCCGATGTTCGACAGGATCTCGTCGCCGCCGAGGTGGCCGACCCGATCGTTGATCGTCTTGAAGCCGTCGATGTCGAGCATCACGACCGACAGCGGCGAGCGCGTCCGGCGCGTGCGCCGCAGTTCGCCTTCGATGACCTGGATGATGTGCCCGCGGTTGAAGCACTGCGTGAGCGAGTCGGTGAGCGCGTTGCGCCGGGTCTCGGTGAACAGCTGCACGTTGCGGACGGCGATGCCGACCAGCGCGGCCGCCGCGCCCAGCAGGCGCGACGAACGTTCGCCAATCGTCCCGTGTTCGTCGCTGATGCCGATGACGCCGAGCGGCCGGCCGATCGCTTCGATGACGAAGCACCGGTACCGCCCTTCGACGATCCCGAGCGACGGGTCCGGCGTGCCGTTCGCGCGCGCCGCAAGCACGTGCCGGCTGCATTCCTCGGCGACGCTCGTCACCGCCGCCTGGCCGGTGGTCTCGACAATCAGCGTGAACCGCGCGGATTCGCCCAGGCCGACCCAGAGCTCGCCGCGGCCCGCCAGCAGCGGCAGGTGCCGCCAGAGCGCCGCGCGCATCGCGTCTTCGTTGAGGACGCCCGTGAGGGCCCGGCCGAACGCGGCCAGCAGCTCGAGATCGACCGCGCGCTCCTCGGCGACGCGGGCTTCGGCCGCGGCGGCCGACGCCTGCGCCTTCATCTCCTGCCGCCGCGCGTGGAGATGCACGATCAGCATCGCCACGAGAACGACCAGCGCCGGCAGCAGCCGGACGTGGTAGGCCGCCTCCATTTCCGAGGCGAACTGCAGGACGTGCCCGAGGGTCTGATCGAAAATCGTGAGCAGCGCCAGCGCGAAGCCCGCAAGGAGCAACGCGTCGTGCTCACCTGACAACCGCACTCGCATCCCAATCCACCTGACCGCCACCCGGAATGCTCACGTCTGCACACGTCGGCATGCAGACGCACGTCCGGTGGTCTTGCAGGCGTTTATCGGGACCAGTGACCCGGCGGATTAGTCAGGAGTCGAGGCGATCGATTCCCGACGCCGAGAGCGCGCCGGGCTGGTTCCAGAGCGCGAGGAACACGTCCTCGAGATCGCCAAGCACGCGATCGACCAGCGGCCGGCCCACCAGGGCCCGCGTCAGCACGGCCTCGACCTCGTCCTGGACGCGGAAGAACCGGCTGACCGACAGGCTCCACCCGTTCAGCACCTGGTGCAACGAGGCGTCGAGCACGGCGACATCGGCCGGCGCGAACGTGGCGTCGGCAATCGCCGCGCGAAGGTCCTCCGAAAGGCGTCCCACGAGCTGCACCCGCAGGGGCATCGCCGGCATGTGTAGAACAGCGTGAGCCAGGCGGCTGGTCGTCGTCATCGTCGCTCCGTCCGTAGCGTCGCCGTGGGGCTGGCAGTCCCGGGACGCTCAGCAATTAGGACGACGGCCGGGCGATTCGGACTGGGCGGGGCGTGTTAAGAGTTTGTCTCGCGCTGCGGCGGCCGCGGGCGCGGGCCGCCGCTCGATGTTGATGTCTTACGTTTTTGTAGCCTCGAAACGACTTTGCAACAAAACTGTCCGAGGCTGACGACAGGCTAATCGGCGCGATCGGCGCGCATCAGCATGCCGCCGGTCGTCTGGCGCAGGAACCCGCTCGCGACGAGATTGTCGACGACCGTGCGGCATTCCTTGGCGGGGACGCCCAGCAGCCGTACGGCCTGCGAGAACGTCAGGCGCAGTCCTGGCATCTCGATGAATTCAGTGCACACGCGGTGAGCGATCGCCTCTGGCCTCATAGCGACCTCCGGCGCGGGGGAGTGATCCCGCACACTACCAAAATACGCGCCACCGCGCGAGAAGAGATCGGACCTCCCGACGACACGCGACTTCCGGCGCGATTCATCGTCGCAGAGACCGGTGACGCAGCGGCGACAGCGCGATGACGCCCGCATCACGCGAACACTCTTGTTGGATAAGACGCAGGGGGCGACGAATTTGTCGGAGCCTCCCGCGACGGCGCGCGACGATCTTCGATTTTGCGCCGACATCCTCGCGCGACGTGTTACGTTCGGCGTGGCACCTGGATTGCGAAGGTTTACGGGTTGCTGTCGAGTCGGCGCGCGCGACGCGGCGCCGGACTAGGAGACCCCGTGAACCCCCTGACGAGCCCACAGCAATCCCTGCTGCTCACCCTCGAGGAGATCAGCCGCCTCGTGTCGCACAGCGGAAACGCCTCGGAGACGCTCTCGAACATCGTCCAGCTGCTGCAGCAGCGGTTCGAGACCGACGTCTGCTCCGTCTACCTCCTCGAGCCCGACCGGTCGACGCTGGTGCTCGCGGCGACCATCGGGCTGCGCCCGGAAAGCGTCGGGCGGGTCCGCATGCGGCTCGACGAAGGCCTCGCGGGGCTCGTCGCCGAGACCCTGCAGCCGCAGGTCGTCGAGGACGCGACGCGCCATCCGCGCTTCAAGTACTTCCGCGAGGCGGGCGAAGACCCGTATCACAGCTTTCTCGGCGTGCCGCTGATCGATCGCGGCCTGCTGCAGGGCGTGCTCGTGCTGCAGACGATCGAGCCGCGCGTGTTCGGCGACGACGTGGCGCGGCTGCTGATGACGGCGGGCACGCAGCTGGCGCCGGTCGTGAGCGAGGCGCGCACGCTCGGGCAGTTCCTGGCGCCGGCGCATCGCAAGCTGTCGGAGCTCGCGTCGAATCTGTGGTGGAGCTGGGACGCCGAGGCCACCGCGCTCTTCCGGGACCTCGACCCCGCGGTCTGGGCCGCCGTCGCGCACAACCCGATCGCCATCCTCGAGCGGCTGCCCGTGGACAAGCTCGAGGCGCGCGCCGTCGAGCTCGGCCTGCACGGACGCATCAACCACACCTACCGCCGCATGCAGGAGTACCTGGTCTCGAGGCACACGTGGGGCGTGCGTCACGGCGGCGTCCTCTGGGCGCGTCCCGTCGCGTACTTCTCCGCCGAGTTCGGCCTGCACGAGTCGCTGCCGATCTACTCGGGCGGCCTCGGCATCCTCGCGGGCGATCACATCAAGGCGGCGTCCGATCTCGGCATCCCGCTGATCGGCGTCGGCCTCTACTACGACCAGGGCTACTTCAGGCAGCGCCTCGACGCCGACGGCCGGCAGCACGAGGAGTACTACGAAGTGAACCACCGGCTGCTGCCGATGCGGCCGGCCCTGGATCCGGCCGGCGCGCCGGTGACGGTCTCGATCGACACGCGCTCAGGCACGATCGCCGCGCGCGTGTGGAAAGTCACCGTCGGCCGCAACACCCTCCTGCTGCTCGACTCGGACGTCGAAGCGAACCGCCCGGAGGATCGCGAGCTCTCGGCACGGCTGTACGGCGGCGACCACCGCATCCGGCTCCGCCAGGAGCTGCTGCTCGGCGTCGGCGGCGTCCGCGCGCTGGCGGCGCTCGGCATCATGCCCGGCGTCATTCACCTGAACGAGGGCCACAGCGCCTTCGCGGCGCTGGAGCTCGTGCGGCAGCGGATGGTGCGAGAAGGCATCTCCGCGGACGAGGCGTGCAGCCCCGTCTCGTCGCAGGTCGTCTTCACGACGCACACGCCGGTGCCCGCGGGGCACGATCGCTTCCCCGCCGACATGATCGAGGAGCACCTCGGGCCGCTGCGCGACGCGCTCGGCATGGACGAGTCGCGGCTCATGAGCTTCGGCCGCGTCAACACCGGCGACGCGGGCGAGACGTTCTGCATGACGGTGCTTGCGCTCAAGCTCTCGCATCGCGCCAACGCCGTCTCGTCGCTGCACGGCCAGGTCTCGCGCGCGATGTGGCGCTCGCTCTACCCCGGCGTCGCCGAGGAGCGCGTGCCGATCGGCCACATCACCAACGGCGTGCACACGCCGACGTGGCTCGCCCCGGCCATGCATCTCGTCTTCGATCGGCATCTCGGCCCCGACTGGCCGATGCGCGCCGGCGAGCCGTCGACCTGGGACGCCATCGAGACGCTGGACGACGGCGAGCTGTGGGAGACGCATCAGACGCTGAAGACGAACCTGATCGCGTTCGCGCGCAGGCGCGCCGTCACCGCCGCGGAGCGGCGCGGCGACTCGCCCGACGCCATCGAGCATCTGAAGTCGGCGCTCAGCCTCGACGCGCTGACGATCGGCTTCGCGCGGCGGTTCGCGACCTACAAGCGCGCGAACCTGATCCTGCGCGACATCGAGCGGCTGGCCTCGCTCGTCAACGACGCGCAGCGGCCGATCCAGCTGCTCTTCGCCGGCAAGGCGCACCCGCTCGACGGGCCGGGCAAGGAGATCCTCCAGGAGATCAGCCGCCTGATGCGCGACCCGCGCTTCGCGGGAAAGCTGCTCTTCGTCGAGGACTACGACATCGCCGTCGGCCGCTTCCTCGTGCAGGGCGTCGACGTGTGGCTGAACACGCCGCGCCGCCCGCTCGAGGCGTCGGGCACCAGCGGCCAGAAGGTCGTCTTCAACGGCGGCCTCAACCTCTCGGTGCTCGACGGGTGGTGGGCGGAAGCCTACGACGGGCTCAACGGCTTCGGGATCGGCCAGGGCGAGACGCACACGTCGGTGGACGTGCACGACCGCCGCGACGCCGAGGCGCTCGCGGCCGTGCTCAGCGATCAGGTGATCCCTCTCTACTACGACCGGGATCGCGACGGCCTGCCGCGCGGCTGGATCGCGCGGATGAAGCGCGCCATCCGCACGCTGGGCTGGCGCTTCAGCGCGCAGCGCATGGTCGCCGACTACGTGCTGAAGACGTACGTGCCGGCGGCGGGAGGCACAAGCTCACAGATGGGTTGATGATTGCGGATTGCGGATTGACGGTTGAAGGGCTCTTACAACCCGCAATCGGCAACCCGCAACCTTAGCCGCAACCGGCAATCCGCAACCCACAACCCCTACCGCCCCGGCGCCGTGTAGTGCACGGTCTTGTGGCACGCGGCGTCGATGTCGGCCGGCGAGATGAGCGGCGTCGTCTTCAGGTGCACCTCGCCTGACGAGTCCACGGCCATCGCGATGGCCAGTGCGGCGACCGTGTCGGGTACGTCCACGATCACGATGCAGTCCGTTTCGCCGAACGCGTAGTAGAACCCCTCGAGCTTCCCTCCGAGATCCTCGACGGCCTTCTTGACGACCGCCTGGCGCTTGGTGCCGCCATCCTTGATGAGTCCCTTGGTGCCTTCCGAGTTGTAGGTCGCTTCGATCAGAAACTTGGGCATGCCTGTGCTCCTTGGGGAATAAGTCCGGGGCACATCTTACTCCGACGCTTGCCCCAGCCCTCGTCTGAGGCAGGCCTTGCGCTACGGATGCGCCGTCAGGTCGCAGACCTCGCTGCAATGCGCCGCCAGGTGCTTGCTCCACCCGTGGCCGATGCAATAAGTTAGGCTCGCATCAGGCGGCAGCAAGGTGATCTACGGCGTTCGGGAGGCTCATGTCGACGGTTCCGGTGGTGGTGACGCCCCGCGGCTTCGGCCAGACGGCGCGTCGTGATGCATGGTGGGCAACGCCGGCAGTAGTTTTCACGATCCTGTCGGCCTTCGTGGTTTACGCGACCTGGGCGGCGTTCCAGAACCGGCACTACACGTTCGGCCCTTACCTGTCGCCGTTCTACTCGCCGGAGATCTTCGGCGACTCGCCGCACGCGTGGTTCGGCCCAAAGCCGGCCTTCTGGCCGTCGTGGCTGCCCTTTTCGCCGGCGCTGATCATCCTGCCCTTCCCGGGACTCTTCCGGTTCACCTGCTACTACTACCGCGGCGCGTACTACAAGGCGTTCTGGGCTGACCCGCCGTCCTGCGCCGTCGGCGAGCCCCGCGCGTCGTATTGGGGCGAGAACTCGTTCCCGCTGATCGTGCAGAACGTCCACCGCTACTTCCTCTACGTCGCGCTGATCTTCCTGTGTCTGCTGCTGCACGACGTCTGGAAGGCGTGCTGGTTCGTCGATCCGGCCACGGGCGCGGCGAGGTTCGGCGTCGGCGTCGGCACGATCCTGCTCGCCGTGAACGTCACGCTGCTGAGCGGCTACACGCTGGGCTGCCACTCGCTGCGGCACCTCGTCGGCGGACGGTTCGACGAGATCCGGTCGCAGCTCACGCGCACGAGCTACTCGTGCGTCGGCTGCCTGAACCGCAAGCACATGGTCTGGGCGTGGTGCAGCCTGTTCTCGGTGGCCTTCTCGGACATCTACATCCGGCTCTGCGCGATGGGCGTGTGGACCGACCTGAGGCTGTTCTGAGATGGCCGGCTACACACGCTACGACTACGACGTCCTCGTGATTGGCGCCGGCGGGGCCGGCCTCCGCGCGGCGATTGAAGCGTCGGCGGCCGGCGTGAAGGTCGGCCTCATCTGCAAGTCGCTGCTCGGCAAGGCGCACACGGTCATGGCCGAGGGCGGCATCGCCGCGGCGCTGGCCAACGTGGACGACCGCGACAACTGGAAGGTGCACTTCTCGGACACGATGCGCGGCGGCCAGTACGTCAACAACTGGCGCATGGCCGAGCTCCACGCGAAGGAAGCGCCCGCGCGCGTCCGCGAGCTGGAAGCCTGGGGCGCGGTCTTCGATCGCACGCCGGATGGACGCATCCTCCAGCGCAACTTCGGCGGGCATCGCTATCCGCGCCTCGCGCACGTCGGCGATCGCACGGGGCTCGAGCTGATCCGCACGCTGCAGGACCACGCGATCCACTCGGGCGCCACGGTGCACATGGAGTGCACGATCGTCGACCTGCTCACCGACGGCAACGGCCGGGTGATCGGCGCCTTCGGCTACGAGCGCGAGCGCGGCCGGTTCCTCCTCTTCTCCGCGAAGGCCGTCGTCCTCGCCACCGGCGGCATCGGCCGCGCGTATCGCATCACGAGCAACAGCTGGGAAGGCACGGGCGACGGCCACGCGCTCGCGTATCGCGCCGGCGCGGATCTGATCGACATGGAGTTCGTGCAGTTCCATCCAACCGGGATGGTGTGGCCGCCGAGCGTCCAGGGCATCCTCGTGACGGAGGGCGTCCGCGGCGAAGGCGGCGTGCTGCGCAACAGCAACGGCGAGCGCTTCATGTTCGGGGACATCCCCGCGAACTACCGCAACCAGACCGCCGACAACGAGGAAGAAGGCTGGCGATACACGCAGGGCGACAAGACCGCCCGCCGTCCGCCCGAGCTGCTCACCCGCGACCACGTCGCCCGCTGCATCGTCCGGGAGATCAAGGAGGGGCGCGGCAGCCCGCACGGCGGCGTGTTCCTCGACATCTCGTGGATCAAGGCGAAGCTGCCGAACGCCGAGGAGCACATCAAGCGCAAGCTGCCGAGCATGTACCACCAGTTCAAGCAGCTGGCCGACATCGACATCACGAAGGAGCCGATGGAGATCGGCCCGACGACGCACTACATCATGGGCGGCGTGCACGTGAACGCCGAGACGCAGATGTCCTCGGTCGAGGGGTTGTTCGCGGCCGGCGAGTGCGCGTCGGGGATCAACGGCGCCAACCGGCTCGGCGGCAATTCGCTCTCGGACATCGTCGTGTTCGGGAAGCGCGCGGGGGAATACGCCGCGATCTACGCGAAGGAGCACACGCCGGTCGAGCCGAGCGAGGCGCAGATCGAGACGTTCTCGCGCGAAGCGCTGGCGCCGTTCGATCGCGGCGGCGACGGCGAAGGCCCGTACAAGGTCATGCACGACCTGCAGTCGACGATGCAGGACCTCGTCGGGATCGTGCGGAAGGAGTCCGAGATGCGCGAGGCGCTGACGCGCCTGGGCGATCTCAACGCGCGCGCCGCGAAGGTCGGCGTGGCCGGCCATCGCGAGTACCACATGGGCTGGCACACGGCGCTCGACCTGCGGAATCTGCTGACCGTCTCGGAAGCCGTCGCGCGATCGGCGATCGAGCGCACGGAAAGCCGCGGCGGGCACTTCCGCGACGACTTCCCGTCGCAGGCGGCCGAGTGGGGCAAGGTCAACGTGCAGACGTCGCGGGCCTCGGACGGCACGATGAAGGTGTCGCGGCTGCCGATTCCGGAAATGCCGGCGGAGCTCAAGCAGGTGGTAGAAGAGATGAAGTAGTGTCCATGCGGTGCCATGCGGTGCCGGGTCAGGTGCCAGGTGCGGTGGGTCAGGGTACGTAGGGCGGGGCTTCAGCCGCGCCATGTACGTGGGCGCAGGCCTTCAGGCCTGCCCGGAGATCGAATGCCATCGGCGACGTTCAGAATCTGGCGTGGCGTGGGCGCGGAGGGCGGCTTCCAGGACTACCGCACCGACGTCTCGGAGGGCATGGTCGTCCTCGACGCCGTGCACCGCATTCAGGCCGAGAGCGCGCCGGATCTCGCGTGCCGGTGGAACTGCAAGGCCGGCAAGTGCGGCTCCTGCTCCGCGGAGATCAACGGCAAGCCGCGGCTGATGTGCATGACACGGCTCAACCAGCTGAAGCTGGACGAGCCCGTCACCGTCGAGCCGATGCGCGCGTTTCCGCCGATTCGAGACCTGGTCTCCGACGTCTCGTGGAACTACCGCGTGAAGATGGCCATCAAGCCCTTCGCGCCGCGGAAGCCGGACGCGCCGGACGGCACCTGGCGGATGGCGCAGCACGACATCGATCGCGTCCAGGAGTTCCGGAAGTGCATCGAGTGCTTCCTCTGCCAGGACGTCTGTCACGTCATCCGTGACCACCAGCTGACGAACGCGTTCATCGGCCCGCGGTTCCTGACGTTCGCGGCGGCGCTCGAGATGCATCCGCTCGACACCGCCGACCGGATCCCGGAGCTTCGGCACGAGCACGGGATCGGCTACTGCAACATCACGAAGTGCTGCACGAACGTGTGTCCGGAAGAGATCAAGATCACGGACAACGCGATCATCCCGCTGAAGGAACGCACCGTGGATCGCTTCTACGATCCGGTGACTCGCCTGCTGCGGATGTTTTCCGGCAAGGGTTAGGAGCTCGCCATGTTCGACCTGCGTCCGCTTTCCGCCGCCGCGATTCCGGCCGCGCTCGCGAAAGCCGAGCGCTACCGCCTGCTGAACGAGCCGAGCGAGGCCGAGAGCATCTGCCTCGACATCCTGGCCGTCGACCCGACGCACCAGGACGCGCTGACCACGATGCTCCTCGCGATCACCGACGAGTTCCAGGGCGAAGGCGACGCCGCGCGGAGCGCGCGCGCCGAAGCGATCCTGCCGAAGCTCGCCGACGAGTACGCGCGCGTCTATTACGGCGCGCTGATCAAGGAGCGCCGCGCCCGCGCGTATGCGAAGCATGGCCGCGGGCCGCTGGCGTACGACTGGGCCGTCGAGGCGCTCCACGGCTTCGATCACGCCATGACGCTTCGGCCGGCCGGCAACGACGATGCGGTGCTGCGGTGGAACGCGTGCGTGCGCCTGCTGGCGCACCTGCCGGAGCCCGCGGCCGATCGGCACGAGCAGGCGGCGATCACGTCGGAGTGATTCATCGGGATGTTGCGGATTTCGGGAAGAAAAGACACCTGGATTCTGGGATTTCAAGATTTAGAAATAATCCCGGAAATCTCGAAATCCAGGTGTCTTCTAGAGAGAAGAAGAACCACCTGGATTCTGGGATTTCAGCGATTCAGAAATCAATCCCAGAATCTCGAAATCCAGGTGGCTGTTTGTTCTCGTGAATCAAATGCAATCGGCGTAGTCCCTAATTGGAGGCGACGTATGCATCGACCGACCCGGGCAGGCGCGACCGTCGTGGCGTTGACCGTCCTCGCGGTGACTGGCATCCGGGTGCAGGCCCAGAAGCTGTTGCCGCCCATCTACGGGGAAGCCAGGATCGAGGTCACCAAGCCGGCGACGAAAGTCAGCGGCAACGAGATCGTCACGACGGTGCTCGTGAAGAACATGGAAGCGGTGCCGATCGCGGGCTTCCAGATCGACGAGTACTGGTATGACACGAACGGCACGCCGATGGGCGCGACGACGTACCGGCACCCGAAGCCGCTGCAGGGCGGCGAGGTCATCACGGTGACGCTGAAGACGCCGCGCACGCCGCACATGAACCGCAACAAGGTCGGCTTCACGCACGCGCACGGCACGATCAAGCAGACGGTCGTCCCGAAGCTCGACGCGCCGAAGACGTAAATCAGACTTCGGACTGCAGACTACGGACTACGGGCGATGCCGGATCCCTCGAGTCTCGTCGCCAACCCGTTCGCGGCGCTGACCGCCGTGGCGGGCCCGGCCGTGCTCACGAACGCCTGCTCGGTGCTGGCGCTCGGCACGAGCAACCGCCTCGCGCGCGTCGTCGATCGCACGCGCGTCGTGACGCACCAGCTGGCGGAGCAGAAACCCGGGACGCCGGAGTACGAGAGCCTCGCGCGGCAGCGAAGCCGCCTGGCGGTGCGATCGCATCTGCTGCTGCGCGCGCTTCGGGCCACCTACGCGGCGCTGGGCGGGTTCGCCAGCGCCGCGCTGCTCATGGTCGTCGGATCCGCGCTCGCAGCCTTCCACCAGCCGGATGAAGTCTACGAAGTCGTAGCGGGCGTGGGACTGGTGGTCGGCGTCGGGGCCGTGATTGGCCTGGTCTACGGCTGCGGCCAGATGGTCCGTGAGACGCGGCTGGCGGTGCAGAACCTCGAAGAAGAAGCGCCGATCTGAGTCACGCCGTCTTCGGTCGTCCGTCTGTAACCACAGATTCCACAGATTCACAGATTTCTTCAGGCCCGACGCACCAGTCAGCACGCCATCTGCGTAATCCGCGTAATCTGTGGTTCCTACGCTCTTGGTTCGGGTCGCAGCGTGACGCCAATCACTGAATCCCTCGAATCCCAGAATCCAGGTGTCTTTTCTCGGCGGCTGAAGCCCCGCCCTAGGATCCGCCGTAATCGTCACCGCTGGAACGCGTACGACATCTTCACGAAGAACGACCGGTCGGTCTGCTCGAGGCGATGGAACTCCGAGAGCTCGCGGTCGTCGCCGTAGCCGACGTACATCACCGATTGCCAGTTCAACTTGTAGGCGACGAGCGCCGACCCGGAGTAGTTGCCGCTGTGCTCTGCGACGGGGCTCAGGTAGAGCGTCGGATCGCGATCGGTCGAGACGTACTGGCCGATGAGGCGCACGAAGAGGCGCGCGGTGAACGTGTACGTGCCGCGCAGGCGCGCCACGCGCGCGGTGAAGAGCGGCCGGCTCACGCCGGCCGAGTCGTCCACGTGGAGCCACTCGTGCGAGTCGATGGCGGCGAGCTCCAGGTGAATCGTCGGGTTGAACGTCGCCGAGAGGTTCAGCGTCGCGCCTCGGCCCGGGCGCGAGTTCTCGAAGTCCACTTCCTGGCCCACGAAGCCGTCGGCGGCGAAGAGCGGGAACCGCCGCGACGGGCTCATCTGCCCGACGTAGACGAATTGCTGCCGCGGGAACGTCTGGTCGCCGCTCCGCACGCGATCGTTCTCGTAGCGGAACCGCATGAACGAGTTCCAGCGTCCGTCCATGCCCGCGCCTGGCGAGACCTGCCGGTAGATCAGCGCGCCCTGCCGATCGGCCTGGTAGTCGGTGATGACGAAGGTCCGGATGCGCGAGAAAAAGCCCGTCGGAAAGACCGTGTATCCCGTCTCGAAATAGCCTTCGCGATACCCGACCTGCGGGACGAAGCCCGTGTTGGCGCGGAAGCCGCTGCCGACGTCGTTGTAGTACGTGAACGCGTCGTAGTGCGTGGTGTTGTGCGTCCAGCGCACGTTCGCCGCGCTCGAGCTCAGCGACTGCCCCGTCCACTCGCTCGAGAGATCGGGCCGGTTCGGGTTCTGCGTCGCGCTGTAGAGCCACTGCGCGGTGATGACGTCCTTCGACGTCGGCCGAAGCTGGAAGTCGGGCCCAACGACGCGGTTGTAGCCGTTGTCGCCGGCCTCGCGATCGGTCAGGAGGACGCCGACGAAACTGCGGCCGATGTCGTGGCGTACGCGCGCCACGGTCACCAGCGAGTCGAAGTCCTGCGGCGCCAGATCCGATCCGTTCGGGCCGGGCAGGATCACGCTGCCGCCCCCGGCGTCTTCGGCCACGAGCACGGTGTAGCCCGTGCTGCCGTGCTTCCCCGTCATGCGCGCCCCGAAATCCGGATCCGTGATCGTGCGCGTGTAGACGGCCTGGATCGGCGTGTTCAGCAGCTCGACGCCCTCGAGGAAGAACGGCCGCTTCTCGGGAAAGAACAGCGCGAAGCGCTGGTTCGTCGCGATCTGCGCCGTGTCGGACTCGATCTGCGAGAAATCGGGGTTCACCGTCGCATCCAGCGCGTCGTCGGCGCTCGGCGTCCACTTGAGGTCGAAGCCGGCGCGGGGCTTGGCAGGCCCGTTGACCAGCGGCGTGCCGGGCTCGCCACGCGGCTCGCCGACCTCGCTGGCGGCGACGTACGGCGCCGCGACCAGGTGCCCTCCTGGCGGCAGATCCTTCAGGCCGGCCAGGACGTTCGAGTGGCACACGAAGCAGTTGCTTCCGCGCGGCTGGCGCGTGCTGAAGAACTGGTAGTGCCGATCGCGCGGGTAGTTGCGGTAGAGCATGATGCCCCACGTCTGCGGATCGCCCCGCGTATACCGCAGCGACGAGAACGGGATCCGCATCTCGAGGGTCCAGCCCTTGGCGGTGATCTTTGCCTTGGAGAGCCAGTAGAAGTCCGGCGACGCATCCTCGTTCCCCGACGCGTCGTCCAGCACCGAGTCGTACTGGATGTTGTGCGCGTTGGCCACCATCAGGACGCCGGTGCGGCCGTCGTGGCGGGTGTCGAGGATCACCCCGCCGTAATCGGTGAACGAGGCGACGTTGTCGCGGTCGCCGAACGGGGCGCGAATCGATCCCGGATCCGGGTCGTCGAACTCGAAGGCGGCGTAGAGGTACTTGTCGTCGTAGGCCAGGTAGCCGACGTTGCGGACCTTCGGCTCGAGGTTGTCGCCCGGGTTGGTCTCGTACCAGCGCGTGACCGGCGTGACCGACTTCCAGCCGTCGTCGTCCAGGTTCCCGTCGATGACGATCTTGCCCTTGAGCCGGGAGATGGTGACCTCGTCGCCGCCCGGCGGCGGCGCCGCCATGGCCCGGGAGGCGGGCGCGGCCATCAACAACAGGCACGCGAGCAGACGACGACCGGAGCGACGGCTCAGCATCGCGCGGTTGGACGGCACCAGGAAATTTGGGGTTCTTCGGTTCGTCCCAGGGCGCCACGGCTCGTCCCAGCTAACACAGCCGATGACATACAATTCCGGCGTTCCCATGGAGGGCGAAATGCGACGCACGGCGGCGGTGTTCGTGGCTCTGGTGCTCGGGTGCGGGCTGATGGTCTCCAACGTCGTGCGCTCCGAGGCGCCGGACGCCAGGCTCAAAGGCGCGGTGCGCCGCGCGCCCGTCAACGGCTGGACGTACGTCCGGCTGGAGGGCACGCCGGCGGAGATCGGCTTCCAGAACGGCTACCTGCTCTCCGCGGAGATCCAGGACCTCGAGAAGGTCTTCTCGATCGAGATCCCCCACGACACCGGGCACGACTGGGCGTTCTTCCGCGATGCGGCCGAGCACATGCTGTGGCCGCACATCGAGGCCGAATATCGCGAAGAGCTGCAGGGCATCGCCGACGGCCTCCGCGCGAAGCACGTCAACCTCGATCTCTGGGACGTCGTCGCCATGAACGCCGCGCTCGAGTGGAGCTACTACACCGAGCAGTACGACAAGACGCATCCGGGCGGGCCCGCCAAGCACTCCACCGCCGAGCACTGCAGCGCCTTCATCGCCACCGGCAGCTACACGAAGGACGGCAAGATCGTCATCGCGCACAACAACTGGAGCAGCTACCTGGACGGCGCGCGCTGGACGATCGTGTTCGACGTGCGGCCGGCAAAGGGCCATCGGTTCGTCATGGACGGCCTGCCCGGCGTGATTCACTCGGCCGACGACTTCGGCCTCAACGACGCGGGCATCGTCATCACCGAGACCACCATCACGCAGTTCTCGGGGTTCGACGTCAACGGCGTGCCCGAGTTCGTGCGGGCGCGCAAGGCGATGCAGTACGGCGGGTCCATCGACGAAGTGGCCGCGATCTTCAAGGACGGCAACAACGGCGGCTACGCGAACGACTGGCTGATCGGCGACATCAAGACGAACCAGATCGCGAGCCTCGAGCTGGGACTGAAGCACGTCACGCTGGAGAAGAAGACGGACGGCTACTTCGTCGGCTCGAACTTCCCAATCGACCCGCAGCTCGCCGCCGACGAGACCAATTACGACCTGAAGAACATGAGCCTCAGCGCCAACGCGCGTCACAAGCGCTGGGAGCAGCTCATGGCCGAGAACAAGGGCCGCATCGATCTGGCGATGGCGCAGGCGTTCCTCGGCGATCACGTCGACAGTCTCACCGGGAAGACCGAGCCGAGCGAGCGGACGCTCTGCGGCCACATCGACCGCTCGCCGCGGGGATCGGGCACCTGGCAGCCGCCGTACGGGATCGCCGGCGCCGTTCAGAACAAGGCCACCGACGCCACGCTCGCCGCACGGATGACGTTCACGGGCGCGGTCGGCCACGCGTGCGGCATGAGCTTCGACGCAGCCGCGCACCTGAAAGCGCACCCCGAGTACGGCTGGGAGTCGTCCATCCTCCGCGACCTGCCGGCGTACGGCTGGACCGAGCTGGCGGGCAACTGACGTGCGGCGTCTGCTGATCGCCGCTGCCCTGCTCGCCTCGGCCGTTTCGCTCGTCTCGGCCGCCGAGGCGGTGGACGAGGCCGTCATCGCGAAGATCAAGGTCGAGGGCTTCCAGCACTCGGCCGTCATGGACACGCTCAGCTGGCTGAGCGACGTCTACGGCCCGCGCCTCTCGGGATCGCCGGGCCTGCGCAAGGCCGCCGAGTGGGCGCGCGACGAGATGACGCGGCGCGGCATGGCCCACGCCGCGCTCGAAGGCTACGACACGCGCGTGCGCGGCTGGTCGCTCGACCACTTCGACATCGCGATGACCGCGCCGCAGTACATGCGAATCGTCGGGTACCCGCTGGCGTGGTCGCCGTCCATCGACGGCACGCTGACCGGGACACCGGTGATCGTCGAGGTCCACTCCAAGGCCGACTTCGAGAAGTATCACGGGACGCTGAAGGGCAAGATTGTCATGAACGGGCGCCCCGAAGGGGAGCCGGTCGGGTTCGAGCCCGAGGCGACGAGGCTCTCGGCGCAGGACCTCGAGAAGCAGGCCGGGGCGATGGACCCGGCGCCGGCCGACAACGAGGACGCGCCGAAGTCGCTCGAGGACGAAGAGAAGCAGTGGAGCGAAGGGCAGCAGAAATATCTCGCCGTCCTGAAGTTCTTCGCGGACGAGGGCGCGGCGGCCGTGCTCACCGCGAGCCCGATTCGCGAAGTGGTGCGTGTCCAGGGCTACTACGACAACGACTTCCGCGCGACGTATCCGTCGTTCGTGCTCTCGCGCGAGCACTACGGCCGGCTCGTCCGGATGATCGATCGCAAGGTGCTGCCGACGCTGTCACTGAGCCTGGGCGTCACGCTCACCGACGCGGCGCCGTCGTTCAACGTCGTCGCGGAGATTCCTGGCACCGACACGGCGCTGAAGGATCAGGTCGTGATGCTCGGCGGCCATCTCGACTCGTGGCACGCCGGGACCGGCGCCACGGACAACGGCGCGGGCTGCGCGGTGGTGATGGAAGCCGCGCGGATCCTGCAGGCGATTGGCGTCAAGCCGCGACGGACGATTCGCGTCGCGCTCTGGACGGGCGAGGAGCAGGACTACTACGGGTCGGTCGGGTACGTCCAGGCGCACTTCGCGAACCTGAAGACGCACGAGGTCAAGCCCGAGCACGCGAAGCTCGCCGCGTACTTCAATCTCGACAACGGCAGCGGACGGATTCGCGGCGTGAACCTGCAGGGCAACGAGGCCGCGCGGGCAATCTTCGAGGCCTGGCTGAAGCCGTTCGCCTATCTCGGCGCGACGACGCTGACGTCGCTGAACACGGGCGGGACCGACCACATGGTCTTCAACGCCGCGGGACTGCCAGGGTTCCAGTTCATCCAGGATCCCCTCGACTACGAGACGCGCGCGCATCACTCGAGCCTCGACGTCTACGAGGAAGCCGTCGCCAGACGACCTGATGCAGGCGTCGGTCATCCTCGCGAGCTTCGCGTATCACGCCGCCATGCGCGACGACATGCTGCCTCGGCCACCGGCGGGACGCTAGTCCGTCGTGGGCCGAACTTCAGTTCGGCACGCGACATCCGCGCGAACGCCTCCGGACCTCCGGCGAGCTGACGCTCGAAAACGCGCCTGTCGTCCGCTCGGATTGCAGACTGACGCCGCTCGCGCCCGCCCACATGTGTGGGCCGGGCGCGGCACTCCTCGCTGCCTTCGGCGCGTTTTCAGACTGACGCGCGTCGCGTCACTCGCAGTCGGCCCGGGGCGTCCGCGCGGCTGCCGCTGCGCACCAGGCACTCGGCACCGGCACCGCACCAAGCACCGGCACTGAGCACCCGGCACTGGATTCGGTCGCAGGCGCAACTGCCCTACGGCTGCTTCACGACTGGCAGACTCACGAAACTCGCCGATCCGTCGGCGTGATATATCCGGATCGTCGCCTTCTGGTAGTCGGCGCGTCTTCGCAAGGAAAATATTCGGCACGAACGTCTGCGGGTTGCGGTCGTACAGCGGGAACCACGTCGACTGCACCTGCACCATGATGCGGTGGCCGGGCAGGAAGACGTGGTTCGCGGTCGGCAGCGCGAACGTGAACGGCACGGGCGTATTCGACGGAATCGCCTTCGCCGTCTCGAAGCTCTCGCGATACCGGCCGCGGAAGATGTCCATCGCGATCCCGAGCTGGTAGCCGCCCATCTCGGGCTGGCTCGGGACTTCGTCGGGATAGACGTCGATCAGCTTCACGACCCAGTCGGCGTCGGTGCCGCTCGTGGACGCCACCAGATGCACGACCGGCGCGCCGCTGACGCGCACCGGCTCGGTCAGCACCGGCGTCACGTAGCTCAGGACATCGGGACGATCGGCGACGAAGCGCTGATCCATCAGCAGCCAGCGGCGCCAGGCGTCGCCGTCGGCGAACCGGGCCGGCCGCGGGATGAACGGCACGGGCTTGGCCGGATCCGAGACGTACTCGTCGTAGCCGGCGGCTGATCCGGACGCGGCGCTGCCCTGCTGAAACGACAGCCCGAACCCCGACGTCAGATACAGGGGCTTCGACGCCGTCGCGCAGCCCGACTCGCAGGCGAGCGGCCACGACGGGAAGCGGTCCCAGTGGTTCTCGCCGGTGTTGTAGATGAACACCGGCGGCGTCGACGCCTTCGGCGCGCCCTCCTTCAGATACTGATCGAAGAACGGCTTCAGCACGTCGCGCCGGAACTCCAGCGCGGTGTCGCCGCGCCACGTCATCGGGCCCAGCGTCGTGCCGTTGTAGTTCGTCTGGCTGTGGCGCCACGGGCCCATGACGAGAAAGTTCTTGTCGTTGCCGGCGTCCTTCGGCTCGACCGCCGCGTACGAGTGGATCGCGCCCCACATGTCTTCCTGATCCCACAGCCCCTGAATCCACATCGTCGGCACCGTGAGCGGCTGCGCGCCCATGATGCGGTCGAGCGCCTGCTCGCGCCAGAAGCGTGTCGTAGGCCGGGATGCTCCGATGACCTTGCGCCACCCTGGCAGCTGGTCGAGTCCCGCGGCGCGCGCGAAATCTTCCGTCGAGCCGGCGCGCAGGAAGTTGTCGTAGTCGTCGTAGCCCTGGCGCGCGATGGGCGTGCCGGCGCCGCGGGCCGTGGTCTGTCCGGCGAAGTAGTCGAGGTTCGACTGGCGGAACGCGCCGTAGTGGAACCAGTCGTCGCCCATCCAGCCGTCCACCATCGGGCTCTCAGGCGCCGCGACCTTCAGCGCCGGGTGCGGATGCACCAGCCCCATGACGACGGTGAAGCCTTCGTAGGAGCTGCCGATCATCCCGACGCGCCCGTTCGACTCGGGCACGTGCTTCACGAGCCAGTCGATGGTGTCGTACGCGTCGGTGGAATGGTCGGTCTCGGTCGGGTTCAGCGGACCGCGCAGCGGCCGCGTCATGATGTAGTCGCCCTCGGATCCGTACTTGCCCGCGGATGTCCTGGAACACGCGAATGTAGCCGTCCGCGACGAACACCTCGTCGCCCTCGGGCAGCGTCGCCAGCATGTGCGGCGACGAGAAGCGCGCGGCGCGGCCGGCCGCGTTGTACGGGGTGCGCGTCAGCAGAATCGGCGCATGCGAGGCGCCCTTCGGGATGACGATGACGGTGTAGAGCTTGACGCCGTCGCGCATCGGGATCATCTCGACGCGCTTGACGTAGTCGGCCGCGGCCGTGGGCGCGTCGAACTTCGCGGGAACGTCGGGAGTGGCCGGCGGCGTCTGCGCGGACGCCGCGGCTGCAAGCGTCAGCGAGGCCAGAACGAGCCCGGAAAGGAGAATCGCGGATGAGACATCCGCGCATTGTAGCGACAGTAGGCAGTAGGCAGTAGGCAGTCGGCAGCCGTGCACCCTGCACCCTGCACCCTGTTCCCTATTCCCTATTCCCTATTCCCTATTTCCCATGTCACTATCGCCCGGTCACGGAGGTTCACCGTGCTGATTCTTGCCGCCGTCGTCGTCCTGCTGCAGGCGCAGGCGCCGCAGCCCAAGGCCGAGAACCCCGCCGAGATGGCGCCGCAGACGTCGTGGGTCGGGTGCGTGCAGGCGGGCAGCGCACCGGCCACCTTCCGGCTCAACCTCGATGAGGGCACCGCCGTCGCCGGGCCCGGCGACCCGGTCAGCCTCGGCGAGCCGTTCATCCAGCTGCTCGCGGCGCCGAAGCTCAATCTCGCGGAAACACGTCGGCGATCACGTGACGATCAAGGGCAAGGAGCTGACGCCCGAGGAGGCCGAGCACCAGGCGGCCCTCCATCCCGACCAGCAGGAAGCCAACGCTACGGCTGGCGGAACCGGCGGTCGCTCAGAGCGCCACCTGCGCTACCTGCGGGTGCAGTCGATCGCGCTGTCGCCGGGGAACTGTCGCTGACGAGCCTGGTCACGAACGGCCGATCGGCCACGCCCGTCACGTAGAGATCGCCCGACGATCCGATCGCGATCGCCGTGGCGCGCGCCTCGGTGACGCCGCCGATCGCATGCGAGTACGCGAGGCGCTCCCCGGTCTCCACGACTTTCGCGACGAAGAGATCGTGCGACCCGCCGACGCGCGCCCGGTCGCTCGACGTCGGCCACGTGCCCTCCTTCGGAAAGTCCGCGGAGGTCGTCCAGCCCGTCACGTACGCGCTGCCCTGGCTCACGCCGATCGACGTCGCGCGCGACTCGCCGCTGGTGCCGTTCAGCAGGAACGAATAGGCCAGCGACTTGCCGTCGGCGGCAATCTTCGTCACGAACGCCGCGGGCGGACGCGCGGTGCCGCACTGAAAGCCGTGCCGGCACGGAAAGTCCGTCGAGTTCGTCCAGCCGGTGACGTAGGCGTCTCCAGCGAGGTCGACCGCCACCGACGTGGCCTCGTCGCGACAGCCGCCGCCGAGGAACGTCGAGTACGCGATCTCGTGATCGGCGCCGAACTTCATCGCGAACGCTTCCGAGGCGTCCGCGCAGTCGGGCGACACCTTCGCCTTGACCTGAATCGGGCGCCGCGTCGGAAACGCCGTCGAGGCGGTCGTCCCCGCGAGATAGACGTTGCCGCCAGGATCGACCGCCAGGCCATCGACAGAGCTCGGCGCGTCCGCGCCCCCGATGTAGGTCGCATACAGCATGTGGCGCCCATCGGGGTCGAGCTCGATCAGAAAGGCGCTGGCGCGGCTCGGCGCCTTCGACTGAAAGGCGTCGGGCGAGGTCGCGAGCCGCGAGTCGCCCGTCGTGCCGGCGACCCACGCGCGCCCGGCGAAGTCCACGCCGATGCCCCGTCCCGTGCCGGCCACGAGCAGCGCTTTGTAGACGACGGCGCCGGTATCGGCGGAGAGCTTCACGATGAACGCCGCGGCGTCGCCCTGCGCGAGGGCGCCGATGTCGCGGAAGGCGCCTCGCGTGATGCGAAACGTCTTCTCGCTCGTGCGTCCGGTGACGTACGCGTTGCCGGCCCGATCGACGGCCACCGCAGTGGCCTCGGTGCGCGCGTAGCCGGACTCGGCGCCGAGCCATGTCGTGAACACCACGCGCTCGCCGTCGGCGCTCAGCTTTCGCACGAACGCGCGCGCTCCCGAAACGCCGGCGACGACGGCCCGGCCGCGCGCGTCGACGGCGATGGCACGGGGCGACATGTGCGAGTCAAGAGATGCGGAATAGCCGCTCGACGTCGCGGCCGGGGCACTGATCGCCGCCGCCAGCGCGATCAGAGCCGAGCAGGCCAAACACTCGTGTCATGGATCCTCACGCCCTGTAGCGGCGACCGGCCCCCGATGGACCGGCCGCCGTTGCCCCGGTCTGCCGACTAGAAGTGCTTGACCGCCGAGACGAACGCGCCCGCGCCTTCCGGCGGCGGCACCGCGCCGGTGAGAATCGCGCGATTGCTGACTGTCCTTGCCGTAGAGATCCTTGTTCGCGCTCTCGTCCTCGCGCAGCGTCGCGCCGGTCAGCGCCACGCCCGCGAACACGCCCTTCGATCGCGAGTACGACAGGATCTCCGCCGTCATCGCGGCGTCGGTCTGCGCCGTGCCGCGGCGTCCAACCGGCCCGGCCGCCACCTTGGCCTCGCCGCCGAGCGTGAACTTCGTCGAGAGCAGCTTGTTCATGCCCTCTTCGTTCATCACGAGCATCACGACCTCGGTGTCGGAGCCGCCAATCTGGAAGCCGAAGCTCCCGCCTTCGACCTTCACGCCGGCGGGCGCGGACCAGCCGCCGCCGGTGCGGCACGACGCGAAGCCGCGCCCGTAGTCGGCGCCGACGACGAACGCGCCCGACTTCATCGAGGGCACGACGACGATGCAGTGGGCCTTCTGGAGCAGATCTTCGGGAATGTCGCGGTCCGGCGTCTTGCTGAGGCTGTTGACGGCTTCAGTGGCCGCCGCCAGCCGCTCAGGGGTGCTGGCAGCCGCGACACTGGGTATAAATTGCACGGCCACGGCGGCGCTCGCCGCGATCAACAGAGTGCGAATCGGCAACATGAGGCTCCCTCTCAATTCGTGAAATTTCCAAGCCAAATCACGTGATCTTGCTGCGATCTGGCACGTCTCGCCGGTTCGCTGGTGCAAGCGCAGGGCCACATCACGTCTGCTGGCGCCTCGTGGCTCAAACGCGCTGCATTCGCTGCTGATCGCCCGGATGAGCCTGCCTGCCTCGCGCTCACTCGTTCGCGGCCTGGGCCTGATGGCTGCGACCTCCATCACGGTGGCCGGCGTCATCGGCACGGGCGTGTTCCTCAAGGCCCGCGTGATGACGTGCAACGTCGGGTCGCCCGGCCTGGTGCTCCTCGCCTGGGTGGTGGCCGGCGCGCTGTCGATCGCCGGTTCGCTGACCTACGCGGAGCTCGGCGCGATGATGCCGGAGGCCGGCGGCGAATACGCGTTCGTGCGCGCGGCGTACGGCCGGTTCTGGGCGTTCGTCTTCGGCTGGATGCGCTTCTTCATCGCCGGCGCGGGCGGCGCCGCGGCGCTGGCGGCAGGCCTCGCCATCTTCAGCAACGTCGTCGCGGGCGGAGCGCTGGCGGCGCACCACGTGAGCTTCGGGAGTCTGACGATCAGCGGCGTGACGCTCGTGGCGATGGCCGCCATCATCGTCGTCACGCTGATCAACTGCGCGGCGGTCGCGGTCGGCGGACAGGTGGCGTCCACGATGGCCGTCGCGAAGATCGTGTTGATTTCAGGGCTGGGCGTCGCGGCGCTGACGCTCGGCGGCGGCACGCTGGGCGCACTTCCAGCAATCGGGCGCGCTGGGCGCTCTGCGAGGGAGTGCCGGCCGCAGCGCGCGGCGGGATCGCGGGGTTCGGCGCGGCGATGTTCGCGGCGCTCTGGGCGTACAACGGCTGGAACGAGACGAGCTACATCGCCGGAGAGGTGAAGGACCCGCAGCGCAACCTGCCGATCGCCTTCATCGCCGGCATCGGCATCGTCATGGCGCTCTACTGCTTCGTGAACCTTGCGTACGCGTTCGTGCTGCCGCCGCTCGCGATCGCCAGCCTGCCGATCTCGTCGGCGGTGGCCACCGAGGTCGCGGCGACGTTTCTCGGACCCTCGGCCGTGAAGATCGTGTCGGCCGCGCTCGTCGTGTCGATCTTCAGCGCGCTGCAGGTGATGACGCTGCTGGCGGCGAGAGTGCCGTATGCGATGGCGTCGGACGGGTTGTTCCTGAAGTGGCTGGCGGAGCTGTCGCCGCGCACGCGAGTGCCCGTGCGCGCGCTGATGCTGCAGGCGGTGTGGGCATGCGTGCTCGTGCTCTCCGGGATCCTTCGATGCGCTGACCGACTACGCGATGTTCGCGATACTCGGCTTCGTGGCGATGGTCACCGCGTCGGTGTTCGTGCTGCGGAGGCGGGCCCCCGATGCCGTGCGTCCATACCGAACGTGGGGCTACCCGGTCACGCCGGCGCTGTTCCTCCTGGTGACGGCGCTCCTGCTCGTGAACACGATCACCACGGCGCCGCGACAGGCGCTGGCGGGACTCGGGCTGCTCGCGCTTGGACTGCCCTTCTACTGGTACTGGACGCGCGGCACGGACGCGGCTGAACCGTAGGGCGGAACAGTAGGGCGCCCCTTCAGGGGCGCCGTCCGTCGCCGGGGCTGAAGCCGCGGCCTACTGCAAAAAGACCGGGAACCCTGAAGATTCGGCTTGCGTAATAGTGTTGTAGTTAGCTATAACACTTACCTGGAGCCGCTGACCCGGCCCCAGGCCCGGAGCAACTCGAATTTTCAGGAGAAGACGTCATGCGCGTGTTGACCACCGCCAGCCCCCGCCGTGCCGCGACCGCCGTATTACTGCTGCTGCTCCCCGCTGCCGCCCTCGCGCAGTCCGATGCGCATCACATGGACGCATCGAAGACTGCCGGGCCGCCATCCCAGGCGCAGGTCGCCTTCGACACGATGAAGACCCTCGCCGGCGAATGGGAAGGCCCCGTGAAGGCCGATCTGCCGCCCGAGATGCGGCCGAAGGGCGACGACCCGCTCAAGCCGCTCCACGTGACCATGCGCGTGACCTCGCGCGGCAACACCATCACTCACGAGTTCCAGGAGGCCGGGACGCTGCTGGATGCGGCCAAGTACGACCACCCGGTCACGATGCTGTACGTCGACGGCGACTCGCTCAACCTGGTGCACTACTGCGACGCCGGCAACCGGCCCCACATGACCGGCAAGATCTCGCCCGACGGCAAGACGCTGGAGTTCGACTTCGTCGATCTCTCCGGCAGCAACAAGCACGGGCACATGCATCACGCGGTGTTCACCATGATCGATGCGGACCACCACGTCGAGGAGTGGACCTACATGGCGCCGAACGACACGCCCATCCACGCGCGCATGGATCTGCACCGCGTGTCGGGCAGCATCGCCGGCGCCGGCGGCACGCAGTAACGTGCGGATTGCCTGTGGGGCAGGGCTTTAGCCCTGCGAAGCGAGCGTCTCTCCGGAACAACCCGATGGACCGTGAGTGGAACGACAGTCAGCCGATCTACCGCCAGCTCCGCGACCGCGTCGTCGCGATGATTCTCGACGGCGTGCTCAAGGAGGGCGACGCGCTGCCTTCGGTGCGCAACGTCGCGGCGGAGTACCGGGTGAACCCGCTCACGGTCCTCAAGGGCTACCAGCAGCTCGTGGAGGAAGGCCTCGTCGAGAGCCGGCGCGGGCGCGGCATGTACGTGAACACCGGCGCGCCCGCCCTGCTCCTGGCCGCCGAGCGCCGACGATTCCTGAATGAAGAATGGCCGCGCATCCGGCAGACGATCCAGCGGCTGGGTCTGACGCCGGACGACCTGCTCGACGGAGCCGCCGGCCGCCGCAGACGACGAGAAGGAGAAGCCCTGAGTCATGGCATGCGTAGAAGCCCGCGGGCTCCGCAAGACGTTCGGCTCGACCGTCGCGCTCGACGGCGTTGACCTGCGCCTCTCGGAAGGCCGGATCGTCGGCCTCATCGGCCCGAATGGCGCCGGCAAGACGACAGCGCTGAACGCGATCCTGGGGCTCATGTCCTACGAGGGCGAGCTGCGCGTGCTCGGCCGCGATCCCTGGCGGGAGCGCGACGCGCTGATGCGCGACGTCAGCTTCATCGCCGACGTCGCGGTGCTGCCGCGATGGCTCCGGGTCTCGGAGGCGCTGGCGTATCTGGCCGGCGTCCATCCACGCTTCGACCGCGCGAAGGCCGAGGGCTTCCTCGCGAAGACCAGCATCGCGCCCGGCAGCAAAGTCCGCGACCTCTCGAAGGGCATGGTGACGCAGCTTCACCTCGCGCTGGTCATGGCCATCGACGCGCGCCTGCTGGTCCTGGACGAGCCGACGCTCGGCCTGGATCTCCTCTTCCGCAAGCAGTTCTACGACGCGCTGCTCGGCGACTACCTGGATCGCGATCGGACCGTGCTGCTCGCGACCCATCAGGTGGACGAGGTGGAGCACGTGCTCACCGACCTGCTCTTCATCGATCGCGGCCGCATCGTCTTCAACCACACGATGGAGGAGGTGGAAGCGGACTACCAGGAAGTGCTGGTGCGTCCCGAGAAGATCGCGGAGGCGCGGACGCTGCAGCCGTTGCACGAGCGCGATTCGCTCGGCAGGACGGTCATGCTGTTCGCGGGCGCCGGCCGCGAACGGCTGACGTCACTCGGCGAGGTGAGAACACCGGCGATTGCCGATCTGTTCCTGGCCGTGGTGGGCGGTCCCACAGGCGGCGGCACGAGAAGGAGCCGCGCGATGAGCACGACTGCCACGCACGACGCGCCTTCGGCCGCGGCCACGATCCCGACCGGGCGGCTGCTCTACTGGTCGGTGCAGCGGGAGCTGTGGGAGCACCGCTCGCTCTACGTGGCGCCGCTGGCCGTCGCCGCGCTCATCCTCGTCGGCTTCACGATCGGTCTGGGCGATTTGCCGGCGAAGCTCCGGACGGCGGCCGCGGCAGGCGGCATGCACCAGCGCGGGCTGGTCGAGCAGCCCTACACGTTTGCCGCGCTGCTGCTGATGGGCACCACGTTCGTGATCGGGATCTTCTACTGCCTGGACGCGCTCTACGGCGAGCGCCGCGATCGCAGCGTGCTCTTCTGGAAGTCGCTGCCCGTCTCGGACCTGACGACGGTGCTGGCCAAGGCCTGCGTGCCGCTGGTCGATCCTTCCGCTGCTGACATTCGCCGTCACGTTCGTGACGCAGGTCTGCATGCTCCTGGTGGCGAGCGGACGGCTGCTCGGCACCGGCCTCAGCGTGTGGTCGCAGCTGTCGTTCGGGGAGATGACGTGGACGCTCTTCCATCATCTCGTCCTCGGCCACGGCCTGTGGTACGCGCCGATCTGGGGCTGGCTGCTGTTCTGCTCCGCCTGGGCGCGCCGCACTCCGGTGTTGTGGGCCGCCCTGCCGCTGCTCGCGGTGGGGCTGATCGAGAAGATCGCGTTCGGCACGACGTACTTCGGCAACTGGCTCGGCGCTCGCCTGATGGGCGGGCCGGCAGATCCCGTGCCGGATCAGGGAATGGACCACACGGGCGTCTCGATGACCATGGTCGGGATCACGGCGATCGTCGCCGACGCAGGTGCTGGTCAGCTCCGGGCTCTGGTTGGGCCTGGCACTCACCGCCGTCTTTCTCGTGCTGGCGGTCCGCCTGCGCCACAGCCGCGGACCAGCCTGACGGCGGCCGCATTCGGCGCATGCAGGGCTGAAGCCCTGCCCCACGTCACGCACCTGGCAGGCGCCTCGCACGTGGGGCAGCCCTTCAGGGCTGCCGACGCGCGGCGGCGCTACTTGCGCTTGAGCATCGCGTCGCTGAGGCCGTTCTCGGCCATCAGCGCCTCGATGTCCTTCACCTCGATCGGCACGGACGCCGAGAGGTTCTCGTAGCCGGTCTCGGTGATGAGGATCATGTCCTCGAGCCGGATGCCCGTGTGGTCCTCTTCGATGCGCATCTCGGGCTCGATGGTGAAGATGTGGCCCGGCTCGAGCACCGTTCCGGCGTGATTGTCGGGGTCGTGGACCTCGAGACCCACCGAGTGTCCAAGGTATCGGCCGTCCGTCGACTGACGCCGGTAGTTCTCGACGAACGCGCGCGCGGCACCCTGAATCTTCGGGTCGGTGAACTGGTACGACGCGAGAATCGCATCCATCTTGACCACCGCGGCCTTGATGACGTCCGCCGTCGTCTTGTGGACCTGAATCGATGACATGACGGCCCGATAGAGACGCAGGTAGATCTCGTAGGCCTCGCGCTGCCTGGGGGTGAACACTCCGTTGGCCGGAAAGACGCGCGTCACGTCCGACTGGTAGTACTTGAAGTCCGGCGCGTAGTCGAACTGCACCAGATCGCCGTCCGCCAGCGTCGCGGTATTGCGGTTGTAGTGCGTGTAGTACGTGTTGGCGCCGGTCGCGATCAGGGCGAAGTAGGACGCGCCAAGCGCGCCGTGCTTCTTGAACACGAACTCCGCATCCGCCTGCAGCTCGTACTCACGCATCCCGGGCCTGGCGTCGCGCATCGCCTCCATGATCCCGAGGCCCGCGATCTCGGTCGCTTCACGAATCACCGCGATCTCGCGCGGGCTCTTCACGACACGCAATCCGTTGAGGATCGGATCGAGATTCACGATCTCCGACTGCGGCGCGGCCTGCTTGAGCCGTGCGATGAACGTCGCCTCGCGCGAGTCGCGGCCGTCCCACGGATCCTGCGCGTTCGTCGTCCACAGGTGCGTCGGGTCGCCCTGCGACTGACTGCCGAGCACTTCGGCCGCAAACGGCGTGTAGATCGTGCGATGGTCTTTCGCAATTGCCGTGATCGCCGCCGTGAAGTCGGCGCGCGGCAGCACGGCATCGACGCCAATCGCCGCGGCCGTCTCCGGGGCTGGCCCAGGCCCGGCCCGTCGCGGCTGGTGTCCTGCTTCGCGGTCCGCGGCTGCAGAAAGACGGTGGTCTTCTTCGTCCGGCCGTCGATGATGACGCTCGCCCGCGCCTCGGCCACGCCGGTGAGATAGAAGAACTGGCTGTTCTGGCGAAAGGGCATCTCGCCGGCAGGCTCGGTCGTGCCGAGCACGATGGCGACGCCGTCACCGAGCGCGGAGGCGACCCGCGTGCGACGAGCCGCGAACTCCTCCGGCGGGAAAATCTCTGAACCTCGAAAGACGGGCTGCGCCAGGAGATCGGCACCCAGCAGCACGCTCAACCCGATCAGACACGCGCGTCGCTTCATCGGAACCTTTCAGGAGCCACGGATCGCAGGGCCGCACTTCAGTTCGGCCGCTGGATCCGATCGTAGGGCCGAACTTCAGTTCGGCGGTCGGCGCGACTGAAGTCGCGCCTACGGCATTTTGAAGTCGCGCCCTACGGCGTCGCGCGGCACTCGAAGCTGCGCTCGTCGTCTGGATTGCCAGTGCCGGTGAAGACCGCGCGTTCGGGGTACGCGCACAGCGGGCGCGTGCGGACCGGCGTCTGATCGGCGCCGAGCTTCCGCGCGATCACGCGTGTCGGCGGCTTGTCGCGCTCCGTCCAGTCCGTCAGCGCGCCGATCCAGTCGGCGCGATCGGGGCCAGGGCCCGCCGCCGCAGTGCAGGACGCCCGGCATCAGGAACAGCCGCGCGTAGTCGGCCGCGTGCGGATCGCGATCGAGCAGCCGGCGGTAGTACTTGATCGTGCTCTCCGCGTTGAGCGCGGGATCGGCCCAGCCGTGCCAGATGATCAGCTTGCCGCCGTGCGTCTTGAACGCGCTCAGGTCGACGCTGTCGGCGTTCAGGATCTTCCCGGCCTCGACCGAATCGGTCATCGCGCGGCTCATGTCGTATTTCGTGTAGTCCCAGGTGGCGTCGTTGTAGACGAAGTACTTGAAGTACTCGGTGGAGAACCCGAACTGCAGGCTCGGCACGCCGGTGGCGTTCTTGAAGCCAGGCGCGCCGCCGGTGATCCACACGTTCCAGCTGCCCTTGTCGGCTTCTGCGCCCGGGGGCTGGCCGGGATAGATCTCGCCAGAGGGCGCGCCCACTGGCGCGTAGATCCTGGCGATCGCGTCGCGCTCGGCCGGCGTGATGCAGTCGGCGGCGACGTCGGCGCCGCACGTCTTGATCCGATCGAGCGGCACGCGACAACTCGCCGGGTCGGCGATGAGCCCATCCGTGACGCCGTCGGCCGCGTCGCAGGCGTCGAGCCCGGCCTGCGCCACCAGCGCCAGCGTCGTCGGCCGCACGAGTTGCGTGTCGGGCGTGGGAAACGCGGCGCGGATGTTCTTCAGGAACGCCGCGGCGATGTTCGTGAAGTCGTACGCCGGCGCGCCGGCGACGATGCCGTCGAAGTCGTCCGGGTAGCGCTGAGCCTCCATCAGCGCCTGGCGTCCGCCGTTGGAGCATCCCGGCAAAGTACGCGTGCCTTGGCGCCGTGCCGTAGTACGCCGTGATGATCGCGCGCGCCGTGACGGCGGTGCGATGAATCCCGAGATGGCCGTAGTTGATCTGCCGCTCGTGGTTGTTCAGCGCCCAGCTCGCCTGCAGGCCGCTCGACTGATGTCCGGTGTCGGTGCCCGCCGACGCGTAGCCGTCATCGACGCTCGACGCCTGATCGTTGGCGACGCCTTCGACGAACCCTCCTCCCCCGCCCATGAGGAAGGAGAAGTTCCACGCGTCGGGGAGCAGCACTTCGAAGTGGATTTCGGTGCCGATGACGCCGCCGACCTTGCAGTGCGGCGCGTGGATGCCTCGCGTCGGATCCGATCCGACCTCGGTCGCGGAGGTGACCTTGCCGTCGGGCAGCGCGAGCGACGCCACCGCGTCGCACGCCATGGCTGGCTTCGCGCGGGGGACCGCAGCTGGCTGCGCGGAGGCGAGCGAGCGCCTGGAGCAGCACTGCGGCGACCGTGAGTGTCAGCGAGGACATGGACGACACGTTACACCGGATTGCGCGGAACGCGCCTACGGGGCGGCCGCGTTACAGCGGGAGTACGCGCCCGTAGCTCAGTTGGATGGAGCACCGGCGTCTAACCCGGTGGTCGGAGACCGACACAATCGACTTCGTCGTCGTCATCGGGCCGGCTCTGTCGTATCCTTGGCGCGAATGCCGCGCGCGCCATTCGGTGTCGTGCTCGCCGTCGCAGCGGTCACCGGTCTGGTCCCGGGTCCCGCCTGGACTCGCGGACCAGAGCGCGTGGATTTTCAACGCGACGTTCAACCCATCCTCCGCGAGCGCTGTTATAACTGCCACGGCTCGTCGAAGCAGCAGAACGGGTTCCGCCTGGATCGGCGACGCGACGCGATGCGCGGCGAGTACCACGGTCGTGATCACACCAGGCAGCGCCCAGTCGAGCCGCCTGTACCTCCGCCTCGTTGGCACGCAGTTCGGCCGGCAGATGCCCGTCGAAGGCGACATGGACGCTGCCGAGATCGACCTCATCCGGCGGTGGATCGACGAAGGCGCCGAGTGGCCCGACGCCGCATCGGGTGAATCGCCGCTCGTGCCGCTCGACGCCGACGGCGTGCACGCCCTCGAGGACCTGCGCGCTGGCCGCAGGCAACGTTTCCTGGACAGGGTGCTGCACCATCCAGCCTTGTCACACCTGCGCGGACCCGGCGGCGCCACGCCCCTGATGGCCGCGGCGCTCTACGGCGATGCTGCCGTGATCAGCACGTTGCTCGATGCCGGCGCCGATCCCAATGTCGCCGACGATGCCGGCGCGACGCCGCTGATGTGGGCGGTGGATGACCTCGCGAAGACACGGCTGCTCGTCGAGCACGGTGCCGACGTGAATGCGGCCTCCGACGCGCAGCGCTCGGCCGCTGCTGATCGCGGCAGGCATTCAGGGCAATCGCGACGTACTGGCTTACCTGCTGGATCACGGGGCCAATCCCTCGATGAAGGGACCGGGACAGAACGAGGCGGTCACGCCTGTGAGCGACGCGGCCAAGGAGGCAGACGAGGCGATGCTTCGGCTCCTGATCGAGCGCGGCGCTGATGGCAAGTCGATCGGGCCGCAGGCGCTCGCGTTCTCCTTTCGGACGGGATGCGACGGATGCATGGCCGCCCTGGCGCCCTTTCGGACGGCACAGACCGAAACGGCGCTCATGTTGTCGGCCGCTCCTCCGCGGGGTCCCGCGCTGGCGACGGCGGCACTAGTGGCGGCCGGCGCGGACGTCAACGCCCGCACCAGAGCCGGGTATCCAATCCTCCTTCTGGCGGCGGCATCGGATGCCTTGCCGGTCGACGGCGTCCGCGCGTTGCTGGCGCGAGGCGCCGACGTCAACGTCCGGGGGCCGAACGGCGAGACGGCACTGATGCTCGCGCGCAGGAACGGCACCACGACCATGACCGACCTGCTCGCCGCGGCTGGCGCTGACGAGGGGCAGGCGCCACAGCCGGCGGTCGCGTCGGCTCCGGCCCAGTCCCCCGCCGAGGCCGTGCGGCGGAGCCTTCCGCTGCTGCAGAAGGGTGACGTGCAATTCCTGCGGACCGCGGGCTGCGTGTCGTGCCACAGCAACTCGCTGACGGCGATGACCGTCGCGCGCGCCCGCCGAGAGGGCTTCGCCGTCGACGAAACGGTCGCCGCACGGCAGCTTGCCGGCATCGCGAGCTACGTCGAGGACTGGCGGGAGCGGAATCTCCAGGGGCTGGGCGTGCCCGGCGATCACGACACCATGAGCGAGATTCTCACCGGCCTGGCCGCCGAAGGACACGGCGCAAACATCGCGACCGACGCCATGGCGCGGTTCATCTGGCGGCAGCAGCGTCCCGATGGCCACTGGCCGATCTTCGCCTACAGGCCTCCGCTCGAGTCGAGCGACATCGCGATCACCGCGACGTCGATCCGGGCACTTCAGTCGTACGCGCCCCCCAACCTCGCGGCGGAAATCAACGCGAGCATTGCCAGGGGCGCGAAATGGCTGCGACAGGCGCGACCGCAGTCTGCCGTTGACCGGGCGTATCGGCTGCTCGGGTTGTCGTGGACGCACGCGGATCCGCGCCGCGGTGAAGTCCGCCGGCGCCGACGTGCTGCGCGATCAGCGTGCCGACGGCGGCTGGGCCCAGCTGCCGACGCTGCCGAGCGACGCGTACGCCACGGGACAGGCGCTCGTCTCGCTGCTCGAAACCCGCGCGGTGGCCGCCCACGATCAAGCCGTTCGCCGTGGCGTGGCGTTTCTCCTGAAGACGCAGTGCCAGGATGGCTCCTGGTTCGTGCAGTCGCGCGCGATTCCGCTTCAGCCGTATTTCGACGCTGGCTTCCCGTATGGGCGGAGTCAGTTCATCTCCATCGCTGCCACCAACTGGGCGACGATGGCGCTCGTAGACGCGGGCGCGGGCGGCCCAGCGCGCCACCACTGATCGGGCGTTCTGCCCGAGGTCTCTCCTGTCGAGCTGCCGCTGATCGGCCGAAACACAACGGAAGGACGTCAGCGCCGCGATCGATGACCGATCGCCCGGTGACGCCTCGAGGGCGGAGAGTGCACACCAATTCACGCCGCTTCACGGCGCATGTCGGGTGGACGCGCGTCGCCCTGCTGTTCCTGCTGGCCTGCGCCGCCGGATGCTCGAAGGCGCCGGCCGGCGCCTCGACCCGGCTCCTCACGACAATCCCCGACGTCCGCGCGCTGCCGGTGGAGCTGGCGGGCCAGGGCTGGCCCGTGCGCGTGCGCGGCGTGGTCACCTACGCCGACCATGAGTGGGGCCGGCTGTTCATCCAGGATCAGGACGCCGCCGTCGCCGTCGACATCAGCGCCGACCATCAGCCGTATGCGCCAGGCGAAGCTCGTCGACGTGGCTGGATGGACGGGCGCCCCCGACATCGCGGCGGTGCCGCTGGTGCTTCGTCCCACGATCGAGCGGCGCGGCACGGCGTCGCCCGGCTTCCCGCGCTCGACGTGCCGTTGACGGCGCTGAGCGGCTCGACGTGCAACGGCGGCCGGTTGCAGACGACTGGCGACGTGAAGGAGCTGTCGATCTGGAACGGCTACCTGCGGCTTCACGTCGTCAGCGCGCAGCACTCCGTCGAAGTGCGCGTGCTGAACTATCCCCTGCTCGACATGACGGGCCTGGTCGGCACGTCCGATCCGCGTCGACGGCGTCTGCATGCAGGCCCCGGTGGCCGAAGCCAAGGTCGCGGATCTGCGCGTCATGGTGAGCGACTTCTCGGACCTCGGGCTCCCGAGGCGCTGCGCGCGTCCATGACACGCGCCACGGACAGCCTGCCGGTGATGACTCGCCTGGACGAGATCCGCAGGATGTCGCGCGCCGAGGCCGGCCGCTACTACCCCGTGCGTGTCGCCGGCATCGCGACCTACGTCGATCCCGCGTGGTCCATGCTGTTCCTGCAGGACGGCGCGACCGGCATCTTCGTGGCCCTGCAGGGCGCGCAGGGAACGGTTCACGCCGGGTGACCGGCTGGAGGTGACCGGCCGCACGGGTCCTGGCAATTTCGCGCCGGAGATTCTCCGCCCGACGTTCCGCGTCCTCGGCCGGTCTGCGCTGCCGTCCGCACGGCCGGCGTCTTACGAACGCCTGATGACCGGCGCGGAGGACAGCCAGTGGGTGTCGATCCGTGGCGTCGTGCGCGCGATGACGCGCACGCCCGAACACCAGCTCCTGCTGGAGCTGGTCGCCAACGGCGCGCGGCTGTCGGTCATGGTGCCGCAGTACCTCGACGAACGCCTGCCCACGCATCTGATTGACGCGGCCGTCAGGGTGGACGGCGTGTGCGGCAGCACCTTCAATCAGAAGCGGCAGCTGATCGGCTTCCGACTCTATGCGCCCGCCTTGGCGCAGGTCGTCGTGGAGCAGGCAGCGTCAGGCGATCCGTTTTCGGCGCCGCTGCAGTCGATCGAGAGCCTGCTCCAGTTCGATCCCAATTCGACCTCACCGAGCCGCGCCCGCATCCGGGGCGTGGTGACGCTGCACGGCGGCAGACCTGATGTTCGTTCGCGACGCGTCCGGCGGCAGCATCCAGGTGTTCGAAACGCTGGCCCACGAGCCGGTCAGCCCAGGCGACGAGGTCGAAGTCTCGGGGTTCCCGTCGCTGGGCGATTACAGCGCCGTGATGCGGGACTCCCTGGTCCGCCGGGTGGGCCGGAAGTCACGGCCCGGCCTGGGCGAGCATCACCGCGGAGCAGGCGCTGACCGGCAGCCACGAGGCGGAGCTGGTGCGCATTCGCGGCCGCCTCCTCGACCGCATCGACACCGGCGCCGAGCACCTGCTCGTGCTGCAGGACGGCGCGCATATCTTCAATGCCGGCTGGCAGAGCGAGGGCGAGCGACGATTGGGGTCAGACGGCCTCGTTCAGGCAAGGCAGCATCGTCGACGTTGTCGGCGTGTGCCTGGTGAGGACCGACGGCGCCTCGAGTGAGCCCGCGCCGCGCGGCTTCAAGATCCTGTTGCAGTCGCCGGCCGACGTGTCGCTGGTGCTGGCCGCGCCCTGGTGGACGGTGACGGAGTTGCTGGCGGCCGTTGGGATCCTCGTGGGGGTGGTGCTCGGCTCGCTCGCCTGGGTCGCGGTGCTGCGCAACCGCGTGCGGAAGCAGACCGAGAAGCTGCGCGACGCCAAGGAGATGGCCGAAACCGCCAACCGCGCGAAGAGCGAGTTCCTGGCCAACATGAGCCACGAGATCCGCACGCCGATGAACGGCGTGCTCGGCATGGTGGAGCTCGTCCTCGACACCGAGCTGCAACCCGATCAACGCAACTACCTCGGGAAGGCGAAGGGATCGGCCGAAGCGCTGCTGCGCGTCATCAACGACATCCTCGACTACTCGAAGGTCGAGGCGGGCCGTCTCGAGCTGGAAGAGGCGCCGTTCGACATTCGCGAAGCCCTGGGCGAGACCATTCACGCGCTCGGGCCCCGCGCGCACCGCAAGAATCTCGAGCTGGCCGTCCACGTCGACCCCGAGACGCCGCAGATGCTCGTCGGCGATCGGCTGCGTCTCGGCCAGGTCCTGATGAACCTGGTGGGTAACGCCATCAAGTTCACGGAGGCCGGCGAAATCGTCGTCCGCGCCCACGGCAAGGCCGCGGGCCAGCGGTTCGTGCTGCACGTCGCGGTCTCGGACACCGGCCCCGGGATCCCGCCGACAAGCAGGCGCTGATCTTCAAGGCCTTCAGCCAGGCCGACACGTCGACGGCACGCCGGTTCGGCGGGACCGGCCTCGGCCTGAGCATCTCGTCGCAGCTGGTCGAGTTGATGGGAGGGCATCTGTCGGTGAACAGCGCGCCTGGACAAGGCGCCACGTTCTCCTTCACGGTGAACCTGAAGGTCCCCGAGCGGGCCCTGGCCGCGCCGGTGAACTATCACGTCAGCCTCGAGGGCCTGCCCGTCCTCGTCGTCGACGACAACACGACCAATCTCACGATTCTTCACGAGATGCTGTCGCGCTGGCGCATGAAGCCGTCGGCCGTCTCCGACGGCGTCACTGCCCTGGCCGCGCTCGCGGGTTCTCCGAAAGGGCTTCCCGCTCGTGCTGCTCGACGCGATGATGCCGGGCATGGACGGGTTCGCGGTCGCCAGGCGGATCCGCGAAGATCCGAACCTTGGCGGCGCCACGATCATGATGCTGTCGTCGGCCGATCGTCCCGGCGACATGGCGCAGTGCCGCGAGCTGGGCGTCGCGGCCTATCTGCAGAAGCCGATCAAGCAGTCGGAGCTGCTGGACGCGATCGTCGTCACGCTGGGCAAGACGCCGGTTGCGCCGTCGCCACTCTCGGGCCGGCACGAGCCCGCGGTCACGCTGCCCAAGGGCCTGGTGGTGCTGCTGGCCGAGGACAACGAAGTGAATCAGGAGCTGGCGACGGCCATGCTGAGGCGGCGCGGCTGCGACGTCCTGGTCGCCAAGGACGGCCGCGAGGCGGTGGCGCTGTGGGAACGGGAGCGCTTCGACGTCGTGCTGATGGACGTGCAGATGCCGGAGATGGACGGGCTCGCCGCGACGCGAGCGATCCGCGAGATCGAACAGCCGAAGGGCGGTCACACGCCAATCGTCGCCCTCACCGCCCATGTGCTCGAGGGCGATCGGGTGCGCTGCCGGATGGCCGGAATGGACGGCTACGTCAGTAAGCCCTTGCGCGTGACCGATCTGTTCCAGGCGATCTCCGACGTGCTGCCGCGAACCGAATCGACGCGAAGCGCCGGAGTGCCGCGCGAGCTGGAGGACTGCCTCGACGCAGTGGGCGGCGAACGCGCGGCGCTGGAGAAGATCGTGACCCTGTTCCTCGAACAGTACCCGGTGCTGCTGACGGAGATCCGCGCACGCCGCAAACGAGGGAGACTACGCGGCGGTTGCACGTGGCGGCTCACCGGCTGAGCGGGTCGCTTGGCGTTCTGGCGGCAAAGCAGGCCTTGGAGGCGGCAAGGCGGGTCGAACACCTGAGTGCCGGAGGCGATCGAGCGGCTGTGGACGAGGCGGTCACGGCGCTCGAGCACGAGGTCGCGGAGGCCGTCGGCCCGCTCGAAACGTTCTACGCCGCGACGCGGCTCGCGCGACCTGCCTGAGGGGCGATTTGATCGACGGCCGGCCTTGGAAGATGCTGTTGCGTCCAGGGAGGCCCCGTGCAAAGACTGCCGCTGTCCTGCTGCTGATGGCGTCGACCGTGTCTGCCCAGCCGCACGCGTCACGACTTCGATTCGAGATCAGCGTTCCCGCCGACCGACTCGGCCGACGCGCTGGACGGACGCGTGCTGCTGGCGCTGTCAACCGACGAGAAGCGTGAGCCGAGGTTCCAGATCGAAGAGCAGGAGGCGAAGAGCCAGCAGTTGTTCGGCCTGGATGTCGCGCGCGCTGAAGCCCGGCGTCGCAGTCACGATCGATGGCTCGGCGCTCGGATATCCGGTCCGCGTCGCTCGACCAGTTGCCCGCCGGCGATTACTACGTGCAGGCCGTCCTGAACGTCTACGACACGTTCTCGCGGGCCGACGGACACGTGGTCAAGCTTCCGCCGGATCAGGGCGAAGGGCAGCAGTGGAACCGCAAGCCCGGAAATCCCTACAGCAAGCCCGTGAAGATTCACGTCGACCCTGCGGCCGGCGGAACGATTCGCGTGTCATTGACGGAAAAGATCCCGCCGATCCCGCCGCCTGGCGATTCGAAGTACGTGAAGTACGTGCGCGTGCAGAGCAAGCTGCTCAGCGACTTCTGGGGCCGGCCGATGTTCATCGCCGCCTTCGTGGCCCTGCCGGAAGGATTCGACGAGCATCCAGCGGCGCACTATCCCCTGCTCGTCGAGGAGGGCCATTTCCGAGGGAGCTTCGACATCTTCCGCGGCGAGCCGCCCGCCGCCGACGCGACGGGTCCTGCGCGTGCCAGGCAGCAGTCGCAGCTTCGCTTGTACCAGGACTGGACGTCGGGCCGGCTGCCGCACGTGCTGCTGGCCGCCATCGACCATCCGACTCCGTACTACGACGACAGCTACGCCGTGAACTCTGCCAACGTCGGTCCGTATGGCGACGCCATCGTCAAAGAGCTGATTCCTGAGATCGAGCGCCGGTTCCGGGGCATCGGACACGGATGGGCCCGCGGCCAGTACGGCGGATCCACGGGCGGCTGGGAAGTGCTGGCACAGCAGGTGTTCTATCCGGACGAATACAACTGGACCTACTGCATGTGCCCGGACCCGATTGATTTTCACGCCTACCAGGCCGTGAACATCTACGACGACGAGAACGCGTTCTGGCAAGAGGGACCGTTTGGGCGCGTGCCGCGCGCCGAGATGCGCGACACCAAAGGAACGGTCAACGCCACGATGGAGCCGGCGGTTCGGCGCGAAGAAGTGATCGGCACGAAGGGCCGCTCGGCGGAGCAATTCGCGATCTGGCAGGCGGTATTCAGCCCGGTGGGCGCGGACGGTTACCCGAAGCCGATCTGGGACGTCGCGACTGGCGTCATCGACAAGACCGTGGCGAAGTACTGGCAGGAGCACTACGACCTGAACTTCATCATGCAGCGCGACTGGGCCAGCCTCGGCCCGAAGCTCGTCGGGAAGCTTCACCTGACAGCCGGCGACATGGACACGTGGTATCTCAACAACGCCGTGCACCTGTTCCAGGACTTTCATGACGGCCCGAAGAACCCGTACAAGGTCGCGGACTTCGAGTACGGCTACATGGAGCCGCATTGCTTCACCGGAGGCAGCGCGCTGCCGCTGGCGGAGCGCCGCTCCGCGTTCATTCAACGCATGGTCACGCAGTTCGCCGAGCGCGTGGACAAGACCGCGCCGCCTGACGGGGACATGACCTGGAAGTACTGACGGATCCAGCGTGCCTGGTCCGCCGTGTTCGAGCACGGCCCTTGACCACCGCTCTTGCTACACTGGGAGCACGCGCCCGTAGCTCAGTTGGATAGAGCACCGGCCTTCTAAGCCGGGGGTCGCAGGTTCGAGACCTGCCGGGCGCGCCAATTCCTAAAGAATTCGCCGATTTCTCGCTCTGAGAAAGAACCGATGGCGAATGTTCATCGCACAAAGTGATCAGTCTCGCGAGTTCGCGCCAGAACTTCGCCAATTTCGTTACGGACGCATTTTGCTGAGCAATCTTGCGGCACACTTTCTGCCCTCTGCGGCGGGGCCCATCAAAAATGTCGGTGATCACCAGCCTGGTATTCCGGAGGCCGCTTTACGGGCCCCCCTGCGTGAATGGCATCGTGTTCACTTTATGACCGAATTGCGCGAACTTCGTTGCCCTGCTGATCCTCGCAACAAGATTTTGCCGCCCTGCTGGGTGTGCCCTTGAACACATTTCGGATGTGGGATAGCGGCCACGGCCAGCATCCACGTTCTCAGCGGAGAAACGTTCTGGCGTCTGTCGGACAAAGGCTGATAACCGGCGGTCGCTATCATGTGGCCGACCGGACCTCGAGCCCGTCAGCGGCTGTCCACCCGCTCACCACGACGCAGCGTCCGCGCGAGCCGCAGGCCGAAGAGCGGGATCCGACTTGACGGCCGATCGTAAAACCGGTCCGCCGAGCGGTAACGGCAGCGGGCTCCACGCAGCGCCACCTCTCACAACGCGGTACGGCCCGTCGACGACACCCGTTGGATCCACAGCGGGCCCGCTCCGTACCCGGATGCGCCATAGCGATCGAACACCCATTCGAACGCGTTGCCAGCCATGTCGTAGAGTCCCCACGCGTTCGGTTCCTTCAGTCCCACGGGGTGAGACACCTTGCCGAATTGAACTCGTACCAGGCGATGCGATCGATGATTGGATCGGGCGCTTCGAGCGGAGCCGACGCCGCAGCAAAATCTCCGACGTAGAAATCGGCCTGCGTTCCCGCGCGTGCGGCGTACTCCCATTCCGCTTCCGTCGGCAGCCGGTACCCTTCACACGCGTAAATCGACGACGCCTTCACCGTCACCGACGCACACGTCAGGCCGCGGCCCATCTCGCCCGTGCAACCCGAGAGCTCGAAGCACGCCGGCCGCGGCGGCACCGCATGCTCCGAACGGGCGTTGGCAAACGCGAGCGCCTCGAACCACGTGACGGTGCCGACGGGATTGCGATCTCCCAGGGCATCGCCAGTGTCGGGCGCCCCGCGGATCGCGGCTACTGGGGTTGGGAAACCCGTAGCGTGTCCACTGGTCATGTGTGACCTCGTAGCGTCCGAGCTCGAAGTCGTGCGTCAGCGTGACCGCGACCTGACCCTCGTTGTAGCGGCCCCGGCCCCATGCACCTTCCTTCGTTCCCATCAGGAACGTGCCGGCCCGGATTGCGACCCACGGGCTCAGTAGCGTGGGAAGCGCGTCTTCGCTCGCCGCAATCACCTGGAGCGCAGCCGCGAGGGCGAGGCCGCTCGCGAGAAGGAGACGTCGCATGAATTCACCGCTGCGACGTGTCGCTGCTCACGCCGAACTTGTCCCCGGCTGCCTTGAACGCCAGTGCCTCTGCCATCGGCATCACCGTGGCCCCGAGCGCGAGAAACTCGTCGTTCCCGGCGATCGTTGTCCCCTGCGCGCGGTCGACGGCGAACAGCTGATCGACGGTAACAAGGTTCGGTCCGGGCAGCGTGACATTCCAGTAGAAGTTCAGCCAGTCGAACTCGGTGGCAAGGCTTGGAGTCCGTCGCAATTGCGATTGCGCCACAGCGCCGGTTTCGACGCGCTCACGGGTATCGGCGGAAACTGGCTGAACGCGCCATTGAACGGCTTGCAGGTCGCACCGGGAGGGCAGACAGGCACGAGAAATTCCTTGTAGTAGACAAATATCGGATTGGGATCGGTTACGTCGTTGAAGGTGCGGGCGGCGATGAATTGCGCGAACCCCTCCTTGCGAACATCTCCCGGCCGTTCAGCGACTGGAGACAGTGCAACTGGTTCGCCACGGTGACATGCCGGCATTCGCACGCATCGGGCAGCCCGTTGATGATCGGATAGCCCTCGCCGCCGGCATTCCCTGCAGCCACGAACTGCAGCACGTGGCCGAACTCGTGCGCGACGATGAACTTGGACTGCGATTGTGGCGGCAGGCCTGCGGTCGCCGGTCCGACGAAGAGCGTGTTGCCGGACGCGCATGAGTCGGTGGCAAGGCTCGGCACTATTGCAGCCGTCGCCAGCGAATACGTTCACTGCGGATCCGGCGGCCAGCGGCAGACCGGCGCGGAGGACCCGACCGACGACGGCGGCGGCGCGGGCGACGTCTTCCGGTCGAGCCCGGAGACATTCGGCCGTGCGGTGATCGTGATCGACGGACCGGGTGCACGACCGCCGAGACGGTGAGCTGCGAGGAATTGGCCAGCTTCTGATTGATGTCGAAGTTGTTGCTCGGCGGCTGTGATCGGAAGGCCGGCGCCACCCGGCGAACGTCCACGGTCGCGCCGCCGCGCCGCAGCAGACTTGTCTGATCGATCGTCCAGCCGCCCGGCCCGGGTTTCGCGAAGGCGTGAACGTCGAGACAACCTTCCGCATCCAGCGCCTGACCAGGCGCTGTGAGGACGGTGGCCCCGTCCTTGAGCACGACACTCGCGAAGCTCGCCGGTGCGTGCTGCGGACCGAGACCCGAAAGGCCGGACTCGCCAAACCCTGAGTCGACGAACGCGGATGGCCAGGTGCTGCAGATTCGGACCGGTGTCGTTTCGATGCTGAAGCCGACACCAAAGCCGAGAGCCTCGACCCCTGTCACGGCCGTCACGAAGGTGCTCTGATCCGGGCTGCCGTTCGACTTGAATGTCTGGAGGCCGCCGTTGACCAGGCCGGTGTTGAGGTCGGCGACGAGAGTGGCGGTGAGAATATGGTCGTCGCCGCCGCCGCACAGCGGGTCGTCACGCTCGAAAATATCGATCACGATCGGGACCGTCGTCTGGCTGACCGGGATCATCACCTCGTAGACCTCGTTCGTATTCGGAGAGCCACAGGCGGACGGGTTGGTACATCCCGGCAGATTTCGCAACTCGCCGACGCCGTTCACGAAGACGTTCACGGACAGCTGCCGTGGTCCGCAGATCGCATCGGATCCCGAGAGATTCTGGCTGTCGATGATGAACCGGAAGGGAACGGTCTGTGCCTGCGCAATCGCGTCGATCGACAGAAGGCAACCGAGGCAGAAGATTACTCGGGCCCATCGGATGAGGCGACTCGCAAACGGCCAGCTGGCGCTTGATTCGGCATCACACCTGCTCCCACGTTCTTCGTTGTCGTTCCCATGTGTTTCGCCGCTGCGAGTTCGGTCAGGGCATCCCGGTGATCAGCCGCTGCAGTGCGAGGGGTCCCACGTGCCCGGACGATCCGGATCGACGATGCCCGGAGGCACACGGCCGGGGAGGTTCTGGTATTCGGCGCCGGTGCATCGCGGCAGCGACGCGCGCGTCGCCGGTGCCAGCGTGGGCCCAAGCCGATAGCCCGTACCGGCGACCGGCAACGTCGTCGTGAACACACCGATCCGACGGCCCGGAGTGAACAGCTCCGGGGCACGCCATCGCCGCTAGGCTCAACCTGGTTGTGCGGGCCGTGAGGCACGCTGAGCGGGATGTCGAGCTGGTTGTCGTAGCCGAAGAGCGCGTTGAAGGCGGTGGTGGTAAACGCGCTGACGCACTCGAGCACCGGCCGAGGCTGAAGGAGCAGCCCCCAGTGGGCAAAGAGGACATGCCGGAGCGTCGTTCGCTCGCCCAGTGAGGCGGCGCGTGCGATCACCGCTCCCTGGTGCTCCGCTGTGGCGCGCAGTTCTTCGAGCTCAACCCCGGCGCGAGGCGCGACCACGGTCGCGCGCAGCGGACCGCGGAAGCGTACCTTGTCGTCTCCCGAGAACGCGAAGAGGAGATGACTCGGATCTCCCGCGTCGTCGATGGTTCCGTTCTGTTCGAGCTCGTGGCCGACGTAGGCCACGACCGCCTGGCCACTGTGAAGGATCCCAGCGTTCCTCGTCGCCTGATTTCGAGACTTCGAAACGAGTAGATCCCCGGCGTTAGTTCGAGCGTGCCTTCGACATGGACCGATCCATACGCGCCGGGCGGCAGATTTCGCGTCTGCCCACCCTCGACATGGACATTTCCCGAGGACGGTGAAGGTGGCTCAGGTATCCAGGAGAGAGCCTGCGTCGGGCGAAGCAGCGTCGAGGCTGGCGTCGCCGCGCCGTCGACGTGGGCGGTGCCCTCGACACGCAGACGCCCTTCCGTCGTCACATCGCCGGCGACGCGCGAGGCGCGCTCGAGTTCGAGCCGCCGAGGCTGCGGATGGAACCGGTCGTCGCCCCACGTTCAAGCTCGGTCTCGGAGCAGCGAGTACCGGCGCATGTCAGCGCGCCGAAGGTGCCGGCGGTTCGCCCGAGCACCTGGGCTTCGTGCCCGGCCTCGACCTTTCGCGAGACGGCGATCGTCGTGTTTCCGAAGCTGGAGCCGCGCGGAAGTTCGAACGCGAATTC
>CAWBBN010000026.1:0-114192 GCA_963787035.1 Vicinamibacteria bacterium
GACGGCGGCCAGCGTATCGGCCATCGTCGTGCCACCGAACGGCCGCGCCCCCGTGGCCATCTCGTAGAGCATCGTCCCGAAGCTGAAGATGTCGCTGCGCGAGTCGACCTCTCGCCGCTGGCCTGCTCGGGGGACATGTAGGGGCGGTGCCCGCGATCGTACCGGGCGCGCTATGAGCCCCTCGGCCGCCGCCGTCTGCGTTTCCTCGTCCGGCGCCGGCCGTGTCGGCCGTCAGCTTTGCCAGCCCGAAGTCGAGGACCTTCACGGCGCCGTCGGTGCCCACCATCACGTTGGCCGGCTTCAGGTCGCGATGGACGATGCCGCTGCGCGTGTGCGGCGGCCAGCGCGTCGGCCACCGGAATGGCGATGCGCAGCACTTCGCCGAGCCGCATGCCCTGTCGAGGGATCAGCGCATCGAGACTCTTCCCGCGCACGTACTCCATGACGAGGAAGTCGATGCCGTCGGCCGACTCGATCTCGTGGATCGTGACGATGTGCGGGTGGTTCAGGGCCGAGGCGGCTTTGGCTTCCTGGACAAACCGTTGGCGGCGGGACTCGTCTGCCACGCGGTCATGCGGGAGGACCTTGATTGCGACTTCGCGGCCCAGTCGCGGATCGCGCGCGCGATAGACCTCGCCCATGCCGCCCGCGCCGATGAGCGCGAGCACTTCATACGGGCCGAGCTGATGCCGGGCGCCAGCGCCATCAGCGGTCCACGTTGTCGAGCATCCAGATGTTGCCGGTGGCGTCCACCATGGGCAGCGTCATCCGATTGCGGGACACGGACGGCTCCGCGTAGGCAAGGTCGTCACCCCAAATGCGGTGAGACGGGCTGTCGAAGTCCGTGACCTGGAACGGGCTTCCGGTCGCGATCCCGCGCGCCTCATCGAACGGCAGCGCCCACACGTGGAACAACGAGCCGTTCCTGCGCCACACGTACAGCAACTTCCCATTTGCGGACCAACGCGGCTTGTCGGCCCACCCTTGCGGGTCGGTCAGGCGCGTCCACGCGGTGACCGGAACCTGATGCGCGACGTTGGGGATGACACAGATGATCGTCCTGCCTGGAGGGTTCGTCAGGAAAGCGATCCATCGGCCATTTGGCGAGTAGCGCGCCTGCCAGAGATCGCCCTCAGGGTCCTCGGCCACAATTGAAGCCGCAGCGTCGGCTTGCGGCGCGGCAGCAATCGGCCAGCGCGCCAGGACGGTGTGCGCGCGCAGTGGCCACCACGAGACCAGAATCGACTTGCCATCCGGCGACCAATCGTGTGACTGCACGAAACGACCCGTCGGGGTCGCTAACAGTGTCTCGTCAGCGCCGGACGTCTCACGCATTGCCACCGAAAATTCTGGACCTCCACTGCTCAGGCGAGACCACGAATAGACCAGGCGGCTGCCGTCGGAGGACCATACCGGAGCGGAGCGTTCATGATCGTCGCGCGCCAGCAGGCGTCTCTCCCTCGTCCCCAAGTCCGCCGTCCACAGTTCCGACTTTCCAGTTCCTACACCTGAGATTGCATAGGCGATATGGTGGCCATCAGGCGCGAGAGCAGCCGTGCCTGGCACTGCTGCCGTGGCGTTGGTCACCGGCTCGCCGGGACCGCTGACACCGCCGCTGACAGGATCGAGCTGATACGCCCAAAGACGAATCGACTCAGCCTTGATCGTGAATGCGATCTTTTTCCCGTCGCGGGCAACCGTCACGCGCGTGTCCTGTCCCGTGCCTGCGCTGAGTCGAACGAGCGCGCCTGCAGTCAGCGTGTGCGGATCGACGTCGAGCTTCCAGATGTTCCAGATGTAGTTGACTCTGCGCTCGACGTAAACGGCGTCGCCTTCCGGTGCCCACGTGAACTCACCGATTCTCGGCGCCGCTCTCGTTTCGCATCGACTCTGGCAGAGTCGTGACAGTCGGCTGACCTCCATCGAGCGGAACGGTGTACATCGCGAAATCTAGTTGTTGAACGGGCGCGGCCATGAGCGTGATGCGGTCGCCGACAGGATGCCAGGCCCACGTTGATACTTGAGCCGTGTCGGTGAACTGCTCGGAGGACCCGTCGCGGAGGAGAACCATCCGTACCAACCACAAACAGCGGGCCGACGTTGAAGCCCGCTGGTGCCATCGAGAACAGGATGCGGGAGCCATCGGGCGACCATTTTGGATGGACTCCAAACGGTGCCACCCGACGTTCCGGTCCTCCGAGGGCCGATACGAGGAAGAGTCCGCCGCCATCGCGCTCTGAACGAAACACCAACTGAGTGCCGTCGGGGGACCAATCGGGTTCCGTATCCGCCGCCGGTGATTTCGTCACCTGCACGGGATCGCCACTGCCCGCTACCGGCTGGACCCAGATATCGAAGTTGCCACCCTGGTCCGAGGCGTAGGCGATCAACCGGCCGTCGGGTGAAAACGTCACGTCGGTCTGAAGGCCTGGCGCCGTCGTCAGCCGCGTCAGGTGGCGCTCTGTGGGCGCATCCGGCGCTGACGCCGACTTCGACGAGGCGTGGGTGTTCCACCACCATACGGCCGCAACAGCCGCCACCAGGAGCAGGAGAACCGTGGCTGCCAATACCCGTCGCGGTTCTGGCCGTATGGTCGTGGCCGGCAGTCGTACGGCTTGAATCCGACTCCTCCTTGATCTCCGCCAAATCGACCCGGACGTCGGCCATTGTCTGGAAGCGCTTCGCCGGTTCCTTGCGGAGGCACCGCAGGATCGTCCGCTCGAGATCGTGAGGCAGCGAAGGAATGAGTGTGCTCGGGAGAGTCGGCTGACTCTGCATCACGGCCGACAGCGTCTCGGCCGGTGTCTTGCCGGCGAAGGCGCGCTGGCCCGTGGTCATCTCGTACAGCAGTGCGCCGAAGCTGAAGATGTCGCTCCGGACGTCCACGGCGTCGCCGCTCGCCTGCTCGGGCGACATGTAGGCCAGCGTCCCCATCACCGCGCCCCGCTTGGTGATCCCCTCCTCCACCGTCCTAGTGAGGCTATGCGGATCCGGCTCGTCGTCGGTGAGTAACTTGGCGAGGCCGAAGTCGAGGACCTTCACGGCCCCGTCGATGCCCACCATGACGTTGGCTGGCTTCAGGTCACGATGGACGATATTGGACTTGTGCGCGCAGGCGACCGCGTCGGCGACCGCGATCGCGATGCGGAGCGCCTCGCCGAGCCGCATCCCCTGCCGCGGGATCAGCGCGTCGAGGCTCTTTCCGCGCACGTACTCCATGACGAGAAAGTCGATGCCGTCGGCCGACTCGATCTCGTGGATCGTGACGATATGCGGGTGGTTGAGGGCGGAGGCGGCCTTGGCCTCCTGGACAAACCGTTGGCGACGGTGCTCGTCCGCGACGCGGTCGTGCGGCAGGACCTTGATTGCGACGTCGCGATCAAGCCGCGAATCGCGCGCGCGATAGACCTCGCCCATGCCGCCCGCTCCGATGAGCGCGAGCACTTCATACGGGCCGAGGTGAGACCCGGGGGACAAGGGCATGTGGGTAGCGCGGCCGCGATTGTAGCAGGGCAGCCGGTACCCAGCAGCGCGCAGGCCGAAGCCTGCGGTCCGAAGTCTGAAGTCTGAATTTTGGGGTGGGTGACGGGCTTCGAACCCGCGACCTCCTGAGCCACAGTCGTAGGGGAGATTCGTCCGAAGAAGTTGGACGGTTGAGGATCGTTGCGGTTTCTCTGCAGGGACCGTCGGAACCAGTCGGGTCAAGACCGACTGTTTCGTGCGCAGAGTTTCAAGAATGTTTCAAGCGAGGCATTGTCCGGGGGCGCGCCCCTTCGTCAGGATGGTGGACCAGACTGACGGTCGCATTTTTTGAAGAAAGCGAGCTGGCGGTTTGCCTTGGTATGCCCGAACTTGAAGCTCTCGATCACCTACCTGCCACCATATCGGGCCTGATTCTTCTCGAACTGGTCGCGAAGCTGGCTCAGGAACTGTTGAAACGCGGCGTCTGATTTGAGCGGCTGGATCAGGGGATTGTTGACATACCACGGATAACAGGGGAACCCTTCGGTCGACGCGCGCGTGAGCCAGCGTCGCGCTTCGGCGCGATCGCCGAGTTGGGCCAGCGCGATGCCGAGGCTGTAGGCGACGTGGTGATCCATGTATGAGCCGGCGAGAACATCGGCGACGAGCGCGCGCGCTTTCACCTGTTCATTTCTGGCGGCGTAATAGCTTGCGAGCGTGGCCTGCGCGCGCCTTTGCGCCTGCGCGCTGTCGGTGCGCGCCCTCAATATCTCTTCCGCCTCAGCCTTCTTGCCCTCGTTGTAGAGCGCTTGCGCCAGGTACCACCCGGTGACCTGGCTGGTGGTCAGACGCTGCGCGGCTCTCAGCGCCGACTCGGATTCCGTGAACTGGCCGCCGAACAGCGCAGTAATGCCGAGCAGCCGCATCGGCTCGACGTGGCTCACCGGATTGTTCTCCGTGCCAAGGCGGATCTCCTCGCGCGCCCGGTCGAAGAGTCCCAAATGATAAAAGGCCGCGGCGCGAAAGAAATGCGGCTGCTCCAGACTCGGATTGAGCGCCAGGGCGCGGTCGCTCTCGTTGACCGTGATGTCCCAATTGAACTCCGCGTTGCGAGCCACAGCGGCCCTTGCCTCATGTGCTTCCGCCAGATTCTCATCCAGTTCGAGCGCGGCAGCGGCCTCCGCCTGAGCGCGCTCCATCCAACGGTCTAAATCCGCCTCCGGCGCAAACCGAATTCGCATCTGTGCCGACGCGGCCGCAAGACCTGCGTGGGCACGCGCGTCGCGTGGATCGATCTGAAGAGCCTTCTCGAAGCTTTCGACAGCGGCGCGGGTGCTCGCGGGTGTGTACCGCACGAGCTCGGCACGGCCCACGAAGGTAGAGCTCGAACGCTTCGGCGTTTTGTGCGTGCGGACGCCTGAAGCGGTCGCGCTCGGCCACCGACATACGAATCTGGAGCGCCGTGGCAACTTCCGCGGCGATGCGATCCTGCAGCGTGAGAAGGTCTTGACGATCGATGTCATAGCGCTCTCCCCACAGCGGGGTTTCGTCGATGGCACGCACGAGTTGCACGCTGACGCGTAGACGATCTGCGGTCGACTGCAAAGTGCCGGTCAGGATGTAGTCGCTCGCGAGCGTTTGGCCGGCTTCCCGCGCACTCACCGTCTGCCGCTCGTATCTGAGGATCGCGTTGGTTGGACGGACGCGCACCTGGCTGGCGCCGGCGAGCCTGTTGATAATGGCGTCGGGAATCCCTACCTCGAGAAACCCCAGGTCGTCTCGTGCCCCAAGGCTGTGGAAAGGAAGCACGGCGATCGAGGCCGGCTTCGAGACGCTTTCAACATTAGCGTTGTGCGTCCTGATCGCGACGGCTAAGGCCGGCAATCACCAGGGCTGCGGCGACTCCCGCACCGACGATCCAACGCACATGCCTGGGACGCATCGGAGCGACTGATGATCGACCTGTCGCCAGCGTTGGCGACCTGCTCGAGGCGATTGCTTCGAGCGCCGAGTGCACATCACTCGCTCGCTGATACCGCTGGGCAGGATCCTTGTTGAGGCATCGCTGGATGACTCCCGCCAGGCCTGCGGGCACGTCGGGCGGCAAAGCGTCCGGAGGCTCGCGCAGGATCGCAGATGCCAGCTCCATGACAGTAGGTCCCGCGAACGGCCGCCGGCCTGCGGCCATCTCGTAGAGCATCACCCCGAGCGCCCAGATGTCGCCCCGGGTATCGACTTCTGCGCCCCGGAGTGCCTCGGGCGGCAGATATGGCAGCGTGCCGGCAATCGATCCCGCATTGTCGAACACGGTCTCCGATCGCGTGAGCGCAGTCATATCCTGCTGCCGCAGCTTACGGGCCAGGCCGAAGTCCACGACCTTGATCCGCGCGCTCGATGTCACCATCACGTTGGCGCTCTTGAGATCGCGGTGAACGATGCGGTGGTCGTGCGCGTGTGTCAACGCGTCCGCGATTTGAATGCCGTAGTGGATGACCTGGTCCACCGGGAGACTCTGACCGGCCAGCAGATCCGATATCGGCCTGCCCTCGACGAACTCCATCACGAGATACTCGATTCCGTTTCTCACGGCTTATCTCGTGAAGGGTGCAGATATTGGGATGGTTGAGGGCCGCGACCGACCGCGCCTCGGTCTGGAACTGACGCAGGCTTTCAGGATCGCTTGCGAGTGCGTCGGGCAGTCGCTTGATCGCGACCTCTCGGTCAAGTCGCGGGTCGCGCGCGCGATAGACCTCGCCCATCCCGCCCGCGCCAATCAGCGCGAGGACTTCATACGGGCCGAGGTGAGACCCGGGGGATAAGGGCATTGCAGGGGTGGGACGGCCGCGATTGTAGCAGGGCAGCCGGTACCCAGTAGCCCGCAGGCCGAAGTCTGCAGTCCGAAGTCTGAAGTCTGAATTTTGGGGTGGGTGACGGGCTTCGAACCCGCGACCTCCTGAGCCACAGTCAGGCGTTCTACCCCTGAACTACACCCACCACGTCGGCGCGAGACGGAACCTCCGAGTGTAGCATCGGGCGGCGATTCGCGGCAACAGAACGCGGGCCGACTGTCCGGTGCCGTCGTGTCTGATGCGGCTCAGGCGAAGTTTGACGCACAACCTGCGCGCTCCTATGTACCTCTGTGGTCGCGCCCACAAAGAGTCCTGAAGTCTCCGTGCCTCTGAGGTCCGTAGCTCTGCGGCAGCGTCAGGCCGGAAACAGCCGGTCAAAGTTGCCGCCGGCGATCAGCGCCAGGTCCTGATCGGAGAGCGACAGGCGCCTGAGCGCCTCGAGCTGCGCGTCCCAGACGGGACGATTCCACCCGCGCGGGAAGAACGACGAATCCGTCCCGAAGAGGAGCCGCGACGGACCCGCCACGAGCAGCGCCTGCCGGAAGACGTCCGTCAGCGTCAGCCCGGGGTGGTACGCCATCCAGTGATTGCTGCTCGACGTATCGAGATAGACGTTGGGGCAGAGGTCCGCGAGCATCAGCGCTTCGCGCAGCATGCCCGCGCCGAAGTGCGGGACGATGATCGGCAGCGCCGGATATTCGACGGCGATCTGATGCAAGTCGAGCGGGTTGCCGAAGCGGACGTCGAAGCGGCTGCGCAGGCCGAGCTTCTTGCGGATGCCGACCGTCAACGCGCCGCAGTGCACGAAGAGCGCGGCGCCCGGATAGGACGCGACGCGCGCGATGACCGCGAGCGCGTGCGGGTCGTGCAGTTGATACCGCTGCATGGCGGGGAAGAGGCACACCACGCGCAGGCCGAGCGTGCCGAGGCCGCGCTCCACGCGCGCCGGCGCGTCTTCGGCCAGCGGGTTCACCATGAAGAAGCCGACGAACCGATCGGGCGCGTGGGCGACGGCGGCGGCGACGGAGTCTTCGTCGCCGGGCACGCTGGCGATGAGCGCGGCGCGCGAGACCTTCTGAAAATCGAGCGCGGCGATCCACTGAGACGCGAGGGCCGGGGCGTCGCCGGGTACGTCCCAGCCGAGCTCGGCGCACATCGCGTCGACCGGCGATGGCTGGAACCGTCCGCGCGGATCGTCGCGCGCCAGCACCTCGAAGAAGTGCCGCGAGAAGAAGTGACAATGCGCGTCGTTCAGGCGCATGGCTGGACTACAGACTACGGACTACAGACTACGGACTACGCCGCTGGAAGCACCAGCACCAGCTTGCAGCCGCTGCGATCGCCGGCCACGATCTCGAGGCCGCCGTGGTGCAGTTCCGCCACGCGGCGCGCGGCGGCCAGTTCGACGGCCGCCTGGAACCCGCCGGGACGGTCGGTCCATTCGGTGTCGAAGAAGCGGCCGATCGCCCATGCGGGAACGGTGACGCCGCTCTGTTCGATCTGCAGCATCACCGACGAGCCGGACGCCGATGGCGAGGACCGTGACGCCGCTTTGTTCGATCTGCAGCACCACGGAGGAGCCGGACGCCGACGACGAAATTTTCACCGTGAGCGAGGCGCTCCGCGCCGTCTGCACGAGCGCCAGCATGCCGCCGAGCGCGCCCGACAGGCCCGCCGCGAGCCACTCGGGATCGGCGTGCACGCGATGCGCGCCGTCGGCCGGCTCGATCGTCATCGACACGCCGGACAGCCGCCGCTCGGGAAGGAATCCTTCGGCGACCTGATCGAACGCGGACACGAGCGACACGCCCGTCTCGGACAGCGCGGGATCCTGCGCGAGCAGGCGCAGGCCCTGCACGAGCCGGCCGGCGCGATGCACTTCGGTGCGTACCAGATCGAGCGCCACGCGATCGCGCAGCGCCGTGTCGCGCTCGGCCAGCAGGTGCAGGCACGACCCGATCGCGCCGAAGCTCTGGCCCAGTTCCTGAAGTCCCGCCGCGGGCTGCGATGGCTGTGCTGGCGCAGTCACGGGCGCGATCGCGAGCGGCACGGCCGGCGCCTGGAGCTCCTCGCCGCCGCGCAGGTTCTCGGCTTCCGCCAGCGCGCGCGCTCTGAGATCGTCCACCTGGTGGACCATGCACGGCACTTCGGTCAGCGCCGCGGACCGCGGCCGCCGCCAGGCGACGTGCGCCGGCGATGAGCTCGAAGCGGCCCGCGCGCGGCCGCACGAGCAGCGGCTGCAGCACGCCGAACTTCTGAATCGACTTCACGAGCGCCGCAAGATCGCGCGCCTCTCCCGGCCTGGCGACGTCGATGTCGCCGATGGGAATGAGCCGCACCTGCGGTCCGATCGTCCGGCTCGTCAGTTGATCCACGTAGTGCGCGTCGTGCCGCATGCGGAATCCCGCAGGGAAGGCCCTCACGCGTGAACGCGGGCGCCTCGAGGTCTTCATCCGGGACGAATGCATCTGGCCGTGCGGAAGGAACGAACGGAGGAACTGCTGAACGCGTACGCTCGAACTCGGACACCGGACACCCTCGGGAGCGAAGAGAACAACGTTCGAGGTGTTATAGCACACTCGATCGCGCCCTGAGCCGGGGCTGAAGCCCCGGCCTACTGTCCCCGTGTCAGAAATTCAGCGGCTCGGGAAAGAACTCGGCGATGAGATCGTCGTAGAACGGACGAAGCGTCGTGAGATCCGGCTTCGCGTCGCTCTTCGAGTACAGGTCGTATCGGTTGAACGCCTTCACCCACGTGAGCATCTCGCGATCGCGATCGTTGGCGAGATGCTGGTACGCGCCTTCCTTGTGCCACGGATAGAACGAGTGGTAGCGCAGCGCGTACAGCGCCTCGATCGGCAGGCAGTCCTTCACGACGTGGAAGATGTACTCGTCGTGACCCCACGACATGTGGACGTGGTCGAGCCCGCACTGCGACTCGTAGATGCCGTTCTCGCGTGGAATAGATCGGATGCGTCGAGTCGGGGTTGAGCGCGAAGTACTCCGGATACACGGCGCGATCCGAAAACGCGCAGCCCGACCGGGAACGTGTCGCCGACGACGGCCCACTGCGGTTCGCCGAAGAGGCAGAGCACCTTGCCGAGATCGTGGATGAGACCCGCGGCAATCAGCCAGCGCGGCTGTCCGGCCTTTCGAACGGCCTCCGCGGTCTGCAGCGCGTGATCGATCTGCGTGAAGTCGACGTCGGGATCGCTGTCGTCGACGAGCGTGTTCAGGTAGTCGAGCGCTTCCCAGACGGTCATCTTCTTTCGCGCGAGGCGCAGGTAGTCCGCTTTCTTCTGGAGCACGAAGTCCAGCGTCTGGTGCGCGTGGTTCTGGCGGTAGAACTCGCGGACGGTGTCGCGCGCGGGCTCGTCGTAATTCCGGAAGGTGGCTGCTGGCTTCATAATGGCGGCCTCTCGACACGAATGTAACACGAGAAACAAGACGTGTAACACATGTAAACGTAATCATTGCAACATGAAACGATCTGCTGACGGCGGTAGTGCGGGTCTTACGGCGGCCAATCCCTCACTTGTATGGGAGTTCTTGCCAATGTCCGAGAAATTGCAGGGTCCGACGATCCCTCCGGTTCTGCCGACGATCGCGACGCCACGAGTGCTCGCCGGCCAGAAGGCGCTCGTCACCGGCGCCAACTCCGGCATCGGCCAGGCCATCGCCATCGCGCTCGGCCGCGCAGGGGCGGACGTCATGGTCAATTACGTCGCCGGAGACGCCGCGGCCGAGGCGGTGGCGCAGGAGATCCGCAACTGCGGCGTGAAGGCGATCGCGCACAAGGCCGACGTGTCGAAGGAAGCCGACGTCATCGCGATGTTCGATCGCGCGCGCGCCGAGCTCGGCACGGTCGACATCCTGATCAACAACGCCGGGTTGCAGCGCGACGCGCCGTTCGATCAGATGACGCTCGATCAGTGGAACCTCGTGATTGGCGTGAACCTGACCGGGCAGTTCCTCTGCGCGCGAGAGGCCGTCAGGGAGTTCAAGCGGCGCGGCCTCGTCCCGGAGGTCTCGGTCGCCGCCGGCAAGATCATCTGCATCAGCTCGGTCCACGAGGTCATCCCGTGGGCGGGCCACGTGAACTACGCGGCGTCGAAAGGCGGCGTGATGCTGATGATGAAGAGCATCGCGCAGGAAGTCGCGCACCTGCGGATTCGCGTGAACAGCATTTGTCCTGGCGCCGTGCGAACGCCGATCAACACCGCCGCGTGGAGCACGCCCGAGGCGTACGCCTCGCTCATGAGGCTCGTGCCCTACAAGCGCATCGGCGAGCCGCAGGACATCGGCTGGGCGGCGGTCTTCCTGGCCTCGGACCTCGCCGACTACATCAACGGCACCAGCATCTTCGTCGACGGCGGCATGACGCTGTATCCGGGATTCGAGGAAGGCGGATAGGACGGATCGTCGGTTGCGATCGGGTGCGAGGGTGCGGAGTGACGAGTGCGTGAGGAGCGACGTGCGTGAGTGCGAGCGTGCATGAGCTACGAGCTACTGAGCTACGGACCGACCGACCACGCGACCCACGACCCATGCGACCCATGCACCCATGGACCTACAATAGTGATCTCCGGAGGTCGTCCCCGTGCCGCAGCCGTCTGATTCGCGCAAGTTCGATGTGATCGTCGTCGGGTCCGGCGCCTCGGGCGGGTGGGCGGCCAAGCGCTTGTCGGAGGCGGGCGTGAGAGTGGCGCTCGTCGACTGCGGCAAGCCGCACGGCGACGCGGACTTCACCGAGCACAAGCCCGCGTGGGAGCTGAAATACCGCGACCGCGCCGACGAGCTGATGCGCAAGACGCGTCCGGTCCAGAAGGACTGCTACGCGTGCATGGAATACAACCAGCACTGGTTCGCCAACGATCTCGAAGAGCCGTACACCACGCCCGAGGACAAGCCGTTCAGCTGGCAGGGGCGGCTGCGCGTGATCGGCGGGCGCACCAACGTCTGGGGACGGCAGAGCTACCGTCTGAGCGACCTCGACTTCAAGGCGAGGTCGCACGACGGCTACGGCGAGGACTGGCCGCTCTCCTACGCCGACCTGGCCCCGTACTACGACATCGTCGAGCGCTACGTCGGGATCTCGGGCGACGCCGAGGGCGTGAGCGAGCTGCCCGACGGCCAGTTCCTGCCGGGCATGCCGATGACGTGCGGCGAGACGCGCCTGAAGACGCGCGTCAAGGCAAAGCTCGGGTACACCGTCACCATCGGCCGCACCGCCAATCTCACCAAGCCAATCAACGGCCGCGCCGCGTGCCATTACTGCGGCCCCTGCGAGCGCGGGTGCACGACGCACTCGTATTTCAACTCCGCGTTCACCACCGTCGCGGACGCCTTGAAGTCGGGCCACTGCACCCTGATTCCGAACGCGATGGTCTGGAAGGTGCTGACGGACCCGAAGACCAACAAGGCCACCGGCGTCATGTACGTCGATCGCAACACCCACGACGTCCAGGAAATCCACGCGCGCGTCGTCGTGCTGTGCGCGCAGGCGCTCGAGTCCACGCGCATCCTGCTCAACTCGGCGACGCGCGACGCGGCCAACGGCCTGGCGAACTCGAGCGGCGCGCTCGGGCACTACCTGATGGATCACCACTCGGTCTCGGGCGCGTTCGGCGCGTTCTTCGACATGCCGAAGGAGCCGGCGCGCGAAGGCGGGCCGAGCCGGCCGAACGGCATCTACGTGATCCGCTTCCGGAACACGCTGACGAGCCCGCAGCAGAAGGACTTCATCCGCGGCTACGGCTTCCAGGGCGGCGGCGGCAGCCGCTTCAACTACGACGCGCCCGGATACGGCGCCGCGTACAAGAAAGCGATCGTGACGGCGTCACAGGGCGGCGTGTACCTCGGAGGGTTCGGCGAGACGCTCGGGCGTTTCGACAACTACGTCGAGATCGATCCGAAGGGCACCGTCGACAAGTTCGGGATCCCGGTCCTGAAGGTCAGCATGAAGTTCGGCGACAACGAGTTCGCCATGATGAAGGACATGGCGACGACGGCCGCCGAGATGCTGCATGCGGCGGGCGCGGGCTTCGTGCAGGAGTTCAACCGGCCCAATCCCGTGCCGGGCTGGGGCATTCACGAAGTCGGCATCGCGCGCATGGGCAGCGATCCGAAGACGTCGGTGCTGAACCAGTTCTGCCGCACGCACGACATCGAGAACCTCTACGTCATGGACGGCTCGTGCTTCGTCTCGATCGCCTGCCAGAACCCGACGCTCACCATCATGGCCATCACGGTGCGGTCGACGGACCAGCTGATGGACGAGATGAAGAAGGGGAACGTCTGAAATGCAGAATGAAGAATGAAGAATGCAAGTGCAAGAATCGAGCAGCCCAATTGGTCCGCGAGGCGCTCTGCGCCTCTTCATTTTGCATTCTGCATTTTTCATTTCGGATTTCACTCGCCCGCGTGGTAATACCAGTCCGCTAACCTACGTTCATTTCACGGAGGGTCTCGTGTCGACCACCGATCAGGACAAGAAAGACATCTCGCGCCGCGACTTCGCGGTGCGTCTCGGCGGCGCCGCGGCCGCGGCCCTCGTCGTGAGCCGGGACCTCGGCGCCGCGCCCATCGCGAACGCCGCGCCGCTCGTCGGCAACCGCGTGCTGGGCGCCAACGACAAGGTCGTCCTCGCCAGCATCGGCGTGCGCGGCCAGGGCAACGCGCTGAAGCGCGGCTTCGCCCGCCTGCCGAACGTCGAGATCAAGACGATCTGCGACATCGACGCGAACATCGGCAACGAGCGCATCCACGATGCGAAGCTCGCCGACGTCGCGACGTTCAAGCCCGGCTACGTCCAGGACCTCCGGCGCGTCTTCGACGACAAGGACATCGACGGCGTCGTCATCGCCGTGCCGAACCACTGGCACGCGCTCGCGACGATCTGGGCGCTGCAGGCCGGCAAGCACGTCTACGTCGAGAAGCCCGCGTCGCACACCGTGTGGGAAGGCCGCAAGATGGTCGAAGCGGCGCGCAAGTACAACAAGGTCGTCCAGGTCGGGACGATGAACCGCAGCCGCCCGGCGGTGATCCAGGCGATGAAGTTCCTGCACGACGGCGGGATCGGCAAGGTCTACATGGCGCGCGGCCTGTGCTTCAAGCGCCGCCCCGCGATCGGCAAGTATCCCGACGGCCCGATGGCGCCCGGCGAGAAGTACAAGCTGAACGTCGAGTCGAACATGTACGAGCCGCCCTACGATGCGGCGTACCTGTCGAAGGTGGACTACGACTTGTGGCTCGGGCCCGCGCCGAAGCGCGAGTTCAACCGCAATCACTTCCACTACAACTGGCACTGGCACTGGGAATACGGCAACGGCGACACCGGCAACCAGGGCCCGCACCAGTTCGACATCGCGCGCTGGGGCCTCAACAAGAACGAGCACCCCGTGCGCGTGATCGCGACGGGCGGCTACTTCGGCGGCACGCCGACCTCACAGGAAACGCCCGACCTCCATACGTCGTCGTTCGAATACGCCGACGGCTCGGTCCTCGAGTTCGGCACGCGCGGCGAGGGCACCAACGACGAGGGCACGGTCAAGATCGGCAACCTGTTCTACGGGTCGGACGGCTGGCTGTGGCTCGACGGCGACGGCCGCAAGTGGCAGTCGTATCACGGGCCGAAGGACGAGAAGGGCCAGGGCGCCGACATGCCCGAGACGAGCGGATCCGGCGGCGACCCGAACGTGCTCACCAGCACCGAGTACCCGCACTACCAGAACTTCGTCGACGCGCTGCGCGCCGGCAATCCGAAGATCCTGACGTGCGAGATCCTCGAGGGACACCTGTCGTCGACGCTGCCGCACCTGGCGAACATCGCCTACCTGACGAAGCAGTCGCTCGAGTTCGACGGGACCACCGAGACGTTCAAGAACAACAAGGCGGCCGACAAGCTCCTCACGCGCGAATACCGCAAGGGCTTCGAGGTGCCGGACAAGACGTAGGGTTGCGGATTGCGGACTGCGGACTGCGGGATTGCGGGTTGCGGGTTCATCTGTCGACCTGCTAACGGAATCCCCGCCGCCCGCGTGACGCCGAGATAGATCGCCCCGAAGATCGGCAGGATGATCGCGCCGGTGAGCACGGGATGCAGAGGCGGCAGCGCCAGGTAGGCGCCGCGACCGATCGCGCCGGCGACGAGCGCCGACGCCCAGAGGCGCGCGGTGTAGCTGACCGGCGCCGAGACGTTGCCGACGCGCCCGGTGAGGCTGTGCCGCAGCAGCGCCAGCTCGATCCAGCCGGCCACCCCGGCCGACGCCGTCAGTCCCGCGGCGCCCCACTTGAGATCGACATGCAGCAGCGGCGGCAGCCAGACCGCCGCGACGTAGCCGCCGATTGTCGCGATCACGAGCCGCGCGATCGTGAATCGCATCGGCGTCTTCGTGTCCCCGAGGCCGTAGTGCGCGACGCCGTAAAGCCGGCTGGTCGTCGATGCGACGAGGCCGACGGCCGCGCCCGCGAGAATCCCCCACACGTAGCGCGAGTCGGCGGCCGTGAAACGGCCCGTCTGCAGAAGCGTCGCGGCAAGCACGTCGCCGAGCGCCAGGAAGCTGACCGCCGAGGGCACCGTGAAGTACGCGATGCGGGCCGCGTTGGCAGCGACACGGCTCCGCACTTTCTCGCGCGCGTCGTCCTGGTGCGCGTCGGCCGAGATTGACGGCAGCGCCGCCGACGAAATCGAAATGCCGAAGAGACTCACCGGCAGCGTGTAGAGCAGCTGCGTGTTCGTGAGCCCCGTGACCGCGCCCGTCGGCAGCAGGCTCGCAATCACCGTGTCGATGTAGGCCGTCAGCTGCACGGCGCCGCGGCTGGCGACGACAGGGCCGAAGTTGCGGATGGCCTCGCGGACGGGCTCGCTCATGGCGAGCCGGAGCCCGCCGGCCGAGAGCGTCCACGCCTGTCTCCACTGCACCGCGACCTGCGCGAGGCTGCCGATGACCGATCCCCACGCCAGATAGACCGCGAGCTCCGGCAGCGGACGGCCCCAGCCGAAGACGAGCAGCGTGCCGATCATCGCGATGTTCCACGCAATCGGCGCGGCGTAGCTCGAGAAGGAACCGCCCGTGCACGTTCAGCACGCCGAGACACCACGCCGACAACACGAGCAGCCCGGCGCCGGGAAACAGAATCCGCACGAGCCGGGTCGTCAGCTCGCGCTTCGCGCCCTCGAATCCGGGCGCCAGCACGTCGATCACCCACGGCGCCGCGAGGACGCCGGCCAGCGACAGCACCGCGACGGCCAGCGCGAGCAGCGCGAAGATCGTCCGCGCGGCCTGCGCGGCTTCCTCGGTGCGGCCGCGCGCGCGCAAGCCCGAATAGACGGGAATGAACGATCCCGAGAGCGCGCCCTCTCCGAAGAGGTTCTGCAGCAGGTTGGGAATGCGGAACGCCGCGTTGAACGCGTCGGCGGCGTCGGACTGCAGGCCGAAGAAATACGAGAACGCGCGGACGCGCAGCAGCCCGACGATCCGGCTGCCGAAAATTCCCGCGGCCACCGCGGCGGCGGGACTGCGCACCAGGCCAAATCCCCGGCGCGCGATCGCGGCAATCCCGCCTTTCGGCGCCTCGCTCACGATCCCGTCACGGTGACGGTGAGCGTCTCCGTCGTCACGCCTCCGCTGCCATCGTCCGCGGTGAAGGTGAGCGTGACGGCGCCCGGTGTGGCCGGCGCGGTCCAGTAGGTGCGCGAGGCCGCCGGGTTGTTGAACGTGCCGGACGGCGCCGACCATTTCAGCGTCAGGCGATCGTTGTCGGCGTCGTAGACCTCCGCGGTGAGCGTGACGCGGCCACCGGCCGCGATCGTCGTCTGGTCCGCCGACAGCTTGATTGTCGGTGGACGGTTGCCGGTCATGTTCGAGGGCGGCGGTCCGACCACTGGCACCGGCGGAAGGCCTGCGCGACAACCAGCCGCGAGCGCCGCGCATGCGGCGACGAGAAGAGCGCGTTTCAGCACGTGCAGAAGCATAACGGAACCTTGCTCTTCAGCGCGCGCGTCCTCCGGGCGTGACAAGCCGCTGTCGCTCCGCGATGACGTCGCGCATGGAGGATCGCGCCGACTTCAGAAAAATTGGCCTGATTGTGTGTCGGCGTTCCGGCACAGCCATTGCTCGCCTTCGCCCTGTACAGCGCTGCTTTTCGGTGGAGGGTGTGGTGCGTCGGAGATTATCGGGATTCATGCTCGCGGCTCTGTTGGCCTGCGGACTCTCGCTCGCGGCCCCGTCGAGGCCCGGCAGGGCGCGCGCAGCGCCATCGGACAGCGGCGGCCACGGCCACGTCGGCGTGGGCGTCGGTTTCTACGGCGGCTACTACGGGTTCTATCCCTGGTTCTCCTGGGGCCCGTACAGCCCGGTACTGGTCTCCCTGGTTCTACCCGCCATATCCGTGGTACGGCTACGGCTATCCGTACTATCCGCAGAGCTCCGTGCGCATCGAGGTGATGCCGCGCGAGGCCAAGGTGTTCGTCGACGGCTACTTCGCGGGCACGGTGGACGACTACGACGGCACGTTCCAGCGTCTGCACGTCACGCCCGGCAAGCACGACATCCTCATCTACCTCGAGGGCTACCACTCGCTGAAGCAGTCGTTCTACCTGTCGCCAGACTCGACCTACAAGGTCAAGGGCGAGATGGCGAAGCTCGCGCCGAACGATCCGCCCGAGCCGCCGCCGCCTTCTCCTCCGCCGCCGCAGCAGCGGCAGGACCAGGGCGGTCCGCCGCCCGATCAGAACGACGTCCCGCCATTCGGTCCAGGCGGGCCGCCGCCGCCCACGGGCATCGAAGCGCAGCCTGGCGGTCCGCCGCCTTCAAACGAGCCACCGATGGCGCCGCCCAACACGCGCTTCGGTCGCGTCGTCGTGCGCGCGCAGCCGGTGGACGCGGAGATCTACATCGACGGCGAGCGCTGGCTGACGCCCGACTCCGCGGATCGGCTCGTCGTGAACCTCGCGGCCGGACGCCATCACATCGAGATCCACAAGACCGGCTTCGACAGCTTCTCGACCGAGGTCGACGTCAGGCCGGGAGAGTCGACGCCGATCAACGTGAGTCTGCCGTCGCACGATCGCCCGAGCGCGCAGTGAGAGAGGCTCCCATGAGAGACGTGGCTCGTTTGCTGGCCTGCGCGCTGGGCGCGCTCGTGATCCTGGCGGTGCCCGCGGGCGCGCAGGAGGCGCCCTCGGCCTCCGTCGATCAGTCGGCGGCCCAGCCGGCGGCGCAATCGACGCCCGTCTCTCCAGGGACACTCACCGTCGAGCGCGTGCCGAGCGGCTGGGTCATCTCACCGGACGTGACGATGACCGAGTTCAACAAGGAGGTCGGGACGCTGATTGGCGCGTACGGCGGCTGGCTGAGCGATCGCACGTGGCTCCTCGGCATGGGCGGCTACTGGCTCGCCAACAACACGCACAACCAGGGGATGGCGTACGGCGGCCTGGTGCTGCAGGCGGTGGCGCACAGCGACCGGCGGATCGGGTTTGCCGTGAAGGGACTCGTCGGCGGGGGAGAGGCCACGGTGACGGCCCCGTATCGCGACGTCTACGGGACGCCGCCCTCGAACACCTTGCCCGACATCGTTTTCGGCCACGGCAGCCGCCCAGGACGGCCGTCGCACCAGCCGACGCCTCCGCCGACGATCACGCCGAACACGCAGCTGGTCTTCCACGAGGGATTCTTCATCGCCGAGCCGCAGGCGCAGCTGATGTGGAACGTGAGCTCGAACGTCAGGCTGACGTTCGGGGCGGGCTACCGGATCATCGCCGGGGCCGATCCGGTGAACGATCGGCTGCGGGGCCCGATTGGGAGTGTGTCGGTAGAATTTGGCGGCGGGCACTGAGGCGTGCGCCGCCAGAGCAGTCCACGAAGGCGGGCTTACTCTTTTTCCTGATCCAGCGCCGCCTCTTCGTCGTCGAGGAAGGGATGCGGCTGCGGGCCGGGGATGATGCCCGCGATGTCCGGATCTTCGTCGCCCGGGCCGCGCGGGCCGGCCGAAGTCTTGTTGGCTCTGACTTCCTGCCGTTTCAGATCCTTTTGCGTGCGCCGCTCCGCCTGCGCGCGCTCGCGCTGCCGCTTCAATTGTGTAGGTCGTGACTTGCTGGCCATCAGCCGAGGCTCCTCATCTGTAAGTTTGTCACAGGTCAGGCCGGGCTGTCGAACGATTCGCGCACGCGCGGCGCGCGGGCGGAACGCGCGTCGCGCGAGTTGTCAAGAGACCCGTCAGTGCGCGCCGAGCGCGCCAGCCTGGCGCGCGCGACGGGGCGCGCGAATGCCATCGGCGGGTTGTGATTCGTGGCGTCCATGATCTTCTGGTAGAGCGCCTTCGCCTTCGCGGCCTCGCCGGTTTTCTCGTACGACTGCGCCAGCAGGCTCATGATGAACACGTCGTTCTGGTTCGCCTGCTGCAGGTCGGTGGCGGCCTTGGCGTAGTCGCCGCCGTAGAAGGCGACGTAGCCGGTGAGGTACGGGAAGAACGCGGCCTGCTGCTGCGGCAGCTTGCCGCTGTCGAGCACCGCTTTCGCCGCGGCGACGTGGGTCGCGGCCTCGGCCTTCTGCCCGCGGCGCGCGGCGATGCGCGCCTGCGCGTGCTCCCATCGGAACGTCCAGAGCTCCGGCCCGCTGTTCTGGTTCGTCGTGTCCTGCTTGCCCGCCTCGAAGCCCTTGCGGTACCACGCTTCCGCCTGCGCGGCGTCACCCGACTCGAGGCAGATGCGCGCCAGCTCGTTGGCCAGCTCGCCGGCGTCGTTGAACGCCTTGGCCGCCAGCGCCTTCTCGTAGAGCGGCGCTTCGACGGCGGCCGCCTCGGTGCACTTCGACTCGAACGCGTACGACACGGCCAGCGCGCGCGTCGCGCGTGAGGCCGCATCAGGCGTCGTCGCCGTGTCGACGGCACGCTTGATGTGCGTCCGCGCCTCCTCGGTACTTGCCCTGCAGGTCGAGGGTGATGCCCTGCTGCAGCTCCGGATCGGGCGGCTGGAGCGGGCTGTTGCGCGGCGGCCGGCAGGGCCGTCAAGAATGCCGCGCAGGCGAATGCGAGCGGAAGAGTGGTCTTCATGGTTCCCCTTGATGAGGCGTCACCGCATCGCGGATGCGATGGCCGAGATCTTCGTGTTCGTTCCACATGCCCGCCGGCAGGTGCGTGCCGAACGTGCGGAGAAAATGCTCCTGGCCTTCGACGGCTTCGACCCAGTCGGCGGCGTCCACTTTCAGCAGCGTGCGAAGCGTGTCGTCCGCAAGCGCGAGGCCGCGGCGATCGAGCGACTCGGGTGTCGGCACGAACCCGATCGGCGTTTCGACGGCCGCTCCGCCGCCCTCGGACCGCTCGAGGATCCACTTCAGGACGCGCAGGTTGTCGCCGAAGCCCGGCCACAGGAACTTGCCGTCTTCGGCGGTACGGAACCAGTTCACACGGAAGATCCGCGGCGGACGCGCCAGCCCGCGGCCGACGTCGAGCCAGTGCTGCCAGTAATCGCCCATGTTGTAGCCGCAGAAGGGCAGCATCGCCATCGGGTCGCGCCTGAGCACGCCGACTTTGCCCGTCGCGGCGGCGGTCGTCTCGGACGACAGCGTGGCGCCGAGAAACGTGCCGTGCTGCCACGAGAGCGCCTCGTAGACGAGCGGCACACGCCGCTGACGCCGCGCGCCAAACAGGATCGCGTCAATCGGGACGCCGTCGGGATTCGCGAACTCCGGCGAGAGCGTCGCGCACTCGGTGGCCGGCGTCGTGAAGCGGCTGTTGGGGTGCGCGGCCTTCTCGGTGGACGCCGGCGTCCACGGGCGTCCCTGCCAGTCGAGCGCTTCGGCCGGCGGCGGATCGTCGTGCCCTTCCCACCACGGCGTGCCGTCTGGCCTGCAGCGCGACGTTCGTGTAGATCGTGTTGCGCCGGACCATGTCGAAGGCCGTCGGGTTCGTCCGGCGGCTCGTCCCGGGCGCGACGCCGAAGAAGCCTGCCTCGGGGTTCACGGCCCACAGGCGGCCGTCGTTGCCAGGGCGCAGCCACGCGATGTCGTCGCCGACCGTGCGGGCCTCCCAGCCGGGCATCGACGCCGGCGGCACGAGCATCGCCAGGTTCGTCTTGCCGCACGCGGATGGAAACGCCCCGGCGACGTAGTGCTGGCGTCCTTCCGGCGACTTCACCCCGAGGATCAGCATGTGCTCGGCCAGCCAGCCTTCGCTGCGCGCGAGCCAGCTCGCAAGCCGGAGCGCGAGGCACTTCTTGCCAAGCAGCGCGTTGCCGCCGTAGCCCGAGCCCACGGACCACACGGTGTTCGACTCGGGGAAGTGCACGATGAACCGCCGATCGGGGCTGAGGTCGCCGAGCGAGTGGAGGCACCGCGTGAAGTCGTCCGAGTCGCCGAGCGCGTCGAGCGCGACCTGGCCGACGCGCGTCATGATCCGCATGTTCAGGACCACGTACCGGCTGTCGGTGATCTCGACGCCGACTTTCGAGAACCGCGATCCCGGCGGGCCCATCAGAAACGGCACCACGAACAGCGTGCGGCCCTTCATCGCGCCGTCGAAGAGCGGCGTCAGCTTCGCGCGCGCCTCCTCAGGCGCCATCCAGTTGTTCGTCGGCCCCGCGTCGTCCTTGTTCGCCGTGCTGATGAACGTGAGGTGCTCGGTGCGCGCGACGTCGTGCGACGCGCTGCGATGCAGGTAGCAGCCCGGGTGGGTCTGCTGGTTCAGCGCGATCAGCTCGCCGGTGGCGAGGCAGTCGGCGATCAGCCGATCGCGTTCGCCGTCCGATCCATCGCAGTAGACGACGCGATCCGCCTTCGTGAGGGCGCGGACCTCTTCGACCCAGCGCGTGATCGACGCGGGCATCGTCGCTGACATCGGGGCGAATTCTATCCCAGCGGATCGACGGGGCAGACCTGAAGGTCTGCGCTACGGATGACTGGTCAGTCACCCGCCTGTGCGGGCAGGGCTTCAGCCCTGCATGCTTCAGCCCCGCCAACACTTGTGCTAGCGTTTGCAGTTCGCGGGGGCGATCGCACGTCGCCGGGGCTGAAGCCGCCGGCTACGGCGGTCCGCAGTTGCAGGGCTGAAGCCCTGGCTCGACCGCGGCGAATCCGGCAGGGCTGAAGCCCTGCCCCACAGACGTAGTCTGAGGAGATTGACGATGTCACGACGCCTGTCACTGAGCGGCGCCATGCAGATTGGAACCATCGCGGCCGCGCTGCTGCTCGCGGCCGGCGCGACGCCCGCCGCGGCGCAATCCGCCGAGTCGGGCACGCCGCCCGAGATGGTCGCCACGTACAACACGCTGGCCGACGGCCTGCTCGCGCTGAAGCGCACCGAGGAGAACGTCGTGAAGTCGATCCTCGCCGCGGCGAAGGCGCATGGCGAGGTGCAGCTGATGCGCGCCAAGCGCGCGATCACGGCCAACGACGCCTCCGGCGCCAAGGCCGCCGTCGAGGCGCTCGCCTCCGACGTCGCGCAGCTGGGCACCGAGGGCGACAACTCCGTGGGCGCCGTGCGCAAGCGGCTGATCGAAGGCGGCCAGCATCACAACGCCGCCGGCGAGGCGCAGGGCATCTACGACGAGGGCTTCGTCATCGTCACGAAGGCCGCCAAGCAGAAGTTCCTCGACAGCTCGAAGCGCATCGCGCAGATGGCCTCGGCGCCGAAGGCGGCCGGGCTCGACGAGGAATGGAAGGCCGTCGAGGCGACGTACGCCGGCCTGATGAAGCCCGCGCGCTGATCGCGGGGCTCGTGCTCGCTCGATTGCCAGCGCCCGGCCCGCGGCTCCTGACCTGGAGCCTCGTCGCGGCCTGGTGCCTTCTCGGTGCAGTTCCCGCGGCGACCCGTCAGCCTCAGGCCGGCGGGTCGCCGTTTCGTTTCGTCGACGTCAGCGCGCCATCCCATCTCACGCGCGAGCTGCTCGCGGGACGTCCCGACAAGGATCACCTCCTCGATTCGGCCGGCGCCGGCATCGCGTTTCTCGACTACGACCGCGACGGCCGCCTCGACATCTTCATGCCCAATGCCTGGCGCCTCGACGGCTCCCGCGTCGTCGAGAAGGGCAGGTTCGCGCTCTATCACGGGCTGCCCGACGGGACATTCGAGGATGTCACCGATCGCGCCGGTGTCGGCGGCGACGGCGCGTGGGGCACGGGCGCCTTCGTCGCGGACGTCGACGGCGACGGCTGGCCGGACATCTTCGTGACCTGCTTCGGCCGGAACATCCTCTATCGAAACCAGGGGAACGGGACGTTCGCCAACATCGCGCGCGAGGCCGGCCTCGAGTCGCCCGGCTGGAACACCGGCGCCGCGTTCTTCGACGCCGATGGCGACGGCGATCTCGACGTCTACATCGCCGCCTACATCGCCCAGTCGATCGACGACGTGCTGAACGCGAAGCGGACGCTGCCGTGGAAGGGCGTGGAGATGGTGGCCAACGGGCCGTTCGGGATGACCGGCGCGCCCGATCATTTCTTCCGCAACGACGGCCACGGCCACTTCACGGACGCCACCGACGAGGCCGGCTTCACCGACAAGGCGCTCGGGTTCGGCTTCGCGGTCCGCGCGGCGGATCTCGACGGCGATGGACTCGTCGACGTCTACGTCGCGAACGACTCCGACCCCAACTATCTCTATCGCAACGAGGGCAAGGGGCATTTCAAGGAAGTCGCCACGTGGGCCGGCTGCGCGCTCGACGAGAAGGGCGCCTCGCAGGCCAGCATGGGCATCGCGCTCGGCGACGTGAACGGCGACGGCGTGCTCGACGTGTTCGTCACGAATTTCTCCGAGGACTTCGCGACGCTCTACGCCGGCGGGCCGGGCGGGATCTTCGAGGACGTGTCGCGCGCCACCGGCATCGGCCCGATGACGTACAAGCCGCTGAAGTGGGGGACTGCGTTCGCCGACCTCGACAACGACGGCGACCTCGACGTCGTCGTCGCCAACGGCCACATCTATCCGCAGGTCGATCGGCATCCCGAGTTCATCGGCACGTACGCGCAGCGGAACTTCGTCGCCGAGAACCTCGGCAAGGGAGCGCCGCTGTTTCGCGACGCGAGCGCGACGGCCGGTCCCGGATTCGAGGAGGCCGCGGCCTATCGCGGCCTCGCGGTCGGGGACTTCGACAACGACGGCGACCTCGACCTGCTGTTCACGCGGCTGGACGGCCCGCCCGTTCTGCTCCGGAACGACAGCCCGGCGACCGGGGCGTGGCTGACGGTGATTCCCGAAGGGTCCCGCGGCGAGCCCGCGCCAAATCGGCACGACCGTGACGATCCGGGCCGGCGGCCGGATTCAGTGGCGAGACGTCGCCAGCCGGCGATTCGTACCTCAGCACGCACGATCCGCGTCCGCATTTCGGGTTGGGACCCGTCGAAATCGTGGACGAAGTGGACGTGAAGTGGCCCGACGGCACCCACACGGTGAAGCGCCAGGTGAAGGCCCGCCAGTTGCTGCACGTCCGCAAGGGCAGTTAGTCCGGAAAACCTCGGCCGCTCGACTCTCGTCTAAGCCCTCAGGATAGTACGGCAGTAGGCAGTAGGCAGGGCAGCTTCAGGCCCGCCGGCTGCATACTGCCTACCGCCTACTGCCTACTTTCGAGTCCAACATGATCAACATCCGCCTCGCCCTCCGCGCGCTGTTCAAGTCGCCCTTCCTGACGAGCGTCGCCATCGTCTCGCTGGCGCTCGGGATTGGCGCCAATGCCGCCATCTACTCGCTGTTCGATCAGCTGCTGCGGCGGCCGATGCCCGTCACTGCGCCCGAGATGCTGGTGAACCTGAGCGCGCCCGGGCCGAAGCCGGGGAGCACGTCGTGCAGCAATGCCGGCAGCTGCGAAGACGTGTTCAGCTACCAGATGTTCAAGGACCTGCAAAAGGCGAACACGCCGTTTGTGGGCATCGCGGCGCATCGTGTCTTCGGCGCGAACCTCGCGTACAAGGGCCAGACGGCCACGGGCGACGGCATGCTCGTCAGCGGCTCGTATTTCCCGCTGCTCGGACTGCGCCCCGCGCTCGGCCGGCTGCTCGGGCCGGACGACGACCTCAAGATCGGCGAGTCGCACGTGGTCGTGCTGTCGTACACCTACTGGCAGACGCGCTTTGGCCTGAGCCCCTCCGTCCTGAACGACACGATCATCGTCAACGGCCAGAGCCTGACGATCGTCGGCGTGGCGCCGATGGGCTTCGACGGAACGACGATCGGCGTCCGGCCGCGCGTCTTCGTGCCGATCACGCTGCGCGGGACGATGGATCCGGGCTTCGACGGGTTCAACGAGCGGCGGACGTACTGGGCGTACCTGTTCGCGCGGCTGAAGCCCGGCATCACCGTCGAGCAGGCGAAGATCGCCGCCAACGTCCCCTATCACCAGATCGTCAACGAGGTCGAGGCGCCGCTGCAGAAGGGCATGAGCGACGCCACGATGAAGCGCTTCCGCGCGAAGGACATGGACGTCGCGCCCGGCGCGCACGGCCAGAGCTCCGTCACGCGAGAGGCCAGGGCGCCCGTGACGCTGCTCCTGTGCGTCACCGGCTTCGTGCTGCTCATCGCGTGCGCCAACATCGCGAACCTGCTGCTCGCGCGCGCGGCGGGCCGCGCCGGCGAGATGGCGGTGCGCGTCTCGATTGGCGCGTCGCGCTGGCAGCTGATGGCGCAGCTGCTGACCGAGTCGATGGTGCTCGCGATCCTGGGAGCGGCCGCCGGGGTGCTCGTGGCGCGCTGGACGCTCGATCTCATGCAGGCGCTGCTGCCGGCCGATGCCGCCGACATGATGACGTTCACCCTGGACTCGCCGGCGCTGATCTTCACCGGCGTGCTCGCACTCGGCACGGGCCTGCTGTTCGGGCTCTTCCCCGCGATCCACAGCACGCGGCCCGATCTGATCCCGCTGCTGAAGGGCCAGACGACGCAGTCGTCGGGCGCGAGGTCGGCCTCGCGATTCCGGACGTCGCTGGCGACCGTGCAAATCGCGCTGTCGATGATGTTGCTGGTCGGCGCGGGGCTGTTCACGCGAAGCCTCCTGAACGTCACCCGCGTCGATCTCGGGCTGAAGGTGGAGAACCTGGTGACCTTCGCCGTGTCGCCGGAGCTGAATGCGTACTCGCACGAGCGATCGCGCGCGTTCTTCCCGCAACTGGAGGAGAAGCTGCGCGCGACGCCTGGCGTCACCGCCGTCACGGCGTCGCTCGTGCCCGCGCTGGCCGGCAGACAACTGGGGCACCGACGTCTCGGTCGAAGGGTTCAAGAAGGGGCCCGACACCGACTCCGGACTCGCGCTACAACGAGGTCGGCGCGGGATACTTCCGCACGATGGGTATCCCGCTCATCGCGGGGCGCGAGTTCACCGACGCCGATCGCCTGAACAGCCCGAAAGTCGCCGTCGTCAACGAGGAGTTCGCGAAGAAGTTCAATCTCGGCCACGACGTCGTCGGCAAGCACATGGCTCAGGACGGCAACGACAAGCTCGACATCGAGATCGTCGGGCTCGTGAAGAACGCGAAGTACAGCGACGTCAAGGACCAGATTCCGCCGCTGTTCTTCCGGCCGTACGCGCAGGACGACACGATCGGCTCGGCGCACTTCTACGTGCGCACGTCGCTCGACGAGGCGTCGATTCTGCCGACGCTGCCGAAGATCGTCGCGTCGCTGGACCCGAACCTGCCGGTCGACAACCTGCAGACGATGACCCAGCAGGTGAAGGACAACGTGTTCCTGGATCGGTTCATCAGCGTGCTGTCGGCGGCGTTCGCGTGCCTGGCCACGCTGCTCGCGGCCGTGGGGCTCTACGGCGTGCTGGCCTACACCGTCGCGCAGCGGACGCGCGAGATCGGGCTGCGGATGGCGCTTGGCGCGGAACCGTCGCGCGTGCTGAAGATGGTGCTGCGGCAGGTGGCGATCATGACGCTCGTCGGCGGCGCGATCGGCCTCGGCGCGTCGATCTGGCTGGGCAATCTCGCGGCCTCGCTCCTCTACGAGCTGAAGGGCCACGACATCGTCGTGCTCGTCGCGGCGGCGATCGTGCTGAGCGCCGTGGCGCTCGGGGCGGGCTTCCTGCCCGCGCGCCGCGCGTCCAGGATCGAGCCGATGCGCGCGCTCCGCTACGAGTAGCTACGGCTTCTTCTTCGACTGGCCGGGCGCCTGACCGGGCGCCCGGCGCTTCTCCCGCATCTTCTCTTCGACGAACTCGTTCGGGTTCCTGGGCGCAGCGTGGACCGGACTCGATCAGAGCCTGGAGCCGCCGCGCCCGTGCCGCTTCGGGGGAGTCCTTCTTCGCCATACCCCAGAGTAGCTCGTCACGGTCTCACACTGTCACGCTGCGCTCGAGTTTCAAAAGACACCAGGATTCCGGGATTCAAGGGATTACGTCGTGATCTATTTCTGAATCCAAGAAATCCCAAAATCCAGGTGTCGTATTTCGTTTCCGTGCAATCTGGTGATCGCTTCAGCCAATCAGCCGTGAGATCTGCTCCTCGAGCCGCGCCGCGCGGCCGCCGGCGGCTCGCTTGGTGCCGCTGCCGGCGACGAGCGCGGCGAACATCGCCTTCGGCTTGACGCGGACCTTCGCGTCTTTCACTCGCAGCGGCGTGTGCGTCTGCTCGTCGATCCACTCGCGTGTGCTCTTCGACGAGGCCTCGAAGATGCCCAGGTCCTTCACGACCGGCTTCGCCGTGGTGAACCACTGCAGCTGATACCAGTGGTTGTTCACCGTGTTGTGCCAGCTGATGTAGCCGCCCTTGAGGATCTGGCGCGGCTTCGTGATCGCCCCGGTGAAGCTGTAGCGCACGCCGGTCGCCGCGACGGGATCGAAAAAGGCTGGCGTGTAGAAGTCCGAGAGCAGCACGTCGTTGACGGCGTAGCCGAACGCCGTCGCTTCGGACGGGTCGCAGACCTCGACGAGGAACTCCACGCGGCCCTGCTTCTTGGCTTCCTTCGGTGCCTGGCCCGCGACGACGCGCTCGCCGAACGGATCCGCCAGCATCTCGAGCGTCTCGTGGCTGGCCGTCTGCGCCCAGTCGTCGGACGCCTGCACGAGCGAGAACGGCTGGCCGTTGTCGTCGAGATGAATGCCCGCCGCGTCGTACTTGTCCCCGACATCGTCGCGGACGATGACGGGCCAGTAGCCCAGCGGGACGTCGGAGAGATCGGCGAAGCCGTCCACCGTCGCCGTGACGCTCCAGATGGGGCCGAAATCACGGGTGACCTGCTTCTGGAGCGCGGCGCTGACGCGCGAGACTTCCGAATGCGGAACCGACGGCGCCTGCGAGACGAGAGCGACCTGTTGAACCATAGCGAAACCCTCCCTCACCAACGTTCTGACCGGCGCGGCGTGCGTTCGGCCGTGATGTCGAGTGTGCTGGGAAAAACGCTTCGCCATCGCGGAACGAACCGCGCGCGTGGGAAACGGTGTGCAAATCAGCAGAGGTGGAAAGCGGATACGCGGCACGACTGCGCCGCGTCTTGGCGGGGCTGAAGCCCCGCCCTACTGTCGAACTTACGTCCGCGCTGCAGTAGGCCGGGGCTTCAGCCCCGGCGTGCGTGTCACGGAGTGACGACCGATTGGCCGTGCTGGCGCGGCTGAAGCCGCGCCCTACTGTCGACTTCAGCGGCTGCGAGCGCGGACGCCAGCACGTCCAGTCCCTCATCCAGCTCGGCGTCGGTAGCGACCAGCGGCATGAGGAACCGAATCACGTTTCCGTAGGTGCCCGCCGGGAACAGCAGCAGCCCCTTGCTGCGCGCGGTGGCGACGATGGCGGACGTCTCGCTCGAGGCCGGCTCCCGCGTCGCGCGATCGCGAACGAGCTCGATCGCCTGCATCGCGCCGACGCCGCGAACGTCGCCGATGATCGGATGCGACTCCGCGAGCTGGTCGAGCCGGGCGCGCAGCCGGGCGCCAAGCGCAGCCGCGCGGCCGCTCGTGACGAGCCCCTCGATGATCCGGATCGCCTCGAGCGCCGCCGCGCACGCGACGGGGTTGCCGCCGTACGTGCCGCCGACGCCGCCCGGCTGAATCGTGTCCATCAGCGAGGCCCGGCCGACGACGGCCGCCAGCGGCGTGCCGGCGCCCATCGACTTGGCCAGCGTCATCAGATCCGGCTCGATGCCGACGTGCTCGATCGCGAACATCTTGCCCGTGCGCCCGAAGCCGCTCTGCACCTCGTCGATGATGAGGACGATGCCGTGGGCGTCGGCGAGCGCGCGCAGCTCGTGCAGGAACGCCGGCGGCGGCACGACGAAGCCGCCTTCGCCGAGCACCGGCTCGACGATGATCGCCGCCAGATCGGTGGGCGAGACGACCGTCTTGAGCGCCTGCTCGATCGGCCCGTCGACCCCCTGGCCGCGATACGTGTACGGGAAGGGCAGCCGGTAGATCTCCGGCGCGAACGGGCCGAATCCCGGCTTGTACGGCGCGGCCTTGCCGGTCAGCGTCAGCGCGAGCAGCGTGCGGCCGTGGAAGCCGTGCTCGAAGCAGAGCACCGCGCTGCGCTTCGTGGCGCCGCGCGCGATCTTCACCGCGTTCTCGACGGCCTCGGCGCCTGTCGAGACCAGCAGCGCGCGCTTCTCGAAGCGGCCCGGCGTGATCCGCGCGAGGGCTTCGGCCACCTCGACGTAGCCGTCGTAGCCCATCACCTGAAAGCAGACGTGCGTGAAGCGCGCCGCCTGCTCGGCGATCGCCCTGGTCACCGCCGGGTCGGCGTGGCCGGCGTTCATCACGCCGATGCCGCCGGTGAAATCGATGAACGTGTTGCCGTCGACGTCGGTGACGGTCGCGCCGGACGCGCGCTCGACGAAGATCGGATGGAGCGTCCCGACGCCGTTCATCACCGCACGCTTGCGGCGCTCGAGGAGCGCCGCGCTTCGCGGACCGGGCACCGGGCCTGTCAGATGCAATCGCAGCCATCGAATCAGTACCAGCCAATCGGCGCTTCGGTGAGGTTCAGGTTGATCTGCTTGGTCTCGAGGTAGTGCTCGAGCCCGTACGGCCCCAGCTCGCGGCCGAAGCCTGACTGCTTGTAGCCGCCCCAGGGCGCCTCGTTGTAGGTCGGGTGATACGTGTTCAGCCAGAGGATGCCCGCGCGGATCTGCTTCAGGACGCGGATCCCGCGAAACACGTCGCGCGTCCACACCGCGCCGGCCAGGCCGTACGGCGTGTCGTTGGCGATGCGCACGGCCTCGGCTTCGTCCTCGAACGGAATCACGGTGAGGACGGGCCCGAAGATCTCCTCCTGCGCGATGCGCGCGGAGTTCTTCACGTCGGCGAAGACCGTTGGCTCGACGTACCAGCCGCGCGAAAGGGCCGCGTCCTTCGGCCGGCCGCCGCCGGTGACGAGACGGCCTTCCTTCCTGCCGATCTCGATGTAGCCGAGCACCTTCTCCTGGTGCTCCTTCGTGACGAGCGGCCCCATCTTCGTGTCGCGGCTCAGCGGATCGCCGAGCGTGATGCGCGCCGATCTTGTCGGCAATCGCCTGCAGCATGCGGTCGTAGATCGGACGCTCGACGAGCAGCCGCGATCCGGCAGAGCAGACCTCGCCCTGGTTCGCGAAGGCGCCGAAGAGCGCGCCATCCACCGCGGCCTCGAAGTCCGCATCGGCGAACACGATGTTCGGGTTCTTGCCGCCGAGCTCGATCGACATCCGCTTGATGGTCTCGGCCGCGCCGCGGATGACGAGCTTGCCGGTGTCGACCCCGCCGGTGAACGCGATCTTGTCCACGCGCGGATCGGTGACGAGGCCGCCGCCGGCCGTCGGCCCGTCGCCGGTCACGATGTTGACGACGCCCGGCGGCAGATCGAGCGACTGGAAGATCTCCGCGAGGATCAGCGCCGAAAGCGGCGTCTGCTCGGCCGGCTTCAGCACCGCCGTGCAGCCGGCGGCCAGCGCGGGCGCGAGCTTCCACGCCGCCATCAGCAGCGGGTAGTTCCACGGGATGATCTGCCCGACGACGCCGACCGGCTCGCGAACGACCATCGAGAGCGCGTTGTCGGGAACCTCGAGCGTCTCGCCGTGGATCTTCGACGCCATGCCGCCGTAGTACTCGAAGCAGTGCGCGGCGTCGCCGACGTCGAACTCGGCCTCGACGATCGGCTTGCCCATGTTGCGCGTGTCGGTCTCGGCGAGCTCGGCCGCCCGCGCGCGGATCGCCTCGGCGACCTTGAAGAGCAGCGTGCCGCGATCCCGCGCGGCCATGCCGCGGCCACGGGCCCTCGTCGAACGCGCGGCGCGCCGCGGCGATCGCGCGTGAGACGTCGGCGGCCGTCGCCTCGGGCACGCGCGCGATGACAGCTGCCGTCGGCCGGGTTGATCACCTCGCGGGTGCCGCCGTCCGAGGCGTCCACCCACGCGTTGTCGATCCACATCTTCGTTGGCGACATATGAAGGCCTACCTCTGGGTCCTGCGGCGGACGACACGCATGCGGCGGCCGGCGAGGGCGCGGAAGAATGAAGACGCCGGAACCGCCTGCTCGGGGGGCAGGACCCCGCGAGCCGTGATCTCTCCAGACACGAGCATCTGCGCGACGATCGACGGCGGCGCGCCGGTGTCGATGTCCACGCCGACGTCCCACGCCGGCATGCCGGGCACGTGGCAGTCGACGATCTCGGTGACCGGGCGGCCGGCCTGCCGGCCGCGCACGGTCACGCGCAGCACTTCGTATTCGTCGCGCGGGCCGGTGGTCTTCGCCTTCGGCGCGTCCGCCAGCAGCGCGAGGAGCAGCTGGCGCGGCACGACCTCGCCGGACCCGATGCGGACGGGAGTCGTCGACGTGAGGCCGAGCGCGTGGACGAACCGCAGGCGTTCCATCAGCCCGCCGGGGAACGCGATGCGGAAGCTGACCTCTCGCACGCCCTTCGCGCGGAATGACTCCGGAAGCGTCGCCACTTCCGAATGCAGCGTGCACGCCGGCTCCATCGTCCCGACCGGCTTCGGGAAGTCCACTCGCACCGGCCGGCTCAGCGCCTCGACGAACGTCAGCTTTCCACCGGTGAAGAGCGCGGCCGGCTGCGACGCTTCGTCGAGCACCGTGAGGATCGAGTAGGACGTGTCCAGCAGGCTCGCGCCTTCGCGGCGCGTGCGGTCGCTCGTGCCCACCGCGACGTGAATCTCGTGCACGCGGTCCATGCGGTCCGCCGCCGAGCGCGCCATGACGTTCACGATGCCCGGCGCCGATCCCATGCCGCAGAGCGCCAGCAGCCCCGCCGCGCGGAATTCAGCGTCCCGCTTCAGCTGTTGCTTCGTGACGTGGAAGAGCCCGCCGAGATCGGCGTAGTGCGCGCCGATCTCGAGCGCCGCGTCCATCACGCGCAGGTTGAAGTCGTGATGGCACGCGTTGACGAGCACGTTCGTGCCGGCGAGCGCCCGGGCAAGGCCTGACGGGTCCGAGGCATCGGCTTCGACCACCCGAACGGGCCGGGGCAACGCCTTCGCCAGCCTGCGCGCCGCCTTCGCGTCACGATCGGCCACGACGATGTCGGCGTCGCGCGCGGTTTCGGCGAGATCGCGAACGGTGATGCGGCCCATCGCGCCCGCTCCGCCGACGACGGCGATGCGGGGCCGGATGCGCCGGCTCATTCCGGGATCTCCGCGCGGCGCTGGCGGTTCGGGAACCAGAACGTCTTCCGCTCGGGCACGAAGTCGAGGTGCACGTGCTTGGTCTCGCGGAACGCGTCGAGGCCTTCCTCGCCGAGCTCGCGGCCCATGCCGCTCTTGCGCATGCCGCCAAACGGCGCGGCGTCGTTGTCGGTGAGCGGATCGTTGATCCAGAACGTGCCGGCCTTGATCTCCTGCATCGCCGTCAACGCCCACGTCAGGTTCTGCGTGTAGATGTTCGCGCCGAGGCCGAAGTCCGACGCCGCGGCCGCGGCAATCGCGGCGTCGGCGTCCTTCACGACCTGGATCGACGCGATCGGCCCGAACACTTCCTCGCAGACGACGGTGTCGGTCGGCTTGACGTCCGCGAGCACGGTCGGCTCGAAGAACCAGCCGGGCCCGGCGTTGCCGGGACGCTTGCCGCCGGCCAGAACGCGCGCGCCTTCCGCCACCGCGCGCTGGACCTGCGACTCGACGCGCGCCCGCGCGCGCTCGGACACGAGCGGCCCGAGGTCGGTCTCGGGATCCATCCCGTTGCCCAGCTTCAGCGACCTCGTGTGCTCGACGAACCGCTCGACGAACGCCTTCGCGATCGACTCGACGACGTAGATGCGCTTGGCGGAGGTGCAGACCTGGCCGTTGTTCAGGAAGCGCGCCCACGCGGCGCCTGGCACCGCGATGTCGAGGTCCGCGTCCGCGAACACGATCAGCGGGTCGATGCCGCCGAGCTCGAGATTCACGCGCTTGAGCTGCTCGGCCGCGCGCACGGCGATCGTCGTCCCGACGGCCGTCGATCCGGTGAACGCGATGCACGCGACGTGCGGGTCGTCCACGAGCGCCGCGCCGGTCTCCGGCCCACCGGGCACCACGTTGACGACGCCGTCGGGCAGGTGCGCGAACGAGCGCTCGATCATCCGGAGCGTCGCCAGCGGCGTCAGCTCCGAGGGCTTGATGACGACGGTGTTGCCGGCGGCCAGCGCCGGCGCGATCTTCCAGCAGAGGAGCAGCAGCGGGTAGTTGAACGGCACGATGGCCGCGACGACGCCGAGCGGTTCCTTGATGGTGAAGTTGATCTGGTGTTCGGCCGTCGGCGGGATCGACGAGCCGTGCGAGTTGCGCGCGATCTCCGCGTAGTACTGGAAGCAGGCCGCCGACCACTCGACCTCGTCGAGGTTCTCGATGCGCGGCTTGCCGCCTTCGAGCGTCAGCAGCTTCGACAGCTCCGCGCGGTCTTCGCGCATCAGGCCGGCGCTTTCGTGCAGCAGCTTGCCGCGCTCGAGCGCCGGCAGGCGCCGCCAGTGCTTCTGCGCCTCCGCCGCCTTCGCGCACGCGCGCCGCACGTCGTCTGGAGAGCTGTCTGGCACCTCCGCGAGCACCTCGAGCGTCGCGGGGTTCACGATCCGTCGGGATGAGGACATCGGTCGATTATGGCGCAAGGTGCAGGGTGCAGGGTGCAGTGAGGCAGTAGGCCGGGGCTTCAGCCCCGGCAGGGCGTCGCCGGCTCAGCCGGTCACCGCACGCGCGCGCGCTGGACGACGAACTCGCCGTCTTCGCCGTCGTGCCCCGCCTCTCGCGTCAGGAAGTACACGTCGTCGCCTGACAACGCGGTGAGCGTGCCGCCGGCGACGGCATCGACGCTGTCGAGCCGTTCGACCGCCAACGCGCGCGGCGCTGCGCCGCCGGCGATCCGGATCGACACGACATGCCGAATCCCATCGTCTCCGCGCTGGGTCCCGACGATGTGGCCGCTGTCGAAGCGGATGCGCTCGAGGCCATCGAGGCGCAGGGATTTCGACGCGGCCACCCGCGTCGAGCGCCCCGTGGCGAGATCGACACGCGCAAGGCCGCCGGCATGCGCGACGTAGGCGATCGCCGCGCGGTCGCCGGCCAGCGCCAGGCTGACGGGATGATCCAGCCGCAGCCGGCACGCCATCCGCAGGGTCGTCGTTCGCGGCGCCAGCCGGAAGACGCGGCCGCCCGCGGCATCGAGCACGAAGACGTCGCCCGACGTCGCGACGGCGACGTCCTCGAAGCGCGTGTCGCCGAAGCCGTCGCCCGGCTGAAACTTCGCGAGCGGACGGCCCGAGATCAGCTGCAGCTTGTGGAGGGCCGTGACGGACTCGTGGTCCGTGCCGCCTGGCCTGCCCGCGCTGACGACCCAGAGGTCGCCGCGGCGCGTGTCGATCTCGAAGGCCGTGATGTCGCCGAAGCCCGCGGAGTCGGCCTTGACGAGGTCGACCATGTGGCGCGACAGCTCGTCGACGCTGACCAGCTTGTCGCTGCTGCTGTCGGCCATCAGGAAGCGGCCGGACACATGGTCGTAGGCGAGTCCGGTCGGGGAGATGCGGGTCGCGGGGATGCGGAGCGCGATCTCTACAGCCTTGTCCGTGCAAAGCGCGAGGCAGCCGCGGACGATGACGGTCGAGCAGGCGTCGACGGGCTTGCCACGCGTAGCCGCGAGAGCGGTCCGGCAGGTCCGGCAGGTCCAGCGGCGCGCAGGTTCTCGAAGTCGTCGTTGCCGGCGATGTCCACCTTCACGCCCATCCTTGCCAGGCGTTCCAGTGTGCGGCGTGCGTCGTCCACCCGGCCGGTGAGGCTCTCGGCGCGCGCGAGGAGCAGCAGCAGCTTCGCATCCCGCGGCGGTCCGGCGGCCAGTGAGCGCCGCGCGAAGTCGTAGAACGCTTCGTAGTCGCCGTCGGTGTACGCCTTCAGGGCAAACTGCCGGCATTCCGTCCAGTCGTGGCAGAGCGGACGGTCCTGGGCGACGGCGACGGACGGAAGAAGGGCGAGAATGGCGAGACACACGAGCACACGCATGTCTCTCCAGCTTATCGTCATCGATGGGCGACGTAGTCCATGACCTCGCCGAACGGCGCCACCCAGATGTCGTCCTTGTGCGCCTTCAGGTACTCGACCAGCTCCTTGTGCGCGGCGGCCGGCACGATCAGGTAATCGCCGCCCACGCCGTGGAAGCCCATCACGCCGAGGCCGCCCGTCGCGCGGACCTTCTCCACGTAGGCAATCAGCTGCGTGCCCGTCACCGTGTCCGGGAAGAACGTGCTCGGCACGTCGAACGGATCGAGCGTGCCGGTCCCCGGATCGCTCGCCGCGCGCACGTACTTCGTCAAGCCTGACGTCCGCAGCGCCGGAAGGTAATCCTCGCCGCCGGCGACGTGCTGGCCGCACGGGGTGGCGAAGGTGTGCTCGGGTTTGCCGTCGATCGCGGCGAGCATGTTGTTCATGGCGCCGATCTCCTTCAGCATCCACGCCACGCTGTAGTTCGCGGTGTCCTGCTGCGGGGGCATGTCGAAGCTGCCCTTCGCGCACGGGTGGAACACCGTGTGGTTCCCGAGCTCGTGCCCTTCCTTCGCGACGGCGCGCCAGCGATCCACGTCCTCCTGCTTGAACGTGCCGCTGAGGAAGAACGTCCCCTTGAACCCCGCCGCATCCAGCGCCGGCACGGCGTTATCCAGCTGCGACCTCAGCGCGTCGTCGTAGGTGAGGACGATCGCCGCGCGATGTCCGCCGGGCCACGTCGTCGGCATCGACTGCTGCGCAGAAACCATCGCCGCGCCCAGCACCGACACCAGCATCGCGATTGCTCGAACCCTCGACGTCATGAATGCGCTCCTCGGAGGTATCAATTGCCGGCGGCTTCCGGCGGGTTGATCACCGCCTGCACGGCGGGATCCTTCAGGTTGTCCAGCGTCACCAGCGAGACGCCGGTGTCGAGCGTGGCGGGCACGGCCTGGCCGCGCAGATGGTCCACCATCGTCTTCACGCTGAGATAGCCCATGTTCACGGGGTTCTGCACGACGAAGCCCTTCAGCTCGCCGCGCTCGAGCGGCGCGATGAACGTCGGGCTGTAGTCGAAGCCGACGAATGTGATCTTTCCGGCCTTGCCGATATCCTGCAGACGCAAGCAGCATGCCCGCCGTAGACGACTCGTTGGGCGTGAAGATGCCGTCGACCTTGTCGGCGAAGCGGTTCAGCAGGTTCTCCGAGGCGCTCTTCGCCGTGTCGCGCGTCGGCCCGGCGAACTGATCCGACGAGACCACGTGGATGTTCGGGAAGCGCTTCAGCTCGTCGAGAAAGCCGCGCTCGCGTTCTTCGGTGGCCGCCGAGCCTTCCTGGTAGCGGAGCATCAGCACCGTGCCCGAGCCCTTCAGCAGCTCGCCCATGCGCTGGCCCGCGAGGTGCCCGCCCTTGCCGTTGTCGGTCGAGACGTAGCTGACCTGGTCGCCGGTCGTCGCGAGCGCCGAGTCGAAGATCACGGTGGGAATGCCGGCCGCTTTCGCCTCTTCGACCGGGACGCACGAGCGCGCGGCTGTCGAGCGGCGCGAGGACGAGGCCGTTGACGCCCTGGCTGATGAAGCCTTCGACGACCTCGACCTGCTGCTCGCGGTCGTCCTCGCGGATGGGCGCCTTCCAGATCACGTCCACCGCGACGCCGGCCGCCGCGAACTCGCGGACCGCCTTCTGCGCTCCCGCGTGCACGCGCTTCCAGTGCTCGTGCGTCGACCCTTTCGGGATCATGCCGATCCGGAACGACGTCGCGGGCTGGCTGCCGCGGCACGCGACGGCCCCCATCAACGCGATCAACGTGACGAACAGCAGACGCCGCATCGCGCACAATTATGTGCAGACAGCGCGCTGGATCGCCATGCCGCCCCTGAAGGGACGGCCTACTGTAGACGCGCAGTAGGCCGGGGCTTCAGCCCCGGCGTCTCAGACCCGAATGGGAACCCCGACGTCTAACGGACCGTAACTGACCAAGAACGATTCCGTTCCGGCCCCACAGGTGTGCCTGCGATGACGCGACTTCTTCCACGACGTGAAGCACTCCCTCCGGGCCTTCTGGAACAGCCCGGGGTTCACCTTCGCCGCGGTGGCTGCGCTCGCCCTGGGGATCGGCGCCAACACCGCGATCTTCTCGATCGTCGACGCCGTGCTGCTCAAGCCGGTGCCGTTTCCCGAGCCGGATCGGCTGGTCGTGTTCCAGCAGACCGGGCCGCGCGGCGCCTTCAGCGCCGGCTCGCCCGCGAAGTTCCAGTTCTGGCGCGAGCAGACCAGCGTCGTCCAGGACGTCTCGGCCTACCGCTCCAACGTCCTGAACTTCACCGGCGGCGGCGTGCCCGAGCAGCTGCACGCCGACCAGGTGTCGGCCGACTACTTCAAGCTCTTCGGCGCGCCGGTCGAGCGCGGACGCGCGTTCAACGCGGACGAGGACCTGCCCGGCGGCAACCACGTCACGCTGCTCAGCCACGCCCTCTGGATGCGGCGGTTCGGCGGCGACCCGAACATCCTCGGCAAGGTCATCTCGCTCAGCGGCGATCCCTACACGATCGTCGGCATCGTCGGACAGAGCTTCGACGTCTCCGAGTTCGGCACTCCCCCCGAGCTGTGGATTCCGTTCCAGCTCGACCCGCACAGCCCCGACCAGGGCCACTACTTCCAGGTCACCGGGCGGCTGAAGCCCGGCGTCAGCGTCCAGCAGGCGCAGGCGCGCCTGTCGCTGTCGTCGAACGAGTACAAGCGGAAGTACCCGAACGTGCTGCAGAAGGATCAGGGCTTCAGCGTCGAGCTGCTGCAGAACGAGATCGTCCGCGACGTGCAGTCCACGCTGTGGATCCTGCTCGGCGCGGTCAGCTTCGTGCTGCTCATCGCCTGCGCCAACGTCGCCAACCTGCTGCTCGTGCGCGCCACGGGACGCCGGCGCGAGATCGCGATCCGCGCCGCGATTGGCGCCGGCCGCGGGCGCCTCATCCGGCAACTGCTGACGGAGAGCGTGCTGCTGTCGCTCGCCGGCGGGATCATCGGGCTGGTGCTCGGGATGATCGGCATCCGCGCGCTGCTCGCGCTGAACACCGCCGGCCTGCCGCGCATGGGCGAGGACGGTTCCGTCGTCACGCTCGACTGGCGCGTGCTGGCGTTCACGTTTGCCGTGTCGATTGGCACCGGCGTGCTGTTCGGCCTCATCCCGGCGCTGCAGGCCTCGCGCACGGATCTCAGCGGCACGCTGAAGGAGAGCAGCAGCCGCGCGGGCACGGGCTTCCGCCAGAACAAGGCGCGCTCGATTCTCGTGGTCACCGAAGTCGCGCTCGCGCTGATCCTGCTCGTCGGCTCGGCGCTGCTCGTGCGGACCGCGGTCGCGCTGCGCGCGGTGAATCCCGGCTTCGATCCCGGACACGTCCTGACGATGAGGATGTCGATGTCGGGGGAGCGGTTCATGAAGTCGGACGGCGTCGAGCAGGCGGTGCGGCTTGGCGTCGAGAAGATGCGCGCGATTCCGGGCGTCGAGATCGCCAGCGCGACGTGCTGTGTCCCGCTCGAGGGCGGCTACGGCCTGCCGTTCGTCATCGTCGGCCGTCCGCTGACCGACGGGCCGTTCCACGGCGGCGGCGGGTGGAAGACCGTGTCGCCGGGCTACTTCGAGGTGTTCAAGATCGCCGCGAAGCGCGGCCGGACGTTCACCGATCGCGATACGAAGGACTCGCCGCCGGTGGCGATCATCAACGAGGCGATGGCGAAGCAGTTCTGGCCGAAGGGCGATCCGCTCTCCGATCGCCTCATCATCGGCCGCGGGGTGATGAAGGAGTTTGCCGGCGAGCCCGAGCGGCAGATCATCGGCGTCATCGCGGACACGCGCGACGGATCGCTCAACGACGATCCCGGGCCCGAGATGTTCATCCCGCAGGCGCAGGTGCCCGATCCGGTCAACGCGCTGAACGTGCGCATCACGCCGATCGCGTGGGTCGTGCGCACGGCGGTCGATCCGTTCTCGATCAACGGGCAGGTCCAGGAAGCGCTGCGTCAGGCGACGGGCCTGCCGGTCTCGGATGTGCGGACGATGGACGAAGTCGTCGTCCGGTCGGTGTCGCGGCAGCGCTTCAACATGTGGCTGATGACCGCGTTCGGGATCTCGGCGCTCGCGCTGGCGGCCATTGGCATCTACGGCCTCATGGCGTACTCGGTGGAGCAGCGCACGCAGGAGATCGGGATCCGCCTGGCGCTCGGCGCCGATTCGAGCGCCGTGAAGAACATGGTGATCTTCCAGGGGATGCGGCTCGCGATCGTCGGGGTCGTCGTCGGGATTGCCGCCTCGTTCGGGCTCGCGAAGCTGATTGCGAGCCTGCTGTTCGGCGTCACGGCGTGGGACCCGGCGGTGTTCGTGACGGCGCCCATCGTGCTGACCCTGGTGGCGCTCATCGCGGCGTGGATCCCCGCGCGCCGCGCGAGCCGCGTCGACCCCATCGACGCGTTGCGATACGAGTAGACCTCGGGCGATGCAGGCCTGAAGGCCTGCCCCACGAGTTGAGCGTAGCCGTCGACGGCGGTTCACCCGTGGGGCAGGCCTTCAGGCCTGCCATCGCCCGGCCGTATCCTATCGGGTAATCTACGGCGACGAGAGTCTTGCAGCGACCCAACGGGAGGCCCTGTGAGAGCAGACGTCGCCGCCGGCCAGTCATTCACCGATGAGGTCGTTGCCGCCTCCTCGGGCACATTCGACCGCTGGCTGCTCGGACGCATCCGGCGGCCGCTTGAAACCGCGCCGATCCGATTCCGCCTCTGGGACGGCTACGAGCTGTCTCCGCCCACCGATCCGCCGATCGCGACGATCGAAATCAAGAACCGCCGCGCGCTGGTCGGCTGGGCGCGTGACCCCGAGCTGAACTTCGGCGAGGCTTACATGTTCGGCGCCGTCGAGGTGCACGGCGATCTCGAGGGCATGCTCGAGGCGGTGTACCGCGCGTACGGCCCGTCGACGCGCCGGCCGTGGTGGCAGCGTCACATGGCCGCACACGGTCGAGGCATCCCGGCAGAACGTCCACCACCACTACGACCTCGGCAACGACTTCTACAAGCTCTGGCTCGACGAGCAGCTGCTCTACACCTGCGCGTACTTCCCGACGCCCGACGCGACGCTCGAGGCCGCCCAGATCGCGAAGATGGATCTGGTCTGTCGCAAGATCCGCCTCCGGCCGGGCGAGCGCGTCGTCGAGGCCGGCTGCGGATGGGGCGCGCTCGCGCTGCACATGGCACGGCATTACGGCGCACGCGTGCAGGCGTTCAATCTCTCGACGAACCAGATCGCCTACGCGCGGGAGCGCGCGGCGCGCGAAGGGCTCGCCGATCGCGTCGAGTTCGTCGAGGACGACTATCGGAACGTCTCGGGCACGTTCGACGCGTTCGTGTCGGTCGGCATGCTGGAGCACGTCGGCCTCGCGAACTACGGCGATCTGGGCCGCGTGATCGATCGCACGATGGGCGCCGACGGCCGCGGCCTGCTGCATTTCATCGGCCGCAACAAGCCCGAGCCGCTGAACGCGTGGATCGTGCGGCGGATCTTCCCGGGGGCCTATCCGCCCACGCTTCGCGAGGTGTGCGATGGCGTGCTGGAGCCGCAGGCGCTGTCGGTGCTCGACGTCGAGAACCTGCGGCTCCACTACGCGAAGACCATCGAGCACTGGCGGCACCGGTTCGACGCGTCTGCCGAGAGCGTCCGCGAGATGGCGGACGAGCAGTTCGAGCGCGCGTGGCGCCTCTATCTGGCGGGATCGCAGGCCGCGTTCGCGACCGGATCGATGCAGCTGTTCCAGATCGTCTTCGCGCGCGGCGGCACGAACAGCATTCCGTGGACGCGCGTCGAGGGCCTGACGGCCTGATGGACACCTGCGACGCGCTGGTCGTCGGCGGTGGCCCGGCCGGATCGTCGTGCGCGTGGGCGCTCGAGCGCGCGGGCCTGGACGTCGTGGTGCTCGACCGCGCGTCGTTTCCCAGAGACAAGGTGTGCGCGGGCTGGGTCACGCCGCAGGTGATCCGCAGCCTCGACCTCGACACCGCCGACTACGCGCGCGGACGAACCTTCCAGCCAATCACCGCGTTCCGAACCGGGCTCATCGGCGACCGCGGCACGATCGACACCAGCTACGACACGCCGGTCAGCTACGGCATCCGTCGCTGCGAGTTCGATCACTATCTGCTGCAGCGATCCGGCGCCCGGCTCGCGCCGCCGGCGCCCGTGACGTCGATGCGCCGCGACGGCCGCGACTGGATCGTCAACGACGGGATCCGCACGCCGCTCGTCGTCGGTGCCGGCGGGCATTTCTGTCCCGTCGCGAAGCAGTTGAATCCCGAGCCGCCGCAGGCATCGCTCGTCGTCGCGCAGGAAGTCGAGTTCCTCGTCGACGCCGCGGACGCGGCGGCGTATGCGATTGCGCCCGAACGGCCCGAGCTGTACTTCAGCCGCGATCTGCAGGGCTACGGCTGGTGCTTTCGCAAGGGCCGTCACATGAACATCGGGTTCGGCCGGCTCGATCGGCGGTCGCTGCCGAAGGGGACGGCGGAGTTCGTCGAGTATCTCGCGCGCGAGGGCCGCGTGCCGCCCGGCGCGACCTACAAGTGGCACGGCCACGCGTATCTGCTCGCGTCAGCCGCGGGGCGCCGCGTCGTGGACGATGGCGTCGTGCTGGTCGGGGACGCGGCGGGACTCGCGTATCCGCAGAGCGGGGAAGGGATCCGGCCGGCGGTGGAATCGGGCTTGATGGCCGCCGAGACGATCCTGGCCGCGCGTGGCGCCTACGATCGCGATCGGCTGTCGCCGCATGCAGGCCGGCTCGCCGAGCGGTTCGGCGCAGGCTCGGCGCCCGCGGTGTTGTCGGGGCTCGTGCCTGACGGCCTCGCGCGCGCGCTGTCGCCGCTCATCATGAGCCTGGCCGTGGCTCGTCCGGCACTTCCTGATCGACCGCTGGTTCCTGCATCGCCAGCAGCCGCCGCTGCTCGCGCAGCTGACTGCCTGACGAAAAAGACACCTAGATTCTGGGATTCAGGGGATTCACTAGCCGCTTTGTAATCCCAAAGACCCCGAAATCCAGGTGCCTTTCCTTACGTTGTCTCTGAATAGAGATTATTTCTCCATACAGAGACATTACATTACTTTCGAATATTCGAATATACTATGTGCCGTGCCGCAGTCGGAGCTCCGCACGTTCAAGGCCGGTCTCTTCCAGGCCCTCGCGCATCCGACTCGCATCGCCATCGTCGACGAGCTTCGCGACGGCGAGCTGAACGCCGGCGCGCTGGCCGAGCGGCTCGGCGTCGAGCAGGCCAACCTCTCGCAGCACCTCGCCGTCCTGCGCGCACGGCAGGTCGTGGTCAATCGCCGCGTCGGCAACCAGGTCCTCTACTCGGTGCGCGATCCGGTGCTCTTTCAGCGTGCTCGACCTGCTGCGCGGCTATTTCCAGTCGCAGGCCCGTGAAACGCGCGCGATGCTCGCGGCGCTTGGCGCCGGGAAGGGCGGCGCGTGAGCCGCCGTCAGGCCGTCGACTGGAATCGCTGGCGGCCGCGCCTGCTCGACACGCTTCAGGGCTACACGCGGCAGGCGCTTGCGGCCGACCTGATCGCCGGCGTCACCGTCGGCGTCGTCGCGCTGCCGCTCGCGATGGCGTTCGGGATCGCGTCGGGCGTGACGCCGCAGGCCGGCATCTACACGGCGATCGCCGGCGGGCTGATCGTCTCGGTGCTCGGCGGATCGCGGATTCAGATCGGCGGGCCGACCGGGGCCTTCGTCGTCATCGTCGCGGGCATCATCGCCAAGCACGGCGTCTCGGGCCTGCTGATGGTCACGATGATGGCCGGCGTGATGCTGCTGGTGCTGGCCATCACCGGCCTCGGCAACGCGGTCAAATTCATCCCGCGCCCCGTCGTGCTCGGCTTCACCAACGGCATCGCCCTGCTCATCGCATCCACGCAGATCAAGGACCTGCTGGGCCTGCGCGTGTCGCCGGTGCCGAGCGAGTTCTTCTCGCGGATGGCCGCGCTCGGCGCGGCGCTGCCGACCTTCAACGCTGCGGCGGTCGCCATCGCGCTGGCCGGCCTGGCGGTGATTCTCGTCGTCCCGCGCCTCTGGCCGCGGATTCCCGGATCGATCGTCGCCGTCGTGCTCGCGACGCTCGCGGTGGCCGTCTTCGGCCTGCCGGTCGAGACGATCGGATCGCGATTCGGAGGCCTGCCCTCGGGATTGCCTTCGATCAGCATGCCCGAGTTCAGGGCCGATCTGATCCTGCCGCTCCTGCCGTCAGCGGTGACCGTCGCGCTGCTCGCCGCCGTCGAGAGCCTGCTGTCCGCGGTCGTCGCCGACAGCCTGATCGGCGATCGACACAACTCGAACGCGGAGCTGCTCGCGCAGGGCGTCGCGAACGTCCTGGTGCCGATGGTGGGGGGAATCCCGGTGACCGGCGCGATCGCGCGCACGGCGACGAACTTCCGGTCCGGTGGGCGCACGCCGATTGCCGGCATCGCGCACGCGCTGACGCTCACGGCTTTCGTCCTGCTGCTCGCGCCGCTGGCCGTGCACGTGCCGCTCGCCGTGCTTGGCGCGGTGCTGCTCGTCGTCGCCTGGAACATGGGCGAGTGGCGCGAGATCCCGTCGCTGCTGCGGCTCGAAGCTCCCCGACAAGGCGGTGTGGCTGATCACGTTCGCGCTGACGGTGATCGCCGACCTGACCGTCGCGGTCGAAATCGGGATCTCGCTGGCGGCGCTGCTGTATATCTATCGCGTCACGGAGACGACGAGCGTGTCGCCGGTGACGCCCGAGTACATCGAGGACGGCCGCCCGCACATCCTGCAGGACAAGCAGGTGCCGCCGTACGTCACCATCCTGCGGATCCACGGGCCGTTCCTGTTCGGCATGACCGACAAGCTGGACGACGCGACCGCGGAGATGGGGAAGTTCGGGCCGATCGTGATTCTGCGGTTGAGGAACATGACCGCGATCGACGCGACGGGGCTCCACGCGCTCGAGAAGCTGAGCGCGCGGCTGCGGATGTCGGGGAGGACGCTCGTGATGTGCGGCGCCAGGCGTCAGCCGGCGGAGCTGCTCGCGCAGGCCGAGTTCGTGACGCACGTGGGGCCGGAGAACATCGTGCCCCACGTGGAGGCCGCCCTGGACCGGGCCCGCGAGCTGATGTCGCGGTTCTCCGGGGTGGGCGACGAGGCGGCCGAAGACCTTCGGCGCGCCAGCATGTAAGGCCGTTTACGCGTCGGCAGGTTCCGACTGCTTCTGCTCCATCTCCTGACGCGTCCGGTGGATGGCGCACCATTCCTTGTGCTGGTCCACGGGCATCCCGCATTCCACGCACACGCGGACGCGCTGGGTGGGCGCCGAGCTCTTGCCGAGCAGTTTGTTCAAGAACGACATGCGAACCGGCCTCCTGAAGCCTGGCCCAGACATGCAGGGCTGAAGCCCTGCCCCACGGAGAGCAGCCCCGCCCCACGGACAGTGAGACGGATAGAAGGCCCGATCGGTTCGCTTCGTCCCGCGAATTATTTGAAACGGAACCAGTTCAGGTTGCCGACGCTCTGGCCGCCGCGGAAGACGAGGGCCAGCGAATGCACGCCGTTTGCGCCGGAAATCACGCCGGAGACCGTCGTCCACTGCTGCCAGCCGCCGGTGACCGGCACCGACACCGTGCCGACGAGAGGTCCGGCCGGGCCGTCGAGGTGGAACTCGATCGTGCCGCCGCTGCCCGCGCTGGCGACGCGGGCCTCGACGCTCGTGACGCCGTTGCCGAAGTCGACGTGGTCGTAGGTCAGCGAATCGCCGCCGTCCGCAAATCCGGCGTCGAGCCCGCCGTCCGTATCGGTCGTCGTCTCCGTCTGCACGCCCTTCGACGCGGTGAAACTCGACGCGCGGATGGCGCGCCTGGCGTCGATGGTCGTCGTGCCGCGTGCGGCGCCGCTCCAGGTAAACGTCGCGCCGGCGTACCCCGGCAGCGAGGACGAGAACGCCTGGTCGCCCCAGCGCACCTGGAACGTCACCGCAGCCTTCGTGTCGTTGACTGCGACGAGCGCCTTCGATCCGTCCGGGTTCACGAACGCGGCCGTGAGGATCCCCGTCCCGTTGCTGCTGTAGACGCGATGCGCGCCCGACAGCACGAATCTGCTGAAGTGGCCGAGCGTGTAGAAGTCGATCGGGTACGAGACCGCGCCTGACGTGTTCACCGTCACCAGCGGCGTGCACGTGCCGCAGCCGCCGGCGTGCGGCCCTCGATTCTGGTCGAGCGCGAGGCCCCACTTCACGAACGCGCGGCCGCCGCTGCGCAGCACGTGGACGATCTCGACGAAGTCTTCGCGCACCTGGTCGGTCACCCACGTCCCGCCCGAGTGCTCCGTCTGGTACTGGCCTTTCTCGGGGAACCGTTCCCCGGTCGTCAGCATCACGCCCGGCGTCCCGCCGTAGCCATGCCAGGCCGTGCCGGCGACGATCGGCGAGGCGTTGACGGCCGGATCGCTCAGCACCGTGTCCGGGTGATCCGGACGATCCCAGTTGTGGTCGTAGACGAGCACGCGCGCCGTGATCTGGTTGCGGAGGAACGCCGGCAGCACGTGATCGCGCAGGACGACGAGCTGCGTCGGGCCGTCCATCGACATGCCGGGGTAGTCCGTCGGCACATAGAGCGGCTCGTTCTGCAGCGACACGTAGTCGATGGGGATGCCGGCTTTCGCGTACGCCTGGATGTACTTCACGAAGTAATTGGCGAAGGCGTCGTACATCGACGGCAGGAGCGTCCCGCCGATCATCGCGCCCGACGACTTCATCCAGCCGGGCGGGCTCCACGGCGTCGCCATGATCTTCATCTGCGGGTTCAGGCGCCGCGCTTCGAGCACGAGCGGGATGATGTCCTGCTCGTCGTGCGCGATGGAGAAGTGCTCGAGCGACGGATCGGTCTGACCCGCCGGCAGGTCGTCGTAGGAGTAGTGCGTGCGCGCCAGATCCGACGCGCCCATCGGGTTGCGGATGAAGCTCAGGCCGATGCCGTCGCCCTCGCGCGTGAAGAGGCGCTTCATCGCCTCTGCCCGCGCCGCCGGGCTCGCCACCTGGTTCAGCAGATACGCGGACGAGTCGGTGAAGGACGCGCCGAAACCCTCGATCGTCTGATAGGTGCGGGCTTCGTCGACAACGATGGGGTTGTCGGCCGGCGACGCGGGCGCGAAGGCGACCGCGGGTTGCGCCTCGAGCTTGCTGTGCTGGTCGTCGGTCGTCAGCCAGACGCTGACCTGTTGCGCGGAAGCCGGGACCGCCGCAAGCCAGCCAGTGACGAACAGGATCAGCCTTATCGAGGTTCGCATCGATCGCTCTCGGACAGTAGGGCGGGGCTTCAGCCCCGCCGGCACCCGATACAATGCCTCAGACAGGACCACATATGTCCAAATATCCCGTCGAGAAGACCGACGCAGAATGGCGTCAGATCCTCACGCCCGAGCAGTACGCCGTCCTGCGTGGACACGCGACCGAACGGCCGGGCACCTGCGCGCTGCTGCACGAGCATCGTCCGGGGGCGTTCACGTGCGCGGGCTGCGGTCAGACGCTCTTCGTCGCCGATCGCAAGTTCGAAAGCGGCACCGGCTGGCCGAGCTTCTTCGCGCCGCTCGAGGGCGCCATCGGCACCACCACCGATCGCGGCTACGGCATGACGCGCACGGAAGTGCACTGCAGCCGCTGCGGCGGCCATCTCGGTCACGTATTCGACGACGGCCCGCCGCCTACGGGACTGCGGTACTGCATCAACGGCATCGCGCTGAATTTCGAGCCGCGGTCGTAGGGCGCGTAGGGCGCGACGGCGCGCAGGGTGCGATGACCAGCCCGCACGCCGGCATCCGCACGCAGCGCGCGACCCTATGGTCGCACCTCACGCACCACGAGCGTCCGCATATAATCGCCGCACCCCCCAATGGCCCTTGCCCCGGGATCGCAACTCGGTGGCTACGAGATCCGCCGGCAGCTCGGCGCCGGCGGCATGGGCGTCGTTTATCTCGCCAGCGACCTCAAGCTGGGACGCCAGGTCGCGATCAAGGTCCTCTCCGGCGACTTCGGCGCCGACCACGCGCGCACGCGACGCTTCGAGCAGGAAGCGCGCGCGGCCTCCGCGCTCAACCATCCCAACGTCTGCATCGTCCACGCGCTCGGCGAGACCGCCGCCGGTCAGCCGTTCATCGCGATGGAATACGTCGAGGGCCACACGCTGCGGCATCTCCTGCAGGCGCAGCCGCCGACGCTGCGGCAGGCGCTCGACATCGCGACTCAGATCGCCGCCGGGGTCGGCGCGGCGCATGCGCTCGGGATCGTGCATCGCGACCTGAAGCCCGAGAACGTCATCGTCCGAGGCGACGGCCTCGTGAAGGTGCTCGACTTCGGGCTGGCCAAGCTCGCCTCGAGCAGCTTGTCCGCGGAGGCGCCGGAGGCGACGCGCACGATCGTGCAGACCGACGCCGGCGTCGTGATGGGCACCTACACGTACATGGCGCCCGAGCAGGCGCGCGGTCAGGACGTGGACGCCCGCGCCGACATCTGGGCGCTCGGCGTGGTCCTGTACGAGCTGGTCGCGGGCCGGCCGCCGTTCACCGGCGGCACGCGCAGCGACGTTCTCGCCGCGGTGCTCGAGCGCGAGCCGGTGCCGCTCGATCGCGTGAACCCGCGCCTCCCGCACGAGCTCCAGCGCCTCGTGGCCAAGGCGCTGCGCAAGGATCGCGCGCAGCGCTATCAGACGATCACCGATCTGCGACTGGACCTCGAAGCGCTCGGCGACGAGCTCCAGAACGCCTCGACCGACACGAGCGCGACGTCGCCAGCCGCGCTTGCGCCGCCAGCGACGTCCTCGGCCGCGGCGCCCCTGCGCGAGTCGAGCGCCGAGTACCTGATCACGGGGCTCGGACGCCACAAGCTGGCGACGGCGGCGGCCGTGATCGTTCTGGCGGCAGGGGCCTTCGGCCTGATGCGCTGGGGCGCACGCCAGGGCGCCGGCGCGGGGACGGCGGCCGTCACCGCTGCGAAGCCGTCCATACCGCGCGCGCTTGACGCGCATCACGTTCGGCGACGGCCTGCAGACCGACGCGACGTTCTCGCCCGACGGGCGCTTGATCGCGTACGCCTCCGATCGCGGCGGCCACTTCAACATCTGGGTGCAGTCGGTCGCCGGCGGCGATCCCGTGCAGGTGACGAAATCAGACGCCTCCGACACCCAGCCCGACTGGTCGCCCGACGGCAGCACCATCGCGTTCCGATCCGAGCGCGACGGCGGCGGCATCTACCTGGTGCCGGCGCTCGGCGGCGCCGAGCGCAAGCTCACCTCGTTTGGCGTGCATCCGAAGTGGCTCGCCGACGGCACGTCGAATCTCGCTCCTCACCGGCCCCAGCCTCGACACGGGCGAAGGTCCCGTGCGGCTGTTCACGACGACGGTCGACGGACGCGGCACGCCGGAGGAGCTTGCGGCCCCGTTTCTGACGACGGGCGTATGGCGCTGGGTCGAGATGCGGCCGGACGGCCGCATCTCGGCGGCCGGCTCCTGCCCGAAGTACGGGCCGGGCTTCTTCACGTTCGACCGGCGCGGCGAGCAGGTCGTCAAGTCGAAGGAACCGGCGGGCGTGTCGCTCATCGTCTGGAGCACACCGCAGCGCGTGCGTTTTCACTGGAACGCGTCCGCCACCGCGCTGTACCTCGAGTCGAGCGTCAACTTCGTCGAGAACCTCTGGCGCGTCCAGGTGGATCCGCAGACGCTCGACTGGGTGTCGGCCGAGCGCCTGACCACCGGCGCCGCCAGCGACGTCGCCGCGGCGCTCTCGCGCGATGGCACGCGCATGGCCTACACGCAGCGCAGCCTGACGACGAGGCTGTGGCTGCTGCCGCTGGACGCGGGCGCCGGACGAGTGCTTGGCGCCGGCGAACCCGTGACCGAGGCCGAGTCGGTCGTGCGGTCCTCCAGCCTGTCGCCGGACGGCGAGCAGATGGCCTACCTGCTGCTGCGCCCGGGGGCGCGAGTGCCGGATCTCCGCATCAGGCGCCTGGCCACGGGCAAGGAAGACATCGTCGGCACCAACGCGGTGAACCTCACCTGGTCGCCAGATAGCCGATTGCTCGCGTTCACGAAAGTCGAGGGCGACGACGGCGCGCTCGTGGTCCGTGACACGTCTACGGGCAGCGACCGGCCGCTGACGACGTTCAGCACCGAGACGTGGCTGATGCCGACGTCGTGGACACCCGATGGCCGGGCGCTCGTCGTGTCGAAGTCCACCCTCGACGTCGTCCCGCTGTGGCTCTGGCCGATCGCGCGCGCGGCCAACGGGCCGATGCCCGCAGAGGACAGCCCCGAGCGCGTGCTGCTCGAGAAGGCCGGCACAAATTTCTGGCAGGGCGTGCTGTCGCCCAACGGGCGCTGGCTGGCGTTCGTTCCAGGCGTGCTCGCGGAGCCCGACCGCGGACGCCTTGCCGTGGTCCCGTTCGACCACGCCTCGACGGCGCCGTGGACCGAGATCTCGCCCGACAGCGCCTGGCTCGACAAGCCGCGGTGGTCTCCGGACGGCCGCCTCTTGTACTTCATCGCACGCGGCGCGGCCGGGTTCTTCGACCTTGCGGCGATCCGTTTCGACCCGGACCGCGGCACGCCCGTCGGCGCCCCCTTCACGCTGACGCATTTCGATTCGCCGGCCCTGATGATTTCGAACGACCTCGGCCACACCGAGATCGGCATCTCGGCGCATCGCGCGATGCTGACGATGGTCACGCAGACCGGCAGCGTGTGGATGTTGGAGAATGTGGACAAATAGTAGGCTACAGACTTCAGGCAGCAGGCAGTACGGACGACTGCAGACTGCGAGTCTCTGCAGTCCCGCCGTAGTCCGTAGTCTGCAGTCCGAAGTCCGTCCAAGATGCTGCGAGTCGCCAGCCCCGAACGAGCGCCGACGCCTTGGCGCAGCTGATCAACGACGCCTTCGCGGTCGAGATGTTTTTCAAGCGCGGCGACCGCACGAGCCCAGACGACGTCCGCAGTCTGATGGGCGACGGCGAGTTCTTCGTCCACGATCGAGAGGACGGCTCGCCGGGGGCGTGCGTGTTCGTGAAGCGCACGAACGGGCGCGGGTATTTCGGCATGCTCTCGGTGGCGCCCGACATCCAGGGCCGCGGCCTTGCGCGGCAGATCATCGCCGAGGTCGAAGATCGGCTCCGCCGCGAGGGCTGCGACGCGCTCGACATCTACGTCGTCAACCTGCGGACCGAGCTGCCGCCCTTCTACCGCAAGCTCGGATACCAGGAATCGGGCACCACGGCCTTCCCCCATCCGGACGAAGCGACGCAGCCCTGTCACATCATCGTGATGACGAAGAGCCTCGTGGCGTGATTACTCGGCCCGCAATGCGGCCACCGGATTGATGGTGACGGCCCGCCGGGCCGGCAGATACGACGCGAGTCCGCCAACCAGCGTCAGAAGGCCGAGCACCGCGACCAGCGTGACGGGATCGGCGGCGCTGACGCCAAAGAGCAGCGCCGTCACGACGCGGCCGAGGGCTGCCGCCGCCGCCAGGCCCGCTGCGAGGCCGCCAGCGATCAGCCCCAGGCTGCGCCGCATCATCAAACTGATGACGTCCCCAGGCTGGGCCCCGAGCGCCACGCGCACGCCAATTTCTTTCGAGCGCTGGCCGACGCTGAACGCGACGAGGCCGTAGATGCCAAGCGCGGCGAGCAGGATCGCGGCGGCTCCAAAGCAGCCCAGCACGATGACGGTGAAGCGCGGGCGTGCGAGGTCCGCCGACACCGAGCTCTCCATCGTCTGGACATCGGCGACCGGCTGGCCCGGGTCGACTGCCCGCACCGCAGCCGCGATGAGGCTGGCAGCGGCCAAAGGGTCGCCGCTCACGCGTGCCGCAATCGTCAGTTCTCGGCGCGGCGCCTGCGGAAACCAGAGGTACGTCGTCGCGACCAGCGGCCCCGACATGGCCGTCCAATGCACGCTGCCCACGACGCCGATGATCTCGCCTGAGATATCGCCGCCATCGATGTGTGACACCACGCGGCGGCCGACAGGATTCTCTTCGGGCCAGTAGCGGCGAGCCAGCGTCTCGTCGATGACGAAGACCGGCCGTGTCGTCGCCTGGTCCGCTGAAGTCGGCAGGCGGCCGCGCAGCAGCGGGATCCCCATGGCCTCGAAATACCGTCCGCCGACGACGCTGACCCAGGAACTGGGCTGATCATCGGGCGATCGAGCCGGCCTGCCCTCGATGTCGAACATGGCGGCCTCGCCCGACTGGCTGAGCGGCAGGTAGTTCGCGAGGCCGACATTCTCCACTCCCGGAATTCGAGCGACACGATCGAGCAGATCCGCACCGAACCCCCGCACACGCGCGGGCTCGGCATATCGCGCCGGCGGGAGCGTCGTCCTCATGGTCACGACGTGGTCGGGGCGAAACCCGGGATTGACCGCGGTCAAGGCGAGGAAGCTTCGGGTCAGCAGTCCCGCTCCGCTGAGAAGCACGACCGCAAGTGCGACCTCGGCGACGATCAAGGAGCCGTGGAGGCGCCGAGTGCGCCGTCCCGACGACATCGACCTCGACGTCGAGCGCATGAGGGTTGACGGTGGCAGTCGCGCCGCCCCGAAAGCGGGGACCAGTCCAAACAGGACTGCCGTCATGACGGTGACAGCGAACGAGAAGGCGACGACATTGAGATCGAGATGGATTTCACTGACGCGCGGAATGTCAACGCCGTTGGGCAGCGTCACGACGAAGATGCGCGTGATCCACTCGCCCGCCAGAATCCCCAGGAGACCGCCTGTCACAGCCAGCGTCAGGCTTTCGGCGATGAATTGTCCGACGATTCGGCCTGTCGTCGCGCCCAGCGAGCGGCGGATCGCGATCTCAGCCTGTCGTGTCGCCGCGCGGCTCAGGATGAGGCTTGCGACGTTGGCGCACGCGATCAGCAGCAGCAGCCCGACGGCGCCAAGCAGCACCAGCAACGTGAGGCGCACGTCGCGCACCGTCGCGTCTCGTAGCGGGAGCACGTCGAGGCGCCAGCGGTGGCTGTAGGACGGATATGCCTGTTCGATCCGCGTGGAGATCAGCGACAGCTCGGCTCGCACGTCGTCGAACGTCGCGCCGGGCGCGAGACGGGCAATGACGTTCAGGTTGCCGCCCATGCCGACGCGATTGCTCCACGAGAGCGCGAATGGAATCCAGACCTCCGCCTGGGACTCGCTGAGCTCGTTGGTTCTCACCTTCAGCCCTGGCGGCATGACGCCGACCACTGTGTAGGACTGGCCGTCCAGGACGAGCACGCGTCCGAGCACCGCGGGGTTTGCGCCGAGGTGCGTCTGCCAGAAGCCGTCACTCAATACGATCTCTGGATCGGCGTGGTCCAAGTCGGTGGCTGGCTTGAAGCTGCGTCCAAGGCTGACCGGCACTCCAAGGACGTCGAAGAAGTTCGCCGTGACGCGATCGACCCGAAGTTCGAGCGGCGTCTGGCTGCCAGTCAGGTTCATCCGGGCGTCGTACCATCCGGCGACGTCCTGCAGCGTGCGGCTTTCCGCGCGCCAGTCGTGCACGTAGGCCTGCGAGAGGCGGGCGCCGTTGTCCGTCAGGATCATCGCCAGGCGTGCGGGGTCCGCGAACCGAAGCGGACGCAGCAGCACAGAGCTCACGACGGTGAAGATGGCGGTGCTGGCGCCGATGCCGAGCGCCAGCGTCGCGATCGCCACGACGGCGAATCCCGGCGTCCGGCGCAGCAGGCGCAACGAATAGGCGATGTCACGTCGAGCGCCTGTGATGAACGGTGTGACGGACATGCGTTCAGTCTAGGTCAGACGCGGTGAGCCCGCCAGTAGGGTCGTGCTAGGCTGTCGCCGATCCGGAGGCATCCCGCATGTGGCGTGACGACCTGAGAGACAGCATCCGCTCCCTCCGCGAGGACCTGCGGGGCACGCTGCTCGCGGTGTCGCTGCTGGCCGTGACCATCGGCGCCATCACCGCGATCTACGCCATCGTCCACGCCGTCGTCCTGCGGCCGTTCACGTTCGTCGATCAGGATCGCCTCGCCATGATCTGGCAGCGCGACGATCGCCGCGCGCTGCCGGTGATCGAAGTCGCGTACGGCAACATGACGGACTGGCTCGCGCGATCCCGGTCGCTGCAGAGCCTCGGGCTCATCGGCTCGGTGAACTGGAGCCTGACGCTCGGCGGGGGCGCCGAGCCTGAGTCCGTGCCGATGGCCGGCGTATCGGCGTCGTTTTTCCCGGTCGTGGGCACGCCGCCCGAACGCGGGCGGGTCCTCGTGCCCTCGGACGAGCAGGGCACACGGCCGGCGGTGATGGTGATCAGCCACGGCCTCTGGACTCGCCGCTTTGGCGCCGATCCTTCCGCCGTCGGCCGCGGCGTCGAGACGATCGACGGCGACGGATCGCGCGCGCCGATCGAGATCGTCGGCGTGATGCCGGCGGACTTCGATTTCCCCCGCGGCGTGGACGTGTGGGTGCCGGCGGCGCCGATCATCCGGCAGAACGGCGCGTCGTTCGGCGGCGTCGACAACGCGCTGAAGTACCTGAACGTGTTCTACGCCGTCGGCCGGTTGAGGGACGGCGTGACGGCCGAAGATGCCGCGCGGGAGCTGACGCAGGTGATGCGTGCGGAGGACCGGAGTGGCGGCCCAGAGCCGCCGCAGTCGATCGTCGTGACGCCGATTGTCAGCTACCTGCTCGGTCCGGCCGGACCGGTGCTGCGCATCCTGCTGGCGGGCTCGGCGCTGATGCTGCTCATCGCCTGCGCGAACGTGGCGGGCCTGCAGGTGTCTCGCGCGATGCGGCGCCACCGCCAGCTGGCGATTCGCGTCGCGCTCGGCGCGTCGGCTCGACAGCTCGTGCGGCAGATCGTGATCGAGAGCGGGCTCATCACCGCGGCGTCGCTCGCCGCCGCGCTCGGCACGGCCTTCGCGATCGAGCGCGGCCTCATCTGGCTGGCCCCCGCCGAAGTGCCCCGTCTCGATGGCGTCACGCTCGTCAACGGCGCCGTGCTTGGCTTCGGCGCCGCCGCCGCGTTTCTCACCGTGGCCCTCTGCGCGGTGTGGCCCATCCTGGCGGCCCGGCGGATCGACGCCGTGAGCGTGTTGACGCACGGACGCGATGCCGGCGCGGGGAGGGGACGCCTGGTTCAACGGACGATCGTCATCTCACAGATGGCGATCGCGCTGACGCTGCTCGTGGGCACGGGGCTGTTCCTGCGCACCGTCCGCGGCCTGGATCGCACGACGCTCGGGTTCGAGCCCGATCGGCTCTACGCGTTCAATCTTTCTCCGCAGGCCGGCGACGTCTCGAAATGGAACGCGGGCTACGACGCGGTGATGGCGCGTGTTGGCGCGCTGCCGCAGGTCGCCAGCGTGGCCGGCGTGCTCAGCCGTCCGCTGAATGGCCCGGTCGGCTGGGACAACCAGCCGATCTATCCCGGACAGGTGCCCTCCGATCCGAACACCTGGGGCCTGAACCCGCACATCAATCTCGAGGTCGTCACGCCCGGGTACTTCAAGACGATGGGAATCCGTCTCGTGCGTGGACGCTGGTTCACCGAGGCGGACACGACGGCGGCGCCCGGCGTCGTCGTCATCGGCGAGAGCATGGCGCGGCGGATGTGGCCGGGCAGAGATCCGATCGGCCAGCGGATGTTCGAGCCGTCGTACCGCAACGCGCAATCGGATCGGCCCGAAGGGCGTCTGGCAGACCGTGATCGGCGTCGTTGAGGACGTGCGCTATCGCGGCCTGAACGACGTGAGGCTGGACGTGTATCTGCCGTACACGCAGTCGCGCAATGCGGTGCAGTTCCTGATGGTGCGCGTCACGGGCGGCGACGCCAACGTCGCGAGCGCGATTCGCGCAGCGGTGCGGCAGATCGATCCCGCGACGCAGATCTCCGACGCGACGTCCATGCGGGCCGTGGTCGACGCCGAAAGCTCGCCGTGGCGGTTTCTCGTGCGCGTGTTCGTCGCGTTTGCGGCGCTGGCAGCGGCGCTTGCCGCGGTGGGGCTTGGCGCGGTGATCGCGATGACCGTGGCGGCACGGCGGCGCGAGCTGGCCATCCGCGCGGCGCTCGGCGCCGATCGCGGCAGACTGCGACGGCTGGTGTTGCAGGACGCGCTGATGCTGGTGTCGGCCGGGCTGTGCGCGGGGCTTCTGGGCGCGCTCGCTCTGGGACGCGCCGTCGCTCACATCCTGATCAACGTGCCGCCGCACGACGGCGTCGCGTTGGCCACCGCCGGTCTGCTGGCCGCGATGACCGGCCTGGCCGCCAGCTGGCTGCCTGCGCGGCGGGCGTCCGAGGCGGATCCGCTCGAGGCCATGCGCGCGGAGTAGCAGTGCTGCAGTGCTGCAGTGCTGCAGTGCTGCAGTGCCGAAGTGCTGACAGTGCTGCAGTGCTGCACTGCTGCACTGCTGCACTGCCGCACTGCTGCACTGCCGCACTGCTGCACTGTCACTCTCCGTGCTTCGCCTGCAGCGTCTCGAGATACCGCACCAGTTCGTCGATTCGCGCCTTGGCCGCGTCCTCAGTGCCGCCGGTTTGCGACGCCTTGAACGCGTCGCCCCACACCGGCATGTCGGGCCCACCGTGCCCGGGCACCGGATGGCGGCCGTCGATGATACTCGTCACCATCGCGGCCGGAAATGTGCCGCCATGCTGGAGCGAGAACTGCGTCAGGTCCGCCGGACGCCTCTTCAACTTGTCGGCCAGCGGTCCATCTCCGCGCGCTGATGTCCCGTGACAGACGGCGCAGTAATTCCGGAACAGGTCGCTGCCGACGTACGGCGTGACCTGCGAATGTTCGTCGGGCGGCTTCGGATCCTGGCCGACGGGCCCGGCCAGGGCGGAAGCCGCCGCGATCGACAGCCCGATGCCGGCGATCAGGCCCGCCACCTTCCCCGCGAGTAAGGTCATGTTCCCCTCCGTGTGACGCCAACCGGCCGGTGTCCGACCGCTCGGCCTCACCAGACTCACAAGCAAGGAGATGGCCGTCCGCGAGCGGGCGCGTTCTCGGGCGGTGACAAGCGTCGTGCCCCGGCGCCTCCAGAAAAATCCTCAGCAGCTGGCGGATATCTCGCGGAGGGGAGTCTTCGTGCCGCCGATGCGCGAAGGGTCGTGCAGGTGGGAAGGAACTAGCGGATCGAACCGCACGATCGGCCGCCCGGCGATGGCGTGGACGGGCACCGCGCCGGCCAATGCACTGGCGACCGGCGCGGGTGCTGCATCCACGACGTCCACGACCGTGGGCCGCTTCTACATCGTCTACCTCGAATACAACCCGCCGGTTGCCGACGTCACGAACCCGAACCCGACGCGGTGGGCGATGTCATACGTCGACACCAGCGGTACCCTCCGCATCGGCCTTGGCTCGTACTTCGACAACGTGTGGTCGTACCGCCTTCGGCATCGATTTCTGCAGCGGGAGTTCTGCCGCTGACTTCTACCCAACCCCCTCCCCCCTTCTGAGCGTGCGCCGTGCTGGCCGCTCAGCAACTGCCGCCGATGAAGGCGACGTGCGCGTCGAGGCCGTGGTAGACGCCGAGCGCTGGTGACCTACTTCAGGTGCTTGCTGACCAGCTTCGTCATCTCGAACATGTTCACGGTTGCCTTGCCGCCGAAGACCACCTTCAGCGTCGCGTCCGCCTTGATCATGCGCTTGTTCTTGGCGTCCTGGAGCTTGTTCTTCTTGATGTACGCCCAGAGCTTCTTCGTGACTTCGGTGCGGGGGATCGGCTTGCTGCCGACGACCTCGGCGAGCGCGGCGCTCGGCTGTACTGGCTTCATGAACGCGGCGGACGGCTTTCTCTTGGCAGTCTTCTTGGCAGTCTTCTTAGCCATGCGGCTCCTTTGGGTCCGGACGTCTTAGAGGTCCCCGCCCGGCAACCGTGCGCCGGGGCGGGCCATGCGGACGGGCTTGATTGTAAACGACACCGCCCCTCGGTGGAATACTGAAGACGTGCGATTTCTCTCTCGGTACGGATGGCTCCTCCTCCTGCTGTCGGCGGCCGCGGCCTGCGGCGGCAACTCCCAGACCGCGCCGGTCGTCGCGGACCTGACCGGCCAATGGACGTCCACGCTCACCCGGCCGCCCTGCGTGGGCGACTGGAGTGTCTTCACCCTGCAGCTCGCCCAGTCGGGCACGAACCTGACGGGAACCCTCGTCACGAAGGACAACCAGCAGTTCCCCGCGGCGGGGACCTTCGACGGCCAGTCCGGCAACGTCGTGGTCGTGCTGCCGACGGGGACGGGGGAGTGCGGCGCGATCACCTTCACGATCCAGGTCGTGGATCACGACACGTCCGGGCACATCACGGCGTTCTCGGGCCAGGCGACCGGACGCTGCTGCGGGACGATTCTCGAGACGTTCCGCTTCGTCCGCGCGGCGACGTAACCGGGTTGCGGGTTGCCGGTTGCGGATTGCGGGTTGCGGGTTGCGGGCTAGCCGGGTTGCCGGTGTGCACGCCGTGGGAACAGTAGGGCGGGGCTTCAGCCCCGCCGATCACTTCTCCTCGTGCAGCGCGGTGAAGAGCGCGTCGAGGAGATCGCCGCCCGGGTCGTCGTTGTACTGCCAGAACATCGCGCCGGCGAGACCGCGGTCGCGCACGTAGCGCGCCTTGAGGCGCAGCGACTGCGGGTCCTCGTAGCTGACGAAGATGCGCCGATCGGGGTTCCAGAGATACGGCGCCTTCGCCTGATCGTCCCAGTAGCGCGTGAATCCATCCTTGTCGACGAGCGACGCCGCGAGCTTGCCGTAGCCGGTTTCGATTCGCTCCGCCGGCTTCGTGCCCGACTGATAGAGGCCGTTGGCCTGTGGCGTGACGTCGCCCCAGGCGCGTCCGTAGAAAGGCACGCCGAGGACGAGCTTCTGCGGCGGCACGCCCGCCGCGAGGAACTCCTGCACGGCGCGATCGGCCGAGCGCTGGCGATCGTCGGCCGGGTTGTCGAAGAGGTTCGCGTGGTGGCCCGCGGATCCGCCGCCCGCCTCGCGGAAGTCGTACGTCATGAGGTTCACGTAGTCGACGTACGCCTGCACCTTCTCCATCTCGGTGTTCGCGATGAACGACGGCGACGCGCCGGCCGCGAACGTGAGGAGATACGTGCGGTGCTGCGCGCGCCCTTCTTTCGTGAGCGCCGTTCTCAGCTCGCGCATCAACGCCGTGAAGTTCTGCTTGTCTTCAGGCCGGAAGGTGTTGCCGATGCCGGCCTGACCGGGATATTCCCAGTCCACGTCGAAGCCATCGAGATCGTGCCGCCGCACGAAGTCCACCGCGCTCTGCACGAACCTCGCGCGGCTCGCATACGACAGCACCGCGTCGGAGAATCCGCCCGACCACGTCCAGCCGCCGACCGACACGAGGATCTTCAGGTGCGGATGCTCGCGCCTGAGGCTCGTCAGCGCGGCGAAGTTCTTCGCGTCGTTCTCGAAGCCCTCGACGACGACGCCGTTGCGGATGTTGGCGAAGGCGTAGTTGATGTGCGTGAGCCGGTCCGCGTCGATTGTCGTCGGATCGATGACGCTGGTCTTCGAGAAGACATACGCGATGACGACCGGCTTGGTGGCCGGGTCCGACTGGCGGTCGCGGCACGCCGGCCGACGCCGCGAGCAGATACCACGTCGCGTGCGGCAGCCATTGCTCGCCCCAGCGCCAGTCGTTGTCGGCGCCCGTCACGGTGTAGGGCAGGTTGAACGCGATGCCGTCGCCGCTGAGGCCCGCCGTGATGCCGTTGACGATGCCGCCGGGCGCGTTGGTGTACTCGGTGGATCCGAAGAAGCGATACGGCGGGTTGTTGCGGCCCGTGCCCTGCAGGAGGCATGGCGTCGTACGGGTTGAGGCCGAGGATCCAGTTCAGCTGATCGGCCGCGTACCGCTGCAGTGTCGCGGCGAAGGCATGGTCGCCGCTGAAGTGCCGCGCGGCGAGCCGCGCCGCGAACGCGAGCGACGCGAGGCGTGCGTCCTCGCCCTGCCACCACGGCGCCGTGTCCGCGTCGTGCGGATAGAAGAACCGCGTGTCGCGCGCGCCGGTCTTCGTCTGCACGAGCTGACGCGCGTAGCCGAACGGGTTCGGCACCTCACCGGTGACGGCGAGCTCCCACTCCAGCGACGACCGGACCGCGGCCAGCACCGCCGGCTTCGATGCCTCGCCGGCGATCTCGAGATACGTCAGCAGGCTGACGACGGGAAGGCCCGCATCGGCGGCGTGGAAGAACGGCCGGTCCTTGTCGTCCGCGCGCCAATAGTGACGCGGACCGGCGGCAAGCCGTTGGACGAGCGACTGCGCGCGTCGATCGGCCGCCGCACGATATTGCGGGTCGCCGGTCGCGCGGAACAGCTCCGTCGCCGCCATGAGCGCGCAGTAGTCGTCGACGATGTTCTCGTGGCCGTCGTTGGTGAGCTGGGTGTTGTGCTCGGCCAGGTACGCCCAGGCGTCCTGCGCCGTCTTCAGATAGCTGGCGCTCAGCTCGCCCGGCACTTTCATCGCGGCCGCGCGCGCCAGCGCGGCAATCGCCAGTCCGCCGCCGGCGCGGAAGCTCGACTCGTACTCGCGATCGTCCGGTGCCGGTGACGTCGGGCTGGACTGTCCCGGCGCCGCAGGCGCTCGGCTGTCCGGTGTCGTAGGGCCGGACTTCAGTTCGGCCGCTGTTTCCGTCGAGCTTGATCGCGAAGCTCTGACGGTCTCTCGCAATCCGCCGATCCTCCGGGCGCTTCTCGCGTCCCGGCGCGGACACCGAGCGGTAGAACGATCCGTTGGGCGCCTTGATGCGCACCAGGTAATCCGCGCCCCACGCGCGCCTCGTCCAGGAGGCGCTTCAGATACTGGCGCGACACGGGATCCGCGCGGCGATCGAGCAGGTCGTGCGCCTCGAGCAGCGCCCACGCCGTGAGCGGCAGCTGCTGCGGGTTGAAGTACGTCGAGAACGACAAGTGCGAGAGGTGCTTGCCGTAGTCGCCGGTGGCGTCGTACCACCCGCCGTGGGCGTCGATGGTGCGGCCCGTCTGATCCTCGAACGGCAGCGCGCGGTCCGCCGCGTCGAGCGCGCCCGACGCGCGCTGGCCCTTGAAGTAGTAGATGACGTCGGAGAGCGTGCGGTGCTCGAGCAGCGACCGCCCGATGACGAACGGCTCCGAGACGATGCCGTCGCCGCTGTCGTCGCACTCGAGATAGAACGTGCCCTCGCGGCGGACGTCCGAGAAGTCGACGGTCCAGTAGATCCAGTCGCCCCAGGCCTTCACGGGGCCGGCGCGCTGCGGCGTGAGCTCGGCGACCTGATCGTCGCTCGTCTCCTCCCGCAATCGGCACGGCCCGATCTCGTCGTCGGTCTGTTCCTGGATGACCGCGCGCTTCGGTCCCCACGCGTCGTACCCGAGGTGGTTGGTGAGAATGACGGGGACGTCGCGCGGCGCGAGCGACAGCGACGCCAGGGAGGCCAGGAGCAGGGGAGTCAGGCGCATGCGCGTTACAACCGGAGGCGGAGGCCGCGCGTGCGCAGCCATCCCGCAAGGCGGACCACGACCCAGGCGAAGACGATCGACCGCGCCGTGCCCCGGAGCAGATCGCCGCCGAGCTTGGCATACGGGTTCTCTCCGCCGAAAAGCGGCGCGGAGAGCGCCAGCAGCGAACCGAGCAGCGGCGCGATCAGATAAATGAGCAGCGCCTGCTCGCCGGCGATCGTGACGACCGGCGGCCATCGGCGCCATCCGGCCTGGTCGACGAACATCAGCAGGACAGCCCACGACGATTGCCGTGAGCCCGCCCGAGATCAGGCACCACGCCGGCGTCGCCATGAGCTTGCTGATCCAGAACGACCTGGCTGACGTCCTTGAACTGATGCAGCGCGAGACCAGCGGCGATGAGCGCCGCGCCGTACAGGACGCTGCGCAGCGACGCCTGGGGCAGCGCCATCCCGCCATCGCGCGCCTGCACGAACCACGCGACCAGCGCCGTGCCGGTGACGACGAGCGCCGCCTGCGACCCGAGCACCTCGCCGACGCTCAGGACGTCCCGGAACGACACGAGCCAGGGCACGACGCCGGTCTGATCGAGAAAGAAGAGCCCGTAGAGCGCGGCGGCCACGGCAAGCAACCGGCCTGGCCGCGCGCCAATCAGCAGGAACGCGCCCGCCGCCACGAGGTACGCCCAGCCGATCAGCCCGAGGATGCCCCACCAGTGCGGCCGCATCTGGATCGCGCCGGTCGCGTCGGCGCTGCGATAGAGGAACGCCAGCGCCACGAGCGCGACGACGCCAAGCGCGCGGGCGACGGACCATCGGCGCGCGCCGTCTGTCGAGGCCGGCGTCTGCCAGACCAGGAACGCGGCCAGCGTCATCAGCACGTTCCACGCGTCGGGCGAGAACACGCCAGCCACCGCGCCTTGCTCGGCGTTGACCATGAAGACGCCCAGCACGATCAGCGACAGGCTGCGGACGAGCACGTGCCGCCAGAGCGCGGCCGGCGCGTCGCCGCGCGCGATTCGGACGCCAAGCGCCAGCGGAATCGACATCCCCGTGATGAACAGGAACGCCGGGAAGACGGTGTCCGTGATCGTCATCCCGTCGTTCCGGGCGGGCGTGTGCAGCAGCCAGCCTGGAGTGCCCTCGACGCCGGCCATCTCGTTGACGAAGAGCATCAACAGGACGTCGAGGCCGCGCAGGATGTCGATCGACAGCAGGCGCGACGTGCGAACGGTGAGGGGAGCGGCCAAGGGCGCCTTGGCCGCCTAGCCTATCCCACCTTTCGTGCCCGTGCGGAAACCTTGGCCGACACCCGGTCGTATGGCCTGATATGCCCTGGACCGGTCTCACGCTCGCCGTCCGCCGCCTGCTCAAGGCGCCGCTCTTCACGGTAGTCACGCTGGTCACGCTGGCGGTAGGCATCGGCGCAAACGCCGCGATTTTCAGCGTCATCTACGGCGTGCTCCTGAAGCCGCTGCCGTTTGCCGAGCCGGACCGGCTCGTCAGCATCTGGCACACGGCGCCCGGCATGGGCATCCCGCAGCTGAACGACAGCCCGTCCACCTACTTCATCTACCGCGAGCAGGGCCGCGTCTTCCAGGACATCGGCCTCTGGAACACCGGCTCGGTGTCGATCACCGGCCGGGGCGAGCCCGAGCGCATCCGGACGCTGTTCGTGACCGACGGCTTCCTGCCGGTCCTCGGCGTCGCGCCGGTGGCGGGCCGCGTCTTCACGCGCGCGGACGACGTGCCGAGCGCGCCCGACACGGTGATGCTGACGTGGGGCTACTGGCAGCGGAAGTTCGGCGGCGGCCCCGTCGTCGGACAGACGCTGACGGTCTCGGGCAAGCCCGCGGAAATCATCGGCGTGCTGCCGCAGGCGTTTTCGTTCCTGCGGACGGATCCCGAGATCCTGATGCCGCAGCAGTTCGATCGGACCAAGACGTTCGTCGGCAACTTCAGCTATCAGGCCGTCGCGCGACTGAAGCCCGGCATGACGGTCGATCAGGCCAACGCCGACGTCGCCCGGATGCTGCCGCTCATCCCCGAGGCGTTCCCGCTGCCGCCGGGGTTCACCCGCGCGCAGTACGACGGCTTGAAGCTCGGCCCGAAGGTGCAGCCGCTGTCGGACGACATCATCGGCGACGTCAGCCGCCTGCTCTGGATCGTGTTCGGCACGGTCGGCATGGTGCTGCTCATCGCGTGCGCCAACGTCGCGAACCTGTGCCTGGTCCGCGCCGAGACGCGACAGCAGGAGTTTGCGGTGCGGACGGCGCTCGGCGCCAGCCGTGGACAGATTGCCGGCACGCTGCTCTCGGAGAGCCTCTTGCTGGCGCTCGCCGGCGGGGCGCTCGGCGTCCTGCTGGCGCGCGGGGGCATCGCGCTGCTCGTCTGGCTGGCGCCCGACGGCCTGCCGCGCCTCGACGAGATTGCCATCAACGGCGTCGTGCTGCTCTTCACGCTCGGCGTGTCGATCGTCGCGGGCCTGCTCTTCGGGATCATCCCGGTGCTGCGCTTCGGCGAGCCGAGCGTCGCGGCGCTCAAGGAAGGCGGACGCTCCGTCGAGCGAAGGGCCGACACGCCATCGCGCGCGCAACGTGCTCGTCGTCGCCGAGATCGCCCTGGCGCTCGTGCTGCTCGTGGTCTCGGGGCTGATGGTCCGAAGCTTCCAGGCCCTGCGCGCCGTCAACCCGGGCTTCACGAATCCCGAGGATCTCCAGACGTTCCGCATCGCGGTGCCTGAAGCGCTCGTCGCCGACACCGACCAGGCCATTCGCATGCACCAGCAGATCGTCGAGGCCGTGGCTCGCGTGCCCGGCGTCCACTCCGTCGGCCTCACGTCGTCGCTGACGATGGACGGGTACGACAGCAACGACCCGATCTTCGCCGAGGGCATCACGCCCGACGGCGGCGCGGTGCCGCCGCTCCGCCGGTTCAAGTGGATCGGACCGAACTACATCGAGACGATGGGGAATCGCCTGGTCGCCGGGCGGACGCTGACGTTCGCCGATGCGTACGAACGCCACGCGGTCGTGCTCGTCTCGGAAGGCGCTGGCGCGGGAGTTCTATCGGGTCGCCGACGGCGGCGCTCGGCCGTCGCATCCGCAATTCGCCCAGCAACCCCTGGCGCGAGATCGTCGGCGTCGTCGGCGACGAGCACGACAACGGGGTGGCGAGTCCGGTGACGCCGATGGTGTACTGGCCGCTCATCATGAACGACTTCTGGGATCAGAAGGTGTTCACGCAGCGCACGCTGGCGTACGCGATTCGATCCGATCGGATGCAGTCGCCGACGTTCATGCACGAGCTGCAGGAGGCGGTGTGGTCGGTGAACCGCAACCTGCCGATCGCCAATGCCAGGTCGATGGCGTCGATTCGCGCCGAGTCGATGGCGCAGACCTCGTTCGCGCTGACCATGCTGGCGATTGCGGCGTCGGTGGCGCTGCTGCTCGGCGTCGTCGGCATCTACGGCGTGATCGCCTACATCGCCGCGCAGCGGACGCGCGAGATCGGCGTGCGGATGGCGCTCGGCGCGCAGGCGGCCGACGTGCGGCGGCTGTTCCTCGGCCATGGCGTCAAGCTCGTGGCCGTCGGGGTCGTCCTGGGTGTGTCGGCGTCCTACGCGCTGACGCGCCTCATGGCCGCGCTGCTGTTTGGCGTGGGCCCGACCGATCCGGCGACGTATGGCGTCGTCTCGGCGACCCTGGCGCTGGTCGCGCTCGTCGCGACGTATCTGCCTGCCCGCCGCGCCGTCGCGGCTCGACCCGGTCGTCGCGCTGCGCACAGACGCGTAGAAACCTGTGCCCGGTGCTCGGTGCCGGGTGCCTGGTGCGGTGCCAGGTGCCAGTGCCTGGTGCGCGGCGCAGCCGCGCACGTGGCACTGAGCACTAGGCACCGCACCAAGCACTCAGCACCGGGCACCAGGCACCACGTGCCATGCCAGTCTTTTCGTGCTGTGTCGATTTCATGGGTCCCCCCGCGTCAATGAGACGGAGGACAATCACCCCATGAAGTACATCCTGCTGATTTACGGCGACGAGCGCGGCTGGGCCGAGCTCTCGAAGGCCCAGATGGAGCAGATCTACGCCGATCACCGGGCCTATGGCGCGGCCATGCAGACGGCCGGCGTGATTCGCGGCGGGTCAGAGCTGAAGCCGGTGTCGACCGCCACCAGCGTGAAGTTCACCAAGGGCAAGCCGCGGACCGTCGACGGCCCGTTCGCCGAGACGCGCGAGCAGCTCGCCGGCTTCTACATGATCGACGTGCCGAACCTCGAAGAGGCGCTCTCGTGGGCCGAGCGGATGCCCGGGATGAACGAAGGCACCGTCGAGGTGCGGCCGCTCACCCCGCACGACTGACTCGCCGATGCTGCCTGGCCGCATCGTCGACGAAATCGTCCGGACGGATGGCCGGCGAGTGCTCGCCGGCCTCATCCGCCTGACGGGCGACTTCGACGCGGCCGAGGACGCGCTGCAGGAGGCGCTGACGCGGGCGCTCGTCGTCTGGCCGCGCGACGGCATGCCGTCGAACCCCGGCGCGTGGCTGAACACCGTCGCGCGCCGGGTCGCGCTCGATCGCATCCGCCGCGATCGGCACGTGCCGCTCGAGACCGACATCGAAGCGCCGCCGTTCGAGCTCGAGGACCCGCCGCCGATCGAGGACGACCGGCTCCGGCTTCTCTTCACGTGCTGCCATCCGGCCATCGCGCCAGACGCGCGCACGGCGCTGGCGCTTCGCACGCTGGGCGGCCTGACGACGCGCGAGATCGCGCGCGGGTTCGTGGAGCCCGAAGCGACCACGGCGCAGCGCCTCGTGCGCGCGAAGCGGAAGATCCGCGAGGCGGGCATTCCCTACGAGGTGCCGCCGCGCGAGAAGCTGCCCGAACGCGTCGAGGCGGTGCTCGGTGTCCTGTATCTGATCTTCAACGAAGGCTACGCGTCGACCGAGAGCGAATCGCTGCTTCGACCCGACCTGATGCTCGAGGCGATTCGCCTCGCGCGGCTGACGACCGAGCTGCTGCCTGATCGGGCCGAGGCGCACGGGTTGCTCGCGCTGACGCTGCTCATCGACGCGCGTCGCTCGGCGCGCCTCACGGAGGACGGCGATCTCGTGCCGCTCGACGAGCAGGATCGATCGCGCTGGAACCGGGAACAGATCGCGGACGGCGAGCGTGTGCTCGATCGCGCGCTCGCCATGCGCGCGCCGGGGCCGTATCAGACGCAGGCGGCCATCGCGGCGCTGCACTCGACCGCGCCCACCGCCGCGGACACCGACTGGCGGCAGATCGCGGCCCTCTACGACGTCCTGCTGACGCAGATGCCGACGCCGGTCGTCGAGTTGAACGCGGCGCTCGCGCGGGGAATGACGGATGGTCTGCCCGCGGCGCTCGAACGCATCCGCGCCATCGAGGAGAGCGGCGCCCTCGCGGGCTACCACCCGCTGCCCAGCGGCGAAAGCGGATGTGCTGAGGCGCCTGGGACGACGCGACGAAGCCGCGGAGTCGTATCGCGCGGCCCTGGCCCTGGTCACCAACGCCGCCGAGCGGCGGTTCCTGCAGCGCAGGCTGGACGAGATGGCTGCCGGCCGACAGTAGGCCGGGCCTTCAGGCCCGGCAACAAGATCGGCAGTAGGCCGGGGCTTCAGCCCCGGCGACCGAATTGCTGGCTGGCGGGCCTGAAGGCCCGCCCACTGCAGCCAAGGTAACGCCCTGTCGCCGTGGCTGAAGCCCCGGCCTACGTCCGGACGGCTCTCCAAGAGGCTCCCACCCGTGTGCGGCCAATCTGCGACTCGCGCCACCAATCCTGCTCTCACCGGATTTGCCTGGATATACAGGGCCACGGCAGTCAAGTCCTCGTCGCTCCGAATCGTGCGTTCGAAGTAGCCCTCCTGCCAGAGCCGGGAGCCGGTTCGCCTGCGGAAGAGATAGCCGCTGCGTTGCTTCGCCATCGTGATGAACGGCGTCAGCGTCGCGTCAGACTTCATCCCTTGCACCAGCAGATGAAGGTGATCGGGCATGAAGCAGTACGCACAAACGTCGAACGCGTAATGAGCCGCAGTGGCAAGGATTTCCAACCGCACCAGATCGATTTCGGCCGGGGCAGTGAGGTGAGGCGCACGCTGGAACGTGCACATCGTCAGGGAATACGCATACGTGCCACGGTATTCGAACCCGCGAATTCGAGGAGGGCGCACGTAGTCGTTGGAGCAAGGCGGGTGCCGGGGCTGAAGCCCCGGCCTACTGTCCGCTCGGCGGCGCCGCTATTCCGTCCGCAAGGCGGTCAACGGATCGACGGCCGCCGCGCGTCGCGCGGGGACCCAGCACGCGGCGAGTGCGACAACGACGAGCACCAGAACGATCGCCGCGAACGTGATCGGATCGTTCGAGCCGACGCCGACGAGCAGCCCCGCCAGCAGCCGCGACGTCGCAAGCGCGCCGACCACGCCAATGGCGACTCCGGCGAGCGTCAGCCGCAGTCCGTCACTCAAGACGAGGCGCACGACCTCGCCGGGCCTTGCGCCGAGCGCGATGCGGATTCCCAGCTCGCGCCGCCGCTGGCTGACGGCGTAGGCGATGACGCCGTAGATGCCGAGCGCCGCGAGCAGGAGCGCGGCGACGCCGAAGAGGCCGACCAGGACCATCACGAAGCGGCGCGTCGCGTTGCGCGCCGCGATGACGTCGTCGAACGCGCGAATCGCGTAGACAGGAAGGTCGGCGTCGATCGCGCGCACGTCGCGCCGCAGCAGCTCGCCCGCGTTCACGCCGGCCGGCGGCTTCATCGTCACCGCCAGGCCCAGACTCGAGATCTGCCAGATCGATCCGTACATCTGCGGCGGCGCCGGCTTGTCGAGGCCGTCGGTCCGCATGTCGCCGATGACGCCGACCACCGTGATCCACGGCGCCGGGCCGGCGTTGGGCGGCGCCGGGCCGCGGCGCACCTGCTGGACGCGCTTGCCGATCGGATCCTCGCCGGGCCAGTACGTGCGCGCCATCGCCTGGTTGATCACGATCGCGCGGGGATGCGTCTCGTCGTCGCGCTCGTCGAGCAGCCGACCGCGCACGAGAGGGACGCCGAGCGTCGAGAAGTAGTCGCCGCCCACGAACCAGGCGCGCGCCGTGCCGACCTCGGTCGAGTCCTGCGGCCAGCCTTCGACGGTGAAGCTGCTGAGCCCCGACGTCGAGAGCGGGAGTCCGGTGGCAATCCCCACCTGTCCCACATCCGCGCGGAGGCGGTTCAGCAGGTTGCGGCAGAAGAGCGCGCGGGCGCCCTGCGTGAAGTAGGCGCCGGTCGACGGGTCGTTCGGCTGCGGCAGCCAGATCCTCGCCACGGTGACGCCGCGCGAATCGAACCCGGGATTCACCTGCTGCAGGGCCCAGAAGCTGCGGACGAGCAGGGCGCCGCCGACGAGCAGCACGACGGCAATCGCAAACTCGGCGACGATGAGCACGCGACGCGCACGTGTCCGCTCGCGCGAGCCGCTGGTGCGTCCGCTGCCGACCAGCGCCGTCTGTATCGCGCTGCGCGCGGCGTGCACGGCTGGCGCAAGGCCGAACAGCAGCCCCGTGAGCAGCGACGCGCCGGCGCTGAAGAGCACGACCGTCCAGTTGAGTCCGACCTCGGTGCGCCGCGGCAGCGTCGACGGGGCGAGCTGCAGCACGAGGTCGAGCAGCCACAGCGTCAGCAGCCATCCGAGCGCCCCGCCGGCGAGCGCAAGGAGCAGGCTCTCGACGAGCTGCTCGCGGACGATGCGCGCCGGGCTGGCGCCGAGCGCGCGACGGACGGCGACGTCACGTTCGCGCGTGGCCGCACGCGCGAGCTGCAGGTTCGCGATGTTCGCGCAGCCGATGAGCAGCACGAGCACGACCGCCGCCATCACGATGAGAAGCGACGATCGGGCAGACGCGATCAGGTCCTGCTTCAGCGCGTCCACCGTCGGCACCCATCCCATGCGCGCCGGGTAGTCCGTCGGGTAGAGCTGTCGCAGGCCCGCGCCGAACGCGTCCATGCGCCCGCGCGCCTCATCGAGGCCCATGCCCGGCTTCAGCAGGCCGATCGCGGCGGGGAGGAATCGCGCGGAGTGCGTCGGCGGCGGCAGCGGCGACGCGATCCATCCGCACGGCGCCCAGACCTCGGTCTCGGTTTCGAGCGTCACGCTCGGATGACGGAATGCCGGCTCGGTGACGCCGATGATCGTGTACGGGTCGTTGTCGATGCGCAGCGTCTTGCCAAGCACGGCGCGGTCGGCGCCGAACGCGCGTCGCCAGAGGCCGTCGCTGATCACGACGACCGGCGAGATACCGGGCGTGTAGTCCTGGGGGCCGAAGAGACGGCCGATCTGCGGGCGCGCGCCAAGCAGCTGAAAGTAGGTCGGGCTCGCGAGCACGGTTTCGACGCGCTGCGGCTCGGACCCGCCAGTCAGGTTCGCCGTGATCGTCCAGATCCCCACCACGTCGTCGAACAGGCCGGAGCGATCGCGGTAGTCCATCAGCTCCGACGCCGACAGGCCCGCGTCCTGCAGGTTGATGCGCTGGAGGTTCGAGCCGATGCGGACGAGCCGATCGGCGTGCGGGTAGGGCAGCGGGCGGAGGATGACGGCTTCGACGACCGTGAAGATCGCCGACGTGGCGGCGATGCCGATCGCGAGCGTGAGCAGCGCAACCAGCGTGAAGCCGGGCGCCAGGCGCAGCCGGCGGATTGCCATCCGGACATCGCGGAGCTCGAACATCGCCACCTCCGAGTCAGTCCGCGATGTGCCAGCCTCGTGCCAGCGTCACGGAACCGCGCCGGTCCACGAATGTCTAGCGTTTCTCAGCGCGTTCGAACCGGAGTGTCCGCCCATGGGACGCCGCGCGTCCGCTATCGCACCGCTCAGGGTCGACCGCGTTGGTCATGCTGGATCGCGCCCTCAAGAGAAACCACAGATTGCACTGACGACACAGATTTCCTTTTCGGATTCACACGCCCTTGAGTCTGTGCTGTCACGCTGCAATCGCGTCTTCCAAACTGTGGATTCTCTTTGCTCTTGGCGCCCAGGAGTCCGCAGCTGCGGGAGATCTTTCTCCTCCGACAGGCCGCGTGGGCCGCGGCGCCGGCCGGTTTCGCTCGACACCACGCTATCCGTCGGCGGCAGCATTTCTGCTTGCTCGTGTCCACATGACTCACACGGACCAACCCGCTACGCAAGGCCGCAAAGCTGGCAGGCGCCGCTCTGGCGACGGCCGCAGGCGCGTACGCCGGCTACGCGGCCATCACCTGGATTCGGTACGGGCGTGTGTGTCCAGGGCCGTATCGCGGCGATCGCGACGAGTTGCTCGACAGGTTCATGCCGACGTATGAAGCCGTCGAGCGCCACCGGCGCTTCGTCCGGGCGCCGGCGCCTGTGACGCTGGCCGCCGCGACGGAGATGGACCTGTTCGAGTCTCCGGTCATCCGCGGCATCTTCACGGCGCGTGCAGTGATTCTTGGCGCCACGCCCGACGCGCGCGAGCGCGCCGGATTGCTCGCGGACGTTCTCGCCTTCGGCTGGGGAGTGCTGGCCGAGCGTCCCGGCCGCGAGGTCGTCGTCGGAGCCGTGACGAAACCGTGGGAGCCGAACGTCACCTTCCGGGCGATTGCTCCAGACGACTTCGCGGCGTTCGCTGAACCGGACTACGTCAAGATCGTCTGGACGCTCCGGGCCGATCCCGTCGGCGACTCGTACTCGATCTTCCGCACCGAGACGCGGGCGGTGGCCACAGACGAGGCCGCACGCCGAAAGTTCCGGCTGTATTGGGCGGCGTTCTCTCCGGGCATCTGGCTGATTCGCCGGCTCTCGCTCGGCCCGCTGCAGCGCGACGCCGAACGCCGCGCCTCGGCGCTCGTCGCCGTCCCCCGCTGACGCCAGTCGGCGGTAGGATACGAAGACCATGTCGCAGCATCGGACTTCATTCTTCCATCGGACGGCCGGCAGCCTTCTGTTGATTCTGGGACTCGGCCTCACCGCGCTCGCGCAACAGCAGCCGCCGCCGAAGCCGCCCCCGGGATTCGGTCCGCCGACGCCCGAGCAGCAGGCGGCGACCGAGGCGGATCACAAGAACATGATGGGCCAGCTCGGCATCAAGGCGCTGCGCCCTGGGCCGAGCGGCAACGAGTCGGCGCCGAACCACGCGAACTTCGACGAGTCGCTCGCGAATCCGTTCCCGAATATCCCGGACGTCCTCACGCTGAAGAACGGCAAGAAGGTGACGACGCCGAAGCAGTGGTGGGAGAAGCGGCGTCCGGAGATTGCCGAGGACTTCGAGCGTGAAGTCATCGGTCGCATCCCGAAGAACGTGCCGAAGGTGACGTGGACCGTCACCGAGAAAGCCGACGGCGTGCTCGGCGGCATTCCCGTGACCGGACGTGTCGTCACCGGTCACGTCGACAACTCGGCGTATCCCGACATCACCGTCGACATCCCGCTGATCGTCGTCACGCCGACGGCCGCGAAGACGCCGGTGCCGTTGATGATCATGTTCAGCTGGGGGAACCTGCAGCAGGCCATCGGCGCGGCGCCGATGCCGCGATTCGGCCCGCCGCCTCCTCCGGGCGGCGACCCGCCGGGCACCGAGCAGCTCATCGCCGACGGCTGGGGCTTCGCGTTCCTGAACCCGGGCCTGCGTGCAGGCCGACAACGGCGCCGGTCTCACGAAGGGCATCATCGGCCTCGTGAACAAGGGGCAGTTCAGGAAGCCCGACGACTGGGGCGCGCTGCGCGCCTGGGCGTGGGGCGCCAGCCGCGCCCTCGACTACTTCGAGACCGATCCCGGCGTCGACGCGAAGCACGTCGGCATCGACGGCGTCTCTCGCTATGGCAAGGCGGCGCTCGTGACGATGGCGTTCGACCCACGGTTCGCGATGGTGCTCGTCGGCTCGTCGGGCGAGGGCGGCGCGAAGCTGCACCGGAGGAACTTCGGCGAGGCGGTCGAAAACCTCACCGGCAGCGGCGAGTATCACTGGATGGCCGGCAACTTCCTGAAGTACGGCGCGTCGGAGGCGACCTTCGGCAGCAAGACGCCTGGAGATCTGCCGGTGGACGCGCACGAGCTGATCGCGATGTGCGCGCCGCGGCTGACGTTCATCAGCTACGGCGTCCCCGAAAAGGGCGACGCGAAGTGGCTCGATCAGCAGGGCAGCTTCATGGCGACCGTCGCGGCGGGCCGCGTGTTCCGGCTGCTCGGCGTGAAGGACCTCGGCGTCGGCGACGACTACAGGAACGCGAAGATGCCGCCGGTGACCGAAGGCCTGCTCGACGGACAGCTCGCCTGGCGCCAGCACGACGGCGGTCACACCGACGGCCCGAACTGGAAGACGTTCATCGCCTGGGCCGACAAGAACATCGGCCACCAGCCGTCGCCGAAGTCCACGGCCGCCGCGACGGAGCACGGGCCGGCGGATCAGCCCGCGCCGCGCACCGACGCCAACTCGATGACCGCGCACGAGCAGCTGGTCGAGAAGGCGAAGCAGGGAAAAATCGACGTCTACTTCGTCGGAGACTCGATCACGCGCCGCTGGGGCGCGACGGATTATCCGGAGCTGCTCGCGAACTGGACGCAGAACTTTTACGGCTGGAACGCGGGAGACTTCGGCTGGGGCGCCGATCGGATCGAGAACCTGCTCTGGCGAATCGACCACGGCGAGCTCGACGGCGTCAACCCGAAGGTCATCGTGGTGCTCGCCGGCACGAACAACGTCGGAGGCACGCCGGGCGGCGACGCCAAGGTTGGCGACATCACGCGCGGCCTGCGCGCGCTGGTGCAGCGGTGCCGCGACAAGGCGCCGAACGCCACGATCGTGCTCACGGCAATCTTTCCGCGCAACGACAACATGGCGGTCATGCCGGAGATCGTCTCGATCAACAGGAACCTCGCGGCCATGGCCGACGGCAAGACGACGAGGTTTCTGGACGTGAACGCGGGCCTGGCCGACAAGGACGGCGTGCTCTTCGACGGCATGATGAACGCGCACGACAAGCTGCACCCGACGTTGAAGGGCTATCAGGTGTGGGCCGACGGTCTGAAGCCAATCCTCACGGAGCTGCTCGGCCCGCCTGCGACGACTGACGCCGCTCCGCCGCCGACCGGCGACCCCGGCGCGAAGCCGAAGTCCACGGTTGCGCCCGCAAGCTAGATTGACCGTCGTTGTGCCGCCTTTCACGCGGCGCTCGGAGCGGCATCGGGCGTCCGACACGGATCGAGGCTCGAAACCGGACCCGTCGTCCGCGCGAAGTTCATGCTGACGCCCATCGGGCCGACCCTACTCCGCCTGCCCTCGGTACCGTCGCGACTCGCACGCTCACGGCTCCGGCCCTCGAACTTCGCGCTCCCTTCGGTCCGGTTTCACACTGACGCCAATCGCCTCGCTCCTATCGTCGGCCGCCCGATGCCGCTCCGATCGCCGCAACAGATAATGCGCCCGCGACGTCGAGTGGACGACGCGTTGTGCCGGCGCTGCTGCGGCGCGAAGCCCTGTGGAGGTCAGGGCCGACACGGATCGCCTGACCGCGCGAGAAGACTGGGGGATCCATGCCAGCTCACGGAGCTGGCGGCGAGCGGCCCTCATAAGTCCTCGCAGCGCGGTCCGGCCACCGGAACCGGGATTCGCGCCGCAGCAGGGCCGGCACAACGGTAGGAGCAATCTCGCCGAGCGGAGCGTCACTATATGACCTTGCGACGCATCACATCGATTGACCTGCTCCGCGGCATCGTCATGGTCATCATGGCGATCGACCACACGCGCGACTTCGTCAACACGGCCGCGTTCACGTTCCGCCCCGAGGACCTCACCCAGACGACAACGGCGATCTTCCTGACGCGGTGGATCACGCACATCTGCGCGCCGACGTTCATGCTGTGCGCGGGCATCGGCGCCGGCCTGCGCCTTCAGCGCGGCGGCACGGTGGCAGAGCTCTCGCGATTCCTCTGGACCCGCGGCCTGTGGCTCGTCCTGCTCGAGTTCACCCTCGTGCGCCTCGGCTTCTTCTTCAGCCTGACGACGGGCCCGCTCTCGCTGATCGTGTTCTGGGCGCTCGGCATGAGCATGGTCGTGCTCGCGCTGCTGGTCCGGCTGCCGTTTCGCGTACTGCTCGGCGTCAGCGTCGCGATGATCGCGCTCCACAACCTGACGGATCCGGTGCCGGCGGCGGCGTTCGGATCGTTCGCGTGGCTCTGGCAGATCCTCCACCAGCAGTCCCTCATCAACGCCGGCATCGTGCTTATCGTCGTCGCTTATCCGCTCGTGCCGTGGATTGGCGTCATGGGGGTCGGTTTCTGCCTCGCGCGCGTGTACGGCTGGCCGGATGACGAGCGCCGCCGGTTCCTGGTCGGCCTCGGCTTCGCGCTGACCGCGGCGTTCGTCGTCGTCCGCGGCCTGAACGTCTACGGCGATCCGCAGCCGTGGGCCGTGCAGCCACGAGCGGGCTTCACGTGGATCTCGTTCCTGAACTGCACGAAGTACCCGCCGTCGCTGTCGTTCCTGCTGATGACGCTCGGGCCGGCCATCACGATCCTCGGGCTGCTCGATCGCGCGGCGCCAGGCGATCGCAACCCGTTCCTCGTGTTCGGCCGAGTGCCGCTGCTGTATTTCGTCCTGCACATCCCGCTGATTCACGCCGTCGAGATCGGGCTCGCATGGCTGCGGTACGGGCCGGCGCCGTTCATCGCGCTGCCGCCGCCGTCGCTCGGGACGCCGCGCACGGTCTTCCCGACTGACTTTGGCTGGCGGCTCTGGGTGGTCTACGCCGTCACCGCCGGCGTCGTCATGGCGCTGTATCCGGTGTGTCTCTGGTTCTCGCGGCTCAAGGCCCGTCGCCGTGCCTGGTGGCTCGGGTATCTCTAGGGGCGTGCACGTCTGGAAATAGAAACGGGCGCGCGCGATCGAATGGCCGGAGCCAGCGAACGCCACGCGCCCGGGAACTGCCGCGTCGAGCGGCTAGGACATCTTCTTCGGCGTCACCTTGATCTTCGTCGCGACCATCGAGTCGCCCGATCCGGTGTACTCGACCGTTACCTTCGAGCCCGCCGCGGTGGCGAGGCCGGCGGCCTGTTCCTTCACGCCCGAGATTACGGTCTGGTCGTTGTAGCTGAACTTGGACTCGCGGCCATCGTCTGACTTGATCGTCAGCATCTTGGTCGTGGGATCGACGCTCAGCAGTTCGCCCGACAGTTTCTGCGCGTGATCAGCCGTGGACGCCGGCACCTGCGCGGACGTATCCGGCGCGGGCGGCGTGGCGGGCTGCTCTGTCGGCGGCGGCGGGCTTGGAGGATTCTGCGCGGCGGCAAGCTGAGCCAGCCCAGCTGACATCGCGACGGCAGTGACAAAGGTCAGAACTTTACGCATTGCAAACTCCTCTTGCTGGGTACTCCGCCGAAGCGCAAGTTGCGCGCCACGACGTTTCAACTGAATGTGCTGCGGTTTGGTTTCGTTCGCGCCGATATCAGTACGGGAGTGACGCGACGAATCGGGATCATCGCGTAAACCATGCACAGTCGAATCGCCGGAAACTCTGCTAGACTCGCGTCGCCGTACGGTTCTCGTGCGGTTACACAACTTAGCGAAACCGGGAAGTTTCTACGCACCTCGCGCGGCGTTCGCGGCTTGCGTGAAAACTGCCCGGCAGAAATGTGCTCCCCAGCATGACGCTTGGCTTGCGCGCTTCGTCCACAACTCGTCGCTCAACCGCCATTTACCGCGTGCTCGTCGTGTGCTGCCTGCTCATGACCGGACCCGCGACCGCCGCGGACACGACCGCGACCAGCACGGCGACCCTCGAGAAGACCGAGCGCGTGCAGGTGCTCGTCGACGAGTTCCGCGCGCGGCTCCACCTATCGCGCGCCGTCACGGCGTCCATCGTCCCGGAAAACCCGCTGCTGGTCTCGGTGTCGCTCCCGAGCGGGATCGACGGCGCTTACGGCCTGGCGTTCGAGGGGCGTTTCCTCGATCGGCTCAGCGACGACGAGTTGAGAGCGGTGGTGGCGCACGAGCTGGGGCACGTATGGATCTTCACGCACCACCCGTACTTGCAGACCGAAGCGGGCGCGAACCAGATCGCCGAACGTCTTGTGACGCGCCAGACGCTCGAGCGCGTCTACGCGAAGGTGTGGCCCGAAGGCGCGCCCCGCGGCGTCATCGCGCGCTTCGCCGACGCGCGCTAGTCACCGGGATTTCGCGAGCCTGCGGATTTCAGGAAATACAGACACCTGGATTTCGGGATTTCAGAGATTCAGTTGACGTCCGGGGAGCTGAATCCCGGAAATCCCAGAATCCAGGTGTCTTTGAAGGCGCGATCGTAGCGTGATCCGAAAAATCTGTTGATCCGTGGAATCTGTGGTTCCTAAAAATAGAAGTATGGATCCAGCACCCGCACTTCGGTGATGCGATCGATCGGCAGCGCGTTGCGCTGGGCCGCCCGCACAATCGCTTCCTCGCTCGGCCCGTCGTAGATGCAGAACGTCGTGGACTTGTCTGCCGACACGTACGAGTGGAGCCACGTCACCTGTTCTTCCGCGTTGATCCTGATGATCTCGGCGCTGGCGGCGGCGCCTTCGGCGCACACCGGCAAACCAAGTCCGTTCGCAAACGTCCGCTCGACCAGATAGCGTGGCATCTCGTCCACCCTTTCGGAGTTGCCCTATTTTGAGGGCGCGGCTCCCGGGTCGTCCAGCCAGCCCCGGCGGCGAGCCTCGTCGACGGCCTCGGCGCGCGCCGTGACGCCGAGTTTGCCCAGGATCGCCGAGACGTGGTGCTCGACCGTTTTCGGCGACACGAACAACCGCTCGCCGATCTCCGGGTTGCTCAAATCCTGAGCGAGCAGCTCGAGGATCTCTGACTCCCGCCGCGTGAGACCCGCCGGGTGCTCGCGAGTGCTCTTGCGCGGCCCGCGCTGGAGCCGAGTCACGCCGACCCGGCGCAAATCCTGTCGCACGCGATCGGCCGCGGCGGCCGCCCCGAGCGACAGAAACACCTGCAGCGCTTCCTCCTTCGCCGCGACGTCGCCGCCGGCCAGCGCGTCGGCGCGTTCGTACGGGCAGCCCAGTCGGCCCCAGGCTTCCGCGGCGGCCTTCCACTCGCCGCGCATCTGCAGCCCGTGCGGGCCGTCGGCGGCCGCCTTCGAGGCGAGCTTCCGCCGTCCGTCGGCGCCGCCGGCCGCGCGCCAGTGCAGGTACCGCAGCAGCTCGCCATCCCAGAAGCGATCGGGGACCGGCAGGATCGCGAGCCCGGCGTCCGCCTCGGCGCGCGCCGCCTCGGGACGGCCCTGCAGCAGCGCGAACTCGGCCCGTGCCGCGCGGACGGGCACGAGACGCTGCGACTCGTGCGTCGGCAGCGCGAGCGCCAGCGCTCGATCGAGCAGATCGACCGCGCCGTCGAGGCGTTGGCGCGCCCACAACAGCCCGAGGATCGTCAGCGCCGGGATCCTGGCCACGGCGATCCCGAGCGGGCTGTCGATGACCTGCTTCGCGTCGGCTTCTGCCTCAGGCCACCGTCCAGTCTCGGCGAGCAGCCGCGCGCGGGCGCTCAGCAGGTAGAGCGACCACGACTCCAGATCGCGCTCCACGGCGTAGCTGATCCCGCGATCCAGCCAGCGCCGCGCGTACTGGTAGTCGCGCGCGTGGACGGCGCTGCTCACCAGGTTCGTGAACGCGCGGGCGGCGTGCTCGTGCAGGTCGTGGTCGAGCGCGAGCGACAGGCTTTCTTCCTGCATCGCCCGGCCGCCGACATCGCCGGCATTCACCCGGCTCGTGCCGACGTTGTTCAGCGCGTGCGTCAGCACTTCGACCGATCCCAGACGCCGCGCCATGTCGATCGCCTGCTGCCCGATCCGCACGCAGTCCTCGTGCTCGCGGGCCAGCATGTGCAGCTGCGACCGGTTGCTCAGCGCCATGCCTCGCTGCGCGTCGTCGCCGAGCGGCGCGAGGACGTCCAGCGACTCCTTGGCGCGACGGCCGCGCCTCTTCCGTATCGCCGATGAACCACGCCAGCCGGGAGAGCCAGCGCAGGTCGCGCCCGATGGCGCGCGTGTCGTCGAGCTCGCGCCACAGGCCCAGCGCCTCCGTGCGCGCGTCACGCGCCGCCAGCATGTCGCCGGTCAGATGGCACTCGTAGCCGAGCTGGTCGAGCAGCGCCGCGCGCGTCTCGATGTCGAGGCCCTCGGTCCACGCCAGGGCGGTGCGATAGTGCGAGGCCGCCTCGCGATGCGCGCCGACCGCGGCCGCCTGTTGCGCGGCCTGCGGCGCGAAGCGCTGCACGGCGCTGGCGTTTGCGGCGCCGACGGCGTGGTGGACCAGTCGCGCCAGGACACCTGGCTTCGACGGCGTCTCGCCGAGCGTCGTCAGCACCGCGCGGTGCATCTCCTGCACACGCAGCAGCGGCAGCGACTCGAGCACCGCCAGACGCGCGAGCTCGTGACGGAAACCCAGCGTGTGGCCGTCAAACGTCAGCAGCCCCGTCTCCACCGCCGGCATCACGTCGTCGGCGACCGAGCTGATGTGCGCGCGCAGCAGGTCGATCTCCGCCCTCGACGGGATGACCGACACGAAGTCGAGCACGTGGCGCGTCTGGGCCGGCAGCGCGCGACGCCGCGCGAGGATCGCGTCGCGCACGCTCGCCGGCACGGTCGCGTTCCCGGCGCATAGCACTTCGGTGACGAAGAACGGGTTGCCACCCGTGAGCGCGAACACGCTCTGCGCATCCTTGGCCGGTCCGGCCAGCGCCGTCACCGCCTCGAGCGAGAGCGGCTTCAGATCGAGACGCTCGGTCGCGTCCGCGGGCAGCTCTCCCAGCAGGCGATACAGCGGATGGTCGGGTCCCACCAGCTCCGCCCGCCACGTCAGGACGACGAGCGCCGCGACGCGGTGAATGCGGCGGCTCACATATCGCAGCAGTTCGAGCGTCGCCTCGTCGGCCCAGTGCACGTCCTCGAAAACAACACACGTCGGCGTGCGGCGGCGGCCGATGCTGGCGCCAAACGCGGCGAACACGTGGTGGCGCGGCGCGCCCGACATCAGCAGCGTCTCGACGTCGGGTCCGAGATCCGCGGCCATGTCCATCAGCGGACCGAGCGGACGCGGCGTGTCCAGGGCCTCGCACGCGCCCCAGAGAAACTGCGTGGTCTCAGGCGCGGCGGCTTCGAGCGCCAGGAGCAGCGACGTCTTGCCGACGCCGGCCTCGCCGGTGAGCGAGACGATGCGGCCGCGCACGCGCGACGCGGCGAGCTCGCGCGTCAGCAGCGCCAGCGGTTCGTCACGTTCGACGAGCGTCGTGACGTGAGGTGAGTCGGTTCGTGAAGCGTCAGTCGACATTCGTGTTCCGTCGATCACATACGCGCCGCGTCGTCCACCGTCTAGGGGAACGCCCCTCGTGAAATTAGGTGCGAACCCCCGATGCGCGGCCTTCATTCGGCTTCCTACACTGCTAATCAATTCCGCGACGGTTTTCCTGCGGAGGGCAGTTGGAGGCTTATATGCGAAGGCCGCGCCTTAATTTTACGAGAAGGTTGAGCTTGGGATCGGCGCTTCTGGCGATGCTGCCGATCGGGTCGCAAGCTGAGCTGTCGAGACAGTCGCCCTCATGTCCGATCGCCATCGAGCTGCGGGTGGAGACCCACGTCGCCTGGGGACCGGTCGAATGGAAGCTCCTGACCGACGAAGTCGACCGGATCTGGGAGCCTTACGGGCTCACCCTGTGCTGGACCCAGCGCTCGAACCCGTGCGCCGGGTGGGGCGCTCACCTCACGGTCGCCGTCGCTGACGACCTGCCAGTCGTCAGCCACACCTCAGGCCCGTCGTTGGCCAGATTCAGTTTTACGCCAACGGACCGAGCACGGACATCGCGCTTTCGGTGAAGGCCGCGCGCGGGCTCGTCACCGCGGTGGACCTCGGCGATCGGCGTCTCGACCAGTGGCCGACGAGCACCTGGACCGAGCTCGTGCCGCGCGTCCTGGGCCGGGCGCTCGCCCACGAGATCGGCCACTACGTCCTGCAATCGCGCGATCACGCGCGGACTGGCCTTATGGCGGCCAGCTTCCGGCCCTACGCGGTGACGTTCGGGCCGACGTCCTGGTTCCGGCTGACACCGGACGCCGTCACGGCGCTCCAGTGCCCGCTCGACCCTGCCGGCCGCGGGATCGCAGGGCCGAGGGTTTTCGCCTCGCGTGACCCGATTGGATAGGGGAGTCGCGTTCGCAAATTAGGGGACGCTCACCGATGCCAGCCACGGTGTGCGATTCCTAGACTGTCTGTCGAGGTCGGGCGTGATGCCGGCCTGAACGACGGCCCTGTGACCGCAGGGCCCACGGAGGCACCCAATGATCGTTGTTCGTTCCGCACTGATCGCAAGCACGCTCGCATTCATCCTCGTGTCCCGCGCCGCGCGCCCAGGCGCAGATGGTCGCACAACGACGTCGCACGTGAACCCGGACAGCCTGATCCAGGCCGCGCAGGACGCCAGCCGTCCGTTCCTGGACGTCAACAACGCGGCCGACGGCCACTACTTCCCGGTGCTCGGCTGCGTCAGCGGGCAGCAGGACGGCGCGATGGGCGTCCACTACCTGAACGGCGGCTACCTCATGGATCACGGCGTCGTCCGGGAGGATCAGCCCGAGGCCCTGCTCTACGAGTTCAGGAACGGCAAGGCGACGCTGACGGCCGTCGAGTACATCGTCCTCGCGGAGGACTGGGATCCGGATCACCCGATGCGCCGCCGGCGCTGCTGGGGCAGCTGTTCACCTACACGCCGTTCCCGAACCGGTTCGGCCTGAAGGCGTTCTACTCGCTGCACGTCTGGGCCTGGAAGAACAACCCGAGCGGCACCTTCGTGGACTGGAACCCGACGGTGTCGTGCGACGACGCGCCGACGCACGAGTGATCGGCACGGCCTTCGGTCCCGGTGAGCGGTCTCCGGGGCTGAAGGGGAGCAGGGCGCGGCCGCCCGCCGCAGTCTCGCGTTGAAGGAGGCTCGCGCGGGAATCGCGGCAGCGGTCGCGCCCGGCGTCAGGTTTCATCTTCATTCTTCATTTTTCATTCTTCATTCTTCATTCTTGAGAGTGAGGCTCCCATGTCCCAAGCCGCTGTCGTTACCGCAGTCTCCGTTTCCGCGCGCTCCGCGCGCGCCAACGCGCTGGCCGAGCGTCTCGAGCGCGGCGCCCAGGCGCTGGCCATTCTCGCGGCCAGCCTCACCGACGCCGAGTGGAAGACGCCCATCCCGCACGACGGCCGCGCCATCGGCGTCGTCGTGCATCACGTCGGCACGATGTATCCGCTGGAGATCGAGCTGGCGCAGGTGCTCGCGTCGGGCCAGCCGATCGTCGGCGTGACCTGGGCGAAGGTGCACGAGATCAACGCGGCGCATGCGCGCGACCACGCGCACGTCACGAAGTCCGAGGCGCTGCTGCTGTTGCAGAAGAACAGCACGCTCGCCGCGGCGGCGATCCGTGCGCTCGGCGACGAGGAGCTGGACCGGGCCGCGCCGGCCTCGCTCTATGGCAACGCGCCGATCACGTGCCAGTTCATGCTCGAGGACCACGCCGTACGGCACAGCTACCATCACCTCGCGAAGATTCGAGAGACGCTGGGGCTGGGCGAATAGGGTTGTCGGTTGCGGGTTGTTGGTTGCGGGTTGAGTTGCCGGTTGACGATTTCGTAACGCAATCCGCAATCCGCAATCCGCAACCCGCAAGTTGCGTGGCAAGATCGGATCGTGAAACGTTCTGGCGTCGCGGATCTGCCGCTGCACGGCGGCCGGGTGCCGCCGTGGCTCGCGGCGCGCATGGTCGAGCTCGGCACCGGCATCGCCGAGAGCGTGCTCCATCACTACGGGCACGGCGAGCTGCTGTCGCGCCTGAGCGATCCGTTCTGGTTCCAGGCCCTCGGATCGGTGATGGGCATGGACTGGCACTCCTCGGGCATCACCACGTCGGTGATGGGCGCGCTGAAGAAGGGACTCAATCCCCGCGCGCGGGAGCTGGGCATCTACATCTGCGGCGGCCGCGGACGGCAGAGCCGCGAGACGCCGCGTGAGCTGCGCGAGATCGCGTCCCGGACCGGCCTCGACGGCGAGACCCTGGTTCGCACGAGCCGCCTGACCGCACGGGTCGACAACAACGCGGTCGCCGACGGCTTCCAGATCTACCTGCACGCGTTCGTGCTCACGGCTGACGGGCAGTGGGCGATCGTGCAGCAGGGCATGAACGAGGCGAGTCGCCTCGCCCGCCGATACCACTGGCACTCCGCCACCGTCCGTGACTTCACCGCCGACCCTCACGCGGCCATCGTCGGCGAGCACGCGGGCACGATTCAGAACCTCGTGGACGCGCGGGCGCGTCCCGCGCAGCAGGCGCTGCTGACCATCGCGCGCCAGGATCCGTCGAAGACCGTCGCTGACGTGCGGCGCCTGGTGATGCCTGCGCACCACGACGTGCGCAGGGCCGACGTCAACGAGCGCCGCCTCGGCGCCGTGCTCGCCCTGGCGCACGAGCGCGATCTCGCCGACTTCGCGTCGTTCCTGCTGCTCGAGCAACTCGGTCCCCGGACGCTTCAGTCGCTCGCGCTGGTCGCCGAGGTCGTGCACGGCACGCCGACGCGTTTCGACGACCCGGCGCGATTCTCGTTCGCTCACGGCGGCAAGGACGGGCACCCGTTCCCCGTGCCGCTTCGCGTCTACGACGAGTCGATTGCGGTGCTCCGGCGCGCGCTCGACTCGGCGAAGCTGGGACGATCGGAGAAGCTCGACGGCATGGCGCGCCTCGATCGCTTCGCGCGCGGAATCGAGCAGCGCGTCCACCCCGACGCCGACGTGGACAAGACCATCGCCCGCGAGCGCCAGCTGTCGCCGTCGTTCGGCGGACGCACGGTCTTCGACGATCGGCGCGACGCCCGCCGCAAACCGGCCAGCGGCCAGCTCGATCTCTTCTCCGAGCGGTCGTAGGGCCGAACTTCAGTTCGGCCATTTGGCGGGGCTGAAGCCCCGCCCTACGTACCGAGAGACCGCATTCGAGAGCTGCAGTAGGGCGGGGCTTCAGCCCCGCCATCGCAATCCGGGATCTTGAGTCCGGCCAATTGGTCCTGCCTCGCGTCCGCCAGTCGAGGCGCAGCCGGCAATACCAGTTGACAGCAGGCGCCAAGGTCAGGCTCAATTCGATTCTCTCCCCCGCAACAACGTCCTCTTCCCGACGGAAGGCAGGGTGAAATGCGCAAGATTGCGTGTTTGATCGTCCTGTTTGGCCTGGTCGCGGTTCCGGCATTCGCGCAGCGCACGTCCGGCGCCATTCGAGGCACAGTCACCGACAGCAGCGGCGCCGTCATTCCGGGCGCCACCGTCACCGTCAAGAGCGAGGGCACCGGCTTCAACCGGTCGACGGTGACGAATACGGAAGGCGTCTACTCGTTCCCGGAACTGCCGGTCGGCACCTACAGCGTGGAAGTCGCGCTCCAGGGATTCAAGACAGCCGTCCAGACGGGCATTCCCCTCAACGTCGCGGACGTGCTCGCCGTGAACGTGCAGCTGCAACCCGGCGCGCTCGCAGAAACCATCACGGTCGAATCGAGCACGACGACCGTGAAGACGGTGGGCGGAGAGGTGGCCGGGCTCGTCACCGGCGAGCAGGTGCGGCAGCTGCCGCTCAACGGCCGCAACTTCCTGCAGCTCGGCACGCTGATGCCGGGCGTCAGCGCGGGCGACGGCTTCAACACCAAGGACCGCGGCCTGATGTCGGGCATCGAGCTGGCCGTCAGCGGCAGCAGCCTCGGCGGCAACATGTGGATGGTCGACGGCGCCAACAACAACGACGTCGGCTCGAACCGCACGATCCTCGTGTTCCCGTCGGTGGACGCCATCGACGAGTTCAAGGTCCATCGCAACAGCTACGGCGCCGAGTTCGGCGGCGCCGCCGGCGCGCAGGTCAACATCGTCACGCGCTCGGGGACGAACCAGTTCCACGGCAGCGGCTACTACTTCGGCCGGAGCGACGCGCTCGCGTCGAAGGACTACTTCCTCGAGCAGGCGGACCAGCCGAAGGCGCCGCTGAAGGTCAACGACGTCGGCGGGACCATCGGCGGGCCGATCATCAAGGACAAGATGCAGTTCTTCTTCTCCGAGGAGTGGAACAAGGAGACGCGCGGCCTGACGCGCTCCGCCTTCGTGCCGACGGCGGCCGAGCGCGAACGGCGACTTCAGCGCCGGCACGATCGAGGGCTGCTCCGGGATGCCGGTCGATCCCACGACCGGCGAGGCGTTCCCCGGCAACAGGATCCCGGCAAACCAGCTGAGCCCCGCGGGCCTGCTGGTGATGAAGCTCTACCCGCTGCCGAACGTCACGCCGCAGCCCGGCAGCTGCAACAACTGGGTCACCGCCGTCACGACGCCCATCAACTGGCGCCAGGAAAACGCGCGCGTGGACTACACGTTCAGCAACACCGCGCGCATGCTGGTCCGCTACACGCAGGACAGCTGGAAGAACGACTCGCCGAGCGCCGAAGAAAACCTGTGGGGCGACGACGCGTTTCCGGCGGTGGATTCGAACTGGAAGCAGCCGGGCCGATCGCTGACCGCGCAGTTGAACCAGAACATCGGCAAGCGGATGGTGAACGCGCTGACGTTCGCGTACTCGGCGAACCGGATCACCGTCACGCGCGGGGGGTTGACGCCGGACCTCAACAGCCAGCTCAACACCGCGATTCCAGGCATCTTTCCTGATTCGGCGAAGGAGTACGGCGCCGACCGCGGCCACGCGATCTTCGGCGGCCGGGGCAGCTACGGCGACGACCCTCCAGAATATGGCGCCGTTCTCGAACAACCAGAACCTGTTCGCGTTCAAGGACGACTACTCGGGGCTCTTCGGAAAGCACTTCGTCAAGGTCGGCGGCGTCTTCAGCTACAACCAGAAGAACGAAGACGTCTTCGACCAGGGCTCCGCGGAGTCGTCTGCGTTCAACGACGCTGTCGGCCTGACGGGGAACGGCGACAACACCGGCAACCCGATCGCCGACCTGCTGCTACAACGGAATGGCGTTCGACTTCAGCGAGGCCAAGGCAGACCGGTCGATCCAGCAGCGGTGGAAGGATCTCGAGCTCTACGCCTCCGACTCGTGGAAGATGACGCCGCGCGTGACGCTCGACTACGGCCTCCGCTGGTCGCGCTTCGAGAACCCGTACGATCTCGGCAACACGATCTCGAGCTTCGATCCGTCGACGTTCAAGCCGGCGCTTGGATCCGACGCGTGCAACGGCATGCTGGTGCCGCCGGGATCGACGGCCTGCCAGGCGGCCGGGCTCGCCGGCGGCACGCCGGGGCCGAACGCGTCGCTGGCGAAGGTGAAGAACAACTTCTTCCAGCCGCGGCTCGGCGTCGCGTGGGACGTCTTCGGCGACGGCAAGACAGCGGTGCGCGCCGGCGTCGGCCAGTTCTACCAGCGCGAGTCGCTGCAGAACGGCCTGAACCTCGGGTTCAACCCGCCGTTCAACCGCGTGCTCGTCGGCAGCCGCACGCTCGACAGCAACGCCGAGCCGTTCGACGGCGCGTTCGCGTCGACCGACGGCATCCCGCAGTACGGCCTCGATACCTCCGGCCGCATGGGCTACAACTGGCAGTGGAACGTCTCGGTCCAGCGCCAGATCGCGAAGAACACGACGGTCGAGATCGGCTACGTCGGCAGCAAGGGCAGCGACCTGCTCCTGCCGTACGACGTGAACCAGGTCGCGCCCGGCGACCGGCTCGCCTACATCCAGGCCGGGACCGACTCCGACGCGCTGGCGGCGCTGAGGCCGTACGGCGTCTTCGGCGACGCGAACATCTCGATCCTCGATCACCGCGGGCACTCGATGTACAACTCGCTGCAGGCGCAGATCGTGAGCCACTTCGGCCACGGCTCGCAGTTCCAGGCGTCGTACACGCTGTCGCGGACGACCGGCAACGTGACGCTGACGGGCGGCGAGAACGGCGTCGGCGGCGCGAGCGTCAGCGATCTCACCAACCCAGGGCTGGACGACGGCTTCACCGAGACGCACCGGCCGCACATCTTCAACGCGAGCCTGGTGCTGGCGCTGCCGTCGCTGGCCGACAAGTCGGCGGGCGTGCGGGCGATATTCGGCGACTGGGAGCTCGGCACGATCGTCCAGGCCTCGTCCGGCCACCCGGTGACGGTGTTCGACGGCGACATCCCGGATCTCGTCAACGGGATCTCGGGCACGGGTCTCACCGCGAACCAGCGGCCGAACCTCGTGTCGGGCGCCGACTGCAACTCCAGCGGCGGCCTGAAGGAGCAGTTCCTCAACCCGGCGGCGTTCACGCTCGTCGGCATCCCGTTCGGCACGTTCGGCAACTCGCCGCGCGGCGTGTGCCTCGGGCCGGGCTTCTTCCAGACCGACCTGGCGTTCTACAAGAACATCCCGCTCGGCGGGCACGTCCAGGGGCAGTTCCGGTTCGAGATCTTCAACGTGTTCAACCGCGTGAACTTCACGGGCCTCGACACGTCGCTGAACCCGATCGACGTGACCTACAACACCGGCGACCCGTCCACGGCGACCTCGATCACGGCGTTCACGCCGTCGGGGTCGTTCGGGCAGGCGCAGGGCACCCGCGATCCGAGGCAGGCGCAGTTCGGCTTCAAGATCACGTTCTGAACCGCTACTGTCTCGGGAGTGTTCCTCACGCGTTACCCACGGGGTCGCGGCGTCGCCGCCGCGACCCTCGCGCTCGTGCGTGTGGTGGCAATCGGCCCCGGCGGCCAGACGCCCACGTCTCCGCTGGAGTCGATTGTTGCCGCCATGCGCGGCGCCGAGCAGCGTCTCCAGGAGGGACAGTATCCTCAGGCCGAGGCTCGCTATGGCCAGGCGCTCGCCGATGCCTGGCGGCTGATGGCGAGCGTCGAGGCGGCGGCCGGGCACCAGTCGCGTGCGAGGCTGGCCGGGCAGCGCGCGCTCGGGCCGCTGGCCGATCAGATGCCCGCCTCCGCTCCGTCGGCTCCCGCCGATCCCTCGCGTGCCACCGGCCTCACCGCAATCGATCGCCGCACGCTGACGACGATCATCGCGCGTGCCTATTTCAACCTGGGCGTGATGGCCGCGCAGCAGAACAGGTTCGAGCACGCCGCGGCGATGCTGACGGTGGCCGCCGATCAGTCGCCGGATTTCCCAGGCGTGCAATCCGCGCTCGGCATCGCGTCGTTCAACGCGCAGCGCTATCAAGCGGCGGCCGGTCCGCTGACGCGCGCGCTGGCCGCGGATCCGGGCAACGCCGCCCTGCGGCGCATGCTCGCGTTGGCGTGGCTGAACGTCGAGGCCTATGACAAGGCGGCAGCACTGCTGAAGGACGACCCGCAGCGCGCGACCGACGGCTCGCTGCAGTACGCATACGGGATGGCGCTCGTCAGGAGCGGTCATGCGGCCGAGGCCGAGCGCATCTTCACCGAGCTCGTGGCCGCACACGGCGATTCGGCCGCGCTGAACGTGATCCTCGGCGAGGCCCAGGCCGAGCAGGGCGACTTCGAGGCGGCGACCAGGCTGCTGCAACACGCGCTCGAGCTCGATCCGGCCGTCGTCGACGCGAACGCGGCGCTCGGGACGATCTACTTCAAGCAGGGGAAGTTCGCCGATGCCGAGCAGGCGCTTCGCGCCGAGCTGCAGCGGCATCCGGAGAGCGACCGGGCCCGGCAGATGCTCGCGACGGTGCTCGATCTGCAAGGCAACGGCGGCGAGGCGGCGCCGCTGCTGCAGACGGTGCTGGCGTCGCATCCCGACTCGCACGACGCGCGGTATCTGCTCGGCAAGATCCTGCTCGCGCAAGGCAAGCCCGCTGACGCCGTCGAGCAACTCGTCGAGGCTGTCCGTCTGAAGCCGGATGACGCGAGCGCGCACTACCAGCTGGCGAACGCCTACCGGCAACTCGGCAAACAGGCGCAGGCGGACGAGCAGCTGACGCTCTATCGCACGCTGAAGGACACCCAGCGCGGGCGGCGTCCATGACGCGCGGGCTCCCGCGTCGTCGCGGCCGTCGTCGCCTGCGCGAGCCTCGCCGTCCGCGCCGCCGATCCGGTCGAGCTCTTCCGCGACATCACGCGCGAGGCCGGCGTCACCTTCGCGCACCACGCCGCTCCGGAGAAGAAGTACATCGTCGAGTCGATGAGCGGCGGCGTCGCGCTCGCGGACTTCGATCGCGACGGGTTGCCCGACGTGTTCTTCGTGGACTCGCTGACCGTCGCGACCGCCGGCGACCCGAACGCCTCGCGGAGCGCGCTCTACCGGAATCTCGGCGGCGGGCGCTTCGAGGACGTCACCGAAAAGGCCGGCGTCGCGCACGTCGGCTGGGGCATGGGCGTCTGCACGGCGGACGTGGACGGCGATGGCTGGGAAGACCTGTACGTCACCGCGCTCGGCGGCAATCACCTGTTCCACAACAACGGCAACGGCACGTTCGCCGACATCGCGAAAGAGGCGGGCGTCGCCGCGGGCGGCTGGTCCACCGGCTGCGGGTTCGCCGACTACGATCGCGACGGCCGGCTCGATCTCTTCGTCAGCCGTTACGTGAAGATCGACCTCGCGAACCTGCCCGCGTTCGGCGCGGGAAAGACCTGCGAGTACCGCGGCATCGCGGTGCAGTGCGGCCCGCGCGGCCTGCCGGGCGAGACCGATCTGCTCTTCCACAACGACGGCAACGGGCACTTCACCGAGGTCAGCCAGAAGGCGGGTGTGAACGACCCGCGCGGGTACTTCGGCCTCGGCGTCGCGTGGTTCGACGTGAACGACGACGGCTGGCCGGATCTCTATGTGGCGAACGACTCCACGCCGAACATGCTGTATGTGAATCAGAAGGACGGCACGTTCAGGGACGAAGCGTTTCAGCGCGGCGTGGCCGTCAGCGAAGACGGCGCCGAGCAGGGCAGCATGGGCGTCGCGCTCGGGTCGTTCGACAACAGCGGACGGCCCAGCCTCTTCGTGACGAACTTCTCCGAGGAGTACAACGCCTTCTACAAGCCCGACGGCGACCGCTTCCTCGACGCGTCGTTCATCACGAAGACCGCGCCGGCGAGCCTGCCGTACGTCGGCTGGGGCACGGAGTTCCTCGACTACGACAACGACGGCCTCTCAGATCTCATCGTCGTCAATGGGCACGTCTACCCCCAGATGGACCAGGCGCGCCGCGGTGCATCGGCGGGGTACCGGCAGCGGCGGCTGCTGTATCACAACCGTGGCGACGGCACGTTCGACGAAGTGGCCGCGCAGTACGGGGCGGCGCTGACGGAGGAGCGCGTCAGCCGTGGCCTCGCCATCGGCGATCTCGACAACGACGGCCGGATTGACGTCGTCATCAACGACCTCGACGGCAGCCCGCAGGTGCTGAGGAACGTGCTCGCGCCCGTGGGCCACTGGCTGATCGTCTCGCTCAGGGGCCGCGCCCCCAACACCGACGCGATCGGTGCGGTGATCACGGTCCGCGCCAACGGGGCGACCCAGACGCGCTACGTCCGCAGCGGCACGAGCTACATCTCGCAGTCCGAGATGCGGCAGCACTTCGGTCTGGGGCCAGCGACGACAGTGGAGTCGGTGGACGTCCGCTGGCCCGACGGCACCCACACGACGCAGCGCGGAGTCACTGCGAATCAGATTCTGACGATTACTCAGTGAAAAACAAGGTGCGCAGGGTGCAGGGCGCAGACTGCAGATACGCGCCGCGACACGCAGCAGGCACCGGCGGGCCGACGATAGGAGCGAGGCGAGGAGCGTCAGTATGAAACCGGGCCGAAGGCAGCGCGAAATTCGAGGGCCGCAGCCGTGAGCGTGCGAGTCCCGGTCGCCTCGAGGGTTGGCGGAGTAGGCTCGGCCCGACTGGGCGTCAGTATGAATTTCGCGCGGACGACAGGTCCGGTTTCGAGCCTCGATCCGTGTCGGCACGCCGGTGCTGCTGCGTGGCGCGGCGCTCAACGCCCTCAGCCGAGCTGAAGTCTCATCCGACGCCGTCGCGCATGAGCCCGAGGACGTCGCCGGTGCTCAGCGCGCGATCGAGGAACTCGAACGTGCCGCTGCTCCTTCACCTCGTTCGCCGCGTCGACGAAGCCCAGTCATCGCCGCCCGATAGAGCGACGTCGCGAGGCTGATGCGGCGGACGCCGCAGCTCGGAGAGCTCGCGCACGGTGAACGACTTCCCCTTGATGCCCGCCATGAAGTTGACCGGCGCCTTCACCGAGCCGCACAGCGTCCGCACCGCCGCGAGATCAGGAAGCCCTGGCGCGAAGAGGACGTGCGCGCCGGCCTGCTCGAACGCCTGAAGCCGGCGGATCGTGCGCGTCGAGGCTCGCGTTGGCGAACATCAGGTTGTGCGCTCGCGCGGTGAGCATGAACGGGAAGGGGAGAGCCCGCGCGGCCTCGGCAGCCGCCGCGATTCGCTCGACCGCCAGGTCGTCGTCGTACAGCGGATGCGCGGGATCGCCTGTCGTGTCCTCGATCGTGCAGCCGACGAGGCCCGCCTCCGCCGCCAGACGAATCGTCTCGGCGACGGTCTCCGGCGCGTCGCCGAAGCCACGCTCGAGATCCGCGGAAACCGGCAGCGACGTCGCGCCGACGATCAGCCGCGCGTGATCGAGCGCCTGGTCGCGCGTCAGCTCGCCGTCCTTCAGGCCGAGCGCGCACGCCGACGCCGCGCTGGACGTCGCCAGCGCCTTGAAGCCGAACCCCGCCAGCACGCGCGCCGACCCGATGTCCCACGGGTTCGGGATGACGAAGACGTCCGGACCGTCGTGAAGCGCGCTGGAACGCCTGGGCCTTGTCGAACTGGCTGACCGCCATAACACCTCCTGCGCTCGAAAATTCTAGCGCTGCGACGAACCCGATTGAGGCGCTGGCGCCGCGACGTGGCGATCAGGGCGCGGGCTCGTGCGGATCCGTCGATCCGCGGTGACACGTGCCGCAGTTGATCGCGCGCCGATCGGGCGGCGATTTCAGATTCTCCATCCGCGCCAGCCGCTGGTTGATGTCCCAGTGCATCGCGGCCATCTCGCGGGCGGCGCGCTTGGGCCGCTTCTCGTCGCTCGCGAAATCGCGCTCGTCGTGGCAGTGCGTGCAGCGCACGCCCAGCGCCTTCGCGTAGCCGCCATCCATGATCTCGAGCAGCGTGCCCGCCGGCGTCGACTTGAACCATTCGAGCCGGATGTTCTCGAACACCTGTCCGGCAGGCTCGTTCTCGCGGCCCGCGATTCGCCTGGTCCACTCCCGCACGAACCGATCGTTCGTCTCCTGAATGGTTGGCTGCTGGTCGTCGGGCTGCGGCGCGACCGACGTCGCGCCCTGGCGACTGCAATCACCATCAATACGAGCAATCCGCCAGACAACGGTCGCATGCCTCAGCATAGCCGTCGCCGCGCTCGCGTATCGCTCGCCTCATGCGAGCATCGGCGCGCGCGAGGGAATGACGGGGACGGTACGAGGATTGGCGTGGCGGGGCGAATCTGACGCGGCGCTCGTACCTGATGAGCTTCGGACAGCGACGAGGTCTGCTAGCATCGACTTCGCCAGAACCTGTCAAATGTCGAAAGGAACGCGCGTCATGAAGAGTCTGTACCTGTTGCCGCTGGTGCTGCTGCTGGCGGGCTCGAGTCCCGCTGTCGCCCAGGACGTCCGCTACAACTTCGACAAGGAGGCCAATTTCGCCGGCTTCAAGACCTACAAGTGGGTGGTTCTCAAGGACGCGCGAAACTGAACGACCTCGTCGACAAGCAGATCAAGGACGCCGTCGACGCCGAGCTCGCGAAGAAGGGGCTCACGAAATCAGACGCGGACACCGCCAATCTCTACATCGGTTATCAGGCCGGCGTCGGCACCGAGAAGCAATACACGTCGTTCGACAGCGGATGGGGCTACGGTCCCGGATGGGGCCACGGCTGGTACGGCGCCGGCGGCGGAGGCATGACGACCGGGACGACGTCCACGATCTACATCGGTCAGCTGGCGCTCGACATGTATCAGGCGTCCGCGAAGTCGCTCGTGTGGCGAGGCACGGCCACCAAGACCCTCGACCCGAACGCCAAGCCCGAAAAGCAGCAGAAGAACCTCGCCAAGGCCGTGGCGAAGATGTTGAAGAACTATCCGCCGAAGAAGGAGTAGTTCAGCACCGCCGACGCCTCCCGTGGACCTATCGGGGGACCTTCTGCTGGAGCTCCTCGACCCAGTTCTGCACGAGAATCATCTCCGTCACTTTCGTGTGCGGACGATCCTTCTGCTGCACCATCAGGAAGCGCCGGCCATCCGGGGTCACGTCGTAGCCGCGTATGGCGGCCGTGGCACCGAAATCACCCTGGAAGAGCAGGTGCGGCGAGCCGGCGTCGAACGTCGGCTCGAGCTTCACGGCGACGGCCATCATCTTCGTCGGAGCCGCTTGCCCGCCAACCGACCGCGTGGTTGTGTAGAAGAGCTCCTTCCCATCGCGTGACCAGGCGGGCGCCGTGCCGCCGTCCACCGACACCTGCTGACGAGCCCCGGGGCCCGGATACGGCTGGACATAGACCTCAGTCTGGCCCGACTCGTTCGAGGCGTAGGCAATCCATCGGCCGTCAGGAGAGAACTCGGCGTAGTTTTCGTTGAACCGGGTTTGCAGGATCGGACGGACGCGCGGGTTGCCGTCAATCGACAGCGCCATCACGTCGTAGCCGGTCGACGCATTCAGCGCCATGAACAGCAGGGTGCGCCCGTCGGGAGACCACGACGAGGCCGACGCCTGGAAGTCAGTCGTCGTGAGACGCTCGGCCGACCCGCTTCCGTCGGATGGCCGCCAGAACAGGTTCTCGACGCCGCCTGCCGCCGACCCGTACTGATGCGCCGCCCGTCGGGCGTCCGGATCGCCCGCGCGTTCCTGTCCTCGGAGGTGAGGCGCGTCATCACCCCGCGGGAGAGATCGAGCACCCACACATTCCGGTCCCCCTGCGTCCAGAGTGTGACGCGGTGACCGTCTGGTGAGATTCGCGGCGAGAGATACGGACGCGACGGGAAGGGCAGGTGCTCAATCGCGCCGTGGCGGTCCACCCACACCAGCGACCGCTCCGGGTCGGGAAACAGACCACCCGAGACGTAGAGGAGCGACCCGGTGGAGGACACGCTGAACTGGCCGGCGCCGCTTTCGGTCGATTCGTTCGGCGTATTCGCGGCCTGCATCACGTCTCCCACCATCGCGACGGCACCGCCGGTGACCTCGAGCCGCTGCAGGTCGAATGGCGCCGCGGTCAGCGTGCCCCGTGTGAGATAGAGCAGGTGGCCGCTCGGCACGTAGCGCCCATCGGCGCCGCCGTGCACGAGCACCTTTCGTTCGCCCGACGCCAGCGTCTGAACGACGAGCTCGGTATCGCTCCAGGTGGGCATCGGAGTGGGCGTGATCGTGAACAGCACCGCGCGATCGCCAGGGAGGAACTGCGGCAGTTGGATTCAGCTCGCTTTGCCCGGGTCTGGCTTGGCAAGAGACTGGGGCGTCCCCACGCCCGCCGGCACACGCCACAACTGGGCCTGACGCGAGAACACGATCGTGCCGTCGCCGCCCCACGTTCCCCGTAGAAATTGGAGGCGTCGCAGATGGCCGTCGGTGGGCTGCTGCCATCGACGGGGACTTTTCTGATCGCGCCACTGCTCCAGAAATCGATCCAGCGGCCGTCGGGTGAGAAGAAGGGGCTGGACGCGCCGTCAGTTCCGGCGATCACGCTGGCAGCGGGCTGGTCGAGCGCGCGGAGGTAGCAGCATCTGCCGATCGCCCGCGACAGCCGTGAAAGCGATGGATCGCCCATCGGCCGACCAGCCATAGTCGTGCGGCTCGGGCGCACCTCGACAGCGCCGAAGTCCATGGCCAGGGCCTGAAGGCGCGCGGCGGGAGCGATCCCGATGAGAGCCCGCGTCACGGCGGGACGTCTTGTACTGAGCGATGGCCCCAGAGCACGCCCACGAAGGCCGCAGTCGCGAGCCCGATCGACACACCGGCGATGCCGGTGACGCTTGCCGCGAGCAATCGGCCGCGAGGCCGGAGGACCGGCGCCGCAGCCTTCACGCTCGAGAGCTCGCTTCGAACCCAGGCGAGCTCACGCGTCAGGTCACTCACATCCTGCCAGCGATCGTCAGGATCTTTCGCCAGACATCGCGCGACGACGTGATCGAGCGAGCGGCGGCGTCAGCGGCTGAAGCGTCGCGATCGGCGGCGGCTCGGTCCTTCATAATCGCGCCGATCAGGCTCGCCTGGCTTGTCCCGTCGAACGCCTTCTTGCCCGTCACCATCTCGTAGAGCGACGGCGCCGAACGCGAAGATGTCCGTGCGCGCGTCCGCCTCGCTGGCCTTCGAGCTGCTCGGGCGCCATGTACTGGAACGTGCCGAGGATCGTGCCCTGCGCGGTCAGGTTCGACGGCGTCGTCGGCAGCATCGACAGACGCCGCTCCGGCGACGACGGCGCCGCCGCCTTCGCCAGGCCGAAGTCGAGCAGCTTCGCGCCCGCCTTCGTCAGCATGATGTTGCCGGGCTTCAGATCGCGATGGACGATGCCGGCGCGGTGCGCGTTGTCGAGCGCATCGCGCGATCTGAATCGCGTACTGTGAGCGCCTGGTCGAGCGGCAGCGCGCCCTTCTCGAGCCGGTGCCGCCAGCGTCTCGCCCTCGAGATACTCCATGACGAGAAACGACGACGCCGTCGTGCTCGCCGACGTCGTACAGCGCGCAGATGTGCGGATGATCAGCTGCGAGATCGCGCGCGCTTCGCGCTCGAAGCGCTCGCGGAACTGCGGATCGGCGGCGAGCGTCTGCGGGAGGACCTTGATCGCGACGGTGCGATCGAGGCGCGTGTCGCGTGCCTTGTAGACCTCGCCCATGCCGCCGGCGCCGAGCGGCGGACGGATTTCGTACGGGCCGAGCCGGGTGTACGTCCTAGCATGTGGCCGGCGGGGGCTGACGGCACGCGAACAATATCACGCCGCTACGGGCGCCTTGCGCCTAAGGTAGAGACGCCGCGACGGTCACGTTCGGTGCCAAATCACACACGCTCTGGTTGAATTGGCTGATCGATGGACCCACTTTCACAGCCGGAGCGTGTCGACGAGCGCCGCGAGCGCGGCGGGCTGCTGCCGGCGGCTCGGGTAGTAGAGGAAATATCCCGGAAACGGCGCCGACCAGTCCTCGAGGACGCGCACCAGCGCGCCGCTGGCCAGATAGGGCAGCACGTGCTCCTCGATCGCGAAGGCCAGCCCCACGCCTTCGATCGCGGCCCGGATGATCAGCTCGGTGTCCTCGGTGACGAGCGGGCCGCGGACGGCGACGGTGATCGACTGATCGCCCTTGTCGAACTCCCAGCGATACAGGCCTTCGGCACCCTGCCGGAAGTTGATACAGGGATGGTCGGTGAGGTCGTTCGGCGTAAGCGGCGTCGCGTGCGACTCGAAGTAGCGCGGCGCGCCGACGATCGCCGCGCGCTGATCGCGCGAGACCCGCACCGCGATCATGTCGCGCTCGATGAACTCGCCGAGGCGAATGCCCGCGTCGAAGCCCCCGGCGACCAGATCGACGCGCGGCACGGCCATCGTCGTGACGTCGAGCACGACGTTGGGGTAGTCGCGCGTGAACCGCGCGAGCTTCGGCGCCAGGACGACTCGCGCCGCGACGGGGCTGACCGCAAGGCGGACGTGGCCGGCGGGGGTGTCGCGCAGCTGCGCGATCTGCTCGAGCGTCGCGGCGATGTCGCCGAGCGCCGGCCGCAGATGCGAGATCAGCTGCTCGCCCGGCTCCGTCGGCGCGACGCTTCTCGTCGTCCGCGAGAGCAGGCGGACGCCGATCCTCTCCTCGAGCCCGCGAATCGAGTGGCTGAGCGCCGACGGCGATACGCCCAGCCGCCGGGCGGCCTTCGTGAAGCTCCGCTCGTCGGCCACCGCCAGAAAGGCCGCCAGGACGTTGAGGTCGGCAGCATGCGGAAGAGCGCAATAGGGAGTAGGGAATAGGAAGTAGGAGAGCAGAAAAGAACCGATTAGTGAATAGTACTCACAAACCATTGCGGATTTTGGCGTCTAGTCACGGGTCGGTTCGAGGAATAGGCTTGTTTCCGAGGGGAAATCAATGAAGACGCGAACTCTGGGAACGAGCGGATTGCAGGTGTCGGCGCTGGGGCTTGGCTGCATGGGGATGTCGCTCTCGTTCCCGCCGCTCCCGGATCCCCGCGACATGGTCTCGATGATTCGCGCGGCCGTCGATCGCGGCGTGACGTTCTTCGATACCGCCGAGGTGTACGGGCCTACACGAACGAGGAACTCGGTTGGCGAGGCCCTCGAGCCGTTTCGCAAGGCGTCGTCATCGCGACGAAGTTCGGCTTCAATATCGGGGCGCGCGAAGCAGCCGAGGCATCGACAGCCGGCCCGAGCACATCCGCGCGGCGGTCGAAGCCTCGCTCAAGCGGCTGCGGACCGACGTCATCGACCTGCTCTATCAGCATCGCGTGGATCCCGAACGTGCCGATCGAAGACGTCGCCGGGGCGGTGAAGGAACTGATCGCCGAGGGCAAGGTCAAGCATTTCGGCATGTCGGAAGCGGGCGCGCGACGATCCGCCGCGCGCACGCCGTCCAGCCGGTCACCGCGCTGCAGAGCGAATACTCGCTCTGGTGGCGCGAGCCGGAGAAGGAGATCATGCCGACGCTCGAAGAGCTCGGCATCGGCTTCGTGCCGTTCAGCCCGCTCGGCAAGGGTTTCCTCACCGGCGAAAGATCGACGCAGACCACCACGTTCGACGAGCAGGATTTCCGCAACAAAGTCCCGCGGTTCTCGCCGGAGGCGCGCAAGGCGAATCAGGCGTTCGTGGATCTGCTCGGCGGCATCGCGGAACGAGAAGAAAGCGACGCACGGCCCAGATCGCCCTCGCCTGGCTCCTGGCGCAGAAGCCCTGGATCGTGCCGATTCCAGGGACGACGAAGCTGCACAGGCTCGAGGAGAACCTCGGCGCCGTCGACATCGAGCTGACAGACGGCGACCTGCGGGAGATCGAAGATGCGGCGTCGAAGATCACGGTCCACGGCGCGAGATATCCTGAGGCGCTCATGAAGACGGTGGGTCGATAGGAGCTCATGGAGATAAAGCGCAGCGGATCGACGCCGTCGGGCAAGGGGCCCGCGGATTATTTCAGCGGCTCGGTGCGTGTCGACCCGCTCAACGACGCGCCCGATCCCGCGCGCGTGATCGTCGCGCACGTGACGTCGAGCCGGGCGCCCGGACGGCGTGGCACACTCACCCGCTCGGGCAGACGCTGATCGTGACGTCCGGCGCGGGCCGCGCGCAGCGGTGGGGTGGCCCGATCGAAGACATTCTCCCGGCGACATCGTCTGGATCCCGCCAGCCGAGAAGCACTGGCACGGGGCGTCAACGACGACGGCGCTGACGCACATCGCGATTCAGGAGCGCCTGAACGGCAAGGCGGTGGAGTGGTTGGAGCACGTCGGTGAAGAATGAAGAATGAAGAATGAAAAATGAAGAATAAAATATGAAGAGTGCAGTACGGCGAGGCCAGCATGCGAATCGGGATCCTGGGATCCGGGCTCATGGGCGCGAAGCTCGGCACGCTCTTCGCGCGTGCTGGACACGACGTCGTCTTCAGCTACGCACGCAGCGAGTCGAAGCTGAAGCGCCTGGCGCGTGAGGCGAAGGGGAACGCGCGCGCCGGGACGCCCGCCGACGCGGCGCGTGACGCGGACGCCATGCTCCTGGCGGTCCACTGGTCTCGCGTCAGGGACGTCCTGACACAGGCAGGCGACGTGTCGGGGAAAGGCATCCTGAGCTGCGTGATGCCGATGAACGAGGCCAACACGCGGCTCGTCGTCGGTCGCGCGACTTCCGCCGCCGAGACGCTCGCGAAGCGCTACCCGCGCGCGCACTTCGTTTCCGCCTTTGGCACGATTCCAAGCGAGGTGATCTTCGGCGTCTTCGAGTCGAAGCGCCGGACGAGGCCCAGCCTGATGTATTGCGCCGACGACAAGGCCGCGAAGAAGATCGCCGCGACGCTGATTCGTGACGTCGGCTTCGAGCCGATGGACCTCGGCCCGCTCGCGACCGCGAAATATCTCGAGGCGTTCACCATGCTGATCGCACACCTCGCCTACGAGGGCGACGACGGCCCGGAGATCGCCTACCGCTCGAGCGATTCTCAGGCCTGTGAAGATCCTTCTCTCATGGTCCACGGGCAAAGATTCCGCCTGGGCCCTGTTAAGTCTTCGGCAGCAGTACCCCGGCGCCGTGGCGGCACTGCTCACGACCACGAACGAAGCGTCGATCGGGTCGCCATGCATGCCGTGCGGCGCGAGCTGCTCGAGGCCCAGGCCGCTGCCACGGGCCTGCCGCTGACCGTTGTCCCACTGCCAGATGCTCGAACCAGGAATACGAGCGGCGGAGAGCCTCGGTCGCCGGCTTCGTGGCCGCGATTCACGACGCGGCCTTCGGCGACCTCTTCCTCGAGGACGTGCGGCGCTATCGGGAAGAACGGCTGGCGGGATCTGGCCTGTCGCCGCTGTTCCCGTTGTGGAGACGAAGACGACAGCCGCGCTCGCGCGCGAGATGATCGCCGGTGGCCTTGAGGCGCGGCTCACCTGCGTGGATCCGAACCGTCTCGACCGGTCGTATGCGGGCCGCGCGTTCGACGCGGTTCTTCTGGCGGCGCTGCCGGACGGTGTCGATCCGTGCGGGGAGAACGGCGAGTTCCACACGTTCGCGTGCGGTGGCCCGATGTTCCGCGCGCCGGTGGACGTCCTGGTGGGCGAGGTGGTGGACCGCGACGGGTTCGTCTTCGCAGACCTGCTGTCGGCGCGGTGAGCGGTGCAGCTTCAGGGCGTTCTACGGCAAAAGCCTTGAGGATCCGCGGGCATTGGCGCAAGTCCGCGATCCGGTAAGTGACGAACGCCGAACACCGCCGCACAATGGCGCCGCCCCCGGCGTCTGGAGTAAGACATGTTCGGCTCGAGCGTGCTCGACATCGGCATCGGGCTGATTCTCGTCTACCTGATTCTCAGTCTCGTATGCACCGCGGCCAACGAACTGCTCGCCGGGATGCTCGGCTGGCGCGCGACCAACTTGCGCGAAGGCATCCGCAATCTGCTCGACGGCCCGAACCCGAAGGACGTCGAGTGGGTCGAGAAGTTCTATCGACACCCGCTCATTCAATCGCTGGGCCGGTCAGGCGGCAATCCTTCCTACATTCCGTCGCGGGCCTTCACTCTCGCACTCGCCGACATTGTCCTCCCCCGTGATGCGACGAGCGCGCCGACGCCCGCCGCGCTGACCGCGGCTGTCGATGCGTCGCCGTGCCCGCCCGGTTTGAAGCAGGTGCTGCGCATTCTGATCGACGAAGCGCAGCACGCGAGCGTCGCCGGACAGACCCTGCGCCTGCAGGGCGTGCTCGACATGCAGAAGCTCGACACGTTCGTCAACCAGGTGCACGAGCACATCGAGATCTGGTTCAACAGCTCGATGGAGCGTGTGTCGGGCTGGTATAAGCGCAAGGTGCAAATCGTGACGCTCGCCGTGGCGATCGTGTTCGCCGTCGGGCTGAATCTTGACTCGGTGCTCATCGCGCGGCATCTCGCTCGCGACGCCGCACTGCGATCCGCGATCGTCGCCGAGGCCGAGCAGCTCGCGAAGGAGCCGGCGCCCGCGCAGGGCAGGCAGCAGTTGAAGACCGATCCAGGAGCTGAAGTCTATCGGCGTCCCCATCGGCTGGCCCGATCCCGATGGCGCGCCAGCCACCGCGGACTGGATCCTCGTGAAGGTGCTGGGCCTGCTGCTGACCGCAGGGGCCGCGTCGCTCGGCGCGCCGTTCTGGTTCGACGTGCTGAATCGCGTGATTTCGATCCGTGCCGCAGGGAAGGCGCCCGAGGAGACACCGAAGGCGCCGAAACAGATTCCCCTGCCGGCCGCGCCGGGACAGGCCGACGCCGGCAGTCCGCCGCCGGCAGCGGTGCCCGCGAAGGTCTGAGGCTCGAGTCCGTTTCTCCGTGGTGATGTGCGGGATTCAGAACGTGTTCCAGGCGGTGGGGTGCCCTGCACGCTGAGAGCCGCGTTCATCGCCGCGAGGCAGTCGTCGTCGATCGTGTCGGCCGGTGGCAGGCCCTGCCGTTGCCTGAAGGCCAGCACGCCGCTCCTCGTCCGCTTGCCGACGACGCCATCGACGGCCCCGGCGTCAAATACCGAGAAACATCAGCAGCACCTGCGCCTGGCGCACCTTGATGTCGGGCAGGATTCGAGAGAAGGCGGCGTAGGCGGCGCGCAGCCGCGTGTGGTACTGGCTCTTCGCGAAGTCGGGGCCGTTGTACTTGCGCGCGAACGTGGTCCAGTCGTGCCTCGCGAGCGCGAGGTGCAGGTTCCGGGACCGGAGATAAGTGGCGGTCGCCTGGAGCTGGGCGTCCTCACCGCCGACAATCGCCGTGACCATGTCCTCGACGGCCGGGAAGCCAGCCAGCGTGAAGTTCTCTCCCATGATCTGGCCGATGCCCCAGGACGTGCTGAGGAGCGCGGCCTGACGATCGAGCGCGGCCGCCTCCTGCAGCCGCAAGTCCTCGCGTGAGCCGCCCAAGTAGCCGCCGGGCGTGATCGAGCTCACCGTCGGATGTGAGGCGTCGTAGATGCCGTCGGTGTGCCGGTGAAAGACGTGCCGCTCGAAGAGAATCAGCGGCCGGCGATCCGCGAGAAACCCGCAGCCGTGCGCTTCGACCGAGAGTACCGGCCCACACGTCCGGCGGCGTGACGCCAAGCAGGTTGGTGGCCGCGTCCAGTCCAGCTTCGGACAACGGCGTCGAGGTGCCAAGAAAATCCACGGCGTCCTGTTGAGGTACGAGGACCTGATCGCGAGCGAGCGATTCTAGTGCGGATGCATGCCAGTCGCGGCCTGGGAGATCTGTCGCGCCTGAAATGCTGTCCGTCCGATGTGGTCTCGTGTGCCCCGGCTCGTCCGGCTGAGTTAATTCGGATGACCTGGCGACGTGGACGAAAATCGTTACGCCAACGTCGTTCATCTGACGCAACAGGATTACACCGCCGATCCACTCTGGCCATGACGTCCTCTTTCTCCAACGCGAGGTTTCATGCCAAGAACACCACGATTGCAGGTCGTCCTGTTCGTGCTGGCGCTGTGTCTCACGTTCTCCGGTGCCGCGCAGAGCCAGGGCACCAGGGGCGAAATCGACGGGCGAGTGACCGACTCCTCTGGTGCCGTGCTCCCGGGTGCCAGTCGTGAGCATCGTCCCCGGCGGCATTCCACGCCGTGACCGACACCAACGGCGCGTATGCAGTGCCGGGGATGGCGCCGGGCGACTACACGGAGACGGTCGCGTTTCTCGGCTTCAAGACGTACACAACGCAGGTCCATGTGCAGGCGGGCCAGTCGGTTCACGTCGATCCGAAACTGGACGTAGCCGGCCAGAGCGAGGCGATCCTCGTGACGGCCGGGAGGGCGCGTGGCGAAGCCGGTGAGATCAACCGCCAACGCACCGCGGACAACATCGTCCAGGTGCTGTCGTCGGAGGTCATCACGAGCCTGCCGAACGCGAACATCGCCGATGCGGTCGGGCGGCTGCCAAGCGTCACACTCGAGCGCGACGAAGGCGAAGGCAAGTACGTCCAGATTCGCGGCACCGAGCCACGCCTCAGCAACCTGACGATCGATGGCGTCAACGTGCCGTCTCCGGAAAGCGGCGTTCGGCAGATCAAGATGGACACGATCGCGTCTGACCTCGTGGAGTCGGTCGAAATCAACAAGACGCTGCAGGCGAACATGGACGGCGACGGGATCGGCGGCAGCGTCAACATCCGCACGAAGACGGCCTCGGACCAACCGATGGCCATGGTATCCGTGCTCGGCGGGTACACGCCGATCATCGGCGGCCGCGGCGTCAGCCAGTTCAACGGGACCGTCGGCCAGCGCTTCGGCGCCGACAAACACCTGGGCGTGCTGGTCGGCGGCACGTACGACTGGAACGGGCGCGGGCATCAACGACATCGAGCCATCTCCGACGGTCTCGAGCCTGAGCCCGCACTACGACAGCATGGACCTGCGCGACTATCAGTACTACCGCACGCGCTGGGGCTTCACGGGCAGCACCGACTACAAGGTCAACAACGGGACGGCGCTCGCGCTCCGGGGCCTCTACTCGACGTTCCGGAACTGGGGCCAGAAGTGGGTCTACGGGCTGAACGACAACGACGTGCCCAGCGCGAGCATCGACTGGCGCCGTCCGGACTATGCGGTCGGGAACCTCGTCGGCAGCGGCCGCCACACATTCGGCGACAACTGGCTGAACTGGGACGCCTCGTTCGCCCGCTCGCGGATGCTGCAGTCGGGGGGCAACGGCGGATCGAAGTTCAAGTGGAACAGCGACGACACCAACTGCTTCTACGATTCACAGGCGACCACCGACCCCAACATCCCGCAGTTCAGCGCCTCGTGCTACACGCCGGGTTCGACCAACGTCCAGGACATCAACAACTATCGGCTGTCGAAATGGTCGCCCGCGTCGGTCGGCCAATCGGCGCAGCGGAACATCCTGGCCGCGGCCTCCTTCGGCAAGGCGTACCACTGGGGCGATCGCTTCGGGACGCTCGAGGTCGGCGGCAAGTATCGCGACGGCCACAAGTACGACAACTGGTACACGACGACGTACAACGTGGCGAAGGGCGTGGTGATTCCGGTCGCGCAGTTCGCAGGGTCCTTCACGGACCCGAACTACTACGAAGGCTCGTACCCGTGGCCGCCTGCAGAGCGTCGACTACACCAAGGTGCAGAGCTACGTCGAGGGCCATCCGTCGCAGTTCGTGATTGACGGCGGTCCCGGGGTCAACGAGTTCGAACTTCGACCTCACGGAGCGCGTCGGCGCGGGCTACGTGATGAACACCATCGACCTGTCGCCGCGGGCGCGCCTCGTCGCGGGACTGCGCATCGAGTCGACGCACGTCCACACCCTGAGCTTCAACGAAAACACGGGGCTGATGGACTTCGCCGCGGGCGGCAACTACACCGACGTGCTCCCGAGCGTCGCCGCCAAGTTCGCGGTCAGCGAGAACACCGCGATCCGCGTCGTGTACAGCCGCGCGCTCTCGCGGCCGGATCCCCAGGACCTCGCGCAGGCCGTCGGCCCGGTCGACGACACGCAGAATCCGCCGACGGTCAGTCTCGGCAACCCCAACCTGGTTGCCGAACACGCGCAGAACTTCGACGTGTTGCTCGAGAAGTACCTGAAGCCGCTCGGCATGATTTCGGCCGGCTATTTCTACAAGTACCTGACCGATCCGATCATCGCGACGGAAACGCGGCCGACGTCCGGACCGTACGCCGGGTTCCTCGTGTCGCAGCCGGGCAACGCCGGCACGGCCACCCTGCAGGGCTTCGAGATCGCCTACCAGCAGCACATGGCGTTCCTGCCCGGGGCGCTTCAGGGGTTCGGGCTGTCGGCGAACTACAGCTACACGACCTCAACCGCTCATGGACTGCCGTTGCGTTCCGACTCGCCGACGCTTCTGCGGCAGGCGCCACATACGTGGAACATCAGTCCCACGTACGATCGCCAGAGGTATTCGATACGGGCAGGTATCAGTTACAACGGCGCGAACGTCTTCGCCTACCAATACCAGAACCTGAACAGCGATGGGACGCCGATCGACCCGGGCGATCTGTCGGCGGGTGGGGTGAAGGGTCCAGGCGGAGATATCTACCTCTATCCGCACCTCCAGTTCGACGTGCAGGGGACCGTGCACGTCGCGTCCGCGGTGTCCATCGTGGCGTACGGCCTGAACCTCACCAACGAGGTCTTCGGCTTTTACAACGGCAGCCCCGAGTACGTCCTGCAGCGCGAGTTCTACAAGCCGTCGTTCGCCGTCGGCGTCCAGTGGAACCCCGGGCGACACTGATCATCTCCGACCCGACGTGGGGCATGCCGCATGGTGTGCCTCACGCCGTCGCGCTGCGGGGGCGTTTTTAATTGCGTCGAAGTGCTCGATACGCGAGAGGCACTAGGTACAGAGTCACGACGGTCGAAAGGGACAGGCCGCCGATCACGGCCAGCGCCAGCGGCTTCTGCAACTCGGCGCCGGCGCCGAGGCCGAGCGCGAGCGGCAGCAGGCCGAACAGCGTGCAGAGCGTCGTCATCAGGATGGGCCGCAGCCGGACGCGGCCGGCGATCTCGAGCGCCTCGGTGAACGGATGGCCTGCCGCTTCGAGCCGGTGCGGCGTAGTCGATCAGCACGATGCCGTTCTTCACCACGAGGCCGACGAGCAGGATCAGCCCCATGGCCGAGGACACGTTGAGGTCGGTGCCCGTGAGCGAGCAGCAGCGCGAGCGCGCCGGCGAGCGACAGCGGCGCGGCGATCAGGATCAGCAGCGCCGGCAGTGAAGCGGCCGGAACTCGACCACAAGGATGACGAAGACGAGCGCGGCCGCGATCGCGAAGACGAGCAGCAGCTCGCGGAAGGACTGCCGCTGCGAGGCGTACTGCCCGCCGACCTCGACGGTGTAGCCCACCGGCAGCTTCATGGTCCGCGAGGGCGCCTGGATCTCGTCCACCGCGCTGCCGAGGTCGCGCCCTTCGAGGCGGCCGGTGACCAGCGCCATCTGCCGCAGGTTCTCGCGCTGAAGGATGGGTCTCCGGCCTTGACGTGTGCGACCGCGCCGAGCGCCGCAGCGGAACGCTTCGCCCGTCGGCGCCGCGCACGAGCGTGCGCGGCCATCTGCGGCGGGTCGATCCGGATCGTCGTCGGGATAGCGCACGCGCACGGGCACGGTGCGGTCCGGCAGGCGCAGCTCGGTCTGGCACGTCGCCGAGCCACGCGTCCGAGAGCTGCTCGGACACCTGCTCGACGGTCAGCCCGAGGCGGCCGGCCGCCGCGGGATCGACGTCCCACGTCGGCTCGGGGTTGCCGCGCTGCGGCGCCGACGAGGTCCACGACGCCCGTTGACCTCCTCGAGCTCGTCTTGGACCTGCTCGGACAATCTCCGCCAGCCGCGTCCGGGTCGTCGCCGAAGATCTTGACTTCGATCGGCTCGGGGTTGCCCTCGAGATCGCCGAGCATGTCCTGCAGCAGCTGCACGAACTCGATCGTCGATGCCGCGGCCGGCCTCCGTCAGCTTGTCGCGCAGCTCGCTGATGATCTCCTCCGCCGGCGCGCCGCTCGCCGCGCGGCTTCAGGCGCACCAGGATGTCGCCGCTTGTTCTGCTGGGTGGCGAAGAGGCCCAGCTCCGATCCGGTGCGCCGCGAGAACGCCGCGACCTCGGCGTCTGCTGCAGGATCCGCCTCGACCTGCTGCACGCATGCGGTCGGTCTCCTCGAGCGCGGTGCCCGGCGGCGTCAGGTAGTCGATCACGAAGCCGCCCTCGTCCATCTCGGGCAGGAAGCCGGTGCCGAGGCGGCTGAAGAGCAGCACCGCCGGCCACGGCGAGGACCACCGCCGCCAGCGACGCCGGCCATCGGCCGCTGCATCGCCGCGTCGAGCGTGCGCGAGTAGGCGCTGTTCGAGCCGGCCGGCCGTGATGCTCGCTCGCGGCGCATCCGCTCGAGGCTTCGCCGCGGCGCGCGCGAGCAGCGGAATAAGGGTCAGCGCCAGACGAGCGAGATCAGCACGGCCGCCGCCAGCGTCAGCGACAGCGCGCGGAAGAACTGCCCGACGACGCCGGACAGCAGGCCGAGCGGCACGAACACCACGACCGTCGTGAGCGTCGAGCCGACGACCGGCGCCACCAGCTCGCGCGTCGCCGGCTCGACCGCGTCGGCGGCCTCTCGCCGCCGCGAGATGCCGGTGGATGTTCTCGACCACCACGATCGCGTCGTCGATGACGAGGCCGATGGCGACCGCCAGGCCGCCCATCGACATCAGGTTGATCGTCTCGCCGAGCAGCCGCATGACCAGGAAGGTCGGCATGACCGTGAGCGGCAGCGTCAGGGCGGCGACGAGCGTCACGCGCCAGTCGCGCAGGAAGACGAGCAGCACCAGCACGGCGAGCAGGCCGCCGATGAGGATCGCGTCGCGCACGCTCGCGATCGGCGTCGCCACGAACTCGGCGAGGTCGTAGACCTTCGACAGTGCAGCCCGGAGGGCAGGCGGCGCGCGAGCTCGGCGAGCGCCGCTCGACGCCGGCGCGCACGTCGAGGATGTTCGCGCCGATCTGCTGCGAGACGTTGATGATGGCGGCGATGGCGGCCGTTGCCGCTGATGAGCGTCGTGCGGTCGGGCGCGCCTTGGCGCACCGTCGCCAGGTCCGAGACGCGCAGCGTGGTCGCGCCCTTCGACCACGAGCGGCGTCGCCGCGATGTCCTCGAGCGACGTCCACAGGCCGGAGGCGAGCACCAGGTACTGCAGCCCGTCGGCCGGATAGCGGCCGACCGGGTGAAGCTGGTTGGCGGCCTTCAGCGCGTCGGCGACGTCGTCGACGGTCGAGCGCGGCCGCGGCCAGCTTCGCCGGGATCGACGATCACCTCGATCTCGCGCGTGTCGCTCGACAGGACTTCGACCCGCCCGACGCCGGGCACCCGCGCGAGCGCGGCCGCATGACGAAGAACGCCGTAGTCGCGCAGGTCCGCCGCGGCAGCCGCCCGGTCAGGTTGTAGCTGAGGATCGGGAACGGCGGCGGGCGTCAGGCGCTCGACGGTGAGCTCGATGTCCGCCGGCAGCGACTGCCGCGACCTCGGCGACCCGGCTCTGCACCTGCTGCAGGGCGACAACCATGTCGGTCGACGGCTCGAACTGCGCCGAGATCTCGGTGGCGCCGCGGAAGGTCTTCGAGCGCACGCGGCGGATGCCGGGCACCTCCATGAGCGCCTGCTCGATCGGCCGCGTCACCGCCAGCATCATCGATGCGCGCGGGCATGCTGCCGCTGTGCCCGATGACGATCACGCGCGGGAAACTCGAGCGGCGGGTAGATGTCGCTCGGGAGCGAGAACGCCGAGTACAAGCCCGCAACGGCCAGAAGGCCTGTCAGCGTCAGAATCGCGCGCCCGTACCGTCTCGACGAAGGACGAGAGGCTCATTTCGCGATCGTGATGGCCGAGCCGTCCGGGAGGCCCTGTTGTCCCTGCGTGATGACTGCGTCGCCGGGCTTGAGACCGCTGGTGATCTCGAGCTGCTTCGGCGTGCTGAGGCCAATCGTCACGTTGCGGCGGTGGGCCTTCTTGTCGTCGCCGGCGACCATCACATACGTCGCCTCGTCTTCATGGAGTATTGCATCAGGTGGCACAGCCAGCGCGTTCGCACGCTGCTCGACGACGATCTCCACTCGTAGCGGGGTTCCAACCGCCAGCTCCGTCGGTCCGTCCAAGGCGAGGCGCACATCGGCAGTGACGCCGCCCGGATCCACGGCCGCTGGTCGCGTCAGGACCTTGCCAGGCTCCGCCTCGTCTCGTCCCGCCACCATGACGCGGACCGGGTCCCCGACGTGTACCCGCGCGAGATCCGGGATGGCGACGGCCGCAACCACCTGCAGCCTCGATGGATCGATGACGCGCAGGATGACGTCGGCAGCGCCGGCGTCGACGAGATCGCCGGGATTGTGCTTGCGTTTCGCGATCACTCCGGCGAACGGAGCGCGCACGACCGTTCGCGACTGGAGCAGCGACGCGTTGCGAGAACCGCTCTGCGCCTGTGTCAGGACGGCTCGCGCCTCGGCGAGCTCGCGCTTCGCGTCTTCGAGATCTTTCTGCGCGGCCACCCCGTGCTCGACCAGCGTAGTCAGCCGCGTGGCCGACGCCTGCGCGTTCTCCACTCGCGCCTGTGCCTCCTGGACCTCGGCCTCCCTGGCGGAGACATCGCTGGAGAGGGAGGGGATTTCGAAACGCACCAGCAAATCGCCGGGTTTCACGCGTTCGCCTTCCGCTTTGGGGAGCTCGGCGATGCGTCCGGCTTGCGGCGCCGTGACGGTGAATTCGGCGCCGGGCGCGGCGGCTACGGATCCGGATGCCGTCACGAGGTCTTCCACCGTACCGGGAGTGACGGTGACCGTGGTCACGGCCGGCGCCGCCGACGTTTCGAGTTCCTCGGCCGGCTGTCGTCCACACCCCGCAATCAGGAAGAGCGCGGCCGCCACGCCGAAGACGTTCGAGCGCAGTGTGCTCATTTGAGGGGCGTCCCCATCGCCCGCTCGAGATCGGCGAGCGCGATCTGGTAGTCCAGCGCGGCCTTCACCGAGCGCTGGCGGACCTCGCGGGCAGCCTGGAGTGTCTGCAGGAGGGCCGGCAGACCGGTCTGGCCGGACGTGTACGATTCCTGCGCCATCGATTCGACCTGCAGCGAGGCCGGCAGCACGTCGGTCTCGTAGCGCTGCACGGCCTGCCGCGCGGCGTCCGCGCGCGCCAGGGCGGCCGCTACCGCGCCCGAGATCTGCGCCGCGCGCGCATCGCGATCCGCGATGGCCTTCGCCACCGCGGCCTCCGCGACCGCGACGTCGGCGCGGCCCGTCGTGAAGATCGGCAACGCGATCGTGCCGCCGAAGCGCCATCCCGTGGTGAACTCCGGCTGCGCGTCGTAGGTGACCGTCGCCGAGACGCTGGGATCCGGATGGCGCATCGCCTTGGCCAGCGCGACGCGCGCCTGCGCCTCCTCGACTTGACGAGTGAGTACCAGCAGCTCCGCATTGCCGGTCAACGCCTGCTCGACCGCGGCGGAGATCGTCGGCAGCGCGCCGCTGTCGAGCGCGTCTGACAGTTCCGGCGCCGCGTCGACCGGATAGGCGAGCAGAGTGTTGAGCTCGGTGCGCGCCGCGACCAGCGCGCCGTCGGCGGAGGCCGATTCGTTCTGCGCCTCCGACAACGCGAGTTGCGCCTGCAGGGCATCGAGCCGCGGGGCCGCGCCGTTCTGGAATCGCTCTCGCGCCGCGTCACGCGCGCGCGCAGCAATCTGCTCGAGGTCCCGGGCGCCCTGCACCTGGCGACTGGCCGCAACCGCCTCGAAGTACGCGCGCCGGACGTCGGCTCGCACATCCGCGATGATGCGGGCGGTCTCGGCCTCCGTCACGGCCAGCGTCGCGTTGGCCACGTCGATGCGGCGGCCCCTCTTGCCGGAGATTTCGAGAGGGAGGGTGCCACCAAAAGCCCAGTGCGGCGTTTCGCGCTCGTTTTCGACGAAGATCTCGGGATTCGGCCGCTGGCCCGCCGCGTCGATTCCGGCGAAATCGACCGCTCTGGCCATCCGGGCTGCCAGCACCGTGCGGTTCGCGTCGGTCGCGCGTGCGAGCGCGTCGCTCAGCGAAAGGGCGGCCGGCGTCTGGCGCGTGGAGTGTTCCCGACGCCAGCCCAACCGCGAGCGCCACGTGCGCCAGCCGGTGCAGCGTCGGCGAACGCAGGTCAGGCGACTCACGGTGTCGTTCACATGCGACCATTCCCGAATCTTGACCAAGGGCACATGAACGGACGATGAACCGGGGTGTTCATTGAACGTTCATCATCCAACTGGGACAATGGAATGCTCGGCAGGGCCGGACTCTCCGCGAGGAGAATCACGATGCGAATCATTCGTTGCTGCCTGGTAATCGTGCTCGGCGCCGGCGCCGGCAGCGGCGGCCGAGCGGCCGGTCCTCGATGAAGGACCTGCCACCCCCGGTGCAGGCCACCGTCAAGGCGGAAACCGCCGGGGCGACCGTCAAGGGTATCTCACGAGAAACCGAGCACGGCGTCACACTGTATGAAGTCGAGACGGTCATGAATGGCATGTCTCGCGACATCCTCATCGACCAGTCGGGGGCTGTCGTCGAGGTGGAACAGCAAGTCGTCCTCGAGGCGGCACCTCCTCCCGTTCAGCAGGCGCTGACGCAGATGGGCCAGGTGCTCAAGCTCGAGCGCGTAACGGCTCGTGGCGTGACGACATTCGAGGCGCACGTTCAGCAGGGGAGCAAGAAACGGTCCGTCACCGTGGATGCGAATGGTCAGGTCGTGGCCCCGAAATAGATGCGTGTCCTGCTCGTCGAAGACGACGGAAGCGCGGCTCAGTTCATCTCGAAAGGCCTGCGCGAGGCGTCATATGCGGTGGATGTGGCGCGCGATGGCGCCCGCGCGTCTGAGCTGTGTACGGATAACGAGGACGACGCCATCGTGCTGGACGTGATGCTGCCGAAGAAGGACGGGCTCACCGTCTGTCGCGAGCTCAGGGCCGCGGGTGCCGATGTGCCCATCCTGATGCTGACGGCGCGCGATGCCGTCGAAGCGCGCGTCGAAGGCCTGGACGCCGGCGCGGACGGGTACCTCACCAAGCCGTTCGACTTTCGGGAACTGCTCGCTCGCTTGCGCGCCTTGACGCGGCGCGACCGCAGGCCCGTCCTGCCGGTGCAGCTCTCGGTCGGCCATCTCACCCTCGACGTGTCGGCGCGGCGCGCCTGGTCGCGAGGCGTCGAGGTCACCCTCACGTCCCGTGAATTCGCGTTGCTCGTCTTCCTCGCTCGCCGAGTCGGCGAGGTGGTTGGTCGAGCGGAGATTGCCGAGCACGTCTGGGACTCGCAGTACGAGCCGTTCTCGAACGTGGTCGACGTGTACGTCCAGCGCCTGCGGCGGAAACTCGATACGCCCGGCGAGGACTCCTGCATCCGGACGCGCCGAGGCGAGGGCTATCAGCTGCTCGGCCCCGATCTATGACGCTGTCGCTCCGCAGCCGGCTCACGATGTGGTACACGGCGCTGCTCGTCGGCGCGCTGACGGTGTTCTGCGCGGCCATCCTCTGGCTCGACTGGCGGAGCCTGGTTCGTGAGCAGGACGCCGACCTTCACACGATCGCCCAGGCGGCCTTTCGCACGATGGCGAACGAGTTCGCCGAGACGGGCCGGCCGGCGGGAGCGGCAAGAGAGGCCGAGGACACGATCCAGCCAGGTGGTGTGATGGTCGCCATTCTCGACGCGGCCGGGCGCTCCGTGAGCGGGCGGCCGCAGTCGGGGGGAGTTCCAGACACGGTTCCCGTTGGGCGCCTCGACGGCATCCGTTGACGGCCGGACGTGGCGCGTCCTCGTCGAGCAGGGGTCGATTGGCGGCACGACGTACTACGTCCAGACGGGCGCGCCATTCGATGAGACCGTGCGGCAGCACCGGATCCTCGAGCGCGTGTCCCTGGCGGGGTTGCCCCTGATGATCGCGCTTGCGGGCGGCGGAGGCTGGTGGCTCGCGCATCGCGCGCTGCGGCCGCTGTCACGTATGGCGCGCGAGGCGGAAGCCATCGACGCGACCGCGGCCGAGCGCCGGCTGACCACGCCGGCGGACGCGCCGGAGCTCGAACAGGTGGCGCGGTCGTTCAACTCCGTCCTCGATCGGCTCGCGACGGCGCTGGCCGACCAGCGGAGGTTCATGGCGGATGCCTCGCACGAGCTGCGCACGCCGCTCTCGACAATTCGCACCGCCGCTGAAGTCACGCTGAACCGCGAACAACGCGACGAGTCCGAGTACCGCGATGCCCTGACGACGGTCGCGCATCAAGGCGTGCGCCTGGGACGAATCGTCGACGACATGTTCCTGCTCGCGCGGGCGGACGCCGGAGGGTATCCAGTGACCTTCGGCGACGTCGATCTCGCGTCCGTGCTTCACGAGTCCGTCGAGGACCTCGAGTCGCTCGCCACGGAGCGCCGCGTGACCGTGCGCGTCGGACCGTCCGAACCGACCGCCATCTCCGCCGACGAGTCGCTGGTGAGGCGGCTGCTCCTCAACCTGCTGTCGAACGCCATCACTTACACGCCGTCAGGAGGACAGAGTCTCCGTCGCCTTGTCGGATGGCGGCGCCAATGCCGTTGTCCGGGTGGCCGACAGCGGCCCCGGGATTCCCGCAGCCGACCGCGAGCGGATATTCAATCGATTCGTACGGCTCGATCCCGCACGTCATGAGGGCGGCGCCGGGTTGGGTCTGTCCATCGCCGCCTGGATCGCTCAGGTCCATGGCGGCACCGTCGAGCTCGAAGGATCGAGCGCGCAGGGGAGCGTCTTCGTCGCGACCTTCCCGCACCTGAAGAGAACATCGTGATCATCTGTCATCGAGGCCATACATGACCAGACATCTCAGCTTCATCGCATTGCTTTCCATCCTCGGCCTGGTGACGCCGCTCACGGCGCGCGCCCAGGCATTCAAAGTCGACAAGGTCGACATCAAAGGCGACGGCGGCACCGACTACGTGACGGTCGAGCCGGCGACCGGCCGGGTGTTCGTGACCCGCAGCACCCATGTGATGGTGGTCGAGGGCGCGACCGGAAAGGTCCTTGGCGACATCCCAAACACACCGGGAGTGCACGGCACCGGGCTCGTGACGAAGGCAGGACACGGCTTCACGACCAACGGCGGCGACCAGACCGTGACGATGTTCGATCTGAAGACGCTCGCGGTGATCAAGCAGATCAAGGTCGGGCCCGGACTTGACGGCATCATGTACGACGCGGCGGACGACAAGGTGATCCTGACAAATCACAGCCGTCCGATCGGGACGCTCACCGCGCTCGATCCCACCACCGGGGACATCGTGGCGACCGTCGAGCTCGAGGACAGCTCGCCCGAAGGCGCCGCGGCCGACGGCCAGGGGCACATCTTCGTCAACATCGAGGGCAAGAACACGATCCAGGTCGTCGACGTCAAGACCTGGAAGACGACCGCGTCGTGGCCGCTGGGTCCGTGCGACGGCCCGACGGGCATCGCGTACGACAAGGCGTCGAATCGCCTCTTCTCCGGCTGCAACAAGACGTCAGTCGTGCTCGATCCCACCAACGGCAAGGTGGTGGCGACCATCCCGAATGGCACCCGTGTGGATGCGCTCGGCTGGGATCTGAAAAGAAACTGATCTACATCCCCAACGGCGGCGAGGGCAACGTGACGGTCGTCCACCAGGACTCGCCGGACACGTACTCCGCTCGTCGCCACTGTTCCGACGTTCCCGGGAGCGAAGACGATCACGGTCGACCCGAGACGCACAACGTCTACCTGTTTCAGCCGGAGCGCGGTCCCGTGCCTCCGCCCGCGCCGGACGACGCCGCCCGCCCCCGGAAGCCGCGGCCCTCGCGGCCCGGTGATCGCGGCGTGGTTCATCACGATCAGGCAATAGCGCCGGGATCACGGACGTCGTCAGGGCAGTCATGCGTGTCGTGTGGTGGTTGTGCGTCATTGCGATCGCACTTCCGAGTGTCGCATTTGGGCAGGCTGAGCGAGGTGTCGTCGCGACGGGTGTCGTCGTGGATTCGAGCGGCGGCGTCGTTCCTGGCGCCGCCGTCGACTTGACGCCGGCGGCGTCCGCGTCGGGCACCGAGCTCGCCTCCCGCCACACGACCACCGACAGCGTCGGCAGGTTTCGATTCGAGCACGTGACGCCCGGTCGCTACGTCGTACGCGCCGTCCTGGAAGGGTTCGACGCGACGAACCTGCAGCTGACGGTGGGCACCCATCCCCCTGCCGCGATGCGCCTGACGCTGGTCGTCGCCGGCGTCGTGCAGTCGGCGACTGTCACCGGCTCGTCGCTGCAGGCTGATACGAGCGCGAGCGGCAACCTCGACGCCATCGCGACGGATCAGGCAACGCTCGAGAATCTTCCGGTCTTCGACGAGGACTACGTCGGGATGATGTCGCGATTCCTGGACGCGTCCGCCATCGGCACCAACGGCGTGGCGCTGGTGGTCGACGGCACCGAGGCGACGAGCGTCGGCGTGAGCCCGTCGGCCATCAAGCAGATCAAGATCAACCAGGATCCCTACTCGGCGGAGTTTTCCAGGCCCGGCCGTGGCCGGATTGAAGTGATCACCAAAGCCGGCAGCGACGCTTTTCACGGGACCGCCAACGTGATCTTCCGCGACGCGTCGATGGCGGCCCGGGATCCCTTTGCGACGGAGAAGACGCCCGATCAGAAACGAACCTTCGAGGGCTACTTGAGCGGACCGATCGGCGATGGCAAGCGGTCGTCGTTCGTGGCGTCGGGCAGCCGCATCGAGCAGGACACCAGCGCGTTCGTCCACGCCGCCGGGGTCGACGGCCTGATTCAGGGCGTCATCGCCAATCCGACGCGCGAGACGGATCTCTCCGGCAGCGTCTCGTTCCAGAAGAGCGACAAGACCACGATGACGTTTCGGGTGTCTTATGAGGCAGACACCCAGGCGGGAGGTCGCGCCGGTGGCCTGACACTGCCCGAAGGCGCCGTGCACATCGACTCGGGAGAGTCGCAGGTCTTCTACACCTTGAACACGATCATCACGACCACCTGCTGCACCAGACAGCGATTCGGTACGGGCAGGAGTTCGACGACATCAAGGGCGTCTCCGCCGCCCCACGGGTCGTCGTCCAGGACAGCTTCATCGCCGGCGGCGCTCAGCAGGACTGGCGCCGCACGACATCACGGCACCCTCACCAACGCGTTCACGTGGACGCGTGCGAACCACACCGTCAAAGCGGGGGTCAACATCCCCGACTGGAGCCGCCGCAGATTCGACGACAAGACGAATACCGCCGGGACGTTCTACTTCTCCAACCTGCCGCAATATGAGGCCGGCCTCCCGTACACCTTCATACAGCAGCAGGGCAATGGCCACCAGGCGTTTCTGGAAAAGGTGGTGGGCCTGTTCGCGCAGGATGAAATCCAGGCCACGCCCCAGCTGACGGCGACCGTGGGCCTGCGTTACTACTGGCAGAACTACTTCCAGGACAGCAACAACTTCGCGCCGCGCGCGTCAACGGCGTGGGCGCCGGGCGGCCTGTCGCGCACCATCGTTCGTGGCGGCCTCGGCGTCTTCTACGATCGCAGCGGCCCGCTGGTGATCAACGATTTGCTGACCTCACGCGCGGGACTGTTGAAGCGATACGTGATCAGCGATCCCGGCTATCCGGATCCGTTGCCGCCCGGTCAGCCGCTCGAGGCGCAGCCGTCCAACGTGACGGAGTGGCGCCTGACGTCCAGATCCCGTCGACGCTCCAATACAGTGCCGGCGTCGAGCGCCAACTGGGAAGGGCGACCACGATATCGGTCACCTATACCGGCATGCGGGGCCACAGTTTGTTCTTCTCGCGCGACGTCAATGCGCCGCTGCCTCCCCTGTCCGACCGTCGGCCCGACGCGACCCTCGGCGTCTTTCGGCAGATCGAGTCGAGGGGCCGCCTGACCAGC
>CAWBBN010000027.1:0-427770 GCA_963787035.1 Vicinamibacteria bacterium
CCTGGCCACGGCCGCCGTTGGGCTGCTCTGGAATGCTGGGGCTCTGTTGCGATCTACGGCCTGCGCGATCTACACGATGCCGCGCCTGCCTGGCTGGAAGTCGTCAGCTTCGGGGCCCTCGGCGTCCTGCCCGCCATTGCCGTGCATGCGGTGGTGCGACGGGGCCCCGACGACCGCCTCACTCCCAGCCACCTATTCTTGATCTCCGCCGGGTATCTGCTGTCAGCGTCGGCCGCGCTCATTCAGGCATGGGCGGCATTGAGCACCGCGTCGCTGCCGAGCGTGGCCGCCCTGCGGCTGCTGATGGTCGGCTTCGTCGCGTTGATGGTGCCGCTGGCCGTCGTCACGCGTGGACAGGCCGGCGCGGCGGATGTGTGGGCGGTGGCGTTCGCGGTGTTCGCGGTGTCGGCGCTGCATATGTCAGAGCACCACCTGCAGGACCGCTGGTTCATCGAGCTCGCAGGCCATCACGGCTCGCTGCTGCTGGCCTTTGCCGTGCTGTACCAGGACTATCCGTTCGCGCTGGCCGACCTGTTCCTGAAGCGGGCCCTCGCTGCGGCCTGCTGCCTGGCTGTGATCGGCGTGTGGTCTCTGTCGGTCCGTGGGTGGTCGGCCCGGGGGCGCGGCCTGACCCGGCCTGCTGCTGGGCATGTGGATCGCCACGGTCCTCACGTTCCCTCTGGTTCGCGTGCCACGTCGCGCCTGGTCGATCGATTTCTCCGCGCGGAATCGACTACCCCAGCACGCTGACGGTCCTTGCGCAGGCAATCGGCGACATCGAGGACGAACAAGTGCTCGATCGAACCTGCCGCATCCTCGCGCCGGCGCTCAGTGCCGCGCAGGTCCGCTGGAGCCCGTGCCCGACGCCGTCTTCCGCCCGACGCGACACTGACGTCCGTCGATCCCCAGCGCCTCAGCGCTGTCGTCGCCATACCCACCACCGAGGCACCGTCGGGATCGATCGTCCGCGAAGTGGCCGGAGGGCGAAGGCTGCTCTCGGACGAAGTCGCCCTGCTCGAGCACGCGGGCCATCTCCTGGCGCGCGGCTGGACGGAATTCGACTCGAGCAGGAGCGCGTCGACCGCAGGCTCCGCGAGGAAGAGATGGCCGCCGCACAGCGGAGGCTCGCCTCGAAGCGCTGCGCGCGCAGGTCAATCCACACTTTCTCTTCAACGCACTGACGACGATCGGATACCTGGTCCAGGAAGCGCCGGCGGAAGCGGTCCGTACGCTGCTGCGCCTGACAGAGGTGCTGAGACGCGTCTTGCGGTCCGACAAAAGGTGGCACCGCTTGACCAGGAGCTGCGACTCGTCCGCGCCTATCTCGAGATCGAGCAGGCGCGATTTGAAGAGCGGCTCGCCGTCAGTATGGGCGGCCGACGACCTGCAGGACGCGTTGGTGCCTCCGCTTATTTTTCAGCCGCTCGTCGAGAACGCCGTGAAGCACGGCGTGCCCCGTAGCAGCGGGCGGCCGCGTGACAGTCCGGCCCGGCGAGTCGATGGCGACAGACGGCAGGAACTGCTGGAGTTGGTCGTGCAGACGACGCGGACGGCCCACGCGGATCCGGCCTCGACGTGGAATCGAGCGGCGTCGGGCTCGCCAATCTCGAGCGCCGGCTCGCGCTGGCGTACGGCGTGCACGCCTCGTTTCACCTGAAGACTCTGCCAGCGGCGCGATCTCGCGTCCGGCTGCCGCTCGAGCTTCCCGTGGCGCGGCGCCCGGCCGGCAGGGTGCACGTGTGATCGTCGATCGGTGCGTGCGGTGATTGCCGACGACGAGCGCCCGGCCAGGGCATTTCTGCTCAGCGCGCTCCGGAAGCGCGAGGACGTGGAAGTCGTCGGCGAAGCGGCCACGGGCATCGAGGCTGTCCAGCTGATCGAGCGCGAACGTCCAGACGTAGCGTTTCTCGATCTCCAGATGCCGGAACTCGACGGGCTCGGTGTCGTGCGGATGCTGGACCGTCGGCACCTGCCGCTTGTTGTCTTCGTCACGGCGTACAAGAGCACGCCGTAAAGGCGTTCGAAGTCAACGCCGTGGATACCTCTTAAAGCCGGTCTCCCCCGAGCGGCTGGCAGAGGCGATGACGCGGCTGCAGGAGCGGCTCGATCGCGTCGATCAGCGGCTGCCGCTGCGACCCGCCTGCAGCGGACGCGCCAAGCTCTCGAGCCGAGTCTCCATCCAGGATTTCTCGAGCGCATTCCCGTCAGGCGGAAGGACGACTTCGCATTGGTGCCCGTCCGGCAGCTGGCGACGCTGACTGCGCAAGGCGAGCTCGTGCATCTCACCACCGTCAAGGGCGAGCGCCACACGATCAGCTATCGACTGAAGGACCTGGAAACTCGTCTCGACCCGGCGCGATTCGTGAGGTTGAGCCGCGCCACGCTGGTCGCGTCGGATCTGATCGCCAGCGTCCATCCCATGCCGGGCGGCGTCCACGTCGTCACGCTCACCACGGGCCAGCAGCTGCAGGTCAGCCGCATCCAGTCGCGATCGCTGCGAGAGCGATTCCTGAAGCTCTGAGCGTCGCCTGTAGGCCTTCGCTACATTCGCTCCCGTTCGTGCGCTGTGCGCCCTGTGCGCCTGTCAAAACGACACTCCCGCCTGAAACTGCACGGACCGCGGCGTCACGAAATGCGTGCCGCTGAAGGTCGACAGGAAGTTGTAGAGCGCTTCCTTGTTGGTCAAGTTCACGACGCTCAGCCGCACCTTGAGCTTTGCCTTGTCGGTGTGCAGCAGGTTGTCAGCGCCGATGCCGAGATCGAACAGGTGTCGCGGCGAGATCCTCGGTGGATTGTTCAGATCGTCTTCCGTCCCGTCGGCTGGAATCCGGAGGCGGGTGGCGCCGCGATTGGGATCGTCGCAGGATGTAATCGGCGAGTGAGGGTGGCAGACGTGCTGCCGCAGAAGAGGCCAATGGCCGCCTGCTGGTCGGCCGTGAGCGTCGTCGCGGTGGCGTAGTCGCCCACGGCGCCGGCGACGAGGCCCGAATCATAGCGCCACGAGATGGCCGCCCACAGGCCGCGCGCCTTGTCGAAGACGTATTGCGCGTTGGTGGTCTGCTGGAACGCCTGGTCGTGATCGATGCGGAACGGCCCTTCGGGCGTCTCGGTCAGGAGCCCGCCCGTGCCAGGGGGATAGAAGATCGCGTTGGTGTGCCCGAACACCATGGAGGCGCTGAATCCCTTGTGCTCCACCAGCGTGACCCGGCCGACGATGCCGTCGAGCTTCGAGTGATCCCACGAGACCGGGAACCAGATCGGCGTGTCGAACAGCGCGCCGAAGTCGTAGGCGTTCGTGGTGTGCTTCTTGAAGTAGCCCACGTCCACCACCACCCATCGCCCGAATGCCTGCTGTCCCCCGACGTCGAACTGGTCGCGCGTGCCGGCCGGAAGCGGCACGCCGGCCGTGCCGAACACCGCGGCATCGGCGCTGCTCGTGAGCACGAGGTTCTCGTTGTAGGGCGTCTCGAGCGTCCGGCCGTAGGAGGCGCGCAGGATCGTGCCGCTATGCGGGATCGCGTACACGACGCCCAGCCTGGGCTGCGCCAGTGTCTTCGTCGTCAGGCCGTCGTAGTGGTCAATGCGCAGCCCGAGCTTCACGGCAAAGGCGCCGGCCGTGATGTCGTCCTGCACGTAGCCCGACTGCTGCTTGATGGTGGTGTCGCCGTCGAACACGAACGAGCTGCCGCCGCGGGTCAAGTCGAACGGCACCATGCCGCCGACAAAATCGGGATTCTGGTCGAAGCCGGCGCCGGCGCATTGGTCGAGGCCCACGAGCGCGGAATCGCCCGACTGGCGCGCCATTCGAATCGAGACACGGCGAGTTCACCGCCGGGTCGGTGAGGCCCAGGGTGAAATGCTCGTTGAGAGCGGTGGCGCTGAACGTGCCCCCGAACTTCAGGTTGTGGGGCCCGTTCACGTAGCTGAGGTCAGCCTTCACGCCGTAGTTCGTCAGATGGCGGTCCTGGCTGACCGTGCCGGTCTCGTCCGAAAACGGATCGGGGCTCGGCATGTACCTGACGTGATCGCGCCGGACGAAGCCGTTCACCGTGAGCACCGAACTCGACCCGAGGATTCGCGAGTAGCCGGGCGCGATGTTGAACGAGTCGATCGACTGATGCTGCGCCTGTCCGAGCGCCTGCTGGTCGTAGGTATTGGGGATGTCGAAGGAGGAATTCCCGAACTGGACGTTCAGGTGAAACGCATCCATGTCGCTCGGATGGGCGTCCAGCCTGTTGAAGAACGTGAGGCTGTGGCCGTCGCCGTGGAGCGCCTCGAACTCCGGCGGGTCCAGATACCGGTCCGAGCGCATCGCGCTCAGCGACACGAAGTCGCCGACGCGATGGCTGCCGCCGCCGACATTGAGGTCCGTGGTCGGGCTGTTGAACGACCCATAGCCGGCCGACATGGTGCCGGTCGGCTTGGGCTGGTCGAGCCCGGATTTCGTGACGATGCGGACCACGAGGCTGTCCTTGTCGCCGAACTCGGCGGGCGGAACACCGGTGATGACTTCCATGGACTGCACGGCGTCCGGCGAAATCTGGTTCGAGTAGACCCGGCTCTGCTGATCGGTCACCGGCTGGTTGTCGATCGAGAACTGCGACTGCGCGTGGTCGCCCACCGGGTGGAAGAAGCCGTTGCCATCGGCGACGACACCCGGCGACGCCAGTGTGATCACCTGGTTGAGTCCGGACGACGACTCGAGGGGAATCCTCGCCACGCGGGTCTGATCGATGTCCACGTGGGCCGTCGGATCGTGCTCGAGCAGATCCTGTCCGTGTCCCACGACTTCGACCGTGGTGGACGCACCGGCCAGCGCTATCGTCAGCGTCAGTTCGACAGGCACGGAGGAACGGACCTCGACATCTTTCTCGATCGATTGGAATCCCTGCGCGGCGATCTCGAGGTGATACGGATTCGGAGGAATGTTCCTGAAGCTGAATCGTCCGGATTCGTCGGTGGTGGAATCGCGACGAAACCCGGAAACAGGGTTGCTCAGGCTGACGCTGGCCGACACCATGACGCCGCCGGTGGTGTCTTTGACGGTTCCCTGGAGTGTGCCGGCGCCGCCGAGCTCTTGCGCGCCGCGGACGCGTCAGCAAGAGACGAGAACACCGACGATCACGGCAGAGATAGAGATGAAGACACGACTTTTTGAAGCGAACTCGCATCATCGCACGGTACCAAACGCCACCGAGCGAGGCGTTTGAAACCCAACGGGCGGTCGCTCCACGGCCGTGACCGGTCGATCGGCACTTTTCAGAGGCGACGTAACCATCCGTCGGCCTGACGCCCCATCCAAAGTTCACGCACGGCGACTCGACCGAATCGGCGCTCGCGCCCCCAGCTGCGACGATACATTGCCTGAGATGGGTTTCTACAGCCGCGCCGACTCCCCGGTGCCGATGGGGCCATCTCGTGGGCCACAGCGGCAGAAGGGTTCGCGTAAACGCGTCGATCGGATCCGGCTTAGGGATTCGTCGTCTCCGGAGATCCTCATCTTCTGCTTGGCAGTGATACTGATCCTGTTCATGCTGATCCCTCTGCTGATCCGGAACGACGGGTAAATCAAGGCGATCCGCACCGCGCGACGCAGGCGCACGCGAGGCCGGCGGAAGACTTCGCTGACGCAATGGCGGTCCGTGGAGACTGCTGTCAGCGACGTCGCAGGACGGCCCTTGCCGCGTACGCGGTATTCTGGCTTTCAATGACCCTTCGGCGATCTGGACTTCTGCCCCGAGCTGGTCGGTCGCGGCACAAGCAAAAGGGCCAGATGACGAGCGCGAATTCCTGATCCTGGCGGCGGCCGCGGGCCTATTGATCAGCGCCGAGCTGTACGCAAGCTGCGGAGGCTCGTCCGTGCCGGTCGCGCCGGCGACCGCGCCACCGACGCCAATAGAGGTAGTCAATCTGTCGGGAAACTGGACAGGGACGATGGAGTCGGCCAACTTTCCTTCCCGGACGATGACGATGGACGTGGCGCAAGGAGCTGATTGTGTCGACGGCGCATGGTCGACGGTGCCGGCAGGCTGGGACGGCGCGATCAGCGGCTACGCGGGCCCCGCTTCGTCCGCCGGACTGATGTCAATCGAACTGGTTGGCGATGGCGTGAAGTGCGTCGCCCACGACGCAAATCTCCGGTGACGCCTCAACAGTCGCCATCAAGTGGAAGAGCACTGGTTTCACGGGGACGTGCGCGGGAGGCTTGCCTCAGTCCGTGGTGGTCACGTTGCACCGTCCCTGACGGCCACGTCCCGAAGCGACCACCCTAGTGGGTCATGGAGGCATCCATCATCAGCCGCCCCATCGTCGAGTTCCACATTCGGCCACCGCGGGCAGGCAATCGCGCGCGAACGAAGAGCTGGTACGAAACCGGGTGCTCGCCGTGGGTCAGCTGGAGGAGCGGCGGTACCGCGTAGAATGTCACGTCCGCGCCAGCCCCAGTTGATTCCCCACGGACTGGCCACGTCGCGCCCGGCCCCTGCCGTGAAGGCCTTCACGGGATCCACGAGCTCGCCGGGATGCGGGCGGTGCACGGCCGTGGGGAACAGCAGGATCTCCTCGACGGTGAGCGCCTCGAGCCGGCCGTCCACGTTCCGTGCGTCCAGTCTCGTGGGTCGCCTCCAGCAGCACGGCGTGGACGCTGCTGTATCGACGGTCGTTCGGCCCACTGCCAGCGTGACGGCCGTGAAGCCCGAGGGCCGCTCGCAAAACCACGACGCCGAGGCGTTCATCCGGCGCTGTTTTCCGGCTCGAGCTGCTCGGGCGCGTGCAGGTACCCGTGCGACACCTGGAACGCCCATTCACGGTTCGGGCGGAACCAACCCTCATCGACCAGGAGTCGAGCGCCCCAACTCGAGATTGTCGCGGTGCTCATCAGGCTCTCTGCCTCGGAACGCCGAGCCCTCGATCTGGAACGGCCCACGCTCGAGGCCGACGGTCACCACGCCCATCGAGATGTGCGTGGAGTCGAAGATGTGGTGTGACAGCGGTGCGGTGGGATTCTCGGAGCTGGAGGGGCGATGCATGAAGGCGACCGGGCCCAGGGCGGGCTCTCCGACCGGACCGCCAGAGAGCGTGAGTCCGAAGAGGGAGCCAACAGGCACGTGCCACGACGCCGCCAGCTGTATGAACAGGTCGTGCGATACTGATAATCGGTGATCTGGAGGTTCCGGTACCCTTCGCCTTCCTGGAAGACCTCGGAGTATCCGGGCTGTCCAACCGTCGGGCTCCGCGAGACATGCCGGTCAGGTGAGGGCGGTTGACCCGACCTTCCGGTGAGCCATGACCATCACCCAGTTCTGCGACACGAATTGCGTCTCGCCGCGGCGCCCTCCCTGGACGTCTACGGTGGCGAAATCACGCCGTCCAAGCCGAGGTGCACGACGAGTCGGGAAGATGGTGGGCCGGCGGCATCGCGTCGGCTGGGTCCTGGCCGGACGGCTGGTCGCATGCCGCCGCCGGAGATGGCGGGCCTGCCGCGCACGCGTTGCCGGCCCACAGCATGAAGAGCAGACCAATCAGCAGCGCAACCGGGCGGACCATCGTCGGGTCGTCGAGGTTCCTGTTCCGATCCGTGGTCAAGTCACGACCGAACGGAGCGCAGGCGGCCGGAATCATAACAGCAGAATCATGACTGACTGCAGCCAGCGGCGCATGACCACGCGCGACGAGTCCGTGCTCCACGTTCCGAGCATGAGGCAAGGACTACTCACACTACTGGTCACGGGCTCGTGGCTGGTCGCCATCTACGCGGCGGGCTCGCCCGCTCCCCGCAAGCGCATCAGCCCTCACGAATCCGTCAGCGCCGTAGTGGCCGGGGCCCGGATCACCCTCGTGTACCGCCGGCCGTCGATGCGCGGGCGCACGATCTGGGGCGGGCTGATTCGCTGGGGCGTCGTGTGGACGCCGGGGCCGACGAAGCCACGCTGCTGACAACAGACCGGATGCTCGTGCTCGAGGGACGAGTGATTCCTCCCGGCACCTACACCCTCTACCTGCACGTTGATCAGGCACACCCGGAGCTGATTGTGAACAAGCAGACGGGCCAATGGCACACCGTCTACAGTCCGTCGCAGGATATCGTCCGCGTCCCGGCAAGGGTGAGCACGATGGCCGAGCCGGTGGAGCAGTTCACGCTCTCGGTTGATCCGGCGCCAGGCGGCGGCACGCTGAGCATCAGGTGGGATCGGGTCGAGTATCGGGTGGCATTCAGCGCTTCCGTGGTACATCCCGTTGATGCGCTGGAAACGACCTCAGCTCGCGCGCATTGCCGGTGGATGGCTCGTATTGCACGTCTGTCTGTTGGTCTCTATTCCTGGCGTTACGTTACTGACATCGCTGACGTCCCCTGACACTCGCGGCGCAGCCTGCACCTGCGACCACAGTGATGGCCAGACGTGCCCGATGCATCACTCACCGTCGAGTCACCACGGCACGTCGGATTCTCGGGCGTGCACCTGCCGGAGCACGTCGGATCCGCTTCCGGTCGCGGCCTCCCTCCTGTCTCCAGCCGCCGTGCTGGCGGCGTCGGTCACTAGCACTGTGCCGATGACCAGCGTCGCCTGGCGACCGGCCTCACGCGCAGTGCCTGCGGCGCCGCCTTCGTTTCCAGACTCCCCCCTCCGCGCACATAGCCGCGACAACGTTCGTGATCCTCGACTCAGGGACTCGCTGGCCCTGAGCGCCGATCGCGTCGCCGTCACCGGACGGCTGCGTCGCGACGTTTATTGATAATTCGGAATCTGGATCGTCCCGGCCCGCGCACCGGGAGGCGTCCCTGTCATTGAAAGAAATGGATCATGCGAACCGGCATTCAATACCTCGTTCTGGCCCTGTGTGTCCTTGCGGCATCGAACAGCGCCGCGGCGGTGTTCGGTACGGTTATCGGCGTCGTCCAGGACCCGCAGCAACAGGCAATCGCCCATGTTCTGATTACGCTTGGGTCACCTTCGTCGGGGTGGCAGCGAACCACCGAGACTGACATCGACGGACGGTTCGTCTTTCGAGCGGTGCCAGCGGCGACTACGTGATCTCATCAGCCATGCAGGGATTTCGGACGATCGAAAAGTCGATCCGCGTGCGGCCCGGAACCATCACGGACATCGGCTTCGCCATGCCGCTGGGCGCGATTGCTGAGACGGTTGACGTGGTAAGCAGAGGAAGGAACCGTCAACACGAAGTCAGTGACGACCGAGAGTGTCGTGAGTCGAACCGAAATCGAACACACGCCGGGCGCGCTGCGCACGAACAGCGTGGATCTCGTCACACAATACGTACCTGGCTGGTACATGATTCACGACCAGCTGCACATCCGTGGCGGTCACCAGGTGTCCTGGCTCGTCGACGGCGTGCCCGTGCCCAACACGAACATCGCGAGCAACGTCGGGCCGCAGTTCGATCCGAAAGACATCGAGACGATTGATATCCAGCGTGGCGGCTATGCAGCGGATTTCGGGGACCGCGCCTACGGCGTCTTCAACGTCCTGCCGCGATCTGGCTTCGAGCGAAACCGGGAAGCGGAGGCCGTCGTGAGCTATGGCAACCTGCACGAGACGAACGATCAATTCAGCGTCGGCGACCACAGTGACCGCCTCGCGTACTTCGCCAGCGGCAACGTCAACGCCAGCGACGTCGGCCTCGAAACCCCGACGGCCGAGACGCTGCACGATCGGACGGTCGGTGTCGGCACGTTTGGATCGCTGATCTTCCAATCGACGCCGACGGATCAGTTCCGGCTGGTGTCGTCCCTCCGCGGCGACCGCTACGAAGTGCCGAACACGCCCGACGATCAAGCGGCCGGCGTCGACGACCTGGAGCGGGAGCGCGACGGATTCATCAATTTATCGTGGATGCACACCGTCGGCTCGAAGGCGTTTCTGACCGTGTCGCCGTTCTACCACTACAATCGCGCGGCCTTCGACGGCGGATCGGCGGATCCGATTGTCACGACCACTCACCGCACGTCCAACTACGTCGGCGGCCAGGCCGTCCTGGCCGCCTCGAGCGCGTCGCATAACGTCCGCGTCGGCGGCTACGGATTCTTCCAACACGACTCGCTGCTGTTCGGGCTGCAGTCGGTCGCGGATGGCATCCAGTTCAGCCAGGAGCAACCGCTCAACGGCAACGTTGAGGTGTTGTTCGCGCAGGATCAGTACGCGGCCACCGATCGGATCACGCTGAATGGCGGGATCCGCCTGACCCATTTCTCGGGTTCCTTGAGCGAAACGGTCGTGAGCCCTCGCATCGGCGTGGCGATCCGGATTCCCGGTGTCGAGTGGGCCGTTCGAGGGTTTTTTGGCCAGTCCTATCAGCCGCCACCGCTTATGACGATCTCGGGCCCGCTCCTGGACGTCGCCGTCGACCAGGGAGTCGGGTTTCTTCCGCTGAAAGGTGAACGCGACGATCAGTATGAAGTCGGCGTGGCGATACCCGTGCAGGGCTGGGCGATCGATACCGACTACTTCCGCACGAACGCGCGGAACTCTTCGACCACGACGCCATTGGAAATTCGAACATCTTTCTCCCGCTCACCATCGACCAGGCCAGAATCCGCGGCTTTGAGGCCACGCTCCGGTCGCCGCAACGTCACGCGCTCCAGGCCCATGTGGCCTATTCCCACCAATTCGTCGAAGGCCGCGGCGGCATCACCGGCGGACTCACCGACTTCTCCCCGCCGAGTGACGACTATTTCTTTCTGGATCACGATCAGCGCGACACGCTGGCCGGCGGAATGAACGTGCGGTTCCCTCGCGAGTGGTGGGTATCTGCTTCCGTCGAGTTCGGTTCGGGGTTCCTCGAGGGTGACGGACCCGAACACAAGCCGGCACACACCGTGTTCAATCTACAAGGCGCGAAGGCTTTCGGGCGTCAGTGGACGCTCGTCGCGTCGGCGCTCAACGTCGCGGACACTCGCTTTCTGCTCGATGAAAGCAACACGTTTGGAGGCACGCATTACAACATGCCTCGCCAAGTCTCCGTCGGGGTGCGATATCGGTTCCGGTATTGAGGGTCCATCAGAAGCCAACGACGAGGTTGACGCGTGCTGCTCTGGGGAGCGCTGGGTTGCCACCAGAAGTTGGGTCTGAACGTGGAGACATTCTGGAGACGGTAGTCGAGCTCGAGATGCGTAAGCCGAAGTCGGAGAATGGGTTCGTGGAGCGTGAGAGGCAGGGATTCGAGGCAGACACCGAGCGGATGTAAGTGGTTGTCGTTGAATGAGATCTGGCTGGGAGGCAGGGATTCGAACCCCGATAACCGCGTCCAGAGCGCGGTGTCCTACCGTTGAACGACCTCCCAGCAGGGTGCGCGGTCGCGCGTAGGAACAATCAGTTTACCGGACCTGAGCCGGACCGGGCAAGGCGCGCACGCTCGAGGCGGCCACGAATCCGTGATCTGCGGCCGAAATTCGGCGATCCCGCGTCGTCGCATGCGCCCCGCACGGCCCAAATCGTGCGCCGGCGGCCACATCGGCGCGGTACTCATCTTGCCCTGCCAAACGAGCATGGCAGCAGCCGTGCTCATTGGGCTGTTCTTCCTGAGCTTCCTGTTCGACACGAGGCTCGGCCTGGTCTTTCTCGCCGCCGCCATCGTCCTGCTCTATCGAGGTGCGCCGCACAAGCGCATGACGATCGTGCACCCGCACGACGAGGCGGCGCCGCCCGCGTGGAAAGACCCCTGGGGCACCGGAACGAACAGCTGACGCCGTCGTCCGCCCCGCCGCTCGAGACGCGACCTCAGGACTGGTCCGTCTACGCGCCTTCGGCGTAAAGACCGACGCTCGAAACGCCGATCCACCTTCGGTCTGACGCGACCTCACATGACAAACGCCGACGAACTGTTCCGGCAGGCGACCACCGACCAGCTGACGGGCCTCGCGAACCGCGCGCTCTTCATGGACCGGCTCCGCCACGCCATCGCCAGCTCGTATCGCACGCAGCGGCGGCTGGCGGTCCTCCTGCTCGACATGGACGGCCTGAAGCCAATCAACGACACGTTCGGCCACCGCGCCGGGGACGCGCGCCCTGCAGGAATGGCGCGGCGCATCGCGGCGGAGCTCCGGCAATCGGACACCGTCGCGCGCTTCGGCGGCGACGAGTTCGCGTATCTGCTGTCCACGGTGCCCGATCGCGAGAGCGCCCAGGTCGTGGCGCAGCGGATCGCGCGACGCTGCAACCGGCCATTCGACTTCGAAGGGCAGACGCTGCAGATCGGCGCGAGCGTCGGCGTCGCCATCGGGCCCGACGACGGGGACGAGCCGGAGGTGCTGCTGGAGCTGGCCGACCGCGACATGTACGCGGCGAAGCGGCGGAAGAAACTGGCGACCCGCGCCTAGCGGCGTCACGGCTTGCAGACGAAGTTCGCTTCGTCGTCCGTGTTCCCCGTGCCGGAATAGACCGCCACCTGCGGGTACGGGCAGAGCGGCCGCGTGCGATCGGGCTTCCCGTGGGAAACGTGCGCCGCGATGATCCGCTCGGGCGGCCTGCTTCTGCTCGACCCACCGCTCGAGCGCCGCGAGCCCGTCGAACTGGCTCGGGCCCTCGCCGCCGAAGCAGTGATCCATGCCCGGCGCCATGAACAGCCGCAGCGACTGTGACGCCGCGGCGGCGCCAATCGCGTTCACGACGCTGGTGTAGTAGTTGATCGTGTTGCGCGGCGCGATGAGCGGATCCGTCCAGCCGTGGTACAGAAGCAGCTTCCCGCCACGCGAAAAGAACGGCTTCAGGTCTGGATCCGTCGCGTTCAGCAGCCCGTCGTCCGTGCGGTCGGCGAGCGCGGTGTCCTTGTCGAAATCGAGCGTCTTGAAGTCCCAGTCCGGCGTCTTGTAGATGACGTACTTGAAGTAGTCGGCCGCGATGCTGAGCGGCGCGGGGCCGCCGGCGAGCTCGCCCCATCCCTTCTCGCTCGTCCGCTCGAGCCCCGGGAAAATCGACCGCGCCGGTCCGCGGGTTCTTCACGTCGCCGTAGATCTTGCGCGCGGCGTCGACTTGCGGAGGCGTCAGGCACGACGGCGACGTCTCGCCGCGGCGGAACACGCGAGGGACGCCGGATCGAACGGGCAGGCCGTCGGGTCGCTCAGGACGCCGTCCTTGACGCCGTCGAGCGGCGTCGCACTGCGCGATCGCCGCGTCGTGCAGCGCGGCGAACTGTTGCGGCGACAGCTTGCTCGCCGGATCCACGAGCGTCGCGCGGCCGACCCAGAGACTCTGCATCATCAGGTGCGTCATGTAGTTCGCGGGCGCACCGGCGAGCACCGCATCGTAGTCCGCCGGATACTTCTGCGCCTCCTTCAGCCCCTGGCGCCCGCCCGTGGAGCAGCCGTTCCAGGACCAGAGACGCGGGCCGTTTCCATATGCCGCCACGACGACGGTCTTCGCCGCGACGGTCATCTCGTGCACTGCGCGATACGCGAAGTCCGTGAGCTTCTCGGGATGGTTGAAGGCGAACGAGCCGTCGCCCATGTCGCCGGCGTGGCCGGTATCAGTCGCCACGACGGCGTAGCCGCGGCCGCAGGCCATCCGCCATCAGGAAATAGAAGATGCTGCCGGCCCATCCGCCGTTGCCGACACCTTCGAGCTTGCCATTCCAGCCGCTGGCAGGCAGCCACAGCTCGACGCGAATGCTGGAGTCCGCGCTGGGCGTCAGCGTGCCCGACACGCGACAGAACGCTGGCAATGCGGCGAACCATCTGGGGCGGGGTCGGGACGCCTCCTGGCTGCGCGGGCGCCGTGAACGCCGCCCGGCGCGACGAACTCCGCGGTGAGCGCCGCGTGTTGAAGGTTCAGGGACCCGAGCTTCGCGCACGTGGCCGCGTCGAGTGTCTGCGCCTGGACGGTGGCCGCGCCGAACAGCAGCAGGCCGATGACGCAGTCGTGAGCAGTCTCATGAGATCGCGCACGGAGTCGTACCAGGCAGATGCCTCAGGCGCCTTCGGCGACGGCGCCCGCTCGCTCGGCGAGATAGCGCGCCAGCGCTTCGAGGCGAGCGACGACTCGCGCGCGGCCGATCAGGACGAGCGTCTCGAAGAGTCCCGGGCTGACGGCGCGGCCGGTGACGGCAATGCGCGTCGCGTGCACCAGCGCGCCGAACTTCACGCCGCCCTGCTCGGCAACGGACCGCAGGACGCGCTCGGTCGAGGCTTCATCGAACGGATCCAGGTCGCGATACGCGTCGGCCAGCGCGCTGACATGATGCGCGACGCCCGGCGTCGAGAGATGCTTGTCGACGGCGGCCTGGTCGTAGCTCGTGACGTCGGCCAGGAACGGCGCCGCCTGCGGCGCGAAGTCGCCGAGGCGCTTTGCGCGCGGGACGAGCAGCGCGAGCACACGCGCGAACCAGGCGCGGCGATCGCCGGTCAACGCGTCGGACCAGAGGCCGGCGGCTTCGAGCTCCGGCTTCACGCGCGCCATGAGATCGTCGGGCGACAGACGAGCCAGGTGCTGCTGGTTGAACCAGTCCAGCTTCTCCGGATTGAAGACGGCGTTCCCGCCGCTGATGCCCTCGAGCGTGAAGCGTTCGACGAGCTCGTCGTGCGTGAAGATCTCCTGATCGCCGCCCGGCGACCAGCCGAGCAGCGCGAGGAAGTTCGTCATCGCCTCGCTCAGATACCCCTGCCGCTGATACTCGGTCACCGACGTCGCGCCGTGGCGCTTGCTGAGGCGCTTCTTGTCGGCGCCGAGGATGAGCGGCACGTGCGCGAAGCGCGGGATCGCGGCGCCCATCGCCTGGTACAACAGAATCTGCTTCGGCGTGTTCGAGATGTGATCGTCGCCGCGCACCACATGCGTGATCGCCATGTCGACGTCGTCGCACACGACCGAGAGCTGGTACGTGGGCGCGCCGTCGGATCGCAGAATCACGAAGTCTTCGATCGTCGAATGGTCGATCGTGATCGGGCCGTGCACGAGATCGTCGAACGTCGTCTTGCCTGGCGGCACGCGGACGCGGACGGCGCGCGGCTGGTGCGTCGCCTCGAGCTCCGCGATTTGCTCGGGCGAGAGCGACAGGCACCGGCGGTCGTAGATCCAGCCTTCGCCCTTCGCTTCCGCCTCGGCGCGCGCGGCCTGCAGCCGCTCCGGCGTGCAGTAGCAGAAGTACGCGTGGCCGTGAGTCAGCAGGCGTTCGGCCGCGGCCTTGTGGCGATCGAGCCGCTCGGTCTGGAAATACGGCCCGTGCGGTCCGCCAACCTCGGGGCCCTCGTCCCACTCGAGCCCCAGCCAGCGCAGGCCCTCGAGAATTCCGCCGACCATCTCCGCCGACGAACGCTCGAGGTCGGTGTCTTCGATGCGCAGCACGAACGTGCCGCCGTGCCGCCGGGCGAAGAGATAGTTGAACAGCGCGGTACGCGCGCCGCCGACGTGCAGGTAGCCGGTCGGTGACGGCGCGAATCGGACGCGAGGAGCCATCGCTGCTGATTATTCCACGCGGACCCCGGCCTCGCAGGGCGATGTAAGATGGGAGATTGAACCAAGGAGAACGGGTACCAGGATGACTAGCCGCGCCGTTGTGACCGCCCTCATGTTCGCGCTGACGCTCGGAACCCTCGCGGCGCAGACCGATCCCAACAAGGAGGAGCTGAAGCTCAAGCTCCCCAAGCCGATGTTCATCGGCACGCCCACCAACATCAAGAGCGCGAACCTCGAGCCGATCACCGGGAAGCCGCGGCCGGCGTTCTACGTGCCGAAGGGCACGGTGCTGCTCTCGCTCAAGAAGCCGGTGACGTCGAGCGACTCGAATCCCGGTCATCGGCGATCTCGACATGGTCACCGACGGCGAGAAGTCGGGCGGCGACGGCTACTTCATCGAGCTCGGCCCGGGCCCGCAGTGGGTGCAGATCGATCTCGGCGCGCCGCACCCGCTCGCCGCGATTGTCGCCTGGCACTACCACAGCCAGGCTCGCGTGTATCGCGACGTCGTCGTCCAGGTGTCGGATGATGCCGCGTTCAAGACCGGCGTGACGACCGTCTACAACAACGACCACGACAACTCGTCGAAGCTGGGCGCCGGCAAGGACAAGGAATACATCGAGGTCGCCGAGGGACGGCTGTTCGACCCGAAGGGCGTGAAGGCCCGGTACGTGCGCCTCTACTCGAACGGCAACACGACCAACGACCTGAACCACTACGTCGAAGTCGAGGTCTACGGCCTGGCGAAATGACACGGGCGCTCGCTGGCGCGCTCGTCGGGCTCGCGCTCGCCGCCGGTCTCGGCCTGCGGCTGGCGCGGCTCGACACTCGCCCGATGCACCACGACGAAGCCAACCAGGCCGTCAAGTTCGGCGCGCTTCTCGAACGCGGCGAATACCGCTACGACGCCAGCGATCACCACGGCCCGACGCTCTACTACCTCACGCTTCCCGCCGCCTGGCTCCGCGGCCAGCACACGCTCGCGTCGCTCGATGAAGACACGCTCCGCGGCGTGACTGTCGTCGCCGGCGCGGCCACCATCCTCCTGCTTCCGCTCCTGTCCACGGCAATCGGCCGGACGCCCGTCGCGGCGAGCGCCTGGCTCATGGCGCTCTCGCCCGTGATGGTGTTCTACTCGCGGATGTACATCCAGGAGTCGCTGTTCGCGGCGTTCACGCTGGCATTTGCGATCGCGCTTGGCCGCGCGGTCACGGAGAGCGGACTCGTATGGCCGGTGATCGCCGGGCTTGCGGCCGGCCTGGCGCTCGCCACGAAAGAGACCTCGGTGCTGGTGCTGCCTGCGGCGGTCGTCGCGTGCGGCGTCGCGTGGTGGTCCGTCGGCGGCGCGCGTCCATCGCTCGCGCGCGATCGACAGGCGTTGCTCGCGGGCCTGGCGACGGCAGCGGCGATCGTCGTCCTGTTCTACTCGTCGTTCTTCACCGCGCCGGCGAGTCTGCTGGAACCATTTCGCGGCGCGGGCACGTACATCAACCGCGGCCTCGAGCCGTCCGCACACGCCCACGCGTGGCATTACTACATCGGCCTGCTGGCGTACTCCGCGTCCGGCGGACTCACGTGGAGCGAAGGCATCGTCCTCCTGCTGGCGCTGGGCGGCATGTGGAGCGCCTGGAGAGGCGACGTCGAGCCGATCCCTGGCCGCCTCTTCTGGACGCGTTATCTGGCCGGCTACGCGATCCTCACGACGGCGATCTTCTCCGCGCTGCCGTACAAGACGCCCTGGAACATCCTGCCTTTCTACGCCGGAGTGCTCGTCGTCGCGGGCATCGGATTCTCGTGGCTCGTTCGCGCGACGCCATCGCGGCTCGCGCGTGCGGCGCTGACGTCCGTCGTCGCGATCGCGTCGCTGCAGCTCGGATGGCAGGCCTGGCGCGCCTCCGTGACGTATGCGGCCGACCCGCGAAACCCCTACGTCTATGCGCAGACGGTGCCTGACGCGGTCCGGATGGCGAGCCGCATCCGCGATCTGGCCGCGCTCGACAGGCACGGCGCGGCCATGCAGGTCTCGGTGATCGCGTCGCCGTACGAGCAATGGCCGCTGCCCTGGTACCTGCGCGCCATGCCGAACGTCGGCTACTGGATCGACGCCGGCGATCCGGTTGCGATGCAGGCCCCGGTCATCGTCTCGTCGATGGACCACGCGCCGGCCCTCGATGCCGCGCTCGGCGACCGCTATGTGTCGGAGTTCTACGGCCTGCGTCCGAATGTGCTTCTGTCGCTCTACGTCGAGCGCGACCTCTGGAATCGTTTTCTTGCCCACGCCGCCTCGGAGTAGGCCGGGACCTCAGCCCCGGCAACAGTAGGCCGGGCCTTCAGGCCCGGCTCGCGATTGGGTCGCCGCGGAACTCCAGCGTTGCGGTGCGCTGCGGCCTGTGACAATGTGGCCGGCCGAGCGGACGTGACGTCACCAGCCCTGGCTCTGGTCGTGCCGTGCTACAACGAAGCTGCGCGGCTCGACCCGGACGCGTTCCTGCGATTCGTCTCGACCCATCCGCAGGTCCAGCTCGTGATGGTGGACGACGGGAGCGAGGACGGCACGAAGGCGGTGCTGGAGGCCATGCGGAAGGCCGCGCCTGAGGCGGTGACGGTCGTGTGCCAGCCGGTGCGCACCGGGAAGGCCGAGGCGGTGCGTGCCGGAATGCTGGCCGGGCTCTCGCGGGGACCGGCGCTCGTCGGGTTTTTCGACGCCGACCTCTCGACGCCGCTCGGCGCCGTGGACGATTTCCTGGCCGTCTTGCGAACGCGCCCGGCCGTCGAGTTCGTCCTCGGCTCTCGTGTCATGCTGATGGGCCGTGATATCAAACGCAAGGCGGCGCGGCATTACCTCGGCCGCGTTTTCGCGACGGCCGTGTCGCACGCGCTCGATCTGCCCGTGTACGACACGCAGTGCGGCGCGAAGATGCTCCGCGTGACCCCGGATACGGCCACGCTGTTCGCGGTGCCGTTCCGGAGCCCCTGGATCTTCGACGTCGAGTTGATCGCGCGCTACCTGCGGCTGCCGGTGGGTCCCGGCGAGCCGGCGCGGCGCGATCGTCTGTATGAGCTGGCCGTGCCCAGGTGGCACGACACGCCGGGATCGAAGCTCCGCTGGTACGACTTCGCGCGGGCGGTCGTCGATCTCGGATACATTTGGCGCGAGCGCGTCGCCGGCCGCGGGCCGGACAGTGCAGGAGAGCACACGATGAGCAACGAGAAGCAGCCACCCTCCCAGGTTTCCCGGCGTGAGTTCGTGACGACCGCCGCCGCCACCGCGGCCGGCATCACGATCCTGCCGCGCCACGTCCTCGGCGCCGGCTTCCAGGCGCCCAGCGACACCGTGAACGTCGCAGTCGTCGGCTACGCCCACGGCATGGGCACGTCGAACTTGATGAACGTGGCCAAGAGCGACAACATCGTCGCCCTCTGCGACTGCGACACCAGCGAGGCCGCGAAGGCCAAGCTGGTGAAGAACGGCATTCCGGAGAAGTTCCCGAAGGCGAAGATGCATCAGGACTTCCGGAAGATGCTCGAGACGCAGAAGGACATCGACGCGGTCGTGGTCGCCACCCCCGACCACAATCACGCGGTCGTCGCGATGGCGGCGATGCAGCTTGGCAAGCACGTGTACGTGCAGAAGCCGCTCACGCGCACGATCAGCGAGGCGCGTGCGCTGACCGAGGCCGCGCGGAAGTACAAGGTCGTCACCCAGATGGGCAACCAGGGCCACTCGGAAGAGGGGCTGCGGCTGATGCAGGAATGGGTCGCCGCCGGGGCCATCGGCCCGATCCGCGAGGTGCACTGCTGGACCAACCGCCCGATCTGGCCGCAGGGCATGCCCCGGCCGACCGACACGCCGGCGGTTCCCGATGGCCTGGACTGGGATCTGTGGATCGGCCCGTCTGCGATGCGCCCGTACAACTCGGCGTATCACCCGTTCAGCTGGCGCGCGTGGCAGGACTTCGGCGCCGGCGCCATGGGCGACATGGCCTGCCATGTCATGGACGCCGCCTTCACGGTGCTGAACCTGGGAGCTCCCAGCAGCATCATCTCGACCGAGTCCTACGTCGTCCTGCCCGTCGAGAACGGATACGGCAAGCGGGTCGACTACAACGACAGCTATCCGCCGTCGACGGTCATCCACGTGTCGTTCCCCGCGCGCGGCGACATGCCGCCCGTGAAGCTGCACTGGTACGACGGCGGGCTGCTGCCGGAGCGTCCAGACGAGCTCGAGCCGGAGCGCCGGCTCCCGGAGTCGGGCACGATCTTCGTGGGCGACAAGGGCAAGCTGATGTGCGAGACCTACTCCGAGAGCCCGCGCCTCATCCCCGAGACGGCGATGACCGCGTTCACGCGTCCGCCAAAGACGCTGGCCCGGGTCCCCGGAGGTCGCAGCGGACACGAAAAGAACTGGCTCGACGCGATCCGCACGCACGGGCAGGCGGTCTCGAACTTCGACTACTCCGGACCGTTCGCGGAGGTGGTGTTGCTCGGCAACGTGTCGCTGCACTATCCCGGCACGCGGCTGATGTGGGACGCCCCGAACATGAAGATCACCAACATGCCCGAGGCCGACCAGTACATCCGGCACAACTACCGTCAGGGCTGGACGCTGTAGGTCGGACGACAGACTTCAGCTCGGACTCGGTACGCAGGGCTTAGACTTCGGGGGCGCGGCCTGAAGCCGCGCCCTGACTGCAGCGGTGAATACAACTGAGAACGCTGCGACTCGGAATCGAAGCGCCGCGCGACCTTGCTGGCGTGCGGCGCTTCTCGCACGAGGCGATGGCCACGGTGTTCGAAGTCCACGCCGTGCACGACGACGGCAGGTACGCGGAGCAGGCGGCGCAGGCAGCATTCGACCTGGTCGATCGCCTCGAGCGGGAACTGAGCCGCTTCATCCCGAACAGCGACATCGGCCGAATCAACGAGCTGGCGCCGGGCGAGCGCACACGGGTGGCGCCGACGACGATCGAGTGTCTCGTGATCGCGCGGCACGCCTTCGAGCTGACCGGCGGCGTGTTCGACGTCTCGATCGGCACGGGACTCGAATCGCTGGAGCTCGACGCCGACGCGTGCGTGATCGGGGCGACGCGGCGCGGCGTGAAGATCGACCTCGGCGGTGTCGGCAAGGGCTACGCGGTCGACCTGATGGCGGAGGTCCTCGAGGAGTGGGGCGTCGAGCGCGCGCTGGTGCACGGGGGCTTCAGCTCCGTGCTGGCCCTCGAGCCGCCGCCGGGGCACGAAGGGTGGCCGCTGACGCTGAGCACGCCGGGCGCGAGGTCCCGCGTGTTCGCGACGGTGTCGCCGCGTCAGACCGCGATGGGCGCGTCGGGTGTCCGCAAGGCCGATCACATCGTGGATCCCCGGACGGGTGAGCCGGTGCGCGATCGCGATCGCCGCCTGGGTCGCCGTGCCAAGGCCGCGGCCGGCGAGCGACGGGCCGCGCCTCGCGGCCGCCGCGATCAGCGACGCGCTGACGACGGCGTTCATGATGTTGCCGACGGACGCGATCGCGGATCTGTGCGATCGGGCTCCGGGCACGGAAGCGTGGATTCTCGAGGGTGGCTCAGGCGACGATCCCGTGCTCCTCCACATCGGTGCTAGCCTGGCGTAGACGCCTGTGGGGCAGGCCTTCAGGCCTGCATGAGATCTGTAGCGCAGGCCTTCAGGCCTGCATGAGATCTGTAGCGCAGGCCTTCAGGCCTGCCTGATACGAAGAGGACGGAATGGCCGATCAGGATCAGAAACCAGGCGACGCCGCCGAAGGACGAACCGAGAAAGCTCGATCGCCGCGATCTCCTGAAGGGGCTCTCGACGGTCCCCGCACTCGGGCTCTTCGGGTACGCCTGGCACACGCAGCGGGCTTACCAGCAGGCTGCTGCCGAGGCGCAGGTGGCGCCCACGCAGGCGGCGGACGTCCAGACGGTGAACGTCGCGCTGCTCGGCGCGGGCGCGCAGGGGCAGGTGCTGACCGACTCGATGCTCCGCATCCCCGGCCTCCGCTTCCGCGCGGTCTGCGACATCTGGACCGAGTACAACCAGAAGCGCGTGGTCAACACGCTGAAGAAGTTCAAGCACGAGGTGAACGCGTACGAAGACTACCGCGAGATGCTCGACAAGGAGAAAGAGCTCGACGCGGTCATCATCGCGACGCCCGACTTCTGGCACGCGCAGCACGCGATCGACTGCCTGAAGGCCGGCAAGCACGTGTACTGCGAGAAGGAGATGTCGACCACCGTCGAGGGCGCGCGCAGCATGGTCGTCGCGGCGCGCGAGACGGGCAAGCTCCTGCAGATCGGCCACCAGCGCCGATCGAACCCGCGCTACCTGCACTGCTACAACAAGCTGCTCGGCGAAGCGAAGCTCCTCGGGCGGATCTGCACCGTCAACGGCCAGTGGAACCGCGCGGTCACGCCGGATCTCGGCGCGCCCGATCGCTACGCGATTCCGCAGGCGAGGCTGACGCAGTACGGGTTCAAGGACATGCAGCAGTTCCGGAACTGGCGCTGGTACAAAGGCAAGGGCGGCGGTCCCATCGTCGATCTCGGCTCGCACCAGATCGACATCTACAGCTGGTTCCTCGGCGCAAATCCGACCTACGTGACGGCGAGCGGGGACAACCTCTATCACGACCCGGCGACGCACGAGTGGTACGACACCGTGATGGTCATCTACGACTTCGCGACGCCCGCGGGTCCGGCCAAGGCGTACTACCAGACGCAGACGACCAACGGCAGCCAGGGCTATTTCGAGAACTTCATGGGCGACCAGGGCACGCTGCTCCTCTCGGAATCGGAAGTGAACTACGCGGGGCAGCTCTATCGCGATCCGAACGCGCCGGCCTGGGACGAATGGGTGCAGAAGGGCTACATCTCCGCGCCGAAGGAGCAGGAGAGCAAGCCGAAGAGCGAGGGCGCGATCGCGGACGTCCGCGAGTCGGTGTCGCCGGATCAGCATCTGGTGCCGGTGACGCTGCGCGATCCCTATCACCAGCCGCACCTGCAGAACTTCTTCGACACCGTGCGCGGCAAGGCGAAGCTCAATTGCCCGGCCGAGGTCGCCTTCGAGACCGCGGTCGCGGTGCTGAAGGTCAACGAGGCCGTCGAAGCGAAGACCCGGCTGGCCTTCAAGCCCGAAGACTTCAAGGCGTAGGAGCGAGACGATGGACGAAAAGCTGTCGCGCGGCGCGTTGGTGGCCATCACCGTGCTCCGCGTTTTCGTGGGCTGGCACTTCCTCTACGAGGGCCTGACGAAACTGAACTCGGCGGGCTGGTCGGCCGCCGGATACATGAAGCAGGCGCGCGGGCCGTTCGCGGAGTTCTTCCGCTGGGTCGCCGCCAACCCCAACATGCTCGACCACGCGAACACGGTCACGATGTGGGGCCTGACGATCGTCGGCGTGCTGCTGATCCTCGGCCTCTTCACGCGGCTCGCGAGCCTGGGCGGGATCGCCTTCATCCTGCTCTTCTATCTCTGCAACCCGCCGTTCATCGGGTACTTCTACTCGATTCCGTCGGAGGGCAGCTATCTGATCGTCAACAAGAACCTCGTCGAGGTGTGCGCGCTCGCGGTGATCTACTTCACGGGCAGCGGGCGGTTCGCGGGGCTCGACCGTCTCGTGCACCTGTTCTTGGGGAACAACGACGGCTGGCCGTGGCCTGAGTGCCGTTAGCGTCGTCGCCAGCGTCTGTTCGAGCCGACCTTCAAGACGACGACCCTGACGGGCACTTTTCCGTGGCGAATCATCCGCAGGCGTCTGGCTGCCGCCCGCGACAGGTCGATGATGGTGCCCCGGCGGTAATTCCTTCCGTACGGCCCGCGATCGACGATGCGCACTTTCACGGAGCGGCCGTTCTCGAGGTTGGTCACCCGCACCTGGGATCCAAACGGCAGGGTTCGATGGGCAGCGATCAGCTTCCGTTCATCGAACGTCTCGCCGCTCGCGCTTTGTTTCCGTGGAACGACCGCGCCAGGTAAGTGGCGGAACCCAGCTGACGCGGGCACGATGCGGCGGTCGCGACGTCGGGCGACATGGTCGGAAGGCCCGAGCGCCAGGATGAGGCCGAGCGAGGGTAGCCACCGCGTCATCCAGATTTCCAAGCAGACGCGATGCCGCCCGAGGGGGCCGTGCGGCTCATGCGGGGATGCGATATTGACAAGGTCCTGTCAATATGACAAGGTCCTGTCAGTGGTCACGCTCACGCCGAAGGGAACGCTCTTCCGGGATGTCCTGACCGAGCTCTTCCGGCTCAGGGCGGTAATGCTCGACTCGGCGGAGCGGCTCACGGCGCCCGTCGGCCTCACCAGCGCCCGGTGGCAGATCCTCGGCGCCATCGAAGACGCCCCCGCGCCGGTCGCGCACGTCGCGCGAGGCCTGGGGCTCACGCGCCAGGCCGTCCAGGAAACCGCGGACGCCATGGAGCGCGACGGGCTGATCACCTTCATCGACAACCCGGATCACAAGCGGGCGCGGCTGATGTCGCCCACCGCGAAGGCACGCAAGGCGCTCGACTACCTGCGGCCGCGCCAGCTCCAGTTCGCCAACGTGATGGGAGCGCCGCACTCGCTGGACGCGCTGCGCGCCACGCTCGACGTGCTGCAGAAATCACGCGCGCTCATCGAATCGAAAGGCACCTCTTCATGACGCTCAATCACCTGAACCTCACCGTCGTCTCGCCCGACGAGACGAGCGCGTTTCTCGCGAAGTACTTCGACCTGCGGCCGGGCGGCGGCAATTCCGGCATGCAGATGCTCAGCGACGACAAGGGGATGGTCCTCACGCTGATCAAGGCGAGGGCGGAGGATCGGGATCAGGGACCAGGGGCCAGGGATCAGGGGTCAGAGCAGCCAGGCAGCAGCTGGCCGCGCGCGTGCGGTACCCGAGCAGCTTTCACATCGGGTTCATCCAGCCGACCAGGGAGCGCGTGAACGAGATCAACGCGCGGCTGGCGGCGGACGGGTATCACGTGCCGCCGCCGTCAATCCAGCACGGGTCGTGGACCTTCTACTTCACGGCGCCCGGCGGATTCACGATCGAGGTGATGGGCTGAGGCGTGCGCGGCGCTAACGGGCCACGCGCGTCAGCCTGATCGTGCTCGACGCGCCGGACCCGCTGGTCCACGCGACGACGTCCGCGTCGCTGACGCTGGCCACGACCGGATATCCGGCTGGCCCGGTGTCCGCCAATGGCTGCCGCACGAACGTCACCGTATCCTTCCCGCCTGTCCTCGGCGCGCGCGGCCGCCACACGCCGCGTGCCGCCGTCCTGCTCGTCCCACACGATGAAGAGCTCGTCGCGCGACCCGAGCGCGACCTGCGGATGCCGGGCGACACCTGCGGTGGGAATGCGTGCCCGAGGCGTGAACGTCCGGCCGTCTGCCGACATCGCGTAGAAGAGGGCCAGCGTCGGCTCGCTCGTCGAATCGGCCGCCGGCAACAGGGTCGGCCAGACGACGTGGACGCGATCGCGCGCGTCGACGGCGAGCGACGGCCCGTTCTCGGGACAGCCGTCGAGCATCCAGTTGTCTTCGCTGACGCGCGCGGGCGGCGCGAAGGTGCGGCCATCCGTCGATCTCGCGAATGCGATGTCCCGGATGTTGCCGGCGTAGACCTGCCGCCACGCCGCGTAGATCCCGCCGTTCGCGCCGGCGGCAAGCGCCGTCTTGCAGCAGTAGCAGACGCCGCCCGCAATCGGCTGCGCACCGGCCTCTCCGTCGATGTCGCGCGAACAGAATCTTCGACCGCTGCGCACGCGCGACGGCGTCGGTCTTGTCCTCCGCGCCCATCGCGTGCTCATGATTCGCGCCCATCGCCATCGAGTGGCCGCTCGACGCGAGCTCGCGGTGATCCAGCCAGACGGCGACGACATGCCCGTCGCGATCGGTCACGATCGACTCCCAGCCGCGATTTCCGGCGGCCTCGCTGCCCGGCACAGGCACCGCCGCCGCGAACGTCCTGCCGCCGTCGTCGGATCGCGACGAGACGAGCTTCGTGCCGTCGGGCGACTTCGACGTCCACACGACGACGACGGAGGGCTCCTGTCCGGCTCTCGGCACGAGCGCGATCGCGGGGGGCTGTTCGCCGGACAGGTTCGCCGGCATCGTGCTCACGCGAACCGGTGCGGCGAAGGAACGTCCGCCGTCACGGCTCACCGCCGTGTAGACATCAGTGGCGCCTTCAGCGGTCGTCGCGCCCCAGGCCAGACGCGACGAGCGGCCCTGCCGCGGTCACCGACGGATACGCGTTGGCGCGTCCCGGCACCGCAATGTCGATCCCGTTGTCGCCGGCGCCGCGCAGGGACGTCGCGGCCAGCAGCATCAGCGCGGCGATAACCCATGGACGGATGCCGGGGCTGAAGCCCCGGCCTGCTGCAGTGGTCATTCGTGTCTCAGCCCTCGTCGCAGTGGCAGGCCTGAAGGCCTGCGCTACAGTTCGTCAATTGCGGGCCTGAAGGCCTGCGCTACAGACAATCAGAACGTCAGGCGCACGCCGAGCTGGACGGTGCGCGGATCGCCGACGGCGGTGATCTGATCGAACGCCGCCACCGGAGCTCGACGGATACGGGCCCGGACCCCACGTCGCGTTGCGAGTCAAATCGTTCACCCGGTTCGTCACGTTGAACACTTCGGCGAGCGCTTCGGCCTTCACGTCGGACCCGAGACGGAACTTCCGGCTCACGCGCATGTTCAGCGTGAAGAAGTCGCTGCCCGTGCCGGCGTTGCGCTGGATGAACGTCGCGGATCGCACGTCGAAGTTCGGCGTGGACGGCGCGCCCCCGGCCTGCGGACGGCTCGTCGTGCCCTGCAGGTTCGCCACGCCAGAGACGATGTTGAAGGGCAGCGCCGAGTAGTACTGCAGCAGGCCGCTCAATTGGAAGTCGTGCGTGAGGTGCTGCCACGCGGTCGTCGCCGGCGTCGTCGGCGAGTTGACCGTGCCGTTGATCACCAGCCGGTGCCGCTGGTCGTCGTCGGCCCGGCCCCAGTCGCGCGTGATGTCGGTGGGATCGATCGGCGAGCTGAAGAAGAACTCGCCGACGTCGTTCATCGACTTCGAGAGCGTGTAGGTCACCCGCAGGCTGGACCAGTCGCTCGCGCGCTGCACGAACGACGCGTGCAAGCCCGTGATACGTGGACATGCCGGCCGACGAGTACTGGTTGTTGTTGCGATACGTCGAGACGGGCCGGCAGCCGTTGTTCGTCCCGCCGCCACGCACGTCGCCACGTTCTGGTTCACCGACATCAGCAGGTTCTCGCCCCGCACGTACTGGTAGCCCACGCTGATGGTGCGGCCGTGGCCGAGCGAACGCTCCGCTTCGAGACCGGCCTGCGTCGAGTAGGCGTTCTGCAGATGCGGGTCCATCGTCGTGAAGTCCACGAGCGTGGTCGTGAGCACGCGCGCGGGCAGGATGTCGGGGAAGACCGGAGCGCCGGCCTGCGCCGGAATCAGGTTCGAGACGCTCGGCTGCTGCAGCTGGCTCAGGTCCGTCGTGTTCCCCGCCGACAGAATCGCGTTGGCGACAGCGCGCAGCGGCACGCGGTCGAAGAAAAGGCCCGCGCTGCCGCGGATCACCAGGTCAGACGCCGGCGACGGCGTCCACGCGAACCCGACGCGTGGAGAGACGTTGTTGGTGTCGGTGCTGATGGCGTCGAGGAACTGCAGGTCGTAGCGCAGGCCGAGATTCAACGTCAGTCCCGGGCGCGCGCGCCACTCGTCCTGCGCGTACACGCCGACGTTCGGGTTCGACTGCGAGACCACCGGATCGCCGAAGGTCTGCGTGAAGGCGCTGTAGCTCCCGGCGAGGAAGTTCGCCATCGATGAGAACGCGTAGCTGCCGCGCGACGACCGTGGATAGGTGATGGTGTCGTCGTTGACGATGACGTCCACGCCGGCTCGAAGGGCGTGCGCGCCCGCCTGGTGCGTGAGGTTGTCGACGAGCTGGAACATGCGATTCACGCGCGCCGGTCGGGCTGCCAGACAGCGTCCCGAACGACGCGACGCCGGCGATGCTGACGGCCGGGCCGATCGGATCGGTCGGCGGCGCCTTCAGGTCGCCATAGGCGAACTGCGCGCGCGTCTCGTTGACGGTCTTCGTGGACAACGTCCACGTGTTGCCGACCGCCAGCGAATGGTCGACGTCGTCCAGCCCCGCCGACGCCGACGGGGCGTTGAGCCCTCCGGCGCCGCGCGAGTTGTCAGACGTGACGTGATAAAGCCCGTAGCGCAGCGTGAACTGATCGCCGTTGCTGATCTGGTGATCGACCTTGGCGAGGAGGTTCGCGCTGTGAACCGGGTTCGGGTAGACGCCAGTCGTCACCGGCTGTCCGGGATAGCCCACCGCGTTCAGCTTCGCGTTGATGAGCGGCGCGTTCGCCGCCGCGATCGTCGTCAGCCCCGACTGATCGAGCAGCCGCTGCTCGAAGTTCGCGAAGTAGAACGTGCGGTTCCTGAGAATCGGGCCGCCGAGGCTGCCGCCGAACTGCTGCTGGTCCATCGGCAGGGTCGTGCCCGACAGCGCGTTGGCCGCATTGAGGCTGTCGTCGCGCAGGAAGCCGTACGCGGTGCCATGCACCTGGTTCGTGCCGCTGCGCGTGACGACGTTGACGTAGCCGCCCAGCGCTCGTCCCAGCTCGGCCTGGCCGCCAGACGTGACGACCTGGAACTGGTCGATGGCGTCCACGCCGTACGGGATCCCGCTCAGCCCGGCCGCGTCGTCGTTCGCCGAGAGGCCGTCCACGATGAAGCTGTTGGACAGGTTCCGCTGGCTGTTGATCGAGAGGCCCTGGCCCGGCACGGCGGACGTCTCGGCGAACAGCTGCGTGCTGCCGGTGTTGGTCGGCGACACGCCGGGGATCAGCAGCGCGAGATCGAGGAAGTTCCTGCCGTTCATCGGCATGCTTTCGATCTCGGCCTGCGGCACGGTGCCCGCGATCTGGCTGCGCGCGGTGTCGAGCACGGACGCGTCGGCGCTGACGGTGACGCGCGTGTCGAGCGTGGCGAGGCTCAGGCTGAACGGCAGATCGAACGCCGAGCCGAGCGTGAGGCGCAGATGGCGCGCGCTGTCGGCGAAGCCGTCGGCGTGCACGGACACGTCGTACGGACCGACTTTCAGGTAGGCGAAACGAAAGCGGCCGCTCTCGTCGGTCGTCGTTTCGGCCGTCAGATTGGTGTCGGTCTGCGTCGCGTAGACGTGCGCGCCGGACACGACCGCGCCCTGCGGATCGACGACACGTCCGCTGACGCTGGCGTGGTTGATGGTTTCCTGGGCGCGCGCGCCCGACGCCGTCAGAACGGCGACAGCACGCGATCGCGAGCCCGCGAACAACTTGTAGTTTCACTGATGCTCTTCCCCGCGAGCACGACGACACGTCACTGCTGAACGACTGGCGCAGGCGGCGTCGCACCGGGAAGCGACGCGCCTCAGCGATCGAGATTCACGGGCCCTCGGCGGGCAGCCGGATCTCGAGCGTCAACGTCGGGATTTACGCGCGGGGCGGAGGCGAATCAGGAACGGAGATCGAGTCGAGCGGGACGGGAGCAAAGACGACGCGCCAGGCGGTCGCGTCAGGAGGCGCAGCCGGCGACGACGAGGGAGACAGCACGGCGGCCGGTCCGAGCATCGCGGTGGTCATCGCGGCGACTGGGTCCGCGGCGCTCTTGCACGCGCACTGATCAGAGGACGCCTTCAGCTTCGCCTTCGGGTGCATCGGGCAGATCGTGCCGGCGGCGTGCGGGCACGAGCAGTTGCTGCCGCCCACCGCCGCGACGCTCCCCATCGAACAGAGCGTCGTCGGCACGGAGATGAGCAGGCACACGTGGAGCGCCAGCCAGACGGCCGCAACGCTCGCGACACGGGCCCGCATCCACGCCATCTCACGACGGTAGCACAGAACCCCGGCCGGACGAGGGAGGCGCTCAGGACGGCCCGACGACGAACGTCTTCTGGTCGAGCACCGCGCCGCCAGGGGCTCGGACCTCGACGCGCCAGGTTCCAGCGCGGTCGGGGTTGGTGGTCATCTTGCTGTAAGTCCTGTAGCCGCTGCCGGTTGCCCGCACGCGGAGCGTCACTGCCTGGCTCAGCTTGTCGTTGCGGTACCACCGGTGCTCGACGCTGGTGTCGGCCGCGGACTTCAGGCGCGTGACGAAGAACACCGGTCCGCTGACCGCCGACTCCGGCAGTGGGTCGCAGTGCCAGTTCGACTCGAGGTCGAGGGCCTGGCAGAGCCGCGCGTCGAGCGCCTCCACCGCGACACTGGCCGCCGTTCGAGGTGGCGCCGTTTGAGGAGGCGCCGTTTGAGGCGGCGCCGGCGGGGCCGACGGCTTCGACACCGGCTCGCTCGCGGCGGCTGGCGGCGCTGGCGACCGGCGCGGGGGCCGGAGCGGGCGGCGGCGCTGCTTCAGGCTCGACGACCGGAGCCGCAGGAGCGGCGGCGGCCGACGGCGGAGGCGACGTCACCGGAGAGGTCGCGCGGCGTGACGAGAAGAAAACCGCCGCCGCAACTGCAAGGACGATGACCGCGCCGATCACGATCGGGCGACGAGACGATCCCGATGACGTCGCGACGACGGGCTCGGGTGGCACCTCGCGAGGAGGCCGCGACGGCCGTCGCCGGGGCCGGAGTCTCGACGCGCGCGCTGACTGGCGCGGGTGCGGGCTCGGGCTGCTCGAAGGGGATGCCGCGCGCATCGCAGAACTCGCGCAGGTTGGTCGCGCTCGTCTCGACGAGCGGATGATCGCCGGCGAACGCGGCCTTCGCGATCGCGAACGACTTCCGATAGCACGCCTCCGCCTCCGCCGGCCGGTTCAGGCGCTCGTAGACAATCCCGAGGTTGTTCAGCGTGCTGGCGACCTCGGGGCTCGAGGCTCCGAGCGTCCGCTCCTGCAACTCGACCGCGAGGCGCAGCGCTTCCTCAGCCGCGGCGAAGTCGCCGCGGTGCGCAGCCTGTTCGGCCCGGTCCATCAACGCCTGGATGTCGGCGACGTCCGTCACGGATGTGTCTCCGATCGCTGGGGACTCCACTATACGTCACGCCTGCTGGGCTGCCCCGGTGCGGAAGAGCTCGACAACATGATCGGCCGTGCGGAGAGAGAAGGCCAGCACTGAAAGGGTCGTGGTCTTGTCGGTGCAGTTGAGGAAGACGCTGGCGTCGCTGACGAACACGTTCGCGACGTCGTGCAGCTGCCCGAGGCGGTTGGTGACGAAGCGCTGCGGGTCGTCGCCCATGCGGCACGTGCCGGTCTCGTGCAGGCTCCAGCCGGGCGAATACGGCTCGTCGCCGACCTCCCAGACCTCGCCGCCCGACGCCGCGATCGCGGCCACCGTCGCCTGCTTCGCGTGCTCCCACATCATCAGCTCGTTGGGACCGAACTGGAAGTGCATGCGCGCGGCCGGGATGCCGAACATGTCCTTCACGTCGGGATCGATGTCCACGTAGTTGGTCGCGCTCGGCAGCGTCGGGATCTGGCAGTAGAACGACAGCGGCGTGCGGTAGTAGCGCGCGATGTCTTTCTTCAGCGACGACCCGAAGCCGTCGAGGAAGCGGTGATACCAGGGGAACTCGCCGCAGCCGCCGGTCGGGTAGATCGAGTAGCCGCGCACGAACTTTTCTTCGCGCGGGTTGTCGATGTTCTGCCAGCGCGGCATCCACACGATCTGGCTCGCCGACACGTTGTCAGGGAACGGCGGCTGCCCGAGCAGCTGCGGCAGGTACCCGTTGGCGGTGGTGCCGTACAGGTGGTCGCAGAGATTCCTGCCGACCTGGCCGCTCGAGTTGCCGAGGCCGGTCGGCCAGTGGCGCGACTTCGAGTTCAGCAGGATGCGCGCCGACTCGATGCAGGACGCCGCGACGATCACGATCTTGCCGCGGACCTCGACGTCCTGCTTCGTCGCGCGATCGACGTACGCGACGCCGCGCGCGCGGCCGTCGCCGTCCACCAGCACTTCGCGCGCAACGGCGTTCGTGCGCAGCTCGAGGTTCCCGGTCTTCTCCGCCGGCGGCAGGAGGAAGTACGGCGTCGAGAAGAACGACCCGGTGTCGCAGCCCTCGGTGCAGTTGCCGCAGTAGTGGCAGGCGGGGTGGTTGTTGAAAGGCACCGTGAGCTGCGCCAGGCGGTCCGGCAGGTACGGAATGCCGACCTTCGCGCAGCCGTGCTGCAGGATGTAGTCGAGGCAGCGCAGCTTGAACGGCGGGATGTACTCGCCGTCGGGATTGCTCGGCCGGTTCTGGATCGTGGACGCGACGCCAATCAGCTTCTCGACGCGGCTGTAGTACGGCGCGATCTCCGCGTACGAGACCGGCCAGTCCACGTCAGAGCCGTCGCGGCTCGCCGCCTTGAAGTCGATGTCGCCCATCCGGGCGGCGGAGCGTCCCCAGAAGTTCGTCTTGCCGCCGACGGCATGACAGCGCGGCCATTCCCATTTCGTGCCCGGCGCCGTCGTGTAGGCGATGCCGTGCTCCCACACGCCGGCGTTGGCGGCGTACTCGCTCTCGATGTGGTAGTAGCTGTCGCGCGTCTTCGGGTCGCCGAACCCGCGGAACGGCAGGTCGTACGGCTGCTTGTGATTGCGGAAGTCCTTCGCGGGATCGAGCCGCCGGCCGGAGTTGATCGCGCACACCGAGAGGCCCGCCTCGCACAGCGTCTTGATCGCCATGCCGCCGCCCGCGCCGGTGCCGATCACGATGGCGTCGTAGATCTTGTCGGGCACGGTCAGCGTCCAGGCGTGAGGTGGAGGTGTTCCGGGTCGTCGGGATGCGGACAGCCCTGCGACTCGGTGTAGATCTGCAGCCCCGGGTAGCCGAGCTGTTGGAGGCCGATGCGCGACGTGTAGAAGCCCATCAGCGTGTAGCGCCGCAGTCGGGCGAAGAAGGTGCGGCCTTCCTCGAGGCCGGGATGCGCGAGCCCCTCGCTCGCCGGCACGCGGGCGGCGAGCGGCTGCAGCAGCGCCGTCTGGGCCGCGGGCTCGAGGTCGCGGAACGCACGCTGCTGCGCCTGCTTCGCGTGCATGTCGATCCAGGCGAGCCCGAAGCGGAAGTCGGTACTGGAGCGCCGGATCGTGCGCGACCATGAAGTCGATGAACTCGCTGACGCCGGCCTCGCGGGCGCCGGGAGTCTCGTCGCTCGGAAGGATCAGCGCGGTCAGCTGATCGAGCGTCGCGTATTCGTCGGCGGTGAAGAACTGCGGCGTGTAGCGCGCGGCAGGGGCCGGAATGACGTCGCCCTCGCCATGGTGCCCGCAGGCGAAGGCCCAGCGGTGAAATCCGGGGAACTGTCCTGCCGCGGCGGCCATCGCCAGCACCCGCAGCATCTCGCGCCGTTCGATACCCTGTCCGGCCACAGCGTCCTCCGCCGAGTGTCGTGCAGTATACCCGGGCGCCACAGTATCCTCTTGGGATAGATGGCCTCGAAGCCCAGGGTCCCGCCCGGTTCGAAGATCGGCCCGTACGAGGTCGTCACGCTGCTCGGCGCGGGCGGGATGGGCGAGGTCTACAAGGGCCACGACCCGCGGCTCGGCCGTCACGTCGCGATCAAGGTGCTCATCGGCGAGTTCGCGTCGACCCCCGACCGCCTCCGCCGGTTCGAGCTCGAAGCCCGTTCGGCCGCGGCCCTCAGCCACCCCAACATCCTCTCGGTCTACGACGTCGGCGCAGAAGGCGACATGCCCTACGTCGTCTCGGAGTTCCTCGAGGGACAGACGCTGCGGGAATTGCTCACCGTTGGGCCGTTCACGCTGCGGAAGACGCTCGACATCGCGAGGCAGATCGCCAGCGGCCTGTCGGCCGCGCACGCGCGCGGGATCGTGCATCGCGACCTCAAGCCCGAGAACATCTTCCTGACCGCCGACGGACGCGCGAAGATCCTCGACTTCGGCCTCGCGAAGTGGGCGGGACCCGAGCCCGAGGACCCGGGCGCGACGGTCGGCAACGCGACGGCGACGCAGGCCGGCGCCATCCTTGGCACGTTCGGCTACATGGCGCCCGAGCAGGCGACGGGCAAGACGATCGATCACCGCTGCGATCAGTTCGCGTTCGGCATCCTGCTCTTCGAGATGCTGAACGGCCGGCGTGCCTTCGAGCGTGGCAGCCACGTCGAAGAGCTCGCGGCGATCGTGCGCGACGAGCCGCCGCAGCTCGCCGAAGTACATCCCGAAGCGCCGCTGCCGCTGCAGTGGATCGTGAACCGCTGCCTCGCGAAGAACCCGTCGGGGCGGTACGAATCGACGATCGAGCTCCACCGCGATCTCGAGGGGCTCGCGGGACAGATCGTGCAGCTGGCCAGACGCGTGAAGGCGCCCGAGGCCGCGACGCTGCCGCTGCCGGGCACTCCGCTCATCGGACGCGAGGCCGACGTGGCGCGCGCGGTTCAGGTCGTCACGCGCGACACCGCGCGGCTGGTGACGTTCACGGGACCAGGAGGGATCGGCAAGACCCGCCTGGCGCTCGAGGTCGCGCAGCAGGTCAAGGACGGATTTCCCGGCGGCCTCTACGTCGCCAGCCTGTCGACCATCAGCGACCCGAATCTGGTTCCGCAGGCGATTGCGCAGGCCAGCGGCGTCCGTGCCGGCGCGCAGGCGTCGTCGCTCGACATGCTGGTCGAGCACCTTGCGCACGTGGTGCTGCCGGGACCGGCGATCCTCGTGCTCGACGGCTTCGAGCATCTGCTCGCCGCCGTGCCGGTCGTCGTCGCGCTGCTGAAGATCGCGCCGCTGAAGATCCTCGTGACGAGCCGCGAGCCGCTGCACCTCTACGGTGAGCAGGAGATTCCCGTCGGGCCGCTGCCGCGTCCGGAAGTGGGCCGGACGTTCTCGCTCGAGACGCTGGCGCAGAACGCGGCGGTCCGCCTCTTCGTCGACCGTGCCACGGCATCGAAGCCGGATTTCGCCCTGACGAGCGAGAACGCTCGCGCGATTGCCGAGATCTGCAACCGCCTCGATGGCCTGCCGCTGGCCCTCGAGCTCGCGGCGGCCCGCGTGAAGATGCTGCCGCCGGCGGCGATGCTCGGCCGGCTCGAGAGCCGCCTGCAGGTGCTCACGGGCGGCGCGCGCGACCTGCCCGCGCGCCAGCAGACACTGCGCGGGGCCATCGCCTGGAGCCACGACCTGCTCGCCGAGGCCGAGCAGCGGCTCTTCCGGCGGATCTCGGTGTTCGTCGGCGGCTGCACCTTCGAGGCAGCCGAGGCCGTCGCCGACACGAAGCGCGATCTCGGCATGGACGTCATCGACGGCATCGAGTCGCTCATGCACAAGAGCCTCGTCCAGTTGAACGAGCTCCCGGAAGGCGAGCCGCGCCTGACGATGATGGAGACGATCCGGGAGTTCGGCCTCGAGCGCCTGAGGGACGCCGGAGAGGACGCGGCGGTGCGAAAGGCGCACGCGGCGTATCACCTCGTCCTCGCCGAGGAAGCCGCCAACGCGATCGAGGGCGCCGACCAGCCAATCTGGCTCGATCGGCTGGATCACGATCGGCACAACATCCGGGTGGCGCTCGACTGGCTCATTCGCGCGGGCAATGCCGACTGGGCGCTGCGTCTCGGCGCGGCGCTCGTGCGCTACTGGGAGCTGCGCGAGATGTTCGTCGAGGGCCGCGAGTGGCTGGCCGCGATCCTCGCGCTGCCTGGTGCGGCGACGCGGTCCGCGGCGCGTGCCAAGGCGATCTTCGCCGCTGCCGTGCTGGCCGCAGCGCAGCGGGACGACGACACGCTCAGGCTCTTCAGCGAAGCGCTCGAGATCTGCCGCGAGCTCGGCGACAGCCAGGGCATGGCGGCCGCGCTCAACGGCCTGGCGGTCTTCAAGAAGGGCCAGGGGGACCTGGACGAAGCGCGGCGCCTCCTCGAGGAGAGCGTCGGGCTCTTCAGCGCGCAGAGCGACGGTTTGATGCGCGCGCGCAGCCTGAGCAACGTCGCGAGCATCCTGAAGGAGCAGCGCGACTACGACGCCGCGCTCGCGCGGCAGGAGGAGTCGCTCGCGCTCTTCCGTCAGCTCGGCGATCAGACCGGCGTCGCGTGGTCGCTGCGTCATCTCGGCGACATCGCGCGCGATCGCGGGGACGCCTCACAGGCGGAGTCGCTCTATCGCGAGTCGCTCGAGGCATTTCATCAGCACGGGGATCCCTGGAGCGCGGGCGGGCTGCTGGTCGATCTCGGCATGCTCGCGCTCGGCGCCGGCGACGCGTCCAAGGCGACCGACCTCTTCCGCCAGGCGATGGAGGCGTGTCAGCAGCTTGGCGGGCAGAAGCGCGGACTGGCGCGCGCGCTCGAAGGCTTCGCGCTGGCGGCGGCACACACCGGCGACGTCAAGCGGGCGATCACGCTGGCGGGCGCGGCCGGAGCGCTCCGCAACACCATCGGCGCGCGGCTCACGCCGGCCGAGCAGCGGGCAGTCACAGCGGGCCTCGAGCGGGCTCGGGCCGCGCTGACGGCCGCCGAGCGGACCAGCGTGTGGAATGAGGGCTGGTCGATGCCGGTGGAAGACGCGATCGAGTACGCGATCGCGACGGCCGGCTGAACCGCTACTCGCCGGTCGTGGGATCGATCAGCTCCCGGACCGCGGAGATCCGGTTCGCCGGGAACCCGGCGCGGCGGGCATGCTCGCGAATCGTCGTTTCGTCCGGCGCCAGGTACACGCAGTACAGCTTGTCGTCGGTGACGAAGCTCTGGATCCACTGGATCTGCGGCCCCAGCTCGCGAAGGACCTTGTTCGACTGCTGCGCCGCAGCCCGCCGCTCGGCGTCGCTCCAGCCCGCAATGCCCGGCAGGTCGCGTTCGATCACAAACTTTGGCATCTCTGCGCCCTCGATTCGTGGCGAGGCGGCATCGTAGCACAGCGTCCCGCGCAAGCGCCGTACCGGGTCGAGCAGGGCTGAAGCTGCGCGTCCGACTGTAGCGCAGGCCTTCAGGCCTGCCCCACTGGATCAGCCGGTCCGGCCGATGATCGCAAGCGTCTTCGGGTCGCGCTGGCCGTCGAAGAACTTCTGCGAGCAGCCGGTCGAACACCGACCCGGGCGCCGAGACGGCATCGAACAGCGTCGCCGACGAGCGGAGTTTCAGGTCGTCCGGAGTGCCGAAGATCTCGAGCGCCGAACGGCCGTTCACCGCGCAGGCGGATTCGCTGCACTCCACGAGCCGCGGGCCGAGCACCGCGTGCTGCAGATACGCGCGTGCCTCCGCGAGGCTCCCGATGGCATAGCGCTCGGCCATCGGGCTCGACCCGAGGCCGGCGATCTGCGGAAAGACGAACCACATCCAGTGAGAGCGTTTGCGTCCGGCGCGGATTTCGGCCAGCGCCTGCGCGTAGGTGTCCTCCTGCGCACGGACAAAGCGATCGAGATCGAACGGGTCGGCCATGGTTACTCCCGGGTGTCGTAGGCAGGCCTGAAGGCCTGCGCTACAGGCGCCTTGGGTTTCGAGATTCCGAGGTCAGTGTGGCCGATCAACAGACTAGAGTACCGACCGGGGGCAACGAACTGTGAAGACACGCGTGGTGGTGCTGGGCGCGGGGTTCGGCGGACTCGAGCTGACGACGATTCTGTCCGAGCGCCTCGGGGACGACGTGGACGTCGTGCTCGTGGACAAGGCGCGAGGCTTTCGTCTTCGGCTTCTCGAAACTGGACGTGATGTTCGGACGGCAACTCGCGGCTGCCGTTCGTCATCCCTACCGCGACATCGTCAAACCCGGCGTCCGCTTCGTCCAGGCGACGGTGACGTCGATCGATCCGGTGCTGCGGCGGGTGGTCACCGCGGCCGGGACGTTCGACGCGGACGTCCTGGTCGTCGCGCTCGGCGCCGACTACGACGTCGCGGCGACGCCCGGTCTCGCGGAAGGCGGCCACGAGTTCTACATCGTCGCTGGCGCGCTGGCGCTGCGGGACGTGCTGCCCCACTTCGAGCAAGGCCCGGCGATCGTCGGCGTGTGCGGACGGCCGTTCAAGTGCCCGCCGGCGCCGAGCGAGATGGCGCTGATGCTGCACGACTATCTCGTCACTCGCGGACGCCGAGCGGCCGTGGACATCTCGCTGGTGATGCCGTTCGGCACGCCAGTTCCGCCGTCGCCCGACACGTCGAAGGCGCTGCTGGCGGCCTTCGAGGAGCGAGGCATCCGGTTCGTGAAGGACACGCTCGTGAAATCCCTGGACCCGGCCAGGAAGGTGGCCGTGCTGAGCGACGGCAGCGAGATGCCGTACGCGCTCTTCCTCGGCATCCCGGTGCACCGCGTGCCGCAGGTGGTGGTGGAGTCGGGCCTGGCCGCGCACGCCCAGGACTGGGTTCCCGTGGACAACTACACGCTCGCGACGAAAATTCCCGGACGTCTACGCCGTAGGCGACGTCAACGGCGTCGCCACGCCGAAGGCGGGCGTCTTCGCCGAGGGCGCCGCGCGCGTCGTCGCGGCGGCGATCGTCGCGCGAGGTTCGCGGCGGCCCGGCGCCCGAGCCGTACAAGGGGCAAGGCGCGTGCTACGTCGAGTTCGGAGATGACAAGGTCGGGCGTGTCGACGTGGACTTCTTGAGCGGGCCGAAGCCGACGGGCAGGTTCAGCGAGCCGTCGGAGGCGCTGGTGCGCGACAAGGCCGAATTCGGGAGCACGCGCATCGCGCGCTGGTTCGGCAGCCGTGTCGGCCGAACTGAAGTTCGGCGTACCGATCGGCGACTCGCAGGGCGGCTTCGCCGTCGAGCGACGCAAACGCAAGCGGCCAGCAGTCTCGACGCTCTCAACATCAGGCCTCCGGCTCCGGGGCAGCCAGTTGGCGATGCCGCCGGGGACACTTCGCGCCCATGGTCCGGCCACGCTCGGCCACTACCGGATCGTCCGCTCCATCGGCGCCGGCGGCATGGGCGAGGTGTTCCTCGCCGAGGACGGGAAGCTGGGCCGCAAAGTTGCGCTGAAGGTTCTGGCGCATGCGCTGGCCGCCGATCCGGAGCGCCGCGGTCGGTTCGAGCGCGAGGCGCGTGCCGTCGCCGCGCTGAACCATCCCAACATCATCACAATCTATTCGGTCGAAGACCTGGACGGCGTCCTGTTCCTGACGATGGAGCTGGTCGAGGGGAAGACGCTGACCGAGCTCATCCCGCCGCGCGGCATGTCGCTCGAACAGTTGCTGCACGTGGGGATTCCGCTGGCCGACGCGGTCGGCGCGGCACACCAGCGGGGCATCACGCATCGCGACCTGAAGCCCGCGAACGTGATGGTCACCGACGAGGGCCGCGTGAAGGTGCTGGACTTCGGCCTTGCGAAGCTGCAAGAGGAGTCGCCCGTCGATGGCCTCTCGGTCACGGTGACAAAAGAGCAGCTCACGAGCGAAGGACGCATCGTGGGCACCGTGGCCTACATGTCGCCGGAGCAGGCGCAAGGCAAGGCGGTCGATGCGCGCTCGGACGTCTTTTCGCTGGGCGTCCTGCTGTTCGAGATGGCCACGGGCGAGAAGCCGTTCAAGGGCGACACGAACATGTCGCTGCTGTCCGCCATCATCAAGGACACGCCCTCGTCGGTCACCGATCTGCGGCAGGACCTCCCGCGCGATGTCGGCAGGATCCTGAGACGCTGCCTCGCCAAGGATCCCGAGGAGCGCTATCAGACGGCCAAGGACCTGCGGAACGATCTGCGGTTGCTCAAGGAGGATCTCGACACTGGTGTCGCTGAACGCGCCCAGACGCGCAGCCACGTCAGCCAGAGCACCGTGCTGCCATCGACGGCGTCGCGCATGCCCTCGGCAGCGCGGCTGGCGGTCGCGGCCGCGGCGGTCCTGGCCATAGCCATCGCGGGAGGGTGGTGGTACGCGCGGCGCTCCGCAGCGACGTCGGCCCCGGCGTTTGCGAACATCACCATGCGCCGCCTCACGAACACGGGGACGGCGAGCCTCGCCGCCATCTCCCCGGATGGCCGATACGTCGTGCACGTGGACGGCAATTTCGACAAGCCCGAGCCTGTGGATGCGGCAGGCCTCGACGGCCAGCAGCGTGCAGATTGTGCCGCCGATGACGGGCGCATACGCGGGGCTCGCGTTTTCGCCTGATGGCGAGGCCGTGCTGTACGTGTTCGGCCCCGAGGACGGCCTCCTGTCGCTGTTTCAGATCCCGGTTCTGGGCGGCCCGCCGCGCAAGTTGGTGCAGGACATCAACACAGCGCCCGCCTTCTCGCCGGATGGCAAGCGCATGGCGTTCGTTCGCGGCATGGCCGACGGAGGACAGGTCATCGTTCTCGCCAACGCGGACGGGACCGACGAGCGCCGTCTGGCGTCGCGGCCGGAATCGGACGTGTACGCCCAGACGCGCGTGGCCTGGTCTCCTGACGGGACGGAGATCGCGGCTTTCGCTGGGGCGATGCCGAAGCAGAGGAGCCGGATCGTGCTGGTGAACGTCGAGTCCGGCAAGGAACACGCTCTTCAGCGACGCCAGGTTCGATTCGGGAGGACAGCTCGCTGTGGCTCGGCGACGGCAGCGCACTGGTTGTTCGATGCTATTGAGCAGTACGGCGGAGCCGTTGGAACTGGAACAGCCAGCTCTGGTCGATCGCGTACCCGGCTGGCACCCTGCGCCGGCATCACTCCCGACCTCGCCTCCTATGCGAACCTCGCCGCAACCGCCGGGAGGGCGGACGCTGGTGGCCGTGAGGGATGAAGTGCGGGCCGGACTGTGGGTGGCGCCGGATGGCGACACCGCGCGCGCCCGGCCGATCACGGCATCGAGCAACGGGCGTGAAGGGGCTACAGGCATCGACTGGACTCGTGATGGCCGCATCGTCTACAGCGCGACTACGCAAGGCAGCTGGGATCTCTGGATCGCAAACAGCGACGGCAGCCAGCCGAGACAACTGACGAACGATCCGGGTAGTGGAAAATCAGCCGCGGGTGCTGCCCGATGGCAAGGGCATCGTCTTCACCTCTCGCGCGTCAGGCGCCAGCGACGTTCGCCGTCCGGAGAATCGATCTCGACGGCAGCAATCCACGCGAGATCGCCACCGGCGGCGCCATCTACCGTGGATATCTCCAGGCAATCGGAGACCACCTGTATTTCAAGGGCCCTGAGAAGGGACGGCCGGCGGCCTTCCGCGCGCCGCTTGGCGGCGGTCCGCGCGAGCCGGCTGTTCGCCGATCCGACCCGGTTGCCGACGGCGATTCGTTCTGAGCGAGTGTCTCGCCCGACGAACGGTGGTCCCTCGGCACCTACACGGACCCGCAGAGTTCCGGCGTGGCGGTGGTGCCCCTCGACGGGCGCTGGGCCGGTGCGCAGATTTCCATACAACTACACGCCGGGCCTGGGCTTCGGTCCCGGCTGGGCGCCGGGCGGACACGGCGATCGACGACCTGGTTTTCCGAGACAAGGCGACAAACCTCTGGCGATTTCCGCTCGACGGCTCCGCGCCGAGCCCCGTGACGACCTTCACGTCGGAGCAGATCATGAACTACCGGTGGTCAAGAGATGGGAAGATGCTCGCGATGTCGCGCGGAACGGAATCTGCGGACGTGGTGCTGATCACAAGCGAAGAGACCGATCGCAAGGGCGCCGGGAGTCACTGAGCTAGTGCTTGTATCGTATTTTTGCATCGAACGGATCGGTGAGTCTGAGCGTGTGTTCGTACTTATATATACGATCGTCGTTGCGTCAGTTGACTGTTGCGAAAAAGGAGAGACCGTGCGCCTGATTCTCGATCGCGGCGTCTCTCTCTGGGCGCTCCTGCTGGCGCGACCGGCGACGGCGCAGGAGCAGCGCGGCGCGATTGAAGGCACGGTGCAGGATGCGCAGCACGGGATGCTGCCCGGCGCCACGGTCGAGGCGTTGAACCTCGCGCAAGGCTCGGCGGTCTCGACCAGCACCGACGCAACCGGCACGTTCCGCTTTCCCGCTCTCGCTCCAGGGTATTACGACGTCACTGCCTCGCTGACCGGATTCACTGCGGTCAAGTTCGAGCGCGTGGAAATCCTGCTCGGACAGATCAAGCGGCTCTCGTTTGTGCTCGAGATCGCGGCGCTCGAAGAATCGGTCCGCGTCTCGGTGTCCTCACCACTCGTGGACGCGCGCCAGAGTGCGCGGGTGTTCAGCCTGCGCCAGGACACGATCGATCTGCTGCCCAAGGGCCGCGATTTCACGTCGCTCGTCAGCGAGGCACCGGGGGCCAACCAGGAGCCGAAGCTCGGCGGCATCTCCATCGACGGCTCGAGCGCCTCGGAGAACCGCTTCGTCATCAATGGCATCGAGACCACGGACCTGATCAGCGGCCTGTCGGGTCATAACGTCCTGCCGGAGTTCGTCGACGAGATTCAGGTGAAGTCGAGCGGGTACACCGCCGAGTACGGCGGCTCCACGGGCGGCGTCATCAACGTGGTGACGAAGAGCGGGACCAACGCCTGGCACGGCGATGCCCTGGTCAACTTCGAAAGCGACGCGCTCAACGGCGGGCCCCGACAAACCCTCCGCAGGGTGCCCGACGGACTCGACACGGGCTGAGTACGTGACCTACCCGGAAGATTCATACAGGCGTGTCGAGCCCGGCTTTGCCGTCGGCGGTCCGCTCAAACGCGACCACGCGTGGTTATTCGCCGCCTATCAGCCCGCCCTGATCCACACGGAGCGAACCGTCACCTCCACGTTCGATAAGTCCACTGCGACGAAGGCGTCAGGATCAGACGGGGCATTTCCTCAACATCAACCAGACGACGCAGGTGCACGACACTCTGCGAACGCGCGCGACGTTCGACTGGAGTCCGTCGCGGCAGGACGGCCGGCTGCCGGCCCTGGACGGCGGCACGTTCCCCCAGGGCAACTTCGACACGATCGACACGCAACAGAACTACACGGCGTCGGGCAACGCCGACTGGGTGGCGACCAGCAAGCTGTACGTCGGCATGCGGGCCGGATATTTCACGAACAACCACACGACGGCGAACGTAATCGAGCAGCCGCTGTTCGTCTTCATGCGGGAGAACATCGATTTGCTGGACGTGCCCACTTCGCTTCAGCGGCGGGGGGGATTCCAGACCGATCTGACGAACACCGTCAGCCGTGTCGACCGGCTGTCACGCGTCAACGCGCAGGTCGACGCGACGTACTTCGGCAGCCTGGCGGGGCAACACACGCTCAAGGCAGGCGTGCAGTTCGATCGACGCAGCAACGACGTGGACAAGGGGCAGAGCGCCAACCAGATCAACCTGTTTTGGAACGCGGCGCTCAACGGTCAGCGGGGTCGCTACGGCTACTACCGCGTGCTCAGCAATCCCATCGCTCCCAAGCGAGGTCAGCTCACGTTCGGCAACGTCCAGGACTCGATCGTCGGCCTGTTCGTGCAGGACGCCTGGACGGTGGGCAGCCGGCTGACGGTCAACGCCGGCCTGCGGACCGAAAACGAGACGGTCCCGTTCTACAGCGAGATAGCCGAGCATGGGATCGAGCCGATCCACTTCTCGTTCGGCGACAAGCTTGCGCCCCGCGCTGGAGCGGCGTGGGACATTGCGGGCGATGGCCAGTGGAAAGTCCACGGTAGCTGGGGAGTCTTCTACGACATCTTCAAGCTGGCCATGCCCCAGGCCGCCTTCGGGGGCCTGCGATTCACGATCTACTCCTTCAAACTCGAGACGTACGACTGGCCGAGCCTGATCAGCAGCCCCGACTGCCCTCCAGAGTGCCCGGGCGGTCAGGCGCGACCACCGGTGCGTTTCGATCCTTCGTTCGACAACATCGACCCCGATCTCGAGCCGATGCGGATGCAGGAGCTGACCCTGGGCCTCGAGCACCAGATGTCGCCACACGTCGCTCTATCGGCGCGGTTCATTCACAAACAGCTCGACCGGGCTGTCGAGGACATCGGATCGATCGATGCGGAGGGCACCGCGACGTATGTCATCGGCAATCCCGGGTACAACCGGGCGACCGAAGCAGCGTCCGGCGTCCCGTATCCAAAGGCTGTCCGCGATTACGATGCCCTGGAGCTCGTCGCGCGGAAGCAGTTGTACCGCGACTGGGCGCTCACGGCGAGCTACGTCTGGAGCCGCCTGTACGGCAATTACTCGGGCCTGTCGGAATCCGACGAGAACGGACGCGCCGAGCCGAACATCGGAGGAACCTTCGATGCCCCGCTCGCGCTGTTCGGCGGCGATGGCCGGCCGCTCTACGGGCGTCTGGCCACCGACCGCCCCCACCAGTTCAAGGCGCAGTTCATCTACACGGCGCCCTTTGGCATCAACGTCGGGGTGTTTCAGTCGCTCGCCAGCGGTCTGCCAGTGAGCCGCTTTGCGGTGCTGTCTCCAGGCATCAGTCCAGTGTTTTACGCCGGCCGTGGCAGCGATGGCCGCACCCCGGCGCTGTCACAGACCGACATCAGTGTGCAGTACGTGCTGGCCCTTGGCGGAAGCAAACGCCTGACGGTCGGCCTCAACGTGCTCAACCTGTTCAACCAGGCCAAGGGCGTATCGCGGTACAGCCTCGAGAACGATCAGGGCGTCCAGGTCAAAATCGAGGAGGCGGACTACTATGCCGGCCGCGCCGATGTCAGCGCGGCATTCGACGAGCATCACCCGCGCGACCCACGATTCCTTCAGTACGAGTCTTTCCAGGAGCCCATCAGGGCTCGCGTTGGCGTTCGGTTCAGTTTTTAGGTTAGGGGGAGACGGCCGCACCAGCCAAATTCGCGGAGCGAAATTGGCGGTGAGGCAGGGATTCGAACCCTGGATACAGCTTTTAGGCCGTATAACGGTTTAGCAAACCGCCGCCTTCGGCCACTCGGCCACCTCACCGCGGACCTGTAAGTATACGATCCGCAGTCACTGGCGGATCCTGCCAAATGGTTTCTGACGAGGGGAACCTCACGATGAGGCCGGTTTGAAAGACCGCAGCGTTGCCTCTAATTTCTTGAGAGGCAACAGGTTCCACACTTCACTGCATGCGTATCGTGAGGACCTCATGAGATCCCTCGTCGTTCTGGTCAGCGCAATCGTGACGCTCCTGGCGGTTCCAGCGCGGACGCAGCAGATTCCACGGAAGGACGCCGAGGACCGGGTCTTCGGCTGGATGAAGATCTACGACTTCAAGGCCGCGACGGCGCCGATGACCGTCGATCACCGGGTGTATTCGACCGCCCAGTTGAGCGTCATGAACAACTTCGCGAACTGGATCCAGCAAAGCTACGTGCCGGTCGGCGGACTGGGCGATGTCACCCGGTTCGTCTCCGAGAAGCTGACCCCGGGCAACCAGCACACCAGGTCGCTGCCCCAGAGCTACGGGGCCATCGCGAAGATCTACCTGGATCTGAAGTACGGCGCCGCCGGCAAGGTCGAGCGGCTCACGACCGACCATATCCTCTGGAGCGTCAGCGCGAACGGCGTCTACGGTGAACCGGCCGACGATCTCAGCACGCCGGAACAGTACTACTTCACGCTCCCGAAGTTCTCCGAACAGGGAACCAACTACAGCGATGAGCTCGAGAAGGCCGTGGACCTCTCGACGCACCCGGTGCTCGGGCGGTTCCCGGCATACTTCTTCAGAAACTCCGTCACCGGCAATCAGAAGTCCGTCCTGCTCTCGAGGGACAACCGGCTGCCGTTCGTGAAGCTGACCAGAGGCGAATACCTCGATGCCCTCGGTGTCGCCATCGCCCAGAAGTACGAACAGGACCGGTTCAAGATCAAGGACGCGAACCAGGGCAAGGGCAACGAAGACCGGATCGCCAGCGCCATGGTGGAGGTCGACCAGCGGCACGCGAAGCGGGTGGCCGCTCTTGCCGTCGCTCGCGAGAAATACAAGGCCCGCCTGCAGGAAGTTGCGGAGATCGAGTCCACGTCCCCGGACATCGCCCTCGAGAACCGTGCCGACGCGTTTCTGGGGACAGGTGCCGGCCGCCTTCACATTCCCGTCTACAAGGTCGATCCGGCGATGGCCGCGCTCTGCGCGACAGGCGGGCCGCAGTGGATCGTCGTGACCTGGACCGCCCAACTGAACGACCCCGTGGTCAAGCGGCTGCACGATGCCGTGATCGACAACTTCAACTTCGAGTACCTCTACAACTCCGTCTTCGCGCCGGAGAAGGTCAAAGGCCAGTCGTATGCGCCGCTGCGCAATCCAGCGGCGGCCGAGCCGGTCGCGACCACCGCGGCGTCGGCGTCGAGCAAGGCGCGCGCGGCCGATCCCAACGTGTTCTTCTTCGATGACTTCTCCACGACGCCCGTCGGCAAGGCGCCGATCGGCTGGAAGAGCACATTGGATGACAAGGGGGCGTCCAGCGTCGTCGCGACGATCGACGGCCTGGAGGGCCACTGGGCGACAACGACCGGATACGAGTTGACGCTCGGTCAACTGAAGACGCCGTTGCCAGCCGACTTCACGGTGACCTACGACCTGATCGCCGCGGCCGACTACACGTGGGGCGCCCGAGGCATGACGTTCACGCTGTCGAAAGGCGCGGGCGGCGGAGGCCAGGGGTCCTTTGTCAGCCTGAAGCTGCGTCCGGGATCGGGAACCGGAGCCGGAGAGGCCATGCTCGAGGCTGAGTTCAAAGGGACCCAGGGTTACCTGAGCGGCTCGAAGTGGTTCGAGGTTCCCGGCTTCTCCAACAAGGCCAGGGCCACCGTTGCGGTCATGCTCGTGAAGCAGGGCGAGCGACTGCAGGTCTTCCTGAACAAGACGAAGGTGTTCGAATCCGACAAGGCGATTCCGGCAGGGTTCCTGTTCAACCAGCTGTCGTTGAATCAGGGCGGCACGTTCAACCCGAACGACCGGATGTTCATCGGCAACCTGACGATTCTGAAGAACTGAAACGACTGGCGCCGAGTTATTCCAGGGCGGCGAGCCTTACAGGCCGCGTTTTCGCAGATCAGCCCTCACCTTGCCCAGATACCCAATCGCCACGATCGCGAAGAGCGGCTGGGCGATGAACGTGAAGAGCGCCATCGCATAGGGGCCCGGCACGAGGATGAACGCCTCCGTCAATGCGAAGGCCACGATGGCGCACAACGCCTCCCACCGCAGCAGCCTCATTTCATCTTCTCCATCAGGCGGGAGTAGTCGCTCGAGCCTGGGGTTCGCTGCGCTGCCGTCGGGTGCGCCTCGCCATGGCAGTCGAGACACGACATCTGATTCGAGGCGAGTTCCTTGTGCGACTCGACGTGCGGCGGGATCGCCACCCACTTGGGCGTGCCGTCGTGACAATTCAGGCAGTTGTTGTTGTCGAACTTGACTCGAGCCTTGATCGGTTCCTGATAGGTGCGCGTCGTGTAGCGCGCCAGATGCCGGAACCCGGTCATCTTGGCCTCGAGGCCTCCGCCGAGGCCGTAGTCACTGTGACACTGGTAGCACTGATCCTTGGCAATCCACTTGTTCTTGTAGTGGCGCGCGGCCAGCGTCTCGCTGCCGGGATCCCGCATGTCGTTGACCATCGGCAGCATCACGTGACAGCTCGCGCAGCCGCGGACCTCGTGTACGCCTTCGAACGTATGGTAGTTCGCGAGGAAGATGGCTCCCGCCGGCAGGACGATCAACGCCATCAGTGCGACCAGCCGATCGAAGACGGGCGCGGGCACGCGCGTGACGCCGATGTTGACGTCCCTCGGCGCGGCTCCGCCGGCGTCGAAGCGCGTCCGGGCCGTACGGATGGAGAGGATCACGCCCAGCACGCAGGCCAGCGTCCCCAACACCATCACGACCTGCAGGTAGGTGACGTTCAGGCCGCCACCGACGGTGTGCTGTTTGCTGACGAGGAACTCGAGGCCGCCCCAGGTCGCCGCGCCAGCGCATACCGCGGCCGCCACGCCGCCGACAGTGAGGAGCACATCGCGGCGACTGATGCCCGAAGCGCCCTCTCCGTCGCGATCCTGACGGCCGTTGTCCGCACTCATGGCGTTCGTCGCGCACCACTCTACACGATCGCTTCATCGGCGAATAGAAGGCCAGCGCCGAGTCAAGGGGTCAGGATCCTGCGATTCGCTCGACGAGCCAATAGCTTCCCGCGGCGATCACCATCACGGACCACGCGGCAGCAAATCGAATCCGTGAAGTCGGACGCGTGCCAAGCCACCAGAACACCGGCACGAGGAGCGCGGCGACCGCCATTTGCCCGATCTCTACACCCGCGTTGAACGACGCCAGCGGAAGCGCGATCGCTCCATTTCCGTTGGCGCCAATACCCAGATCGCGCAACACCGTGGCGAAGCCGAGTCCGTGCACGAGCCCAAAACCAAAGGTCAACTTCCAGCGAGAGCCCTGCACGGCCCGCATCAGATTCTCGATCCCGACATAGACGATCGACGCCGCAATCAGTGGCTCGACGATGCGGCCGGGAACCAGGACAAGGCCGGTGGTCGCCAGCGCCAGAGTGATGGAGTGGGCCACGGTGAACGCCGTGATCGTCTGAACGACGTCACGCCATCCCCGCAGCACCACCAGAACCCCTGCGAGAAACAGCAGGTGATCGTAGCCGGTGAGAATGTGCTCGATGCCAAGGAGCAGGAATCGCACGGCGGATGAACTCGCTGCGCCGCCGACGGCGGAAATGTCCGTCGCGACCTCGTCGGAGGCCGCATCCAGCATGCGCTCCAACAGAACGGCTCCGTCCGGCGCGCGGATCGAGAGCAGCTCGCGATGTCCGCGGGCGAGGTGGCTCGCGACGGTTGACCGCAGCACGAGGCGCGATCCGACCGTCCCGTCGTAGATCAATCGGCCGTGCAGGCCGCCGCTTTCGTCGGACCAGATAGATGTCGCCGAAGGAGAGATCGATCGTCCGTCCAGCGAGAGCTGAAGCGCGTCATGCGTCAGTTTCGAGAACGCGTCCCGGCCGCCGACAAGTGCGGCGTCTCCGCCGGCAAGCGAGAGAACCGCGACGATCTGCCGTGGCTCGATGCGGACGTCGAGCAGGCTCAAGCCAGGATCGTGTGCAAGGAGACGAACCGTCCCCGCCAGCGCGAATGACAACGCCGACGATGACGCGCGAGGCCAGCCGCGACAGCTGGCCTCGCCGCGTTCCTCGTACGGGCGTCTCAGTGCGTGTGATTGCGCCCATTGAGCGGCGTCGCTGCGTACGGAAAGACCTTGTTGTAGGCGATGTCGTTGTGGTCGACGTTGTCGCCCGCGGGACCGCGGATGACTGGAGGGCTCACGCGGAGGTCGCTGATCAGCGCCGTCACCGCGATATCGACCACGTCGTCGCCGAAGCGGCGCCCGTTCGGCCAGCCGCCGGGGACCGTGCCTCCGCCGAATCCGGCCTGGACCTGGCTGGTCAGCACGTCTCCGCCGAAGATGCTCAGACGCGAGAACCCCGCGTCATCGGGATTGGACGGATCCGTTGCGCCACCGCCGGCGAGACGCGCCGGGTCCGTGGACAAATCGACCTTGATCAAATCGGGGATGAAGATCCCGACAATGTCCGTCCGGTTCGTCGTCGGGGCCACGTTGCCGTGGAACACGAGCGCGTTGATCAGGGCGGCGAGCTCCGGCTTTTCGGCGTACTTGCGGAACAGGTCCTTGTCCATGGTCGGGCTCGTGCGGCTGTAGAGATCCTTGTCTTCGAGGGCGACGAGCCCCTCATTGAAGAGCGGATTGCCCTGGCGGGCCACCTGCACGAAGCCGCCATTGGACATCGGGCCATGTGCGGGGTTCAGGATCGTCACCCTCTGACGGCTCGTGGTCGCGTAAACGCCAACCACTTGCCGGTCTCCACCGATCTCGTCGAGCGGAATGTTCAAGGCCATCGTGTGGACGTTGAATCCGGCCTGCGAATCGACGGCCTTGCCGGGTGCGCGAAGCTTCAGCAGATCGAAGATGGCCTGGACATCGGCGTAGAACCCATCGTCCCGCTGGCCCGCGAAGGCCACGTAACCATCTGACAACTCTGCGATCGACTGGCTGGTGAAGTGATCGAGCTCCGCCTCGGTGGCGACGCCGCCGCGAGCCGGCTGCTCGCCGTCGTCGTTCTGGTTGTAGCTCGGCGTGGCGTTCCCCTGGTTGTTGGGTGGCACCGTGCCGCTACCCAGATTTTCCACCGCTCCCGTCCGGTGGTTGATCCGGGTCACCGTGTAGGACTGAATCAGATTCTGGGCGGCGTCGCCCACGTTGTTGATGACGCCGAGGTACGACTGCAGGATGGTCTTGCTGTTCCTGAACGTGGTCGTGAACCGGAACTGGTAGCTGTACGTCGCGCGTCCCGCCGCGAGATCCGCGACCGGTGGCGACGTGAATCTCGTACAGCACGTCATCGCTGAAGTTGTACTTGTTTGGTCCGATGCCAGGTTCTTCAAGCGGATACACGGCGAGCGCCGTCGAAAGGTACTTCTGACCGTTCTGGCGCGACAGAAACGCGTACACGTCCGTCGTGTTCGCGGCGTCGTCCAGGATGATGAGCGGGGCATCCATGTGACTCGATGCCTGTACCGCCGATGAGGCCGCGAGGAGCAGGAACCCGGCCGCGGCGGCGAGCCAGGGCGTCTTGCGTAGCGCGTTCTTCATGTCGCTCTCCTGTGGATTGCGGATTTCACGTTTCACGAGTCGTAGCGCCGGCCTTCAGAGCCGCCCGGCTTTGGCGTTCTGAAACCAACTCTGGTGGGTCCGGAGGATGTCGAGCTCGGAGGGGAGGAGCGTCCAACGAAACCGGTCGGCCTGAGTCAGCCAGTGGCGCGCCTCCGCACGGCGGCCCGTCGAGGCCGCGATGATGCCGGCATGGAGGAAGAGCCGCGCATCGTTGGTGTGCGCTGAAAGAGCACGCTCCATCGCGGTGCCTGCTTCATCGAACCGCCGCGCCGAGGCCAGAGCCCAGGCGTGGGCGTCTTCGGTGAACACGTCGCGACGCACCGTCAGCTCGCGTTCCGCGAGCTCGAGCGGCGTGCTGCTGCTCGATGCCGCGTGTCGCCAGAAAGAGCGCGACCGTGCGCGGATCGGTCGCAGTGCCACCTTCAAGCAGTTGGTGTTCGACCGCGGCTGCCTCTGACTCCTGCCCCTGCCGCCGCAGCGCCTCGGCCAGCGTCCACAGGTACTCCGGGAGCGGATTGAGGCTCGCGGCCTGCTCGAGCGCGCGAACAGCCTCGCCCGGTCGATTCACTGTGAGCAGGGCGCGCCCGCGCATCAGCAACGCGGCGGCGTAGTCTGGCTGGAAGGACAGCGCCGCATCGACCGCGCGCATCGCCTGGCCGGGGTCGCCGCGCTGCAGCTGGTACGCGCCGAGCCGCGTATATGCCCAGGCGATCGCTTCGGGATTGCGGGGACTGGCGGCCTCAATCGCCTTGCGGGTGAGCTCGATTGCGCCGTTCAAATCGCCCGTCAACCAGCGCAGATGAGCGGCGCGCGTGTACGACTGGTAGAACGGCTTGAGGTCGATCATCTTCTGATAGGCAGTGGCCGCCTCGGCCAGGCGTCCCTGTTCCATCAGCGCGTCGCCGAGCAGCGCGTAGTCGAGCACGAACTCGCGCTTCGTCACGAGCGTGCGTGCGATGGCCTCGGCCTCGTGAAAGCGATGGAGCTGATGCAGCGCGTGACCGCGGAGCAGGAGCGCCGCCGGATCGCCCGGCTGCTGCTCGTCGAGACAGGTCGCGACGCGTTCGGCGAGGATGTAGTCGCCGGGATCATTGGCTGTCCGCGCTCTGGCCACGAACTGGTAGCCAAGTTGCTCCAGAGCGTCACGCTTCGACGACGACCGCCTCGCTCTCTCCTGCAGAGCGGCAATCGTGCGGTCGATCGGCTGAGCATGCCCACCGGGCGCCAGGGCAGCCTGGCAGGCGACCGATGAGGAAGGACGTGCCACCGACTCTGAGACTTGCTGGCGGCAGCTGGCAACGACTGTCGCCGACACGGCAACCAGAAGTAGCCGCAGGGAATGTTTCATCGAATTCCTCCGACAACATTCGCTACTACGGCGCCGGGTACCGGATGGATTTCTGCCGGATCGCGTTACCGACCCAATCCGTCAGTCGGGCGTATCCGTATATTCATGTCTTGGCTCTGGCTCGAGGCGAACGAAACGCCGTGGTGGGCGCAGAGGTCGCGCGAGCGGGACCGTGCTAGTCGGAACCCTGCTGACCGACGCCGTAGCGCACGAGGACGCGGCGGATGGTGAGGCCCTGCACCAGCACCGAGAACACGACGACCGCGTAGGTGCTCGCGAGCAGCACGTCCTTCAGCGGAAACGCCGGCAGCGAGAGGACCATCGCCACCGAGATGCCGCCACGAAGTCCGCACCACGTCAGCACGGGAATCAGGCCACGGCGCATCGGCCGGCGCAGTCCGATCACGGTCACGGGAAGCGCGACGGAGACGAACCGTGCGAGCAGGCAGGCGGGCACCGCCAGCATGGCCGGCAGGAGCACCGGGGACCAGTCGCGCACGGCGAGCACTTCCAGACCGAGGAGCAGGAAGAGCACGGCGTTGAGGATCTCGTCGATCATGTTCCAGAACGCATCGACCTGCCCGCGGGTCCGATCGCTCATCGCGAACCGGCGCCCCTGGTTTCCGATGATCAGGCCCGCGACGACGACCGCGAGCGGCCCCGAGACGTCGATCGCGAACGAGAACGAGTAGAGCGACATCACGAGCGCCAGCGTCATCAGGAGCTCGAGCGCCGGCTCGTCCACGCTCTTCAGCGCCCGATAGCCGAAGTAGCCCGCCGCCAGACCACACAGCACGCCGCCGAGCGACTTCCCGCAGCGCCGAACGCCAGGAACGACGCGGCATGGAATCCGCCGCCCTCGACGTGCGACCCGCTCGAGAGCCCGGCCATCGCCGCCACCACCAGGAACACGGTCACGCCGACGCCGTCGTTGAACAGCGACTCGCCGGCAATTTGCGCTTCCAGCTCCCGAGGCGCCTGCAGCTGCTTCAGGAGGCCGAGGACCGCGATGGGATCAGTAGGGGAGATGAGCGCGCCGAACGTCAGGCAGACCGGGAACGGCGCCTCCAGCTTCAGCAGCCCGAACACAAAATACGTGACGGCCCCGACGACGACCGTCGAGATGACCACGCCGACTGTCGCGAGCGCGACGATCGTCCAGCGGGAATCCAGCAGGGCTTCGAGCTCGACGTTGAGCGCGCCGGCGAAGAGCAGAAAGCTCAGCATCCCGCGGAGAAGGATCCGTTCGAAATCGACGGCTCCCAGGAAGCCCGCGATGCTCGCTTCGAGGTGCTGGTCCGGCGCCATGTGGTCGATCAGCACCACGAGGCCCGAGCAGACGAGCGCCACGACGAGCGTGCCTGTCGTGGCGGGCAGGCGCACGAAACGGTGGTTGATGTACCCCGTGGCCGTGGTGACGGCGACAACCACGGCTGCGATGTCGAAGCCGTTCATGGATCAGCTAGTAGGGCGGAACGCTGCGAGGTTCGATGAAGCGTTCCGCCCGTTAGTCGAGGTTCGCCGCGCGGTGCGATCAAGCGTTCGCCACGGCGCGTCAGGGCCGATACATCATGGCCTCGACGCTCCGGCGTCAGGCTGCGCCCGGCAGCAGGTCCTCGAGGCCCGCGAGTCGGAGCAGACGGACGAAGCGCGGCTCGCTTGAGAGGCCCTGAAGGTCGAAGGGAAGGTCAATCAGCAGCCGCCGCAGCCGCCCCGGGCGATGCGCGTAGGCCCGCTCAATCCACGTCACGGCCTCGGACCAAGCGGCCGCCTGTGAGTAGGCGAGCGCCAGCCGATCGCCAATCGAATTCGTGGTTGGCGCGTCGGCGAACGGAGGCCTCGCCTCGGCTTGAATCCGCAGCTGCTCAATCTCCTCCTGCAAGTCTTGGCGGCGCGCCTCCACGGCGCCGATCGTCGGGGCCGCCGCTTGGAGTCGCTCCGCGCGTTCGGACTGACCGGCGAGCCTCAGTCGCAGCGTCCGATACTCCACGGCCGAGTCGACGTCTCCCAGTTCGACCGAGACCCACTCGAGCCGGTCCAGCGTCGGAGGGTGCCCCGGCACGAGCTTGAGCGCCCGCCGCAACACGTCCAAAGCTTCGGCGTGCTGACCGGAAACGCGCAATGCCTCCGCGAGCGAGCCGATCGCGTTCATGAGCTGCGGCGCCGCGTCGACCGCGCGTCGTGCGACCTCAACCGCCTCCGCGGTCCGGCCCTGCACCTTGCGGATGACACTCAGCGTGCGCAGCGCCTCCGGATCGGTCGGCGCAAGCGCGACGGATCGTTCCGCGTGCCTCTCTGCCGACAGGAGGTCGTCGTCGTAGTAGAGCGCGAGCTTGGCCAGCGACCCGTGCACTTCGGCGATACGATCGTCGGCGTCGAGCGCCGCGAGGAGCAGTTCCCGTCCCTTGGGATCCGACTCCTCGTGCGGCATGAAACCCAGGCGACCCATGACAAAGTGCCAGTTGGAGGACAGGATGAGCGCGCGCGCATAACGCGGGCAGATCGCCACCGCGCGCCGGAAGTACACGCCTGCCTGATCCATATGCGATCGCGAGGAGGAGCCTCCAACGGCGCCGACCTGGAATTCCTTGTATCCCTCGGTCAGGAGCCGGTTGGCTTCCGCGTATGCGGGATCTGGATCGTTGGACGCATCCTCTGCCGCCGTGACCGCCGACACCGCCGCCGGATCGTCGCTCTGGCGAAGCAGGCGGCGCAGATCCACCACGACCTCCCGCATCGACTGATAGCGATCGGCCGGCGCCTTCTCCAGCGCCTTCTCGACGACCGCGCGCAACGACGCCGGCAGCGAGTCCGGGAGAGGCAGTGGCGCGTCATGGATGATCGCGTGAAGGGTGTCGACACTCGAGGCGCCCGTGAACGGCAAGCGGTGCGATACGAGCTCGTAGAGCACGATGCCGAACGAGAAGATGTCGCTGCGAGCGTCCGCCGTCCGGCCGGATGCCTGTTCGGGCGACATGTCACGCGATCGTCCCGAGGATCACGCCCGGCATCGTCCGGCGTGTCGGCCACCCGCGTGGCGCTGTCGTCGGACTGCTGCACTTTGGCCAGTCCGAAATCGGCGAGCTTCGCGTATCCGGTGCCGGTCAGGAGGATGTTGGCCGGTTTGATGTCGCGGTGGAGGATTCCGGCATCATGCGCCGCCGCCAGGGCGTCGGCGACTCCAACCACGAGCTCGACGGCATCGCGCCAGGCGCGCGGCGTGCTCTCTGCCCACTGTAACAACGTCCCACCGGAGGCGAGCTCGGTGACCAGGTACTGATGTCCGTCGAACTCGCCGATGTCGTGGACCGTAACGATGTGCGGGTGAGTGAGCGAGGAGGCGGTCTGTGCTTCGCGCTGGAATCGCCGGCGCACGACCGCGTCCGCGAAATCATTCGAGAGGAACTTGATCGCGACGGCGCGGTTCAGACGGTTGTCGACCGCACGATACACGATGCCCATGCCGCCCCAGCCGAGCACGGTCTCGATGCGGTACGCGCCAATGACCGTGCCGGTTTCAAGAGCCACGGGTGTGCCCGCGCAAGCTTATCCCAAGGCACGAGCTAGGGCTCAGGGGCGATACATCAGGGCCTCGACGCTCCGGCGGATATTTGCCGGCCGCCGCCGTCGCGCGACGCCCATCTTGTAGGCGTTGGTCGCGACGCTGACCGCGATGGCGAGGGAGATCTTCCTGATGTCGCGGAGCGGCGGATAAATCGCGCCGTGCTCGAGATCGTCGGCGCGGACGAGCTTCGCCAGCGTGCGCGCGGCTGCGAGGAACAACGCGTCTGGCAGCGTGCGGGCGCGGCACGCGATTGCGCCGAGCCCGATCCCCGGAAACACATAGGCGTTGTTGCCCTGGCCCGGCCGGAACGTGCGGCCCCGGTGCGTGACGGGATCGAACGGGCTGCCGCTGGCGAAGATGGCGCGGCCGTCGCTCCACGCGTACGCCTGCTCGGCGGTGCACTCGGCCTTCGAGGTGGGATTCGACAGCGCGAAGATCGCGGGCCGCTTGTTGATCGCGCTCATGCGCTCGATCACGGCGCGGCTGAACGTGCCCGGCGCGCCCGTCGCGCCAATCAGCACGTGCGGCCGAATCGCGTCGATGGCCTCGAGGAACCCGAGCGGCTTCCCCTCGTGCGCGTACGGCAGGTTGTGCGGCAGCAGATCCGTGCGCGACTTCACCACCAGCCCGTTCACGTCGACGAACCACAGGCGCCGCCGCGCCTCCTCGAGGTCGAGCCCCTCGTCCACGAAGGCCGTCGTCATCAGATCGGCGATCCCGGTGGCGGCCGATCCCGCGCCGAGGAACATGATGCGGAGGTCCTTGAACGGGACGCCTGAAATGCGCGTCGACGAATACACGCCCGCGAGCGACACGGCGGCCGTGCCCTGGATGTCGTCGTTGAAGCAGAGGACGCGGTCCCGGTATTTCTCGAGCAGCGCGTACGCGTTCGGCGTCAGGAAATCCTCGAACTGGATGAGCGCGTTCGGAAAGCGCGCCTGCACGGCCTCGACGAACTCGTCCACCAGACTGAGGTACGCGCGGCCTTCGAGTCGCCGGCGCGGGTAGCCGAGATAGAGCGCGTCCTTCCGCAGCTGCGTCGTTGTTCGTGCCGACGTCCAGCGTCACCGGCAGGCACGCCTCCGGATCGATTCCCGCGCAGGCGGTGTAGAGCGCGAGCTTGCCCACAGGGATGCCCATGCCGTTGGCGCCGAGATCGCCGAGGCCCAGGATGCGCTGTCCGTCGGTGACGACGACGACCTGGATGTCCCGCTTGGGCCAGTTGCCCAGGATGCGGCGGATCTGGCCGCGATCGTCGGGGGTGATGAAGAAGCCCTTCGGGTATCGCGCGATCTGCGAGAACTCCTTGCAGGCCTGGCCGACGGTCGGCGTGTAGATGAGCGGCATGATCCGATCGATGTGCTCGATCACCGTCTGGTAGAACAACCGCTCGTTGCGCTCCTGGAGTCCGCGACAGCATCACGTAACGGTCGATGTCCGAGGCCAGACGGTCGAGATTCGTCATCACGCGATTCACCATCTGACGTGACGTGGCGACGCGGTGTGGCAGCAATCCCCGGAGTCCGCAGACGATCCCTCTCCCGCCGGCTGAAGATCACGGACCGGTTCAGGGACTTGTCGCGGAGGATCTCGAACCCTCGTTTCATGGCGTGCCTCGCATCGCATGCACGATGGCCACGACCACCGGCCCCCAGATCGTGAGGACGATGTTGCCGATCGCGTACGGCACCGTGTAGGCCAGCGAGCCGACGTTGCTGCCGCTGGCCTCCCTGAGCGCGGTCAGCCCGGGCGTGCAGGTCTGCGCTCCCGCGAGGCCGCCGAGCAGCATCAACGGGCTCATCTTGAGTGCGTACCGCGCGGTGAGCGTGCCCACCGCGAGCGGGACGACCGTCACGATCATGCCGGCCGCGAAGATCTTCGCGAAGTAGGCGGCCGCCGCTCGATTGGAAGGCCTCGACCGCATGCGGACCGGCGTGCAGGCCGATCACGGCGACGAACACGATGAGGCCGATGTCCATCAGGAGCCGCTGTGCGGGCTCGGGGATGGCGCCGAAGACCGGATAGCGGCTGCGCATCCATCCGCCCGCCAGGCCAATCACCAGGATCGAGCCGGCCGTGCCGAGGCCGAGCGCCATGCCGCCGATGTTCACCTTCAGCAGGCCCAGCACCACGCCGGCACAAATGCCCGCCGCCAGGAACGCGAGGTCCGTGCCAGCCAGGTCCCGCTCGACGAAGCCCACGAAGCTGCCCGCGCGATCCACGTCATCCGGCGCGCCGATCAGCCGGAGGACGTCGCCGCGTTCCAGCCGCGTCCACGATTCGCGCGGCATCGCCTGCGTGCCGCGTTGCAGGGACTCCACGTACACGCCGCGCGCGCGGACGTCGTCTGCCAGGTCCCCGAGCGTGCGGCCGATCGCGGAGGCGTTCGTCACGACCACGTTGGCGCCCTTCACGGGGATCGACAGAAGGGCGGGTTCGTCGAGCTCCGGGCCGATTTCCCGTTCCGCGTTCAGAAAGCCGCCCCGGCGCGCCGACACGACGAGGCGATCGCCACGCTGCAGGGCCTCGGTCGCGCCGACCGTCACCCTCTGGCCCGCCCGTTCGAGGCGCTGCACCGAGAGGCGTGCGCTGGCAAAGCGCTCCTCGAATGCGCCGACCGTCGTGCCAGCGAGCTCAGGGCTCTCGACGCGATAGGCGCGAACCCCGTAGTAGGCGCGGCCTCCGAGGCCGCCTTCCGAGGTCCCTTTGGACAGCTGTTCTTCGAGCAGCTTCGCCTCGCGTCGGAGGTCGGCGCCCAGGATCTTCGGGCCGAGCCACGTGAGAAACAGGATCAGGCCGAAGTCGCCGAAGCCGTAGGTGATGGCGTCGGCCAGGGGCGCGTTGGCGGCGAGCGTGGCCTTCTCGGCCTCGGGGATCGGCAGGTCCGCGATGGCGCTGAGACCGGTGCCGAGCGCGGCCGACTGCGTCATCCCGCCCGACAGCACGCCGACAGCCAGCCCCTCGTCCAGGCCGAACACGGCAGACACGCCGATGACGGCGCCGAGCCCGCTGACCGCGACGACGAGGGCCAGCGCGATTTGCGGGAGGGCCTCCTTCTTCAGGCTGGCGAAGAACTGCGGGCCGACGGAGTAGCCGATCGCGAACAGGAAGAGGTAGAAGAAGGCCCATCGGAGCAGCTCCGGCAGCTCCGGCCGGGCGAGGATGCCGACGGCCATGCCGGCGATGAGCGTGCCGACCACGGCGCCGAAGCCCACGCCCTTGATGTGGATGCGGCCAAGGAGCGTCCCGAGCAGGACGCTCAGGAACAGGCACAGCACCGGGATTCCGTGCAGGAACGCCGCAAGTCGCTCGGTCACGATCGGCTCCTCCGTTGCACGACTCTCGCCAGCGAGATTTCCGTCCGTCTTTGCCTGTTCGGGCCGTTACTCCGGAGTCACGGCCTCCGGCCCGCCGGAGGCAGCCACGGAGTTCCGCGCAGGCCGGGATCGGGTTACACGGATTGTTGACCTTTTCCCGAGGTGTCGTGGCATGTCAATTGCGATTTAATGCACTTCGCGCAACCGTCAACGAGGGCCCCAAATGTCCGCCACCACACGCACCGAACACGACCTGCTGGGCGACAAGGAAATTCCGTCCGACGCGTACTACGGCGTCCAGACCGCCCGGGCACTCGAGAACTTCCACATCTCCGGCGTCCAGCTGCGGCTCTATCCGAACGTGATCAAGGCGTTCGCGATGGTGAAGATGGCGGCGGCCCGGGCGAACTTCGACTGCGGGCAATTCAGCCGGGAGATCCTGACCGGCATCGAGGGCGCCTGCCAGGAACTCATCGACGGGAAGCTGCACGACGAGTTCCGGCTCGACGTGTTCCAGGGCGGCGCCGGCACCTCGACGAACATGAACGCCAACGAGGTGATCGCCAACCGGGCCCTCGAGCTGATGGGCCACAAGAAGGGCGAATACAAGTACTGCGATCCCCACGACCACGTGAACGGCTCGCAGTCCACCAACGACGCATACCCGTCGTCGCTCCACGTCGGCATGGCGCTCGGGAACGCACAGCTCGTTGGCGCCATGAACGAGCTCATCGCCGCGTTCCGGAAGAAGGGCGCGGAGTTCTCGTCGATCCTGAAGATGGGCCGCACGCAGCTGCAGGACGCGGTCCCGATGACGCTCGGGCAGGAGTTCGAGGCCTTTGCGGCGACGCTCGGCGGCGAGGTGCACGCGCTCGAGCGGATTCAGCGCGTGATCTGCGAAGTGAACATGGGCGCCACGGCGATCGGCACCGGGCTGAACGCGCCGGCGGGATATGCCGAGGCCTGCACGAAACACCTCGCGACGATTACCGGCCTTCCGATTTACCTCGCGGAGAACCTGATCGAGGCCACGCAGGACACGCAGGCGTTCGTCCTCTACTCGTCGTGCATGAAGAGCCTGGCGATCAAGCTGTCGAAGGTCTGCAACGACCTGCGGCTGCTGGCGTCCGGTCCGCGGTGCGGGCTGCGCGAGATCAACCTGCCCCCCAAGCAGCCGGGCTCGTCGATCATGCCGGGCAAGGTCAACCCGGTGATTCCTGAAGTCGTCAACATGGTCTGCTTCCGCGTCATCGGCAGCGACCTGACCGTGACGATGGCGGCCGAAGGCGGCCAGCTGCAGTTGAACGTCTTCGAGCCGGTGATTGCCGCGTGCATCTTCGAGGCCCAGACCATGTTCATCAACGCGGCGCGAACGCTGCGGGAGCATTGCGTCGAGGGCATCACCGCCAACGAAGACGTCTGCCGGCACTACGTCGAGTACAGCATCGGCACGGTGACCGCGCTCAACCCGGTGATCGGCTACGAACGCTCGACCGAGCTCGCGGCCGAGGCCATGAAGACAGGCCGCGGCATCATGGAGTTGATTCGCGAGAAGGGCATCCTCACCGAGGAGCAGATCGCGCAGGTGCTCGATCCGGTCGCGATGACGGGGCAGGGCTCGCGGAAATGACGACGGGCCGCCGGACGCTCGTGGCGCAGGCCACGACGGCGGTTCTCGTGGCGGCGATCTGGTGGACCCCGCCGCCCGAGGGCCTGACGCTGCAGGCGTGGCGCCTGTTCGCGGTCTTCGCCGGCGCGATCTTCGCGGTGGTCGTCGGCGCGCTGCCGATCCTGACGGCGTCGGTGCTGGCGGCGGCGATGGCGGTGCTGACGCGCCTGCTGCCGGCGGCCGACGCCTACGCCGGATTCGGCAACGGCACGATCCTGCTCATCGTCGTCGCGTTCCTGGTGGCAAACGCCGTGGTGACGTGCGGCCTCGGCACGCGCGCCGGGCACCTGATCGTGAGCCGCTTCGGGAAATCGACGCTCGGCTTGTCGTATTCGATCTTCGCGCTCGACGCGATCATCGCGCCCGCGTTCCCGAGCAACACGGCGCGGTCTGGCGTGCTGTACCCGCTGGCCTCGTCGCTGGCGATCGCGGCGGGCGCGACGCCGGATCGGCCGGATCGCCGGCGCCTCGGCGCGTTCCTGATGTTCTCGGGCGCGGTCAGCCTCAGCGTCTCGTCGGCGCTCTGGCTCACGGCGATGGCTGCCAACCCGCTCGGCACCGAGATCGCGCGCGGCGCCGGCGTGGAGATCGGGTTCAGTCGCTGGCTCATCGCCTCGTCCGTGCCGACGCTCTGCGCGATGCTCGTGCTGCCGCTGCTGCTCTATCGCGTCATCGGGCCCGAGGTGACGTCCACGCCGGAGGCGCCCGCGGCTGCGCGGCAGGCACTCGCCGCGCTGGGGCCGATGTCGCGCCACGAGTGGACCGTGCTGCTGGTCTTCGTCGGGATGGTGGCGCTCTGGGCCGTCGGCCGCGACGTTCGACCTCGACTCGACCGCCATCGCGTTTCTTGGTCTCGGAGTGCTGCTCGCGACCGGCGTCATCACCCTCAAGGACATCGCCACACAGGGCGACGTGCTGGCCACCTTCATCTGGTTCGCCGTGCTCTTCACGATCAGCAGCCAGCTGAACGAGCTCGGCTTCATGGGCTATCTGGGGCGCCAGCTGGCGGCCGCGCTCAGCGGCCTCGCGTCGCCCACGGCGGGCCTGATCCTTGTCGCCGCCTACGTCCTGCTGCACTATCTCTTCGTGAGCCAGACGGCGCACATGCTGGCGCTCTTCGGCGTGTTCCTTGGCGTCGGCGTGAAGCTGGGCGTCAACCCGTCGGTGCTCGCGTTTCAACTCCTGTTCGCCACGAACTACTTCTCGGTCATCACTCCGCAGGGCTCGAGCGCGAACCTGCTTTTCGCCGGCAGCGGCTACCTGTCCCAGGGCGATCTCTATCGCCTCGGGGCGATCACGACCGCCGCGAGCGCGGTCATCTACTTCGTCATCGGCACGGCATGGCTCATGCTCGTCGCGCGCTGACGTGAACCGGAGGGTTGCTGTGTCTCCACGTCGTGTTGTCTCACGCCTGCTCCTCGCGTGCGTCGCGCTGATTGCGGCGGTGTCGATCCGGCCCGTCGCGCTGACCGCCCAGACAAACAAGGACCTGCCGAACGTCGTCGTGCTCGCCACGGGCGGCACTATCGCCGGCGCCGGCGCCACCGACACGCAGGTCGGCTACACGTCGGGGCAGCTGGGCGTCGACCAGTTGATTGCCGCGGTGCCGCAGGCGAAGAAACTCGCCAACCTGCGCGGCGAGCAGATCTCGAACATCGGCTCGCAGGACATGAACGACGAGGTCTGGCTGAAGCTCGCCCACCGCGTGAACGAGCTCGCGCACATGGCCGACGTCGAGGGGATCGTCATCACGCACGGCACGGACACGATCGAAGAGACGGCGTATTTCCTGAACCTCGTCGCGAAGACGGCCAAGCCCATCGTGCTCACCGGCTCGATGCGGCCGGCGACGGCGCTCTCGGCGGATGGCCCGCTGAACTTCTACAACGCGGTCGCGGTCGCGGCCAATCAGGACGCGGCGGGCCACGGCGTGCTTGTCGTCCTCAATGACTGGATTCACGGCGCGGCATCGCTGACGAAGACGAGCACGACCGCCGTGCAGACGTTCATGTCGCCGCTGTCGGGCCTGGTGGGCACCGTCGCCTACGGCAAGGTGGAGTTCAACCGGCACCCGATCGGCAAGCACACAAGCGAGTCGGAGTTTTCGGTGGAGGGCGTGACGGCCCTGCCGCGCGTGGACATCATCATGGCGTACGAGAACATGGACGGCGCGCTCATCGACGCCGCCGTCGCTGCCGGCGCCAAGGGGCTCGTCATCGCCGGCGTGGGCAACGGCAACCTCACGAAGGCTGCCGTCGACGCGCTCGCCGCGCAAGCCAAGAAGGGGATCGTCTGCGTGCGGGCGTCGCGCGTGACGGTGGGCCGCGTCGAGCGCAACGTCGAGCTCGACGACGACAAGCTGGGGTTCGTGGCGTCGATGGACAAGAACCCGCAGAAGTCGAGAGTGCTGCTCCGGCTCGCGCTGCTCAAGGAGCGGCCGGTGGCCGACATCCAGCGCATCTTCACGGAGTACTGACCCGGCGCCGGCTGCGCGCCGGATTCAGCCGCGGCGCGTGCGTGGCGGACGCACGTGCTCGGCGATCCGGCGCAGCAGGCCGGTGAACTGCGTCCGCTCGCGCGTTGAGAGGGGCGCCAGGAACTCGGCTTCCACGCGCGCCGCGACTTCGCCGGCCTCCGCCAGGCGCTTCCGGCCGGCGGCCGTCAGGTGCACTGCGTGCGCGCGCCGGTCCGACGGATCGCGGCGCCGCTCCACCAGACCCTGACCCTCCAGTTCGTCCACCAGGTACACCATCGTCGACTTGTCGGCGTCCATCAGGTCGATCAGCTGACGCTGGCTGAGGTCGCCGCGCTCGTTCAACTGGCCCAGCACCGCGACATGCGCGATGTTGAGGCGGAGCGACGCCAGCGCCTCGTTGTGCGCCATCCGCAGGCGCCGGTGCGCGCGCTGCAGCAGGAAGCCGGCCTGGTCCAGGCCGGAGCGCTGGGTCATGGCCGCATCCTACCCGGCAAACGGGCACAATTGCAAATAATCTAGTTATAGACTATCTATAGATATGCCTGTTTCGACCGCTGCCCCGGTCGTCGCCGGAGCCCGCCGCACGTTCGCGCCGGCCGCGACGCTGTTCGTCCTCGCCCCGCTCATCGGGGAAGTCCTCTTCGGCGCGCTGCCGCTCAGCCAGCTGCCGTTCGGCCTGCTCGGGCTCATCGGCCTGTATGGCGGCGGCGCCTTGCTCGTGCGGGAGACGGCGCGGCGGCGCGGGCTCTCCGCATGGTGGGTCGTTGTCCTGGGGATCGGCGTACGGGATCTTCGAGGAGGGCACGGTCGTGCAGTCGCTCTTCGACCAGCACTATCGAGGGCTGGACTTCCTGGGCTTCTACGGCCACTGGGCGGGCGTGAACTGGGTCTGGTCGCTCTTCATCGTCCCGTATCACGCCGTGTTCAGCATCACGATTCCGATCGCGCTCGCCGAGGCGCTGTATCCCGTCGAGCGCCGGGAATCGTGGCTCGGCGACGCAGGCCTGATCGGGATCGCCGCGATCTTCGCCGCAAACGCCGCGCTGCTGGCGGTCTTCCAGACGCACTTGTTCACGCCGCGTGCGCCGCGACGTCTCGCTGGCCGCCAACGTCGTCGCGCTCGTGGTGATCGTCGTCCGTCGCATCGCCCGCGGCGTACGTAGGGCCCGACTTCAGTCGGGCCGACCTGCGCGCGCCCGATCGGCCTGCCGCAAGCCGCCGGCAGCTGTGGTGGGTGGGGTTCGGCAGCGGCCTCGCGTGGTTCGTGGGCTATCGCGTGCTCGTCATCGGCACGGGGACGAACATGCCGGCCGGTGCCGCCCTCGCGATTGGCGTGCTGATCCTGGTGGCGATTGTCTGGCTCGTGGCACGCGTCGCGTCGCCGCGCCGTCCGTGGAGTGCCGAGTCGACGTACGCGCTCGTCGCTGGCGCGCTGCCGACGTGCTGGCTGCTCGGGTTCCTCATCGCCGCGGTCAGCGGCGGCAACCCGGTCGTGAACCTCGCCGGCCATGTCGTCTTCGGCGTGTTGATGTTTCTCGGGCTTCGTGCCGTCCGCCGGCGCCTCGGTGCGGCCGCGGCCGACGCCTGACGCTCATCACGCCGGCAGCGCGACATGGGATCCGGGGGGATACGGATACAATTCGGGCGGCGGCGACCAACTCACCTGTGAATTCTTCCGCACCATGAGCCTTCCCACCGTCTTCCTCGCGCTGGTCTTCCTGCATAGTCTGGTTTCCCGCCGCCTGGAACGGACTGTCCTGACCGCGCCTATCGTCTTCACTACTGCGGGGATATTGATCCCGCTCTTCCTGCCGGGGCCGCGGGATCAACTCGTCGAGCAAAAGACATTTCTTCATCTGGCAGAGATTGGCTTGGTGCTGCTGTTGTTCACCGACGCCAGCCGTACCGACCTGCGCGTGTTGAAAGACATCCGCGCCCTGCCCGCCCGGCTTTTGAGTACGGGCCTGTTGCTCACCATTCTGCTGGGCGCGCTCGCCGCCCGCCTCGTTTTTCCGAACCTTTCGGTTTGGGAAGCCGGAATTCTGGGTGCGATTCTCGCGCCGACCGACGCCGGGCTGGGCCAGGTCATCGTAAGTAGCCCGCGCGTGCCAATGAAAATCCGTCAGGCCCTGAATGTGGAAGCCGGGCTCAACGACGGGTTGTCCGTGCCGTTCCTGCTGTTCTTCATCGCGCTGGCCGTCGGTGGCGCAACGGGCGAGGCCGCCAGCCTGACACGGTTCATCGGCGAACAACTCGGTTACGGTGTACTCGCCGGCGCGGGCCTTGGCGGCGTGGGCGGCTGGTTGCTGGGCGTGGCGCAGCGCCGGGAGTGGCTGGCGGATTCGTGGCGGCAACTCGGCGTGGTGGCGCTGCCGCTACTGTGCCTCCTGGCAGCAGACGCTGCCGGCGCGAGCGCGTTCATCGCGGCGTTCGTGGCTGGCCTGGCGGTGCAGCCCGGCTTCAAGGACGCCGCCAAACACAGCGTCGAATTCACCGAGGAATGGGGTCAGCTGTTCAACCTTGCCGTCTTTTTTATGTTCGGCCTGTTCGTGACGCATGCGATGGCGCAGTTCAGCGTGCGGCACGCGCTCTACGCGGTGTTGAGCCTCACCGTCGTGCGCATGTTGCCAGTCGCCATCGCGCTCATCGGCACCCGATTGTGCCTGGCCACCGTGCTGTTCATCGGCTGGTTCGGCCCGCGCGGTCTCGCGTCCATCGTGCTGGGACTGGTTTACCTGGAACAGGAAGCGCAGCAGCCCGGCGAACCCACCATCCAGCTCGCGGTGAAGTTGACGGTGCTGGCCAGCATTTTTGCGCACGGCCTGAGCGCGATGCCGGGGATGGATATTTACGTGCGAAGGATCAGCAACCTTCCACGCGAGGCGCCCGAGTTGGTTTGAGCCGCAGGCACACTGCACGCGCCTCGCGGAGAGCAGGGCAGAAAGGGGTCGTCCCGAGCGCGCTAGCCTGCTTTGGAGGACCTCACTTCCACGACGTAGTCCAGGCCCCTCGGCCCGGTCGGCAGCTGGAACTCGATCTGCGGGGCGACCGTCGACTGCTCCATCAGCGAGGCCAACCTCGTGAACCGTTCGGAGCGCAGCACGGGGCGGAGCACATCTTCCGACTCCCAGCGCTCGATGTAGCACACGTCGATCGGCGCGCTCATGTTGATCGAGATTGAGCAGCCGACGCACCCCGGACTGGTGCTCGCAGCGATCATCAGTTGCTGCAGGGCTCTGGTGATTGGGCCGGCCTGGCCAACCGACGCGACCAAGTGCACGGTCATCTTGGCGCCTGATACGGTCATCGGGTCCCTCTCGTGGCGTTGTCGTCGGAGCCTCATGTCCGATACCCCTCCCGAGATCGGAGCACCGAAGGTGCCACCGGTGGCTGGAGAGGGGTAATCGCGTGTAACTCGTTGAAGAGGCTAATGTTGCAGCCTCCCATGGATTGATTCCATCTGACACCGGGCTTCGCCCGTTCTCGGCCAGTTCGGAGCGCCTCCGACATTTCCGAGACTGCCGCCACGGCGGTTCGTATAATCGACGCCGCATGACGATGTCCGACCTGCTCGAACTGGCGGCGTCGGCGGCCCCGTCCGGCCTCCTGGTGTTCGATCCACAGGGCGCGATCCTGTTCGCCAACCCGATGTTCGAACAGATGTTCGGCTACGCGCCCGGCGAACTGCGTGGCACAGCCCTCGACGCGCTGGTGCCTGAGATCCTTGAGAGCAGCCACTCGGCAGGTGTCGCGCCGCTCCGGAACGAGCAGGCGCCTGGCAACACGGCGCCGTCGCTGGTGCTGCGCGGCCGGCGCCGGGACGGCACTGGATTCCCGATCGACGTCCGGCTGTTGCGGGCCAAGCTCCAAGGACAACCCGTGGTCCTGGGTGCGGTCGTAGACGCGACCGAGCGGCAGACGCTGCAACGGGTGACTGGTGGACCGCAACGCCTTCGAACGGGTGGTGGCGGAGATCGTCGCTGGTTTCGTCAGCGCCTCGGACAGCCCCGTGGACGAGCAGATCGTCGAGAGCCAGCGACGGCTGGCGATGCTGCTCGGATTCGAGCGCAGCGCCATATGGCAACGCGACGGCGACGACTTCAAGTACCTCGTCGTGTGGTCGAGCGACTCCCCGTCGCCGCCCCGACCGCTCGCGGTTCTCTGCCGCCGAACACTTTCCCTGGGCAATGGCACGCCTGAGGGCGGGCGAGATCGTGTTGTTCGATCGCGTGGAGGACCTCCCGGCCTCGGATCGCGAAGGCGTGCCGGCGTTTCGGTGCGAAGTCGGGGGTTGCCATCCCGTTGATCCTCCATGGAGAGCTCGTCGGCCTGCTCACGTTTACCATGCTGCTCCGGCGAACGCTGATGGAGCCGTGTACTTCCTCGAGCGGCTGCCGCTGATTGCCGCAGTCTTCTCGAATAGCCTGGCTCGCAAGCGGGCGCGCGAAACGATCGAAGAGGCGCACCTCGAGGTCCAGAAGCTGAAAGAGCAGCTCGCGATCGAGGAAGTGGAACTACGGCGCGAGGTCGCGCCGCGCAGGGGCCGCGCGTCGTGGTCGGTCGTGGCCGAGAGCCCTGCCGACGTGGCGCGTGCTCGAGCAGATCGAGGCGGTCGCCGCCACGGATGCCACCGTGCTGCTGACGGGCGAGACCGGCACCGGCAAGGAAGTCTTCGCGCGGGCGCTTGCACCAGGCGAGCGCGCGCCGCGGACGGCCGATGATCGTTGTCAACTGTGTGCGCGATTCCGTCGGCGCTCATCGAAAGCGAGCTGTTCGGTCACAAGCGGGGCGCCTATACCGGGGCGCCGGGCGGAAGACGGGTGGTTCGAAATGGCGCACGGCGCGACGATGTTCCTCGACGAGATCGGCGAGCTGCCGCTCGACACTGCAGGCCAAGATGCTGCGCGTCCTGCAGGAGCGCGTCGATCGACCGATTGGGAAGCGGCCATCCGAACCAGGTCAACGTCCGGATCGTGGCCGCGACCAACGAGAACCTCGAGAGCGAGGTCGCCGGTCGTGCGTTTCGCGAGGACTGTACTACCGGCTGAAGGTGTTCCCGATCCGGGTTCCGCCGCTGCGGGAGCGGCTCGAGGACATCCCGGCGCTCGTCTGGGCGTTCGTCGAGGGAATACGCCGAGGCGTTCCGGAAACGCGTCGAGACTCATTTCGAAGGAGAGTCTGGCCGCGCTCCAGGACCGTACCCGTGGCCGGGCAACGTACGCGAGCTGAGGAACGTGGTGGAACGCGCGCTGATCGTCTCCAAGGGACCACGTCTGGTGATCGAGCCGCCACGCCCGACCGCGTCCTGACGCGCGCAAGAGCACTGAGGATCGTGGACGTCGAGGCCGATCACATCCGGTCGGTGCTCGACTCGACCGGGTGGCGGATCCGCGGCACGCGGCGGCGCCGCCGACCTGCTCGGCATCAAGCCCACGACCCTCGAGAGCCGGATGAGCAAGCTGGGCATCGCGAGGCGCGACCGGCAGCACGAAGCGCGCGGCGAGTCGTCGCGACATGGGCTCTTGGGTGGCAAGAAGTCCATGAGCTGAGGGTGGCCCCGTCCGCGGTGCACGAGTGGCCTGTCCACGTCAGGTGAAGTACGTAGCGCCTCGCACACCGTGTGCCCTCAGTAGCGTTCCTTCACGAACCGCCGTCGCTTGATCGTCTTCTCGTCATCGTAGGCGCCCTTCGTCGCCCGCTCGGGCAGCTCGACTTCGGCGCGGGCAGCTTCTTGTAGGGATCTGCGACAGGATATGGGCGATGGCGTTCAGACGCGCGCGCTTCTTGTCGTCGGACGGAGATGACCAGGGCGCCGCTTCGTGTCGGTGGCCTTGAGCATCCGATCCCGCGCCCTCGAATAGTCGTACCACTGCTCGCGTGACGGCAGGTCCATCGGGCTCAGCTTCCACTGCCGCAACGGATCCTGATGCGGGCCTCGAACCGGCGCTTCTGTTCCTCGTTGCTCGACTTCCAGCCAAGCTTGATCAGGATGATGCCGCCGTCGACGATGAATTTCTCGATCGACCGGGCAGAGCTCGAGAAACCGCTCGTACTGCTCTTCCGTGCAGAACCCCATGACGTGCTCGACGCCGGCGCGGTTGTACCAGCTCCGGTCGAAGATGACCACTTCGCCGGCGGCGGGAAGTGCTGCATGTAGCGCTGGATGTACATCTGCGACTTCTCGCGGTCGGACGGCGCCGGCAGCGCCACGACCCGGAACACGCGCGGGCTGACCCGCTCGGTGATCGCCTTGATCGTGCCGCCCTTGCCGGCGCCGTCGCGTCCTTCGAACACGATGATGACGCGCAGGCCCTTCTCCTTGACCCAGCGCTGCAGGTGGCACAGCTCCACCTGCAGCTTCCGCAGTTCCTTCATGTATTTTTTGTTCTTCATCGCGTTCCGCCGGGTGCGGGCTGCTGGCGATGCCGATGGTCGCCAGACCCGCGACCACCTTGACATTGCGACGCTCGTGCCGCCGCGGGCGCGCCCGCAGCCGGCTCGCGTGGACCGGACGAGCGTGAATCTGGCCGCACTCGTTCGAAAGGCGCGAGCCCGTCGCTCCCCGTCCAGCGCTCCGGCATGGCGGAGCCCCCGAAATACCGGAGGCCTCGGGTGCACCGGTCATCGCGCTGCGTCGGGCAGAACGCGGGCCCGCCGGTCTTTCCGGCGGAATCGGCAGAGTGGGGCAGAGAACCGGCCACGAGGGCGGAGATCGGCGCGCTGATGGCGCACAGGCCGTGCTCGAAGCGTGTCCGGGGTCGCACTAGCCCCGAGAGCTTTCCATGCCGATCTCGAGGATGAGCCCCGACGGTGGCGCGCAATGCGCCGCGCCCGGCACATGGCCAGGGCAAGGGCGGCGCGATCGGGCGTCATGGTCGCGGGCCTGCCCGGCGCTGGCGAGCGGCAGCGTCGCGCTGGCGGCCGGCGTCGCCGACGCAGCCGAACACGGCCTGTCGCAGAGCGCCGTGGAAATCGCCCGGCCCTTCGGCTTTCCGATCACCAACTCCATGGTCGTGACCTGGATCGTGGCGGTCGGGCTGATCGTCTTCGCCCGCGTCGCGACGCGGCGCATGAACGAGGTCCCGGACGGCGCGCAGAACTTGCTCGAGTGGCTGATCGAGAGCCTCTACAAGTTTCTCGAAGGCATCATCGGCCCCCATCTGGTCGAGCGGACGTTCTGGTTCTTCGCGCACGATCTTCATCTTCATCCTGGCGGCGAACTGGTTCGGTCTGATCCCCGGCGTCGGGTCGATCGGCTGGGGCCATCAGACCGCGCACGGCTTCGGGCTCGAGCGAGCCGCTGTTTCGCGGCGCCAACGCCGACGTCAACCTGACGCTGGCGATGGCGCTGGTGTTCTTCGCCTGCTGGATCGTCTGGGGCATGCACGAAGTCGGGCCGGTCGGGTTCCTGAAGGAGCTGTTCGCGCCGAAGGGCGAGAGCACCGGCGCGCTGCAGGTGCTGCTCGTCGTCGTGTTCTTCGCGCGCGGCTGCCTCGAGGTCATCTCGATCCTCTTCCGGCCCGTGTCACTGAGCTTCCGGCTCTACGGCAACATCTTCGCCGGCGAGAACATGCTGGAGACGATGGCGCAGATGCCGGACATCGGCTGGCTGGTGCAGATCCCGTTCTACTTCCTGGAGCTGCTGGTCGGCTTGGTGCAGGCGCTGGTGTTCATGCTGCTGACCGCCGTCTTCACGCTGCTGATCTGCCAGCACGAGGAAGCTCGCCAGCAGCGGCGGAGCCCTGGCACGGCGAGACGCGCGCAGATGGTGTGCACGCGAGAGAGCCGTCGATGACGTCGGCGAAAGAAAGGACTGAAGACATGACGGCAACATGCACGTCGCGCTGGCGGCGCTCGGCGCGGCAATCGCCGTCGGCATCATCGGCATGAAGGCGTCGGAGGCGGTGGGACGAAATCCCGGCGCCTCCACGAAGGTGATGGTGCAGTCGATCCTGGCCATCGCGTTCGCCGAAGCCATCGTCTTCTACACGCTGTTCCTGGTCCGGTAGAGGATCGGCCAGGGAGCGTCATCCATGTGTGCTGTGTTCCTGCTGGCGCAGCCGGAGGGCGGGGACCAGGTCGAACAGATCGCCCACACGTTCGGCGTCGACTGGCCGCACCTGCTCGCGCAGACGTCAGCTTCAGCATCGTCTGCGCGTGCTCTACTGGCTCGCGTACCGGCCCGTGCTGCAGATGCTCGAGCAGCGGCGCGCAGCAGATCGCGCAGGGCCTGGCGAACGCCGCGAAGATCAACGCCGAGCTGGCGAAGACCGAGGCGCAGCGTCAGGACGTGCTCGCGGCGGCCACGCGCGAGGCCAGCGCTGATCGACGACGCGCGCGCGGCGGCGGCGCGCCTCAGGCCGAGGAAACGCAGCAGGCGCGCGCCGCCGCGCGAGCAGATCATCGCCAGGCGCGCGCGAAGCCGCCGCGCAGGAGCGCGTGCGCATGATGGCCGAGCTCAGGCGCGACATCGGCCGCCTGGTCCTGCGGACGACCGCCGCCGTGACCGGCAAGATTCTGACCGCCGACGACCAGCGGCGCCTGGCGGAGGAAACCGCACAGCAGCTGTCGATCGAACCTGACGGCCGGGCGGAGAGCATGACGATGACCGAGCAGACGACGAGCGCGCGCGGCGAGGCAGCTCTTCCGGCTGTGCCTCGTCGAGGGCTGCTCGACGACGCGCCGCGTCCGCGTCGTCGTGCACGGGTGATCGCGTCGGGGCGCCGGGGCGGCGTCGCATCCTCGCGCACTTCCAGCGCCTCGTCCGGCTCGACCGCGCAGCGGCACACCGCGCGCGTCGCGAGCGCGGCGCCGCTGCCCGACGATTCGCGCCGACGTCGCGGCCGGCGTCGACGCACTCTACGGGCCCGGCATCGACACGTCATTCGTCGACGATCCCGCGCTGATCGGCGGCATGCGCATCAAGGTGGGCAGCGAGGTCTACGACGGCAGCGTCCAGGCCCGGCTGGCCGCGCATCGAGGCGTGCCTGTGACCGATCGGGACCTTCGCACGGTGAGGTGAATCAGACATGGCCGATCTGGTACAGGAAATCGAAGCGCAGATCGCGGGCGCCAAGGCCGACCTCACCTGGCAGAGCGTCGGCGTCATCCGCGAAATCGGCGACGGCGTCGCCCGCGTCGAAGGGCTGGGCGACGTGATGCTGAACGAGATGCTCGACCTCGGCCACGGCGTCACCGGCCTCGCGCTGAACCTCGACGAGACCGAAGTGGGCGTCATCGTCCTCGGCGACTACACGCGGCTCGAGGAGGGCGACGAAGTCCGCGGGACCGGCAAGCTGCTGCAGGTGCCGGTCGGCAAAGGGCTGCTCGGCCGCGTCGTCAACACGCTCGGCGAGCCGCTCGACGGCAAGGGCCCGATCGCGAGCGACGCGGCGTATCCGGTCGAGAAGATCGCGCCCGGGATCATGCGGCGGCGAGCCGGTCAGCCAGCCGGTGCAGACCGGCATCATGGCGATCGACGCGATGATCCCGATCGGCCGCGGGCAGCGCGAGCTGATCATCGGCGATCGCTCGACCGGCAAGACGACGATCTGCATCGACACGATCATCAGCCAGGCGCGGCTGAACAGCGCGGCCGAGGCGGCCGGCGACACGGACTACCGGCCGCTCTACTGCATCTACGTCGCGATCGGCCAGAAGCAGTCGACGATCGCGCGGCTCATCGCGCGTCCTCGAGGAGGCCGGCGCGATGCCGTACACGATCGTGCTGGCCGCGCCCGCCGCCGACTCGGCGACCAGCCAGTACCTCGCGCCGTTTGCCGGCGCGGCGATGGGCGAGTGGTTCATGGACAACGGCATGGACGCGCTGATCGTCTACGACGATCTGTCGAAGCACGCGGTCGCCTATCGGCAGGTGTCGCTCGTGCTGAAGCGGCCGTCGGGCCGCGAAGCGTATCCCGGCGATGTGTTCTATCTCCACAGCCGGCTGCTCGAGCGCGCCGCGCGCGTCGGCGAGAAGTACGGCAACGGCTCGCTGACGGCGCTGCCGATCATCGAGACGCAGGCCGGCGACGTCTCCGCCTACATCCCGACCAACGTCATCTCGATCACCGACGGCCAGATCTACCTCGAGACGGACCTGTTCTATCAGGGCATGCGGCCGGCCATCTCGGTCGGCCTCTCGGTGTCGCGCGTCGGCTCGGCGGCGCAGCTCAAGGCGATGAAGCAGGTGGCCGGCCGGCTGAAGGGCGACCTCGCGCAGTTCCGCGAGCTGGCGGCGTTCGCGCAGTTCGGATCGGAGCTCGACGCCGCGACGCAGGCCAAGATCGACCGCGGCAAGCGGATCGTCGAGATGTTCAAGCAGCCGCAGCACAGCCCGATGCCGGTCGAGGTGCAGGTGGCGGTGCTCTGGGCGGTGCAGAACGGCTACGTGGACAACGTGCCGGTCGAGCGGGTCAAGGAGTTCCAGGCCGAGCTGACCGAGTTCCTGACGCGCGCAAGGCCGAGCTGCTCGAAGCGCATCGCCGCCGAGAAGGCGCTGGGCGACGCGCTGACGGCCGAGCTGAAGGCGGCGGCGGACGAGTTCAAGCAGGGCTGGAAGTAGTCGCACGCGACGTGACGGCTCGGATGCGCAGCCATGGCCAGCCCCGCGACATCCGCCGCCGCATCCGGTCGATCAGCAGCACCGCGCAGATCACCAGGGCGATGCAGATGGTGGCGGCCTCGAAGATGCGCAAGGCGCAGCAGGCGGCGATCGCGCGCGTCCGTTCGCGCGGCTGCTCTACCGCATCCAGCGCCTGGCGACGACGCGGCCGATCGACTTCACGCACCCGCTGCTCGAGATGCGCGAGGTCCGCAGGCGCGCCGTCATCCTCGTCGGCTCCGACAAGGGCCTGTGCGGCGCGCTCAACACGCAACGTGTTCCGCTCTGGCGGCGCATACGACCCGGCCTCGACGGTGTTCATCACCGCCGGCCGCAAGGCGGCGCAGTTCGTCGCGCGGACGCGGCGGCAGCTCGTCGCCGAGTTCCCCTACGGCGACACGCCGCGGTTCGCCGAGGCCCGCGCGATCGCCGCGCTCGCGCGCGATCTGTTCCTGAAGAGGCGAGGTGGACGCGGTGCGAGTCGTCGCGACGCGATTCGTCAACACGCTGACGCAGCAGCCGGTCGCGCTCGAGTTCCTGCCGGTCGGCGCCATCACGGGCATGCAGATCCCGGGCATGAACGTCAGGAGGCGGCTCGCCGCCGACACCGCCGAGTCTCTGTTCGAGCCGAGCGCCGACCTGATCGGCTATCTGCTCGGGCACTACTCAACATCTTCCTGTACGTCGTGCTGCTCAACGCCAAGGCGAGCGAGCAGAGCGCGCGCATGGTGTCGATGAAGAACGCGACCGACAGCGCCGAGGAGCTGATCGAGGACCTGACGCTCGAATACAACAAGCTGCGGCAGGGCAACATCACGCAGGAACTGCTGGAGATCGCCGGCGGCCAGGCGCAGTAGGCGGACGCCGGCGCGCGAGCCGCAACCAGGTTTGATCATGAACACGGCAGGATCGTCCAGGTCTCCGGTCCGGTCGTGGACGTCGAGTTCCCCGACGCCCTGCCGGCGATCTACAACGCGCTGACGGTCGATACACGGTCCAGGACGAAGCCGTCCAGCTGACGCTCGAGGTGCAGCAGCATCTCGGCGACCGCCGGGTGCGGACGATCTCGATGTCCGGCACCGAAGGCCTCAAGCGCGGCTACGCGGTCAGGACACGCGGCGGGCCGATCTCCATGCCGGTCGGCGACGGGCGTGATGGGCCGCGTCTTCGACGTGACCGGGCAGCCCGGTCGACGAGCGCGGGCCGGTCGAAGGCCGAGAAGCACTACCCGATCCACCGGCCAGCCGCCGCCGCTCGCGGATCAGTCGACGTCGCCGGAAGTGCTCGCGACCGGCATCAAGGTCATCGACCTGATCTGCCCGTTCCTCAAGGGCGGCAAGGTCGGCGCGTTCGGCGGCGCCGGCGTCGGCAAGACCGTCGTCATCATGGAGCTGATCAACAACATCGCCAAGCTCCACGGCGGCGTGTCGGTGTTTGCCGGCGTCGGCGAGCGGACGCGCGAAGGCAACGACCTGTACCACGAGATGACCGAGGCCGGCGTCATCAACGCAGAAGGACCTCAGCGCGTCGAAGATCGCGCTGGTCTACGGCCAGATGAACGAGCCGCCCGGCGCGCGGCTGCGGGTCGCGCTCGCCGGGCCTCGCGATCACCGAGTACTTCCGCGACGAAAAGAACCAGGACGTGCTGCTCTTCATCGACAACATCTTCCGGTTCTCGCAGGCCGGCTCCGAAGTGTCGGCGCTGCTCGGCCGAACGGCGAGCGCCGTCGGCTATCAGCCGACGCTGGCCGCCGAGATGGGCGTGCTGCAGGAGCGCATCACGTCCACGAAGAAGGGATCGATCACGTCGTTCCAGGCCGTGTACGTGCCGGCCGACGACCTGACCGATCCGGCGCCGGCGACGACCTTCGCGCACCTGGACGCGACGATCGTGCTCGAGCGCGCGATCGCGGAGCTCGGCATCTATCCGGCCGTCGATCCGCTGGCGTCGACCTCGCGCGCGCTCGCGCCGGAGATCGTCGGCCAGGAGCACTACGACGTCGCGCGCGGCGTGCAGAAGGTGCTCCAGCGCTTCAAGGACCTGCAGGACATCATCGCGATCCTCGGCATGGACGAGCTGTCGCCCGAGGACAAGCTGACGGTGTACCGCGCGCGCGAGATTCAGCGGTTCCTCAGCCAGCCGTTCAGCGTCGCGCAGGTGTTCACCGGACGCGAAGGCAGGCAGGTGCAGGTCGCCGACACCGTGCGCGGCTTCAAGGAGATCCTCGACGGCAAGCACGACGAGTGCCGGAGGGCGACTTCTACATGAAGGGCGGCATCGAGGAAGTCGCGCAGGGCTGACGAACGAGACCGATCCATGGCCGACACGCTGAGACTGCGAGATCGTCACGCCCGAGGGACGATGTACTCCGAAGACGTCGTGATGGTCACGCTGCCGTCCGTCGAGGGCCAGATCGGCATCTATCCGCATCACGTGCCGCTCATCACGCAGATGGTGCCGGGCGAGATCATCGTCGAGCAAGGGCGGGCAGGACGGTTCCTCGCGGTGGGCGAGGGGCTCGTGGACATCGCGGCCGACGCGTCGCGATCGTGACCGACATGGCGGTGGCGGCGAGGACATCGACGAGGCCAAGGTCGAGGAGGCGCGGCAGCGCGCGGCCGCCCGTCTGCGCGAGAAGATGTCCGACGAAGAGGTGGCCTCCGTCAACGCGTCGCTCGTGCGCTCGCTCGCCCAACTGCACGTCAAGCGCCGCCGCACAGGTAGCCGGCGCACTGCTCCATGGCGGACTTGGCCTCGCCATCGCCTGTCTGACTACACATGAACGACCCTCCTCGAGCGCGAGTTGGGTCTGAGTCACTCCAACTGACCATGAGGAAGGGCACCAACGTCAAGGAAGCCATCAAGGCGGGCCTCGCGTTCGCCGCGGGGCTTCGGCATCGCCATGCAACTCGGCTGGATGAACCTGCAACTGGGCGGGCTGGGCCTTGTGGCCGTCATCGCGCTGCCCACCGCGGGTGAGGCGATCGCAGGGGCACCCTGCGGGTGGTCGGCACCATCCCCGGGTGCATCGCCGCCCTCGTCATCCAGGAACTTGCGCTGCAGGAGCGCTGGCTGTTCCTGTTCGACGCGTGCCCCGGGGCCTTTCGTCACCAGCTACCTGATGGTCAGCCTGCCTTAGGACTCCTACGTGTGGACGATGGCGTGCTACGTGTGCCTGATCATCCTCCTGTCCGACGTGAATTCGTCGGAGAAGATGTTCGAGAGCGCGGTTTCGCACCGTCGAAATAGTGATGGGTGTGGTCGTCTACACCCCCATCTCCATCTTCCTGTGGCCATAAACGAACCTCGGGGCGATCAGGCGGTCCGAGTGCGGCCCTGGCGTCAGCACTCTGGGACGTCTCCCGCCTCGGTCGCTACACGCTGGTCGGTGAACGGAAGCCAGAGGCGAACTTTCCGGACCTGCAGGGCAAGGTCGTGCAACGCCTTGCGCAGTTCGCGAGGGCGCTGACCGCCGAAGGCTCGGAGAGCTACGAGGTGAGCGAGGTACGCCACACCTGGGAGCGGTTCCAGGCCCTGTCGACAGACTGGCTGGAAACGCAGGACGTGGAGTCCGGCGTCGCCGAGTTCGCCCGCATCGACCTGCGCGCGGTGCTCCCGGGGCTGCCGGCCTATTTCGCGGCACTCGACGCGAACTTCTCCGCGCTCGCCGAACTGCTCGCCGGCCGTTCGACGGAGGCGCCCGCACCACCGGCGAGGCTCGAAGTCGATCCGTCGGCGCTGCAGCAGTTGTCCGCCTTCGATCGCGCCGCGGTGGAAGTCGCGCACGCGGAGATGGAGCGCATCGGCGAACTGACAGCGGCATGGTCGCCTGCGCCGGCGAACTGGCCGGCGATGCCGTCGGCCGTGAGGCGGCGCGCGCGGTGCCGGTCACCGGGCACGCGCGCCGTTCGACGTGGCTGCCCGTGCCCGACTGGGATCACGTGCGGGCGGCCACGTTCGTGGCGGCGACCACGGGCGTCGGCTTCCTCATCTGGATCCTGTTCGACCCGCCGGGCCATTCGGCCTGGTTCCAGGTGTCGGGCACCATCGCGCTGCTCGTCGCGGGCGCCCGCACGCGCGGGCGAGCAAGTTCATCGCGCCGGTCGCGGTGACCTCCGCGATCTGCCTGGCGATCTACGTCCTCGTCATGCCGCAGCTGTCCAGCTTCCTCGGGCTTGGACGCTGCTGTTCCTGTGCATGTTCGTGGTCCACTATTTCTTCACGGGCATGGCGCGGTTGTTCTGCAACATGGCCATCCTGAACATGCTGCAGATTCAGAACCAGCAGGTCTACAGCTTCTACGCGATGGTCAACGTCTTCCTCTTCCTCGTGATGGCCTTCACGTTCCTGTTCGTGATGTCCTACATGCTGGGATCGCCGCGCCCCGAGAAGGCCATGCTGCGGATGCTGGACCGCTTCTTCCGCAGCGCCGAGTTCCTGATGTCGCGCACCGGCGCCGACGCCTCCCGCGTGTCGCTCATCGACCGGTGGAGCATCGCGTTCCACCAGCGTCGGCTGCAGTCGATGCCGGCGAAGCTCGCGGCGTGGGGCACGGCCATCGACCGCACGCAGTGTCCCGACACGACGCCCGACCACATCCGGGCCCTGGTCGTCAGCCTGCAGGCCCTGGTCCACCGCCTCGAGCAGCTCATGGACGCGGGCGGACCTGCCCGGGACGCGGCCCTCGCCCGGGAACTGCGGGACGAGCTCGCGACCTGGCACGCGGGTCTCGAGGTCGTCTTCGGCAGGTGGGCGCGTCACCCCGAGGCCGAGCCTGTCGCCTCGCTCGAGCAGCGGCTGGAGAGGCAGCTGGCCCAGCTGGAGATCCGCCTCGCGGCGGTCGTGAACACGGGCGGCCGCGATTGGGCGCAGACGCAGGCGAGCAGTTCTTCCGGCTGCTCGGCGGCTACCGAGGCGTGTCGGAGGCGGCCCTCGCGTACGCCGGCGTCGCGCAGTCCATCAACTGGTCCCAATGGCGGGAGGAGTGGTTCTCATGACGGGCGTTCCCCGTGAGCTGACCGTCGGCGGCGTGTACCTGCCGCCCATGCTGGTGGCGGCGATGCTCGGCGTGTTGCTGGCCATCCTGACGGCGCGTCTGCTGAATCGCTACCGATTGTCCCGCTACTTCTTCTATCCACCGCTCGTCTTCGTCGCGTTGACCGTGCTGTACACGGTCGCGGTGGGCTACGTGCTCGTTCCCTTCTAATCAGGAGCCTCCGACGCCATGAAACCGATCATCAGGTACTTGGTGACTGGCGCGATCGTCCTTGCCGCGATTGCGGTCGGCGTCCACAGGTGGCGCGTGTACCTCGAGAACCCCTGGACGCGTGACGGCATGGTGCAGGCCAACGTGATCCAGATCGTGCCGCGGGTGTCGGGGCCGATCGTCACGCTGCCGATCCGCGACAACCAGTTCGTGCACGCCGGCGACCTGCTGCTCGAGATCGATCCCCGCACGTACCAGGCGAGCCTCGACCAGGCGCGCGCACAGCTCGACCAGACCGGCGGGAACATCCAGGCGTCCGTGAAGCAGGTCGAATCCGCCCGGGCGGGCATCGACGTGGCGCGCGGATCGATCTCCCAGGCCGAGGACATGAAGGCGCAGCTCACGGCGGTCATCGCCAGGAACAAGGCCGAGTTGGAGCGGCAGCAGGACATGCTGCCCAAGAAGGCCACCTCGCAGAAAGCCGTGGAACGCGCCCAGGCGATGTACGACGTCTCCCTGGAGGAGAAGAAGACGGCGGAGGCGGCGATCAGCCAGGCCGAGGCGAAACTGCTCCAGTCCCAGGCGGCGCTGGCCGAGGCGCAGGCCAAGCTCGGCGCCCTGGGCGATGCGAATCCGCAGCTCCGGCTCGCGCTCGCCGGCGTCCGGCAAGCGGAGCTGAACCTCGAGTTCACCAAGATGCACGCGCCGACCGACGGGTACATCGCCAATCTGCGCCTGCGGCTCGGGAGTCATGTCGTGGCCAACCAGCCGACCCTGGCGCTCGTCGACACGGCCAGCTACTGGGTGGACGGCTTCTTCAAGGAGAACCAGGTCGGGGGCATCCACGCGGGCGAGCGCGCGGTCGTCACGCTCATGTCCTACCCGGAACGGCCACTGGCGGGCGTCGTGGACAGCGTCGGCTGGGGCATCTCGCAGCAGGACGGGAGCACCGGGGTCGATCTCCTGCCGAAGGTCAGCGCGACGTTCGAGTGGATCCGGCTGGCGCAGCGGATTCCCGTGCGCGTCCACCTGACCGACGTGCCGAAGGACGTCCAGTTGCGCGTGGGCACGACCTGTTCGGTGCTGGTCAGCAAGAGCGGCGCGTCCGGCAGCCAGGACGGGAACGCCGGGTCTCGAACCCAGTGAGGGTACCGCAGTGAAGCGCGTGAACCGGTTCGTCAGCCTCGTTGCCGCACTCGGGTGCCTCACCTCCGGGTGCGCGACCGTCGGACCGAACTATCGGCCCGCCACGGCCAACGTCTCGCCCCGCTGGCTGGAGTTCGAAGACCCGAAGCTGGCCGCGACCTCGCCCGTCGTGCCCCTCTGGTGGAAGGACGCGTTCAAGGATCCGGTGCTCGACCAGCTCGTCGACGAGGCGCTCGCCGACAACCTGACCCTCCGTTCTGCCGCCCTGCGGGTACTGCAGTCGCGCCAGCAACTGTTGATCGTGGCGAACCTGCGCCTTCCGCAGCAGCAGTACCTCGGGGGAAGCGCGGCGGTCGTGGATCCCGGAGTCACGAGTGGCGCCCTCGGATCGTACAGCGCGAACTTCAACGTCAACTGGACACTCGATGTCTGGGGCCGCATCCGCCGCCAGGTCGAATCGGCGTCGGCGTCCTACGATGCGACGCTGTCGAACTACGACGGGGTCGTGGTGCTGGTCGTCGGCCAGGTGGCGCAGACCTACCTCTTCATCCGCACCACCGAGCAGCGTCTGGCGGCCGCCAGGCAGAACCTCATGTACCAGACCGAGAGCGTCCGCATCAGCGAGGCGAAACTCCAGGCCGGTGACATCAGCTCGCTCGACGTCGAGCAGGGACAGACGCTCGTCCACAACACGGAGGCGTCGATCACCGTCCTGGAAGAGTCCCTGGCGCAATTGAAGGTCTCGCTGGCCCTCCTCCTCGGCAAGCCTCCGCAGGACCTGACGCCGCGGCTGGGCCCGCCGAGACCCGTCCCGGCCGTGTCGCCCCTGCTCGCCCTCGGCATGCCGCAGGACCTGATTCGCCGCCGGCCGGACATCCGCGTGGCCGAGCGTCGCGTCGCCGCGGAGAGCGCCCAGATCGGGGTGGCGATCAGCGACCTCTATCCGACGTTCGGGCTGACGGGGTCCATCGGGCCGGTCGTCTCGACGGCCAAGGAAGGGCAGGACTTCCTCGATCTCTTCAACGTGCACAACGTCGCGTACACGCTCGGCGGGTTCGTGCACTGGAACCTGTTCAACTGGGGACGCATCCGTGAGAACGTCCGGCTGCAGGACGCGGTCGTGCAGCAGGCGATCGAGGACTACCGCCAGGTCGTGATCCAGGCGCAGGGCGAGGTCGAACTCGCCCTGATTGCGTACTTCAAGTCTCTCCAGCAGCAGACCGCCTTGCAGCAGGCGGCCGATGCGGCGCAACGAGCCGTCGACATCGCGACGGAGCAATACCAGGACGGCTCCGTGGACTACAACACCGTCGTCTCCACCCTCAGGGCCCTGGTCGGCCAACAGGACCAGCTCGCCGCCGTCCAGGGCGCCGTGGACGTCAATCTCGTCGGGGTGTACCTCTCGCTCGGAGGCGGGTGGGAGGTGCCGCCAGAGCGCGAACGCCGTCGATCTCATCCCCGAGAAGACCAAGGAGGAGATGCGAGCGCGCGGGGACTACTGGCCTGTCCCAAGAAGGACAAGTGAGACATCGTCCTGCCTCTGGGCTTCGGTGCCCGACGACAGGGCCAGATCACCTTTCCTCGCCCTCGAAGTGGTCGAGGTAGTCGAACTCCACCTCCGGCACCGACCGGGAGATGCAGGTCCGCAATGACGTACGTGTACGAGCTGTCGAGCAGTGGCACGTTGAGGTCCGTCGGTTCGGCCGTGGCGCCTCCGGGCGAGCCAGCCAGCGGCGTCGTCCAGTGGGCCCGCATCGTCGGGTCGCCGCAGGATCTGCGGGCCGGGCTCATGGCCTTGGGACTGCCCGACGCGTCGATCGAGGACGTGCACGACGACGAGCCGGGAGTCGTGTCGTCGTCGAGAACCGGACGTGATCGCGGTGCTGCCGGTCGTGGGACAGGAGGACCGGCCCACCCCGCCCTTCCGGGTGGTGTGCACGCCGACTACGCTGGTCACAGCCGAAGAAGAGGCGCTGCCCGCGATCGACACGATCGTCACCGAGTGGTGCACCGCCCCGCCCGCTCAGACGCTGCCCGAGCTGTTCGTCGACGTCCTCGAGGCGGTCGTCAGCAACGGAGGCGAGCAGTACCTGGCGCTCCGGCGGACGCTCGACGAAGTCGCCGATGCGGTCGAAGATCACCCGCTCGACGTGCCGGCGGCGGCGCTGCTCGCTGTGAAGCGCCGGGTGGCGCAACTATCGGCAGCGTGGGAGGGCCAGAGTTACTGCGTGATCGAGATCAAGCGCCGTCGGTCCCACGTCTCCCAGTCCGACAGCGCGCGCGAACGGCTGGCCGACTTGGTCTCCGATGCGGACCGGGCGCTGAAGCTCCTGGCCCACGTGGAGGGCCGCGTCCGCGATCTCCGCCTGTACCACATGCATTGTCTGAACGAATCGACTAACCGGCGACTGAATGTGCTCGCGGTTTCTCCGCGATCTACTTGCCCGCCACGCTGATCGCGGGGATCTACGGCATGAACCTCGAGCGCATGCCGATGACCCAGCTGCCGTACGGGTACTTGATCGTCTTCTCCATGATGGCGGTCGTCGTGCTGGGGCAAATGTGGTACTTCCGCCGGCGCGGCTGGTTCAAGTAGGGTGGGCAGTCGGTCGTGGGCGCCGGATCGTGCTGACGGCTCCGCTCACCGAAGCGATCGACCACGCCGGCTACTTCATCCAGATGAGCATGGCCTCGCTGCCGATCTGGCTCGAAGGCATCCTGAACCGCAAGTACCCGGCAGTGGCGTGAGGTCGAATACAACGCCGACGGCACCGCGCGCTACATGCCGGCGGGCCTGCGCGTGCTCGAAGCGTCGCTGCTGCGCCGATATCCCGCCGACGACATCGTCTGCTGCTATCCGGCCGACTGCACGAGTTCATCGGGCCGGACACGCGCGTCGTGGCCGTCTCGACGCACAACCCGATCGGCGTGACGTTCGCGGCCGGCGTCTACACGTCGATCTTCGGCTCGGCGAAAGAGCCGATCAACGCGCACTATGCGCGCGAGATGTTCGCGGCAGATCAAGGCCAGCCCGCACCGCGAGCGCTTCAAGGTCATCGTCGGCGGATCCGGCGGCTGGCAGATCGGCCAGACCAACGCCTGGGAGGATCTCGGCGTCGATTGCGTGGTCGAGGGGCGCAGCGAGTCCGAGCCGAGACGTTCGACCTGTTCGATCGGGCGCTGCGCGGCGAAGCGCTGCCGCGCAAGGTCGACGTCGAAGCACCCGCACGACGCGCGAGGCGATCATCTTTCCCGACAAGCGCACGACGTTCGGCGTCGTCGAGATGACGACCGGCTGCGGCCGGCGCTGCCAGTTCTGCCTGCCGGATCTGAACCCGCAGATCGACATGCCCAAGGACCGGATCATGTCGGCCGTGCGCGCCAACGTGCGGGACGGCAACCGGCAGATCTCGCTCGCCACCGAGGACATGTTCATCTGGGGCCAGGTCCACACCGACACGCCGTTCTATTTTCCGAATCGCGAGGCGCTGCTCGATCTGTACGGCGACGTCGTGAACACGCCGGGCGTCGAGCAGCACGTGCTGAGCCACGCCACGATCGCGCCGGCCGTGGTCGATCCGGTGCTCATCGAGCGGCTCTCGGCGCTGCTGCTCGACAAGAGCCCGATCCACCTGCCGATGCTCAGCACGCACCCGAAGAAGAAGGCGCTCGTGCCGCTCATCGGGCTCGAGACCGGATCGGTGCGGCTGGCCAAGCAGATCATGCCGAGCAAGGGCGTGCCGTTCCCGATCGACGAGTGGCCGAGCCTGATCGTCCGCGGGCTCGAGATGCTCAACCGCAACAACTGGTTCCCGGCGATGACGCTCATCATCGGCAGCCCGGGCGAAACCGACGACGACGTGAAGGCGCCACGATCGATCTGATCTGGAAGTGGAGCGGCGCGGGCTGTTCGCGTTCTTCATCCCGTCGATCTTCACGCCGCTGCACGACACGCGCATGGCGAAGGCGCGGCGTCACCGAGACGCGCGAGCTGTCGCCGCTGCAGTGGCAGCTGATGATGAAGTGCTGGAAGATGAACCTGCGTCCGGGCCAGGCCAGCTGGTGGGCGCCGACGGCGTGGCGCCTCGGGCGCGCTGGGGCTCTGGGCCTGGCGGCTGCGCAAGCTGAACGGCCCGGGGTTCACGTGGCCGCTGTTCATGTTCGCCAACGCGATGCCCGAGCGATGATGGCGAAGATGGGCAAGCTGCACGAGCCGCGGCCGCTCGCGATCAAGACGCGGCGGGAGCTGCTGGCGACGATCAAGCCGGGCCACCGGCGGTTCATCCGGCCCGATACCGGTGATCTGCCGGACGGCTGGCGTGGCTGGCCGCCGACGTCGTCGCCGGCCTCACGGCGGCCGCGGTCGTGCTGCCGAAGGCCATGGCGTACGCCACGGTCGCCGGGCTGCCGGTGGAGGTCGGCCTCTACACCGCGTTCGTGCCGATGATCGTCTACGCGCTGCTCGGCACGTCGCGCGTGCTCAGCGTGAGCTCGACGACGCACCCTCGCCATCCTGGCGGGCGCACAGCTCGAGCAGGCCGTCCCGACGGCGACCCGGCGCCGCTCGTGCCCGCGACGGCGACGCTCGCATTCGTCGGCGTCGCGCTGCTGCATCGCGCGGCTGATGCGCCTGGGCTTCGTCGCCAATTTCATCTCGGAGCCGGTGCTGACGGGCTTCAAGGCCGGCATCGGTCTCGTCATCGTGCTCGACCAGGTGCCGAAGCTCTTCGGGATTCATTTCAACAAGGACGGGTTCTTCGGGGACATCGTCGCCTCGTGCATCACCTGCCGCAGGCGTCGCTCCTGACGCTCGTGGTGGCCGCTGCACTCGTCCTGCTGATGGCCATCGAGCGCTTCTGCCCGCACTCGCCGGCGCCGCTCGTCGCCGTCGCCGGCGGGATCGCGGCCTCGCGTACTTCGGGCTCGGACCGTCGGCGTCGCGACTCGTCGGCCGATTCCGCGGGGGCTGCCGTCGCTGACGCTGCCGGATTCGGGCTCGTCGAGCGCTCGTGCCCGGCGCCATCGGAATCGCGCTCATGAGCTTCACCGAGACGATCGCCGCAGGGCGCGCGTTCGCCGACCAGGACGATCCGCCGATCGACGCGAACCGGGAGCTGGTCGCGACGGGCGTTGCCAACTCGGAGGCGCCTGCTCGGCGCGATGCCGGCCGGCGGCGGGACATCGCAGACGGCGGTCGTGCGGGCCGCCGGCGGGCGGTCCAGACGGCATCGCTCGTCACCGCGGGCAACGCGGCCGCCACGATGCTGCTGTTGGCGCCGCTGCTCGGGCTGCTGCCGCAAGCGACCCTCGCCGCGGTGGTCATCGTCTACTCGGTCGGCCTCATCCAGCTGGCCGAGTTCCCCGCCATCCGCCGCGTGCGCACGATGGAGTTCCGCTGGGCGGTCGCGGCGCATCGGCGTGCTGGTGTTCGGGACGTTGAAGGGCATCGTGGTCGCAATCGTCGCTCTCGCTCGTGGGGCTCGCGCTCCAGAGCGCCCACCCGCGGGTGAAGACCATCGGGCGCAAGCGCGGCACCGACGTGCTGCGCCCCGTCTCGCCCGAGAACCCCGACGACGAGACGTTCGAGGGGCTCCTCATCGCGCGGCCCGAGGGCCGCATCAGCATCGTGGACGCGTCAACGTGGCCGAGCAGATCTGCGCGCTCATCGAGAAGCACCGGCCGCGCGTGCTCACACTCGACATGAGCCGGGTGCCCGACATCGAGTACTCGGCGCTCAAGTGCTCATCAACGGCGAGCAGCGCGTGAGGGAACGCGGCGCCGTGGTATGGCTGGTGGGGCTGAACCCGGGTGCGCTCGAGGTCGTGCGCCGCGCGAGGCTCGACGAGAGCCTCGGCAGGGAGCGTATGCTGTTCAACGCACGTGCGGCAATCGAACGCTACAGGCCCTGCAACCCGCGTACCGACATCCCTCCAGAGGTCGTTCATGCCCGATGGTCCCGTAAGGTCCTCCAAGCGCGTGCTCGATCCCATGGATCGCGACGTCCGAAATCCTGTTCGGGCTGATCATGGTGCTCTCGTTCACGTGCTCGATCAGCGCGGCCACTCCGGTCGCGAAGATGTCCGCGAGATCGTGATCAGCGCCATCGGCTGCAACCTCGCCTGGGGAATCGTCGACGCGGTGATGTACTTGATGGGACCTGATGGAGCGCGGACGCGGTCTTGCGATCGCGCGCGCCGTCGCGCCAGCAGCGACACCGGAAAGGTCCGAGGCCGTCGCGGCGCGCTCCCCGAGCCGATGGATGCGTTCGTCGAGGCAGCGCTCGAGCGCGCTCGGATCAGTTCGTGGCGCTCCCCGAGCTGCCCGAGCACCGCCCCGCGGCGCTTGGGCGGCGCGACTGGGCCGGCGCCTTGGGCGTCTTCCTGCTCGTGTTCGTGTCGACGTTGCCGGTCGTGGTGCCGTTCGTTCTCTTCGAGCCCATGCAGCGATCCATCCGCATCTCGAACGCCGTCGCGATCGTGATGCTCTACTTCGTCGGACATGGCTCGGAAAGACGCTGGCAACTGCGCCCCGTCGCACCGGGCTCGCGATGGTCGCGATCGGGCTGGTGCTGGTGGGCATCACGATCGCGTTGGGCGGTTGAACGGCATGCGCATGGCGACCTTGCTCGCGATTGCCGTACCCTTGCGGGCGGGAGCGCGGGTGCGCGCCGGGCGGGGTGCCCGGCGGGACGTCCGCGACCGCGGGCCGGTTGCCACACGGAGGCGGAATCGAAGAAGTGGTCGTTCGACAGCGCTTCTTCTATTCCGATCCGCCGGGCACCGACGCGCGCAGCCGACGATCCTGCGCCGACCGCGGGCAGTTGCACCTCGAAGCGCGCTACGGCTACGAAGACTCGGACACCGGGTCCGCGTGGGTCGGCTACACGTACCGCGTCGGCACGCAGGTCACGTTCGAGCTCACGCCCATGGTCGGCGCCGTCTTCGGGAACACCAACGGCGTCGCGCCGGGTTACAAGGCGTCCCTGGCCTGGCGGGCACTCAATTTGTCCAGCGAGACGGAGTACCGTGTTCGACGCCGGCGACTCGGCAGACAACTTCCTGTACACGTGGTCGGAGCTCGGCGTGGCGCCAGCGGACTGGTGCCGCGTCGGCCTGGTGGTCCAGCGCACGAAGGTTTATCAGACCGCGTTCGACATCCAGCGCGGATTCCTCGTCGGCTCTTCCTACAAGCGCGCGGAGGTCACCGGCTACGTCTTCAACCCGGATGCGAGCCGGCCGACTGTGGTAATCAGGGTGGGGTACGGCTTCTGACAATCATGCCCCGCGGACCTTCAACAGAGACCGTGACGGACCGCATCGGGCTGCCGCGCGCCCGGTTCGCGACCGTGCTGGTCCTCCTGCTGGGACTCCTCTTCTGGGTAGTGGGGCCGGGAGCGGGCCAAGATTCGCGGTTCCTGCTCGAACTCGCCGCCGCAACGCTCCTGATGGTCGCCGTGTTCGTTGCTGCTGAAGACAGCCATCGGCGTCGGACGGTGATCCTCTTCGCGAGCCTGGTGGCGCTGCCGAACGTCATGTCAATCTGGGGCTTCTCGTTCCCTGGTCTCGACCTTGGACCGCTCATGACGGCCCTGTTCGCCGCCTATGCGACATTTCGGTCGCTGGGTGTCGTCTTGAGGAGCCGGTGCGTCACGGGTGACGTACTGGCCGGCGCGCTGGCCGCGTACATCATGGCCGGCCTGAGCTTCGCCATCGTGTAAGGCGTCATCGAAGCCAGCGCGCCCGGCGCGGTTCGCCTCGCCAGCGGCCAGACGGCATTCGCGGACCTCGTCTCCCTGAGTTTCGTGACGTTGCTGACGGTCGGGTATGGCGACGTGACGCCGGCGCTGCCGTTGGCGCGGGCCCTGGCCCTGTTCGAGGGCCTGTTCGGCGTTGTCTACACCACGATGGTGATGGCGGCACTCGTCGCGGCATATCTGGAGGGCCGGCAGGACGCGTAACGACGGTGGGCTCGGAGCCGATGGGAGGCTACGATGAGTGGAGTCATCTCCGCAGGGATATGGGGTGGGCTTGCGGCAGCGTCGCTGCTGCTCGGAGCTGGACTGACGCTGCGCTGGACCCTGTCCGAACGCCTGACGGGGGCAATCATGGGTTTCGGGTCGGGCGCCCTCATCTCGAGCATCGGGTACGAGCTGGTGCCGGAGTCGCTGGTTCACGGCGGCGGCCGGGGAATGATCGTCGCGTTTGCCGCGGGTGCGCTCGTGTTCTTCGGCGCCGACCGGCTGATCGACGAGAGCGGTGGAGCCGAGCGCAAGAGCCTCGCGGGGGGCGACGGAGGGGGGTCAGGCACGGCGATTTTCCTCGGAACGCTCCTCGACGGCGTTCCGGAATCGATGATTCTGGGCATGGGGCTCGCGACGGGGGGCGCCGTCAGCATCGCATTCCTGACGGCGGTCTTCGTGTCGAACGTCCCCGAAGGCGTCGCGGGAACGCGCTCGCTCGTCGCCTCTGGCCGGTCGGTGAAGCACGTGGCCTACATGTGGGTGACCCTCGTAATCGCGTCGGCGCTCGCGGCGGCCGCGGGCTACGCGATCGTCGGGTCGATCCCGTCGGCCGACGGGCGATACGCCAAGGCGTTCGCCGCGGGGGCGATACTGACCATGCTTTCCGACGTGATGATGCCGGAGGCCTTCGAGCACGGTGGCAAGATCGTGGGACTGCTCGCGACCCTCGGGTTCCTGTCGGCGGCGATTCTCTCGGTCATGGAGTGAGGGCCCGGCACTCCACGGACGCAATTCACGCGGGCAGGGCGGACAGCTCGTCTCGGGCTCGCGCGCGCTCGCAATCGATTTGTTCGGGAGTCGCGCCGAGGCTGTCGAGCAGGTCTTCGACGAAGGCGATGCCGACCTCGCCTTCTCCGGCGTAGACGCGATCGGCGCCAGCGGCCTTGAGCGCCGGCACATCGCGCAGGTAGGCGGCGCGCGCCAGGACGCGAAGCGCGCGATTGATCGACCGCGCCGTCCGGATCACCTCCGCGCTGTTGGCCATACCCGCGGATCCGAGAATCAGGCTGCCCGCCGTCGGCACTCCTGCGGCTTCCAGCGTGTCCGGCCGCGTCGCGTCGCCGTAGATGGCGTCCACGCCTTCGGCGCGCAGCTCGCGCACGGCGTCGATGTTCAGCTCGACGACCGTGGGCTCGATGCCGTTGTCGCGCAGCAGGCGCACGACCGTGCGACCGGTCGGCCCGTAGCCGATAACGACGGCGCGGTGATCGGGATCGGCGAGCCGGGGCTTTCGGGACGTCTGCGAGTTCCGACGGCACCGACGGCTCGCGGTTGAGGAACGCCCAGAGCGCCGGCCGCGCGGCGAGCCACCGCTCGAGCGGACGAATCATCCGGTACACCAGCGGGTTGAGCACGATCGAGACGATCGAGGCGGCGACGAGGGCGTTGGTGGCGTCCGTGGTGAGGATGCCCAGCTCGCGGCCCATCGTCGCCAGGATGAACGAGAACTCGCCGATCTGCGCGAGCGCCACCGCGACAGTCACGGCCGCCCTGAACGGATACCGAACGCCCACACGATCACGAACGCGACCAGCGGCTTGCCGACCAGCACGATCGCAAGCGCGCCGAGCACGAGCCCCGGCGACTGCAGCAGCGCCGCCGGATCGAACAGCATGCCGACCGAGACGAAGAACAGCACGGCGAAGGCGTCGCGCATCGGCAGCGCCTCGGACGCGGCGCGCAGGCTGAACTCCGATCGCCCGACGACCATGCCCGCGAGAAACGCGCCGAGCGCCATCGACACGCCGAAGACAAGCGCCGAGCCGACGCGCGATGCCGAGCGCCAGCACCAGCACGGTCAGCGTGAACAGCTCGCGCGAACGCGTCGCGCGCGACGTGGTCCAGCACCCACGGGATCACGCGCGTGCCGACGACGACCGTGAACGCCACCAGCGCGGCCATCTTGAACGCCGTCAGCCCGAGCGCCAGCCACAGCGGCGTGTCGTGCTCGCGGCTGCCAAAGAGCGCGGGAAGCAGCACCAGCACGAGGACGGTGAACAGGTCCTCGACCACCAGCCAGCCGACGGCGATGTGGCCGGCTTCGGTGTGGAGCTCGTTGTTGTCGGCCAGCACGCGAATCAGCACGACGGTGCTCGCGACGGACAGCGCCATCCCGAACACGAGCCCCGCGGACCAGCTCCAGCCGAGCGCGTGCGCGAGCAGCGCGCCGAGCGCCGTGGCCACCGCGCTCTGCCCGATCGCGCCGGGCATCGCGACGCGCCGCACCGCGAGCAGGTCCTCGACGTGGAAGTGCAGGCCGACGCCGAACATCAGCAGGATGACGCCGATCTCGGCCAGCTGCTCGGCGAGGCCCGAGTCGGCGACGAAGCCCGGCGTGTGCGGCCCGACGAGCAGGCCGGCCAGCAGATAGCCGACGATCGGCGACAGCCCGAGCCGGTGCGTGATGTAGCCCAGGACGAGCGCCGCCGCCAGGCCGCCGGTGAGCGTCAGGATCAGGTCGGTACTCGTGCATGTCTGATCCCTTCTTCGAGGGCGGGTCAACTGTGTCGCCGCGCAGCGCGAGCGGCGCTTAGCGCGTCCTGCGTAGACGTCGGGGCGCGTGGTCGTCGCGTGGATTCACGAGCGAGTTGGAAGGTGGCCCGCGGTGAAGGTGCGCGGAGTGGGCGTCGGGTGGACCGCGAGCGTCGTACCTCGTTGACGCCTGGCTTCAGCGCCAAGTAGATGCGGGTCCATCCCGGGCGCTCCGAAATCCGGGGACTCCGCCCGCCCGGACGAGGAATAGTTCGCGCGCTTTCAGCGTGTCAGCTCAGAATGCCTCGATTTGGCGTGATTTCAACGGCCTGGGCGGCCACTGCCGAGGCACGCCCCTTGCCTTGTCGAGTCTTTGCGCAAGCCGGCGCCTGACGATACACCGACCGGCACTGAGGGTCCGACCATGACACCCGAAGGCCCGCGAACACCCAACTTCCCGACGTACTCCCGGAGAGCCGCGAGCTACCCGGCCGGCGTCGATCGTCGCGCCTTCATGATGCGAAGCGCGCTCGTCGGCGCCGTCGCCGTCCTCCGGGATGCTCCGCGCCCAACGCCCCAGCAGCAGACAGCCGCGCCCGCCAGCGGCGCCCCCGCTGCCCGCCGCCCCGCCGCTGTCCGACGACCTCGACGTCGTGAAGAAGGCCAAAGGGCCGGTGATGACGACGCTCGACGAGTTCTACAAGGTCGGGCCCGGGCCGTCGAGCTCGCACACGATCGGCCCGATGCGCATCACCTACGACTTCTACCAGCGCTGCACGAAGCTGCCGGCCGACCAGCTCGCCAAGGCGACCGCGCTGAAGGTGCACCTGTTCGGCAGCCTGAGCGCCACCGGGCAAGGGCCACGGCACCGAGCGCGCGGCGCTGGCCGGCATCATCGGCAAGGAGCCGGCGACGGTCGATCCGCTGTTCCTCGACAGCTGCGCGACAAGCCGGACCAGATCTTCCCGGTGAAGCTCGGCGACAAGACCTTCAACGTGTCGCTGAAGGACATCATCTACGACGCGCCGAAGGGCGACTTCCCGCACCCGAACACGATGACCTGCAAGCTGATGGCGGGCGACGCAGGTGCTGCTCGAGCAGGAGTACTACTCGGTCGGCGGCGGCTTCATCGAGTGGAAGGGCTACCAGCCGCCGAAGAAGGGCGCAGCCGAAGTACCCGTACGCGACGATGAAGGAGCTGCAGGCGCACGCGCGAGAAGAACAAGCTCTCGATCGCGCAGGTCGCGATGGCGAACGAGGTGGCGGTCTCCGGCAAGAGCGAGGCCGAGATCAACGCGTTCATCGACAAGATCACGACGGCGATGGTCAACATCGTCAAGTCGGGCTCTGAAGGCGCCGAGAGCGACGCTGCCCGGGCCGATCAAGCTCAAGACCAAGGCCGGCGAAGTCTACAAGCGCGCGATGGACGACAAGTACGAGAAGCAGCGCGGCGTCGGCGTCGTCGCGGCGTACGCGCTGGCGGGCTCGGAAGAGAACGCGCGCGGCCACCTGGTCGTGACGGCGCCGACCGGCGGCTCGGCCGGCGTGATGCCGGCGCTCGTGTACGCGCTCGGCGAGGGCGGCCGCAAGCTGCCGCAGGAGAAGATCCGCGACGGGCATGCTGGCCGCGGCGGCCGTCGGCTACCTGTGCAAGCACAACGCGACGCTCTCCGGCGCCGAAGGCGGCTGCCAGGCGGAGATCGGCGTGGCGTCGGCGATGGGCGCGGCGTTCCTCGCGCAGGCGCACGACTTCCGACACCAGGTGGTCGCGAACGCCGCCGAGTCGTCGCTCGAGCATCACCTCGGCATGACCTGCGATCCGGTCGCCGGCTTCGTGCAGATGCCGTGCATCGAGCGCTGCGCGTTCGGCGCGGTCAAGGCGTGGACCGGCTTCATGATCGCGAGCAACGAGATTCCCGGCCAACCGCCGCGTCGACTTCGACACCACCGTCGACGGCGATGGCGCTGACCGCGAAGGAGATGAACTCGAAGTACAAGGAGACGTCGGAAGGCGGGCTGGCGGTGTCGGTCGATGCTCTGCTGAGCGGCGCATGACACGCGCGCGAACCGTGGCGCACGGCGGACGGCGGCGTCGCGTGGCTGATCACGGCGGTGTACTACTTCTACCAGTACACGCTGCGCTCGGCGCCGGCCGTGATGATGCCGCAGCTCTCCGAGGCGTTCGGCCTCAGCGCGACCGGCGGTCGCGTCGCTGGTCGGGCTCTTCTACTACGGCTACTCGCCGTTCAGCCTGGTCGCCGGCGTCGCGATGGATCGGCTCGGGCCGCGGAAGGTCGTGCCGCTCGGCGCGGCGCTGGTCGGCATCGGCGCGCTGCTGTTCGCGACCGGCAACAGCGCAGCTGGCGAGCGTCGGCCGCTTCCTGCAGGGCGCCGGCGGCGTGTTCGCGCTCGTCGGCGCCGTCTACATCGCGACGACGAACTTTCCCGCGTCGCGCGCGGCGACGCTGATCGGCGCGACGCAGATGTTCGGCATGGCCGGCGGCTCGGCGGGCCAGTTCGTGGTCGGGCCCGTGATCGCGTCCGGCGTCACGTGGAGCACGTTCTGGGTCGGCCATGGGCGTCGCCGGGCTGGTGATCAGCGTGCTGCTCTTCCTGCTGCTGCCGCGGCGCGCGGCACCAGGAGCAAGCGCGCCGACTGGGCGCGCCAGGCGCTCGGCGCGATCGGCGACGGTGTTCCGAATCCGCAGTCGATCCTGTGCGGCGATGATCGCGGGCCTGCTGTTCATCCCGACGACGATCTTCGACATGGTCTGGGGCGTGCGCTACCTGCAGGAGGCGCACGGCTTCGACTACGGCGACGCGGTGATGCGCTCGGCGACGGTGCCGCTCGGCTGGATCATCGGCTGCCCGCTGCTCGGCTTCGTCTCGGACCGGATCGGCCGCCGCAAGCCGGTGATCGCGGCGGCGCGCGTCGTGCTGTTCGCTGTGCCTCGCCTGGATCCTCTACGGCCCGCGGACGTCCTGCCGCCGTACGTGCTCGGCCTCGTCGCCGGCGTCGCCTCGGGCGCGGCGATGCTGCCGTACACCGTGATCAAGGAAGCCAACCCGCCGCAGATGAGCGGCACCGCGACCGGCGTCGTCAACTTCCTGAACTTCACGTTCAGCGCGCTGCTCGGCCCGGTGTTCGGCTGGCTGCTCGCCGCGGTCGGCGGCGGCGCCGCGCAGTCTCGCTCGAGCACTACCAGACGACGTTCCAGCCGCTGCTGTACGGCGTCGCGCTGGCCATCGTGCTGACGTTGCTTCTTGAAGGAAACCGGACCCGCCGTGCGCGCGCAGCTGGCGGCTCCGCGAAGCGAGGCCACATGACTCAAGCCACAACCGGAACCGGAAAGTACGAACAGCTGCTCGAGCGCTGCCAGGGCCTCGACGCCGGTCCCGACGGCGGTCGCGCATCCGTGCGAAGAGACGGCGCTCGCCGGCGCGATCGAGGCGGCCGAGAAGGGGCTGATCGCGCCGATCCTCGTCGGTCCGGCGGCGAAGATCCGCGAAGTCGCCGCAGGCGCACGGCATCGACCTCGGCAGACACGCGGATCGTCGACGCGCCGCACAGCCATGCGTCCGCCGCGAAGGCCGTGGAGCTGGTGCGCGACGGGCGAGGCCGAGCTGCTGATGAAGGGCAGCCTGCACACCGACGAGCTGCTGGGCGCCGTCGTGGCGCGCGAGACCGGGCTGCGCACCGGACGCCGCATCAGCCACGTCTTCATCATGGACGTGCCGACCTATCACAAGGTGCTGATCGTCACCGACGCGGCGATCAACATCGCGCCGACGCTCGAGGACAAGGTCGACATCTGCCAGAACGCGATCGATCTGGCCATCGTCGCTCGGCGTCGCAGACGCCGAAGGTCGCGATCCTCGCGGCCGTCGAGACCGTCACTTCGAAGATGCCCGCGACGATCGACGCCGCGGCGCTCTGCAAGATGGCCGACCGCGGGCAGATCACCGGCGGCCTGCTCGACGGCCCGCTGGCCTTCGACAACGCCATCAGCAAGGAGGCGGCGCGGATCAAGGGCATCAAGTCGGAGGTCGCCGGCGATCCCGACATCCTGCTCGTGCCCGATCTCGAGGCCGGCAACATCCTGGCGAAGCAGCTCACCTTCCTCGCCAACGCCGACAGCGCCGGCCTCGTCCTCGGCGCGCGCGTGCCGATCATCCTGACCAGCCGCGCCGACAGCGTGCGGTCGCGCATCGCCAGCTGCGCGCGTCGCGATGCTCGCCGCGCACGCGCGGCGCAAGAGCACGGCCGCGACGGTCTGACGCCGTCGCGTTCGACAGGTACGTCATGGACGACTACGCCCTCGTCCTCAACGCGGGCTCGTCGAGCCTGAAGTTCTGCGTCTTCCGCCGGCCGCGACGGCCAGGCCTGGCGACTCGAGGCGCGCGGCCAGATCGAAGGCATCGGCACCGCGCCGCGCTTCACGGCGAAGGACGGCGAGGGCGAACGGCGCTCGTCGATCGTCAGCTCGACCCGTCGGTCAACGACGGCCGCGACGGCGCTCGACGCGCTCGCCGACTGGCTGCGCGAGCGCTACGGCGGTGCGCCGGTGCTCGGCGTCGGCCATCGCGTCGTGCACGGCGGCGCGAAGTACGCCGGGCCCGACGATCGTCACGCCGGAGGTCCTCGAGGACCTGCGCGCGCTGATCCCGCTGGCGCCGCTGCATCAGCCGTACAACCTCGCGGCCATCGAGGCGGTCGCCGAGCGGCTTCCCGACGTGCCGCAGGTCGCGTGCTTCGACACCAGCTTTCATCGCGGCCAGCCGGCCGTCGCCGAGCTCGTGCCGCTGCCGCAGGACATCCGCGACTCCGGCGTGCAGCGCTACGGCTTCCACGGGCTCTCGTACGAGTACATCGCGTCGGTGCTGCCGCAGGTCGCGCCCGAGATCGCCGACGGCCGCGTGATCGTCGCGCACCTCGGCAGCGGCGCCAGCCTGTGCGCGCTGAAGAACGGCAAGAGCGTCGACAGCACGCTCGGCTTCACCGCGCTCGACGGCCTGTGCATGGGCACGCGGCCCGGCGCGCTCGATCCCGGCGTCGTGCTGCATCTGTTCCAGGCGCTCGGGCTCACGCCGAAGGAAGTCGAGACGATGCTCTACAAGAAGTCGGGGCTGCTCGGCATCTCGGGCATCAGCAACGACATGCGCGATCTGCTCGGGCAGCGCCGAGCCGGCGGCGCGGCTCGCCGTCGACTACTTCGTCTACCGCGCGGCCAAGGAGATCGGCGCGCTCGCGGCGGTGCTGGGCGGCGTCGACGGCCTGGTCTTCACGGCCGGCATCGGCGAGAACTCGCCGGAGATCCGCAGCGCGGATCTGCGAGGCCTCGGCGTGGCTCGGCATCGAGCTCGACGCGGACGCGAACGCGACGCAAGGGCCCGCGAATCTCCACGCCGGCCAGCAAGGTGTCGGCGTGGGTGATCCCGACCAACGAAGAACTGATGATCGCCCGGCACACCGGGCGGCTGCTGGGACTGGCGACCCGCGCGCGTGAGCACGATCGCGAAGGAGCACGACATGGCGACCGATGGCAACGCAGCGAAGACGGACGAGACGGCGTCGCCGTGGAACGGCTTCCGGCCGGGCCTCTGGCAGAAGGAGATCAACGTTCGCGACTTCATCCAGCAGAACTACGAGCCGTACGACGGCGACGAGTCCTTCCTGGCGCCCGCCACGGCGCGCACGACAGCGCATCTGGAACACGCTGACGACGCTGTTCGTCGAGGAGCGCAAGAAGGGCGTGCTCGACATCTCGCAGATTCCGAGCTCCATCACCGCGCACGCGCCCGGCTACATCGACCGCGAAAACGAGATCATCGTCGGCCTGCAGACCGACGCGCCGCTGAAGCGCGCCATCATGCCGAACGGCGGCTTCCGCATGGTGCGTCAGCGCGCTCAAGACCTACGGCTACGAGCCCGATCCGCACGTCGTCGAGACCTTCACGAAGTACCGGAAGACCCACAACGATGCGGTGTTCGACGCCTACACCGCCGACGTCCGGCGATGCCGCAGCTCGCACATCCTGACCGGCCTGCCCGACGCGTACGGCCGCGGCCGAATCATCGGCGACTACCGGCGCGTGGCGCTCTACGGCGTCAAGCGGCTGATCGAGCGCAAGCAGGAGGAGAAGCGCGAGCTCGACGCGAGCCAGTCGACCGACGAGATCATCCGCGACCGCGAGGAGCTCGCCGAACAGATCCGGGCGCTCAAAGAGCTGCAGCAGATGGCCGCGAGCTACGGCTTCGACATCTCGGGCCCGGCCTCGCACCGCGAAGGAAGCCGTGCAGTGGCTGTACTTCGCGCTACCTCGCCGGCGTGAAGGAACAGAACGGCGCGGCGATGTCGCTCGGCCGCACGTCGACCTTCCTCGACATCTACTTCGAGCGCGATCTCGCGGCCGGCACGCTCACCGAGGAACAGGCGCAGGAGATCGTCGACGACTTCGTCATCAAGCTGCGCATCGTCCGCTTCCTGCGCACGCCGGAGTACGACGAGCTGTTCGCGGGCGATCCGACCTGGGTCACCGAATCGATCGCGCGGCATGGGCGACGACGGCCGCTCGCTGGTGACGAAGACGAGCTTCCGCTTCCTGCAGACGCTCTACAACCTGGGCCCGGCGCCCGAGCCGAACCTGACCATCTGGTATTCGCCGCGGCTGCCCGACGGCTTCCGGCGGTTCGCGGCCAAGGTGGCGATCGACACGAGCGCGCTGCAGTTCGAGAGCGACGAGATCATGCGCCGCGCCTGGGGAGACGACGGCGCGATCGCCTGCTGCGTGTCGCCGATGCTGCTGGGCAAGCAGATGCAGTTCTTCGGCGCGCGCGCCAACCTGGCCAAGTGCCTGCTCTACGCCATCAACGGCGGCCGCGACGAGATCAGCGGCGAGCAGATCGGACCGACGTTCGAGCCGGTCAAGGGCGACGTGCTCGACTTCGACGACGTGATCGGGAAGTTCGAGCAGATGATGGACTGGCTCGCCGGCGTGTACGTCAACGCCATGAACATCATCCACTACATGCACGACAAGTACGCGTACGAGCGGATCGAGATGGCGCTGCACGACTACGCGCCGCTGCGGACGATGGCGTTCGGCATGGCCGGCATGTCGGTCGTCGCCGACAGCCTCTCGGCGATCAAGTACGCGAAGGTCCACGTCGTCCGGGACGCAGACCGGGCTCATCACCGACTACAAGACCGAGGGCGACGTTCCCGTTCTTCGGCAACAACGACAACCGCGTCGATCAGCTCGCCGCGTGGGTCGTCAGCACGTTCATGAGCAAGCTGCGGAAGTATCCGACGTACCGCAACGCGGTCCACACGCAGTCGATCCTGACGATCACGTCGAACGTCGTCTACGGCAAGGCACCGGGAACACGCCGGATGGCCGCCGGCGCGGCGAGCCGTTCGCGCCCGGCGCCAACCCGATGCACGGCCGCGACAGCCACGGCATCCATGCCTCCGCGGCGTCGGTGGCCAAGATCCCGTATCGCGACGCGGCCGACGGCATCTCGCTCACGGCGAGCCTGGTGCCCGAGGGCCTCGGCCGGATTCCCGAGGACCGCATCACGAACCTCACCGGCATGCTCGACGCGTTCTTCGGCAGCACGGGCTATCACATGAACGTGAACGTGCTGAATCGCGAGACGCTGCTCGATGCCGATGGATCACCCGGAGAAGTACCCGAGCCTGACGATCCGCGTCTCGGGCTACGCCGTGAACTTCGTGCGCCTCACGCGCGAGCAGCAGATGGACGTCATCAATCGCACGTTCCACGGAGCCTAGCCGGCGTCGGCCGAGCTCGTCACGGAACGGAGGTCGTCATGTCTCAGGTCACCGAGGATCCGTCTCGCTCGTTGCGAAGAGTCCGTTCGAGCTGCGCGTCCATCTGGGCGACGGACGTGCCGGAATCGGACGTCCGCACGGCGCTCGCCAACGGCGACATGGGCTTCCTGCACTCGTTCACGACGGGCTCCGCCGTCGACGGGCCGGGCGTGCGCGTGGTCGCCTGGACGGCGGGCTGCATGTGGCGCTGCCACTACTGCCACAACCCCGACACCTGGACGATGAGCAACGGCATGCCCGTGACCCTTCCCAAGGCGGTCGAGGAACTGCGGCAAGTACCGCCACGGGCTGAAGGTGATGTCGGGCGGCCTCACGATCAGCGGCGGGGACCCGCTGATGCAGCATCGGTTCGCGATGAAGCTGATCGCGCGCCGCCACGCGAGATGGGCGTTCACACCGCGATCGAGACGAACGGCTACTACGGCGACAAGCTGAGCGACGACGACCTGGACAACATCGACCTCGTGCTGCTCGGCCTCAAGACCTGGGGATCCGGAGAAACATCGCCATCTCACCGGGATGGACATCGAGCCGACGCTCGAGTTCGGCAGGCGCCTTGCGGCGCGACGGCGGCCGATCTGGGTCCGCTTCGTGCTCGTGCCAGGTTTGACGGACGACCCGGGCGACATCTCCAGCATCGCCCGGTTCGCCGCCGAACTTGGCACCGTCGAGCGCGTGGAGGTGCTGCCGTTTCACCAGATGGGCCGCTTCAAGTGGCAGAAGCTCGGCCTCGATTATCAGCTCGCGGAGACCGCAGCCGCCGAGCGTCGAGGCGACGGAGCACGCGTGCCAGATCTTCCGCGACGCCGGCCTGACGGCGTACTGAGTCGTCAGTTCTGAATGTAGCAGCCCGACGGCTGCTGTATCACGTGCGTCTTCGTGCAATGCTTCCCGCATGACGCTTCGCATCGCCGTGATCGTCGCCGCCGCAACCTCGGCTGCTTGCGTTTGCCGCGCCCGATCCGCTGCGACTGGTGCTCGTCGCGCAGCACCCGTCGCCAGTGCTTACGACCCGCTCGCCAGGAGCGGAAGGAATTCGCTTCGGGTTCGAGGGCGGACGCGTCGTGAAGGTGGCCGGCACCTATCACCTGTTCACGTCGGAGATGGTCGACGACCCGATCTGGGTCCGCATGCGACTCGGCCATTGGACGAGCGCCGATCGCGAGCACTGGACGCGCGTCGCCACGATCCGCGAATCGAGCGGTGAGTTCACTGGCGCGGATCCGCGCGCGGCCTTGTGGTCGCCGCTGCCGGTGTGGGACGACGGAGAAGGTCGCTGGAATCTGTTCTACGTCGCCTACCGATCGAAGCCCGGCGACGGGACGGCCTTCACGCTGAACTACGAGGGAAGAATCTGGCGCGCGCAATCGACCGTGCGCGGTGAGTCGGGAATCTCCGGACCGTACGAGGATCTCGGCGTGGTCATGGAGCCGGGCTCTCAGTCGATGTCATGGGAGGGATTGCAGGGCACCGACTCGTTCTTCCCGTGGCACGTCGGCAAGGACTGGTACGCGATGTACGGCAGCGCGCAGAGCGAGCATCTGCCGATCAAGCACTGGCTGGTGGGCCTGGCCAGATCGACGTCGCTGGCCGGACCATGGACACGCGTCGCCACGGCGAGCCCGTTGCCGCTCGAGTCCACGTTCATCGAGAACCCCATCGTCACGCCCGCGCCGCGAGGCTGGTTCGTGGTGTACGACAGCAACGCGGCCGACGCCGTCGGCGTCGCGTGGTCGTCGGACGGCGTGACGTGGGGAAAGGGAGAGGCGCTCGTCGTGCAGCCGACGCACGGCTCGTGGGCGAAGGACGTGCGCACGCCGCTCGGGCTCGTGGACGAGGGCGACGGGAAGTACACCGTGTTCTACACGGGGTTCGAGCAGCCGCCCGACTGGACGCGCCTGCTTGCCGGCAAGGGCGGCGAGACGTGCGCGATCGGATTCGCGGAGCTGAAGGCGCAGTGAGTCGTCGCGCTGGACACGTTGCGGCACTGGCCGCGATCCTCGTTCGCGGTCGTCGCGCTGTCGGGGAAGGCGCACCGCGCGCCGTTCGCGGTGCTTGCGTTCTACACCGGCGTCGAGGATCCGGCGCACGTCAGTTTCGTCGGGGAGGCGAACCGCTGGTTTCCCGAGATCGGACGCGCGCAGGGCTTCACGTATGAAGCCACGACGGATTGGAAGCGCCTGAACGCCGACGAGCTTTCGCGCGTGCAGGTGGTGCTTTTCCTCGACACGCGTCCCGAAGATCCGGCAGGGCGCGACGCGTTCCGGCACTACATGGAGCACGGCGGCGCGTGGATGGGATTTCACTTCGCGGCGTTCGCGCTGACGCCGTCGAAGTACCCGCAGAACTGGGACTGGTATCACGACGAGTTCCTGGGCGCGGGGCAGTACGTGAGCAACACGTGGCGGCCGACCACGGCGACGCTGCGCGTGGAGTCCGGCGACCATCCGATCGTGGCGGGATTGCCCCGCACGATCACGTCAGCGCCGAACGAGTGGTATCGCTGGCAGCGCGACCTTCGAGCCAATCGCGACATCCGGATTCTGTTGTCGATCGACCCGTCGAGTTTTCCGCTGGGGACCGGTCCAAAGCCCGACGAGATCTGGCACGGCGGGGACTATCCGGTCGCGTGGACCAACACGAAGTACCGGATGGTGTACATGAACATGGGCCACAACGACATGGACTACGGCGGCACCAACCGCGCGCTCTCGTCGACGTTCTCGAGCGCCGCCCAGAACGAGTTCATCACACGCGCGCTCGTCTGGCTCGGAACCTCAGGGCGCTAGGAAGTCACCGGCGCGGCTTTCGGCGCGCGCGCTCGCGGACGAACGCCTCGATGCCGTCCAGGACGCGCTCGAGACCGAACTCGAATTCGCTGTCCGGCGACTCGTCTCCTGCCTCGAATACGCCGGCGGCGACCAGCGCGGTCAGCGCCGGGAACCGGTCCCCATCGATCAGCCCTGCCAGCGATCGACCGTAAGCCTGGATCCCCTGTGCCACGAGCGACTGCGGCGCCTCTGCCGCGAGCCGGAGGTCGGCCTCGAGCGTCGCCTGGTGCCTGACGACGCCGTCGACGAGCTGGAGGGCGGCGAGCTTCTCGATCTCGGCGAGCCGAGTGTCCTTCAGGCAGCCGAGGCCGCGGTCGAACCAGGCGACCTGATTGGGAGCGATGGGCGGACCGCCAATCGGCACGCGGACGATCCAGGGCCGTCTCCGGAGAGCGGCCAGGTGCCCCAGAGCCCAGCGCTGAAGCGCCGGGCGCCAGGCCTCGTTCGATTGACGCGCGGCCGGCGGCTCTCCGATGGCGCCGTCCACCATCAGCAGCAACAGCTCTTCCTTGGTCCGCACGTACCGATAGAGGGCCATCGTGGCGGCGCCAAGGGCGGCCGGCGACGCGGCTCATCGACACGGCATCGAGGCCGCGGGCGTCGGCGAGCGCGACCCCGGCGTCCACGATGCGCCGGAGGCTGAGCTCGGGACGCGGACCGCGCGACGGCTCGCGCCGGCGGCCCCAGGCCGCCTCCAGGCCGGGCGACAGGGCGACCGTTTTCGGGCGTCGTCTGGGCATCGAGCTGGCAATCAGCGTATCAGGTACGCTATATTGCGTACATCGTACACAGTTCAGCCCGTGCCCACACCATGACTCATGCCGTTGCTGCCGTCCGTCCGTGGTACCGCCGCCCGTGGGCCGTCGCGCCGCTCATGCTGCTGGCGCTGGCGTTCATCTCGTACTCGCTGCCGCCGTACCTGACGCTGGACCCGTCGCGCTCGCGCGTCGCGCCGCCGGCGGGCGTGCCGGGCTACTACCCGGCGCTCGTCGCTCATGTGGTCTTCGGATCGATCGCGATGATCACGGCGTGCCTGCAGGTCTGGCCCTGGCTGCGGCGAGAACATCCTGAGGTGCACCGCCGGCTTGGACTGCTGTACATCTTCGGCGGCGTGCTGCCGGCCGGCGTGATGGGACTGACGATTGGCGCCGTCAGCCCCTTCGGCCCGGTGATTGGCGCCAGCAACGTCGTTCTCGCCATCGTGTGGCTGACCGTCACGATGACCGGCTTCCGCGCCGGCCGCCGGCACTCGTGGATCGAGCATCGCCGCTGGATGACGCGCAGCGTCGTCCTCACGTTTTCCGTGATCACGAACCGCGTGTGGACGGTGATCTGGGTCATCGTCTTCATTCCGCAGCTCGACACGACGTTCGGCGGCAACGAGAGGCTGATGATTCAGACGATCGCGGGGCTGTCCGGATGGCTCGGCTGGGTGATTCCGCTGGTCGTCACCGAGTGGCGGCTCGAGCGGAGCGCGCTGCAGGGCTCTGACGCGCGACGCGAATGCGGATCGCGCTGCGTCTGGCCGGCCGCCTGCACGTCCCTTCTGCCTGAATCTGGCGCGGAGCCCGAGGCCGTCCTCGGGCTCCGCGTCGTGTGATTAGAACTCGTAACGGACGCCGACCCGGAGCTGTCTCGGCGCCGTGAACTGCTGGCCGCCGAGCACGCCGGACGTTCCCGCCTTGCCGAAGTCAGGATTCGGCACGGTGAACGCGATTTCGGAAAAGGCGTCGTAGTCCAGCACGGTCTGCGTGTTGAACACGTTGAACGCGTCGGCGAGGAGCATGAGGTTTCCGCCGCCGACCTTGAGCGTATACGCCGCGCCGAGGTTCACCGGCTTGGTCCACGGCGTCCTCGTGCGGAAGCCGTCGGACGTCTGGAAGCCGGCCCCGCGGGGCGTCAGCGGAATCTCGCCGCCCCCACCGTAAATCGGGTGCGCGGCCAGCGCCGTCAACGGCGCGCCGGACTCGACCTCGACCCCGGCCGAGAGGCTCAGGCCGAAATCAAACAGGTATGTGCCATACGCCTTGACGTCGTGCGTCCGGTCCAGCGGCAGCGGCCCGTCGCCCTTGGAGCCGAGGAACCGGATGTCGCCGGAGTAGCCGAAGACCGGCACGCCGACCAGGGTGTACGTCGGGTCGTCAGTCGGGTAGTCGTAGAGCGACGAGATCCCCGGATCCGACTGGCCGTTGTCGTTGCGGAAGAAGCCCTCGAAGTTCCCGGTCAGCCGTGACCAGCGATAGGACGCGGCCAGCGCCCACCGATCCGCGAACCGGCGATTCGCCGTGAACTCGACGGCGTTGTAGTCGTGCACCGGCGACTCGAACTTCACGGCGTCCCCTGCATGATCTGGACGACGGGCGTGTTCGGCCCAGGGTTGGTCAGCAGGTAGTTCGCCGTCGCCGCACCTTCGATGCCGAGCGACGTCGCGACGACGGGATACGCCTGGACGTCCTCGAGGACGCGCCCGATGTCCCGGTGGATGTAGCGGACACCGACGTCGATGCCCTTCAGGACCGAGTACTCAGACCCGACGACCCACTCGTTGTAGTAGCTCAGCTTCGCATTCGGATCGATGGTATCGCCGCCTGCCCCGAGCAGCCTGAAGTGCGTGATCGTCTGTTTGCCATTGGTGGCATTGGTCGTGACGGTGCCGTCGGGCACCGGCTTGGTCAGATTCGCGTCGAAGTAGTCTGCCGAAAGCAAGGCGTCCGACGAGAGAGCGCGCGCGGCCAGGTCGCTCGGCACACGTGCGTAGTAACGGCCGAAGTTGCCGAACACCTTCCCCTTGCCGGTCCTCGTCGGGTCCCAGACGACGCCGATGCGCGGCGCCCAGTTGTTCTTGAGCGAGAAGTCCTTTATCAGCGTCCCCGACAGCGTCTCCTGCTCGTAGCGGACACCCGGCCGGATCGTCAGCGAGTTGCCGATCTTCCACGAGTCTTCGACGAAGAACGCTGGTAGTTCTGCGTCGTCGGACGAGAGGACGTGAGGCTCGCCAGCAGCACGTGGTAGATCTGCCCGAAGCCCGGGTCCGGGATGATCTCGACGACGGCGCCCGTGGCCGTTTGCTGGCCATTCGGCGCGGTGAATGTCGGACCGGTGTACTGCTGCAGCTGGCTGAAGTCCAGGTGATCGTACGACACGCCGAATCGCACCTGATGCTCGCCGGCGGCGTCGAAGATCGTGGTCCCCTTGGCCTGCGTCTGCCAGGCCTCGCTGCGGTTGCCGGCTTCGTAGAACCCAAGACCGCCGGAATTGACGGTTGGCGTCACGCGAAAATCGATGACCTGCCAATCGTTCACCGACGGCGTCTCCACGATCCGGTTCAGCGCACGCCCGAAGGATCCCTCGACCAGCAGATGCCGGTTCAGGACGCCGTCGTAGTGGACGGTCTGGTTGTGACCGCCGAACTCGAGCGAGCTGTATCCCGAGTTCGTCTGGCCGAGGAGCGACCCGGAGCGCTGCGGCCCGTTGTCGCCCTTGGCCGGATCGCCGAACACCGACACGTCGAAGTGGTGCGAGCTCGTCGGCTGCCAGGTCACCTTGCCGGCGTAGTTGACGAGATGGCGGTCACGGTTGACCTCGCCCAGCGAGTGCAGCGGGAAGTCGTCGGGCGCGATGAACTTATCCGACTGCCATTGCGGATCGACCGCTCCGAAGAAGAACAGACGGTCGGTGCGGATGGGTCCGCCGATCGTGCCGCCGACGTCGCTCAGCTGCGATCCGGTCCTGTTGACGGTGCCGTCGACGGTCTTCACGGTGTCGTAGCTCGACTCGAGCCCGAACGGCCGCGCATAGCCGAACGCGCTGCCCTTGAGCGCATTCGAGCCGCTCTTGGTGACGACGTTGATGACGCCGCCGGTGGCCTGTCCGAACTCGGCCTCGTAGCCGCCCGTCTTGACCTGCACTTCCTGCATGAAGTCGAACGGCGTGCCGTTGCCGAGCGAGCCAAAGACGATCGAGTACGACCCGAGCGCGCCGTAGCCGCCGTTGGTGATGTTCACGCCGTCGACGACGTACTGATTCTCGAGGCCGCTGGATCCCTCGACCGACGGGTTGGCGACGCCGACGGCGCCGCCGGTGCTGACGCCAGGCGCGAGGTACAGCGTGTCGCTGAAGCGACGGCCGACAGGCAGACGCGACAGTGTCCTGCTGTCGAGGCTGGCACCGATCGTGGTGCTCGTCGTGTCCACCGTTGGTGGCGTCGCGACGACCTCGAATCTTTTCCTGCAGCGATCCGACACGCAGCGTCAGCGGCAGGTCGACCCGCTGACCGAGTCGCACCTGGATGTCCGGCCGATCCACCGGCGCGAAGCCCTGCAGCTCCACGTGCACTGAGTACGAGCCCGGCGTCAGGAATGGAACGGTGAACCGGCCGTCCGCGTCGCTGACCGCCATCTTGGCGCCCTGCGCGCCTGTCACCGTCACCGCGACGCCTGGCAGCGGCAGACCCTGCGCGTCCACCGTCCGCCCGGCGAGCGTCCCGCCGGTGTCCTGTGCCGCCGCGGCGCCCGCGATGACACAGCCGAGAAATGCGAGCACTATCACGACCCATCGATTCCGCATGACACACGTCTCCGTACAGCCGTCATCGACTGCTGAAAGAGCGCTGGCTTCCGGAGGCAGGAACCCGACGCGTGAACGAAGCTGTCGCGGGGCGGTCGACCCGCTGGCTTCGTGAACCGGTGGATACCGAGGGAGGCTCGGAACGATCACCGCGCGCGCGAACGCGACACGGTATCCAGGAAGAGGACCTTCATTGTGACGGACCGCCGCCTGGCGGCGCAATCGGCGGCGGGACGGATCCTGGGACGAACCGCGTGACGAAGCGGCCCGGCGCGAGGACGAATCGCGTCGGGCCCACGCTTCGCGGTCAGCTTGCGCGGCCGGCCTTCAGTACCGCCAGGACGTCAGATCGGCGCCAGGCGGCGCCGTCTGCTTGATGCGCTCGAGAATCTTCGGCAGGTACATGGTGTTGTAGTGCAGGCGCGAGTACGCGTTCGGCAGCGTCGGATCGCCGTTCCAGCAGTGCTCCGCGCGATCGCCGTACTGCACCTCGCCGTCGTACGACGGGTTCTTCGTGGTCTTCAGGAAGTCTTCGAGGTAGTAGACCGCGTTGTTGAGGAAGTACGTGTCGGCGCTGCCAACGTAGACGTGCAGCTTGCCCTGCACCTTCGGGCCGAGCGTGGACCACTCGCGCTGGAGAATCGCGGACAGGTCGTAGTGCTCCTTCCAATACGCCGCGACCGAGCGATCGATCTCGCCCGTGGCCTTGTCGAAGATCGGCTTCGGATATCCGTCGTCTCCCGCAGGACCGAAGACGGCCTGCCAGATGTCGAACTGTTCGCCGGAGCGGGCGTGTGACCCGAGCACGAGCTCCAGCTGGTTCATGCTCTTGACCGTGCCGAGCGTCTCGCCCAGGTAGTTCCGCATGCCGGGCCGCAGCTGGCTGGTGTGCGGGCCCTGCATGACGAAGGCGTTCTTGTCGTCGTAGATGTTGACCGTGGTGTAGGCGCGGAAATCGACCGGGTCGGGGCACGCGATGAACGCGCCGTTGTAGTGGTCCGGATAGAACAGCTGCACGGCCATGGCTTCCCAGCCGCCGGTCGATCCGCCGTAGACGAAGCGGGCCCAGCCCTGGCCGATCCCATGAAACTGCTTCTCGATCGCCGGGATCAGCTCGGTCTCAATCGCGTCGCCATACGGGCCCAGATTTGCCGAGTTCACCGCGTACGAGTCGTCGTAGTACGGGTTCGCGTGGTTGATCTGCGCGACGAGAAACCGGGGGAACTGCGGCGCGATCCACTGCTGATAGAACTTGTAGGCCTCGTCTTGCTGGATTCGGTTGTAGCCCTCGAGGTGAAAGCGCTCGCTGTGGTCCGGCTTCAGGTCGGGATCGGGCGGCTCGGTCCGGAAGCCGCCGAAGTCGTGGTTGAAGTGGTCCTCGAAGATCATCAGCGGGAAGCGCGCGTTCGGATGCTCGTCGAAGCCCTCCGGCACCAGCACGTTCGCGCTGAGGAACATCGGCCGGCCCCAGAACTTCGTCAAGCAGCGCGCTCTGGATCTTCAGGTGACGGATGTACTTCGTGTCCTTCGCCTCGGGAATCGGCGGAATCTCCTTGTCGAGCGACACCGTCACCGCAGCCCCGCCGCCGATCGTGACCTTCTGAGGCGTGGAGTAGAGGTTTCCCGGCGCGAGATTCCAGTGCTGGCCCTCGCCGCGGTCCATCGGCAGCTTCACCGTGTGACCGTCGGCGCGGTGGAACGTCTCGTAGCGATGCAGCACGACCTGCACGTAGTAGTCGCCGGCCGGAACGTCGCTCAGCTTCCAGATCGGATAGCCCGGCGAGCCCGTGTCGAACGCGATGGGCTGGCCGGCGCGGACACCGTCCACGTCCATGCCGAACACCATCTGCGTCGCGACCGACTCGCCGATCTGCATGCGCGGCTCGGCGGACGGATCCGTCGAGAGGAGCAGCAGCAGCCGTCCGTCGATCGGCTGATCGCCGTGGCCTGGCGGCACGACCACGGAGACGCGCGGCGCCTCGGCCGCACGTGCGGACGCCGCCGCCATCGCGAGCACGGAAAGGACCAGGACGATCTGTCGGCGTCCACCCATCATCAAGACTCCCTCTGCAGCGCCGCCTCGAGGTCGGCGAGCGTGAACCCGTAAGGACCAGGCCTGCTCTTATAGGCAATCCGTCCGGTGCGGTCAATCAGATACAGCCGCTCCGGCCATCCCGTATACGCCCGCTCCGTCGCGTCGTCGAACGTGTCGACGATCGCGGGGATCGCGAGTCCGAGCTTCGTCATGCAGACATCCGCGACCGCTTCGCGTTCCCGCGCATTCGCCGGGCTGGCGACGATCACGCGATCCTTCAGGTTGTTGGGCACCTGCCAGGCGTCGCTCGGGTGCGCCTCGCCGATGTAGACGATGAAGAACTCCGCGCGGTCACGGTACTGCTGGTACAGCGCGTTCATGGCGGGAGCCTCCCGCCGGAACGGCGGTCAAGTGTAGCTGCCGAAGATCAGGACGACCGGCCGGCGCCCGCGATGCGCCGAGAGCGTGACCTCGGTCTGGCGATCGATCGTGCGCAGCGTGAAGTCGGGCGCCAGGTCGCCGACGCGGGTGGTGCCTCGCCGGGCACGCGTCCACATCGCCTCGAACGGCATGAGCGGCATCGCCCACATCGGGAAGTGACGCATCAGCCGTCCGAAGCGAACGGGCGGCTGACACATCACGACGAACATGCCGACGAGGAAGATGCCGTACGCCGCGGCAGCCGTCACGGCGATCAGCAGCAGCCACAACATCAGCGGACACCCGCTCGCTGCGCTGCCGGGGCGGCCACGCGTTTCCGTGTCAGGCCGCCAGCTTTCTCAGCGCCGCGCCGGCGAACAGAATCGACATGCCGGTCATCACCAGGTTCACGCCGAGGAGCGTCCCGATCGCCCAGACCGAGGTCGATGGCCAGCCGGCCCAGATCATCAGGCCGAGCACGAGCGTGATGACGCCGTTCAGCAGCATCCAGATGTTGCCGCTGCGCGTCTGGAAGTAGGCGACGACCCAGACGACGCCCTCGATGAAGAGGATCGACCGAGAGGAACAGCGTCAGCGTGCCGAGCCCGAGCAGCGGGTGCGTCACGAAGTACACGCCGCCGGAGAGATAGAGGATCGCGAGCAGCGCGTGCCAGATCACGCCTCTCGCGCCGCCCGCGCGGAACGCCGACACCGCGTGCACGATGCCGCCGGCCAGCAGCAGCCACCCGGCCAGGACGGCCACCGCCAGTCCGGCGACCAGCGGCTCTCCGATCGCAATCAGCCCGAGCACGATGAACAACACGCCCATCAACCTCGCCATGAGGTCCTCCCGGTTTACGCTTCCGAGTCCACTGCCTGAATCAACGCGCGAATGTATCCGTACCCGAACGCAAATGCCTGGTGCTGGCCGGGGTCGTCCGGGTGCGTCGGCATGTGATCGGGCATGAGCATGCCCGAGTATCCCGACTGCTTCAGCGTCCGGATCACGGCCATCATGTCCATGTCGCCCTCGTCCGGAAACACTTCCTGGAACGAGTCGCGGCGGCCGCGAATGTTGCGGAAATGGATGTTGAAGATCGCGCCACGCGTTGCCGAAGTGCCGGATCACGTCGTGGATCTCCGTCGCCGGCTGCTGCAGCATCTCGGCGACGCTGCCGAGGCACAGGTTGAGGCCGTGATACGGGCTCGCCTTGATCGAGACGAACCGCTTCAGGCCGTCGACCGTGCCAAGCACGCGCACGACGCCGCGGAATCCGGATTCCGGCACGCCGGGGTCGTGCGGATGACACGCGAGCCGCACCTTGAATTCCTCGGCGACGGGAACAACGCGCTCGAGGAAGTAGGTGATGCGCTCCCAGGCGAGATCCGCGGGGACATGCCCGGCTTCGGTGAGCGGCGGATCCTGCCGCGCTTCGGCAAGGCGCCAGGTGCTGTACTTCGTGCCGCCCCGGCCTTCGGTCGGCGTCGTCCGCAGGACGCCGAGCAGGTTCACGTTGTACTTGATCGCCGGGATGCCGGCGGCGGCGGCGGAGCGGACGATCTCGCACGCCTCGTCGATCTCCTGCTGGCGCTCGGGCTCGCGGCCGAGCATGATGCCCTTGCGCGGCGATTTCTCGATCGCGTCCGACGACATGAACGGGAACTGCACCATCTCGAGCGCGACGCCGTGCGCGTCGCACCGATCGCGCAGCTGCTTCAGGGAGTCGGCGGTCCAGCTCGCTCGGTTCGCCTCGTCGGCGGGGTAGCCACAAATGTGGTTTACGGCGTGGCGCTTGAAGAACATCAACGCCTTGTCGTCCGTGGGCGCGCGCTGACAGCCGACGACCATCCGGCCGGGAGGCCGCGTCTCGAGGCGCGCGGAAGCCAGCGCAGGCGTCGGTCGCGAACGCGGCCGCGCCAGCCGTCGCCCCGACGAGCGACACGAAATCGCGGCGGTTGATCAGGCCTCGATCCATCGGGCCGCCACTATATCCCCAACGACCCGGGGGCGAGCCGCCGGGGAACCAAATCCGCCTGCAAACGTAGCTCAAAGCTGTAACTCGGGACTCTGGGGGCCTCATGAACGCTGTGCTCGCCGACCTTCGCTTCGCCGTCCGCGTGCTGGGCAAGTCGCCCGGGTTCGTCGCCGTGGCGGTTGTGACCCTGGCGCTCGCCATCGGCGTGAACTCGGCCGTGTTCTCGCTGATCAACGGCCTGATCCTTCGTCCGGTGGTTCCGTACAAGCCGGCCGAGGTCGTCTCGGTCTTCACGGCGAAGAAGGAATCCAATCGCGATTACCGGCAGTTCTCGTTCGGGGAGTACCAGGCCATCGCGGCGGCGAAGGACACCTTCAGCGATGTCACCGCGGTGAACTTCTCGCTGGCGGGCGTCGCGCGGGACCGCGAACCGATGCACCGCGCGTTCATCTTCGTGGTCGCGGACAACTTCTTCCGGTTCATGGGAGCCCAGCCGGCCGCGGGACGATTCTTCAGCCCCGACGAGGGCAGGCCGAACGCGAACATCCCGGTCGTCGTCGCCAGCTACGGCCTGTGGCAGCGGATGGGCGGCGGCGCCGATTTCGTCGGGTCCACCGTGCGGCTCAACGGCAAGCCACACACGGTCATCGGCATCGCCCCGGAAGGCTTCTCCGGCATCAGCGGGTTGCTCGCACCCGAGCTGTGGCTGCCGCTGGGCCTTCACACCGAGCTCAACTCCGCGTTCAGCGACAGCGGGCAGGTGCTCGATCTCAACAACCCGAAGAACTACACGCTGAACGTCATGGCACGCCTGGCGCCGGGCCTGACGCTGACGAACGTCAAGCCGCGGCTGCCCGTCATCGCCGAGCGGCTCACGTCGATGCAGCCGTCGGACGCCATGGGCACGCGCGAGCTGCAGGTGATGGCGCCGTCGCGCTTCAGCATCAGCACGACGCCGTCCGACGACGGCCCGCTCGGGTTGATGAGCGTGCTCCTCGCCGGCATGGCCAGCATCGTCCTGCTCATCGCCAGCCTGAACCTGATCAACATGCTGCTGGCGCGCGGGGCCGCGCGAGCGCGCGAAATCGCCCTCCGCCTGGCGATCGGCGCGACGCGCTGGCAGATCGTTCGCCAGCTGCTGGTCGAGGGCCTGGTGCTGTCACTGGCGGGGGGCGCCGTGGGGCTGCTGCTGGCGCGCTCGGCCAATACGCTGCTCCAGCAATCCTTCGCGCAGCTGCTCGGGTCGATGAACTTCTCGTTCACGACGGACCTGCGGCCCGACGCGACCGTGCTCGCGGTGACCATCGGGTTCTGTGTGCTTGCGACGCTGATCTTCAGTCTCGGCCCGGCGCTCAAGGCGTCGCGCGCCGATGTCGTCAACGACTTGAAGACGCAGGGCGCCGAGTCTACCGCGTCGGGACGGCTGAACCGCTTCTTCGCGCCTCGCCATGTGCTCGTCATGGCGCAGATGACGCTGTCGCTCGTGCTGATCTTCAGCGCGGGTCTCTTCTTCCGCGGTGCGCTCAAAGCAGGCGGGCTGGATCTCGGCTTCGATCCCAACGGCGTCGTGCTCACCGAGATGGACTTCTCGCTCGCCAACACCCCTCAGGCCGACGCGATGCGGCGGATCCAGCTCGTGACCGACCGCGTGCGCGCGCTGCCCGGCGTGAAGGCCGTCGGCTGGAGCACGCTGGTGCCGTACGGAAACCTCACGAACACCGTCCGGCTCGTGCCGGCCAATGCGCCGATCGTCAAGAAGGACGCCAAGAGCCCGCAGCAAGGCATCAGCGGCATCAGCGCGAGCGTGACTCCTGCCTACTTCGCGAGCATCGGCGTGCCCGTCACCCGCGGACGATCGTTCACGGAGCTGGAGTGCCAGAAGCACGATACGCCGCGCGTCTGCATCCTGGACGAAGGCATGGCGCACCGGCTGTTCCCCGGCAAGGATCCGATCGGCCAGCGCGTGCGTCTGACCGAGGCGCCCTCGGATGGATCGCCCTCCGAAATGGAGGTCGTCGGCATCGTCGCGCCGCATCGCCACGACGTCATGGACGACGACGGGCCTGCCAGCCGCGTGTACTTCCCGCTGGCGCAGTCGTACAGCGCCGGCGCGTGGCTGAGCGTGCGCTACTCGAGCAACGACCCGGCCGCCGTGCAGGGCGCGTTGCAGGATCTCCGCCGCGAGCTGCAGCGGCTCGACGCGGACCTGCCGATCCTGCAGCAGTTGCCGTTCACGCTGCTCCTCGACAAGAGCATCACGCTCTGGATGGTGCGGCTCGGCGCGGTGATGTTCGGCATCTTCGGCGGCATCGCGCTGCTGCTGGCGGTGGTCGGCGTCTACGGCGTGAAGGCGTACGTCGTCGAGCGGCGCACGCGCGAGATCGGAATCCGGCTGGCGCTCGGCGCGAATCCCCGGGACGTCTTCTCGCTGATCGCGATGCAGGGCGTCTTGCAGACGGCAGTGTCGGTCGCGCTCGGGCTCGCGCTCTCGCTCGGCGCCGGGCGGGTCCTGTCGACGATGTTGTTCTCGGTGAGCCCGGCGGATCCGGTGTCGCTGGTCGTGGCGGCGGTTCTGCTGTCGGCGGCGGCGCTGCTCGCGTGCTACCTGCCTGCGCGACGCGCGACGCGCGTGAGTCCGCTGACCGCGCTGCGCACCGAATAGCGCACTGTAGCGCAGGCCTTCAGGCCTGCCCGACGGCCGGGCGCGACGTTGGCGGGCCTGAAGGCCCGCCCTACTGCTCACGGGGCAGGCCTGAAGGCCTGCGCTACAGAAGCCTAATGCGGCGCCGGCAGCGCCGTGTTGCTGACAAACGCGATCGACTTGCCGTCGGGCGACCACGACGGCACGTTCATCGTCCCCTGGCCGCCGTAGACGTACGCCAGCACCTTCGCGCCCGCGCCCTCGAGATCCATCTGGCGGATGTAGACCTGCCGGTAGAACGGATGGTCCGCTGGATCCACGTCCGACAGAAACGACACGACGACCATCGACTTGCCGTCCGGCGCGATGTGCGGGAACCAGTTGTTGAACTCGTCGCCGGTGATCTGCTGCTGTTCTGTCCCGTCCGGGCGCATCTTCCAGATCTGCATCCGCCCCGTCCGCGACGAGTTGAAGAAGATCCACCGGCCGTCCGGCGTCGACTCGGGTCCGTCGTCCACGCCCTTCGCGTTCGTGAGGCGCACTTCGTCACCGCCGTCCGCCGAGATCTTGTAGACGTCCAGCTCGCCGTCGCGAAGGCCCGTGAAAAAGAGCGTCTTCGCGTCCGTCGACCAGCTGTGGAAATACGACGGCGAGTTCTTCGTGATGCGCGTGGGCGTGCCGCCCGTCGCGGGCACCGTGTAGACAACCGATTGATTGCCGGCGTCGGCGCTGCTGCTGCTGATGCCGAGCATCGTGCCGTCGAACGACAGCACGTGGTCGTTGTTGTTCGCGGTGACCGTGCCCGTGTCGAGCAGCGACGGCGGTGTTGGTGGCGAGGTCGAACTTGTACAGCTTGCCGCTCTCGTTGTAGATCAGGAACTTGCCGTCGCGCGTCCAGTTCGGCGCCTGGAACGATCCCGCCGCCGTGTGAATCACCTTGAGATCCGGGCTGTCGACTTTCATCACTTCGAGGTTGCTGCCGATGTAGTCGCGATACGGCCGCCATCCGGCCGGCGGCGGCACGACGATCCGGACGTTGCTGAAGACGCCGCGCTCGGAGACACCCGGGTTATGGGCGCAGACGAAGAGGCCCACGTAGACGTCGTCGCCGAGGTCGAGCTCGGTCAGCTCGGTGCGCGTGAACGGCTGGCCGTACTTGGCGACCGACATGATGAACGTCTTGCCCGTGCGCTCGAGCTGCACGACGTCCGGCGCCGAGACCATCGACGGCAGCTGGAATGTCGGCCCGCCCTTGACGCTGCGGGTACTGCAGGGACGTCAGGCCGTTTCCGTGAACCGCGGCGTCGGCGTAGGTCGCATCCGGCGCCAGGCTGCTGCGGACGATCCACCCCAGCTTGCGGTGCGCCTCGACGCCCTGACCGAGAAACTTCACCTGCGCGCGCAGGATGAAGTTGCCGGTGAGCTTCCGGTACGCGAAGTGGAACTCGTCCTTCGTCGCCCACATGTTCGTGCCGGCGCCGGTCAGCGTATAGGTCTGCATTCCGGCGTCGTACGTCGTGGACCCCGCGATGGCGGGCGCGCCGATGTCTCCGGTCGCCTCGAAATATCCGAGCCCGTTCTGGGTGGCGGCAGGCGCGGGCGCCAGGGCAATGAGCGTGGCGATCGCGGCGGTCGCGAGCGCGGCGCGAACGACGGGAGACGGGCGGAACGGGGACATCAAGGCCTCCGGGGCGCGGGGTGAAGACCCGCCGACGGCGCACGGACTCCGGACGTGCGACCGCCAGAGTGTAGCCGAGGCATCGCCGGCCTGTTTGCGGCTCTTTCGCGGCGCCTTCGCGACGACGCCTGTCTTAGAAGCGGTAGCGGACCGTCACGCCGCCGTTGCGGCCCGCCGCCGGCATGATGTTGTTGTTGCTCTGCGCGGTCTCGTAGTAGTCCGCGCCGAGCGCGTTGCGCAGGTTCAACTGCACCTCGACGCCGGCGATCCGCTGGCTCGCCATGACGTCCACGCGCGTGTAGCCGGGCAAGGTGACCAGGTTGTCGTTCGACGTGAACCGGTCGCCGAACACGAACACGCCGCCGCCGAGCGTCAGGCCGCTCTTCGTCGAGTACGCCGTCCAGAGCGATCCGCTGCGCTTCGAGACGTTGCCGATTTCGTTGCCCTGCACCGGCACGCCGCTCGTGACGTCGTTCGACTGCAGGATGGTCGGGTCGAGCAGCGTCAGGCCGGCGCTGAGGTTCCAGCCGTTGACGATCGCGCCGCCCGCGGTGAACTCCACGCCGTTGCTGCGCTGGCGGCCGACGAGCACGAGCCTCGTGGGATCGAGCGGATCGGTCGTCTTGACGTTCGTCCGATCCAGCCGGAACACGGAGGACGTCAGTGTCAGGCGGTGGCGCAGGACTTCGGCCTTCACGCCGCCTTCGTAGCTGATCGTCTGCTCGGGCTCGAGATCCGCGTTGTTCGTCGCGAGCGACAGCCCGTCGCCGCTCGGCTGGAACGACCGGCTCACGCTGCCGTAGAGCGAGACGTTCTGCTGCGCCTTGAACACCAGGCCCGCACGCGGACTGAACGCGGTGTCCACGCGACCCAGGTCCGTGTTCACCGGGCGAAGATCGTCGAGGCGCTGGTCGTTGACGTCGACGCGGCCGCCGAGGAGCGCGCGCCAGCGATCGCCGATGGAGATCTGATCCTGGACGTAGAGCGCGCCGTAGGTGCCCGTGAACTCGTTGTTCGTCGCGGCCGTGGTGCCGTAGACCGGTTGCGTGAGCACCGGGTTCACCGCGGTGACGGTCGACGCGGTGCCGTTGAAGCGCAGGGTGCCGGTCTGCTGCAGCCCGAACTCCGCGCCGAGCAGCACCGAATGCGTGAGGGCGCCGGTCGAGAACGCCGTCGCCAGGTCCGTCTGGTTGAACAGGTTGTTCTGGTTGCCGCTCGAGTTGTACTGCGAGCGCGCGACGTAGCGCGTGTCGTTGACTTGAGTGACGGCGCCGGGCAGCGTGTTGCTGAAGGAGTTGGTGTAGTAGGTGTCGCGGAACGTGTTCCTGAGCGTCCAGCGCTGGCCGAGCGACTGCTGCCACGTGGCCGACAGCGAGCCGACGCGATTCCGCAGGAAGTCGTCCGACGGATAGCCGTAGTAGTAGGGCTGCGCCTCGTCCAGCGGCGCGCCCTGGAACGACGGGATCCCGCGGTCGGGCAGCCGGTCGTCGAACAGGATGTCGGCCTGGACCAGCAGCTCGCGGCCGCCGCCGGGGCGGTAACTGAGCGACGGCGAAAAGGCGCTGCGTTCCAGCGAGTAGTACGGACGATCGCTGTTCGAGTTCTCGTAGGCCGCCGGTCACACGATAGGCGACGCGGTCCGAGGACGCGCCGTCCGCGTACTCGCCCTCGAGGCGGACGTGGTCGTACGACGCGGCCATCACGCTCACGTCGCCGAAGCGGCTCCCGAAGATCGGCTTCTTCGTCACGCGATTCACGAGACCGCCGCTCGATCCGCGGCCGAAGAGCGCGCCGGCGGGTCCCTTCACGACCTCGACCTGTTCGAGGGACGAGAGATCCCGGTAGTACTTCGCGTCGTCGCGCACGCCGTCGAGATAGACGTCGTTGGTGGCGGCGAAGCCGCGGATCGCGACCTGATCGCGGCGGCCCTCGCCGAGCTGCGGCGTCACGCCGGGCACGTTGACGAGCGCGTCCTGCATCGAGAGCGCGCTCTGCGCGCGAATCAGGGCGCTCGGCACGGCGTCGACGCTCTGCGGCAGGTCGAGCGGATGCACCGGCACGCGAGTTCCCGAGATCACGGTCGCGGGCACGTAGGGGCTGGCGCCCTCGACGGTGACGTGCTCGGAGAGGCCTTCCGTGTTGAGGGTGATCGCGATTGAGAGCGTCCGGCCCGCCTCGACGTCGACGTCCTTGCTCCACGACGCGAAGCCCGGCTTGGCGACGGTGACGACGTAGTGTCCAGGCCTGAGCCCTTCGAGGTGATAGCGGCCGAGGTCCGTGGCGACGCCGTCACGGCAGCGGCCTCTCCTCGCTGGACGAGGACGATGGCGTCAGTGATCGCGCCGCCCGAGGCGTCGGCGACGCTGGAGGTCCATGCTGCCCGGCACGGCGGGGGCGACCGGCGTCGAGGCGAAGAGTTGGGGAGTCGAGAACAGGATCAATGCCGCCGGCACGAAGGCGCGGACAGCTCGGAAGACGCGAACGATGGTCATGGCTGGCTCGAAAAGAGGCGACGGACGACAAGTGAGAATCAGTCTCAAAAACCTCAGCCAGCCTAAATCCGACCATTTCGGTCGGTCAAGAAAATAATACGACTCGAAAGGTCGTAGTTTTGTAATCGGCCAGTTGACCCGTTTCAGAACGCACCAGATCCGGGCGTCAGGCGTGAACGACAAGCCAAATCAGGCCTGAAACACCGCCAAAATTTGGGGACTGTCCCCAAACTGGCTCGTGTTCAGAAATGGAACACGCTAGCGGGCGAGGTGGAACGGGACGTTTGTGACGACGGTGTTCGGGCGGAAGAGCAGGGCGCCCTTCAGCAGAAGCGCGCGCTGGTTGTGCAGCAGGTGCTGCCACCACCTCGCCGGCACGAACTCGGCCAGCACGATCGTGACGTAGGCGTCGGGCTGAGTCGCTTCAAGCTCGTTGATGTACCCCAGGATTGGCTCGAGCACGGATCGATACGGCGACTCCAGGACGACGAGCGGCACGCCCTCGCCCCACTGCTCCCACTCCTTCCGCACCAGCTCCAGCGAATGCGGATCGGTGCTGACGTAAAGGGCGCGCACGTCGTCGGACAGCGTGTGCGCGTAGTGCAGCGCCTGCAGCACCGCGCGGTGGACGCCGCTCACCGGCAGCAGCACGATGTTCCGCAGCTTCGGCAGCGGCGCGAACTCGCGCAGACTCAACTGCGACGCGACGTGATCGTAGTGCTGTCGCGTCGTGCGGAAGATCACCACGAGCGTCGGGATCAGCAGGATGATGATCCACGCGCCCTCGGCGGCCTTCGTGCTCGCGACGATCACGAGCACGATCGCCGTCACGATCGCGCCGATCCCGTTGACGACGGCGCTCGTCCGCCAGCCCGGCTCCCGCAGCCTCCGCCAGTGGATCACCATCCCGAACTGCGACAGCGTGAACGAGACGAACACGCCGATCATGTAGAGCGGAATCAGCGCGTGCGTGTCGCCCCCGAAGATCACGAGCAGCAGCCCCGCGCACACGCTGAGCACGACGATGCCGTTCGAGAACGCGAGACGGTCGCCCTGGTTCATGAACTGCCGCGGGAGGTAGCGATCGCGCGACACGATCGACGCCAGTCTCGGAAAGTCGGCGTATGCGGTGTTCGCCGCGAGCACCAGGATGAGCATCGTCCCGGCCTGAATCGCGTAGTACGGCCAGCCGCGGCCGCCGAAGACCGCCCGCGCGATCTGCGACACCACGGTCTCGGTGTCGCTCGGCACGATGACGTAGGCGTGCGCCAGCAGCGTGATGCCGACGAACATGCCGACGGCGAGCACCGCCATCACGACGAGCGTCGCCGCCGCGTTCTTGCTCTCCGGTTTCCGGAAGGCCGGGACGCCGTTCGACACCGCCTCGACGCCGGTCATCGCGGTGCATCCGTTCGCGAACGCGGTGAGGATCGCGAACAGCCCGAGCGATCCGACGGGCAGCGCGTTCGCTGCGGCCTGGTCGAGCGGGACGATCGTCCCGCGTGGCCCAGCGCCATGCGCCGACGGCCAGCAGCACCAGGATGCCGCCGATGAAGAAATAGGTCGGGACCGAGAAGATGCGGCCCGACTCGCGGACGCCGCGCAGGTTGCCGAGCGCCAGGACGGTCATGAACCCGAGCGACAGCTCCACGCGGCTCACGTGCAGCGCCGGAAACGCCGACGTCAGCGCCGCGACGCCCGCCGCGATACTCACGGCCACCGTCAGCGTGTAGTCGATGAGCAGCGCCGCCGCCGCGACCAGCGCCGGCGTGTCGCCGATGTTGTCTTTCGCGACGAGATACGCGCCGCCGCCGGTGGGATACGCGAAGATCGTCTGGCGATACGAGAACGCGACGATCAGCAGCAGCAGCGCGATGACGGCGCTGACCGGCGTCGAGAGGCTCAACGCCGCCGCACCGCCAATCATCAACACGCGCAGAATTTCTTCCGTCGCGTAGGCGACCGACGAGAGCGCGTCGGAGGACAGCACCGCCAGTCCCGTCGCGCGGGACAGACGCTCGTGATCAGCGTGTGCAGTGGAAATAGGGCTGCCGACAAGCAGCCGCTTCAAGCCCGCAAGGGGTCCGATGGCCATGCCACTCCCAAGTGCCTGCGAGGTTAGCTGTCGGGCTAGAGGTTGGAAGTCCTCTTCCGCCACCGCGATCACGGCAGCGGATAAGCCCCGGAGCGCCAAGGTGCGCGCTCGGTGGGTCCCCCGCTCCACGGCGCTGGACGCCGTGGACTCGGCTTACATTGAACTCAGCCTACCCTAACCGTTCCCTAATCTCCAACTAGAGGGTTCTCGCGTATCAGCGGCGAGACGCCGGCGCCGAGGCCGTTCGCCTGGCGAGCACCAGACAGAGCACGAAGGCGGGAAGACCAAGAACGCCGGCCCCGATAAAGAACAGGCCGTAGGCCTCGAGCAGCCCCGTGCGCGCCGCGAGGTGATCCACGATCACGCCTGAAAAGCCCTTCGAGAACTTGCCGACGTACGTGTAGGCCGAGCTGAGCAAGGCGTACTGCGTTGCGGTGTAGCCGAGACTCGTGAGGCTCGACATGTACGTGACGAGCGCGACGCCCGCAAACGCGATCCCGAAGTTGTCCGCGGCCATCACGGCGCCGAACAGCCGCAGATCGGGACCGTAGAACGCCAGGAGCGCGAAGGCGGCGATCACGAGGCTCTGGAGCACGACGCCGACCAGCAGCGCGCGGACATATCCGAAGCGAAGCGCGAAGAACCCTCCAGCGGCGATGCCGGCCAGCGACGCCGCAAGTCCAATCGACGCGCGAACGGCGCCCACGGCGTCCTTGGTCAACCCGAGGTCGTGGTAGAACGGGTTGGCCATCGGGCCCATCATGAACTCGGGCAGGCGGTAGAAGCTGATCATCGCGAGCATCAGCAGCGCCGTCCATCCGTAGACGCGGAAGAACTCGGCGAACGGCCCGACCACCGCGTCGACGAAACCTCGAAGCGTCCAGATCGGCGCCTGCGCGCGTGCCGCGAGCGCCGCAGTCGCGCGCGCCGGCTCGGTGGCGATCAGAGTCGCGCCGATCCCGACGGCCATCAGCGCCGCCATCAGCGTGTAGGAGATCGGCCAGCCCCAGTGGCTCGCGGCAATCAGGATCAGCGCGTCGGTGACGAGGAGCGCGCCTCGATAGCCGAGCTGATACGCCGCCGACAGCAGGCCGAGCTCGTCGGAGTCGTTCGCCGCCTCGATGCGCCATGCATCAACGACGATGTCCTGCGTGGACGACGAGAACGCCACGACGAGCGCGAGCGCGCCGACGGTGGCCAGGCCGGCGTGCAGCTGGAAGACGGACATCGCCAGCAGGCCGGCCGCGACCAGCAGCTGACTGACAATCATCCACCCGCGACGGCGTCCAAGTCGGCCGACGATCGGCGCGTCCACGCGATCGATGATCGGCGCCCAGAGAAACTTCACCGAGTAGGCAAGCCCGACCCACGAGAGAAAGCCGATCGCTCCGAGGCTCGTGCCCTCGTCTCGCAGCCAGTAGCCCAGGGTGTTGCCGGTGAGGAGAAAGGGCAGTCCCGAGGAAAAGCCCAGGAGCAGCATCACCGCGACTTTGGGCTGGCCGAGCGACGTGAAGACGTCGCGTTTGCGGACGGCGGGCATGGCGCGGGACCAGTGTAGCCGCACGCGCGGACCGGACGCGCCCGTGGACGCGCCGGCTGGGCGTACAATCGAGGCGCGGAGGGATGGCCGAGTGGTTGATGGCGGCGGTCTTGAAAACCGTTGTGCCTTAACGGGCATCGGGGGTTCGAATCCCTCTCCCTCCGCCAATGCGCCGCCGGCGCATTGGCTGGAGGGAGTCGGCTTCAGGCTTCGTCTGGCTCGCTTCGCTCGCCATCCTCGGCACGAATCCCCGATGACGGGCCGCCGGACCCGGCCCGGCGCTGTGGCTGGAGTGAGAGGGCTTCAGGCGTCGGCGCGAATCGCCGTCTCTGACGCGGTGCCGCGCTGACGCCCGCGGACTCGTGATCGGCTCGCTGGCGCCGCTGCCATCGCGGCCGGCGCGAGCTGGTTCGCGTGGGCGCTGATCAACAGCACCACGGGAGGCGCCCTCGAGCTCTCTCCGCCCGGTTCCGCCGCCGCACGCGTCGCGCTGGCGCTCACGCTGGGGTGGACGCTGCTGCTGATCCCCGCCGTCCTCCGAACCCACTTCGCCCTGCAGCCGACCGCGCCGAGGATGCTCCCCGTCTTCACGGCGGCAGGAGTGATATCCCCGGTGCTCTGGGCACTCGGCGCGGGAGTGGGGTTCGTCCCTCATCTCGAGATCGCCTACAACGCGCTGGCCGCGGTCTGGCTGCTCGGCACCGGAGCGATCCTCTTCTCCCGGCGTCGATCGCTTGGGATCTTTGCGCTCGTCGTTGGCGGCTTCACCGCGCTCGACGCGGTGTTCGGCCTGTTCGAGCCGATGCCGTTCGCGCTGTATTTGCTGGCGGCGCCGAAACTCCCGCTCGCGGCTATCTGGAGCGTGACGCTCGGCATCGCGCTGGTGAGGCATCGACTCTGAGGTCGCCGCCATCGAGTCGTGCGAGGCCCTTACAATTGTCTCGTGCGCATGATGTTCTCGCGCCGCGGGACCGAGGGCCGTGAGGGCGATTGAAGCCAAGCTCGTCGCGATGCTCGGCATGTACGGGCCGGGCATGCTCTTCGCGGCGCAGATGTTCGGCATCTTCGGCGTGCCGATCCCCGATGAGCTGCTGCTGACGATCGCCGGCGCGCTGGTGCGCGAAGGCAAGCTGAATGGGTTCTGGACGGCCGTGGCCGCGGTGTCGGGGTGCCTGTGCGGCGTGACGCTCAGCTACACGCTCGGCCGGACCGTCGGCATCACCGCGCTCCGGCGGATCGTCCGCGTGCCTGACTCGGCCTTCGATCGCGCGCAGCGCTGGTTCCATCGCATCGGACGCTGGCTGCTGACGTTTGGATACTTCATCCCCGGCGTGCGGCACTGCACGGCGATTGCCGCCGGCTCGGCGCCGCTGTCGTATCGCGAGTTCGCGCTCTTCTGCTACTCCGGCGGCGTGCTGTGGTGCGCCGTGTTCCTGTCGCTCGGGTACATCACCGGACCGCACTGGCGACGCGCCTGGAGCACCCTTCACGACCTGGGGCCGTACGTGTTCGTGCCGCTCTTCGTCGTGCTTGCGCTGGTGCTGTATTTCAGCTGGCGGCGGACCCGGCAGGACACCAAGTCCGCGCCGCCAGCGCAGGGCTGAAGCCGCACGGGACCGCGGCGTTCAGGATCGCGCGATCCGATCGGCCCCGAAGTACGGACGAAGCGCCTCGGGAATCTCGACGCTGCCGTCCTTCTGCTGGTAGTTCTCGAGCACCGCAATCAGCGTGCGGCCCACCGCGAGCCCCGACCCGTTCAACGTGTGCGCGAGCTCGGCCTTTCCGCTGCCGCCCGCGCGGAACTTGATGTTCGCGCGGCGCGCCTGGAACGCCTCGGTGTTGGTGCAGGATGAAATCTCGCGATACATCTTCTGGCTCGGCAGCCAGACCTCGATGTCGTACGTCTTCGCGGACGCGAACCCCATGTCGCCCGTGCAGAGCAGCACCGTTCGATAGGGCAGTCCAAGCAGCTGCAGCACTCGCTCCGCGTTCCCGGTCAGGCGCTCGAGCTCGGCGTAGCTCTCGTCCGGCGTCGTGAACGACATCAGCTCGACCTTGTCGAACTGGTGCTGCCGGATCAGCCCGCGGACGTCGGCGCCGTACGATCCCGCTTCACTGCGGAAGCACGGCGTGTACGCGCAGTAGCGCAGCGGCAAGGTGCGGCCGTCGAGGATTTCTCCGCGATACAAGTTCGTCAGCGGGACTTCGGCGGTCGGCACGAGGAAGAGATCCCAGTCGCCGCTGATCTTGAAGAGGTCCTGCTCGAACTTCGGCAGGTTGCCCGTGCCGGTGAGCGATGCGCTGTTCACGAGGAACGGCGGCTCGACCTCGGTGTAGCCGTGCTCCTTCGTGTGCAGGTCGAGCATGAAGTTGATGAGCGCGCGGGCGAGGTGCGCGCCTTCCTTCATCAGCACGGTGAACCGGGCGCGCGCGATCTTCGTGCCCCGCTCGAAGTCGAGGATGCCCAGCTCCGGCCCGAGGTCCCAGTGCGCCTTCGGCTCGAAGTCGAACGTGCGCGGCGTGCCGACGCGACGCACCTCGCGGTTGTCGTCGGCGCTCTTGCCGACCGGCACGTCCGCGTGCGGCACGTTGGGGATGTGGAGCAGCAGGCCACGCCGCTCGTCTTCGAGCGCCTGGAGCGCCGCGTCGCGCTCCTTCACCTGATGACCGCGCGCGCGGTTGGCCTCGACCAGCGCCGACACGTCTTCGCCGGCCTTCTTGCGCTTCGCCACCTCTTCGGCCGCGGCGTTCTGTTCGCGCTTCAGAGCCTTCGACTTCGACAATCAGCGCGCGGCGGCGCTCGTCGAGCGGCACCAGGGGGGCCAGGATCGCGTCGGCGTCGGCACCGCGATTGCTCAGGGCAGCACGGACGAGGTCAGGGTGATCGCGCAGGACGGACGGGTCGATCATGCGTGAAAATCCTATACTAAGCTGGCGATCCCGGCTGGGTTGACGGCCGATGGAGGAGACGGGCGTGGCAGCGATCATTCGAAAAGCGGTCTTCCCCGCCGCGGGCCTGGGGACCCGTTTCCTGCCGGCGACGAAAGCGCAGCCCAAGGAAATGCTGCCGCTCGTCGACAAGCCGATCATCCAGTACGGCGTCGAGGAAGCGCTCGCGTCGGGCATCGACAACATCCTGCTCGTCACGGGACGCGGCAAGAACGCCATCGAGGATCACTTCGACGTGTCGGTCGAGCTGGAGACGTTCCTCGAGGCGCGCGGCAAGCACGAGATGCTCGCCGAAGTCCGGAAGATCTCCAACCTCATCAACTTTGCGTATGTGAGGCAGGGCGAGCCGCTTGGACTGGGCCACGCCGTCCTCGTGACGCGCAATCTCGTCGGCGACGAGCCGTTCGCCGTGATCCTCAGCGACGACGTGATCGACGCGGAGCCGCCGGCCTTGAAGCAGATGATCGACGTGTTCTCGCGCGTCGACGGGCCGGTGCTGTGCGTCGAACGCGTGCCCCGGGACCAGATCTCGAATTACGGCGTGATCGCGTACGACGCAGAACGCGTCGATGCCGGACGGCGCCTATCGCGTGACGGATCTCGTCGAGAAGCCGCCCCGCGAAGAGGCGCCGTCCGACCTCGCGATCATCGGACGCTACATCCTGACGCCCGACATCTTCCCGGCGCTCGAAGAGACCGCGCGCGACCGAAGCGGCGAGATTCAGCTGACGAACGGCCTGAAACGCCTGCTCGCCAAGCGGCCCATCTACGCGTGCGAGGTCACCGGCGTCCGTCACGACACAGGTAACAAGCTCGGGTTCCTGAAAGCGGTGACCTACTTCGCGCTGCGGCGGCCGGACCTGGCGGGGCCGTTCACGGACTACCTGACGGCGGTGTTGAAAGAGGCGAAGGTTCGTACGTAGGCCGGGCTTCGGACTTCGGTCTCGCCGGGTCTGACGCCCGGCCTAGTCCCGACTGTCGACGTATCGGACTTTGGACTTCCGACTTGCGTGTCCGTCTTGGCGGGCGTGGCGCTCTTCTCGCTCGAGTCGCTCTTGCTGGAGCTGCTGCTCTTGCTGGTGTCGCTGGAGCCGGAGCTCGAGCCGGTCGACTTGCCGGAGTCTTTGCCCGAGTCCTTGTCCTTCCCTGAGTCCTTGCGCGCGTAGTCGGTGATGTACCAGCCCGACCCCTTGAACTGGATCGCAGGCGAGGACAGCAGCTTCACGACCGGGCCCTTCCCGCAATTCGGACAGACGCTGACCAGATCGTCGGAGAACTTCTGGATCACCTCGAAGCGGTGCCCGCACGACTCGCACTGATATTCGTAAAGAGGCATCAGTCGAGCACGGTTCCAGTGTCGCCGAGCATCAGGCGCCGGTGCAGCGTGAACGGCGCCGCGCCCTGTTTCAGCAACGAGTCGTGGAAGTTGCGCAGCGAGAAGGCGTCGCCTTCCTTCGCTTCGACGTCGTGCCGCAGCTTCTGCAGCATCAGCTTCCCGACCGAGTACACCAGATACGTCGGATCGAACGCGCCGCGCTCGGCTTCGCGCCGCGCGTTGGCTTCCTCGAGAAACGCCATCTCCCGGAACATCCGCACGCCCTGCTCGACGGAGAGATCTTCGGCGTGCAGCCGGATCGAGACGACGAACCGCACGAGACGAACGAGGGCCTCCTGCAGCTGGCCGAGGCGCACGAGCGGATCCTTCCGGCCGAAGCCGGCGTCGATCATCATCTGCTCGCAGTAGTGCGCCCAGCCTTCGATGTAGCTGGCCGGCGCGAAGAAAATCGACTTGCGCGCCTTCGATTCCACCTGGCGCAGGTGCTGGTACTGCACGAAGTGTCCCGGGTACACCTCGTGGATCGAGATGCACCACAGCGTGCCGAAATTGAAGTCGCGCAGGTGTTCTGCCTGCCGCTCGGCGCTCCATCCGCGCTCGACGTCGGTGAGGTAGTAGTAGGCGCGGGTCGGCTTGGTCTCGAACGGCCCCGGCGTCCACATGCTGGCGCTCGACCACCGGAAGAAATCGGGCGTCGGCGCGACGATGACCGGCTCGCTGGCCGGGAGGGTGAGCAGCTTCTGCTTCTCGACGAAGGCCTGGAGCTCGGCGAGCTGCTCCTGCGCCGCGCGAATCAGATTTCCGGGCTCGGGGTGCTTCGCCTTCGCTTTCGCCCACGCCTGCCGCGGGATCGCCGCCGTTCAGTTTCGACGCCGCCACCCGGAACGCCTCGGCCGTCGAGGCGAGCTCGCGCTCGCCGATCGCGAGCAGACGATCGACGCCGAGGCCGAGGCCTTCCTCGAGGCGGAGCTTCTGCTCGAAGCGCTCGCGTCCAAGCCGGAACGACGCGCGCGCTTTCGGCGCCAGGTCGGTCTCGAGCATGTCCACGTAGCTGCGAATGGCGGTCGCCGCCTCGGTCGAGGCGTCGGCGAGATCGCCCAGCAGGTGGAGGTCGTCCACCTCGCGAAACGCGCGAGGCATGTCATGCTCGATGAAGCGCAGGGCGCCGTTGAACGTCTCGATGCCGACCTTGATGAAGATGCCGGGCGGGTCCTTGACGTTGTCGCGGGCCGCCTGGATGAGACGCGGCACCTGGCGCAGCTTCGACAGCACCCGCCTGGCGCGCTCGGTGGCCGGCGCGAACGAGAAGAGCGCCTGGGTCGCCAGGCTCGAGGCGATGGTGTCGGCGTAGATGTGCGGGTTGCGTTCCCAGCCCCGCACCTCCTCGAGCTCGAACATCCGCGCCCGGATATGGTCCTTGAGCACCGGATGCTCGGCGCGTTCGATCTCGGTCAGGCCGGACGGGTCGATGTCGGCGAGGCGACGTCCGAAGCCGGAGAGCGCCCGAAGGTCAGCGTCAATCGCCTGACGGCTGAGATCCTCGAGCAGGTCGTCGTGGGAGTGAACGCCGTCGAGCGCCGCGCAGGTCGGCCGCGTCTCCTGCAGGTACTGCAGGTAGTCATCCACGAAGTGTGGCAACGGTTCGGACGAGTACATGGTCGGCAAAACCGCAATGGTACAATACCTGGCAGCCTCCCACCATGGCCGGCGCGCTTCTGCTGGTTGCTACGCCAATCGGAAATCTGGAAGACATCACGCTCAGGGCGCTGCGAGTCCTGCGTGAAGCCGATCTGATCGCCGCGGAGGACACGCGGCGCACGGGCAAACTGCTGGCGCACTTCGGCATCACGACGAAGACCGTGAGCCTGCACGAGCACAACGAGCGACGGAAGATGTCGGCGCTGCTCGACCGCGTCCGCGCCGGCGCGACGGTCGCCGTGGTCTCCGATGCGGGCATGCCGGTCATTTCGGATCCCGGCCGCGAGCTGATCCGGGAAGCTGTCGCCAGCGGCATCAAAGTGGAGATTGTTCCTGGGGCGTCTGCCCTAACAATGGCGATTGCTGGAGCGTCCGTCGATGGCGACCTCACGACGTTCGCGGGCTTTCCGCCGTCGAGGAGCGGCGAGCGACGTCGGTGGCTGGGGGATTTGAGTCGCCTGCCGGGGGCGCTGGTGCTGTTTGAGGCGCCTCACCGCCTCCGTCAGACACTCGAGGACGTCCAAACCGTGCTGGGCGACCGGCCAGTCGTTGTCGCCCACGAGCTGACAAAGCTCCACGAATCGTGGCACCGAGGTCTCGCCAGGGAGCTTCTGGCGGACCCGCTGTTGCCGGAAAAGGGCGAGTTCACCCTCGTGATCGGGCCGGGTTCCGGCGAAGTGCAGGCGCCGGCAATTCCGGACACCGAGACGGCCTGGCATGAATTTGGTCGATTGACCAAATCTGGTGGGCGTAGCCGCAAGGAAGCCATTGCAGAGCTGGCGGAGAAGTATCGCCTTCCCAAGCGCCAGATCTACGCGCTGGTCGAGGCTGCCAAGGACTCTGGCGAATGACCAAATCTGACATCCATGTGGTCGTCCTTGCGGCGGGCAAGGGGACCCGGATGAAGTCGGCGATCCCGAAAGTCCTGCACACGGATTGCCGGCAGGCCGCTGCTGGACCACGTCCTGGCGGCCGCCGCGCCGCTTCGTCCGGCCTCCACAACCGTCGTCATAGGCCACCAGGCGGACGACGATCCGGGCGGCCTACGCGAACCGGCCGGACGTGGGCTTCGTCGTCCAGGAGCCGCAGCTGGGCACCGGGCACGCCCTGCTCATGGCCGAACCCAGGCTCAAGGACGCGGCCGGAACAGTCCTGCTGCTGTACGGCGACGTGCCGCTCCTGAGCACTGCCACGCTCGAGGCCCTGGTCGGCACGCACCGCGCTGAACACGCCAGCGCGACCGTGCTCACGGCGACCGTCGACCGCCCCTTCGGTTACGGCCGCATCGTCCGGCTTGCCGGCGCCATCGCGCGAATCGTCGAGGAGCGGGACACGTCGCCGGCGGAACGGGAGATCCGGGAAATCAACGCGGGCATCTACGCGTTCGAGCTCGGCCCGCTGTTCGACTCGATCCGCGGCATCGCGTCGGCCAATGCGCAGGGCGAGTACTACCTGCCGGACCTGGTGAGCATCTACCGCGCGCGCGGGCTCGGCGTCACCACCGTGACCGTCAAGAACGCCGACGAAATCCGCGGCATCAACAGCCGCACGGAACTGGCTGAAGTGGAGCGCATCGTGCGACAGACCAAGAACGAAGAGCTGATGGCGGCCGGTGTGACGATCATCGATCCGGCGACGACCTACGTGCATCCGGACGTCACCGTCGGCGCGGACACGGTGCTGCATCCGAATGTCTACCTCGAGGGCCACACGGCGATTGGCGCGGCCTGTGAGATCCACAGCGGCACGCGCATCGTCGACTCGACGCTCGGCGATCGCGTCACGGTGCGCAACTACTGCATCATCACCGAGTCATCTGTCGCGGCCGAAGCGGTGCTCGGGCCGTTCGCGCACCTGCGGCCCGCGAGCGACGTGAAGGAAGGCGCGCACGTCGGCAACTTCGTCGAGCTGAAAAAGACGACGCTCGGCGCGGGGTCGAAGGCGAACCACCTGGCATACCTCGGCGACGCGACCATCGGCAACGGCGTCAATGTCGGCGCCGGCGTGATCACCTGTAACTACGACGGGACGAAGAAGCATCCGACCGTCATCAAGGACGGCGCGTTCATCGGAAGCGACTCGGCGCTCGTCGCCCCCGTGACGATCGGCGAGGGCGCCTACGTCGCGGCGGGATCGACGATCACCGAGGACGTTCCGGCCGGCGCGCTCGGCATCGCGCGCGGACGGCAAGTGAACAAGGACGGCTGGGCGTCGAAGAAGAAGTGACAATGTCCGTGCCGAGTGCATAGTGCCTCGTGCATTGGTGCGGTGCCGAGTGCTTCGTGCCCGGTGCACCAGGCACGTTCCGGCACCATTGGCACTGAGCACCATGGCACTAGGCACGAACAGGAATCTCACCAAATGTGCGGAATCATCGGATACATCGGGCCCAGACCACCGGTCCCCATCATCGTCGAAGGGCTTCGCCGGCTCGAGTATCGCGGCTATGACTCCGCGGGCATCGCGGTCGTCCACGACGGGCAGGTCGACGTCCGCCGCAGCGCGGGGAAGCTCGCGCGGCTCGAGGACGTCCTCGCCAGGGATCCGGTCGACGGCACGTACGGCCTCGGCCACACGCGATGGGCGACGCACGGACGGCCGACCGAAGAGAACGCGCACCCGCATCGCGACTGCACGGGCCGCATCGTCGTCGTCCACAACGGCATCATCGAGAACTACCTGCCGCTGAAGCGCGAGCTCGAGCAGCAGGGCCACACGTTCGTCACCGAAACGGACACCGAGATCGTCGCGCATCTCGTCGAGCGCGAGATGAAAGACGACGGGCTGGCGGCCGCGGTGCGCCGTGCGCTCTCACAGCTGCGCGGCCTGTTCGCGCTGGTGCTGCTCTCGGCCGACGATCCAGAAACGCTCGTGGCCGCGCGGAACGGCCCGCCGATCGTCGTCGGGCTCGGCGAGGGCGAGTATTTCGTGGCCTCCGACATCCCGGCGATCCTCAGCCACACCCGCAACGTCGTGTTCCTGGACGACGGGGAGATGGCGGTGGTGACGCCGAACGGCGTGACGTTCACGGACGTCGAGGGCCGCGTGCGCGAGCACCCGCCGACGCGGGTCCAGTGGGACCCGGTGATGGCCGAGCGCGCCGGCTACAAGCACTTCATGCTCAAGGAGATCTTCGAGCAGCCGCGCGCCATCAGCGAGACGCTCGTCGGACGGCTTTCCCCGGACCGCGGTGTGGTCACGCTCGACGAGCTCGGCCTCGATACTGCCGCGCTGAAGAACGTCGACCGGCTCGTGATCCTGGCGTGCGGCACCAGCTGGCACGCGGGGCTCGTCGGCAAGTTCATGGTCGAGCAGCTGGCGCGGCTGCCGGTCGAGGTCGACTACGGCTCGGAATATCGCTACCGCGACCCGATTGTCGGCGATCGCACGCTCGCCGTGGTGATCACGCAGTCGGGCGAGACGGCGGACACGCTCGCCGCAATGCGCGAGGCGAGGCGCAAAGGCGCCCGCAGCATCGCCATCTGCAACGTCGTCGGCAGCATGGCCACACGCGAAGCCGACGGCACGATCTACACGCACGCCGGTCCCGAGATTGGCGTCGCGTCGACCAAGGCCTTCACCTGCCAGCTCGTGGCGCTCTATCTGCTGGCGCTCCACCTGGCGCAGCAGCGGGGCGTCCTGGCTCCAGCGCAGGCCGCCGCCCATTTCGAGGCGCTGGCACACCTGCCGCTGCTGGTCGAGCAGGTGCTGAAGTCCGCCGGCCAGATCGAGGAGATCGCGAGTCGCTTCTACACACGTCGTGACTTCCTGTATCTCGGTCGCGGAATTCACTACCCCATCGCGCTCGAAGGCGCGCTGAAGTTGAAAGAAATTTCGTACATCCACGCCGAAGGCTACCCCGCGGGCGAGATGAAGCACGGTCCAATCGCGCTCATCGACGAGCAGATGCCGGTCGTCGCGCTGGCGCCGCACGACGACGTGTTCGAGAAGATGCTCGGCAACGTGCAGGAAGTGAAGGCACGCGGCGGATCGGTCATTGCGCTCGCGACCGAAGGAGCGGATGATCTGGATCGGATGCTCGATCCCGCGCGCGACGCGGTGTTGCGTCTGCCGGCGGCGCCGGCGTTCGCGATGCCGATCGTCGCGGTCGTGCCGCTGCAGCTGCTCGCGTACCACATCGCGGTGCGGCGCGGTTGCGACGTCGACCAGCCACGGAATCTTGCGAAGAGCGTCACGGTTGAATAGCACGATGCGAATGTAGCGCAGGCCTTCAGGCCTGCCTGCGCAGTTCGGCCGACCTGAAGTCGGCTCTGCGCTGACGAGCAGGCCTGAAGGCCTGCGCTACAGATGTTCGTGTGAATGGACTTCACGTCAGGCCTGAATCCCGAACAACGCGACGCGGTGGTGCAGAGCGACGGCGCCGTGCTGATCCTCGCCGGCGCCGGCTCGGGGAAGACGCGCGTGATCGCGCACCGCATCGCGCACATCGTCTCGACGGGGCTGGCTCCCGCGGACGGCGTCCTCGCGGTGACGTTCACGAACAAGGCCGCCGAGGAGATGCGCTCGCGCGTGGCGGCGCTGCTGCAGGCCGACTGCTCGCGGATGTGGATCTCGACGTTCCACTCGTTGTGCGCGCGGCTGCTGCGCCGCGAAGCGCCGGCGATCGGCCTCTCGCGCGACTTCGTGATCTACGACTCGTCGGATCAGCTGTCGGTCGTGAAGCAGGCGCTGAAGGCGCTGAACATCGACGACTCGCTGGTGCAGCCGCGGGCGGCGCTCTCGCGAATCAGCCACGCGAAGAACACGATGCAGGGCCCCGAGACGTTCGCCTCGGGATGGAATCCGCGCGACAAGCAGATCGGGCAGATCTACGAGTTCTACCGGAATGCGCTGACCGAGAGCCACGCGCTCGACTTCGACGACCTCCTGCTCAAGACGCTGGAGCTGGTGGAGAAGTCCGAGTCGGTCCGGACGCGCTACTCGCGACAGTTCCGGTACGTCATGGTGGACGAATACCAGGACACGAACCGGCCGCAGTACCTGCTGGTCAAGCGGCTCGCCGAGCATCATCGCAACATCTGCGTCGTCGGCGACCCGGACCAGTCGATCTACAAGTGGCGTGGCGCGGATCTCAGGAACATCCTCGACTTCGAGACGGACTTCCCGAATCCGGCCATTGTCCGCCTCGAGCGCAATTACCGCTCGACGCAGGTCATCCTGGACGCCGCGTCGGCGGTGATCAGCCAGAACCGCAACCGCAAGGAAAAGCGTCTCTGGACCGACAAGGAGGGCGGCGCCCGGGTTCTGTATTTCCGCGGCAACGACGAGCTCGAGGAAGCCGACTTCATCACCAGGACGACGCGGCGCGCTCTCCAGGAGGACTCGAACGGCCTGGCAGCGGTGCTCTACCGGACGAACTCGCAGTCGCGCGCGATTGAAGACGCGCTCATGCGCGAAGGCATCGCCTACAAGATCGTCGGCGGTGTCCGGTTCTACGAGCGCAAGGAAATCAAGGACGCCATCGCGTATCTGAAGCTCATCGTCAATCCTTACGACGACGTGAGCGTCCGGCGCGTGATCAACGTGCCGGCGCGCGGCGTCGGGAAGGGCGTGATGGACGGGCTCGACTCGCTCGGTCCGCCGGCGGATCTGCCGCCGCTGCTCGCCGCCGGACTCGATCCGGTCGCGTCGTCGAATTCGCTGTGGGTGAAGATCGAGCGAGCGATCAACGAGCGGGCGCTGGCGCCGCGCGCGACCGCGTCGCTGACCGTGTTCCGCGACCTGATTATCGCGCTGACGGAGATGGCCCGCGTCGATTCGGTGTCGATCGCCGTCGGGAAGGCGCTCGATCAGTCCGGATACCTGCGCGACCTGCGCGAGGAGCGCAGCGAGGAGGCGGAGGCGCGGATCGAGAACCTCGCGGAGCTCGTCTCGGCCGCGCGTGAATACGAAGCGCGCGATCCGGAGCCGTCGCTCGGCGGGTTCGTGGATCAGTTGTCGCTGCTGTCGGAAGCCGACGAAGAGGACGGCACGCGCGACGCGCGCGTCTGGCTGATGACGCTCCATTCCGCGAAGGGGCTGGAGTTCCCGATCGTGTTCATGGCGGGGCTCGAGGACGGCCTCTTCCCGCACTCGCGCGCGCGAGACGACGAGGCGGAGCTCGAGGAGGAGCGGCGCCTCTGTTATGTGGGGATGACGAGAGCGCGCGAGCGGCTCGTGCTCACGAGCGCCGCGCGGCGGCGAGTCTTCGGCGACTACCAGCCGACGGCCCCGTCACGATTCCTCGACGAGGTGCCGTCGGAGCTGATCGAGCTGGCCACGGGATTCCAGAGCTCGTACCAGCGCAACTTCCCGAGCCACGAGTTCCGGCCGAATCCGTACGGCCGCGGCGGGCGCAGCGGTGGCGGCCGTGTCCGCGAGACGCCGGACGACCGCGTTTGCCGCATACGAGAACGAAGATCAGTCCGCGTCAGGCGGCAACCCCAGGCCGGGCGCGCGCGTCCGGCACGCGCAGTTTGGCGTCGGCACGGTCATCAGCGTCGAGCCGCTGGAGGACGACGCGAAGATCGTGGTCCGGTTCCCGATCGGACAGAAGACGCTCAGGGCGAAGTACGCGCGCCTGCAACCCGTCTGACCGGCTGAACCGCTCGACCCTGACCGACCTGTCCGACCCGGTCTTTACGCCGGCTTCACCGACGACACGATCCAGCGCCCGGTGACTTCCTTGCCGCTCTGGTCCTTCGCTTTCGCGCGCATCAGGACGGCCTTGAGGTTCTTCGTGGCCGGCTGGCCGTTCGGCGGGCGGACGCTGGCCGCCACCAGCACTTCCTTCGTCGCCATCTCGACGTCGAGCGTGGTGGCGTCCACGGTTGCGCCGTTCGGGTCGCGACAGGCTCAGCTCCGCCATGCCGCGCGCGTCGCCCAGCTTGCGCTGCGCGTCCGACACGGCCTTGCGCTTGTCGTTGCCTTCCTGGACCCACTTGTCCCAGGTCGACTTCAACGGCTGATCCTTCGGCGGAATCGGCTTGTTCTCGGCCTCGAGTTTCGCGAACCGCGCGATGGCCGCGGAGTTCGCGTTGTAGAACTCGCGACGCTTGGTGGTGGCGTCGGTGTCGGCCGCCTTCGCGTCTTCGATGTCCTTGACGTACTGCTTCAGAGGAAGGGGCGTCACCTTCTCGTCGCCCACGCTGGTGACGTCGAAGCTCTCGACGATCCCGTCGGTCCGCGGGTCGAAGGTGGCGGTCGCGAAGTTGCCCAGCGTGAGGTCGTCCCTCAGCCGCGAGGCGCGGAAGAAATCACCGAGCAGTTTCTTTTCCGAGGAACCCGAGCACCCGGCTGCAAACGCAACGACCGCTGCAACGAGCACGAGTCCCGTCCTCCAGCGCCGTGGCATGACTGCCTCCTTGTCGAGCAGGCCTGAAGGCCTGCGCTACAGTTAACTCCGGTTCTGGCGTTTCCGGCTCTGACGACTCGGCGAGCGGCTCGTCCACCGAGACCTGGTCTTCCAGCCTGGCCACCGATACCGCGCGGTCGCCCTCGTCCATGTCGATCAACCGCACGCCCTGCGTGGCCCGGCCGATTTGCGAGATTCCGCTGGCCTGCGTGCGGAGGATCATGCCCTGTTCGGTGATGAAGAGCAGCTCCTCCGACTCGAGCACGCACGAGACGCCCACGACCTTGCCGTTCCGCTCGGTGGCCTGGATGTTGATGATCCCCGACCCGCCGCGGCCCTGCAGGCGGTACTCGTCGATGGCGGTCCGCTTGCCGTAGCCGTTCTCGGTCACGGTCAGGATGGTGCCGCCCTCGCGCAGCACCTCCATCCCGACCACCTCGTCGTCGTCGCGCAGCGAGATGCCGCGGACGCCGTAGGCGGTCCTGCCCATGGACCGGATGTCATCCTCCTGGAACCGGATCGCCATGCCGTCCCGGGTTCCGATGAAGATGTCGCTCTTGCCGTCGGAGAGCTGCACGCTCATCAGCGCATCGCCGTCGTCGACGCCGATGGCGATGATACCCCCGGCGCGGGGGTTGCTGAACGACGCCAGCTCGGTTTTCTTCACCGTGCCCTTGCGGGTGCACATCACGATGAACCGCTCGGGCGTGTCGAGCTCGCGGACCGAGAGCAGCGCCGCGATCTTTTCGTCCGGCTGCATCGACACGAGGTTCGCGATCGCCTTGCCCTTGCCGGCCGCCACGACATCCGGGATCTCGTGGACCTTGAGCCAGTAGCACCGCCCCTTGTCCGAGAAAATCAGGATGTAGCTGTGCGTCGACGCCACGAACAGGTGGTTGACGACGTCCTCTTCGCGCGTGCGCATGCCGATACGGCCGCGGCCGCCGCGGCGCTGGCTGCGGTACTCGGTGATGGCCGTGCGCTTGATGTAGCCGGTCGCCGTGACGGTGATCGCGACGTCCTCGTCGGCGATCAGGTCTTCGACGCGGAACTCGCCCTCGGCGTCCACGATCGCCGTGCGGCGCGGGTCCTTGAACCGCTCCTGGATGGCCTTCAACTCGTCCACGACGACCTGCATCAGCAGCGTCTCGCTGGCCAGGATCGCGCGCAGCTGCTCGATGAGCTGCATCAGCTCCGCGAGCTCGTCGAGAATCTTCTGGCGCTCCAGCCCGGTCAGGCGCTGCAGCTGCATCTCGAGGATCGCCTGCGCCTGGAGCTCGCTGAAGGCAAACGTCGCGATGAGGCCTTCGCGCGCCTCGGGCGTGGTCTTGCTCGCGCGGATGAGCGCGATGACCTGGTCGAGGTGATCCAGCGCCTTCCTGAAACCCTCGAGGATGTGCGCGCGAGCCTCGGCCTTCTTCAGCTCGAACTCGACGCGCCGCCGGACGACCTCGCGGCGGAACTCGATGAACTCCTCGATGAACTCGAGCAGGTTGAGCAGCTTCGGCCGGCCGCCCGCGATGGCGAGCATGATGATGCCGAACGTGGTCTGGAGCTGCGTGTGCTTGTAGAGGTTGTTGAGGATGACCTCCGGCACTTCGCCGCGCTTCAGCTCGATCACCATCCGCATGCCGTCGCGGTCGGACTCGTCGCGCAGGTCGGAGATGCCTTCGATCGTCTTCTCGCGCACGAGCTCCGCGATGTTCTCGATCAGGCGCTTCTTGTTGACCTGATAGGGAATCTCGGTGACGACAATCGACTGCTTGTCGCCTTTCTTCGAGATCTCGACGTCGGTCTTCGCGCGGACGGTGATTGACCCGCGCCCCTCGCGGTAGGCCTGGACGATGCCCGAGCGGCCGACGATGGTGCCGCCGGTGGGGAAGTCGGGACCAGAAACGATCCGGAACAGCTGTCGGAGACGCTCTTCGCGCGTGGTGATCTTTTCGTCGTCGGCCTGTGCCTGTCCGCCGGCGAGCCGCCGCGCTTTCTGCTGCTCGTCGATGACGTAGATGACGCCCGCGACGACCTCGTGGAGGTTGTGCGGAGGCACGTTCGTCGTCATGCCGACGGCAATGCCCGACGAGCCGTTCACGAGCAGGTTCGGGATCGGCGCCGGAAGGACCGTCGGCTCTTCCGTCGTTTCGTCGTAGTTCGGCACGAAGTCGACGGTGTCCTTCTCGAGGTCGGCCATCAGGTCTTCGGCCAGGCCCTTCAGGCGCGCTTCCGTGTACCGCATCGCCGCCGGCGGATCGCCGTCGACTGATCCGAAGTTCCCCTGGCCGTCGACCAGGGGGTACCGCATGTTGAAGTCCTGCGAGAGGCGCACGAGCGTGTCGTAGATCGACGCGTCGCCGTGCGGGTGATAGTTGCCCATCACCTCGCCGACGATCTTGGCGCACTTGCGGTAGCCACGATTGCTCAGGAGCCCCATGTGGCGCATGCCGTACAGCACACGGCGATGCGCAGGCTTCAGCCCGTCGCGGACGTCAGGCAGCGCTCGCCCGATGATCACGCTCATCGCGTAATCCATGTACGAGCGCTTCATCTCGTCTTCGATGTTGACGGGGATTTTTTGTGCGGCGAATTCCATAAGAGGCGGACTACTGACTACGGACTACAGACTCCGGACGGAGCCACGTGGTGACAGGAACTGCAGTCCGTAGTCTGCAGTCCGAAGTCCGCGCTAGACGTCAAGATTCTTGACGTCCAGCGCATTGTCTTCGATGAACTTCCGGCGCGGCTCGACCTGATCGCCCATCAGCGTGGTGAACATCAGGTCCGCTTCCGCGTGGTCTTCGGCCTTCACCTGGAGCAGCGTCCGCTCCTCCGGCTTCATCGTCGTCGCCCAGAGCTGATCGGGGTTCATCTCGCCGAGGCCCTTGTAGCGGTTGATCGCGACGCCCTTCTTGCCGGCGGCGATGAAGTACTCGACGAGCGCGTCGACCGACTGCAGCGTGACCGATTCGTCACGCGCCTTGGCAGTCGCCGCCGGCGCGGGCGTCTCGCCCTCGACAGGCTCCGCGTCGTCCGCCGCCGCCGCGCCGCTCGTGACGACGAACGGGCCGGCGAGGTACTCCGCGACGTCGCGATAGATGTTCAGCAGCGTGCGATAGGGGCCCGTCGCGAGGAACTCCGCCGTCACCGTGTAGCGACGCGGGTAGCCGCTCGCGCGGTCTTCGACCTGCAGCTGGAACAGGTTGTGTTCTTCGTCGGCGAGGATCGTCACGGTACGGCCCTCGGCCGCGATCGCCTGGCCGAAGGCCTCGAGGTTCCCGCGATCCGCGAAGAGCGCCTTGTCGCGGATGTCGCGCGCCAGCAGCTTCTCGACGATGTCGCGCGGCTGGCCTCGGCGTTCGACGACCTGGATCTGCTTGCCGTACGCGATGAGGCGCTGCAGCACGCGCACCAGCTCGTCGCCGCTCACCGTCGTGCGGCCCGCGACGGTCACCTTGCGCGCTTCGGCCGCGCGTCGAATCAGGAAGCTCTCGAGCTCGCGGTCGTCCTTGATGTAGGTCTCGCCCTTGCCGCGCTTGGCGCGGTAGAGCGGAGGCTGCGCGATGTAGATGTAGCCGTTCTCGATGAGCTGCGGCATCTGCCGGTAGAAGAACGTGAGCAGCAGCGTGCGGATGTGCGAGCCGTCGACATCCGCGTCGGTCATGATGATGACGCGGTGGTAGCGCAGCTTGTCGATGTCGAAGTCGTCGCTGCCGATGCCGCACCCGAGGGCCGCGATCATCGTGCGGATCTCCTCGCTGCTGAGCATCTTGTCGAAGCGCGCCTTCTCGACGTTCAGGATCTTGCCCTTGATGGGGAGAATGGCCTGGAAGCGCCGATCGCGGCCCTGCTTGGCTGAGCCGCCGGCCGACTCGCCCTCGACGATGTAGATCTCGCACAGCGCCGGATCGCGTTCCTGGCAGTCTGCGAGCTTGCCCGGCAGGGCTCCGCTGTCGAGCGCGCCCTTGCGCCGCACGAGATCGCGCGCCTTGCGCGCCGCCTCACGCGCCCGCGCCGCATCCACGGCCTTCATGATCACCCGGCGCGCCACGGCCGGGTTCTCTTCCAGGTACGCGCCAAGCCTGTCGTTGACGATCGTCTCGACGATGCCCTTCACCTCGGTGTTGCCGAGCTTCGTCTTGGTCTGCCCTTCGAACTGCGGCTGCGGAATCTTCACGCTGATGATCGCGATGAGGCCCTCGCGGACGTCTTCGCCCGAGACGCTCTCCTTGAGGTCCTTCGCCAGGTTGTTCGCCGTCGCGTACGCGTTGATCGTGCGCGTCAGCGCCGAGCGGAACCCTGAGAGGTGCGTGCCGCCGTCGTGCGTGTTGATGTTGTTCGCGAAGGTGTAGACCGCTTCCGCGTAGCCGTCGTTCCACTGCAGCGCGATCTCGACGTCGATGCGGTCCTTCTCGCCGCGCATGAAGATCGGCGCGTCGTTGACGACGGCCTTGTTCTTGTTCAGGTGCGTGACGAACTCGCGGATGCCGCCCTCGTAGTGGAACTTGTGGCTCTTGCCTTCCTCACGCTCGTCGTCCAGCGTGATCGTGACGCCGCCGTTCAGGAAGGCGAGCTCGCGCAGGCGGTTGGCCAGCGTGTCGAAGCTGAACTCGATCGTCTCGAAGACGTGCGCGTCGGGCTTGAACGTGATCTTCGTGCCGCGACGCTTCGTCGTCCCCGTGATGACGAGGTCGCTGTCGGGCTTGCCGCGCTCGTAGCTCTGCTGGTAGACCTGACCGTCTCGCCAGATTTCCAGCGCGAGGGTCTCCGACAGCGCGTTGACCACCGACACGCCGACTCCGTGGAGGCCGCCGCTGACCTTGTAGGCGTCGTTCTCGAACTTGCCGCCGGCGTGCAGCACCGTCAGAACGACCTCGGCGGCAGACTTGCCCGTCTCGTGCATGTCGACGGGGATGCCGCGTCCGTTGTCGACGACGGTGACGGAGTTGTCGCTGTGAATCGTGGCGTTCACCTCGGTCGCGAAGCCGGCGAGCGCTTCGTCGATCGAGTTGTCCACGACCTCGTAGACCAGGTGATGCAGCCCGGCCGGCCCTGTCGAGCCGATGTACATCGCCGGGCGCTTCCGGACGGCGTCGAGGCCTTCGAGAACCTTGATCTTGTCGGCGCCGTAATCCTCGGCGTTGCCGTTGCCATTGCCGTTGCCCGGCGCCGCGGAAGAGTCCGCGGGCGTGGTCGGTTCGTCGTGCTGTGGTTCCAGTTGATCCACTGAATAGCGTCCTTCTTGTCGTGCCGCCCGCCGTGTCGCAGGCAGTCCTCGCGGACGGCGCGGGGAGTCGAGCGCGTCCGGAATAGCCTTGAGCGGGTGGCGTCCGTGCCGCCGATCCGGGGAACGATCGGGCGTTACAGACGCATCGGCATGATCACGTACGTGTAGTCGTAACCATCGGCGTTGATGGGACGCATCACCGCCTGGCTGACTTCGTCCTTCAACTCGAGCTCGACGTTGTCGGTCTTCACGACGCCGAGGAAGTCGCTGACGTACCGCTCGTTGAAGCAGATCTGGAGCGCGGGCCCCGGATAATCCACCGCCACCTGCTCGTGCGCGTCCCCGAACTCCGGGCTGCTCGACGAGATGTCCACCTTGCCGGCTCCGATCTCGAACTTCACCGCGCGCGACCGATCGTTGGCGAGGATCGCGACGCGCTTGACGGCACTCGTCAGGCGATCCCGCTCGAACTCGATCTTCTTGTCGTTGCCCTTGGGGATCACGCGCTCGTAGGCGGGGAACTGCCCTTCGTTGATGCGCGAGATGAGCAGCCGTCCACCGACATCGAAGAACTGATGATTCTCGCCGAGCTCGTACGTGACGTCGCCGTCGCCGTCCGCGAGCAGGCGTGAGAGCTCCGTGAGCGTCTTCTTCGGGATGATCGCGCGCTTCTCGCTCGGTGCGGCTTCCTCGCGCGTGACGTTGACGAGGGCCAGGCGATGCCCGTCGGTGGCGACCATCGTCATCTGCTTGTCCTTGATGACGAGGAGCGCGCCGTTCAGGTAATACCGCGTGTCTTCACCGGTGATCGCAAACTGCGTCTTGTCGATCATCTCGCGCAGCGCGGCGCGCGGAATCGTCACGGTCTCGCCCTTCGGCTCCGGCAGCGTCGGAAAATCCTCGCGCGGCAGCGTCGCCATGCGCGACTCGAACCGCTCCGCCGACACCTTCACGTTGGTGCCGTCCTGCTGAATCGTGACCTCCGAATCCGGCAGCGCCTTCACGATCTCGAACAGCTTCTTCGCCGGCAGCGTCAGCACGCCCTTCTTCGCGACCGACGCCTCGCACGTGCTGCGCAAGCTGACCTCGAGGTCCGTCGCCAGCAGCCGCACGCTGTTGCCGTCCGCTTCGATCAACACGTTCGCGAGAATCGGAATCGTGTTCTTGCGCTCGACGATGCCCTGGAAAAACTGCAGTTCGCGCAGGAGGTCGTTCTTGCGGACGACGAGTTCCATGTGGCGATGACCTCGAGTGGTATGGGTGCCGCCCGGAACCGGTGTTTCCTTCTTAGTTCCAGGAGTTTTAGAGGATCAAGAAATTATACTGAAAATAGGTGCTGTCGAAAAGCACAATCTTAAAGTTTTAGTCCTTACGGGACAATAACTTAGGCTGTGCAAGTTTCTGTGGATGAGGGGTCGTGCGTCCTGGCGCCGCGGACTGTGGAAAACCCGCCGTCTCAGCCGGTCCACAGCCGGGCTTACCCCGGGACCGGTGGAAGCCTGTGGAAAGCGCGAAATCTTACCGGAAAGACTCCAGGAGGTTGTGGATGAACGTGTTGAAATCTCCGTCGCGCTTTCGCATGTCCTCGATCTTGCGGATGGAGTGAATCACCGTCGAATGGTGCTTGCCGCCGTAGCTGCGGCCAATCTCCGGCAGCGACGCGTGCGTGAGTTGCTTGCACAGATACATCGCGACCTGGCGCGGGATCGCGACCGACTTCGAGTTGTTGCGCGACTTCAGGTCCACGACCTTCAACTGGTAGTAGTCGGCGACGAACTTCTGGATGATCTCGATCGTGACGGCCTTTTCGTCGTGGTTCGAGGATGTTCTTCAGCACGTCCTGCGCGAGCGTGAGCGAGATCGCCGAGTTCGTGAGCGACGCATACGCGACCAGGCGCGTGAGCGATCCCTCGAGCTCGCGGATGTTCGACTTGATCTTCCCGGCGATGTAGATCGCGACGTTGTCGGGCAGCGGCACCGCGTCGGCTTCCGCCTTCTTCTTCAGAATCGCGACTTTTGTCTCGAGATCGGGCGGTTGAATGTCCGCGATCAGCCCCCACTCGAACCGCGATCGAAGGCGCTCTTCGAGCTGCGGAATCTCGTGCGGCGGACAGTCGCTGCTGATGACGATCTGCTTCTGCGAGTCGTACAGCGCGTTGAACGTGTGGAAGAACTCGGTCTGCGTGCCTTCCTTGCCCGCCAGAAACTGCACGTCGTCGACGAGCAGCACGTCGACCGATCGGTAGCGTTCACGGAAGTCGAGGATCCGGTCGTACCGCACCGCGTTGATCATCTCGTTCATGAACCGCTCGGACGAGATGTAGGTGAGCTTGAACGACGGGTTGTGCTGCAGGACGTAGCGTCCGACGGCGTGCATCAAGTGCGTCTTGCCAAGACCCACGCCGCCGTACACGAACAGCGGGTTATACGAGCGCGACGGCGCTTCGGCGACCGCGCGCGACGCCGCGTGCGCGAACTGGTTCGACGACCCGACGATGAAGGTCTCGAAGGTGTAGCGGGGATTGAGACCCGCCGGCGCCGTGACGGGCTCCGGGACTGACGCGCCGACGTCCTCGCTCAGCCCGTCGAGGGCCGGAACGACTGCCGGGTCTGGAACCGGCGTGCGCTCAGGCGGCGGCGCCTGGCCCTCTGCCACGAACGAGATGGCGGTTCCCGCGCGTCCCAGGTCGCTCAGGGCCTCGTTCAGCACCGCCGAGTAGTGTTTGTTCAGCCAGTCGCTGAAGAGGGCATTCGGAACCCGCACGACGATCGTCGCGCCCTGGTCCTCGACGTAGGCCGTGGGCTTGAACCAGGTGTTGTAGCTGTGCCGGTTGATTTTGACGTCGATCCGGGCCAGGACCTCGTCCCAGATGTTGCTCATCGGCGCGCCCGGTGAAGAGGCTGAGCTGGACTTTCGCCCGAAACTTGGCCTGAATTTACATGCCGCTTACTCAAACGTCACCGCCGCCCAGAGGAAAATCGGCCCGTAAGGCCTTTCGCCATCGCTAAATACCAGTGATGCGGCCGATCCGCGGGCGGAACGTCCCTGTAAACCCCTGGTTTTCCACAATTTTTTCCACAGGTGTGGAAAACTTTGGGAGGAACCCCCAACCGCAGGCCCTTCCGGCGCACCCGGATCGCGGAGCGTAGCACACCGGGAAGCCGCGCTGGAATTGACAGTGCCAGCGTGGCTTGGCTACCATTTGAGGTTCGCCTGCACGGCCGGACGTCGGCGTCGGCGTGAGCCAGTGGGCCAAGGATTCTCCGATGAGTAAGGGTAAGCGCACGTTTCAGCCGAACAACCGCCGGCGCCGCCGGACCCATGGATTCCTCGTCCGGATGCGGACCAAGAACGGCCAGACCGTCCTGAAGCGCCGTCGCGCCAAGGGCCGCAAGCGCCTGACGGTTTCGTCCGGGCGCTAAGGCCGGGTCCCGCAGGTCATGCGGGTCACGGCCGATCGGGTCGCCCGGGTCGATCGGGTCTGACAGGTCGGAGATGGACCAGCGATTCCGGGCCGCCGCGCACATCCGGCAGCGGCGAGACTTCCAGACCGTCTACGACACCGGCCGCAAGCTCCACGGCCGGACGATGACCATCTTCGCGCTCTCGAGGCCGGGCACCGGCTCGCGGCTCGGCATCGCGGCCACCAGGAAGCTCGGATCCGCCGTCGAGCGGAACCGGGCCAAGCGGCTCGTCCGGGAACTCTTTCGACTGAACCCAGCCCCACCCGGCCTCGACATCGTGGTGGTGCCGCGGCGGGCGCTGTTCGATGCCACCTTCAGCAGTCTCGAAGCCGAGTATGTCGCCACTCTGGGGCGCCTCCGTCCGTCCGGACTCCGCGGATAAGCCGAGTCTCGCGGTCCGCGCGGCTCTGGGCGTCCTGCGCGGCTACAAGGTGCTGCTGTCCCCGCTCTTCACCGGCGCCTGCCGGTTTCATCCGTCCTGTTCGAACTACATGGCCGAAGCCATCCGCGTGCACGGCGTCGTGCGCGGCGGCTGGCTGGGCCTCGTCCGGCTGAGCCGGTGCCACCCGTGGGGGTCGTCTGGCCACGACCCCGTCCCTGCCCGCCGGAACTGATCCGTTTTCATGCAGAGCAATCAGCGCGTCCTTCTTGCCGTCCTTCTGTCGTTCCTCGTCCTCTGGGGTTACACGCTGCTGGTGCCGCCGCCGAAGAAGCCCACCTCCGCCGCTGACGCGGCTTCGGTGGGCGGGCCGCGTCGCGGCTGGCGCTGCAGGTGCCGCGGCGGGGGCGGCTGACGGCCAGGCCGGCGCCGGCGGCACCTGCGAGCGCCGGCCGCACCGACGCCCGCCGCGCCAGCGGCTGCGGCCACCGTCGCCGACACCGCGGAACACGACGTCGTCGTCGAGACGAAGCTGGTGCACGCCGTGTTCAGCAACCGCGGCGGCGTCCTCACGAACTGGACGCTGAAGAAGTACACCGACCAGACGGGCCAGCTCCGTCGATCTCGTCCCGGCATCGCTGCCGCCCGGCGAGTCGCGTCCGTTCTCGGTGCGCCTGGGCGATCCCGCGCGCACAGCGTCTCGTGAACACGGCGCTCTTCCAGGCGAGCACGCGCGGACCCGTGGACGCGACCGGCGCTCCGGTGACGCTCACGTTCAGCTACGAAGACGAGTCCGGCTTCCGCGCGAAGAAGACGTTCACGATTGCGACCCGAGTCGTACGTCATCACGTTCTCGATGGACGTCGTCGACGGCAAGAACACGCTCAACCCGGTCGTCGAGTGGGGACCCGGCCTGGGCGACAGCACGTTCCTGACGAACCAGAACTCGCGCTTCGCGACGTACAACCAGCACTCGCAGGCGATCGTCTACGCCGACGGGATCGGTGAAGCGGCTGCCGTCGCTCAAGGTGCAGCAGCAGCCCACCTGGCAGGGCGACTACCCGTTTGCGGGAATCGACGATCACTATTTCATCGCGAGCTTCGTGCGGCCGGGTGTCGCGCGACTCACGTATCGGCCGACGCTCGTGCCCGTGCCGGCGATCGCCGGCCAGCCCGCGGGCGAACGCGAGCTGATCTCGTTCGACGCCCTGTTCGCGACGCCGCCGGCCAACGTGCGGGTGTTCCTGGGCCCGAAGGACTTCGACATCCTGAAGGCGGTGGACGGCGATCTCGTCCGATCGATCTACTACGGAATCTTCTCGCCGATTGCCGTGCCGCTGCTGCACGCGCTGAAGTGGATCGACGGGTTCGTCGGCAACTTCGGCTGGTCGATCATCCTGCTCACCATCTTCATCAACATCGCGATCTTCCCGCTGCGCCACAAGAGCGTCGTGTCGATGCGGAAGATGCAGCAGCTGCAGCCGCAGGTGAAGGCGATCCAGGATCGCTACGCCGGGCTCGCGATGACGGATCCGAAGCGCCAGAAGCTGAACGAAGAGCTGATGGCGCTGTACAAGGAGAAGGGCGTCAACCCGGCGAGCGGCTGCGTGCCGATGCTGCTCACGATGCCGATTCTCTTCGCGTTCTACTCGATGCTGTCGGTGTCGATCGAGCTGCGCGGCCAGCCGTTCGCGCTCTGGATCCACGACCTCTCGCAGCACGACCCGTACTACATCACGCCGGTGCTGATGGGGCTCTCGATGCTCTGGCAGCAGCGGATGACGCCGGTGGCCGATCCGCAGCAGGCGAAGATCATGATGATCACGCCCATCATGTTCCTGTTCTTCTTCCTGTGGGCGCCGAGCGGCCTCGTGCTCTACTGGCTCGTGAGCAACCTGCTCGGCATCGGCCAGCAGCTGCTCACCAACCGTATGATCGGAGGCGCGCCCGCCGCGGCGCCGAGGCCTCCGGCGGAGCGGCGACTCAAGCAGGCCGGCGCGGGTCAGACCGACAGCGCGCGCGGCACACGGTGACCCCGACCATGACGACGACGAGCGAGCTGTCGCAGAAGCTGCACGACTTCGTGAGCGCGGTGCTGACCGCGATGGGTGCCGAGCCGAACGTGGCGATCAGCGAGTCGCCCGATGGCTTCCGGATCGACGTGGACGGCGACGGCGCGGAGACGCTGCTCTTCCATCGCGGCGATGCGCTGCGCGCCTTTCAGACGATCGTGAACACCACATTCCGGCGCGAGCTGGGCGACACGCGCAAGGTGCTCGTCGACTGCCAGGGATTCCGGCGCGACAAGGACGCCGAGCTGAAGCAGATGGCGAAGTTCCTTGCCGAAAAGGTGCTGACGTCGGGGGCACCCCAGGAGATTGGCCCGCTCAATTCCTACGAGCGGCGGATCGTCCACATGGCCGTGTCGGAGATCGAGGGGCTGAGCTCCGAGAGCATCGGCGACGCGGCGGTGAAGACGGTCATCATCAGCCCTCGCCGATAACGCGCTGCAGCGGGGCCGGGCCCTCAGCCCCGCCATCTCGCCGAGCAGTAGGCCGGGCCTTCAGGCCCGGCATCACTGCCGACTCGCATACGCAAGTAAGTCATTTATAATCAACAACTTACACGCATAATTGCCCTGGTCGCGCGTGAGGGCTTCCCCCAGGCCGCCGACTCGACTACTCTCACGTCGTGGCCGGGAAGAACCTTCACGAACGCCTGACCAGGCGCCTGCGCAAGGCCGGCCTCTCCCCTGACCGCGCGCTGCTCAACGGCCTCGAGCAGTATTTCCAGCTGTTGGCGCGCTGGAACGCCAAAATCAACCTCACCGCGTTCTCTCTGGCCGATCCGAACGACGAAGCGATCGACAGGCTGCTCATCGAGCCCGTGGTGGCAGCGCGCCATGTGGCCTCGGCGGCGGCGATCATCGACATCGGGTCGGGCAGTGGCTCGCCAGCAATTCCGCTTCGGTTGGCGCTCGGACCCGTCGCGACTCACGCTCGTCGAAGCAAAGACGCGCAAGGCAGTGTTCCTTGTCGAGGCGCTCCGGCACCTCGAGATCGCCGACGGCTCGGTTGAGACGGCCCGTTTCGAGCAGCTCCTGACGCGTCCAGAGCTTCATGAGGCGTTCGATCTGCTGTCGATTCGGGCCGTTCGGGTCGAGGCACGAACGCTTCTGACGCTCCAGGCGTTCTTGCGCCCAGGCGGACGGCTCTTGTGGTTCCGTGGCCCGGGAGGACCCGACATCCCGTCAGAAGCATCGTCCCCCTCTCATGGACTGCCACGTATCCACTTGTCGAAAGCCTCCGAAGCCGGCTGGTTGTCCTCACGAAGCAGAGCCATCAGGGGCGGCCGAAGGCCTAGTGTTCCACGTGGAACGGTAAAGCCTGGTCGGTCGGGTCGATCAGGTCGATCAGGTCGAGCGGGTCGATCGGGTCGATCAGGTCGTCGATCGGGTCGATCGGGTCGGACTGGTCGAGCAGGTCGGCCGAGCAAGGTCGCGATGTTCCACGTGGAACATCCGACCGCTTGAGGCCACGAGCGACCTGCGACCGCCGACACGCTGACCCGCCTCGACCTGCCTAGACCCGCCAGACCTGCGACCGGACCCGCCCGACCTGCCCGACCTGCCCGACCCGCCCGACCTGCTGCACCTGATCCACCTGATCGACCTGCTAGACCCGCTTCTCGTTTGACCTGGCCGTTCCCACCGCTCTATGCTTTCGAAGCGAATCAGAACCAACAAACACTAAATAGGTCGTTCGACCTAATATGGCTAGAATCGTCGCGGTTACCAATCAAAAGGGCGGAGTGGGAAAGACCACGACCGCCATCAATCTCGCGGCCTCACTCGCGCTTGCCGACCAGAGGGTGCTGCTCGTCGACCTCGATCCGCAGGGCAACATGACGAGCGGCGTCGGGTTGCGCGGGCAGCAGGCGCCTGGCGGCACGGTCTACAGCGCGCTCGAGAGCGACGCGGCCCTCGATCCAGCCAGCTTCGTCATCCCGAGCGCCGTCGACAACCTGAAGGTCGTGCCCGCTGACGGGAGCCTCACCGGCGCCGAAATCGAGCTCGTCGGCCTCACCGACCGCGAGCGCCGGCTGCGGCGTCTGCTCGAGCCCCTGCGCGCGGACTTCGACTGGATCTTCATCGACTGCCCGCCCTCGCTCGGCCTGCTCACGCTCAACGCGCTCGTCGCCGCCGACGCGGTGTTGATTCCCCTCCACTGCGAGGTACTTCGCGCTCGAGGGCCTCGCCGCGCTCGTCTCGACGATGAGGCGCGTGCGCGTGTCGCTGAACCCGTCGCTCGACATCGAAGGCGTGCTGCTGACGATGTACGACGAGCGCACGAACCTCGGCCAGCAGGTCGCGCGCGACGTGCGCGAGTTCTTCAAGGAGAAGGTCTACACCACGGTCATCCCGCGCAACGTGCGGCTCGGCGAGGCGCCGAGCCACGGCAAGCCGGTGGTGTTGTACGACGCGAAGTCGCGCGGCGCAGAGGCGTATCTGACACTCGCGAAGGAACTGCTGCAACGAAGTGCCAAGTTGGAACTGCAAAGTGCGAAGTGAAGTGAGTAACCGCAAGTGGACAGTGACAAGCGAAGAACGATGATGGACAAACGACCAGCTCTCGGCAAAGGCCTGAGCGCCCTGATTCCTGACGAGCCACCGCCGGCCGATCGCACCGGTCTCGTCGAGATCGACGTCGATCGCCTCGCGCCGAGCGACTACCAGCCGCGCACGATGATGGACACGGCGCGACTCGACGAGCTGGCCGCGTCGATCCGCGCCAACGGCGTGATTCAGCCGATCGTCGTTCGCAAGACCGCTGACGGCTATCGCATCATCGCGGGCGAACGCCGCTGGCGCGCGGCACAGAAGGCCGGTCTCACGCGCGTGCCCGTCGTCGTGAAAGAGGTGACCGGTCCCGACGCGCAGGGCCGTCTGCTGCAGATGGCCCTCATCGAGAACATCCAGCGCGAAGACCTGAACGCGATCGAGGAGGCGAAAGCCTATCGCCGCCTCGCCGACGAGTTCTCGCTCACGCAGGACGCGATCGCCGCGGCCGTGGGCAAGGATCGCGCGACGATTGCCAACACGCTGCGCCTGCTGAAGCTGCCCGACGAGTTGCAGAACGATGTCTCCGCCGGCGCCCTGACGATGGGACACGCGCGCGCGATCCTGGCGCTCGCGTCCGAGGCGCTGCAGGTGCGCGTCGCGCGCGAGGTGAAGACGCGCGGCCTCAGCGTCCGCGAGACCGAGGCGCTCGTGAAGGCGGCGCTCGAAGGCCGCGAGATCGACGGCCCGACGCCGCGCGCGGGCCGTCCCGTCACGCCGCCAGACGTCCACACGCGCGCCGCGGAAGAGCGGCTGAAGATCCACCTGGGCACGCGCGTGCGAATCGTCCGCAAGGCGAAGGGCGGGCGGATCGAGATCGATTTCACGAGCGAAGACGAGTTGATCCGGATCTTCGAGAGCCTCACCGAGCGGTAGCGACACGTGTAGCGCAGGCCTTCAGGCCTGCCAAGTTCCCGCAGACGATCACTGGCCCAGGGCAGACCTGAAGGTCTGCACTACAGTTGAGAACGATGCCCAATCTCACCGAACTCGTCGCGTGCGCCGGCTGCGCGAGCAAGCTTGCCGCCGGCGAACTGGCGCGCGTGCTGCACGACCTGCCGCCGCAGACCGATCCGAACGTGCTCGTCGACTTCCGCGGATCCGATGACGCGGGAATCTACCGGTGGCCGGGCGGCCCGGCGCTCGTGCAGACGGTGGATTTCTTCACGCCGATCGTCGACGACCCGTTTACCTACGGGCAGATCGCCGCCGCCAACGCGCTGAGTGACGTGTACGCGATGGGCGGCGTGCCGGTGACGGCGCTCGCGATCGCCGCGATGCCGGAGACGGGCATCGACGGCGACACGATCCGGCAGATCTTCCTCGGGGGCTTCGACAAGCTGCAGGAAGCGGGCGCGGCACTGCTCGGCGGCCACACGGTGCGCGATCCGGAAGTGAAGTTCGGCTACGCGGTGACTGGACGCGTCGACGTCGATCGCGTGTGGACCAACGCCGGCGCGCGGGTCGGCGATCGGTTGATCCTCACCAAGCCGCTCGGCACCGGCATCTGCGGCACCGCGATCAAGAACAAGCGCGCGCCCGAGGCGCTCGTCGCGGCGGCGGTGCGATCGATGACCACGCTGAACAAGCGCGCGGCCGAAGCGCTGACGACGTTCGGCGACGCCGTGCACGCCTGCACGGACGTCACCGGCTTCGGGCTCGTCGGCCACTCGACGGAGATGGCCGTCGGGAGCCACGCGACGCTCGCGATCGAGTTCTCGCGGCTGCCAATCTTTCCCGGGGCGCTCGAGATCGCATCGGCGAACCGGTCCGGCGGGATGGGCACGAACAAGCAGCAGTTCGCGCCGACGGCCGATACCTCCGCGCTCGGCGAGGCCGAGGTCGACCTCTGCTTCGATCCGCAGACCTCGGGCGGGCTGCTGGCATCGGTTGACGCGGCGAAGGCCGACGAGATCCTGGCCGCGCTGCAGGGCGCGGGACTTCCGGCGGCGGTCATCGGGGTTGTCACGTCACGCGCGGGATCGTTCGTGACCGTGCGGCGCTGATCGTCCAGAACACGTCTTCCGAGACTCCATGACACAGTCGACGCCGTCGCTCAAACGCGAGCTCGGGCTCCGCGACCTCACGCTGTTCGCGGTGACGTGCGTCGTGTCGACGCGCTGGATCCCGTTGGCCGCCCACGCCGGGCCCGTGTCGGTGACGCTGTGGCTGCTGGCGGCGGTGTTCTTCGTCGTCCCGCTGACCATCTCCGTGGCGGCGCTGGTCGTGAAGCACCCCGGAGCGGGCGGGTTGTACATCTGGGCGCGGCAGGACTTCGGCCCGTGGCACGGCTTCTTCTGCGCCTGGGTCTACTGGATGGGGATAGCCTTCCTGTTCCCGACCGCCGCGATGCTGTACGCGCGCGTCGGTTTCTCGCTGCTCGATCCGGCGCATGCGCACCTCGGCGACAACCGCCTCTTCCTGCTGGCCGCCACGCTGGGGCTCGTCTGGGTCGCGCTCGGATCGAACCTGATCGGATTGCAGATCGGCAAGTGGGCCGAGAACGTCGGCGCGCTCGCGACGGCGGCGACCGTGCTGCTACTGGTTGCGGTGGCCTGGCTCGTGGGTACGCGTCGAGGCGTCGCGACGCCACTGGACATCACACCGGCCTGGAACTGGGGAACCGTCAGCTTCTGGGCGGCGATTGCGTACGCGACCTCCGGCATGGAGGCGCCCGCGATGATGGCTGGCGAGGTGAAGAACCCCGAACGCACCATGCGTCGGGCCGGTTGGATCGCCGCCGCGCTGGCCGCCGCGTTGTACATCAGCGCCACCATCGCGTTCCTTGTCGTGCTTCGTCCTGAACACATCAGCGAGCTGAACGGGTATGCGGACATCGCGAATTCGGCGGGCGTGCTGCTTGGAGCCGGATGGCTCTCGCCGTTGATTGCCTTGCTGGTGCTCGCGAGCGGTGTCGGATTCATCGGCGGGATCGGCACCGCGACGGCGCGTCTGTCCTTCGCCGCCGCGACCGATGGCCTGCTGCCCGACGCGTTCGCGCGAGTCCATCCCAGGTGGAAGACGCCGCATGTCTCGATCCTGGCGCTTGGCGTGGTGTCGACAGCCCTTCTGGTGGTCTATCAGCTGGGTGACAGCCTTCGTGCGGCATACGACGAGCTCGTGTCCCTGATGGTCATCACCGGGTTCGTGCCGTACCTCTACATCTTTGGCAGCGGCTGGAAGGCGGGCAAGCGCCTGAGCGCGATGTCGGGAGCGGCGGTCACCCTGCTCGCGCTGTTCTGCGCGGCAGTCCCGCCCGACAGCGCCACCAACGTGTGGCTGTTCGAGGGCAAGCTCGCAGGAGGGACGCTGGTGGTTGCGGCTTCCGCGTGGCTCGTCTATCGCGGGAGACGGCGAACACCCGCGACGATTGGCATCCCGGCCGTTCTCGCTGGCACGACCGAGCCGTAATGCCTCAGCGTGGCGTTCGCATGCGCTGGCGAAACCACACCGTCAGCGCTTCCACCGACATCTCCGCCGAGGCCACGCTCGTCGCGACGACGTCGAGATCCTTGTCGGTCGCGACGAGGCTCGCGCCGTTGGCGATCAGGAAACACTCACCCGCGACGATCGCCGTCTCGCGATTGCGCTCCAGGAACGGGGCGCCGAGGATCAGGCCGCTGACGAGCGCCGCGGCCTTCGCGTCGAGCGACGCGTAGAGATCCGCGCCGTCGAAGGTCGCCGTCGGCCGCGACACGGCGGACTCGAGCGCGCGGACGTCGCGCACGCCGGCTTCGCTCAGGTGCCCGACCAGGCTCTGGTGCAGGCTCAACACCTGCTCGACGGAAAGGTGGGCCGTCATCGGCTTCGCTTCTTCAGGAACGCCGCGCGGCGCTCGAGCACCTCGTCGGCCAGGGCGCGAAAACGCGGCGAGACCGCGCCGCCGTCGAGCCACGCGACGCCTGGACGGATCGTCACGGCGCCGGTCATGGGGTCGACGGTCACGTCCACTTCCTGCCCCTTCCGGAGGCCGAACGCCTGCACCACTTCCATCGGCAGGGTGACGGCCAGGGAGCTTCCGGTTTGCACGACGGACCGCTTCATATACGTATTAAGTCAATAGAGTATTGATGAAGTCAATATTTATCGGGCCAATGTCGGGCGACCTCAGGCGCTCGCGTGGTATAAACGGGCGTTTGCCCGGCGGCCGTTGAGCCGACGGTTGGAGCGCCGCACCGTGGGAATCCCCGATCTCTCCGTCATCTGGGTCATCTTCTTCGTCCTGCTGCTGACGTTCCTGATGAACCAGCTCCTCTTCAAGCCCCTCGTCCGCGTCATGACCGCGCGGCAGTCGGCCGTCAAGTCGGCGCGCAGCCTGGCCGACAAGGCCGCGGCGGAGGCGACGAAGGTGACCGAGACCTTCGACGAGAAGACCCGCGCGGCACGGCAGGAGATTGCACGCGGGATGGAAGAGGCGCGTCGCGCAGCGGAAGTCGAGCGCGCGCGGCTGCTCGAGGACGCGCACGCCCAGGCTCACGGGACGATTGCCGACGCCACCAGGCAGTTGGCGGCCGACGCCGCCGACGCCAAGCTGCGCATCGATCGCGACTCGACCGAGCTGGCGCACGCCATCGCCGATCGCGTGCTCGGCCGCCAGACCACCTAGGCTCCAGAGGTTCTCGTGCTCATCCACAGGATTTCGTCGGGACTTCGTGACGCGTCGCGCGCGCCGGCTGGTGCTGGCCGCGGCGGTTCTCGCGATCCTCTCGTTGGCGGGCCGTCCGGCCCGCGCCCAGGAGCCCGCGCACGAGCAGCCCTCGGCTGCCGCGCACGAAGGCGCCGAAGGCCAGGCTCACGAAGAGAGCATCTGGCCGTTCGTCGGCAAGATCTTCAACTTCGTCGTTCTCGTCGGCGGCCTCGTGTACCTGATGCGCAAGCCGTTCGCCGAGTACCTGACCCGCCGCGGCGGCGAGCTCCGCGCCGAGCTCTCGGCCGCGGAAGCGCTCAAGGCCGAGGCCACCGCGAAGATCGCGGAGATCGACGCGCGGATGAAGACCCTGCCCGCCGAGCTCGAGGCGCTCGGGGCCCGGGGCCGCGCGGACATCGCGGCCGAGGAGCAGCGCATCCGGGAGCTGGCCGCGACCGAGAAGCAGCGACTCCTCGATCAGGCCGCGCGCGAAATCGATCAGCGCGTGCGTCTCGCGCGGCGCGAGCTCCTCGAGCACGCCGCCGACCTGACCATCGACGTCGCGCGCACGAAGATCCAGAGCGAGATCACCGACGCGGACCGCTCGCGTCTGGTCGATCGGTACCTCTCACAGGTGACGTCACATGAGTGATCGCTCCGACGCCGTCCGCTTCGCGAAGGAGCTGTTCGACGTGACGTGGCGGCACAACCAGGCCGACCAGGTCGCCGACGAGCTCGACGCCTTCGCGCAGGCGATGCGCCAGAACAAGGGCGTGGCCAAGCCGCTCTATCACCCGCTCGTTCCGCAAGTGAAGAAGCTCGAGACGATGCGTCGTGCGATCGCCGACCTGGGGCTCAGCAAGCCGACGGCCGTGATCGTCGAAGCGCTCGTCAACGCGTATCGCGTCAAGCTCCTGCCGGTCGTCGCCGACAGCTTCCGCGCGCGGCTGAGCAGCAAGCGCGGCGTCATCCGCGCCCGTGTCACGACGGCCGCCGCGCTGGCCCCCGACAAGGCCTCGGCGCTGCAGTCCACGCTCAAGCAGATCTCGGGGCGTGACGTCGTGCTCGAAACGAAGATTGACCCGTCGATCATCGGCGGCGTCGTGGCTCAGCTCGACAGCACCGTGTATGACGGCAGCGTCACGCGGCAGCTCGCCCGCATGCGACAGAAGCTCGTGGAGAACGTGTAGCGATGACCATCAAGGCTGACGACATCACCAGGATCATCCGGGAACAGCTCGGCGCATTCACCGTCGACGTGGACGTGGCCGAAGTCGGCGCCGTCGTCTCGGTCGGCGACGGCATCGCGCGCGTCCAGGGCGTCGACAAGACGATGGCCGGCGAGATGCTCGAGTTCCCGAACGGCCTGTTCGGCATCGCGCTGAACCTCGAAGAAGAGAGCGTGGGCACCGTGCTGCTCGGCCAGTCGCGGGAGCTGAAGGAAGGCGACCAGGTCAAGCGCACGGGCCGCATCATCTCGGTGCCCGTCGGCGACGAGATCCTCGGCCGCGTCGTCAACGCCCTCGGTCAGCCGATCGACGGCAAGGGCCCGATCGCGACGACGAAGTTCTCGCCGATCGAGAGGATCGCGCCGGGCGTCACGGATCGGCAGCCGGTCAAGGAAGCGCTGCAGACGGGCCTCAAGGCCATCGACGCGATGATCCCGATCGGCCGCGGCCAGCGCGAGCTGATCATCGGCGACCGCCAGACGGGCAAGACCGCCGTCGCGATCGACACGATCATCAACCAGAAGGGCAAGGACGTCATCTGCATCTACAACGCGATCGGACAGAAGCAGTCCACGATCGCGCAGGTCGTCCGAACGCTCGAGGAATACGGCGCGATGGAGTACAGCATCGTCGTCGCCGCCTCGGCCTCCGAGCCGGCGCCGCTGCTCTACATCAGCCCGTATTCGGCGTGCGCCATTGGCGAGTACTTCCGCGACAGCGGCCGTCACGCGCTCGTGGTGTACGACGACCTGTCGAAGCACGCGCAGGCGTATCGCGAGATCTCGCTGCTGCTCCGCCGTCCGCCGGGCCGCGAGGCGTACCCGGGCGACGTCTTCTACCTGCACTCGCGCCTGCTCGAGCGCGCGGCGAAGCTGAAGAAGGAGATTGGCGGCGGATCGCTGACGGCGCTGCCGATCATCGAAACGCAGGCGGGCGACCTGTCGGCGTACATCCCGACCAACGTCATCTCGATCACCGACGGCCAGCTGTTCCTCGAGTCGGACCTCTTCAACCAGGGCGTCCGTCCGGCCATCAACGTCGGCAACTCGGTGTCGCGCGTCGGCGGTTCGGCGCAGATCAAGGCGATGCGCCAGGTGGCCGGCACGCTGCGTCTCGACCTCGCGCAGTATCGCGAGCTCGCGGCGTTCGCGCAGTTCGGCAGCGACCTCGACAAGGCCACGCAGGCGCAGCTCGCTCGCGGCCGCCGGCTCGTCGAGATCCTGAAGCAGCCGCAGTACAAGCCGCTGCCGGTCGAGCAGCAGATCATCCTCATCTTCGCGGCCATCAACGGCTATTTCGACGGCGTCGAGGTGGAGACGATCCTCGGTCTCGAGGGCCAGCTCTACACGTTCTTCGCGAACCAGCACTCGTCGGTGATGCGCGACCTCGTGGAGAAGAAGACGATCGACGACGACCTGAAGGGCCAGCTGCACGCGGCGATGAAGGAGTTCATCAAGGGCGTGGCGCCGGCGGCGAAGGCGTAGAGAGAGGTCCATGGGGTTATGGGTCCATGGGTCCATGGGCAAGAACTCCCCATGCACCCATGCACTCATGAACCTGACAGGTTTTTAGATGCCTTCACTGATTGACATCCGCCGCCGGATCCGCGCGGTCAAGTCGACGCAGCAGATCACCAAGGCGATGAAGATGGTCGCGGCCTCGCGCATGCGGCGCGCCCACGATCGCGTCGTCAACGCGCGCCCGTACTCGAAGGGCATTCTGCGCGTGCTGACGAGCCTCGCGAGCCGCGTCGATCTCGAACCTGCACCCGCTGCTGGCCGAGCGCGACACGGCAAAGGCCGGCGCGCGGATTGTCGCCATCGTCATCACCGGCGACAAGGGCCTGGCGGGCAGCTTCAACTCGAACATCGTGAAGGCGGCGGGCCACTTCCTCGTCGACCGGAAGCATCAGCAGGTCGAGTTCGTGCTCGTCGGCCGGAAGGGGCGCGACTACTACAAGCGCCGGCCGGTGACGACGCGGGGCGAGCTGGTGGGGCTGTTCACGCGGCTGACGTCACAGCACGCCGCCGAGGTCGCAGGTCCGGTCATCGAGGCGTTCGCGAGCGGACAGGTCGACGGCGTGTACGTCATCTACAACGAGTTCAAGTCGATCATGACGCAGAAGACGTTCGTCGAGCAGCTGCTGCCGATCCCGCGTCTCGAGGCGGCGGCCGCAGACGAGCGGCCCGGCGCTGGACTATCTGTACGAGCCGGACGCCGCGACGATCTTCGGAAAGCTGCTGCCGCGGTACGTCGAGAGCCGGATCTTCGCGGCGCTGCTCGAATCGAACGCGGCGTTCTACGCGGCGCAGATGACGGCGATGGACTCGGCGACGAAGAACTCGGCCGAGATGCTCGAGTCGCTCACGCTCTACATGAACAAGGTCCGCCAGGCGGCGATTACGCGCGAGATCATCGAAGTGGTCTCGGGCGCGCAGGCGTTGTAGAGCGACCAGCTCGTAGGGCCGGACTTCAGTCCGGCCAAGAGGGGCGCAAGGAACTGTATGGCACAGCAGGCACAGCACACCGGCAAGGTCGTCCAGGTCATCGGGCCGGCGGTCGACATCGAGTTCGCCGATGGGCATCTTCCCGACATCTACAACGCCGTGCGCGTGGTCTCGCCGGCCGGCGCCGACCAGCCGATCAACGTCGTCGTCGAGGTCGAGCAGCACCTCGGCGAGGGCCGCGTCCGCACCATCGCGATGACGGCGACCGACGGCATGCAGCGCGGCATGGATGCCATCGACACCGGCGGACCGATCACGGTGCCCGTCGGCCCGCGAAACGCTCGGACGCGTCCTGAACGTGCTCGGCGAGCCGGTGGACTTCCCCGATCGCCCGGTCAACACCAAGGAGCGGTGGCCGATCCATCGCCAGGCCCCGAACCTCGAGAGCCAGTCCACCGCGCTCGAGATGTTCGAGACGGGCATCAAGGTCATCGACCTGCTGGAGCCGTACCTGAAGGGCGGCAAGATCGGCCTGTTCGGCGGCGCCGGCGTCGGCAAGACGGTCATCATCCAGGAGCTGATCCACAACATCGCGCTCAAGCACGGCGGCGTGTCGGTGTTCGCCGGTGTGGGCGAGCGCACGCGCGAGGGCAACGACCTCTGGCTCGAGTTCCAGGAGAGCGGCGTCATCGACGTCAACGACTCCACAAAGTCGCGCGCGGCGCTGGTCTACGGCCAGATGACGGAGCCGCCGGGCGCCCGCATGCGCGTCGCCCTGTCGGGCCTGACCGTCGCCGAGTACTTCCGCGACGCCGAGAACAAGGACGTCCTGCTCTTCATCGACAACATCTTCCGCTTCACGCAGGCGGGCTCGGAAGTGTCGGCGCTGCTCGGCCGCATGCCGTCGGCCGTCGGGTACCAGCCGACGCTGCTCAGCGAGATGGGCCAGCTGCAGGAGCGGATCACCTCGACCAAGTCGGGATCGATTACGTCGGTGCAGGCCATCTACGTGCCCGCTGACGACTACACGGATCCGGCGCCGGCGACGACCTTTGCGCACCTCGACGCGACGACGAACCTGTCGCGCGCCATCGCGGAGCTGGGCATCTACCCGGCGGTCGATCCGCTGGCGTCTTCCTCGCGCATTCTCGATCCGCGCGTGATCGGCGACGAGCACTACAGCGTGGCGCGCCAGGTGAAGCAGGTGCTGCAGCGCTACAAGGACCTGCAGGACATCATCGCGATTCTCGGCATCGACGAGCTGTCGGAAGACGACAAGCTGACGGTCAGCCGTGCGCGCAGGGTCCAGCGGTTCCTGTCGCAGCCCTTCTTCGTCGCGGAGCAGTTCACGGGCATTCCCGGCAAGTACGTGCCCATCGCCGACACGATCCGCGGCTTCAAGGAGATCGTCGACGGCAAGCACGACAACCTGCCGGAACAGGCGTTCTATCTCGTCGGCACGATCGAGGAAGCGATCGAGAAGGCGAAGTCGCAGGCATGATCCCCAAGGCCCTGGCGCTCGAAATCGTCACGCCCGACAAGCCCATCGTCCACGAGGACGTGGACGAGGTGCAGCTGCCGGGCTGCGAGGGCGCCTTCGGCGTGCTGCCGGGTCACACGCCGCTTCTGGCGCTGCTCGATCCGGGCGAGCTCTGGTACCGCAAGGCCGGGGCGAAGACGTCGCTCGTCATCGACTTCGGGCTGGCCGAGGTGCTTCCGGATCGCGTGACCGTTCTCGTCGGTCTCGCCGAGAAGCCCGAGGCGATCGTCATCGCGAAGGAGGCCGAGGTGCAGGCGTCGGCCGAGCGCGACATGAAGCAGGCGAAGACCCTCGACGAGGCCGAGCGCGCACGCGTGGCTCTCGTCACCGCGCAGATGCGTCAGAGGGTGGCAGGGAAGAAGACGTAGGGATCAGGAATCAGGGACCAGGGGCCAGTCCGAGCCGTGTCACGCTGACCCCTGAACCCTGGACCCTGACCCCTGATCCTGCGATTCGATGTTTGCCCACCTCAAGGCTCTCCCCAAGTACCGCGGCCTGATTCAGAGCCTCGTGGTGCGCGACCTGAAGGCGCGCTACCGCGGATCGGTGCTCGGGTTCTTCTGGTCGTTCATCAACCCGCTTCTGCTCCTGCTGATTTACACGTTCGTCTTCACGGTCGTCCTGCCCGGCACGCACCCGAAGGAAATCGAGCCCTACGCGCTGTTCATGTTCTGCGGCATCCTGCCGTGGACATGGTTCTCCTCGTCGCTGCTCGAGTCGTCGAACGTGCTCATCGCCGGCGGCAACCTGATCAAGAAAGTGCTCTTCCCGGCGGAAGTGCTGCCCATCGTCACCGTGCTGGCGAACATGGTGCACTTCCTGCTCGGCCTGCCGATCCTGGCGATCTTTCTCCTCTACTACCGCGCGCCGCTGAACGCGACGGACCTGATCTGGTTCCCGCTGGTGCTGCTGACGCAGTTGATCCTGACGATTGCGCTCGCGTTGATCGTGTCGGCGCTCACGGTGCACTTCCGCGACCTGAAGGATCTGCTCGCGAACCTGCTGACGTTCTGGTTCTTCGCGACGCCGATCATCTACCCGATGACGATGGCGCCGGGGATCGGGCGGACGCTGCTGAACCTGAACCCGTTCACGCACCTGGCGATTTCGTATCAGGAGATCCTGTTCTACGACGGCCCATACGGGCACTGGCGCTGGTTGATCGCGCTGATGATTGGATCGGTGGCCCTGTTCCTCTTCGGGTACTTCCTGTTCGATCGGCTGCGGGACTCGTTCGCGGAGGAGGTCTGATGAGCGCCCCTGCGATCGACGCCCGCGACGTCACGAAGGTCTACCGCCGCTACACGCACAAGAAACAGTTCGCGACCCTGAAGAGCGCGCTGATGTCGCGGAGCCTGATCCGCGACCTGAAGCCGGATGAGACGTTCGCGGCCCTGCGCGGCGTGTCGTTCACCGTCCCGTCGGGCTGCACGTACGGGATCGTCGGCCGCAACGGATCCGGCAAGAGCACGATGCTGAAGTGCGTCGCCGGCATCACGCGCCCCACGAGCGGGACCGTGACGGTGAACGGCCGCGTCTCGGCGCTGATCGAGCTCGGCGCGGGGTTCCACCCGGAGATTTCCGGCCGCGAGAACGTCTTCATCAACGGCATCATGCTCGGCCTCTCGAAGCGGGAGATCACGAGGCGCTTCGACGAGATCGTCGAGTTCGCCGAGCTCGAGGACTTCATCGACGCGCCGGTGAAGACGTACTCCTCTGGCATGTACATGCGCCTCGGGTTCGCCGTGGCGATCAACGTGGACCCGGACGTGCTGCTCGTGGACGAGGTGCTGGCCGTCGGCGACGAGGGCTTCACGCACAAGTGCCTCGACAAGTTCGGCGAGTTTCGCCGGCGCGGGAAGACGATCCTGCTGGTCACGCACTCCCTCGGCCTGGTCGAACGGTTCTGCGACGAGGCGCTCTGGATAGATGAGGGCGTCGGCCGGGCACACGGCGATCCACGACGCGTGGTTGGCGCCTACGTCACCGACGTCGAAAAGACCGAGGAAGACGTCGTTGGCGAGCGCGGACCAGCGCGCGATGGAACCAGGCTGGCACGGCGCCCGCGCCGGAAGTCACCGTGGCGGATCCGGTCGACGGCCAGCAAGGCGCCAGACGACATGTTCCGCGCGACCGAAGGCCGATGGGGATCGCGCGAGATCGAGATTGCCGGCGTGACGCTGGTCGGGACGGACGGCGAGGCGTCTCACGTGTTCCACACCGGCGATGCGATGACCATCCAGCTGGCCGTGTCGGCCGCCAAGCCGATGACCGACTTCGCGTTCGGCGTCGCGATCTTCAACGCGGACGGCATCTGCTGCTACGGCACCAACACCTGGGTCGAGGAGCTGGCCGCGCGCAGCTTCGAGGGCCAGGGCGAAGTGCGGTTCGTGATCGAAAACCTGGACCTCATCGAAGGCACCTACAAGATCGACGTCGCGGCGCACTCGCGCGACGGCTATCCGTACGACTACCACCGCCTGCTCTACACGTTCCGCGTGAAGTCGCGGACGAAAGACGTCGGCGTCTTCCGGCCGCGCCACCGCTGGGAGTTCTCGCCCTCGGTGCAGTTCGGCCCGACGCTGAAGTGATGCGCTCGCGGGTGCTCTCGCTCGCCGATGCCGTCGCGCTCGTCGCACGGCTGCGCGCCGAGGGCAGGTCGATCGTCTTCACCAATGGCGTCTATGACCTGCTGCACCCGGGGCACGTTCGCTACCTGCAGGCTGCTCGCGCCGAAGGCGACGCGCTCATCGTCGGCGTGAACTCGGATCGATCCGTTCGGGCGAACAAGGGACCGGAACGTCCAATCAATCCGGAGCAGGAGCGCGCCGAGCTGATTGCGGCCCTGGCCGCCGTCGACGCGGCCGTGATCTTCGACGAGGACACGCCCCACGCGATCATCAGCGCATTGCAGCCGGATGTGCTCGTCAAGGGCGCCGACTGGGCCGCGGATCGGATCGTCGGCCGGGACGTCGTCGAGGCGCGCGGCGGACGCGTCGTCCGCGCGACGATCGAGCCCGGCCACTCCACGACGGACATCCTCGCGAAGATTCGCGCAGCGCGACCGTAGCGCTTGTGTAGCGCAGACCTTCAGGTCTGCCGGTCTGCCCGGCAGGTCTGAAGGCCTGTGCTACATTCGGTCAGACAGGGCCTGCGGTACAGTAGATCTCTTCGGTCATGCCGTCCTCCACGTCCCTCTCGCTTCAGGCTCTGCTTCGATCGGCCGCCGGCCGCGCCGGGTTCGGCCACGATCGCGGCACCATCTCCGGCCTGACGCCGGCAGGACGCGCGCTGTACGCGGCGCTTCGCGCGCATCAGGCGGGAGATCGACTCATCGTGCTCGTCGTCCCCACCGACGCGGACGCCGACGAGACCGCGGCCGACACTCGATTCTTCCTGGCGGCACTCGAGGGCCTCGACGACCGCGCGGCCGCAGCCGCGGTGCTGCCGTTGCCCTCGCACGAGGTGGACCCGTACCGCGGGCTGTCGCCGCACCTTCACGTGGCGTCCGCGCGTGCGCGGGTGCTTGCGTCGATCGCGTCCGGCGACGTGCGTGTCGTCGTCGCGTCCGCGCCGGCGCTGCTGCCGCGCCTGGTCCCGCCGCGCCGGCTGGCCTCGGCCGTGCTCGCGCTGAGGCTCGGGGCCGAAGTCGATCCGCAGCTGCTCGGCGAGCATCTCGTCGAGTCTGGATTCAGCCGCGAAGATCCCGCCGACGAGCACGGCGAGTTCGCCGTGCGCGGCGGAATCGTCGACGTCTTCCCACCCGGCGACGATCAGCCCGTCCGCATCGAGTTCGCCGGAGATTCGATCGAGTCGATTCGCCGGTACGACCCGTCGACGCAGCGATCGACGGCCGCCATCGACCAGGTCACGATCCTGCCGATCCGGGAACGCCTCGGACAATCAGGGGCGCCGGCCGACCCGACGCTGGCGCTCGAGGCGTCGGTCATCGACTACTTCACGACACGCCGTACGCCGGTGTATCTCGTCGGCGAGCTCGAGCAGGCACGAGCGGCCGCGGAGAAGTTCCTCGAGCAGATCGCGGCGAGCTTCGAAACCGTCACGGCCACGAGCAACAAGGGCGCCGGTCCGGTGGCGCCGCCGGAGCGGCTGTTCGTGCCGGCCGAAGAAATTTTCGGGCGGCTCGCGAATGCCGTGCGACTCGAGGAGCTCACGGTCGAAGAAGACCAGGCCGGACCGAACGTCAGTTCGGCCAACGTGCATCACGTGCGCTGTCAGGTGGTGCCCGAGTTCAAGGGACGCATCCAGGACTTCTTCGACGCGCTGCGGAAGAGTCGCAGCGACGGCGAACAGGCGATCTTCGTGGCGTCCACCACCGGACGCGCCGAGCGGATGATCGAGCTCGCGCGCGACTACCAGGTCGTCGCCACGCCGGCCGATCGCACCGAGGACGCGCACTTCGCGGCGCTGCTCGTCACCGTCGGGCACCTGGCCCGCGGTTTCCGCCTGCCTGACGGCCAGCTGACGATATACGCCGAGGCCGACGTCTTCGAAGAGGAGCGCCGCGGGCCGGAGCAGCGACGCCGGGCGGCCACGCGCGCGTTCCTCTCCGATCTGCGCGATCTCAAAGTCGGCGACTTCGTCGTGCACGTCGATCACGGCATCGGCGTCTTCGTCGGGTTGAAGCAGCTGTCGGTCGCGCCTGGCGAGCCGCCGCAGGAGTTCATGGAGCTCCGCTACTCGGGCGAGGACAAGTTGTTCGTGCCGGTCGAACGGCTCGATCTCGTCCAGAAGTACACCGGCGCCGCCCGTCCGCCCGTCGATCGGCTGGGCGGCCAGACGTGGGAGAAGGCCAAGACGCGCGTCAAGAAGGCGATGCGCGACATGGCCGAAGAGCTGCTCAAGCTCTACGCCGCGCGTAAAGCCGTTCCCGGCCACGCGTTCGCCGCAGACTCGCACTGGCAGCAGGAATTCGAAGGCGGCTTTCCGTACGATCTGACGCCGGACCAGGCGACGGCGATTGCCGACATCAAGACCGACATGGAAACCGCGTCGCCGATGGATCGGCTGCTCTGCGGCGACGTCGGCTACGGCAAGACGGAAGTCGCGATGCGCGCGGCCTTCAAGGCCGTCATGGACGGCAAGCAGGTCGCCTTCCTGGCCCCGACGACGATCCTCGCGTTCCAGCACCTGCGGACGCTGACGGAGCGCTTCGCGGGCTTCCCGGTACGGATCGACATGGTCAGCCGGTTCCGCACGAAGGCGGAACAGAAAGTCATGCTCGAGGATCTCGCCGCCGGCAAGGTCGAGGTCATCGTCGGCACGCACCGGCTGCTCTCGAAAGACGTGCAGTTCCGCGATCTCGGGCTGCTCGTGGTGGACGAAGAGCAGCGATTCGGCGTCGCGCACAAGGAGAGGATCAAGCAGCTCCGGAAACGCGTGGACGTCCTCACGATGACGGCCACCCCCATCCCGCGGACGCTCAACATGTCGCTCGTCGGCATCCGCGACATGTCGGTGATCGAGACGCCGCCGAAGGACCGCCTGTCGATCCAGACGCACGTCGTGAAGTTCGACGCGGAAGTGATTCGCCGCGCGATTCGCCACGAGCTGGAACGCGGCGGGCAGGTCTACGTCGTGCACAACCGCGTCGAGTCGATCTTCTCGATTGCGAACCTGATCGCGCGGCTCGTGCCCGAGGCGAAGATCGCCATCGGCCACGGTCAGATGGGAGAGGAGCAGCTCGAGAAGACGATGCTGGACTTCATGGCGCACAAGCACGACGTGCTCCTCGCCACGACGATCGTCGAGAACGGCCTCGACATCCCCAACGCGAACACGATGATCATCAATCGCGCCGACCGGTACGGCCTGTCGCAGCTCTACCAGCTGCGCGGCCGCGTCGGGCGATCCGATCGTCCGGCCTACGCCTATCTGCTGATCCCGCCGGAAGAATCGCTGTCGCCGGTCGCGAAGAAGCGGCTGGCGGCCATCAAGGAATTCAGCGACCTTGGCAGCGGCTTCCGCGTCGCCGCGCTCGACCTCGAGATCCGCGGCGCCGGCAACCTGCTCGGCGGCGAGCAGAGCGGCCACATGGAGACGGTCGGCTTCGAGACGTACACGAAGCTGCTCGAGGAAACCGTCCGCGAGCTCAAGGGCGAAGAGATCGAAGACGACATCCGGGCGACGGTGAACCTCCGCGTGGACCTGAAGATCGACGAGGCCTATATTCCCGACATGAACCAGCGGCTGATGGTCTACCGCCGCATCGCGTCCGCGCGCAGCGAGGACGAGCTCGAGCGGGCCGTCGCCGAGGTGCGCGACCGCTACGGCCCGCCGCCGGAGTCAATCCTCAACCTCGCCGATTACGGGCGCATCCGCGTCATGGCGGACCAGCTGGGGCTCGAAACGATCGATCGCGAAGGCGACCGCGTCGTGTTCCGCTTCGGCCCGAAGACCCCGCTCGACCCGGCGCGCCTGGTGACGTTCCTGGAGCGCCGCAAGGACGTGACGCTGGTGCCGCCGGCGGGGATGCGGTTGGACTTGAGGGCGGGTCAAGCAGGCCGGGTCGAGCAGGTCAGGCAGGTCAGGCGGGTCAGGCGGGTCGAGCAGGTCAGACGGGTCTGCCCGGTCGCGGCGGGCCTGGCCCGGCGCGGCGGGGGCGTGGGCCGGCCGAGGCCGTGGCCCCGGCCTCATGGTGGACAGCCCGGGCCACAGCGGGGGAAGTGACCGCCGGGTTCACGAAGGCCGAAATCCTGAAGCCCAAGGCGGAAGACCCTCGGGGCCCCAGCGGCGTCTTTACTCGAGTGGGGGGCCTGTTGAGCGAGCTCCTCCCATCGAGTGTAAAATATTGATTCGCAAAGGATTGAAGGTCTGATCATGCAGTTCCGCCCGCGCCGGCTCTGGCCCGCGCTCTCCGTGGCGATTCTGGTGGCCGTCACGGCCCGCCCGTCCGCCGAAACCATCGAAGCCATCCTGGTGAGGGTCAACGGCGACATCCTCACCAAGACCGACCTCGAACAGCGGCAGGTGCAGTACATGCGGGCGAAGAACCTGCAGCCCGCCGACGACGCGGCGTTGAAGAAGACGATTGAGGAGATCACGCCCGAGGTGGTGTCCGAGGCGATTGACGAGATCCTGCTGGTCCAGCGCGGCAAGGCGCTGAACTACAAGATGACCGACGAGGACTTCGATCGCGTCGTCCAGAACATCCGCAAGGAAAACAAGCTCGACACCGAAGAGGCCTTCCAGGCGGCGCTGAAGCAGGAAGGGATGTCGCTGCCCGAGCTGCACAAGACGCTCGAGCGGCAGATGCTCATCGCGCGCGTGACGCAGAACGAAGTGATGGCCAAGGTTGGCATCACGGAAGAGGAAGCGCGCAAGTACCACTCGGAGCATCGTGAAGGACTTCACGAAGGCCGGCACGGTCACCATCCGCGAGATCCTCGTGAAGGTGCCGCTCGAGAACGGCTCGATCAACGTCGCAGCGGATCAGACCGCCAAGCAAAAGGCCGACGACATTCGCAAACGCGCGCTCGCCGGCGAGTCGTTCGATCAGCTCGCGTCGGAGTTCTCCGACTCGCCGTCGAAGGCCAACGGCGGCCTTATCGGCCCGCTGAACACGAACGAGCTGACGCCTGCTTTCAAGCAGCTGGTGGATCCGATGAAGGTGGGCGACGTCAGCGAAGTGCTCCGCGGCCAGGGCGGCTACCAGATCATCAAGATCGAGAACCGCACGGCCGACGAGGTGATGACCCCTGAAGCCGCGCACGACAAGATTTCCGACGCGCTCTACGAAGAGAAGCGGCAGGTCTACATTCGCCGCTACCTGAACAAGCTGCGCTCGCAGGCGACGATCGAGTGGAGGAACGAAGAAATCCACAAGGCGTTCGAGACCTGGGCCGCCGCGCAGCCTGCGCTGCCGCCCGATCCGAATGCGGCGCCCGATCTGCCGACGACCAGCCAAGCCCGGCTCGTCGAAGCCGATCCCGAAGGGATCCCCGACGCCTGAGAAAGACGAAGCCCTCAGAACAACTGAGCATGCCGGTGCCCGAGGCGCACGAAGCAGAGCCGCGCGGTTCGCGTCCGGCCGACGGGCCGGACCGCTGGTACGCCGTTTGGACGCGCAGCCGGCACGAGCAGGCCGTCCGCGCGCAGCTCGACGAAAGGGCGATCCCGGCCTTCCTGCCGACGATGTCGCGGTGGAGCCGGTGGAAGGATCGAAAGAAGCGCATCGAGGTGCCGCTCTTTCCCGGCTACGTCTTCGCGCGCTTCGATCCGGCCACGCGGCTGGCGGTGCTCAAGTGCAGCGGCGTCGTCTCGATCGTGTCGTTCAACGGCGAGCCCGCTCCGGTGCCGGACCACGAGATCGACGGCATCCGCACGCTGGTCGAGAGCACGTTGCCATTCGACCCGTGCCCGACGATCAAGACGGGCACGCTCGTCGAGGTCTCTCACGGGCCGCTCAAGGGCGTCGTCGGGCGCCTGATGCGGAAGGGATCGCAGTCGCGCCTCGTGCTGTCGGTGGATCTGATCGGGCAGGGCGTCAGCGTCGAGGTGGATGCGGCGGACGTGAAGGAGTGCAGATGTAGCTGCAGCGTCAGCCGTCGGAACGATCAGGTGAAGATCCGCAATATCGAGCTCTCGTCGCCCTTCGCCGTCGCGCCCATGGCTGGCATGACGGACACGGCGTTCCGCCGCCTCGTGAAGCGTCACGGGGGGTGCGGGCTCGTCGTCACCGAGATGGTGAGCTCGGAGGGCCTGGTGCGCGGGATCGATCGCACGCTCGAATACGCCGAGTACACGGAAGAGGAGCGGCCGATCTCGGTCCAGATCTTCGGCGGCGATCCCGAGAAGATGGCTGCCGCCGCGCGCGTCGTCGAGCAGCTCGGCGCCGACATCGTCGACGTCAATATGGGCTGTCCGGTGCCGAAGATCGCGAAGCACAACGCCGGCTGCAGCCTGATGCGCGAGCCCTCGCATGCGGCGGAGGTGATCGCCGCGATGGCGAAGGCCGTGTCCATTCCGGTGACGGTGAAGATGCGGGCCGGATGGAACGACAGCGAGAAGAACGCGCCGGTGCTGGCGCGCATGGTCGAGGACGCGGGGGCCGCGGCCATCGCGGTGCACGGCCGGACCGCGGCGCAGTCCTACTCCGGATCGTCGGACTGGGACTTCATCTCCGGCGTTGCGGCGTCGGTGGACATCCCGGTGTTCGGCAGCGGCGACGTCGTCGAGCCCGAGCAGGCGATCGAGCGACTGCGCGGCACCGACGTGAGCGGCGTGCTCGTCGGACGCGGCGTGCTGCGCAACCCGTGGATTCTTGCGCAGGCGTCCGACATCGCCGCTGGACGTCCGCCGCGTGTCGTCACGATGCGCGAGCGCGGGCAGTTCCTGCTCGACTACATCGACCTGCTGCTTCACGAGGGCGAGGGCGAAGCGGAGGGATTCCGTCACATCGCGGCGATCAGCCGCGAGAGCAACCCGTCGCGCCACGATTCCGCCGCGCGCGGGCGCGATCGCTGGGTGGTCAACAAGGTCCGCGCGCTCGGCACCTGGTATACCAAGGGCTTCGAGAACGGATCGCACCTCAGGATCGCGATCAACCAGTGCGATTCGATCGGGCGTCTGCGCGAGATTGTCGAAACGTTCTTTTTCGAGGGGGCCGCGCGCTGACGGGCTGAGGACGCGCGCGGTCAGCAGACGCGGGGGAGCGGCCCGCCGGCGCCCTGGCGGCTGAAGGCTAGATCGGCCGTGCGGGGCTCGAGCGGACCCCAGCCTTCGCGATTGAGGCGACTCTGCAGATCGAGGAACCGTTCCGCGAGCGCGTCTTCGGTGTCGAACTGCTCGGTCAGCACGGTGCCCTCCGGATACCAAATCCCCAACTCGTACCCCGGACCGTCCTGACGAAGCCGCACCTCGTAGTAGAGGTGCTGGCCGCCGCGCTGATAGAACCAGATCATCGGTTCCGTTTCCCCGAGTCGGCGCGGAGCGCGCCGGACATGTCTAGCCCGGACCAGACTGTCCGGAATATCGGAGAAGCTCCAGCCGAGCTTTAGTTTCGGCCGGACTCAGCGCGGCGGTTGCACATGACTGCCTGCTATTTCTTCTTCGGGGCGGCCGCCGCGGGCTTGGCCTCGATTTCCGTCGCGACCATCTTGTAGTAGACCGTGACCTTGTCGCCGGCTTTAGCGGTGCCCTTGGTGCTGGCGTCGGTCGAGAACGTCCATGTCTCGGTCGCGCTCTTCTTGACGGTCAGGATGCCCCCGTCGTTCGACTCGACCGTGCCGGTGAACTGATACGACTTCGCCGCCGCCTTCACGCCCACGCCGAACCCGACCGCCAGGGTCACGAGCACGAGCGCAACGAGCCACAGGATTCGCTTCATTTTGACGCCTCCTTCAGGGCCCGGCCGTGACCGGGCCTTATCACTGAAGGCAGTGTAGGCGGGCGGGGGAGGCGGAAACAAGAAATAGGAAATAGGAAATAGGAAATAGGAAGAAAGAGCGAGGGCTTCGCTCCGCAGCGATCGCCGTAGGCGTCCGCTGTGTGCCTTTTCCTATTTGCTATTTCCCATTTCCTATTTTCGGTTTACCGCCCCGACATCCGGCTCCAGAGGAGCGCGGGTCGAGTGAGGAAGTACTCGACAGGGCCGACCACGATCAGGTTGAAGAGCGCCGTCGGGCGCGCATCGCGCGCGGGATCCGCAGACAGCAGCAGTGCGCTCGTCGCGATCGTTCCGCTGCCGAGCGCGACGATGAAGATGACGAGCAGCAGCTGGCCGCCGGTAATCACGCCGAGCGGGACGGCCGCTGCCACCAGGACGAGCGCTGCGAGCTCGATCCATGGAGCGATCAGCCGGTTGAAGGCATACCGCGGGAAGTCCAGCAGGCCGAGCCGACCCAGGCGCGGGTTGAACGCCAGGCCGCGGTGCCGCCACAACACGCCGAACGGCACGTGCCCGGCCGTCACCATGCGCGCCCGTGCGTCGAGCGGCTCGACGGTTCCCACCGGTTCGGTGACGTGAATGATCCGATAGCGCTGGCGGTCGCCTCCGTAGTGCCGATGCAGGCGGAACGTCATGTCCGCGTGCACGGCGGGCGTGTCTGATGCGAAGCCGCCGGCCTCGATGATCGAATCGCGCCGCCAGATCGTGAAGCCGGGGCACCCGCCCGGCGGCAGGTCCAGCCGGCGCCGGCCGACCGTCAGCAACCGCGTGCGCGCGGCCGCGAGATACCGCGCCGCGGCCACCAGGCCTGTCGGCGCCTGGCCGTCGAGTGTCGCCGCCACTGTCTCGATCGGCGTAACCGTCATGCTCGTCGTCACGCCAACGACGAGCGAGGGGTCCTCGAGGGCGGCCTGCATCGTCTCGACGAGCGCATCCGCGTCGTAGGCCGACCCTGCATCGACAACGCACGCGTAGCGATAACGCGCGAGGTTGACGCCGCAATTGAGGCTGTCGCCTTCGCTTGTGGCGGGCTGCTCCACGACGATCAGGTGGGGCGCCGACTGGCTGCGATAGATCGTGCCCACCGGACCCGTCGGCAGCGATCGCCGGTAGAACAGCTCGCCCGGGCGCAAGTCGAGATCCGACCTTGAGCGTTGCCAGCGTGGCCGGCGCGCCGCTCACCACGACGATCAGTTCCAGCTCCGGATACCGGAAGGCCATGAGCCGACGGACGACGGCAGCGGGATTCGGAGATCTCGGCCCGAATCGGCAGCACGAGGCTCACGGGGATCGTGAACCGCGACGTCGCCAGCACCTCGTCGTCCACCGGGCGATAGCGAAGCCGCCGGCGGCGCGCGATGCTGAGTGCCGTGCGCAGCAGCAGGAACGGCGCGCCGATGCCGTACGCGCAGATGAGCACGAGCACCGCGAGCGACGCCATCCAGGCCAGGGGAGACGTCGTCGGGATCACGACCGCACCTGCGTCGGCTCGAGGCCGAGGCTGGCGAGCAGGGTCCGCACGCGAGGCCGCACGCTCTCGTCCACGCGCTCGAGGAGCGCCTCGGTCATGCGCGTGCCGCCGGCCGCGGCGATCTTCCGCAGCATCTCCACCTTGCTCGCGCTCGGGCGCGACGTGGCGGCCTCGAGGACGATCAGGCTGTCGAGGACGCCGATGTTCTGCAGCACCTCCGCGGCGCCGTTTCGCGCGAACGCATCCGCGTGATCGAGATACGGCACGAGCACCGACCACACCTCTTCGCCCATCTGCTGCAGCGACTCTCTTGCCGCGAGACGGACCCACCACTCGCGGTCGGCGAGCAGCGGCGCGATCTGATCCGCGGTGTCGGTGGCGTTGGCCGCGGCGAGGGCGCGGGCCGCGTGCGCGCGGACGTACCAGATCGGGTCGGCAAGCAGGGGCTGCACGGCGGGCACGGCGCCCGCGCCATCGAGCTCGGCGAGCGTGGCGACGGCCGCCTTGCGGACGAGCGGCGACGGATCCTTCGTGAGCAGCGCGATGTCGCGCTCGCTGCCAGGCACCCGGTGGCGCGACACGAGCGTCGCGCCCCAGTAGCGCACCTGGGCGTCGGGGTGATGCAGCAGCGGGACGAGCGCGTCGGCGATCGACGCGGGCGACTGATCGAGGTACGTCGCGATACGAGAGGGCGAGTACTTGTGATCCTTGAGCGCGCCGATGAGCGCGAGGCCCGCGGCGCGATCGTCGAGGCGCCCGAGAACGGCCAGGCTGGCGCCGACGATCTCGGGGTCGTCGTCCAGCGCGCGCGTGAGGATTGGCACGAGCGGCGCGGCAGCGGAGCCCGCGGCCAGGACGCGCATCGCGGCGATCCGTCGCCAGTTGTCCTTCGGGGGCCGGCGTTCGCCGGCCAGCGACTCGAGCGCCGGACGGCCGATGCGCGCCACGGCAGCCTCGGCGACGATGCGATCCAGCGAGGCGCGGTGCGTGGTCCCGGACGCGAGCGGCAGCACGACGTCGTCGGCCAGCGTCGCCATCAGCGAGACGACGGCGGTGCGCAGTTCTTCGTCGTGGCGGTCCGCGACGGTGATGGCCGCGAAGGCGCGGCGGGCCCGGCCGAGGGCCAGCGCCCGCTGACCGTTTCTGACGCCTGTGATCAGCAGATACACGCTGGCCGCCGCCCACGTGACGAACACGAGGACGAAGGCAGGCACCAGCAGCACGCCGACGAGCTGTGAGGGAGTCAACACGGCTTGTCCGGGTTTTCGGCCGCGCGCGTCAGCGGCAATAGGGACGGCGGCCCGAAAACGGGAGCGGTCGATTCGGCTGGGCGGGGCCCGTTCCCTCCGGTCAAGGCAACGGAGGCCATACCGAATCGACCGCACCACCGCAGGGAGGGCCGTCCCTGCAACGCGCGAGCTCCGACTAGCGTGCCTGGAGCTGGTTGACGACTCGGTAGTTGTGCGCGACGACCATCGCGGTCACGGCGTTGGCCGCGACCATCGAGACGATCGCGCCCATCTTGTTCCCGCCGCGCCACATCCTCTCGGACGCCAGGATCGTGCTCGCCGCGATGCCGACCTTCACCGCCATCATCGTCGTCTGGTTCTTCGCCAGCGGCTTCATGATCGGGTTGGCTTCGTGCGCGCCGAGCGAGATCGCCGTGAACGTGGAGCGCACGTCCATCACCTGCAGACCCGGCCTGCATCGCGTAGAGCGCGGGAAGCGCGATCGGACGCGACGGCGCCGCCTTCGGCGTCACGAACGCGTGAAAGTACTTCGGGCCGGTCGACTCTGCGGGCGAGGCGCTTTCAGCCTTCGTCGCGACAGCCGCGGCCGAGAGCGTCACTGATGCGGGCACGGGAGCGAGCGGCACGGCGCTGTAAAGCACCGCGCTCGAGGCGGTGTTGGCCGCAAGGAGGTCCTGCGCCGCTGCGGGCGACTGCGAAAGTCCGATGCCAACAAGAACTGCTGCGGCAACGCTGGGGAGCGAGCGAACCATGACGACACCTCTTCCGGGCTGGGCGGCCCTCGTGTGGTCGCGTCGCCTCCGGACTCACCATGCGAGTCCGGCCGGGAGGCCACGCGAACGTTGCCGGAAGACAGGGCAAGCGAGGTGCCCATGGCGCCGAATCGCATAAGGCGTTGTGTACCAGCTGGTTCCTGCATCGTGTGCGGTATCGCACATCGCGCGGAGATCACAGATCTCGCACTCGCGATCTCAGTTGTGTCGTGGAGTTGGAATGACGATCGCGCGTGTCGCGCGATCGTCAGGCGCGGGCGCGCTGTGGTTCGCCGGGCTTGAGACCGAGCAGGCGCTTGAGGCGATCGACGAAAGAAGTCTGCCCGGCCCCGGGATTTCCGGCTTCCACCAGAAGATCGAGGCACGCGGCCACCGAGGGCACGCCGCCAATGCCGAGACGCCGCGCGCTGGCGGGCACGGCGTTCTGATCGCCGCGCCAGATCAGGATCGCGCGCGCCTTCGAATCGATCGCGATGTCGAGGCAGTTTTCAGGGCGATCGTCGACGACGACGTCGAGCTCGAGCGACGCGGCGATCTTGCCGCGTGACGTCGCGACGACGAACACCGAAGGCATCTCGAAGCCCTTCGCGCGCAGCCAGCGCTGACTCTGGATCTGGACGATGTCGCCGTCGCTCTTCGGACGACTGGTGAGGAAGATCACTTCCCAGCGCTCGGCGCGCGCCGTGTCCGCGAGCCGCTTCACGATGCCGGGCTCGGTCTCGTCGAGCGATTCCCAGAAGTTCGGCGTGCGCTTGACCTCGGCCCAGAGCTGACGCTCCTGGCGCGACGTCAGCGAGAGCGACGACGGAGAGACTTCGCCAGGCTCGCGATCGGCGGCGTCCGCGGCGTCGGAGGGGGGCGACGCGTCAACCACCTGCGGCGTGGCCTTGAGGTCCGCCTCGGGGAAGGTCAGCCGGGCCTGACGGACCAGCGCGTCGTTCAGGTCGGCGAGGACTCCATCGAGGTCAAAGCCAACGCGGAGCGGCATGGGTGGCGCAAGGATCTTAACTCGAAGCCGGGCGAACGGACCTCCGGCCTCTTCGAGGAGCGACAGGGAACTGGCGGGGATGGCCTCAGCGGGCCGAGGAGTGGCGGGACGTGAGATCGCCTGCGACGGCGTCGAGATCGACGCCCTGGGCCGCACAGAGGGCCCGGAACCGCCCGTCGGGTGACGCAAGGAGCGAGTTCCACGTCCCGGATTCGACGATGCGGCCGTGGTCGAGGACATGAATCCGATCGGCGTTCCGGATGGTCGAGAGCCGATGGGTGATCACCACGATCGTGATCTGCTCATGAAGGCGGTCGATGGCGTCCTGGATCCGGCGCTCGTTCTCCGAGTCGAGCGAGCTGGTCGCCTCATCCAGGATCAGGATGCGAGGGCGCCGGAGCAGCGCGCGCGCCAGCGAGAGCCGTTGCCGCTCACCGCCCGAGACGAGCACGCCGCGATCGCCGAGGACGGTCTCGAGGCCATTCGGCAGCGCTCGCACGAAGTCGTCGGCGGCCGCCAACGTGAGGGCGCGCCAGATATCGTCCTCGGTGGCGTCGGGGTTCGCCCACAGCAGGTTCGCGCGCACGCTGTCGTGGAAGAGCAGCGTCTCCTGCGGCACGTAGCCGATCTGCCCGCGCCACGACCGCAGCGCGTCGGCAGTCAGCGGCGCGCCGTCGATCGTGACGGCGCCGGCGGTCGGCGTGACGAGACCCATCAGCAGATCGGCCATCGTGCTCTTCCCCGCGCCCGAGGGTCCGACAATCGCGGTGGTCTCGCGCGCTGCCAGCGACAGGCTGACGTGGTCGAGCACGACAGGCGTGCCCGACGCGTCGTAGCTGAAGCTCAGGTCGACCAGATCGATGCTGCCGAGCGAGCGAGATCTCGCGGTGCTGATCCACCCGGGGCTCGGCCGCGGCCAGCGCTCTGGCCTCCGCCGCGGCAACGGCTTCGAAGCCCGGCAGCTCGATCACGCGCGACTGCAGCTTCTCGTAGAGGCTGGTGACGCGCGGCACCAGACGCGCGAACAGAAACATGAGCAGGAACAGCGACGCCGGCGGCATCCCGACGACCGCATGCGCGACGTAGACGATGCGGCGAGAAGCGCCGCGGATCCGATGTTGAGCCAAGCGCGTGTCGCGGCCGCCGCGGCAGCGACCGCGTCTGCTCGCCGACCGGTGCGACAGGCGGCCGAACTCCTCGGCGTGGCGCTCCTCGGCGCCGTAGCCTTGGCGATCTTCATGCTCTCGAGGAAATCGCTGGCGGCGGCGTGCAGCTCGCTGGAGGCCATGAGGACTCGACCGGCCTGACGCCCGCGGGCCAGACGGCCACGCACCGAGAGGCAAGGACCGCTCCGCACGCGACCACAAACAGCGTCATCGGCACGGAGACACGCAACGCCATCACGACATAGGCCAGGGACAGCGCGATGCTCACGGCGAGAGCGATCAGGGAGTACGCCGCCGCCGCGACGTAGTCGATTTTCTCCGTCAGCATCTGGAGGAATGCCGAGGCGCGCCGGCGCGAGAAGTAGACCCAGGTGCTGCCGACCACGGCGCGGTAGACGCGGTCCGGAGCGACTGCACGAAGTCTTCACGCAGACGGGCATTGACGACGGCCTGGCGGCGCACCAGGGCGCTTTGCAGCGCGATGACGCCGACATAGAAGGTCAGCACCGCCGGCAGCGTCGGAGCGATCCCGACGGCCGCGAAGGCACGGCGCAGCGTCGACAGCAGGCTTCCCAACGATCCTGCGTCGCATCGAGTCCGACCAGTTGCAGCATCGGAATCAGCAGGAGCAGGCCGGTGCCTTCGAACAGGCTGACGCCGATCGTCAGAAGCGCACTCTCGACCGCTGCGCCGGCGACGCCGCGAAGAGCGACCTGGCGAATCGGCGGACCACCTGAAGGGTGGAAGAGTGTGGCTCACGGCACACGCACCATAGCTGAACGCTCGGGCACGTCTCTCGATTCAAGCGATCGAATCAGCACCGTCGGGCGCAAAGACGAACACCGGGACGTACTCGCTCACGACGCGGCGCTCTCTCCGGCCGGCGTCCCGTTCAGCAGGACCCAGGCATGGCCGATCACGGCGCCGTCGTTCCGTCCCATGCCGATGACCAGCGTCGGAGCCGCTCGCCCTCGAGCAGAAACCGATAGGCGATCAGCCCACGCTCGAGGCAGTTGCCGCCGCTCTCCACGCGTCAGCCGGCAGGCCCAGCGCGCGAACGTGACGACACGTTCGTCGCGCGCGTTCGGGCTCGAGACGGGGGCGCGCCAGACCAACCGCACCAGAGAGCGAATCGGCAAGACTGTTTGAGGATCGGCAGGACGCACGCCCACATCATGATCCGCGCCGCGAGCACCACGTCGGCGGGCGACGTTAACTGCGCGGCCACCCGGGAGAGCCGCGATGGACGCGCAGGATTCATAACGTGAGGACGGAGCCTCGACGCCCTCAGCCGAGGCCTTGAGTCGTCGTTTGCGTCGCGGACACGGGCATCTCCGTCGGAGGTGATCTTCGATGGCGTCGAACAACCGGGCGGCGGCGTCGAACGACCGTCGATAGCGCAGCCGAAAGATCGGGCACCGCCGCCAGCTGCGCGTAGTTCATCAACAGCTGCTGGTTGTATTCCGGTATCTCGAAGAGAGGGCGACGCCTGCTGCAGGAGAAGCGGGAGACTCTCCGCAGCCGCAGTCGCGTGAACGCCGCGACGGCCCTGGCCGTCGTTGCCGTCGAGAACAACAGAGCTCTCAGCGTGAGCCGGCCGTCCGGCCACTGCACGCGCTCGCGCCCCCCGGTCTCCCGGCCGAAGTATCGGCGCTGGCCGGCCTCAGCCGGGCCTCGTTCCGAAGAGGATGAACCGATCGTTCGCTCTTGGCGACCAGGCAAACGCCAGCGTGTCGTCGGCGACCAGCCGCCAGCCCGCGGCGGCCGAGCGCATAAGCGGTCGTGGACTTGCCGAATGCGTCGGCCCGGTGAACGCGACCACGTGGTCGCTGTCGGCGAGGGCGATGCCGCTGGCGTGCAGCACCTGGCGACCCCAGAACGGGTAGATCGCCGGAAGCCAGCTACGGCTGACGACCTCCCTAAACCAGCCAGGATCGCCGTCATCGGAAGGGAACGCGAAGACTCGAGGGGCGTCGGCGCGGAATCTGGCTGCCGACACCCGCCTGGACAATCCAATATCGTCGCCCAGCCTGAAGCAGTGGGTCGGCGCGGACTCGAAGGGAGCCGGTGGCCAGACGGTCAGTAGCTCCCCGCCCGCTGGAGCCGCTGCGCGGCGGGTCCCGGGGCGGACCATTCGGTTCGGCTCGGACCAGGACTCGGCGTCGAGCATCGAAGATGCCCGTCAGGCGCTGGGTGCCCGGCCGGGCAGGTGCCGTCCTTCGTCATGGCCTCGCCGCCGCATATGGAGTTGCCGTCCTGACGGCCAGACTTGCCGTTGGCGCCGCCATGGCGGACGAAGTCCCGCAGATTGCCCAGCTCCGTGACGGCGGGCCTCTGCCACGGCGTCCGCTGGGTTTCTAGAGATGACTGAGTCATCGTTGAAGCTCTCCCTGTCGGATTGCCGGCCCGGAAGCCGGCAACGGTGTATTGTACTGGAGATCGAAGGAAATAGCCCGGCTGGGCCCGGGAACGGGGCATTTTTCTGTATGAAACTGGACACGAGACGGTAAATATAGCCCTCACCTCTCACGATGACACATGGCTGCCCACCCAGCGGTCCGCGCTCATAACCGCCGACATAGTGAGGAGGTCTCGAATCCCCGGTCCACCGGCCTGTTGAAACGGGCGCCCGCCTTTCGGGTCCACGACGCCTAGGGCGCACAGGTGCTGGAGCGCCCCCGCCGACCACACGTGCGCTGTCGCCGCACGCAGCTTATTCAGATTGTCGCCCCAGGACGCCGGGGGTGTAGACCTTCCGCTGGCCCTTGAGCCCGAGCCCCGGCAGCCGCCGTTCGGCCACTGGACGGAGCAGCCCCTTGTACTGGCGCCCAGGAGCAGCACCTCCGGCGGCACGGCGTTCAGGAACCGGACCAGCCGGCGGTCGTGATACGGGCTCAGCAGCCGCAGCCCGCAGGCGGATTCGATGTGGAACCCGATTTCGAACTCGTACTGAAATACGGGTTCACGACCGACCGCTGCTAGTGACTGATGATAGTTCGAGGGCACGCTCCCCGCCGTCAGCGACGGCGGGCGCTCCGCGAGAAGCGTGTCGGCGAACGCTTCGCGCGCCCGGGTCGGGGCAAATCCACTCGGGCAGCGCCGGCGGGAGCGCCGGCGATAGTATCTGGCCTTGTCGTCGCAGGTAGCGTGCCGCGAACGCGTCAGCAGCACGCGAACCCCGCCAGACCAGAGCAGGGTCTCCGGCGCACGCCGAAGAGGCCGCCCGTGTCCCGGTGTACGAACGGATGAACCGCGTGAGTTGTCGCAGCGCAGGCGGCGCATGCTGTCGGCGGCGTACGCGTTTCCGACCGACACCCAGTTGTCGCCACCCGAGCCGGTCAGCAGCACCTGACGTTCTTGCGCGGCGAGCGGTAGAACCCCATGTAGCCGCCGACCCAATAGATGCGCGACGGAGCCGGCAGCTCCGGCACGACGTCCAGCGACAGATCGACGATCGTCCGTCCGCAGCATCCACTCGGACTCCCTCAGCGGTGATGTGTCGCATGCCGAGCGCGCCGTGGTCGCCGTCTGCATCGGCTCTTCGTCCGATGGCGAAGTCGCGACGGCCCGAGACCGCAGTGATGAGCGGCAGTGCCGTGGCTCGTGATAGTCGGCGGCGAGGGCGGCAATCGTCACCGAGTCGAGGCCGCCGCTGAGCATGATCCTTCGGGATCAGCTCCATGCAGCGGGCGACCGCGCCGATCAGCGTGGGCTCGAACTGCTCGTGCGCCTCCCTTCCGTCAGTCCGGCTCACGTCATTCGAGCCAGGGCTGAAATACCGTGTGTTCGCGGATGACAATCCGCGACGACCGCAGGTAGCGGCCCGGCGCAGCCGACGAGATGTCCTCGAAGAACGTCTGACCAGCCGCGGGCCATTTCAGTGAGTGCCGCCAGCGCCAGAGAGACGCGATTCGGTGCGCCTCGGCACGTCGCCGCTGTCCGCGAGCGCGAGCACGTTGGACGAGAACCACAGCGCGCCCGACGCGTCGCATAGAACACCGGGTGATGCCCGAGCGCGTCGTGGCCGAGCAGCAGGCGCCGCTCGGGATCCCAGATCGCGAGCAGGTACGACCCGTCGAGCCGGTCGAACACGTCCTCTCCCCAGCGCTCGTACGCCGCCGCCGCAATCTGCGCATCCGAGGCGCCGCCGTCGAGGCTCGAGCACGCGCTCGGAGCGACGGCCGATCGAACAGATAGCCGTCGAACAGCACGACGCCCGGATCGTCGGCGCGCCCGAACGTCGCGATGACTACGCCCTCAGAGGGACGGTCGACAATCGCCAACGGACCGACGCGACGCGTCCCGTCCGGGAGCGCTCGCGAGGCTCGTCGCGGGAAGCACGCGTACCATGGCGGAAAGCGAATCGCGCCGGGCTACTGCTCACTCGCGACCTCGTCCGCCATCGCTAGCAGCAGGCCGCCCGCTCACCAGTTCGTCCAGCAGGCCGCCGACGCCCTGCGCGATCTCCTCGGCGTTCGTGCGTACTCCTCGGCGAGGATCCGCACGATGGCGCCGCGTCCTTGCCCTCGACTGCGAGCGCGACGATGCGAGCCCCGGTCGCGTTCAAGGCGAACATGGTCTCGTCATGGAGATTCAGAATGAGCGCTTCGTCGCCGCTCGGCTTGAACACGGCGGACGGCGCGAGCACGTAGCGGTCTGGTGATCCGTCATTTCCGGGGCTCGTCGCTCACGCGTGCTGCTTGGCGACGGTCTGCACGAACCTGAGCGCCTCGGCCGGCGTGCGGTAGCGATCGGGCTGAAAGCGCCTGCAGCGACTGCGCGATCTCGGTCATCGTCCGGCCGCCGTCGCAAAGAGCCAGCACGTGGGCGACGGCGCGGCCTTCGTCCGACAGTTCCGGCCGGTAGTCGAGCGCGGCCTTGCGGAGCGACGAGGCTTTCATCGGCAGCCGAGGCCAGCGTCGAATGCCGCTGAGTGCCCCGTCTTGCTCTCGTCGTCCAGAGCCAATCGCCATACGGCGCGCGCGTGAGCTGGAACGACACACGCTCGCCCTCTTCGATGCCAGCGGCGGATCGAGCGGCAGGAACGCCAGCGACCAGTGCGACCGCGGCGCGCGCGGCGAGGTGGAGAACCAGGTGTCGCCGAGCTTCGCCGAGAACCACCCAAGCCAGCCGTGACAGATTCCCGAACGCGTGACGACGATTTCGACGGTGCTGTTGAGCGGCTCGTACTGGCTCTCGTATGGAAATCGATCGAGTTGATCAGGACGGCGGATCGGCCAGCTCGGTGAGCGCTTCGAACCCCTCGTCCGGAAAGAAGAGCGTGTTCGCGGCGTACGACCGCGCCGCCCCGAGATCGACGCCGTGCTGCGGCCGGGACCACGACGCGATTTCGCGCTCGTGCAATGCCGCCGCCGTGACCGGCATGACCTCCATCGTCGCGGCACCGGGAATCAGGTGCCGCCGGGCCGGAGGAACCGGTCGCGCGCGTGGAACAGCACCGGCAGCAGATCCTCGGTGAGCAGGAAGTTGCCCGTGAGGACGGAGACGATGACGTCCACCGGCTCGGGCAGCGTGACGTCCTCGATGCGGCCCTGGATGCACTGGACGACGTCCTGCAGGCCGTTGGCGCGGACGTTCTCTTCCGCCAGCGCGATGATGTCCTCGGGTTCGACCAGGTACACGCGCCGCGCGCCGAGACGCGCCGCCATCAGCCCGTGCACGCCGGTGCCGGCTCCGAGATCCAGCACGACGCTGTCCGGGGTGATGGCCGCGGCGAGCGCGCGTGCATAGGCCTCGTTGCGCCCCGCATCGAGCGCCATCCCGCGATGGCTTGAAACGACGACGTAGCTCATGAGGTGCCGCCGTTCAGATCGCCTGAATCCTGAGCAGCTCGTTGGCTCGTGAGCGCGTCGATCAGGCCGCTCCACGTCATCCCGCATCTGCGACGGGTCGGCGTCGAACTCCTGCAGCAGCGTCTCGTACGCCGCCTGCGCCGACGGCATCGTCGTCAGGAGCTCCCAGACGCGGGTGCCCACCTCGTCGAGCGTGAAGGACCGCCCGGTGGCGACGTCGACCACCACGGTGATGCCGTCGACAGGGCGGCTGATCACGCTGTCAGGCACGAGGAGACGGATCCGATCAAACGCGAGCGGCATGCGTCGATGTCACCTACGGTTCGGCCTCGACGCCGACCACCGGCCAGCTCGCCACGCGAGCGACTTCCGGCGAGTCGTCACGCACGAACACGGAGTTGTGTTGCAACAGGTACGGCTCGGGCACGGGGTGCGGCAGATAGCGATCGACGAACGTCTGGTTGGTGATGAGCATGACCTCGTAGTAGCCAGCCCTGACTTCCGCGGCCTCGTACAACTCACGCGCGTGCCTGGCAAGGGCGGCCGAGTACGACTCCGACGACGAAGTCGGGCTTGTGCGCCAGCGATCGATCGATGTCGTAGTGGTTGTGTCCCGTGAACGGGTTCTTCGGGTCTGGTTGCAGGTGCCCGATTTCGCGATCCACCTTCCCGAGCATGTCGAATGCCGTGCGGTGGCTGAAATACCCCATCGCGCCGGCCGCGGCCACCAGCACCGTCGATTCCGGGCGGCTGTTACGGTTGATCAGCCAGCCCGCGACGACCTGCTCCTGCACGAGGCCGTTGTTGACCGCCCATCCCAGCGTCTGGCGGCCGGTGATGCCCGACACCATCACCGTGGACACGAACAGCACCGTCGCCAGGACCATCGCCATGCGGCGCTCGCTGACGGCCGCGATGCCGGCGGCCGCGAACACGATCAGCAGCGGCACGATCGGCGCGATGAAGCGGAAGTGAAAGAACATGTCTGCCCCGACGAGCACGATCCGCAGCGCGATGAACGCGCATGTCATCAACAGGATGCGAATCCGGCGATCGCCCGTCGTGACGGCGGCGGCCAGGGCGAGCACGACGAGCGTCGGGTACGCTTGAAGGAAGCCCTTCAGGTATCCAAGGCCGCTCCAGAAGAGCCCCGAGCGGCCGGCGACCTTCAGGTAGTACGTGTTCGGCAGCCAGTCCCCGTAGTAGTTGATCCGGAACGTCAGGTGCGCCGCGAGCGGCAGCGCGGCGAAGACAACGGCCCAGAGCCTGCGGCGGCCTCCCAGCAGGAAGCCGGCGGCGACGACGATCGCCGTCAGATCGGCGGCGTCGCTGCGGATGATCGGCAGCATGCCAGCGAGCAGGCACGTGACGATCGAGCACTCGCCGCGATCCGCGTCATCGAGCGCGCGAGTGAGTGCCCAGAGAAACATCACGGTGAGCAGCGTCGTCTCGAAGCCGTTGACGGCCCAGTAGATCAGATCTATCGAGAGGGCCAGCGTGCCGAGCGCGGCGAATCGCAGCCAGTCTGGCGGGCTGGCAAACCGTCGCAAGAGCCGATCGGTGAAGACGAGGATGACCACCGCGAGCCCGATGTTGATGAGCTCGACCGCCAGGGATGTCAGGCGCTCCGGCACCCCAGCCGCGTGCACCGCGGCCATCACGAAGACCCATCCGAGGTTCGTGTAGCCCTCCACTCGATCTCCGGCGTTCCAGACGAGCCCGAGGCCATCGACCAGGTTTCTCGCGTACCGCATCGAGATCATCTGGTCATCGTCCAGGTAGTAGTAGCGCTGGTGATCGATGACTACGGTCGCCTGCCGGATCGCGGCGAGCGACACCAGCACCATGACCGCCGCCGCAACGACGAGCGGGAGCCTCGATGCGCGCGCGGGCGACGTGGACGTCATGGCTTGACCCACTTGTGCGCTCCCGTCAGGAGCCGGTGCACGTAGAGCGCCGGGAGCAGCAGCGGGCTCTTCACGCCGTACCGCTCGCGGATGAAGGCCGCCGGCGGAAACGCGTGCTCACGGATCAGGCGAAGCCGGGCACGCCACGATCCGAGCGCCGCGAGATCGCTGGCCAGCACCTGGCGACGGGTGAGCTGGCCCTGGAGATACAGGTGCGACGGTTCCGATGGCGCAGCCGCAGCGAGCGCTCGCTCGACGGACGCGGGCAGCGTGGCGCCCAGCTGATCGCGAGCCTGCTGGAGGCCGTCGAGGCACAGCCCGGCGACGCGTCGCTCGCACGCCAGCCGCGCGAGCGACGCCCAGCCGGCGTCGTCCAGTTGGGCACCGAGCAGCCTGATGTCCTCCAGCCAGATCAACCGGTCGTGTCCCTGGTGATGCGCCAGTCGATGAATGCACGCCAGCACGAGCGATGCGGGATGAGACGGCATCCGCGCCGACGGGTCGAGTGCCGCGATCGGCACGGCGTCGCGCCACAGCTCGTCGAAGGGCAATGAATCGGCCAGCATCTGCGGGTTCACGATCTTCCAGTGCAAATCGATGACGTGCGAGACGCCGGTCGAATCGACGCGCTCGAAGCTCGCCTGGTGGCTGACGAACTCGCCCGACGTCATGGCATTGCTGCGCTGATAGCCGGCCTCGCTCAGCGCGCGCTCGGCCGCCGCCACTTCCTCGGATGACACCAGGACGTCGGTGTCCATTCGCGGGCGATGCCATGGGGCGCCGTACACCGAATACGCGAGCGCCGTGCCTTTGATCAACAGCGCGCGGACGCCGGCCGCCGAGAGCGACCGCAGCATCGACGCGAGCTCGCGCTGCTCGAGAAGGTCCCAGGCCATGGCCATCCGCGCGCGGGACGCGAGCGCCGCAACGAGCGATTCCGGCGCGCCAGGCATCCTGGTGATCGCCTGCCAGACGAGTCGATCGACTCCGTGCTCGTCAGCTTCGGAGGCGAGATCGTCCACGGGCCACTCGGCAAGCTCCGGCGCCGACACGTCGCCGCGGAGAATGCGTGCGAGCAGCCGCGCCGCGGAAGAAGGCTCAGCAGTCACCAGATTGCGGAAATCAGTTGGTCAGGCGAACGGGGCCCGGACGACCGGCCTGACGGCAGTCGACGAGTCCTGGCCGCTCGACGGACGATGGAGCGCGATCGCTGCCACGACGACGAAGGCGACCGCATTACCCGGCATCTGAAGGCTGAACTCGACGACCGATTGCAGCGCGATCGCCGCCACGGCCGTCGCAGCGCCGAACCGTATCCATGACGTCGCGGGATCGTCTTGCACCCGACGAGAATCGCCGCCGGATTCCATCCGCGAAGAGAACCAGCGTCAATACGATCGGCACGCCCACGAGCAGCCCGCCCTCGGCAGCGAGCTGCAGGTAGTCGTTGTGGGCTTCCAGCACCATCAGCTCGTCCGAGGCCGTCTGGTAGACGCGCATCGCGGCCGCGAACGTGTTGAATCCGGTTCCCACGACGGGGAAGTCTTCCATCACGCGAACGGCGTCGGACCAGATCGCTTTCCGCAGTTCAAACGACGTGTTGCGGGTCGCGAGACGCTCTCCGACGTTGGCGTTGGCCCACAGCACCGGCGCAGCCACGAGCACGCCGATCGCCAGGACGACGGCAACCCGCGCGCGGGTCGAGCGCTGCCGTCGGACCACGGCCAGCGCCGCGACGGCCATCGCCATGCCGAAGCAGGCGATGCCCGACCGCGAGAGCGTCATCATCAGCGAGACGGCCATGACCACGACGGCGAACGCCGCAATCTGAAGGCGTCCACCCTCGGGCGACGACAGCCAGAGGAAGCGATGGCGCCAGCCGGGCCGGACGTTGCGCATGCCGATCTCGGCCTGCGCCAACAGGTAGCCGAGCGCCGTCGGCAGCGCCATCAGCATCCAGCCCGCGAAATGGTTCTTGTTCACGAACGGGCCGAACGGCGTCGTCAGCTTGTACCGCGGCTCCCAGAAGCCGTAGATCTTCATGCCGTCCCACGCCTGATCTCCGAGCACTGCCTTCTGGATGATTCCGATCAGCGCGACCACCACGCCGAAGACCATGAACCAGCCCGCAAAGCGCCGCGCGCCGAAGCGGTTGCAGTGCCGGATGAGCCCGGCGAGCAGCAGCGAGAACGAGACGAGGAGCAGCAGGCCTCGCGCGGTCGCGTCGGGGTCGATCGACAGCGGCCGGCTCGGCATCGACGATTGCGCGCCGGCGTCCACCGCCGCGCTCATGCTTGCGAACACGAGGTCGATCTGGCGGAGGATGACCCCGTTGGCGGGGCTGACCGTATCCACCACGCGCGCGGGCCACGAGATCAGCTGCAGCGCCGCGGCAAGGATCACGAGCGCCAGCGCCAGCAGCAGCCTCCGCTGATCCGTGAGCAGGCGCGTCGGACGGGTGCCGAACCACCCGGCGATGCCGACGACAGCTGCGCCGAGAGCGAGCGGGAGGTACGCCCACGGGTAGGGCGAGCCGAACGCCAGGACACCCCAGGCCACGATCAGGACCGCGCCCGTGAACACAGCCCGGCCGATCGCGTCGAGGGCCGGCCGGTGCCGTCCGCTGCTATCCGAGTTGTGGGACATCAACAGGGCTGGGCGCCCGACCCCGCAGCCGGCCGAAGAGAATCTTCCGCGCGGGCGGATGCTTGAGCAGGGCGAGAATCAACCCGCGATGCTGGTTGAACCGCGCCGTCTCACGGACGATCGGCATCACGCCGTCGGTGCGCGCGAGCTCGAAGAACGCCTCGATGTCGACGTCGGTCATCTGGTGCGCCAGCTCGCGCAACCGCTGCTGCGCGCGAATCTCGCCGCCAAGCCTCCGACGCCACGTTCGTTCGTAGCGTCCGAGCGTCGCCGCATCGAACAGCCCGCGCCGAAACGCGTGCTCGAGGGCTGCCACGCCGAGCGACGCGCTCAGCAGGCTGTAGTAGATGCCGCCGCCGGTCGTCGCCTTCACGATGCCGCCGGCGTCGCCCACGGCCAGCAGCCGGTCGCCGTACGTCCGGGGAAGCGGCGACAGCGGCAGCAGCTTCTGACGGGGCACTACGTCCCGATCCGCGTGGATGCCCCAGCTGGCGGCGATGCGACCAAGGAAGCGCCGGAAGTGGGAGCCGGAATCCTCTTCGCACATCAGGCCGACGCGCACGTACTCGCCGTCCGGCCGCTGCACAGGCACGACCCAGGCGAAGCCGTTTGGCGCGACGTCGCGCCCGAAGTACATCTCCACGTCGCCGCTGCGCCCCGCTGGCACCTCGAGCTGGGCCGACTGCTGGTAGATCGACGGCAGCCCCAATCCGAGGCGCCGCTGAATCGCGTAGTTGGCGCCGCACGCCAGCACGCACGTGCGTGCCCGGATCCGTTCGCCATCCTTCAGCCGGATCGAGACGGCGTCCGGCTCGACGTCGACATCCTCGACGCGCCGGCTGTGGACCAGTGTCGCGCCGGCAGTCCGTGCGCGCTCGTAGAGGCGCTGATCGAGCTGCAGCCGATCGATGGCCACGGCCTCAATCCGATCCGTGGTGTAGCTGATCGACACGCCCGACGGCGCGTGGAAACGCGCGGTCCGGAGCGAATTCAGGATGACCGTGCGGGGAAGATCGAACTCCGCGAAGGCGTCGGCGGCGAGAACGCCTGTGCAGTGCACCGGGTTGCCGCTCGACGCGTGCTCCTCGAACACCGCGACGTCGAATCCGCGGCGCGCCAGGAGGGTCGCTGCGTGCAGACCTCCGGGTCCGCCGCCGACGATGGCTACATCTCTCATCCGTACTGCTGAACACACACCGCCGGGATGGCGGTGCTCAGAGCCTAACCCAACCTCCCCGGTCCGACAAAGCTCGCGATCGCGGCGACTCAGATCTTGCTGGTGCGGACCTCCCACTTCCCGCGGAAGGTAATCCAGAACGACAGCGCGACCAGCCGCACATCGAGCCAGAAGCTCTGGCGGCCGATGTACACCCGGTCGTACCGGAACTTGTTGCGACGCGTGATGTCGCGCGGCGCGTAGATCTGCGCGACGCCGGTGAGCCCCGGTCGGACGCGGCTCCGCTCGGCGTAGCCCGGCACCTCTTCGAGCGCCTCCAGACGGCCGTCGCCGAGCGCCTCGATCTCGCCGGGTCGCAGGGCGCGCGGTCCGACGAAGCTCATGTCGCCGACGAAGATGTTCCAGAGTTGCGGCAGTTCGTCCATCGCCGTGGCGCGCATCACCCGCCCGATCCGCGTGACCCGCGGGTCGTGCTCCGTGGCCTGGATCGCGCCGACGTGCTTCTCGGCGTCCGGCACCATCGATCGGAACTTCCACGCACGAAAGACCTCGCCGTCCTTGCCCGCCCGGTCCTGGCTGTAGAACACGGGTCCGGAGTCTTCGAGCTTCACCGCGATCGCCAGGGCGAGCCAGATCGGCGAGGACAGGAGCAGTCCGGCGCCCGAGAGCACGACGTCGAAGGCGCGCTTGCCTGCCGGCGTCGGCAGCGGAGGGCGTCTGACGCGGCGATCCTCGGAACGCGGTGCCGTGGGCATGGCGAGCGCGAAGTCGGGCTTGGGTTGGGAGCTGGCCATAGTCATACGTTTCGGCTTCCGCCGGGCATCCCGGCAGGGATCACGCGGCGCTCAGGATTTCCCGGTAGAGCGTTGTCGTGGCGCGTGCCATTTCAGTCAGCGTGAACGACGCGAGCCACGCGCGCCTTCCCGGCACTGCCGAGCCGGGCGCGCAGCGCTGGATCGTCGACGAGGCGCGTCAGAGCCACCGCAAGAGCCGCGGCGTCAGCCGGCGCGACGACAAGGCCCGTGACGCCGTCCTGGTTGACCCACGGCACGCCCGTCTCGAGGTTCGTGCTGACGACCGGCCGACCGCAGGCCATCGCTTCGAGCTGCGCGACACCGAAGGTTTCCTGGCGGCTCACCGACGGCAGCACGAAGACGTCGCACGCGTGCAGGTGCGCCACCACTTCGGCATCGGGCAGCGCGCCCAGAAACCGCACGCGGCCGGCCGCGCCCGACGCCGCGGCGCGCGCCTCCAGCTCGCCGCGCAGCGGGCCGTCGCCGAGGATGAGGGCCGTCGCGCCGCGTCACCGACGCCATCGCGTCGATGAGCACGCCCACGCCCTTGTACGGCACGAGCCGTCCGATGAACAGCACGCGCGGCCCTGGATGCTCCGCGACGATCTGCGCCGCGCGCGCGGTCACCGCAGGCGTGGCTTCGAGGCGCTCGACGTCAATCCCGAACGGGATCACGACGCACTTGCTCCGGAAGTCGGCAAGCTCGCGCGCGTGATCGGCCAGCCGCGGCGACGAGACGACGATGCGATCAGCCCGCGTCAGCGCGCGCCGCAGGAAGGGCCGGTAGAGGGCTGTTGTACTTCCAGCGCGCGCGGACCACTTCGCTGTGAAACCAGACCACCAGCGGGCCGCGGCCACGCGTGATCCAGTCCGATACGAGCGCGGCCGGGTTCGGCTCGTGGATGACGGTGATATCGCGCGGCGTGCGCGCGCAGCACTGCCGGGAACGTCGGGCAGATTCCGACCGAACCGATTGACGCGACGCTGGCGACGCGCGTCACCGGTACGCCGTGCCACACCTCGCGCACGGTGTGCGGCGACGTGTTGGCGGCCAGCACGACGCTGTCGACCTCGGGCCGCTCGTTCTCGCAGAGCAGCTGAACGACGCGCTCCATGCCGCCCGGCGCGGGCGGATAGAACTTGCCGACGTGAAGCACTTCATCTCGTTACGCCTGCCGGGGCGAAGGCACAGGCGCAGACCGGATCAGTGGCTGTCCGAAGTGCGACCACCAGAGGCAACTCGCCCAGCACGCAAGCAACGCGAACGTCGGCGAGATGACCGCTTGCACGATCGGCGCGTGCGCGAAATCTCTCAGTCGCCAGAACGGCAAATCCGACAGAGAAACCGCCAGCGTTCCGACGAGGCAGCAGACGAGCGCAGTTCGTGACTCCACGACCAGAGACCCTCTGAAGGTGAGCCATACCGGCAGGATTAGCAGAAAGAAGTAGTGGTCCCACGTGATGGGCGACAGCAGCAGCGTCAGGCAGATCAAGGCTCCGGTCCGGAAGTCCTCGACATCACTGGCCCAGAGCGGCGTGCGGTCCGCCACCGGCGCCACCAGCAGCGTGAGTGCCACGAGCGTGCCTCCAATCCCTGCGATTTGGGCGAGTTGCACGGGCATGCCGAGCTGTGCCAGCCGCGCCCAGAGCGACGCGTTGTTCGGAGCGAGACCGAATCGGTCTACTACAAGCGAGGCGGCCTCCCGGTAGGACTGAACTTCCGAGAGGCCGGCGGCAACCACTACTACCGCGAACGCCAGAAGGGCGACACCGATGAACCCGGCGAGAGCCCTCGGGCGCCGGAGCAAGAGGCCCGCCAGAAGCACCGGGTACAGTTTCAATGCGCCAGCGACTCCGATGATCAGGCCGCCGGTGAGGTCGTGCCTCTTGCGGAGCGCAAACCACCCGGCGATCACAAGAGCCGCGATGACGACGCCCACCTGGCCGTTCCGGATGGACGTCAGCGTCGGTTGCCATCCCAACGCCAGCAGCGCGGCAAGAAGCCACCACTTGGTCACCGATCGTGGCGCCGCCCACCAAAGCATCAACGTCACTGCAACAATCGCTGCGGCCAGCGTCGCTGCGGTGACCACCAGGTAGGCGTTGTATCCACCCAGCAGGTGCACGAGCGGCCAGACGGCCAAGAGCAGGAGCGGCGGATGCGCCTGCGCTCCGTACAGGTCCGGCAAATTCTGTCGAAGGGCCGCGAACCGTTCGCGCGCCGCCATAGGAAGCCAGTTCTGGTGGGGCGGAGGGTCCGCTGCCAGCCACGCGCGCATGTCGGCGTCCACGGTCTTTGAGTAGAGCGTTCCGGTCGCATCGAATCGTTGTGCTGCGACGACCTCCTGGGCGAAGTCAGCCGGCGCGTAGTAGCCCGCCACGATGCGCGATCCGACGCCGGCCAGAGCGAAAACGCCAATGACCGTGAGGGCCGCGGGCCGACGGCACCACGCCAGGACCTGATGGAATCCGGGCGCGCCGCCCCTCAGTACGGCTGCGAGCGCCAGCAGGATCAGCAAGCAGACCGGATTCAGCGCGGCGGTAATCATTTTCAAGCCCGAGTGACCCCGACGCCTGGCGTCGTCACCAGCGTCCGGTAGGTCGCAAGGCTCGCGGCGGCGCACGCGCGCCACGAGAACCGGGCCGCCTGGCTGGCAGCGCGCTCGACGCGCGCGCGCCACGCCTGGGAATCCGAACGTCGTTCGTCGAGCAGCCGCAGGATCGCCGCGGTCCATTCGTCGACGCGCTCCTGCGCGCAGTACGTCGCCGCTTCGCCGCCGACCTCCCGGCACACCGGCAGGTCGCTGACGACCACGGGGCAGCCGGACGCCATCGCCTCGATGATGGGCAGCCCGAACCCTTCACGCTCCGAGGTGAGCAGCGTCAACGCGGCGCGCCGATACACGGCCGCCAGCGTTCCGGCGTCCAGAAACGGCAGCTGCACGATTCCGTCGTCGATCCCGAGGTCGCGCGCGAGCGCGGCCTGGGCGTCGGTCAGCGGCCCGCCCACGCGCAGGAGCCGCACGGACGGCCGCACGGCGCGCACCGCGGCGAACACGCGCAGCAGGATGTCGATCCGCTTGCGATCGATCGTGCTGCCGACGTGCAGCAGATCCTCGAACGCGCCGCACGGTCCCAGCAGCCGCCTGGCGTCGCCATCCGCGGTCGCGCTCGGCACTGGCGTGAAGGACGAGTCGACGCCCAGCGGCACGACCCGCGACCGCGCCGCGTCGATCCCGGGGAGCGTGTTGAGCGCCGATCGCGTCGACTCGCTGATGCAGAGAATCGCGGCGGCGCGTTGCAGCCCCGTGAAGCTGCGACGGCTCAGAAAGATCGGCAGCAGCGACTTGCGGCGGTCCTCGCCTGTGGCGAACGGCAGAAACGCGTCGACGTCGTGGCACGAGACGACGGCCCGTTGCGCGGGAAGCACGTGCACGAGGTGGGCGTAGCTGTGATCGGCGACGTGGAACACGTCGAATCGCCCGACCTGACGCCGCAGCCAGCGTGGGTAGTCCCAGTAGCGGTTGATGATCCGATCGCGGACCGACGGCGCGTTGCCGTTCCGGCTCAGGCGACGATGAAACGGCGGACGCAGGACTTCCGATCGGACGTCACCGCCTGCGGCCTCGGGTATCCAGCGGCCCAGCATCTCGGCCACCAGATCCATGCTGTGCCAGCCTTCCTCGCGGTAGTCGGCGACGACCGCGACACGCAGCGGTCCAGTCAGGCTGCCTCCCGGGCCGCGCGCGGCGAGACCTCGGCGATCACCCGCGCGAGCTCGGCGAACGCGCGCTCGCGCGACCAGTCGCGGACGACCATCTCGCGGCCTCGCGCCGCCTGCGCGCGCGCCTCTTCGGGGTGCGCGGCGATCCACTCGAACGCCGCAGCCATGGCGGCGGGATCCCGCGGCGGAACGAGCTGCGCGACGCCCTTCAGCTGCGCCGCCATTCCTCCGACGGCCGTGGCGACGACGGGCGTGTCGCAGGCCAGTGCCTCGAGCGGCGAGAGCCCCAGGCCCTCCGCGTGCGAGGCCTGCGCGATCACGTCGGTGGCCCGGAAGTAATCCGCCACGTCGATCATCGGATGCGCCGCCGGCCGCCCGATGACCCAGTCGCTGGCGCTCGCAAGCCGCAGCGGATCGGCCAGCGCCAGGAATTCCGGTATCCGCCGCCGAGGTTCAGGACGACGGCGTTGAGACCGCGCTCTCGCGCAATGGCAGTGGCGCGCAAGACGGTTTCCGGGTCCTTCTCGTGGCTGACGCGGCTCGCGAAGAAGATCAGGAAGGCGTCGGCAGGCAGGTTCCGCTTCACACGGAGTCGGCGGCGCTCGTCGGCGTCGGCCGGCGTGAAGAGAGACGTGTCGACCCCGTAGTAGAGGCCGATGTCGGTACGCTCGCTGTACCGCGCCGCGATTTCTCGGAGATACGGCCCCAGGGCCACAGCGCGTGTGGCCAGCCGGCCATTGAAGGTCATCATCCCGCGGATCGCGGCCTCTCCGAGCAGCGCCTTCGCCCAGCCAATCTGCCCTCGTTCGCGTCGACAACGGAAGTATTCGACTGGCGCGATCGCCATGTACGTGATGACCGGCACGCCGCGCAGCCGTCCTACAAGGGTCGCGTTGACCGAGCCCCGGAGCACCTCCTGCGAGACGATGGCGTCGAACTCCCGCGCGTGGCGCCACAGCCAGCGCAGCGACCGGGCCTGGAATTGAGCACGAGAGCCTGGAATCTCCACCACGCGCAGCGTGGCGCCGCTGTCCCTCACGCGCTCGCGTAGTCCGCTGGAGCCGTACGCGACTGCGGGAACGCACAGGGTCAAATTGGAAATCTGGCTCAACCCCACCACGAAACGAATGTCGGTGAAGCCTTCGACGAAGAACAGCACCTTTCGAGTGTCGGTCATGCGAGCATGTTCCCGGCGCGCTCTGATCAGGGCGTTCTCCACTTCGATCACATGGCGCTCCATCGACCAGCTGGTCGCATGCGCGCGGGCGGCTTCGGCCAACCGGAGAAGTCGCCCTGAGTCGGCGCACCACGCGATGGCCTCGGCGAGCGCCTCCGGGTCGAGCCGCCCTCGTTCCGCGAGGCGGCCGGTTCGTCCGTCAACGAGCCACTGGGGCGTTCCGCCGTTGTCGAAGGCCACCGCGGGCACGCCGCGCACCGCAGCCTCCGGGCCAACCAGTCCGAACGGCTCTGGCCAGAGGCTCGGCACGACCAGCAGATCGGCTCCAGTCGAACCACCCGTCACGATCCGACGGGTCGATTTGCCCGATGAACCTGACCCGCAGCCGGTCCGAGACGTGACGGAGGGCGCGCGCCTCCCACTCCTGCCGACGGCCTCCGTCGCCCGCGAAGACCACGTCGATCCCGGCGCTCACGCGGCCGGCCACCGCCGGCAGCGCGTCGATCAGGATCTGGCCGCCTTTTTCGGCCTCGTGGCGTCCGATGAACAGCAGGCGGAGCGGCTCGCGCTCGCGGCTGGCGAGCCGCGCCCGCTTCGTGTCCGGCAGGACGGCATCAGCTGGCCCGTCAATCGGCGGCGCCAGCACGGTGACCGCATCCGCGGACACGCCGTGACGTACGGCCTCGCGCTTCATGTGCTCCGAGAGCACCACCACCTGGCGATACCGTTCGAACATCGCCTTGTGCGCGGTCTCGGCGGCGTAGCGCTTCCACATCGAGACGGGACTGAGGCCTCCACACCGCCGCGGAAAATACTGCGCGAGGCAGCCCGGACCAAGCACTCGCACGCACGGCGAGGTCCCGGGGAATGCGTGCGTCTTCGTGCCGCTGATGCAGGTGCCGTGATACGAGTGCAGGAACAGCACCGTCGGCGCGATCGGCACGAGCGCCGCCTCGTACCGCGCCTCGCTCATGCCCTGAAGAAAGACGACGTCGGGGCGCCATGCGGCAAGCGCGCCGACCGCCCGCTCGAGCCCGCCCGCCGAGAGCGTCTCGAACGTCGCGCGATCCGGCAGCGCGATCGGGCGCGTCGTGCCGGCGTCCTCGCTCAGGAGCAGCAGGGCGTGCCCGCGGCGATCGAGCGCCGGCAGCAGCGTCTCGAGATACGACTCGACGCCGCCGACGCGCTGACGGTACCGCGTCGCGATCGCTATTCGCACCTCGCGATCCCTCAGGCCGCCGCTCGCGGCGCTGCCGCCGAGAGCGCGCGGGTCGTGTGGCGTACATCGAAGACGCGCTCGTACAGTTCGACCGCGGCGCGCGCTCGCGCCTCTCGCTTCGCGGGATCGTCGAGCAGCCCCCGCACCGCGCCGGCGAGCGCCGCCGGATCCAGCGCCACCGCGTCGACCGCACCCGACTCGGCCCACAGGCCCTCGCTGAGATGGCCAAAGGTGGTCACCACCGCCGCGCCGTGCGCGAGGAGGCTGACCGCGGTCGAGCGGCGCGCGCTGACGCCGTCGGGATAGGGCTGCAGCAGGACATCGCACGCCTGGATGTGCAGCGACAGCGCATGTTCGTCCAGGACTCCGGTCGCGAAAACCCTGGACGCGAGCTGCGGACGGCTCGTCATCCAGCGATCGCGGAACTCGCGACTGCCAAGGCCCATGAGCGCGACCGTCACGTCAGGGCGGCCCTCGAGCAGGCGTTCCAGTGACGGCGCCAGCAACTGCGTGATCATCTCCCCGTAGGTGCCGTAGTGGCCCACGACCGGCGTGCGATTTGGCGACAACCGATCGCGCACCGCTGTGACTTCGGCAGCGTCTCGAACGACCGGCAGTTGCCCCGGCACCGGTAGCCAGCCAATCTCGACCGACGGCGCCAGCCGGCGGATCAACGGCAGCCACGCCGGGATCGACACCCAGATCCGAGCGGCCGACCGCGCGAGCACCCACGCCATGAACCGGTGCACGAGCGCGGCAACGGCCACTCGCGGCCGCCGTGGATCGAACTCGAGCCACGGCTCGTGCACCATCAGCTCGAGCCGATCGCGCTGTCGCCACGCACGCCACGCCAGCCATCCGACGAACGCGACGTTCAGCGAGCGGTAGCCGTACCCATGAGGCACCCACTGCACGAACAGCCTCCGCGGCGCGGCACACCGCGACAGCTCGCGGCCGACCGTCCCGAAATCCAGGAGGCGCCACCGGTTCGGCGCTGCGTGCACCGCGATGCCGCGGTCATTTCGATCCCCGGCGCCCGGACACCAGACGTGCACGACCGCACCGCCCCGGCGCAGCGCGTCCGCAACGGTCGACGAGTAGCTCGCGAGCCCCCCGATGTCGGGCGGATAGCTGCACGTCACGAAGTGCCAGGCGTTCCCGGAAACGTCGCTGGGCATCTACTCGGATGGCGGCAGCGTGGCGTCGACGAGCTGCTGCAGCTCGACGACGGCTGCCCGCGTCCTCTCCTCGGCGATTCGACGGCCGTGGCGTCCCATGTCGCGCAGCCTCGACCGATTGGCGGCTGCCGTGTCAATCGCGGCCGTCAGCGCGTCCTGATTGCCGGCGGGCACGACCCATCCGCTCACCTCAGGCTCGATCCACTCCGCGGCACCGCAACAGGACGTCGTAACCACAGGCACGCCGCTGGCCATCGCCTCGGCGACTACGTATCCGAAACCGTCGTGAAGGGTGGGGAGGACCAGCAGGTCAGCCCGCCGGTACGCCGCCACTGGATCGCCGGGCGCCAGCGTGACGTCGATGTTCGAGCGCAGCCCGTCGAACAGCCGGCGACACCAGGGATCGCCGGTGCCGCCGACGATCTCGAGCGCGATGCGCCGCGTGCGAAGCGCGCGAATCGCCGTCAACAGGTAGGCAAACCCCTTCCCGAGAGTGAGGCCTCCGACGAACACGATGCGGAGCACTCCGACGCGACCGTCCTGGTCTCATCCGGCTTGAAGCGCTCGAGGTCGACCGAGTGCGAAACGGCCGACACTCGATCGGGCGCGACGCCGCGATCCGTCAGGGTATGTGCTGCCCAATGGCTCGCCACCCGAATGTGAGAGGCCAGATGGTATTCCTCTTCGACGCGATCGACCATCGCGAGCGTTGGATGTCCTGGATACGGGCCGCTCAGCCACAGCGCCGCTTCCTGCTGCACCGCCTCGCGGAAGTGCCGGATGTGACCGTTGGGGCTGTCGAGCAGGCTCGGAACGTTCCTGCGATTCAGTTCGAGCAGGGCCTCTGAGGCAATCTGCGTGAACAGGTAGCAGCCGCTCAGCTCCTGTTGCACCTGGCTCGCCAGCCACCGGCCGAATCGCCGGTCCGACAGGAACTGGTACCGGCCGTGCAGGTAGCGCAGCCACGTATACCGACGACGCCAGCCCGCGACGAGCGGGGGAGGCGTGCGTAACTCGACCCCGGAAACGCCGTGCGCCGCCCGCGGGCCCAGGAGAAGCAGCGGTGCCTGCGCGGCGGCGCACGCCGCGAGCACCTGCGCGGCGTGATGCCCCATTCCGCTGTTGAGACCGGGCGCGACGGCGTAGGCCAGCGCACGCGGTCCCGGGCGGTCACGCCGCGTTGGCATCCGGCGTCGAGGGTGCGGCTGAGAGTGGTTGACGCAGGATCGGACGCAGGTACGCGCCGAGCGGCCCGTGCAACACGAACGACCACATCACGCCGACGTAGACGAGCGCGGCGATGCCGCCCCGAACGATCACCTGCCAGACACCGGGGGCCGGATGCCACGTCGCTACCAGGATGCTCGCCGTCGCGGCGACCACGAAGCGCGCGAACCAACCGCCGAGGTCCTTCAGCGGCGCGAGCGCGGGAATGCCGAGCTCCCGCCCGAGCGCGATGAAGTTGGCGATCAGGCTGATCGAGAGGACGCCGACGAGCGCGCCGACGGCCGCACCTGCGGCTCCCATGTACCGAAGCAGCACGACCGAGGCGATCACCGTCACGGCCCCATCGGCCAGGGCGGTCAGCGCGAGCCGGCGCTCGTGGCCGAACGAGAACACGGCGTAGCTGGTCGTCGTGTTCAGGTGACGGACCAGCATCCCGGCGACGAGGAGCAGCGTGAGCGCCAGGCCGCCGTACTGCTGCGGGCCGACCCACCACTGCACGAACGGGCCGTTGATCGCGATCACCGTCACCGCGACGCCGCCGCTGATCACGAGCATCGCGCGCGTCAGCACGAAGGTCGCCGAGATCAGCTTCGCGCGGCTCTCCGACATGCGCATCTCGCTCAGCGCGGGCGAGGCCGCCTGCATGAGCATCTGCGGATGGTTCGCCAGAACCTGAATGAGCTTGGCAGTGCACGCATACGGGACGACGGCGGCCGGTCCGAGTACTGCGCCAATCAGGAGGACGTCCGAACCCCCGAGGAGGACCTGCGCGATCTGCGACGTGCTCACCCACACCGACTTGGCGAAGTAGAGCCTGGCGTCCGCCCACGAAGCCCACGAGATCGTCGGCGCCCACACGTCGCGGAATCGCGACCGGATCCTCCACCAGCACGCCACGGTGGTCACGCTCTGCATGACGAGCCACCCCGTCGCGAGCGCCCCGAGACGCTGGCCGTTGAGGACCAGTCCGACCATGATCGCGGTCCCGGCGCTCCACGAGGCGACCTGCACCTGGCCCAGGAACACGAGATCCTGCAGCCCCTGCAGGGTCGCGTGAAGCGCCCGCGTGGAGAACGTCACCACGAAGAACGCCATCACCCACGCCAGCGGGGCTCTGAGGCCGGCCCACGCGGCGGGCAGCAGCCACCAGGCCGCCAGCGACGCCAGCCCCACCAGCGGCAGCTGCCAGCGGATCACGCCCCGGACGCGGCTCACCGTGTCCCGGAGCAGCGACGCTTGTTCGCCGGCGATCACTCTGCCCTTGGCAAACGACACCTCGCGGGGCAGCAGGCCGACCACGCCGAAGTCGAGCAGCGCGAGGTATCCGGTGAGCTGCAGGCCCAGCAGCCACAGGCCGTATTCCTGCTGGCCGACGCGATGCAGCAGAAACGGCGTCAGGAACAGGCCAACGATCGTGACGAGGACCAGGTGCACCTGGCCCAGGCCCACGCCGCCGACGATGCGGCGGGTCCGGCTCATGCCGCGCGGCTCCGCAACGCCCGACGCCCCAGGAGCTGATGCCCCGCGCCGTAGGTGGCGCTGACGAGGAACCAGAAGAGGATGCCGACCTGCGTGTTGAAGACAGGTCCGGCGAAGCTCATGCCAACGACGAAGACGAGGATGGCCAGGCTGATGGCCGCCAGATCCGCCAGGTCCGGAGCCAACCGCTGGGTGGCCAGGCGGAGCACGAGGAGGATCCCGGTCAGCAGGGCGCCGCCGTAGAACAACCACATCGGAGCGCCGCCGTCGAGCAGCCAGCCCGTGAGCTGGATCTCGGCGTAGATCGGCGGCGAGCTGAGGTCGGTCGGGTCGCCGAAGTAGACGTTCATCATCCCCCAGCGTCCGACGCCGGCGCCGAAAGGATATTGATCGAAGAGCTCGCCAAGGGTGTACGAGAGGAACTGTCCGCGGTTCTCCTTGAAGGCCTGCATGGCGCCCTGCTCGGCGACGCCCGTGAAGCGTTGGCGCACGCTCTCGCCGCCGACCGAGGTCGCCCAGAGGAAACTCGTCAGGACAAGTGCGCCACCGCCCGCGATGAGCCATCCCGCCGCAGCCACGCGACCGCGTCTGAACATCACGGCCGCGAGCACGATGAAGGCGCCGATGCACATCAGCAGCAGCGAGCGCACCTGCGTGAGGTAGAGGGCCGAGAGCCCGATCATCGCGCCGAGCAGATAGAACCAGCGCCTCGATCGATCACGCGACAGGAGCGTCATGCCGAGGCCCAGCACCGCCGCTATCGCGCCGGCAATTGCGGCTCCGCCCGGCTGGTCCGTCAGTCCGGGCGGACGGATGATGACGCGACCGTCGGCGCCCTCGTACGTCAGGCTTTCCACCCACGCGCCATTCATCTGCAGCCCGAGCGTGCTGAACTGCGGCGGCATGAACAGCGCGGGGTAATACACCTGCAGCAGGCCAAGTCCCGCGCTCAAGACGTTCAGCAGGAAGATGAGCCGGACCACCTTCAGCAGGCGATCCTCGTCGCGTACCGCCTTCCAGCCCCAGAAGATCGGCGCCGCGATCGTCGACTGGAACACGCACTGCGCGAGTCCCGCCGACAACTGCGTCGTCGGCCACAGCAGGTTGCCGACCATGACGGCCAGCGCGCCGACCAGGAACGACGCGGCGATCGGAGGCTTGAGCTTCGGCACCCGCCGGATATACGCCAGCGCCATCAGCGCGCTCGAGACGTACGGGCAGTGCGCGGATGACCGCGCGGAACGCCTGGGCCCCGGGCACGAAGAGCAGAGCGCCCCACAGGAACTGCGCCGCGATGAAGAGCTCGAGCACGTGCCAGCGATCCGCCCTGAATTGCCGGAATGACGGCGGTTGAGGCTCGGCCGTCGTCAGGTCCGCAAGGGGCGGCACCGGCACCGGCGCCGGCGCCGAACTGCGGGCGGGACTGGGGGCCGTTCGCCGATCGAATTCGCGATCGAGCCGTGCAAGAAGATCGTCAGGCACAGTCAGTTCGTTTCAGTGTTGGCGGCGAGGTCGATCAAGCAGACGCTCGTACGCATCGAGCACGCGCTCCATGTCGTACGTCGCGGCGCGTTCCAGCCCAAGCCTGGTCAGGCCGTTCCTGCGCGCGGGGTTCGTGAGCAGGTCGACGACCGTCGCCGCAAAGTCTTCGTCGGACGCCAGGATGCCGGCGCCGTTGGCAAGCACTTCGCAGCTGCCGGCATTCGGCGTCGCGACGACGGGAGTTCCGCACGCCATCGCCTCGACGTAGGGGAGGCCGAAGCCTTCGTAGGTCGAGGGCGACGCGTACACCCACGCCCTCCGGTAGAGCCGCGCGAGCTCGGCGTCGCTGACGCCCTGGTGGTACGTGACATTCGGGCGATCCGGTCCGGGCGCCGAGACGAAGTGGAGCTGCGCTCCGGGGACACGCGGCGCGATCTCGGCTTCGAAGCGATCGAGCAGCCAGGCCCCGCGCTTTCGTCCGCTCATTGCGCCGACGGAGAGCATCATCGGATGCGACGCGCGCTCAACTGGATCAGGGCTGAAGACGGCCCGGTTGACGCCGTTCGGCACCACCACGCGCACGAAGGGATTCGACCGTCTCGTGTTCTCGCTGACGCCGACCGAGGCTCGATGCGTGGCCGCGCTCGCGAGCTCCTGCGCGAAGACGCCGGCCTGGAGGAGGAACCGTCCGCTCGACGTTGCCGAACGCGCCTCCTCCCACGCCGATCCGTGGACCACGCGAACGAACGGCGTGCGGCGCAACGGCAGCAGAAGGCTGTCGCCGTGGGCCATCAGCACGTCCAGCCCGCTGAAATCCGGCAGTGCCATGAGCACGTTCCCGAGATACCCCATCGTCAAGCGGCGGCCGATCCAGGTGTTCACGAAGCGCCGCCATGGCAGCGGCCGCACCTCGTACCTCGCGCCAGCCGGTCGCTCGTCGTGTGAGAACACGATCACGCGATGGCCCCGCGCAGCCAGGCCGTTAGCGAGCTCGTCCGCGACACGTTCGATGCCGCCCCGCTTCTCGCCAACCACTGGCAGTCCGTAGCTCAGCACGCCGATTGACAGTGAGCGACGCTTCTGTTCTGCCCGTGAGGTCGGAGTAATGACGGCGGCTGACGTCATGTGGCCTGCGACGTCCGCATACGTTGAAGGGCTTCCAGCAGCGCCGCGAAGGACCTCTCTGGATCGCAGAGAGCCTCCGCGCGTTTTGGGCCGACGCTTGCGAAAGCACGCCGCCGGTCGACATTGACGATCAGCTCCCGCAGAGCCTCTGCAAGGGCCTCGGCGTTGCCCGCCGGCAGCAGAACCCCCGCCCCATCCGTCAGAATCTCTGGTGCCGCACCCAACCTCGACGTCACCACAGGCAACCCAGCGCCGAGGGCTTCGATTATCGCGATCCCAAACGGCTCCGGCCCCACATTGGGTTGGCAGTAGATGTCGGACGCTGCCAGGAAGTTGTGGACGTCGTGCTGAAGCCCAGCCCACCGCACACGCGCGTCAAGGCCGTCTGCGTGAACCTTCGCGAGAAGCGCGCGCCAGTATCTCTGTTCTCTTGTGTTCTGCGGGCCTCCAATCTGCCAGCACATCCAGGGACGATCCCGCGGAAGCCGCCGCAGCGCGTCCAGTAGAACGGTGTGCCCCTTATAGGGCTCCGCGCGTCCGACCTGCACGACCACAACGGCGTCGTCTGGTGTATCCAGCCGACGTCGGATTTCCTGTCGCGAGACGTCGTCCCGGCCAGCGGCCGGAAGCTCGACCGGGTAATAGACAACCTCCACTGGCACTCCTGGAAACAGGGCGGAGGCGCCGCTTGCCGTGAACTGGCTGTTGCAGATCAACAGCTGCGGCTTCACCCGAGCCGCAAGCTGGTGCAGCCAATGGGAGCCATCCAGAACGTCGTGCACCCAGAGTGCAATTGGAAGCTTCGCGCGCGTTACTACGGGTCCAAGCAGGGCGTGAGACCAGGCTGACTGGATGAGCACGACGTCAGGGCCGCGCTTGCCAAATGGGCCGACAGCCTCCGGCGCATCGCCCGGATCTGGAGAGGGCGGCTGAGTCGCGCGGGTCCGATGATGACGACCGGTGCGCCTTCGGCTCTCAGGCGGTCCGCAAAGGGTCCGTCGAATGCGAGGGCGAACTCGAGCGCGAGCGTCTCATGCGAACGGGCGAGCCGGGCCAACGCCGTCAGCACCGTCTCCACGCCGCCAAGCATGTTGCCCGAGTGGACGATCAGCGCTCGAGTCACCGAACCCCGCCGAGGGCGTCTCGATACGCGCCTTCGATCCCGTCCAGGAATCGCGCGGGGTCGAAGCGCTCGACGGCGGCCTCCGCCGCAGCCTCCCCGAGACGCCGCCGCAGCGCCGCATCTTCGGCGAGCGTGCGGATGCACGCGGCCAGCGCCGTCACGTCGCCCGGCTGGTAAACCAGCGCATCGCGGTTCGCCGACACGATCTCGGCGGCGCCGCCCGCGGCGCTGACGATCACAGGCTTGCCGGCGGCCATCGCCTCGGCGATCACCAGGCCGAACGGTTCGGGCCGGGTGCTGGCGTGCACGACGATGTCGAGGCTGCTCAGCACGGACGCCGTGTCCTCGACGTACCCGGTCAGCCCCACTCGATTGCCTGAGATCGTGACGCGCGATCGCGGCGTCGAGCTCAGCGGCCGTCACCTGTCGGAGGCCGTTTCGATAGATCGCGCCGCCGACGATGTAGCCGCGAACCGCCAGCGACGGAGGCAGACTGGCCAGCGCGCGGAGGAACACGTCGTGGCCTTTCCACCACGCGAAGGTCGCAATCAGGCCAACGCGAATCGTTCCGGGCGGCGGCGAAGCGAGGTGGCTCAGCGCGTCGAGATCCGCCGGGGCCGCGGCGCGCCGAAACCGATCGAGCGCTACCGCGTTTGGCACCGTCCAGATCGGCAGGCCCGGCAGCGTCGCCTTCGCGTCGGTGGCCACGCTGACGGAATTGGCGATCGCTCCCCGTGCCGCGCCGCGCTGCCATCGCAGCAGCCTGGCAGTCAGCGGACGTGACCCGACGTAGTCGTGCAGATGCCAGACGAGCGGCGCGGAATGACGGAGCCTGGCGCCGAGCACATGTGTCTTGATGGCGTTGCTGTGGATCAGCGACGGGTTCCACCGGGCGACAGACGCGTTGAGCGCGCGGAGGTACGCAGAGGGCGGCTGCTCCCGCTGCGGGAACGCCGGCCAGCATCGCCGCAGGCGACTGTCCCGACTCTCCGAACGCTGCGAGGCGCTCGGGCATCGGCAGGACCTCGGCCTCGACGCCGGCGCCTGCAACCTGTGATTGCAGCGGGCCGTGTTCGCCGAGGATCAACTTGATTTGATGGCCGCGGGCCTGCATCCCCAGGATCACGTCCAGGAGCACCCGCTCGGCGCCGCCCATCGCACCGGAGCCGGACAGGTACAGGAGCCGCATGTCTGGGAAGCGTCGTCCAAAAACCAGACGCGCCCGTGCTGCCAACAGCAGCGCCGGGCGCGTGGTTCGTTCGTGAGGGCGTGAGGGCTAGGCCCGACGCTGCTGGGTGGCCTGAGTCGCCTTCGCGTAATACTTGGCGTACTCCTTCCGGTAGTACGTCGAGTAGTAGTAAGGGTTCCGCTCGACGTCCGCCCGGTTCAGCACCGCGCCGATCACGTGGGCCTGCACGGCGTGGAGCTGATCGACGGCGGCCTTCGCTGTCTGGCGGCTGGTCTGATCGGCGCCGACCACGAAGAGGACGCCGGTGGCCTGATTCGCGAGAATCGACGCGTCGGCCACGGCGAGCACGGGCGGCGAGTCGATGATCACCCAGTCGAAGTGCTCGCTGAGCGTCGCGAAGTACTCCGAGCACCGCTTCGAGCCGATCAGCTCCGCCGGGTTTGGCGGAATCATGCCGGCCGGGAGCACGCAGAGGTTCTGCACGCCGGTCATCTTCACCGCCTCGCTCGGCTTGCAGTCGCCGACCAGCAGGTTCGACAGCCCGGGCTCCTGCGGCAGCTCGAAGATCTCGTGCACGCGCGGACGCCGCATGTCGGCGTCGATGTGCAGCACGCGCTGGCCGGCCTGCGCGAGCGAGACCGACAGGTTGCTCGAGAACATGCTCTTGCCCTCGCCGGGTCCGGCGCTCGTGACGACGATCATGCGGACGCCCTCGTCCGCGGACGAGAAGAGCACGTTGGTGCGCACCGCCCTGATCGCTTCGGCGAAGGCCGGCGGCACGCCGTTGTGGAGGAGCGTCGGGCCGGCGCTGTCGATCGCCGGGAGCATGCCGAGGAACGGCAGCCCGAGGTGCGACCGCAGCTCCTGCGGCGACTTGATCCGGTTGTCGAGGTACTCGAACAGGAACACCAGGCCGAGCGCGAGGATCGATCCGGAGATTGCCGCCAGCATGAGATCGTGCTGCCGCTGAGGCAGCACCGGCGCGCTCGGGACTTCGGCGGCGTCCACCACGCGGATGTTGCTGGTCTTCAGCTCGCCCGAGATGCCCGTCTCCTTCGTGCGCTGCATCAGCGCTTCGTAAACCTGTTTGTTGCTCTCGGCGTCGCGCGAGAGCACCGAGTACTCGATGCCCTTGCGGTTCAGGCCGAGCGCTTCGGATTTCTGCGTATTCAGGGCGCCCATCAGGCTGTTTTCCTGCGAGAGCGCCGCCTGGTACTCGGCCTTCACCGACTCGACGACCTTGTTGATCTCGCTGTCGAGCTTGGCCTGCGCGTTCTGCACGGCCGTGCGAATCTTGACCATCTCCGGGTGCCGATCGCCGTACTTGTCCGCGAGCTGCGCTTCCTGCCGCTGCAGGTCGCCAATCTGGCTCTTCAGCTTCTGGACGTACTCGTTCGACATCACCGCCGGCACCGTCTCGATGGCCGGCGTGCCCTGCACGGCCTTGATCTGGTTGTATTCCGATTCCTTCTCGATGCGGGCCATCTTCGCCTTCGTGGCGGCGCCGTTCAGGTCCGCGAGGCGCTGCACGACGATGTTCTGGCGGTCTTCAACGGCAACCGCATCGTGCTGCTCCTTGTACCTCTGGAGCGCCAGCTCGCTCTCTTCCACCTTCTTGCGCTGGTCGGCCAGCCGATCGCTCAGCCAGTCGGTCGCGACCTTCGAGGCCGAGAAACGATCTTCGGTGTTCTCCTGGATGTAGGCCTTCGCGTGCGCGTTGGCCATGTCGGCCGCCAGCACGGGATCGGTCGAGGAGAAGCGAATCTCGACCAGCCGGCTGTTTCGGACCGGCGTGATCGTCAGCGACCCGAGCACCTCGCCGACGTACGGCGCCAGCGGATCGGCGGGTTCGGTGGGCCGGGCGACCGAGGCCGGCTTCTGCGGCGCGCCGAACACCTGCCCCTTGACCCAGGCGCCCGCCTCCCAGACCATCCCCGTCAGGCTGATCGGCGCGACGACGTCCGCGCTCGGCGAGGGACGCTTCGCCAGGTTCATGATGCTCGACCGTGCGGCGCGCAAGGCTGCGGCTCTGCAGGATCCGGTACTGCGTCTGGTAGAAGTCGTCGTTATACCAGCCGTCGCTCTCCTGGAACATCGTGTTCAGGGTGCCGACCTTCGGCGTGTCCTTCTCGATCAGGAGCTGCGCGTGCGCCTCGTAGATGGGCGTCGTGCGGAAGCTGTTGATCGTGCCGATCGTGAACACAATCAGGAAAGCGGGGATCGCCACCCAGCGCCGCTTGTAGAGCACCCGTACGTAATCCATCACGTGGCGCTCGTCGTCGTCGTGCTGGTGCACGAGCTGCGCGAGAGTGGGCTTGGTCTTGTTGTCGGTCGTCATTTTGAGTCAGTCCGTGCTGCCTAGAAGAAGCGCTCCCCCACGATCAGGGTGTCGCCTGGTTCCACTAGATCCGTCAGCTTCGCCTTGAGTTCCTTCTTCTTCCCGTCCACGGTGCGCACGATCTTCACGCGGCCCGTGGAACCGCGATCCGTCACGCCGCCCGCCAGCGACAGGGCCTGCAGCACTGTCGTGCCCTTCTCCATCGCGTACGCGCCGGGCGCTTTCACCTGGCCGAAGACGTAGACGCCGTGGGCCTTCGGCACGACAACCGTATCGCCGTCCTTGAGCAGCACGTTCTTGCTCAGATTGCCTTCCTGCAGATCCCGGATGTTGATCCTGATGACCGTCACGTCATTGCCCGCCTGGTCCGGCATCACGGGCCCGGCGCCCTTGCCCGGCGGCGGCCGGACGATCAGGATTTCGTCGGCGGCGGTTGGGGTCACCGAGCCGGCGCGCGCGAGCGCCTCGATGATCGTCATGTCGCCCGTGAGCACGTACGGTCCCGGCTGCCGCACTTCGCCGAGGATGAAGATCCGCTGGCTCTGGAACGTCTCGACCGCGACCGTGACCTGCGGGTTCTTGATGTAGCCGTCGGCCAGCCTCGTCTTCAGGTCGTTCTCGATGTCGTGCAGCTTGATGCCGGCCGCCTTGATGCGGCCCACCAGCGGAAACGTGAAGTTGCCGTCGGCCTCGACCTTGAACTTGCCGGAAAGATCCGCCTGGTCGTAGACGGTGATCGTCAGGACATCCTGCGAGCCGACGATGTAGTCGGGCTCCTGCGCGCGGGCGATGCCCACGCCGAGCATGACGACGAGCGCGATCGCGAAGAGACGTTTCATCGTGAGGACAACCCGTAAGAGACGACGGCACCCACCCGGAGGCCGTTGTACTCGTTGAACGTGACCGTGTTCGACGACCGCTGGTAGTAGTTGGCTTCGACGCCCACGCGGAAGTCGTCGCTCATCTCGTACCCGACACCGCCGCCGACGTAGTAGCTGCGATCCAGCCTGTCCTGGCCGACCACGCCCGGCGCGGCGAGGTCGCGGTAGCCGAGCCACTGGCGGCCAAGGTTGCCGGTGAGATCCCAGTGCGTCGTCACCTTCTGCAGCACCTTCAGGCCGAGGTTCGTCAGGAGGTAATAGGGCTGCGTCGTTTCGTACCGAGTACGTCACGTCGCGCGCGAACAGCACGTCGAACTTCGTCGCGTGTACCCGGTAGTTCGCCGAGACGTCGGCCACGAGCCCCGGAGTAGTCGGGCACGTTCTTGTCCAGCACGTCGAAGTGCCGGTACCCGATGTAGACCTTGCCCCCGATGAGGGCCAGCGGGTCGAACTCGAATCCCGGCATCACGCGGAAACCGTTGGCGTCCTTGACGGCCGAGTGCTCGAACCGGTCCGTCTCGTACTCGGTATTCACCGCGAAGGTCGTGAGCGGCGTGAGCGCCTCGCGCCACGAGACGCCCGTCTTGTTCGCGTCGCGATCGAGCGCGTTGGCGAGGTTGACGCCCGTCGAAGAACTCGTCCTCGCGAAAGGTGTAGCTCTCGTGGTGGCCCTCGACCCGGATCGTGGACTTTGCGGTGACGCGCATGTCGAGGCCGCCGCCGTATCCCGTGTTCGTGTTGTAGGCGCGAGAGTCGATTTCGTAGCTCACGCGGCGCCGGCCGTTGTTGTAAAGGCCGTCGACGAAGGGCGTGAGGCGATTGAGCGGCAGCGACACCTTCACCTGGTTGTCCGTGTTGAACGAACGCTGATCGCCGTAGGTCTGAAACCAGGTGTACGTCACGTCGCTCTTGGCCGCGATGCGCGCGCGACCGAGCCTTGAACCAGTATTCGACGCCCGGTCCGAACGTGGCCGTCGTGTCCTGCTTCGGGTTCTGGCCATCCGCCTCGTTGTACACGTTGGTATCGACCCCAAGGTCGGTGATGACCAGGTACGGCGTGAAACGGATCGCGCCGAAATGAAAACGGGCCGATTCAGACGGGTCCTGAGGGGCGTCCTGCGCCTGGGCGGTCGTCGCCAGCGCAAGACAGCACACCATCAGGCACGCGGAAAAAATGCGAGCCACGAGATTATTCAGGTTGGGGAAAGGGTGTTGTCGGTGGAACGGAGCCCCGGTCCGGCGGACACCGGACCGGGGACGAACGGAGATCTGCGGTGCGAACGAGGTCGTGCCGTGCGGCCGCTGAGCGCTTACTGCGCGCCGCTGACCGACTGCTGTGCTGATCGAAACCGCCGGCGCCGGCGCCGTCGTCGGCGGCACCGTGCTGCCAGCCACACCGGCCGCAACGCCAGCCGCTGCCGCGCCCGCCAGCAGGATGTAGGCGGACTGCGGACGGTTGCACGACACGTTCGCGCCCTTCTTGATCATCAGGTCGGCGATCTGCGCCGACCCATCCTGCAGCGTGAACGGACCGGCCGTGCACACGACCTTGCCCTCGTTGGGACCCTGACCGGACTTGACCTTCACAAGCTCGACCACGAACGTGCCCGCCGTCAGGCCGTTCAGCGCGAACTGGCCGCTGGCATCGAGCGTCGTCTGCGCCGGGTACGAGTTGTTGCTGACGTCGCGGGCCCGCATGACGTACTGGCTGTACGGCTGCTTCGCCTCTGCCGCCGCCGAGCCGGCGATGACGCCATTCTGCCGACCAGCTGCCGCGACGGGAGCGAGCGCAATGCCGCCCACCAGCGCAAGAGCCAGCCCGAAAGTGATTGTGCGCATGTCCTTCTAGTCCTGTTCCTAGGCTGGGATCCCCAGCCAATGTTGGGTCTTTATGATCGCCGTTGCCGGAATTCGGGTCAAGCGACGAGCTGGCGGAACTGTATCGAAAAGATCCCACTCGACGGGGCGCCGATACGATGGGCCCGCACCCCATCAATGAATTACCCGCAATTTCATGCTTTGTTGATCCTACGGGCGGACGTCCCGGCCGGGTTTGACGACGGACAACTGCCGCAACTTACGGTAGAGGTTGGTCCGCTGTATCCCAAGGGCTTGTGCCGCGTCGCCCATCCGGCCGTGATGTTGTCTTACCACTGCCGCGATGTAGTCCCGCTCGAACCGCAGCCGGGCGTCGCGCAGGGTCGTCCCTCCGGCCGTCCCCACTTCCGTCCCGTCCAGCCGGACCTGGGCCAGGACGTCCTCCAGCCGGATTGACCCGTGCGGGGTCAGCAGGACCAGCCGCTCGAGCAGGGCCTTCAGCTCGGGGGCGTTGCCCCGCCAGGGCAGCGCAGCCAGAAGCGTCAGCGCCGGCCGCGTCAGCGTCTTGATTGGCACGCTGCTCCCGCGGCAGACCTCCTTGAGGAAATGGTTCGAGAGGAATGGAATGTCCTCGCGACGCTGACGCAGCGGCGGCAGCTCGATCCGGATGAGCGAGAGGCGCTCGTAGAGATCGCGACGCAGGCGGCCTTCCTCGACGACGCTCTCGAAGCCGGGATCGACGGCCGCAATCGGCCGGATGTCGAGCTCCACGCGCGTGCGATCGCTCGTGAGGACCGCTTCACGATCCCGCAGCACGCGATGCAGCTTGCCCTGCACGCGCGTCGGCATCTCGCCGAGGTTCTGCAGGAACAGCGTGCCGCCTGACGCCTCGATCAGCCGGGAGCCGCGGCTGATGCGCTCCATCGTGCGGCGCTCTTCGTTGCCGTCCACGCGGCGCTGCGACACGATCCCGAAAAGCTCGTGCTCGAGATCCTGTGGCGTGGCGTTCGCGCAGTCGAGCGTCACGAACGGCGCGTTCGGCTTGCGGCCGTGCCCATGAATCGTGCGCGCGAGCATCGATCGGCCCGTGCCGCGCTCGCCATAGAGAAGGATGGGGCAGCGGCTCGGCGCGACGCGCGGCAGCACGTCGATGATCTTCCGCATCGCCGGCGACGATCCGAACACGCCGTACGGCTGCACGGCGACGAGATCGTCCGGCTGCTGATCGGCGGCCAGACCAATCAGGTCCTGCGCGTTCGAGATCACCGCGCCGAGATCCCACGGCACGAGCGGCGTCGGCAGGATGTCGAACACGCCCGCGCGGAAGGCCTCGAGCGAGCTCTCCTGGCGATTTGGATCGACGATGCCGATGAGCACCGCCTGCGGCCGCTCGGTGCGGATGCTGCGCGCGACACGCAGCGCCTCGCCGCTCCTCGTGCAGTCGAGCAGACACAACATCGTCGGGCGCTCGCGCAGCTCGTACAGCGCCTGGCTCGCACCGGAAACCCAGCGCGCCGTCAGCCCGAGACCGGCCAGCACGGCGTCCGTGCGCGTCTGTTCGCCGGTGGAGGTGCTGATCCCGAGCACCGTGGAGCCGAAGACCGATCCGCGCACTGGGCGCAGGGCCTGGACCTGGTTGGTAACGCTCACAGCCTTTTTTCCTTGCAGTTGAATGGACATCGGTCCGTCAGTGGCCGAGGGGCGTGAACGTCCCGTCGCCCTTCGCATCCACTTCCATTCGAGGCTCGCCGCCCTCGGCCGCATAGACGATGCGGCGATCGGGCTTGCCCGTCCCCTTGGTATCGAGAGCCACCATCACCAGCACGCCGCCGGTCCACGTCTCCCACTTGTCGACGCGGCCGTCGCCGTTGGTGTCCTCTTCGACACGCGCCAGCTTGCCGTGGTCATAGAACTCGACGCGATTCATCTTTCCGTCTGCGCCGCTCGCCTGCTCCGCGCGCACGATCTCGGCGCGTGGAGGCAGCGAGGCTGCGCTGGGCGTCGCCTGCGCTGCCACCGGCTGGTCCGCGTAGAACTCGCGGCGGTCGACCACGCCGTCGAAGTCATCGTCGAGCTCAGCGGAAAGGACTTGCGCGCCCCGCACTCTTCAGCCACGCGTCGGGCTTGCCGTCATGGTTCCTGTCGTAGGCGACGCGCTCGAGCCGGCCGAGCTTGTCGTAGCTCGCTTCGACGCCCGGCGCGCCTGCTGGCGCCGCGGCGCCGCGGCCGCAGCCCGCACTCATGCCGAGAGCCGCCACCATCGCGGCGGACCACCAGGGTCGCGCCTTCACTGAAAATCGCGAAAATCCGGCCATTTTTTGTGAATATTGACGGGAGCTACGCGGCGCTCCGCCCTCTCACTTACAGCGATTCCGGCCCGGAGTGGCCGATGCTGGGAGTGCAGCGGGCACTTACCGCTGAGGCAAGGGATACGCCATGGTCGTATATCGGAGGATATGTGTCAACTGCAACACTTACGTGAACCCAAAAAGATACTTATCGCGCATTAGGTAGAATTTTTGTCAGTTCCCCAGCCTGGACATCGTGTCTCCTGCCTGACGACACTGGATGCGGGTCTGAGCGCAGGTGTGAAACGGGTGTCTTCCGGATGCTCCGCAGCCGTATCGGCGACGACACCAAAACACGGATGCTGCAGTGAGATACAGCCAAAAGCCGCGTTAACCTTCATGTATACTCGGGCCAGGTTTACCCCCCGAGCGACACCCAAATCGTGGCGCCACCGAGCCCTCAAGCCACGCCGCCGAACGACGGCGCGCCCCCACCCCAGGGGCCGTCCTACGTGCTCATCGCCGACCCCGACCCGAAGCGGGCGTCGATGATTCGCGACCTGGTCGAGCTAGGCGGCTACGAGGCCGTCATCACCCGCAACGGCGACGAAGCCAAGGCGATGCTGCGCCGGCGGCAGCTGCCGGTGCTGGTGGTGGCCAACCTGAGCCTTCCGCGCCTGGACGGGTTTGCCCTGCTGGCCGATTTGCGGCGCATGGCGGGCGGCGCGGGTCCCCCGGTCGTCGTGATTTCCAGCTCCAAGGAACTCAGCGGAGCCGCCTGGAACCTCAAGGAAAGACTGGGGGTTACCGAGCTTCTGGCGGCTGACGCCACCGAATCGCAGACCCTCGAGACGCTCGCCGTGGCGTTGCCCGCGCTGCGTCATCCGGGCAGCCAGCTCGAGTCGTCGCCAGGCGCGGGCGTGGCGCACGAGCGCTGGGTCGGCGACACCATCGACCGGTACACGGCGGACGTCGCGCGTCGGTTCAACGTCGGGCTCGTGCTCGTGTCGGTCGTGGTCGGCGAGCAGGAGTGGTTCCGCGTGCATGTGAACCTGCCGCGGCGCGCGCTCGGCCCCGGCCGCTCACCGCGCGACTGGTCGTTCGTCCGGCAGGTGCTCGAGGGCCGCGAACCGATCGTCGTCCCCGACGTTCAGCAGCATCCTGTGTTCGCGCAGGTGGATTTCCCGCCGTCCGGAACGCTGCGAGGGTACGCGGGAATTCCGATGGTCGCCTCGGGCGGACGCGTCAACGGCGCGATGTGCCTTTTCGATCTCGAGCCGCTGGCGCTCGATGCGCGCGCGCTCGATGCGCTCGGCGAGATCGGCAACCGCCTCGCGCTCGAGCTCGATGGCAGCATCGAACGCGCCGACAGCCAGGAACGCTTCTCGGCGCTGTCGCGCCTCGCGCTGACCGATCAAGTCACCGGGCTCGCGAATCGTCGCGGCGGTGAAGAGGCGCTCGTGCGCGAGGTCTCACGCGCGCGGCGCACGGGTGCGCCGCTGAGCCTCGTGCTGTTCGACATCGATCGCTTCAAGCGCGTGAACGATCAGGCGGGACACGCGGTCGGCGATCGCGTGCTGAAAGGGATCTCCGGGATCCTCTCGCAGTCTCAGCGCGGATCCGACCTCGCGATGCGGTGGGGCGGCGAAGAGTTCCTCGTCCTGCTGCCCGACGTCGGCCTCACAGGCGCGCGCATCTTCGCCGAGCGCGTGCGCGAGAACGTGCAGAACCTCGTCGTCCCCGAGGCCGGACGCATTACCGTGTCGGCCGGCGTCGCAGAGCTCGTCGGCGACGAAGATCCCGCCGTCGCGCTCGCCCGCGCCGACGCGAGCCTCTACCGCGCCAAGGCCGGCGGCCGCAACCGCGTCGAAGTCGATCAGACGCAGGTGCTCGGATAGGATCAGTAGGTCCATGGGTTGATGGGGCCCGTGGGTCCATGGACCGATGGACGCGAACCCCCGCTCCTACCAACCCATGCAACCCATGGACCTATGCCACCCACCGACCTTTCTCAGTGCAGCTGCCGGTAGTTGTGCGTGACGACGAAGCCGTAGCCTGACGTGATGATCGCCATCGCGATCACGGCCGTCTTCGGATGGCTGCGCCACAACAACTCTGTCGCGGCGATCGTGGTGAAGGTGGTCGCGAGCTTCACCGCGATGAGCCCCTTCGGTGATCCTGCCACGCCGCCCATGAGCGGGTTCAGTTCAGTTCCGCCCTGCCGCAGCGCCTGAGTGGTCGAGTGCGCGTCGGCGGCCTGCAGGGCTGCGAACGCGCCGTAGAGAGGGACGAGTGCCACGAGGCCGGCGCGCGGGGGAGGCGGCGACGAGCGCGGGAACTGCCGGTGATGCTGCGCGCGCCCGCACGGCGTGCGCGATCACGCCGTCGTACACGAGCGGCGCGATTTGCAGGAATGGCGCGGGGCTGGCCGCGACGGGAAGCGCACACGCCATCACCGCGAAGCACAGCAGCCCGAGCGCGCCGACGCGCTTGCGATCCTCCATCGAACATCCTCCTGGAGATGTCCGCGGCGGATCGCGAGTGATCCTCCGGCGGACTCCTCAGCGCAGTACATGCCGCGGGGAGCCGACGGACGACTATCCAAGCGATGTGCCACGCAGCTGCAGTTGAGTTTGTTCGGAGATCGCGAAGAATCTTTCGCGATCGCGTCGATCTGAGGTGTAGGACTGACGCGAATTCGTGAACTTTCGTCTCACATCGGACGTGCACGCACGAGCTACGAGTCCTCCGCGCCTCCATCGGGCGACGGCGGCGTCCACGTCGTGATCGACGGTCTCGAAGTCGGACGCAAGCGCGACCGCGCTCAGTCTCGTAGAAGAGCGCGCCGAGCGCCTCATGCAGCGGATGGTCGAGGTACGCGACGAGCCCGTCGCGATCGTCGATCTCGACGACGACGAGATAGCTGAAGTCGAGCGGCGCCGCCTGCGTCGTATGCGGTGCCGAGTCGCACGCGACGGCCGACCTGATAGCGGCGAACGCTCGGAATGCCATCGAGCGCCGAGGCGAGCGTCGTGCTGAGCCGCGCGATCTCGGCCTCGCCGAGATCGCCGCGCGGCGTGAACAGCACGACGTGCGTCATCATCGCTTGATCTTCTTGATGAGCCGCGTGCCGCCCTTTCGCGATTGCTCGACGCGCTCGTCGGGCTTCGGCCGTATCCTGCGAGGCGGGCGCGTCGCCCGGCTTCGGACGCCACGGCTGACGTCCGCCCTCGCGCGGCGCGAACCCGCGCGAATCGGATCCACGATCGCCCGGCTTGCCGGAGGTGATCGCGATCCCGTGGCGGCCCCTTGGGCGCCCACGGCGGTTTGCCCGAGGTGTCGCGGTCGCGCGGCGGTCCCTTTGGTGTCCAGGGGCGCTTGGCCGAGGCGTCGCGGTCCCGTGGCGGCCCCTTCGGGTCCCAGGGACGCTTTGCAAATGACTCGCGGTCGCGCGGCGGCCCTTTCGGCGCCCAGGGCGGTTTTCCCGAGGCGTCGCGATCACGCGGCGGCCCTTTGGGTGTCCAGGGGCGCTTGCCGGAGGCGTCGCGATCCCGTGGTGGCCCCTTCGGGCTCCAGGGTGGTTTGCCCGAGGCGTCGCGATCGCGCGGCGGTCCCTTGGGTGTCCAGGGGCGCTTGCCGGAGGCGTCGCGATCCCGCGGTGGCCCCTTTGGGGTCCAGGGTGGTTTGCCCGAGGCGTCGCGATCGCGCGGCGGCCCTTTCGGGTCCCAGGGACGCTTGGCAAATGACTCGCGGTCGCGCGGTGGCCCCTTCGGGGTCCACGGCCGCTTGGCCGAGGCGTCTCGATCACGCGGTGGCCCCTTGGGCGCCCACGGCGGTTTGCCCGAGGCGTCGCGATCGCGCGGCGGTCCCTTTGGGGTCCAGGGCCGCTTGCCGGAGGCGTCGCGGTCACGCGGCGGCCCTTTCGGGTCCCAGGGACGCTTGGCAAATGACTCGCGGTCGCGCGGTGGCCCCTTCGGTGTCCACGGCGGCTTGCCCGAGCTCGTCGCGGTCGCGTGGCGGCCCGTCGCGGCGATCCGGGCGCGCCGATTGATCGCGCATCGCGCGATCGTCGCGCCGGTCGCGCCCGCGACCGTCGGCGTCCTTCGGCTTCTTCTTGAACCGATCGCGCGGATCGCGGTGCGTCCCGCCCGGACGCCACGCACCGTCGCGCGGAGGTCCTTCGCGTGTCGCGGACCGCTCGGCGCCCTCGGCGTCGTTCTGGGCCTCCTGCGAGTCCCACAGCTTGCCGCGCGCGAACCACTTCAGCACGACTTCTGGATGCTTGCTGCGCAGGCGCTCGAACGTCGGGACCAGGTCCGCGCGCTCCGCGGCGCGAAAGGCAGTGGGCGAACTGCCCACGAGAATCGTCCAGTAGGTATGACGCGGAGGCATTTACGCAGTCCCTTCAAGCCGCTTCAACTTCTCTACGAGCGTCGTCCGCTTCATGTTGAGCACGTGCGCGGCCGCGGCCTTGTTGCCGCCGGTACGTTCGAGCGCGCGGCGAATGACCTCGCGCTCGATGCTCGACATGAACGCCTCGAACGACAGGCCCTCGTCCGGCAGCGACAGCCCGTGGAAGAGCGGCTCGCCTTCCGACGCGCTCTGGATGTCGGGCGGCAGATCCGACAGTTCCACCTGCGTGCGTCCGCCCGAGAGGGCCACCGCGCGCTCCATCGCATTCTCGAGCTGGCGCACGTTACCTGGCCAGCCGCACTCCATCAGGCAGCGCAGCGCGGTCTGCGACACCGTCATCGGCGCGCGCCCGAGCTCGGCGCAGAACTTCTGCAGGAAGTGTTGCACGAGCAAGGGAATGTCCTCCTTGCGATCGCGCAAGGCGGGCAGCGTCACCGGAATCACGTTCAGCCGGTAATAGAGATCCTCGCGGAACGTGCCCTCGCCGACCATCTTCCTGAGGTCGGCATTGGTCGCTGCAATCACGCGCACGTCGACCTTGATCGTCTGGTTGTCGCCGACACGCTCGAACTCGCGCTCCTGCAGCACGCGCAGCAGCTTCATCTGCAGCGCCGTGCTCATCGTCCCGACTTCGTCCAGGAAGAGCGTGCCCTTGTGCGCCTGTTCGAGGCGTCCCTGGCGATTGGCGACCGCGCCGGTGAACGCGCCCCGCGCGTGGCCGAACAGCTCGGCCTCGAGCAGGTTCTCGGGGATCGCGCTGCAGTTGATCGCAACGAAGCGCTGCGACTTGCGCGGGCTCGCGTGATGAATGGCTCGCGCGACGACTTCCTTGCCCGTGCCGGTTTCACCGGTGATGAAGATCGTGCTGGCTGAGGCGGCGACCGTCTCGAGCAGCTGGAACAGATCGCGCATCGCGCGGCTGCGGCCGACGATGCCGTCGAAGCTGAAGCGCTGTTGAAGCTGCTCGCGCAGCCACGCGTTCTCGAGGCGCAGGCGGCGCTGCTCGATCGCGCCTTGCAGCGCGTGCCACAGCTCGTCGAACTGAAAGGGCTTGGTGACGAAGTCGGCCGCGCCTCGCTTGATGACCTCGACCGCGTCGCGCACGGTACCGTAGCCGGTGATCACGATGCCGATGATGTCCGGGTAGCGATCGACGGCGGCTTCGATCACGCGCGTGCCGTCGAGGCCAGGCAGCCGCAAATCCGTGATCACGATGTCGAACGCAAAGTCGGCAAGCGACTCGAGCGCACGCTCCGCCGAGTCGGCCTGGACGACCGTGAACCCGCGGTCCGATAACTGCTCAGCTACGGCCTCACGGAGCGGCGCTTCGTCCTCCACGAGAAGCAGATGTTTCGGAGAATCAGGCATTTGGGCGGGCGTCGGTATTTTGACGCTGGTGGGCACGACGCGTCAAGGCAGGCGGAAATCCGCGAAGCTCAGCCGGCGGCACTATAGCCGGGTTGGGCATTCACCGATACCACCAGCGTCCGGAGGTCACTACGTTGGAACGTCGAGCCATTTCGATAACCCAGGCGTGCGAATCGGTCGGCGTAAGCCGGCGTACGATCTACAACTGGATGGCGGCGGGCAAGGTGCAGTACGTGCGAACGGCGGGCGGCGCGGTGCGCATCTTCGAAGACACCCTCTGGCGTGCGCCCGAGGGTGTTCTCGCAGAAGTGGAATCGCTTCGCGACGAGCAGCAGGCGTAGAATGCCGTCGGGCTCTCCGGAGCCCGATTGCCGCCCCAGACGCTCATGCCAGACGCAGACGACGACCTGCGCGTGCTTTTCCATCGCCTGAACAACGCGCTGGGCGTCATCCTCGCGCACGCCGAACTGCTGCACACCAAAGCCCCTGACGACCAGAACCGCGCACGCGCCGCGCACGTCGTCGAAAGCGCGCTCGACGCGATGACGACCGTGCGCGAGATCCGCCAGCGCGTGCCCGAGACGAGCGAGACCCGCATTGGTGCCCGACGCCGCGGCGGCGCCACAAGCGCTGATTACTCGCAAGCACTCCAGCACTCGCAGGACCGCAGCACTGCAGACCTGCAGACCGCAGCACCGCAGCCTGCAGCACCCGCAAGACCGCAGCACTGCAGACTGCAGCACCGCACCCGGCAATTACGTTTCCGTAATCCACCCTCGATTCTGTAATTGGCCGGTGTCAATTCGTTGGCATATCCAGGCCCGCAGGTGTCGCAAATTTGACGATCCTTTCGGTTTTGACAGTCCTGGCCCGACCAGACATTGCGCGCACGTTCACACCGTAAGCGGCACCTCTTCAAACGTTTACAGGCATTCACGCGGCTGCTTTGGCCGTGACGCAGGCCTGAGACGGTCCAGCTGGTACCGGGGTTGCGATAGCGGTCGCCGTCCGGCTCGTGCCGGTTACACAAGGAGACCCAATGTCGCTCCCCGCCGCCAGCTCCAGTCAGCGCATCGTTCAAAGCCTGCCATTCGTCGAATCCCTGGCCCGTCGCATGGCCTCCTCGATGCCGCATTCCATCGACATCGGCGATCTGGTGCAGGACGGCGTGATTGGGCTGATCGACGCGGCCAATCGCTTCGACGAGGAGCGGGGCATCAAGTTCGAGACCTTCGCCGAGCGGCGCGTCCGCGGCGCGATGATCGACGCGCTTCGCAAGGACGCCTGGCCGCGCGGCGTCAGGAGACAGCGGCGTGAGCTCGAGGCCGCCCGCGAGGAACTGCGCCGCGAGCTCGGGTGCGAGCCCTCGCTGGCCGACCTGGCCGCGAAGGTCGGATCCGACGAGAAGCGCCTGAGCCGCACGATCGTCCGCATCAACACCATCGAGTCGACTTCACCGCTCGCCAACGCCGACCACACCGACGAGTCCACGCTGCCGGCGGCGCTCCTGCCGTCAGAGCCCGAGCGTCCCGACAACGCCTACGAGAAGCTGGAAGTGCGCGACCGCGTGCGCAAGGCGATCCAGCTCGCTGCCGCGGCGCGAGCAGAAGGTGATTGGCCTCTACTACTACGGCGAAGTGACGATGAAGCAGATCGGCCAGGAGATCGGCGTGAACGAGTCGCGCGTCAGCCAGCTGCACGCGCGCGCCATCCGCCGGCTCCGCGACGCGCTCGGCAACTCGCTTGCGCCGGCGCAGGCCGCGTCGATGATCCGTTCGACGGTCCTGCAGTTCCTGCAGAAGCCCGCGATGATGAAGGCCGCCGAGCCGACGCGCGCGGCGACGCCTGCGGTGGTGATTCCTTACGCGAGCACGTCGCGCGCGGCGCGCAGCAAGTCGCCGAGCCGGAACGGCTTCGCCAGCCAGGGACAGCCGCTCTCCTCGAGAAAGCGCTCGGCGTCGGTGCCGACGACATCGCCGGTCACGAAGATCAGGCGCGCGGCCAGCTCGGGCGCCGTCGCCGCGATGGCGCGGTAGAACTGCCGGCCGTCGAGCCGCGGCATCTTCAGATCGCAGATCACCAGATCGTAGGGGCGCTCGCGCACGTCGGCGAGCGCCTCTTCTCCGTTCGCCGCCCGGTCCACCACGAACCCCGCATCAGTCAGCGCTTCGGCCACGGCACTTGCCAGCGCTGCTTCGTCCTCGACGACCAGGACGCGGCGGCCGGCCAGCCGCTGGAGGTCTTCCTTCGTCGGCGGCGGCGCGTTTTCGCGCCGCGTGCCAGGCGTCACCGGCAGCTCCACCACGAACGACGCGCCGCGCGGCGTCGGCTGAATCTGAATCAGCCCGTGGTGCTCCTGCACGATCGAGTACGCCACGGTCAGCCCGAGGCCCGTTCCCTTGCCGACGTCCTTCGTCGTGAAGAACGGATCGAACACCTTGCCCTGCACGTCCTGAGGCACGCCGGGCCCGTCGTCGTTCAGCTCGAGCAGCACGGTCTCGCGCGTCGCGTCGTGCCACGTTCGGACCACCAGCGTGCCGCGCCCGTGGGCCGACAGCATCGCCTGCTCGGCGTTGATGACGAGGTTGAGCAGGACCTGCTGCAGCTGGTGCGGATCCGCGAAGAGCTGCGGCAGTCCCGCGGCGAGCGCGTCGATGACGGTGATGTTCGTGACGCGCTGCTCGTACGGACCGCAACGCGAGCGTTTCGCGCACGACCTGGTTCAAGTCCACCATCGTGCGCGTGCTCTGCCGCTTGCGCGCGAACGTGAGGAGCTGGCGCACGATCTTCGCGGCGCGCTCGGCTTCGTGAAGGATGATCTCGATCCCGCGCTTCGTGCCGTCGTCCAGCGGCTTCTGGACGAGGCGCTCGGCCCACGTGAGCATCGTGGCGAGCGGGTTGTTCAGCTCGTGCGCGACGCCGGAAATCGTCTGTCCCAGCGCGGCCATCTTCTCGGCCTGCACCAGCTGCTGATACAGATCGCGCGACTGGTCGTCGAGCTTCTTTCGTTCGCTGACGTCGCGGACGAGCGCGTCGATGTGGAGTCCGGGATCCGCGCCTGACCGCTCGGCGTGCGCGGTGAGCTCGACCCAGCACAGCCGGCCGTCGGCGCGCTTCAACTGGACCAGGTATTCGGTCACGGCGCCTTCCGCCGTCAGGCGCTCCAGGAACGCCTCGCGTGCCTGCGGGTCGGCGAAGCGCGACGGATCGAACGGACGCACGTCGGCTTCCGGCGTTTCCGTGCCGTAGCCGAGGATGAGCTTCAGATGCGGGTTGGCGGCGAGCGTGCGCGATCCTGACGCGCTGACCAGGCCGACGTAGACACCTTCGTGCACGGCGTCGAACAGCCGGGCCAGCCAGTCTGTTCGCGCGTCGGCGCCGGCATTGAGGTCGCGCGGGGCCACCGCCGGCGATTATACGGCCGGCCGCCAGAAAGGCCCTGCCCGGCGGCGCCCGGAGCGATTGTCCCCTATGATGGCGCAGCGACTTGTGTACCCGGGGCCGACGATCTGGCCGCAGTCGCCGGAGACCCCTACATGAACAGCCTTCGTCTGCCCGCCGCCCTGGTCGCCGGCGTCGCCCTGCTGGCGCCGTCTTCGTTGGCCGCCCAGGCCAGGCCTTCACCATCGCCCGCACCGATCGTGCCCCTCGTGGTCGGCCTGGTGACCGTCAGCGCCGTGCACCAGCCCGGGAAGGGCGACTACGAGACGATTCTCGAGGTCGATGCGGTGTCGGCGCAGTCGTTCGGGTTCACGGTTTCCGGGAACGTGGAGGACCGCCGCATGGCGATCAAGCGGACGGTCAGCACCGAGGACCTCGCGCACGCGCACGGGTGGAACCCGCGCTACAACGAGGACGATCCGGAGACGTTTCCAGGAACTACCGGGGGCACGTTGTCGACCGACGTGCTGAGCGACCTGAAGACCAAGGGGCGCACGACGATCACGATGTCGAAGCGCCAATCCGGTTGGCGGGCTGCTCGGCGGTCTGCTGGGCGGCGACGAAGAGAAGAGCGAAGGGACCCTGACCCGCGTCGAGCCGCAGCCGGTCCCGGTTTCCATGCTGGTCAACGATCGCCGGGTCGATCTTCCGGCGGTGCACGCTCGCGGAAAGCTCGGCGATGATCCATTCGAGGTGTACATCCTCGACAACGCCGCGCTGCCGATCGTCCTGCGCTGGAGCCTTGGCGACAGCCGCAAGCGGATGATCCGGATCTCGTTCCCTGTTCCGGCCGCCCCCAGTCACATCGAAGAGTCCCTGATCGCCACGGGTCGCGCGGAGATCTACGGGATCTATTTCGACTTCGCGAAGGCGACGATCAGGCCCGAGTCGGAAGCGGTGCTCAAGGAGATTGCGGGCGTGATGACGAAGAATCCCACCTGGGTTCTGAGCGTCGAGGGACACACCGACAACATCGGCGGCACCGCATCGAACCAGGACCTGTCGGTGCGCCGGGCGAGCGCCGTGCGAAAGGCGCTCGTCGATCGCTATCACATCGCCCCTGCCCGCCTCAGTCCGTCTGGCTACGGCGAGTCGCGCCCGAAGGAGACCAACGACACGCTCGAAGGACGCGCGCGCAATCGTCGCGTCGAGCTGGCGAAACAAGTACGATGCTGACGGGGAAGAGCGGGCATTAACTGCCGGCAGCGGTATCATGGACGGCGCACTTTCGTTACGACGATCTCGGGAGGAAAATGATGGCTCGCCGCTTTGGACAACTGCTTGCACTCACCATCCTCGGCCTCGCGACGCTCGCGTCGGCGCAGGCCCCGGCGGCGCTCAAGCTCGGGATCTTTCCATTCACGGATGCCACGGCGTCCGGCAACCGCACCGCGGGCACCGACGTCGGCCGGACGATGATGTCGGAGGTCACGCATTCGACGACGCTGATGCCGCGCATGCTCGCGCCGGAGGCCGGATCATCAGCCGACGATCTCGATCCCGAGAAGGCCGTGGCGATCGGACGCGATCATCATGTGGACCTCGTCTTCATGGGCACGGTCCTCGAGGCCAAGAGCGAGCAATCCAACAAGGGCGGCTGGGTGCCCTCGATTGGAGGGCAGTCGGCCAACGTCAACCTCCATCACGTCAAGGCGACCGTGACCCTGCAGGGCGATCTTTACGACGTCGCGAGCGGAAAGCTGATCTTCAGCGACCGGGTCACCGCGAGCGATTCCAACAGCAAGGTCGGCGCGACCGCCATTACCCAGTTCGGTTCCTGGGGGAACGACACCTACGGCGCATTTCTCGAGTCGCCGCTTGGCAAGGCGCTGCAGAAGGCGCTGGCGGACATGACGAAGAAGGTGGCGGCGGCGAAAGTGCCTTCGAGGCAACTGACGTCGCGGCCGCACGATCGTCACGACTTGCCGGGGCAGTTCCGCACCAGCTCCACGCGCCGGTTCCGCGCCCGCCCGGCGATGGTCTCGTTGGTCTCCACCGGCCGGTGCGCGCCGAAGCCCGCTGAGGTCAGTCGTCCCGGCGGAATCCTGAAGTCGCTCACGAGTGCCGCCTGCACCGCCGCGGCGCGCCGCGTGGAGAGACTCTGGTTATAAGCGTCCCCGCCGACGTTGTCGGTGTGGCCCTCGATGCGGAGGCTCCACTCCGGATGCCGCTTCAGCAGATCCGCGATTGTCGTGAGCGCGTGACCCGACTCGGGCTTGAGTGTCGCGCGGTCGAAGTCGAAGTAGATGCCCGGCACTTCCACCCGGCACTGCGCGGTCAATGCGCGTCTCGATCGCGCGATCGTTCGCGACGGGAAAATCGATGCGGACCACTTCGCGAGTGAATTCCGGCGTCGACATCGTCGTCTCTCCGACCGCCCCATACGCGAGCCGCAACGTGACCGGGTGCTTCGAGTCATCGAAGATGTACTGCTCCCACGGCCTGATCTTGTCGCCATACTTCAGCAGCCCGTGACGCGCAGCGCTGGCAGCGTCGTCCGCTGGCCGTTGAGCAGCACGGAGAACGGCACCGACGTCGTTCCCACGCGCGTCAGCGTCCCCGAACTGGTGGACGAGCCTCAAGAAGTTCATCACCGAATAGGCCGCCCGTCCCGTCGCCTTGAGGTCGTGGACGATCGCGAGCGACGGTCCCAGTGAGGTGCTGCCTGGCACCTGATCCGGATCCTCCGTGTGAAACCCCAGGATCTGGATCCGCGCACGTTGCCAGATCGCTCGACAGCACGCGCCGGTGGATGGTGACCTGGATCGGCTTCTTGTTCTCGTCCACGCCTTCCATCCGCGTCGTCTCGTCGATTCCGCCAGCGTCGACGCCAGTCACCGCCACGACGAGCTCGTAGTCGCCCTGAGCCACGCTTTTCACCGTGGCATTTCCGCCTGGCGCGGTGTTGTGCACTGCGAGGACGAAGGTCAGTCCAGGCACGAGCGGGACTGCGGCCGGCGCGTCGGCCCGGCCGAGCAGCGTGGCGCTGCTGCAGAGCGCCACGAGCGCGCAAGCGGCGGCGCCCAGGACTCCGGTCACATTCTCGCCTTCGCGGTGTCGAAGATCCGCTTGGCCTTTGCCGGCGCGTCAGCCACACCCGAGAACATGATGGTGACCAGATCGTCGCCGGTCCGGATCATCAAGCCCGTGCCCACGGCTGCGGCCTGATCGCCGATGCCGTCATAGGGACTTGTGAGTCCCGGCTCCGCCTTTCCCATCGAGCCGATGGCGGCCATCGCCACCTTGGCGTCGCCCCGGTCCACTGACAGCTCGACGTACGGGCCGATGCCGGTCGTGGGCTTGTAGACGCACTTGTTGCCGGATCGCAGGTTTGGATCCGTCACGACTGGAGCCCCGAGGATCGCCGACATCTCGGCGTCCGAGACCAGCGCGCAGGCGGCAAGGTCCGGGCGCCGCGGCGCCGCATTCTCCGCTGCGCGGGCCATGGATTCCTTGGTCCGAATCTTCTCGCAGGTGAACGCGGCCTGCTCGGCCTCGCTGAGCGAGTGGGTGTTGACGTCGAGCTGCCTGACGGTGCCGTCGGGATCCAGAAACGCGTTGAACTGATACTGGTAGGCCGACCAAGTCAGGGTCGTGTCTGTGGTGAAGGTCGCGGCGCCCATGATCCCGATGAGCTGCTCCTTCGTATTGCCCGGAGCCGCCTGGCACCATTTGGCCGACCAGCCATCGGCGACCGCTCGTGGAACGCTGCTCCCGCCTCCGGCGCCCGAACATCCAACGCTCAACCCAACGACGACCAGCAACAGCGATCTCATCATGCGGTTCGAATCCTCTCTCCACTGCGGAGGCGCGATGGTAGTCGATCGCTCGCTGGTGGAGACAGGCATGGCTCAGCCAGTTATTCATGTTGATTCATGTCAGAGCTGAATATTATTCAGTCTATTGACAGCATTGTTAATGCGTGTTATTCTGTTGCAGAGGCGTTCAGATGCTTGATCCCGTTGATCGCCAGATACTCGCCCTGCTTCAGGACAACGCGCGAATCCCGCAGGCGGAGATCGCCCGGACCGTGGGCCTCGCGCCCTCCGCGGTGCTCGAGCGCATTCGCAAGCTCGAGGCACGCGGCGTCGTCCGCGACTACGTGACCGTGCTCGATCCCCGAGCGCTCGATCAGCGGCTGCTCGCCTTCGTCGCAGTCCGGACCACGGACCGCCCCGGCGAAGCGCGGGTGAGCGACACCCTGGCCGCGATCCCCGAAGTGCTCGAAGCGCATCAGGTCGCCGGCGATGATTGCCTGTCTGCTGAAGATTCGCGCGCGCGATCCCGAGCACCTGTCGCAGATCCTCCGCGAGCGAATCGGATCGGTCGAGGGCGTCCGGTCGACGCGCACGACGATCGTTCTCGAGACGATCAAGGAGAGCTCGCGTCTCCCGCTCGGGCCATCCCCAGCGCCGAGGAGGTGATGCTGTGAGCGCGCCTCCGCGCAGTGCGTATGCCGCGCTCGTCGCCGTCTGCGTGATCTGGGGGACGACGTACCTGGCGATCCGGTTGAGTCTGGAAGCGCTGCCGCCGGCGCTCCTGGGCGGCGTGCGGTGGATTGTCGCCGGCGTCGTGCTTGCGGTGATCACTCGCGCGCGCGGCGAGTCGCTCCCAGCGCCCCTCGGCATGGCGCGACCTCTCCATTCAGGGACTGCTGTTGCTCGGGCTGGGCAACGGCGGCGTGAACTGGGCAGAGCAGTACGTGCCGAGCGGCCTGTCCGCGGTGATCATCGCGACGGTGCCGTTCTTCATGCTCGGCGTCGACCGCCTGTTCCCCGACGGAGAGCGCATCACTCGCGAATCCATCCTCGGGCTCCTCGTCGGGTTCGCAGGGATCCTGCTGCTCGTCTGGCCCGATCTCAGGCTGCACGACGCGGCGGGCTCGCACTTTGCGTGGGGCATCGTGTCGCTGCAGATCGCGTGTCTCGGCTGGGCGATCGGGTCGTCCTACTCGAAGCGTCACAAGCACGGGAGCTCCGTGCTTGGATCGACCGCCGTGCAGATGCTGGCCGGCGGCATCGCGATGCTGGCGGTCGGGCTCGCGCTGGGCGAGTGGTCCGAGGTGCGCCTGGCGCCCCGCGGTCTGATGGCCGTCGCCTATCTCATCGCGGCCGGCTCGCTCGGCGGCTTCGTCTCGTACATCTACGCGCTCAAGCATCTGCCGGTCGCGCTCGTCTCGATCTATGCGTACGTGAACCCGTTGATTGCCGTCGTGCTCGGCGCGCTCGTGGCGAGCGAGCCGTTCGACCTCCGGACGGTCGCGGCGATGGCCATCGTGTTTGCCGGCATTGCGCTCGTCCGCAGCGGCTCGTGGATCAACCGGCCGTGGCGCTTCGGGTCGTTTCGCCTCGGGAACATCGCGCGGTAGGAAGGTCGACGGACTACAGAGTTCATGGACTATCGGACTTCGGACCTGGCCCCATGGACCCATGCACCCCTGGACCCATGGACAGTTAGACCAATGCAACGCCTCCCCACCGCCAACCGCCTGGCGCCCAACCAGTCGGGTTGGGGGTTCTTCCTCTGCACCGAGAAGTCCATCCGCGCGGGACGCGGCGGCGACTACATCGCGCTGACGCTGCAGGACGCCACGGGCGAGATCGTCGGGCGTGTCCTGGACAACGTCGACCGATTCCGCGACGAGTTCGACGCCGGCGAGTTCGTCAAGGTGCAGGGCCGCGCCCAGAGCTTCAACGGCCGGCTGCAGTTCGTCATCGAGAACATTCGCCGGGTGATGCTCGGCGCCGACTCGCAGGATCGGCGCGAGGGCTTCAGCGAGGACGAGCTCGTGCCGAGCGCGCCGCGTCCGCTCGACGAGATGTGGGCCGAGCTGCAGCAGGTGGTCGCGCGCCTCGGCAACCCGCACGTGCGCGCGCTTGCCGAGAACCTGGTGCGCGCCAACGAGGCGCGCCTGCGCATCTGGCCGGCAGCCCGCGCCGTCCACCACGCGTATCGTGGCGGCTTCCTCGAGCACGTCTTGAAGATGGCGGAAGCGGGCCGCGCGCTCGCGGGGCTCTACGGCGCCGACGCCGACCTCGTCGTGATCGGCGCGCTCGTGCACGACATCGGCAAGCTGCAGGAGCTCGACTATCAGGCCGCCACGAGCTACACGCGCGAGGGCAACCTTGTCGGCCACGTCACGCTGGGGGCGCTGATGATCGACGAGGCCTGCCGCTCGCTGCCGGGATTTCCCGACGCGCTCCGCACCGAGCTTCTGCACCTGGTCCTGTCGCACCACGGCGCAAAGGAGTTCGGCGCCCCCGTCGAGCCGATGACCGTCGAGGCGGTCATCCTTTCGGCCGTCGACGAGCTCGACGCCGAGCTCAACCAGATACGTCGCGCACTGGACGAGCCGGGCGGCGAAGGCGAGTTCACGAGCTTTCAGTCGCGGCTCGGTCGCTCCTTCTGGAAGGGCCCGTCGAAGTGAGGGCGGCGTCGGCCGCCGTGTTGTCGATTGCGCTCGTGATCATGGCCGCGCCGGCGCGCGCGCAGGACGCCGATCTGAAATCGTCACAGGGCCCGCCCGCGCCGACAGCCGCGGACAAGGACGGCGTCGACGCCGGCGACGTCGCGCAGTTCCTTCTCGGCGGGGCGCTTGGGCTCGGCCTCCACGAGAGCGGGCACGTCCTCGCCGGCGCCGCGTTCGGCGCCAACCCCGGGATCAAGGGCATCCGGTACGGCTTCATCCCGTTTTTCGCCATCACGCACGATCCCGTCTCGCCGGCGCGCGAGTACACGATCTCGTCCGCGGGATTCTGGGTGCAGTCGATGACGAGCGAATGGCTGCTGACGCGCCGCCCCAACCTGCGCGAGGAGCACGCCCCGATCGCGAAGGGCGTCCTCGCGTTCGACGTGCTGGCGTCGGCCGTCTACGGCGTCGCGGGAATGGCCCACATCGGGCCGCCCGAAAGCGACACCCGCTCGATGGCCGCGTCGCTGCGCGTGAACGAAGCGTGGGTGGGAACTGCGGTGATGGCGCCGGCGATCTTCGACACGTGGCGCTACGTCAGGCCCGACGCGAAGTTCCCACGCTGGGCGTCACGCATCTCGAAGGCGACGCTCGTCCTGCTGGTGCATTCGCGCGGCGCAGTGAGCCGCCGTCCGAAGTCTGTAGTCCGTAAGTCCGTAGTCCGAACTATTCCGGCTGCGATCCCCTCGGCCCCAGCGCGAACGTCATCGTGCCCTCGATGACCACCTTGCCGTTCACGCGCGCGACACCGCGCAGCACGCCCATCCTGCTGCGCAGCCGCTTCACGTTCGCCTCGATCTCGACGACGTCGCCCGGGTGCACGGGCTTGCGATAGCGCACCTTCTCGATGCCCATGAAGTAGATCAGCTTCTCGCGGTTCTCGGGCTTCGAGAGAATCAGGATCGCGCCAACCTGCGCCACGGCCTCGGTGAGGATCGTCGGCGGCAGCACCGGGCCGGCGCCGTCCGGCGGATGCGCCAGGTAGCGCTCGTTCAGCGAGACGTTCTTCACGCCGACGATCCGCTTGTCGGGCTCGAACTCGGTGACGCGATCCACGAGCAGGAACGGATAGCGATGCGGGAGGATGCGTTCGATCGCGGCGTAGTCGAGAGGAAGCGGAAGCCTGTCCATGGTGGCGCTTTCAGTCACGTGAGTCATGTTGAAGTATCCGGCCGATCAGTAGCCGACGGTCACTCCGTCCGCGCGCGGATCCGACGCGCCCGTGCGTTCGCCTGAAGCCGGGTCGACGGCGATCGCGTGCACCTCGCCCATCGGCTTGACCACCTTCGTGGCGTGGCCGAGCGCGCCGAGCGCGTTCAGCACGTCGGGGGTGAAGCGGTCCTTCTCGATCTCACGACGTCCGGGGACCACTGGTGGTGGAACCGCGGCGCGTCCACCGCCTCCTGCACGTTCATCTTGAAGTCCACGACGTCGAGCAGCACCTGCAGCACGGTGGTGATGATCTGACTGCCGCCGGGGCTGCCGAGCACGAGCACCGTCCGCCCGTCACGGGTGACGATGGTCGGTGTCATCGAGCTCAGCATGCGCTTGCCTGGCGCGACCGCGTTGGCCTCGCCGCCCAGAAGGCCGAACATGTTCGGCGAGTTGGGACGCGCGCTGAAGTCGTCCATCTCGTTGTTGAGCAGGAACCCTGCGCCGGCCACCGTCTCCGCGTTTCCGAACCCGCCGTTCAGCGTCGTCGTCGTGGACACCGCGCTGCCGTCGGCGTCGACGACCGAATAGTGCGTCGTCTCGGTTGGCTCGAAGTCGCGCGGCGCTCCCGCGCGAACGTCGGCGCTCGGCGTCGCATGCGACACGTCGATCGACGCCCGGAGCCGGCCCGCATAGGACTTCGAAATCAGGCCCGTCACGGGCACCTTGAAGAAATCCGGATCGCCGAGCCACTCCGCTCTGTCCGCATACACGCGGCGCTCCGCCTCGATCATCAGGTGCATCGTCCGTGCTGTGTTCGCGCCGTACTCGGAGAGCGGATAGGGCTCGAGGATATTCAGCAGTTCGAGGAGCCCAACGCCTCCGGAACTTGGGGGCGGCATCGAGACGACGCGGTAGCCGTGGTAGGTGCCGGTCACAGGGGCGCGCTCGGCGGGCCGATAGGCCGCGAGATCGGCCTTCGTGATCAACCCGCCCGACGCTTCCATTTCACGCGCCACGAGATCGGCGATCGCGCCGCGGTAGAAGGCGTCGGGTCCGTTGCGGGCGATCAGGCTGAGCGTGCGCGCCAGATCCGGCTGAACCAGGCGATCTCCTTCACCGAGCGGCGAGCCGTCGTCCTTGTAGAACGCCTTGAGCGACGCGGGGAACTTCGAGAGCCGCGGCTGCGCGCGTCGGAGCGAGTCCGCGAGACTGCGGCTGACGGCGAAGCCATCGCGCGCGAGTGCGATCGCCGGCGCCATGACCTTCGCCAGCGTCAGCCTGCCGTATTCGCGTTCGGCGAGCGCGAGACCGGCGACCGATCCCGGGACGCCACAGGCCAGCGGCCCGGAACGGCTGCGCTCGTCCACGGCGCTTCCCGTGCTCGTCCAGGAACATGTCTCGCGTGGCGCGTGCGGGCGCCTTCTCGCGATAGTCGATGGTCGTTTCTTTGCCCGACGCGAGGCGGATGACCATGAAGCCGCCGCCCCCGAGGTTGCCGGCCTCGGGGTGTGTCACCGCGAGCGCGAAGCCGGTCGCCACGGCCGCGTCGACGGCATTGCCGCCGGCCTTCAGGATCTCGATTCCGGCCTGGCTCGCATGAACTTCGCTCGAGCCGACCATCCCGTGCGCGGCGCGGACGGGCGCCGACGAGGCGGCGCGCGGCCCGGCGGTCGTCATCACGACGAGCCCGGCAGCAGCGAGCGCGAGGAGGGCGGACGGGCGCGTCATGGACAGGCAGCCGCTCGGCCCGTATCCCGGGCAGCGGCCGAAGTTTACCAGTATAATCCGGCTTCGGGCCGCGCCCTCCTTGGCGTATCCGCATGTCGCGGCGGGGTTTCGGCCCCGCACCGTCTGATGTCCCAGCCTTCCCACACTCCGCCGCCGCCGGCCGCGTCGGTCGGCGAAGCCGCAGAGCTCCTCGTCACCCTGTTCGAGCTGGGCCGCGAGGTCACGTCGGTCCTGGATCTGGACGAGCTGCTCGAGAAGATGCCGCAGCTCATCGCGCGGCTCACGCCGTTCAAGGCGTTCTCCGTCTGGCTGCTGGACGAGAAGCACCAGGACCTGCACATCGCCTACGCCGTCGGCTACCCCGAGGACGTCAAGCAGCGCTTCCGCCTGCGCGTCGGCCAGGGCATCGTCGGCACCTCCGTCGCCGAAGGCCGGTCGCTCCTCGTCGACGACGTGCAGATGGATCCGCGGTACGTGGGATCGATCGCGGGCGTGCGATCGCAGCTGGTCGTCCCGCTGCGCCGGAAGAAGCGCGTCATCGGCGCGATCAACCTGTACGGCGAGCACGTCGGCCAGTTCACGCCGCGGGACGAGGCGATGTTGCGGCAGTTCGGCGCGCACGTCGCCGTCGCGATCGAAAACGCGCGGCTCTTCGAGCGCGAGCGCGAGTACCTCGGCCACCCTCGAGACGCTCGCCGAAATCGGCCGCGACATCGGATCGATCCTCGAGCTCGATCAGCTGCTCGAGCGCATCGCGACGCTCGTGCACCGTGTCGTCGCGTATCGCACGTTCGGAATCTTCCTGCTGACGGCGCCGTCGGACCTGCTGGAGCTGAAGCTCGCGATCCGCTACGGCAACCGCGCCGGCTCGCCGCAGCTGCGCGTGGGGCAGGGCCTGGTCGGCTTTGCCGCGGAGCACAAGGCCGTCGTCAACGTGCCGGACGTCACGAAGGATCCGCGATACATCCCGTGGGTGGATGACTGCCGCTCCGAGCTGGCGGTGCCGCTGCTCGTGAAGGACCGCTGCATCGGCGTGCTCGATCTCGAAAGCCCCAATTACGACGCCTTCGGCAAGCACGACGTCGAGGTGCTGACGCTGCTGGCGAGCCAGTTGGCGGTCGCCATCGAGAACGCGCGGCTGTACCAGACGCTGCGCGCCAACGAGGAGCGTCTCGAGAACGAGCTGAGCTTCGCCCGTCGCGTGCAGGCGGCGCTCCTGCCGGTGGGATTGCCGAAGCGCCTTCGCGGCGTCGACGTGGCCGCGAAGTTCACGCCGGCACGCGAGCTCGGAGGCGACCTGCACGACTTCCTGTCGCCGGAGCCGTACAGCCTTGTCGTCGCCGTCGGCGACGTGTCGGGCAAGGGCGTGCCGGCCGCGCTCTACAGCGTCTTCGCCGCCGAGCTGATGCGATCGCGCACGTTCCGCCGCCGGTACATGCCGGATCGATCGACGCCGGCCGGCGTGCTGTCGTCGATGAACACGATCCTGTACGAGCGTCAGCTCGAAGGGTACTACTGCACGCTCTGCTACGCGTACTTCGACTTCAAGCGGAAGACGCTGACGCTTGCCAACTCGGGGCTGCCGTACGCGCTGCGCAGCACGGCGGAGGGGTGTACGCCGATCGAGCTCCCCGGCATCCCGCTCGGCACGTTCCCGGGCACGGAGTACGACCAGGCCATCATCGAGATCGCCGCAGGCGACATCTTCGTGTTCTGCACGGATGGGATTTACGAGACGTTCAACGCGTCGGACGAGGAATTCGGCACCGCGCGCGTCGCCGAGATCGTCCAGTCACGCCGCGGCTCGAGCGCAGCCTCGATAGCGGACGCGATCTTCGAAGCCGTCGAGGGGTTCCGCGGCGAGGCCGCACAGGCCGACGACATGACGATTGTCGTGGTCAATGTGACTGCGTGAAGAAGGTCCAGTAGGCAGTAGGTGCCGTAGGCAGCAGGACCGGGCGCGCTGCGCTCAACTGACCTACCGACCTACCGCCTACTGCCTACTTACGACCTACCGATAGACGTGAACGCTATGCGCGCGAATGTGGAGTCCGAGCGATCGGCCGCCGATCGACGCGACGTCCTCGACGCGACCAGTCACCTGCACGTGCGCGCCCGGCGATGGCACGCGGCCCGACTCTGAAAGCACCGTCACCTCGCCCGTCCGATCCTCGATCCGATAGACGCGATACGGGACGAGCGGCACGCTCCAGGCGTCACGAACGACGCCGTCGACGCTGACGGTCCGGTCGTAGTAGCGCCCGGGGTTGTTCTTGATGCTGGCGATGCTCGGCGAGTGGGTGGCGCACGCCGCGGCGCCGGCGAGAACGACTCCGAGCACCGCGACGCGAATGAAGTGGCGCATATGAATTGGTCGCGCCGATCGTGAACGCCTGCAGTTGGAAGACGGGATACGGCGGTGCCAGCGCCTGCCTGAGTTACGCATCCCGTTGACCGACGCGACCTGCCCCGCACTACTACAAGCTCCGTGCCGTGACCCGAGTCGCGGAAATTACCAGCAAAACCCGCGATCGGCCTCAGCCGTCGTGCGTCATCGGGGCAGGACGGCGACCGGGCGAGGGGACAGGGGACAAGCGAAATAGGAAATAGGGAATAGGGAATAGGGAATAGGGAATAGGAAGAACAGATCGAAGCCCGAGAGCCGCGTGGTCGCCGGGCTCCGTGCTTCGTTTCCCTATTTGCTATTCCCTATTCCCTATTTCCACCGAGCGGCCCAGCGCTAGTACGCCGCGAGGTACCGTTCCACTTCCCACGGCGAGACCTGGCGGATGTAGTCGAACCACTCCTCGCGCTTCGCTTCGACGAAGTGGTTGAAGATGTGGTCCCCGAGGGTCTCGCGTATCAGGTCGTCCTTCTCGAGCTCGTCGAGCGCGTCGCTCAGGTTTCCGGGCAGCTCGTCGATCCGCAGATGCCGGCGCTCCCGGTGGCTCATCTTGTAGATGTTCTTGTTCACCGGCGGGCCAGGATCGCTCTCCTTCTCGATGCCGTCCAGCCCCGAGCGCAGCATGACGGCCAGCGCCAGATACGGGTTGCACGACGGGTCGGGCATCCGGAGCTCGATGCGCGTCGAGTCCCCGCGCGCCGCGGGGACTCGGACGAGCGGGCTGCGGTTGCTCTCGGACCAGGCGATGTTGGTGGGCGCCTCGTAGCCGGGCACGAGCCGCTTGTACGAGTTCACCAGCGGGTTCGTGATCGCGCAGAAGCCCTTCGCGTGCCGCAGCAGCCCGCCGATGTAGTAGAGGCACGTCGCGCTCAGCTGCCACGGGCCGTCCGGGTCATGGAACGTGTTCTTTCCACCCGAGCGCAGCGACTGGTGCGTGTGCATGCCGGAGCCGTTGATGCCGAAGATCGGCTTGGGCATGAACGTCGCGTGCAGATCGTGCCGCATCGCGACGTTCTTCACGACGAACCGGAACGTCGCGATGTTGTCCGCCGTCGCCAGCACGTCGTCGTAGCGGAAGTCGATCTCGTGCTGGCCCGCGGCGACCTCGTGGTGCGCCGCCTCCACGTGGAACCCCATCGACTCGAGCGCGAGCACGATCTCGCGCCGCACGTCTTCTCCCTGATCCACCGGCGTGAGATCGAAGTAGCTGCCCGTGTCGTGCGTCTCGGTGGTCGGGACGCCGTTCTTGCGCTGGAAGAGGAAGAACTCGGCTTCCGGCCCGGCGTCCATCGCGTACCCGCGCGATTCCGCCAGCGCGATGACACGCTTCAGCGTGGACCGCGGACACCCCTCGAACGGCTCGCCGTCCGGGCGGTAGATGTCGCAGATCATCCGCGCGACTCTCTCGCCGCCCGGGTTGCCCCACGGGAAGATCGTGAACGTGTCGAGGTCCGGACGGAGATACATGTCCGATTCCTCGATGCGGACGAAGCCCTCGATCGAGGAGCCGTCGAACATGACTTCGCCGTTCAGCGCGTCCTCGAACTGACGATCGGGGATTTCGACGTTCTTGATGGTGCCGAGGATGTCGGTGAACTGCAGGCGCAGGAACTTGACCTTCTCGCGCTCGGCGCGCTCGAGGATCTTCGCCTTCTGTGGGGCGGATGACGAGGCCGGTGGCTTCGCGGGCATGCTGGTCGCGCTCCGGTTCTTGCGCGCATCGCACGAATTCGTGCACACGCTGCAGAAATCAAGGGCATTCGCGGCTCGTCCGCCGCTTGAAACGTGCAGAGTGTACTTTACTTCGTGTACGCCGTCTCCAGAATCTCCGCTTCCGGCCAACCGGCGGCGCCCGGCGTCTGATCGGACACGAACGCAGTTGGCGCGCCGGGCAGACCGGCGCGGATCCGGGGACTCATCCCCGATGGAGGCAGTGGGTATGCGTACGTTTCTAGGGATCGCGGCCGGACTCACCCTCGCCAGCGGGGTGGCGCTCGTCGCCGCGTCCGATCAGCAGGTCGTCAAGGAGCGGCGGGTCGAGCAGGCGCCGCCGTCCTGGACCGAGGCAGGCGCCGACGACATGGTCGGGCAGCCGATGGTACGGCGCCTTGCGATCTTGCAGGGTCGCGGCGCAGAGCTGGGCATCACGATCAAGGACCTCGACGAGCCGCAGGCCAGGACGACCAACGGCGTCGTCGTGGACGCCGTCGCCGAGAACAGCGCGGCCGCGAAGGCGGGCATCAAGAAGGGCGACGTCGTCACCGACTTCGACGGCGAGCGCGTGCGGAGCGCAAGGCAGCTCTCGCGCCTCGTCAACGAAACGCCGGAGGGCCGCACGGTGAAGACGAAGCGTGCTGCGCGAGGGCAAGCGCGTGGAGCTGTCGGTGACGCCTGAAGCGCCGGCGATGGCCCGAATGGAGCCCGGCAAGGACTTCGAGTTCGCGATGCCGCCGGGACACGGCGAGGGAATGCTTCCGCCCGACCCGCAGGGGCGGCGGTTCTTCTTCGACATGCATCCGCCCGCCGACGGCAACTTCATGTTCAAGCGCATGGACGGACACGGCCGCCTGGGGATCGGGATCCAGGATCTGACCCCGCAGCTTGGCGAGTACTTCGGAACGAAGGACGGCATCCTCGTGACCAACGTCGAGGCCGATACGCCAGCAGCGAAAGCGGGTCTGAAGGCCGGCGACGTGATCACGTCGATCAACGGCAAGCCCGTCGCCGATCCGGGTCAGCTCATCGAAAGCGTGCAGTCCGCGTCGGACGGCGCCGAGCTCACGATCGGCTACCTGCGCGACCACAAGGCTGGCACGGCGAAGGCGACACTCGCGCCGCGCGAGCAGCCGAAGGTGGAGCGGAGAGGGGAACCGATCTAGGGTTGAAGATTGCGGATTGAAGAATGCGGATTGTTCGACCGTTGCAACTCGGCAACCCGCAACCGATTCTGCAATCTGCATTCGCTCATTCGTCGAGTCTTTACGTCGAGGCGGCGATTTGTTCGCCGCCGACGCTTGGCAGCGCGGTGACGAACGTCGCGAGTTGAGCCGCGAAGATGGTGGCGAGGGCCCGCACGTCGGCGCGGTTCTCGCTGCCTTCCGGCAATTCCGCCGCCAGCGCCCCCACACATCCATCCGACGTCACAATCGGCGCGACCAGCGCGCCCGGCACGATCTGGACGTCGCCGGTCCGCCACGCCAGCGCGGTAGCGTTTTCGGCCGAGGTCGGCAGGCTGCCGATGCGCGCGACAGCGGCGGCGGGATAGCCGTGCGTCAAGAGCGGCATGAGGACCTGGCCGCTGCGATCCGCGACCCACACAATCAGACCGGGCGATCCGAGCACGCCCGCCAGCCGGAGCATCAGGCCGGGCAGGTCGCTCGCGTCCAGCACGCGGGCCATATCGGCGCACACCTTCGCGGCGCCAGGCAGGTCGACCAGAGTCTCGGCGCGTGCAGGCGAGGACGCACGATTCGCACCCGCACCTTGCGCACCCTCCGCACTCTCCGCACCCGAAAAGGATTCCGGCCGGCGGCCTGTCACCGCCGTCACCGCATCCAGATCCGGCACGTCGTCGTCGACCGCTGCGGCGCGAGCCACGACCGGCGCCGCGGCTGACTCGGCGCGTCTGGCCTGGGCCGGCGTCTCGGTGAGCGCGCGCATGGCGGTGAGGACGTCCACTTCCTTCTCCGGGATCGGCGTCAGCAGCAGCACGGCGAGGGCGAGAAGCAGCGCAGCTCCTCCCGCCGCGTAGAACTCCCGCCAGCGCAGCGCGTCGATCGTGGCGTCGTGCACGGCGGCCTCGTTGGCCCGGGCAGTTGAGACGTGCTCAGCCACGGCGTTACCCGCCGTGAGGCCATCGGTGAAGATCACGTCAGACGCCATCAACGGCTGGTTGCTCTTCAGATATTGCCGCGCTCGCAAATCGAGCTTCCGGAACTCTTCGAGCACGCCGGACCCGGCCTGGATGGCCGACCGCGTCCCCTCGCCCGTCGCGTCGCCGGCGAGCGTCGCCAGGCCGCGATCCACCTTGGCTTGCGCATCAGCCGCCTGCGCCAGCCAGTAGTCCACGCCCTGGCCTTCGGCGACGTAGGCCTGCTCGGCGGCCTGCAGCCGTCCGAGGTCCGAGAGGACCGACTGGGCGGCGCCGTCGAAACTGGTCCGCGCCATCTGGTGCGCCTTGAGCGTCTGCTCCGCGTCGAACACGACATACGCCGCCGCAGCCAGGCTGCCGAGGGCCACTACGAGCACCGCTGCGCGCGCGACTCTGCTGGTCATGGGCTGATCGTCAATGGAGGTCGGGCGCTGCCTCGCCCGTGGCCGCGAGTCGAACCGAGGCGGGTTGCAGCGCGTAGACGAGCCCGCCCGGCAGGCTCGCCACGACGGTGACTGCGAGATAGACGAGCGCGAGCGAGACGGACGACTCCGGGCTCACGCCGACCTGACCGAAGAGCAGGATGTAAAGCGCTTCGCGGACGCCAAGGCCGTTTACGCTGACCGGGACCATGCCGGCCAGCGAGACCAGCGGCACGAACACCGCGACGGCGGAGAGCGGTACTGCAAGTGACAAGGCGCGCGCGTTCAAGAATACCACGGCGATCACGAACGCTTGAAAGGCGAGCGAGAGCAGAAGCGCCGCGACGAGCGTCGGCACCGCGCGCTTGTACGGCGTGATCGCGTCGTAGAGCGACCGCGCGCGCGGCCGCATCTGCACCAGCGGCGACGCCGCGATGATCCGATCCGCGAGGTGATAGGCCCACGGACTCAGCAGGACGACGTTGACGGCCACGTAGCCGGCGGCGAGCAGCGCCGTCAGCGCCGCGAGCGGGAGGCCGAACAGTCGAACCGGCGGCGCGACGAGGGACGCGCCCATCGCGATCAGCAGCAGCGCGCAGAGGCCCGTGTTCCGCTCCATGAACACGGACATCGTCGCGCGCGCCGGCGCGTGCGTCTCGCGTGCAAGGAGCACGGCTTTCACCGCGTCGCCGCCGACGATCGTCGGCAGAAACAGGTTGAAGAACATGCCGGTGAAGTAGAAACCGAGCAGGCGCGTGTACCAGACGGCCAGCTCGAGCGGGGCGATGAGAAGCCGCCACTTGAAGGTCGACACGGCCTGGCCGGCCGCGTAAATCAGGATGCCCGCGACGAGCGGAGACAGCTCGACCGCGCGGAGGCGCCCGAGGATCGCGCGCGCGTCGGTCCAGTAGAAGACGAAGACGTAGAGCGCAATCGTGCCCGCGGGCTTCAGCCACCGTCCAAGGCGTGCCGAGGCGGACGGCATGGGGCGACTATACGCCGGGTCGGACGGGTTCATCAGGTCGGTCAGGTCAGTCGGGTCGGACAGGTCGATCAGGTCGCGCATCGAGTCGCCTGTCGGGCAGGCCTTCAGGCCTGCAATCATCACAGCGTCGGCAGGTACGGCGACAGCCAGCGCGCGATGATGGTGAACCGATCGGTGAAGATCAGCACGCCAATCGCGCAGAGCAGCAGCCCCGATCCGACTTCGATCGCGTGGTAGTACTTCCGGATCTTCGCGAACGCCGCGAAGAACTGGTCGATGGCCAGCGCCGCAATCAGGAAACGGCACGCCGAGGCCCAGCGAATAGACCGCGAGCAGCCGGACGCCCTGGCCGACGGTGTCCTGGACGCCCGCGAGCGCCAGGATGCCTGTGAGGATTGGCCCGATGCACGGCGTCCAGCCGAACGCGAACGCCAGGCCCACGAGAAACGCGCCGAACACGCTCTTCGGCTTCTTGTCCACCTGCATCCGCTTCTCGCTGTAGAGCCAGCCGATCCGGAGCACGCCCATCGTGTGGAGGCCGAACAGGATCACGATGACCGCCGCGACCTTCGCGATGATCCGCCTGCCACTCGAGGAGGAAGGACCCGAGCGCGCTGGCCGCCGCGCCGAACGAGATGAACACGAACGAGAAGCCGAGGATGAAGAAGATCGACGCGACGACGACGCGTCGCCGGGCCTGGGCGCGGTCGATGGTGCTCGCACCGGTGCCCTCCATCTCCTCGAGGGTCAGCCCCGAGATGTAGGAGAGATAGCCGGGGATCAGCGGCAGCACGCAGGGCGAGATGAACGAGAGAAGCCCCGCGACGAAGGCGGCCAGAAAGGTGGGGTTCTGGCCCACGTCTTCAGCGCCCTTCGGGCTTCGATTCCTGCACGGGCGTGAGCGGGATGATGTTCAGCTGCGGCAGCGCGGCGTTCAGCCCATCCCACTTCTGCGTGTTGACTTCCTGGAACATGAAGTCCCACTTCCAGCGCTCCGACGGGTTCGACGCCTGGAGCCAGTGCCTCGCCGCAACCGGCTTCGCGAAGCCGATCGTCGCCGAGGCCCGCGTAGGCCGGCACGTTCGCCAGGTGCGAGGCGATGGCCGCCCGCACGTCGTCCGCCGTGCGCCACGGCAGCGTCTGGCCCAGCGCCGCGGCGACCCGGAAGAAGATCTCGCGGTCGTCCAGCGCGTCGGCCGGCGGCTCGAACACTTTCGCCGCCGCCTGCACGCGCCCCTGATCGTTCGTGTAGGTGCCGTCCTTCTCGACCCACGCGGCGCCCGGAAGCACGACGTCGGCCGCGCGCGCGAGGTCCGACATCAGCACGCCCTGGTAGACGAGCAGCGAGAGCTTGCCCGACTGCCGCGCCGCCGCAACCCACGAGACGTCGCCGAGCGATCCGGCGGGACCTGGATCGAAGACGTAGAGCGCCGGCACCTGTCCGGCCTCAACGGCCTGACGGAGCGCGCCGAGATCGGGCGCGCCGTCGTTGCCGCCGCCCACCGGCAGGCCGAGATCGCGCGCGCCGTTGACGTTCGGCGCGTCGGTGCGCGGCACGCGGAACTTCGTGCCCTCGGGCTGCTGCTTCGCGGTCGACTTCCAGCTCACCGCGATCGCGCCGGCCAGCTTCTCGATGACGAAAATCTCTTCGTTCGACGCGTGCGCCGACACCAGGAAGGTCATCCCCGACGCCGCGACGGCGGATGCGCGCTCGCCCAGCGCCTTGATCGCCGCGTCCCACGTCGTCGACTGGTGATGCCCGGCGCCCTCGCGCACGAGCGGCGACTGGAGGCGCTCGTCGCCTTCAATCCAGTGGTAGTCGAACCGGCCGATGTCGCACATCCAGTAGCCGTTGACGTCCGGCGCGTAGCGCGGCGTCAGCCGGACGAGCCGCTTGCCCTTCGCCCACTCGGGCTTGGCCTTGATCCACGCCGTCGTGTTGCAGCCCTTCGAGCAGAGCGTGCAGATCGTATCGACGGCGTCCGGGTTGTCCCACGGCCGCGACTTGAACCGGTAGTCGCGGGTGGTGATCGCGCCGACCGGGCAGACATCCATCAGGTTGCCCGAGATGAGCGAGTGGACGCCCTGCTCGTTGAACGTCGCAATCTGGCTGTCGTTGCCGCGCGCGACGATGCTGATCTGCGCGTCGTCGTCGATCTCGCGCATGAACCGGACGCACCGCGTGCAGAGGATGCAGCGGTTGCGGTTGAGCATCAGCGTCGGCCCGAAGTCGACGTCGGCCTTCACGCCCTCGCCGTCGAAGGTCCGGCGCGGGAACTCCATCCGGCTCTCGCTGTTGCCGAACGAGTACGAAAAATCCTGGAGCGGACACTCGCCGCCCTTGTCGCAGACCGGGCAGTCGAGCGGGTGGTTGACGAGCAGGAATTCGAAGACCCCCGCGCGCGCCTGGACCACGTCTGGCGCGTCGGTCGACACCACCATCCCATCGGCGCAGGTCGTCGAGCAGGCCGTCTGGAGCTTGGCCATCTTCTCGATCTTGACCAGGCAGACGCGGCAGGAGCCGTCGATGCTGATGCCGGGGTGGTAGCAGTAATAGGGGACCGAGAAGCCGTGCTCGATCGCGGCCTGAAGGACGGTCTTGCCCTTCTCGACCGTGACCTGCTGCCCATCGATGGTCAGCGTAACCGTGTCCATAGAGGGGAAATCATATCAGGGTCTACGGCCGACCTTGACAGTGTCCGGGGCGGGGCCTAGAGTCGGGCAAGAGTCACCCCGCCGGCCAGACTCGACCGGCCCGTGGCGCGCCGGACACCCTCAGCGACGACATCCCAGGTCCTCGCGAGGCCGCGCCAGGGCAGTGAGCCCGCCGGAGACGCCGGAGGCCGCAATGGAAGCCACGCCTGTCCGCGTCCGCCTCGGCTCTGCCCTCGAATGGTTCGTGGCCGCGCTGTTTCTGGTCGCGACGTGCGGCGTCGGCGTGCTGATCGTCCGCGAGCTGCGGATGACGCCGGCCGCGCCGGTCCAGGCCGCCGTTCAGGGGGCGGATTCTCTGCCCTCGGCCATTCCCGCCCGGGCCATTTCGGTGCCGGTGCTGCTCCTGCACGACGGCAAACAGGTCAAGGTCGGCGACAGCGTCGAGGCCGTGGCCGCGTCGCTCGGCCGCGGCTCCGAAGTGGGTCGACAGCTCGCCGACCGCGGCGCGCACGGCGATCGGCTGACCCGGTTCTACGACTCGGCCGGCACGCGCTTCGTGCTCGTCTTCGAGTCGACGGAACGGAACGGCGCGTTGCGCGTCGCGGGAATCTACCTGCAGTAGTCCGTAGTCTGTAGTCCGGAGTCCGTAGCTATCGAGCGGCGTGAGCTTGTCGCGGTTCAGCGAGATCTTCTTCAGCTTGCCCTTCAACGGCCAGGAGATCGTCGTCGATGCGTCGTCGATCACGACGAGGTGATCCTCGGTGCTGCCGTCGGCGTACTCGACGGTGGCGGTGATCGGGAAGTCGAACACGCGAAGGCTCGGCTGCGCGAACGTCGCGGCGACGGTTGCCGCGTCCTCCGACACCTTCCACGTCGTCGTCAGCGACGGCAGATCCTGTCCGAGAATCCACCGATCGAAGTAGCGATGCAGATCCTTTCCTGACTCCTTCTCGAACGCCGCGCGCAGGTCGTCGGTGCCCGCCTTCTGGAACCGGTGCTCGTCGTAGAACCGCCGCAGCGCGCGGAAGAAGACGTCGTCGCCGAGCATCCGCCGCAGCATGTGCATGACGACGGCGCCCTTGTTGTAGACGAGCGCGCGGAACGTCTTGCCCGCGCCCTTGAGATACGCGAGGCGATAGCCAAGAGACACCGGTCCCAGCGCCGACGTGTCGTCGGTCCAGCGGACCATCTGACGCAGCAGGTTCTGGAAGACCTGCGGGCCACGCTGGTGCTCGGCGTACAGCACCGCGAAGTACTGCGCGAGCCCCTCGCTCAGCCACTGCTCGTGATAGTTCTTCCACCCGACCGCCTGGCCCCACCACTGGTGCGCCACTTCGTGCGCGACGAAGAAATCCGGGTAGTCGTCGAAGGCGGAGGGATCGTCCCGCCACACGAAGGGCGTCGTCGGCAACGGCTGATTGAGAATCGCCAGGTACCCGGGCGCGTGACCGCCGGGAATCTGGCTCTCGACGGCGGCGACGGTCAGGCTTGGGTAGGGAAGGTCATCGACGACCGACGCATAGAAGCTCGCGATGTCGCCGGCGTGCGCCATCGTCTCGCGCGCGTGGCCGCGGACGCGCGCCGTGCTCATCGCGCGCAGCGGCAGCACCCCCTTCATGCCCGGCGCCGACGGCTTCAGCTGCTTGACGAGCTCGGCCGGCAGCGGCACGTCCAGCGTTTCAGTGCTCGCGAAGCGTGAGATGACGCAGCCGAGATACCGGATCGGCTCGGTGGCCACGTAAACGAAGAGCCTGCGCGCCGGCGTCCCATCCGCGCCGGCCTTGAGCGACACGGGCGACCCCGCGGCGGGCTCGCCGCTGCACGCGGCCGAGAAGCTCGTGGGCACCGTGAGGCGGATCGTCGCGGTGCCGTAATCGCTCACCGGACTCTGCGCGTACCACGCGGCGTGGTTGCTGTAGACGTAGTTCGGCTCGGGCTCGAGGACGCCGGTGGCGATGTTGCCGGGCCGCACGACCGCTTGCACGCGGATGTTCTCGCGTTCCACGCCCTGCGGCTCGAGCCGCCCCGCGTAGCGAACCGTCATCACGAGCACGTCACCGCGGCTCACCGGCGCCGGCAGGTTCACGACGAGGCTGTTCTGCCCGCGAACGCGCAGGGCGAGCAGCCGGCCGAAGTTCTCGCTGGAGACCGACTGGACGGCCAGCGACTCGGCCAGGCGAATCGTCAGCGCGCTGAGCGCGTAGGCGCGGACCTTCACGGTCAGCTTCGTGCGCCCCTCCATCCAGCTGCGGTCCGGCAGGAAGGTGTTGTCCACCTGGTAGTCCTGCACGTCGTATTCGGCGCCGTCGTCTTCGTTGTAGCTGGGCCCGCGCGTCGCGAGCCGCGCGGCCGACGTGTAGACCGAGATGTTCCGCTTGTGGAAGCGATCGAACAGCGAGATGTCTTCCTCGTCGTTGCTGGCGTGAGCGTAGGTCAACGTGCCGAACTTGCTGGTGGCGATCTCGGCGAGAAAGTCGCCGGTCGTCGGCAACAGCGACCACGAGTCCCGGCTCAGGTCCGCGAGATCGACGGCGAACGACTTGGAGACGCCTTCGTCGAACACCTCTCGCGCGCGGGCGAAGACCGACGGCTCGACCGTCGCGGCGATGAGGTGATCGGCCGGCAGCGTCTGGCCTGCGTCACCGGGGCTGAGGCGGACGAACGCGGTCTGGAACGGCGTCCGGAGCTCCTCGCGGCCGCAGTAGAGCGCGACCTGGCGCCGTTCGGCCTCGGGGGCCGGATGAAAGACCATCTCGCCGCGGCCGATGAGCACGGCCGCTGCGTACCCGCCTCCGGCCTCCGCGACGAAGACTTCGCCGGCCGGCAGGCGGAGCTCGAGATCCTCCGCCTTCACCACGAGGTCCTTCGCGTGGAACTGCTTCGTCGGGTTGAGCTCGAGGCGGTACAGCCCCTCGACCGGGTTCGACGCGGTGACCTTCCGCACGCGCCAGCCGTCGGGCACCGGCGCGATCTCGAGGATCCAGGTGCCGAGCCGTCCGGTGTTGCCGGCCTCGGTGAGCGCCTCGAGCACCAGCCGCAACCCGCCATCGGGCATCGTCTGGCGATCGCGCTCCGCGATCACGGCGCGCGTGGTGCTGGACGTAAACCAGCGGTCGAGGAAGGCCGAAACGTCGCCGTCGGCGGGATCGAGCGTCGAAACGGCCAGAAAGTCGGCTCGGTTGCCCGCGCCAAGGGCGGCTTCGACCTTCGAGAGCAGCACGCGCACGCCATCGCCCTGCTGCGCGCGCAGGACGGCAGGGCCCATGGCGCCCCGGTCTCCCAGCGCGGCGATGCCGGCTAGAAGAACCAGGACTGCGGCGTGTCGGCGAAAACCTTTCGCTGCGAGGGGCATCGGCGGGTCGCGGGCGGCCACTACTTTACCCCCGACGCCACGTGGTCTGGTCAATCAGTCCCGAAGTGGCCTCAAGTGACAGGGACGGCCGCCGAGCGTCACCACCGGCAGCGGCACCGGGCGTCGCACCGCAAGCACGGTGAGGTCGTCGACGATTTTTCCGCCCGATGCATGCGCTTCGACGGCCCGCAGGACCGAGGTCCCCAGCGTGTTCAGGTCCTGCCACCAGTGCTGCCCGATCACCAGCTGCAGCCCCGCATCGTCGAAGGCGACGCCAGAGGGGTTCTCTGCTTCCGTGACGCCATCGCTGTAGAGCACCAGCACGTCTCCGGCGTCCAGCGTGAGCGAGCCGGAGCGGTAGGTCGCCTGCTCGAACATGCCGAGCGCCATGCCGCCTTCGGTGAGCTTCTCGAACTGGCCCGACGCGCGCCGCAGCACCGGCGGGTTCTGGCCCGCGTTCACGTACGTCAGCTTGCCGGAATCCGGATCGTAGGAACCCATGACCATCGTCACGAACCGCGATGCCGGCGCGTGACGGCTCACCTGCACATTCAGGCGATTCGCAAGTTCCTCCGGCTCGAGCCCCTCGTCCACCAGGACGCGCAGCATCGCGACGACGAGGGCCATCAGCAGCGCGGCTGGACTGCCCTTGCCGGCGACGTCGCCCAGCGCAAAGACGATGCGGCCGTCGGGACGGCGGATGACGTCGTAGAGATCGCCGCCGACCGTGTTTGCCGGACGCGTGATCCCGAACGCCTCGATGCCGGTGGCCGCATAGAGCTCGCGCGGCAGCATCGCCTGCTGAATCTCGCGCGCGACCTCGAGGTCCTTCTTCAGCGTGAGGCGATCGGCGACTTCCAGCAGGATGAGCAGGTTCAGCACCAGGAACCCGCCGGCCAGCCATAGCGTGCCGTCCGGCCACGTGAGCGCGGGAACGCCGATGCTGACCACGCCGGGAATGATCGGCACGCGCATCAGATGAATCCCGGTGAAGAGCGTCATCATGCCGATGAACGCCATCACGAGCCCGATGCCGTAGATCGCGCGCCGCGCCGGTGAGAGCCGAAGCGTGAACGCCAGGAACGCGCGCCGCGTGTATTCGGCCGCGCGGATGTGCCAGGGAAGATTGGCGATCTCCTCGGCCTTGATCGCGCGCGCGAACATCTGCCACGCCTCGGGCGTCTCGCGCGTGAAGACGCGCTGGAAGTCGTCGGCGCGGAGATCTCGAGTGTAGGTCTCGAAGAATTCCCAGACGCGCACCACGGGCATCGGCGGGCCGGGCTTCTTCTCCGGTTTCGGCGGCTTGGGCGCCTTGACCTTGGCCATGACGGACCGGGCGCGCTAGCGGATGCCGAGCTCGCGCCCGACCGCGGCAAAGCGATCCAGCGCGAACTGCAGCTCGTCGCGTGTATGCGTGGCGGTGACGATCGTCCGCACGCGCGCCTTGTCCTTCGCCACGGTCGGAAACGCGATGCCCTGCGCGAACACGCCCTCCTGGAACAGCCGATCCGACAGCTTCATGCCGAGCGCGCCGTCGCCGACGATGACCGGCGTGATCGGGCTTTCGCTGGCGCCGGTGTTGAAGCCGAGATCGATGAGGCCCTTCTTGAAGAAGCGCGTGTTCTCCCAGAGCCGATCGATGATCTGCGGCTCCTCGAGCAGCACGTCGAGCGCGGCGAGGCACGTCGCCGTGACCGACGGCGGATGCGACGTCGAGAAGAGGAACGGCCGGGCGCGGTGGTGAAGGAACTCGATGAACGCCGTGCTGCCGGCGACGTAGCCGCCCAGCGCGCCGATCGCCTTCGACAGCGTGCCCACCTGGACGTCGACCCGTCCGTGCATGCCGAAGTGATCCACGGTGCCGCGGCCGTTCTTCCCGAACACGCCGCTCGCGTGGGCGTCGTCCACCATCATGATGGCGCCGTACTCCTCGGCCGACGGCGCAGAGATCCGGCAACGGGCCGAGGTCGCCGTCCATGCTGAACACGCCGTCGGTGATGAGCAGCTTGCGCTGCCCGGCCGGCAGCTCGCGGAGGATCTTTCGCGCGGCGTCGGCGTCGCGATGCGGGAACACCTTGATGGCCGCGCGGCTCAGGCGGCAGCCGTCGATGATGCTCGCGTGGTTCAGCTCGTCCGAGATGATGACGTCCTCTTTCGTGAGGATGGCCGAGACCGTGCCGGCGTTCGCCGCGAAGCCGCTCTGAAAGACGACCGTCGCCTCGGTGCTGCTTGAACTCGGCGAGGCGCCGCTCGAGCTCCATGTGGAGGCTCATCGTGCCGGCAATCGTGCGCACCGAGCCCGTGCCGACGCCATAGCGCTCGATGGCCTCGAGCGCCTTCTCGCGCAGCTTCGGATGCGTGGTCAGGCCGAGGTAGTTGTTCGACGAGAGGTTGACGACCGAGCGTCCATCGAAGGTCGTGTGCGCGCGCTGCTCGTCTTCGAGCACCCGCAGATGTCGGTACAGCCCCTGCGCTTTCAGCTGCTCGAGGTCGTCGGCGAGATAGGACAGCGGATCCACTCGGGGCGTCGTCGGAGACATGGGCTCACTTTACCCCTGAAACTGGCACAGCAGGAACCTGCAGCACTTCGGCCTCCCGCGCGGTCGTGACCGACGTCGCGCCGCGCGCGCGCAGCCAGCCAGTCACCGCGTCAGCCTCGGCCGGACTCGGATAGGCGCTTCGATGCACCACGACGGTCGTGACCCCGTTGTCCAGCAGGCAGCGCCACGCCTGATCGGGGCGCGTCAAGGGCCGCTGGAGCAGGTTGGCCGTCTGCACGTATCGCGGCGGGAAGCCCCCGCTGTATCCGTTCAACAGGCGTTGTTGGTGTACGGACGCATAAAACACGTACCGAAGTTCCCACGCGGGGTAGCCGAAGGGAAACTCGGCAACCACCGTCCCTGGCGGCAGGCCGGCAAGATAGTGGTACACCTCAGGCGCCTGCGCCTCTGCCAGCACCCTCATGGGCGGCGCCAGGATCCCGGGGTCGCTCCGACAAGCCATCCAGCGGCAGCGGCGCCACCGCCGTCTCGGCGAGGATGGCCAGGCCAATCGCGACGGCCCAGCGCGTCATCCTTCGCGTCCGCTCGATGGCGACGAGCCCGTACCCGGCCAGCACGGCCAGGCCGAAACAGACCAGCATCGCCAGGCGGGCCGGCACTCTGAGGCCGTCGAACCCGGGCACGTGCTCGAAGAGAAACAGATAGGGTCCGGTGACGTCCAGCCCGCGCCCCTGGCTTCTCGGCATGGGCCCGAGCGACAGCGTCCATGCAATCACGACGACCGCCAGCGCCCAGGGCCGAAGGTCGGTCGTGACGCGAACCACGGCCCGCAGCCTCGGCGAGAGCACGAGCAGACCGGCGGCGCTCATCGCGAGCGCGATGACGAGACGGTCCGCGTCGCGGACGCTGAGCCAGCGCGTGCGAAGGCCGCCGCCCCAGACGATCACCGCCAGGGCGACACACGAGACGCAGGCGATCGCGACCAGGACGTAGACCGTCCGTCGACCCGCGGTGGTCGTCGCCATTGGCTCGGCGGACTCACGCCATCGCATCCGCGCGTACTCGACGCACCCCACGGCGGCCGCAAGGTACAGGACGGCGCCCGCGAAGAGCTCGTTTTCCGCATGCAGCCACGGCGTCAGGCCCAGCCACGATCCCCACAACCGGTTCACCAGCGGCGCTGTGACGTAACCCCAGACGTCCGCCGAAAATGCGACGAGCTCCTCGAGCGTGCGCGGCGGGAAGCCGAGACGCCGGAGCTCGAGGTACGGGAACAGGAACGGCCAGACGATCACCGCGTCGATCAGCAGCAGCGCGACGAGCGTGCCGACAAGGCGCATGTCGCGCCACTGCCCGCGGGCGGTGATCTCCCACGCCAGGTAGAACGCGACGAGCGGCGTGAAATAGATCAGGAAGTAGCCGCACGCGAGTTGCTGCGCGAGCAGCGCCGCGAGCGCGCCGACCAGCGCCGCCGGGCGTCGCGTCGGCGAAGTAGCGCCGGAAGGCGTAGATCGTCCAGGGCATCCACTCCGACGACATCACCTGCACGTGCGGAATCTGCGAGAGGCGGTACGGCAGAAACGCGAAGGCAAGCCCGGCGAGCAACGCCGCGACCGCGCTGCCCGTGAGCTCGCGCACCAGCAGGAACATCCCGAGACCGGAGAGCGCCATGCTCGCAAGGAACACGACGTTGTAGGCAAGGATCACGTTGTGCGTCGCCAGCCACACCGGCAACGCCATCACGACCTCGGTGAACAGGTGCTCCGAGTAGGCCAGCGCGTACGGCGCGGGATGAAAGATATTGGCCTGCCACCACCGCGCGAACGCGCCCAGGTCGCCGCCGAGAAACGCGACGAGGTGCTTCTCGCCCCACGACAGGATGTAGCCGTTCAGGAGCGAGTCGCCGAGATCTCCGGGCAGCGATCCGCCCAGGTCGGTGATGAGCGGCCACGTCATCGCCAGCGTCAGCGCGACATACAGCGCCGCGGCCTCGATGTGCGGTCGGGCGCTTCGTCATGACGGCGGCAGCGCGTACACGCGGTCGTCGCCCGACGCGCGAATCATCCGCGCGCCGTGGCCGGACAGAAACGCCTCCACGACTGTCGGCGGCGCGCGGAGCCAGGTAAGCCCGGCGATGAACGATGACGTGCGATGCGCCCGAGCGCTCGAGCGCTGACCAGGCGAGCGCTGGGTTTGACTCGACGACCGCGAGCGCCTCGGTCATCGGCCCGTACCACGACGGGAAACCCGCCGCTATACCCGTTCACGATGGGCCGGTGGTGGACCTGCTGGTAGAACACGCACTGCACGTCCCAGGCGGTGGCGCCGAACGGAAACTCGAGGAGCGACGCGCCGGCCGGCAGCGTCGACACGAAGCGATAGACATCGGGAGTGTCGTCGCCGAGGCGGACGGCGCATGGGACGCCCCATCCGGGACTTTGGCGTCACGTGGTCGAGCCCGATCGGCGCGCCCGTGGATTCGAGGAGGAACAACACGGCCAGCGCGGCCAGCGCGCGTCGGCCTGGCCTGCCGCGCCGAGGGCAGGGCGCGCGCGCCAAAGCCCGCCAGACCGGCAGAGACCGGGTGCCGCAGCATCCCGAACGCGCCGGGACCCGCAGCCCGTCGTATCCGGGCACGTGCCAGTACAACTGCGCGTAGGGCGCCGGCAGAGTTCGTCGGCTGGCCGGCGAGCGTGGGCACGGGACCGGTCGCGAGCACGGCGGCGCCGAGCGCGAGCGCCGGCGAAGAAGCCGAGCGCTGAGTCCCGGCACGCCGCGCGCAAACGCGCGGAGCCGCCGCGAGAGCACGAACGCAGCCGCCGCCAAGGCCAGCGCCCGCCGGCACCCAGGCCTTCCACGGATCGTCGAGACGCGAAGCGGATGCCGGCGATGTGCCAGCTCGGATCGCCGGTGACGCGCCGACGAGCAGCGCCGCCGAGACGTAGACGACCGCGCGCCAGGGCGAGCAGCAGCACCAGCCGCCGACCCGGTCGCGCTTCGCGGAACGGCGCCGGGATGCAGCGCCGGAGCCCGCGCCAGCGGCGACCGACGACGGCCGACGCCAGCGCGAGCAGCGGCGTGACGAGGCCCGGGAAAGCTCGCCCTCAGCGCGCGGATACGTCTGCAGCCAGCCCCAGACGCGGCTGGCGGCGCGGCGGTCAGCGGCGAGAGCACGTCGGCGGAGAAACTGCACGACCTCGCCAGATCGAGCGCGGCGGGAAGCCCGAGCGCGCGGAGCATGAGGTACGGCTTGACGAACGGCCACGTCGCCGCCGCCACGGCCGCGCCGCAATCGGCGAGCGACGACCCACATCCGCACCGAGCTCCAGAGCCGACGGTCGGCGATCTCGTAGAGGCAGTACAGGACCGACGAACGGCGCGAAGAACACGAGGTAATACCCGCACGACAGGTTCTGCAGCACCAGCGCCACCGCGGCCCAGCCGAGCGGGTCCGCGCGCAGCCGTCGTGAAGTAGCGGCGCAGCCCGAAGAGCACGAACGGCATCCACTGCGACGACAGCACCTGCAGGTGGGTGAGCTGCGGCAGCCTCAGCAGCGCAAATCCGTAGCACGCGCCGGCGACCCACGCCGCGCGCGCGTCGCCGGTGAGCTCGCGCGCGAGCAGGTACATCCCGAGCGCGGAGAGGACGTACGTCGAGAGGACCAGCAGGTTGTAGCAGAGGAAGATGTTGTGCGTGAGCGCGTAGATCGGCGCGATTTGCAGCGACTCGGCGAAGAGGTGCTCCGAATACGCCAGCGCGAGCGGCGCCGGATGGAAGATCGGCGGGCTCCAGTAGTCCTGGAATGCGGCCGCGTTGCCCCAGAACCACGCGAGCAGGTGGTCCGCGTTCCAGGAGAGGATCCAGCAGTTGAGCAGCGAGTCGCCCTGGTCGATGGGCAGCGATCGCGTCAGATGCAGGACGAGCGGCCACGTCGTGGCGACCGCCAGGATCGCGTAGAGCGCCGTCGCACGCCACGCGGATCCGACGACGGTATCAGCGCGAGGCACCTTGCATCCACCCGGCCGCCCGACGCGTCAGTGCCCGGCGAGGAATTCTCGCGTGAACCCCTCGATGTCGGCGAAAATCGCCGCCAGGTCCGCGGGCGCCGCGAGGAACACCACCCGGAAGTAGCCGTCCTCGGGACGCGTGCCGAAGCCGGAGCCGTGGACGCAGAGCACGCCGGTCGCTCGCACCAGGCCGATCACGTACTGCTGGTCGGTCGTGCCCGGCGGCAGGTCCACCTTCGGCATCGCGTAGAACGCCGCCTTCGGCTCGACGCACGACATTCCCGGAATCCGGTTGAACGCCTGCGTCGTCAGCACGGCGCGCTCGTGGAGGCCCTTCCTGAACGACACCTGATGCGACCGATCGCCCAGCAACGCCGGCGCGATCGCGTGCTGCGTCGGGCCGTTGCTGCAGAGGCGCCCGTCGGCCAGCTTCTTCATCGCCGCGAGCAGGTCGTCCAGTCGCGGCGTGCGGCCAACCGCGAGCCAGCCGGTGCGCCATCCCGGCGCGAGGTACGCCTTCGAGAGACTGGAGAACGCGACGATCGGCCCGTCGGGCGCGAGGCTGCCAAGCGGCGGCACCGGGCCGGAGTACGCCACGTCGCCGTAGACCTCGTCGGCCAGGATCACGAGCCCGTGGCGCTCGGCGATCTCGACGATCTTCTCCCGCACCGGAGTCGGGTAGACGGCGCCGGTCGGATTGTTCGGATCAATTCAGTACAATGGCGCGCGTCCGGGGCGTGACGAGGCTCTCGAGGTGATCGAGGTCCGGTCCCCAGCCGCGTGCCGGGTCCGTCCGGTAGAACCCGGGCTCGGCGCCAATCTTGGCCAGCACCGCCGTGTAGAGCGGGTAGGTCGGCGACGGCACGAGCACGCGGTCGCCCGGATTCGCCAGGGCCGTCAGCGCCAGCTCGATCCCTTCCGACGTACCGGCGGTGACCAGCACCCGGTCCGAGACCACGGGGAAGCCTCGGGCACTCCACTCCTGGGCGACGGCGTCTCGTGCCGGCTGGATGCCGGTCGAGGGCACGTAGTTGTTCCGGCCGTCGTGCATGGCTTTGCGCGACGATGTCGACCAGGGCCGGCGGGGTGTGAAACCCGAAGGGAATCGGGTCTCCGATGTTCAGGTACCGGACCGTTTTCCCGGTGGCTTCGACGGCCCTGGCCTCAGCCACGATGTTCCGGATGGCGTAGGTGAAGTTGTGGACCCGGTCCGCAACCGGCAGGCTCGTCGAGCTGGTGGTACTCATGGGACGCATATTACCGTGGGGCTCGCAGCCTCTGGCATAGGGCAGAATTTACACTCGTCCGAAGGCCTCATGTAGAAGTTACGGAGTCTTTGCGCGGCAAAGTGCTGCCCCTGCAGAAATTCCCGGAAAAACCGAGAAATTGCATCGACTGGGAGATCTGGCAGGGACCTTGATGCTCAAAAGCAACGACATGCACGCGGCGCGATGGAAGGTGGCTTCGGGGATCCTGGCGGCGGCGGTCGCGCTCAGCGCGACGACCGCCCTTGCGCAGAAGCCTTCGACTCCGCCGTCCCAGGCCGTCGTGCCGGGCGACCAGCAACCAACTTTTCGCGCCGGCATCGACCTGGTGACCATCCGCGCCGTCGTGCGTGACGGCAAGGGCCGCTCCGTCCAGGGTCTCACGCTCAAGGACTTCACGCTCGTCGACAACGGCGAAGTCGCGCAAGCCGACGGCCGTCGAGCACGACAACGGGCCGATTGGCGTCGCGCTGCTCTTCGACGTCAGCGGCAGCATGGACATCGACGAGCGCTTCGTCCGCGCGCGCGAGGCCGGCTACTTCCTCCTGAGCGGCCTGCGCAACGGCGAGGACGAGGCCGCGATCTTCGCGTTCGACACGTCGCTGCACGTGGTGCAGCCGTTCACGAACGAGCTCGATCGCCTGCGCGGGTCGTTCTCCGGCTTCAGCCCCTGGGGCATGACGTCGATCCACGACGCCATCGCGCTGGCGAGCCGATCGATGGACGCGCGCGCGACCAAGCGTCGCGCGCTGGTCGTCCTGACCGACGGATTCGACACGGCGAGCAAGCTCGACGCCGCCGAGGTCTCGCGCATCGCGTCGAGCATCGATCTGCCCGTTTACCTGGTGGCGGTCGTGGCGTCGATTGACGACCCGCGCACGCACGAGGACGGCAACAAGGCGCTCAACGGCGATCTCGCGGACCTGGCGCGGTGGACGGGCGGCGATCTGTTCGTCGCCACCTCCACGCCCGAGGCGAGCAACGTCGCCCACGCGATCGTGGGAGAGCTCCGCGACCAGTATCTGATTGCCATCGAGCCGGGCACGAAGCCCGGATGGCATTCCGTGGAAGTCCGCGTCGGCCGCAAGGGCTACACCGTGCAGGCACGCGGCGGCTATGTCGCTGGCTCCGGGCGACCTTCGAGCTAATGGGGTACAGGGGCGTCATTCCGTCGGTTATCCAGGGAGGATAAGTCCATGCGTAAGTTGCTGCTCGTCGTTCCGCTCATCATGCTCGGAGCCGGGTCCACGGCCTGCGCGACGAAGAAGTTCGTGCGCGGCGAGGTGGGCCAGGTCAACACCAAGGTCGCAGGGCCTCTCGACGCAGCTCGAAGAGACGCAGGAGCGCACCAAGAAGAACGAAGCGCGGATCGCGGAAGTCGATTCGAAGGCCGATGAGGCCGGCAAGTCGGCCAGCGCCGCGCAGTCCTCCGCGGACGCCGCCAAGACCGACGCCGCCAAGGCCGACGCGCACGCCGCTGCCGTCGAGGCCGCCAACAAGAAGCTGATCTACGAAGTGGTCCTGAGCGAGGATTCGGGCAACTTCAAGTTCGGCAAGACGCTGCTGCCCGACGAGGCCAAGCAGAAGATCGACGAGATGGTGAGCCAGCTGAAGGCCGATCCGAAGAACGTCTTCATCGAGATCGAAGGCCACACCGACAACGTCGGCAGCAAGGACTACAACGAGAAGCTCGGCGAGGAGCGCGCGGAGCAGGTGAAGCGCTACCTCTACGAGGCGCACCAGATCCCGCTGCACAAGATCAACGTGATCAGCTACGGCGAGGACAAGCCGGTGTCGCCGAACAACACCAAGGCGGGCCGCGCGCAGAACCGCCGCGTCGTGATTCGCGTGCTGGCGTAACGACCAGGTTCCAGAGTTCCAGGGTTCCAGGGTTCCGCGGGTTCCGAGGCACCCGGAACCTTGGAACTCGACCTGGAACCCGGAACTCCGGAACCCCGGAACCGCGTCTAGAACCCGAAGTTCACTCCCGACTTCAATCCTCCGCGCCGCCTGCGCGGAGGTCGCGTCCCCGTAGAAATCCAGACCGCTGGTTCCCGACGAACCCCTGGAGGTTCGCGCGGTTCAGCGCGTTGAACGCCTGGACGTAGAACTCCATCTTGTAGCGGTTGTTCCCGCCGTCGTTCATCATCATCATCGGCCCGCCACCGCCACCGCCGCCGCCTCTCGGTCCGCCGCCACCGCCGCCGCGGAACTGCGGCATGCCGTCGGTCGGCTGCGTCGGAGGCCCGAATGCGAAGGTCTTTCCGAGGCGGATGTTCATGTTCCAGGTGGCCGTGCCGCGCGCGGTGTTGCGGGTGACGCCGGCCGGCCGGTCCGTGATGAGCGTGTCGCCGTTGAGATCGAAGCCCGTCGTGATGTTGTACGGCCCAGCCGACTGGCCCTGCGCGAAGATCGCCAGACGCATGGCCTTCGGCAGCCCCATGTTCAGCGTCGCGAAGAACCGGTGCCGTGCGTCGCGCGATGACGGACCCCACTCGGCGCCGAGGTCGTAGTTGTCGGCCGGCAGCGAAAAGACGCTGTCGGTGAAGTTGTCGAGCCGCGACAGCTGGTAGTTGCCGCCGACGAAGAATCGCTTCTGCGGAATCCCGTAGTTGACGTTCACGCTGAAGCGATCGAGGTCGAGCCGGCCGTCCGACTGCAGCTCGGTGACGTTGCCCGAGCGTCGAATCCGGGCGGATGCCGTCGAGCGGCGCGTTGATGTTCACCGACCGGAACTGATCGCGGCCGCGCTGCATCAGGTAGCTCGTCTGGATCCGCAGCGCCTGGAAGAACGTGCGCTCGATGCCAATCGACGCCTGGTGCACGAAGGGCATGGCCAGGCCGCTCTCCTCGACGATCTTGCTGGGCGGCAGCGGAATCGCGATGTCGCCGCTGTCCGGATCGGGGTAGCCGGGGAAGCGGATCACTTCGTCGGTCTGCGTCACGCCGTTCACGCGCAGGACCTGCGCGTAGTCGCCCGCGTCGTACCAGTCGTTGAAGATCCCGTAGCCGCCGCGAATCGTGTACTTGCCGGCCTGAATCGTCGTGCCGATCCGCGGCGCGAAGTTCGCGGAGTCGCCGAGGTGCGACTGGAACTCCTCGCGCAGGCCGAGGCTGACCGAGACGCGCTTGGTCGGCGTCCACGTGTCCTGGATGTAGAGGCCGAGCTGATAGTAGTTGTAGTCGAGCGCCGCGCTCCCCATGCGCTGCGTGTACGTCGTCGGCAGCCCGAGGTTGTACTGCTCGATGCCGCCGAACGTGAACGTGCCGTTGAAGTTCGTCAGGTCGCTGGTGTGATACCAGTCGGCCTCGCCGAGCAGGCCCGCGCGAAACGCGTGCTTCTTGCCGGCCGACCAGTCGATGTTGTCGGCGAATTCCAGCGTCTTGCTGTGGTTGTTCGAGTTCTGCCCGGCGCCGCCCGAGTTGAAGGTCTGCTGCACGATGATCGCCGGGTCGAGCGAGTTGGACGTCAGCGTCGCGTCGCCGACCTCGAAGCGCACCTTCAGCTCGTGCGCGATCTTCGGCGCCAGCAGCCCGTTCAGCGCGATGCGCAGCGCCGAGTCCGACGTCTCGCTCGTGTAGCCGCGCGAATCGAGGTTGAAGCCGCCGACGCCCAGGTTCTCGTTCTTGATGTAGTTGCGCTGGAACTCGACCAGCAGCTGCTGGTTTTTCGAGATCGAGTGATCGACGCGCACCGAGCCGAACATCCGATCCTGCGGCGTGCGCGCCAGCTCCGAGATCTCGCCGTCGGGCGTCTGCGCGTTGATCGTCGCCGAGTCGTACGAGTTGTTGCCCTCGAGATTGAACGCGATCGACGTCTTGCCCTTGACGACGGGGCCGTCGGCGTTCAGCCCGAACCGCCGGTACTGCATTGGCTGATTCGTCGGCGCGAACGCGTTCCGCGCGTTCAGCGAGTCGTCGCGGAAGCCGAAGCTCGACATGCCTTTCCACCCGGTCATGCCGGGTTTGGTGACGATGTCGATGCCGAAGCCGCCGCCTTCGTGGTACTCGGCGTCGAACGAGTTCTGCCGGAAGCGGATCGATCGGATCTGCGACTTCGGAGGCAGCCGGCCGCCCGTGAACCCGTTCACGCGCATCGTCGCCCCGGGGCCGGCCATCTGCTCGAGCACCTGCTGCAGTTCGTCCGGGTCCTCGGGCAGCTCCGCGATCTCCTGCTGGCTGAGCTCGGTGGTGAACGAGTTGCCGCGGACGTCCTCGATCGTGTTGCGCACGACGACCTGCTCGTTCAGTCCGGCCAGCGGCAGCTTGAGCGAGACCTGGTTCGCGCCCTTCTTGACCGTGAACTTGCCTTCGTAGGACTGGAAGGATTCCGCCTCGGCCTTCAGCGTGTACTCGCCGGGCGCGATGCCCGCAAACGTCGCGACGCCGTGGTCGTCCACCTTCGACCATCTTCTCGGCGCCCGTGGCGTCCACGAGCGTCACCGAGGCGATGATCAACGCGGCGCCGGTCTGATCGACCACGGCGACTTTCAGGTCGCCCGTCGCGGCAGCCGCCGGCGTCGGCGCGTCGGCGGCGCGGAGAGGCGCCGCCGCCAGCACGACCAGCGCGCACACGAACACGAGTCCCTGTCGAATCACACTCACGAGTCTCACAGCCTGACGATGATGGCGGGCGGTGCCGCGGGAAAAGCCGAAACGAACGAAAAGTAGAAGCCGGACAGCGGGCAATGAAGGGGCCCGCCGTCCGGGGGTGGCGCGTCTCGGCGCCGCTATGAACCCTTCTTCACGAACTGCTCCGGCTTCAGCGGAGCATTGAGCTTGTACTTCTCGATCGTGAACTCCTCGTTCACGGTGCCGTTGGTGCCCTGCGTGATCGTGTGCGGCAGCAGCACGCCGTCGACCTTCTTGTAGTCCGTGAAGTGGACTTCGAAGGTCACCTGCTGCGGCGGCGTGTTCCGCATCTTCTCGATCTCTTCCGGCGTCGGCCGCTGGCCGTTCCGGTTGAAGGCGACGCGCGGCATCAGCCCCTCGTAGGTCAGCATGAGGGGCTTGTGTGACGCCTGATCGACGAACAGTTTCATCGCGGGCGCGTCGGCAGGCTTCACATCGAGCACGTCCGCCTTGCCGTCGGGCGCCTCGGCGACGCCGCCGTAGGTCACCGCCGCGTCAGTCTTGAGCAGCCAGATGAGCGCGTAGCGGGCGAACTCGCCCTTCATCCGGCGCTCCTGCATCTGACGGAACCGCTGGCGGTCCTCCTCGGTGACCTGGCGTCCGCCCTGGCCCTGTCCCTGGCCCGCCTGGCCCACCCGGCACCGCCTGGACCGCCAGGTCCGCCGAAGCGGAACCCGCCGCCGCCGCGGTTGGTCGAGTCGTCCCAGACCTCGCCGCCGTTGACGGCAGACACGCGCGTGAAGCTCGGACCGCCCTGGATGCCGACGTCCTCGGTCCGCTTGTATTTGTCGGGGAAGAGAACATCGAGCGTGACGTCGGCGGTGACTTCGCGCTCGCCGAACGTGCGGCGCGACAGATCCGGTGACGGTCAGCGACTGCACCTTCGCGAGCGCCGCCTCGCCGCCAAGCGCGGCGCGGGCCTGCTTGATGACGTCCTGCGCCTTCGGGTCGGGCGCGGCCGGAGCGGCCGGTGCCGCCGCGGCTGCCGGTGCCGTCTGGGCGGCCGGCGCGGGCTGCTGCGCATCGGGGGTCTGGGCGAACGCGGGTGCCGTGGCGGCCACCAATGCAGCCGCCAACGCGGCGCGGCGGGCGAGCGGAGTCGTCATGTGGGCGAAAGGATTCATGGGCGGAGCCTTCTTATTAGACGGCCTGGGCGCGTTGCCGATCGTTAAGGGCGGGCAAAGAGATTGTTAAGTTTGTAAAGTGTCGAAATGTGGCGCATTTCGTAGAAATTGCGCGTGCTACACTCGCGAAGTGACCCTGCCGTTCCGGCGGCCGTCGGGCCCTGTATTCCTGCTGCTGGCGGCGCTCGTCCTGCTGCCGGTGGTCGCGATTCTCCAGTATCGCTGGATTGGTCAGGTCAGCGACGCCGAGCGCGAGCGCGGCGCACGCGTGCTGCAGCATGCGACGTCGGGCCTGACGCAGGACGTCGACCTCGAGCTCGTCAAGGCGTTCGTCGGTCTCTCGGTCGACGGTTCCTCTCTCAAGTCGAACGACTGGACTGCGTACGTCGAACGCGAGACCGCCTGGAGAAAGGCGGCGACCGCGCCGCGAATGGTGCGTGACGTCCTTCTCGTGGACAAGGGCCTCGACGGGCTCAGGCTCCGCCGCTGGTCGCCCGACGATCGCCGCTTCGAGAGCGCCGACTGGACACCCGACCTCGACCCGTACCGCCGCAGTTTCGCGGCCGAGCTCGCGGCCTGGCAAGCCGCTCCTCCGAAGGAGCCGCTGCGCCCGGCCGATCTGCTGAGTCGTGACGGCTCGGCGATCGTCGCGCCGGTGGCGCCAATCCCGGTGCTCGAGGCTGGACGCGTCACGCAGTTCGAAGTGCCCTTCGGCTACACCGTCATCCGGCTGAACATGCAGTTCATCAAGGAGGAGTTCGTCCCCGCCCTGGTGGACCGGCACTTCCGTCTCGAAGCCGGCGACGAGTACCGGATCGCGGTCGTCAATCGCACCGATCCGGCGCAGGCGATTTACCAGCTGAACGTCGATGACTTCCACGCGCTCGCGGCGAACCAGGATGCGACGGCGGACTTCTTCGGCATCCGCCCAGACCAGTTCGCGCTGACGCGGCAGGCCGCCGAATCGCTCGGCGCGGGCATGCCCGCGCAGGCCGACCAGCGTCGCAGTCTCTTCATCAGCATGAATCGGCGGCCCGTGCTCGACGCCAACGGCAAGCCGAAGCCGTTCGAGAACGTCGCGCGATGGACGCTCGTGGCGCGGCACCGCGCCGGCTCGCTCGAGGCCGCGGTCTCGGCGGCTCGATTCCGCAACCTCGCGCTCAGCTTCGGCGTGCTGCTGCTGATGTTCGCCGCCGTCTCGGTGCTGGCCGTCACCGCCGAGCGCGCCGAGCGACTCGCGCGCCAGCAGATGGAGTTCGTCGCCGCGGTCTCGCACGAGTTGCGCACGCCCGTGTCGGTGATTGGCGCCGCGGCGGAGAACCTCGCCGACGGCTTCGTCACGGATCCCTCGCGCGTGAAGCAGTACGGCTCGCGCATCCAGACGGAAGCGCGCCGCCTCGCCGACACCGTCGAACGGGTGCTGCTGTACGCGGGCATCCAGGGGGGCCGCGCCGTAGGGCATCGCGCGCCGACCGGCGTCGAGACGCTGATCTCCGAAGCGCTGGCGGCCTCGGCCGCGGCGATCGACGAGGCGTCCGCCGTCGTCGAAACCGACATCGCGCCGGGTCTGCCGCCGGTGCTGGCTGACCGCACCGCCCTCAGGTCCACGATCCAGAACCTGATCGGCAACGCCCTGAAGTACGGCGGCACCGACAAGTGGGTGCGGATCGAAGCGCGGCTCGATCCGGCCTTCGGCGCCGACAAGGTCACGATCACCGTGAAGGATCGCGGCCTCGGCATCTCGTCGAAGGACCTGCCGCACATCTTCGAGCCGTTCTATCGCGGCGCGGAAGCCGAGTCGCTCCAGATTCGCGGCAACGGGCTCGGGCTCAGCATCGTCAAGGGCATCGTCGAGGCGCATGGCGGGCGCGTGCGCGTCGAGAGCACCGAAGGTCGCGGCAGCACGTTCGTGATGATCCTTCCCGTGGTCGACGGCGCGGTGCCGAGCGAGGGCGCGCTCGTGACGCCGGCCAGTGCGCCGATGCGCGGAGCGTGATGGCCGAGACGTCACCGGCGCGACTGCTGCTGATCGAAGACGAACCGGGCCTCGTGATGACGCTCTCGGACCGTCTGTCGGCCGAGGGCTATGACGTCCAGGCGGCCACAGACGGAGAGACGGGGCTTACCCGCGCCGCCACCGAACCCTTCGAGATCATCGTCCTCGACGGCATGCTGCCGCGCCGCGACGGCTTCGACGTGTGCCGCACGCTGCGCCAGCGCGGCATCCCGACGCCCATCCTGATGCTCACCGCGCGCGGCCAGGTCGTCGATCGCGTGGTTGGCCTCAAGCTCGGCGCGGACGATTACCTCACCAAGCCGTTCGAGATGGCCGAGCTGCTGGCGCGCCTCGAGGCCCTGCTGCGCCGCGCGCCGAAGTCGCAGTCCGGGCTCGGCGAGACGTTTCAGTTCGGCGACATCCACGTCGACTTTCGGAAGGCGGAAATCACGCGCGCGGGCGCGCAGATCGAGTTGTCGGCGCGCGAGTTCAAGCTGCTCTGCTATTTCATCGAGCACCGCGGCGCGACGCTCTCACGCGACGAGCTGCTGAACGAGGTCTGGGGTTACAACGCGATGCCGTCCACCCGAACGGTGGACGTTCACATCGCCTGGCTGCGCCAGAAGCTCGAGGCCCTGCCGCGCAAGCCGCAGTACATCCACACCATCCACGGCCTCGGCTACAAGTTCACCGCATAACGGTTGTCGGTTGCCGGGTTGCAGCGATTGCGGATTGGGCTTGCGGAATCGCCCGCCTCTGCAACCCGCAATCGACAATCCGACAATCGGCAATTTGGATTACGACCGGTGTGGTTGGATTTCGTCACACGAAAGGCAGAGCGCCCACTCGTCAAATTCTTCGAGAAAATGTGAAGTCTTTGCCGTGAAAAAGCGGCCCCGATCCTGCAATAGGGTTGGCGTCCCTGTAACGAGCGGGGGACGAGGGCCGGGCCGGCGGCGGCTTCACGGCAAACCGGGGGAAGAGGGTGCCAGGTATCTGTCGCCGACCCCGGCTCTCGTCACCCGTTCGGCAGGCGGCTTCCGCCTCCGCGGCTTCGCCGCTTCGGCGAGACTCGCTTCGCTCGCCGCAACCCGCAACCCGCAATCCGCAACCATCAATCAAGCCGTCGGCACGCCGTGCGCGAGCACTTCGTCGATCGCGCTCATGAAGCGATCGATGTCGTCGAGCGTCGTGTAGACGTTCGGCGTCACGCGCAGCCCCTGGAACTCCGCGTGCTTGATCGGCGTCGCGATGATGCGGTGCTTGTTCCACAGGAACGTCACCAGCGCGTTCGGATCGACGCCCTCGAGCGAGAGCAGCCCGATCGCGCCTGACTGCGCGGGATCGAAGCTCGTGAGCACCTTCGCGCCTGGCCGCGCGTTGAACGGACGGGCCCAGCGCTCGCGCAGATACCGCAGCCGCGCGATCTTCCGATCGGCGCCGATCCCATGGTGGAACTCGAGGGCTTCGGCAATCGCGTTGTGCATGGCCGCCGGATGCGTGCCGATCTCCTCGAACTTGCGGATGTCCCCTGCCTTCGATTCCGCTGCTGGCGTGAGCGGCCAGTGCTTCGCGATCCGCTCGCGGCGCACATAGAGGAAACCCGTACCGACCGGCGCGAGCAGCCACTTGTGCAGGCTCGTGCCGTAGTAGTCGCACCCGAGATCCGCGAGCTTGAACGGGAAGTGCGCGAACGCATGCGCCCCGTCGACGATGGTCGTGATGCCGCGCGCGCGCGCCATCCGGCAGATGTCGCCCACCGGGAAAATCTGCCCGGTCAGGTTCGTGATGTGGCAGAAGTGCAGGACCTTCGTCCGCGGTGTGATCGCGGCCTCGAGCCGCTTCGCGAGATCCGCCTGGCTCGGCGGCGGCACCGGGAACGACACCTGTTTGAGGACGATGCGATCGCGGCGGACGCGCTGCTGCCAGGTGTCGAGCATGCGCCCGTAGTCCTGGTTGGTCGTGACGACCTCGTCGCCCGGCGCGAGGTCGAGCCCGAGCTGCGCGATCTGCAGCGCCTCGCTGGCGTTGCGCGTGATGGCGAGCTCCTCGGTGTCGCAGCCGAACTCGCTCGCGAGCCGCTCGCGCACCGACTCGATGTTCGGCTCGAGCACCTGCCACATGTGATACGCCGGCGCCTGGTTCGAGATGTCGAGGTAGCGCTTCATCGCCTCGTGCACCGCGCGCGGGCTGGGGCACACGCCGCCGTTGTTCAAGTTGATCAGCGTGCGGTCGAGCGTGAACGCCTCCTGGATCTGCCGCCAGAAGTCCTCGTCGGCGGCAACGTCTTCGGGAGTGCGCCCGGCGACGGCCCTGGACGCATCGGCGACCCGGGCCGCGATGTCGGGGCGAGCCATGGCCACGAAGGCGGCGGCGCTGGTGGCGCGCTGCAGGAACTGGCGGCGGCTGGTGGCGTACATGCCGGGGATTCTAATCGAGGCTGAGCCGTTCGTCCCAGGCGGATGCGCATGAGCGCCATTCATCGTTCGAATTAGAAGGATGCGCTTCATTTCGAGGCTGATTCGGCGGTAGCGTGTCAGGACGCGCGCGGTCGGGGTCGGGACGGCCTGCTCCGCTGCCTCGAATCTCGCGGTCATGCGCCCGGCCGCGCGCGACTGACGCGGTACGTAGGGCCCGGCTTCAGCGACTGAGTGTACGTAAGGCCCGGCTTCAGCCGGGCCAAGTGCGAAGTGGAGTGCGAAGTGGATAAGGAACAGTGGTACTCGCAGTGCCTTGCCCTGCTCGAATCGACGCCTCACGCGATCGTGAAGCTCGTGGTGGACCTGCCGCCGGCCCTGCTGCAGGCGACCGACGGACCGGGCACGTGGAACCCGCGGCAGGTGCTCGAGCACCTGGTCTGGGGCGAAGTGGACGACTGGATCCCGCGCGTGCGGTTGATCCTCGAGCAGCAGGACCGCGTCGCGTTCACGCCGTTCGATCGTGAGGGCGGCGCGAAGCGCTACGGCGACTGGAGCGTCGATCGGCTCGGCGCCGAGTTCCTGCGCCTCCGCGCGGAAAGCCTCGCGACGCTGCGCGCCCTGAACCTCGGACCTGAGCAGCTCAGGCTGGCCGGCCGTCATCCGTCGCTCGGCGTCGTCAACATGGCGCAGCTCATCGCGAGCTGGGTCGCGCACGACCTGGCGCACCTCGATCAAATCGCGCGCACGCTCGCACGCCAGTACACGGCCGACGTCGGGCCGTGGAGGGACTTCATGAAGGTGTTGAGGAGGAGAGGGTCCAGGTCAGGTCAAGGTCACCGGAACCTGGAACTGGCCCCGGAACCTCATTCCAACAACCTTCCCCCCAGAATTCCCTTTCCGCCGAGCGATGTGCGGAACCCGAACAGCGTCGCGGCGACGATCACGCCGAACACGGTGTACGACGAGGGCGCGAAGAGGGAGGAGAAGTCGAACGTCATCGGGATCTGATCGAGCCAGCCGGTCACGGTGAGGGCAATCACCAGCGTCAACAGGCCAAGCCGCAGCAGGGTGAAGACGATCAGGCCGATGGCGAGCGCCGAGAACACCAGCGTCACCGACAGTCCCTGCACCGTCGCGGCGATGCCGAGCAGCACCACGACGAACGCCGCGGTGGTGAAACGCCGCCGGCGAATCAGCAGGTAGAGCATCAGATAGACCAGCGCGAGCGAGGTGGCGATCAGCACCGAGCTCACGATGCGCGTGATGAGGACCGCGACGACGAACCCGACGGTGCCGTCGTAGCCGGCCAGCGGCGTCGAGAGCGACGGGCCATGACCGAACCACGCCGGCGCGAGATGAGCGCCCTGCGTCAGAAGCTGCAGCAGGCACGCCAACGGCGATGCCGATCAGCAGATCGCGGCCGACGAGCGGATCGCGCAGGCGGCCGTCGATGGCCCGGCTCCACGACACGAGCGTTTCCGGCGATCGGCGGCGGACATCCGGCTCGAGTGCCATGTAGAACGTGTAGGCGGCGAGGCCCACGAGCGTGCCCCGCGCGAAGAGCACCAGCATCGTCGCGAGCGTGCCGTTGAGCGCCGAACGACTGATGGGCCGTGAGCAGCCCGGCGACCATGACGAGGATGGCCAGCGTCGCCGCCACGTGGACTGCGCCCTCGCGGTCTCCGCGTGACAGCCGCACGTTGCGGCGCACGAGCGCGATAGCGCCAGAGGCGACGAGCAGCAGGCCGAGGACACCGGCGATGACCATCGGCGAGACGCCGCTGGCGCCGGTGGGCGGGGCGAGCGTTTGCGGGCTCCAGGGCTCGAAGATCTGGAACGACACGAGCCGGCCGTACGCGGCAGCCGCCTCGACGTGCACCTTGATGTCGGGGCGATCGGGGTAGACGCCGTCCCAGGCCGCGCGCGCGTCGGCGAATCCCGGAGGCACCCACGACGGGTCGACCGCCGTGAGCGTCGCCGGATCGAATCCCGCGAAGCGCAGCGCGACGTTCCAGTCGAACTTCGATCGCGTCTCCTCGGTGTCGCGAATTCTCGGCGGCACGGCATCGAGGTAGTGCAGGCGCCCCTTCAGGTCGAGCATCATCGCGACCATGCCCGGCGAGGTAATCGGCGGAACGCGCAACTGCAGTCGTCCACCGAGCAGGAAGCTGTCCGAGAACATCTCGACGGGGGCCTGCCGGTACCAGAACGTCACGGCGGGCGGCTGACCGGGACGCAGGTTCTCGTACCGCCGCGGGGTGTCGTCGGTCGTCTCGAGGTAGCGCAGGTAGTCGGTGGTCGCGTAGCCCCACGCCTGATCCTGCACCGGGTCGTGGTACCCGAGTCCCTGCAGGATCGTGCGCGCCGCGTCGGCCAGCACCGCGCTGGGCTTCTCGTATTTCAGGTACTGCACCGCCTGCGTCCGCGGGCTCAGGGCGACGACCGCGGACACGCCGATGAGCGCCACGGCCAGGCAGGCGGCCGCCAGGCGCGGCGCCAGCGCGCCGACACCGCCCGACGCGGCGACCATCTCGGGCGACGGCGTTTCGCCGGCGGCCAGCGCGGCGGCCAGCGGATCCCCGCCGGGCAGGGCCGCGGCCACCTGCAGCGCGGAGGCCGGCCGTTGCGCGGGATCCTTCGCCAGGCAGCGGAGGATGATCCGATCGGCCATCGGATCGATTTCGGGCACGAGCTGGGTGAGCGGCGGCGGCGTGATCTCGTGATGCAGCCGCGCGAGCTCGCCGACGGTCGTTCCCGAAAACGCCTGCTTGCCGCTGAACATCTCGTAGAGCACGAGGCCGAGCGCGTAGATGTCGGATTGGACCGTGGCCGGCTTCCGATCGAACAGCTCCGGCGCCATGTACGCCGGCGTGCCCGACAGGCCTTCCGACTCGTGCTCGACGCCCGCGAGCCCGAAGTCCGCGAGGCGGACGCGGCCGTGCTCGTCGATCAGGACGTTGCCGGGCTTGAGATCCCGGTGCAGCACGCCCTTGTCGTGCGCTGCGGCAAGTCCGGCGGCGAGCCCTCGCGCCATCTCGGCGGCCTTGTCGGGCGACAGCCGGCCGATCCGCCGGAGCAGGCCGGCGAGGTCCTCGCCCTGCACGAACTCCATCGAGAGGAACGTGAAGCCGTCCACCTCGGCGATGTCGTACACGCGGCAGACGTTCGGGTGGGAGACCTGCCGGGCGGCGCGCACCTCGCCCCGGAACCGCACGAGCCAGTCGCTGTCGCCGACGAGCGTCTCGGGCAGGAACTTCAGGGCCACGGGCTGTCCGAGCGTGAGGTCGTCGGCCCGGTAAACCTCGCCCATGCCGCCCTTGCCGATCAGCCCGACAATCCGATAGCGGCCGCCGAGCACGGTTCCGGGCTCGAAGCGTCCGGCCAGGCGCGGGTCGCTGTTCGACGGCGGCATCGGCGGCGCGGCGGGCGTCCCGCTGCCCGGCGGCCGCGAGCCAGGACGCGACGCGGGGACGCTGCGCGGCCTCGCTGCCGGAACGAGCCGCACGACCCGGTGTCCGGGGCAGGGCCGTTGGCTGATCTGGGTGTGATGGCGCGGGTCTCGTCCGCCTCGCCCGCCGATGGACGAGCCGGCGTCGGCGGAGGCAAGTGGACCGTCGTCGCTTCAGACGGGTTCGCCAGCGTCGTTCCGCACTCCGGGCAGAAGCGCGCCGTGTCGGGCACGGCAGCCAGGCAAACGGGACAGGTCACTGTCGGATCTTATGTCGTCGCGTCCGGCAGGGCTCGACGCGAGAGAGCGGCGACTGGCTGCCTATGATATATGACGATCAGATCCGTAAGCGGACGGGAGCCACCCATGGCATTCGATCAGGACGAGCAGGACGATCCTTCCGGCGGTTCGGCCTCCGTCTTCAGCCGACGCTCCTTCCTGAAAACGGTCGGCGGCACATCCCTCGCGGCGGGCGTCTTGTCGCCCACGCTCGGCGAGGCGCAGACGGGACCCGCGGCCGTGGGCCCGGGCGACGTGCCGATTGAGCTGAACATCAACGGGACCGTCAAGAAACTCTCGGTCGAGCCACGCGTGACGCTGCTCGACGCGATGCGCAATCGCCTGGACATCACGGGCGTGAAACGCGTCTGCGATCGCGGCACCTGCGGGGCGTGCACCGTGATCGCCGACGGCCGGCCGATCTACGCGTGCTCGCATCTGGCGATCGAGATGCAGGGCCGCGCGATCCGCACGGTCGAGAGCTTCACCGAAGGGACGGTGCTGCATCCGGTGCAGCAGGCCCTCTGCGAGACCGACGGCCTCATGTGCGGCTTCTGCACGCCGGGCTTCGTCGTCTCGGCCGTCGCGCTGCTCGAGAAGAACCCGAAGCCGACACCCGAGCAGGCGAAGGCAGGCCTCGCGGGCAACATCTGCCGGTGCGGCACCTACACCCGCGTGCTCGAAGCGGTCCTGACGACGAAGGGGGTGGCCCGTGGCTGAGCAGGTCCCCGAGGTCAAGACGCCGGCGCAGCCCGCCAGGAACGAGAAGTATCCGTGGCCTGAACACCCGACGCTCATCGGCACGCGGATGCGCCGCGTGGACGGGCCGGTGAAGGCCACTGGCGGCGCGAAATATCCATACGACATCAACCGTCCCGGCATGCTGCACGGACGGATCCTCCGCTCGCCCCATCCACACGCGCGCGTCGTCTCGATCGATCTGACCGCGGCGCAGAAGGCGCCCGGCGTGAAGGCGGCGATGACGGTGATGGAGCCGGGCAAGGAGGCGATGTACCAGGGCGACGAGATCGCCGCCGTCGCGGCGGCCACGGAAGAACAGGCGCGTGACGCGCTGCGGCTGATCAAGGTGCAGTACGAAGTGCTGCCGCACATCGCCACGGTGGCGATGGCGATGCAGGACAGCGCGCCGAAGATCTTCAAGGACGGCAACGTCGTCGAAGCGGATGCGCAGGAGTCGGGCGATCTCGCGGCCGGCTTCAAGGCGGCGGCGCACGTGATCGAGACGAGCTATCAGACGCAGGTCGAGACACACGTCTGTCTCGAGACGCACGGCTGCGTCTGCGAGTGGAACGGCGACCAGCTGACGTCGTGGGCCTCGACGCAGGCGGTCCACGGCACGCGCGAAGGCTTCGCCGAGGCGCTCGGCATTCCCCAGACGAACGTGCGCGTGGTCACCGAGTACATGGGCGGCGGGTTCGGCAGCAAGTTCGGTCCCGACGCGCAGGGCATCATCTGCGCGAAGCTCGCGAAGCAGGCGGGCGCGGCGGTGAAGCTGATGCTCGATCGGAAGGAAGAGCATCTCGCGTCGGGCAACCGGCCGTCGTCTTTTTCGAAGATCAAGGCCGGCGTCTCTGCTGACGGCAAGCTGACCGCGTTCGACGCCGAGACGTGGGGCACCGGTGGCGCCGGGGTTGGCGCGGGCTTCCCGCTGCCGTACATCTACGTCTTCCCGAATCGCCGTCGGAAGCATCGCGACGTGTTCACGAACGCGGGCCCCTCGCGCGCGATGCGCGCGCCCGGCCATCCGCAGGCGTGCTTCCACACCGAGTCGCTGATGGACGAGCTGGCCGACGCGGTGAAGATGGACCCGCTCGAGTTCCGGCTGAAGAACCTGCCGGCCGAGGCGCCAAACGCGCAGTGGCGGAAGTACTTCCCGGTTGGCGCCGAGCTGATCGGCTGGAGTCGTCGCCACCCGACCGGCGATTCCTCGTCCGGGCCCGTGAAGCGAGGCATGGGGTGCGCCGCGAACCAGTGGGGCGGCGGCGGTCGCGGCACGAAGGCGCACTGCGAGATTCACGCCGACGGCAGCGTCGTCATGCGATCGGGCACGCAGGACATCGGCGTCGGCACGCGGACGCACATGATGGCCGTCACCGCCGAGACGCTCGGCCTGCCGCTCGACGCGATCAAGGTCGAGGTGGGCGACAGCAACTATCCGTTCAGCGGCGGCTCGGGCGGCAGCACCACGTCGGCGTCGGTCGCGCCCGCGATTCGCGTCACCGCCGGGAAAGCCCTCGACGCGCTGAAGGCGCGCGTGGCGCCGAACCTTGGCGTCGAGCCCGCGACGCTCGTCGCGTCAGCTGGGAAGATTCAGGTCAAGGACAACCCGTCCAAGAGCCTCGCCTGGAAGGACGCGTGCCGTCTGCTGGGCACAGAACCGGTCTCAGTGGACGGCGAGTGGGAAGCGGGCCTGTCGGCCAGCGGCACGACGGGCGTGCAGTTCGCCGAGGTCGACGTGGACGTCGAGACTGGCGTCACGCGAGTGCTGCACGTCGCCTGCGTGCAGGACTGCGGGCTCGATCCTCGACGAGCTCACCGCGGAGTCGCAGGTCATCGGCGGCATCGTGATGGGCGTCAACTACGCGCTCTTCGAGAACCGGCTGCTCGATCGCAACACCGGCCTGATGGTGAACCCGAACATGGAGTTCTACCTGCTGGCCGGTCCCGCCGACATCCCGAAGATCGACGTGAAGCTGATGAACCAGCCGGAGCGCGGCGTCATCGGCATCGGCGAGCCGCCGACGATTTCGACGGCCGCCGCGGTTGCCAACGCGGTCCGCAATGCGATTGGCGTGCAGGTGAAGAGCCTGCCGATCACGCCCGACAAGGTCCTCACCGCGCTTGCCGAGCGCGAGAAGGCAGGAGGGACGCTGTGAAAGCGTTTGCCTACGTCAACGCGGCGAACCAGAAGGACGCGCTCGCGGCGCTCGCGACGACGACCTCGCGCGGCAAGGTTCTGCCGATTGCGGGCGGCATGGACCTGCTCGGGCTGATGAAGGACTACATCGCGCAGCCCGATGTGCTCGTCAACGTGAAGCGGCTGCCGTCCGCCATCACCGTCGAGCCGCAGGGCCTGTCGGTCGTCGGCGCGGCGACGAAACTCGTGGAGGTCGTCGAGCACGCGGAGCTCGGGAAGTTGTACCCCGCGCTGCGGGACGCGGCCGCCTCCGTCGGCACGCCGCAAATCAGGAACGCCGGCACCGTCGGCGGCAACCTGATGCAGCGTCCGCGCTGCTGGTATTTCAGGAACGAAGAGTTCAACTGCCTGAAGAAGGGCGGCGCGCGCTGCTTCGCGGTGGACGGCGAGAACCAGTTCCACGCGATCTTCGGCGACGGCCCGTGTCACATCGTCCATCCGTCCACGGTCGCGCTGCCGCTCCTCGCGTACGGGGCGCGCATCAAGGTGGCGGGCCCGGACGGCGAACGCGAAGTCGACGCCGACAAGTTCTTCGTGATGCCGGATCGCAACATGTTCGGCGAGACCGTCCTCGAGCCGAACGAGCTCGTCACCGAAGTGGCCTTGCCCGCGAGCCGGGGCGTCAAGAGCGCGCTCTACGAAGTGAAGTTCAAGCAGGCGCACGACTGGCCGATCGCGATGGCTGCCGTGGCGCTGCGGATGAACGGGACGACGTGCGAGAGCGCGCGCGTGGTGCTTGGCGCGGTCGCGCCGGTGCCGTGGCGATCGATCGCGGCCGAGCAGGCTCTCAAGGGGAAGGCCATCGACGAGTCGGTCGCGTTTCAGGCGGCCGAGGCGGCGCTGGCCGACGCGAAGCCCATGAGCGGCAACGCCTACAAGGTTCAGGTTGCCAAGACCGCCCTCCGACGGGCGATCATGAAGGCGATCGCGGGTTGATGGTTGCGGGTTGCGGGTTGCGGATTAGGGATTGAGGCTTGCGATGAATCATCCAACTCCGACGTCACCGCTCGTGGGCGCGCACAACTGTCATCACCTGCGCCACAAGGGCATGTATGTGTTGTCCGTGCCCGAGCCCACGCAGTTCCACGATCCGTACGACGCCACGGCCTTCTGGTGCATCAAGACGCAGAAGCCGATCGGCCCCGACGGCGGACGCGTGCACGCCGACCTGTGCCGCGCCGGCCGCGAGTGCTGCAAATGAGTCGTACGTAGAGCAGTAGGCCGGGCTTCAGCCCCGGCATGATTCGTACGTGGGGCAGGGCTTCAGCCCTGCAACGTGTCTGTAGCGCAGGCCTTCAGGCCTGCCGAGGTACTTCAATGAAACGCACTTTCCTCGCGGCGTCGCTCGTTCTTCTCGCCGCGCCCGCCTTCGCCGGTTCCGTCCGCGGCGAATACGTCGAGGCGCGCACCGCGGAAGTCTTCGCCGGCGGCTGCGTGATGAGCAGCCAGGCCGAGACGATGGGGAAGACCGCGGTGCTGGCGTGGCACGTCACCCAGGGTGTCTACGACGGCCAGAAGCTGGACGGCCTGTCGGTCGTCGCGGCCGTCGCCGGCGATCGCAATCTCGGCATCCGTGAGATCGGCGGGGAAGCGCCCTCGTATGTCCGCGCGGTCGTCTACGTTGACCAGCGCGCAACGCCCGCCGAGCGCCGGGCGCTCGTGAAGATGGCCGACGAGCTGTCGCGGGGGCTGATCAGCGAGATCGTCGAGGTGAAGGCGGCGCCCGTGACGTTCGACAGCAGCGCGCACGCCGTCCAGGTCACCGCCGGCGACGCGTCGCTGTCGGTCACGAAACACATGCACCACGACCCGAGCTGCGGCGCGACGAAATGGTTCACGCCGTTCACGCGCCTCGAGTCTCCGACGATGGGCATCACCGAGGTGTTGAGTTACAGCGGCCGCGAGCTGGACACCCGGTGGAGCGATCCGCACAAGCGCTCGTCGTTCTACGGCGACTTCACGCTGACGCCGCACGTCGACGCCACCAACTGACGCGCCGCCTTCGATGATCCAGGTCCGGCTGGCGCCGCTGGCGCTTGCGGTCTTCGTGTATGCGCTCGTCGTCGCCACTGCAGATGCGCAGTCGCTCGTCGCGGCGAAAGGCAGCGACGCGCCGCCTGCCAGAGTTGAACGCCGCGATCGCTGCGGCGCTCGCGCCTGGCAGCGTCACGGTGAAGAGCGGCGACGTGCAGCTCGATCTGTGGTGGGTCAAGGCCATCGCCCTGACGAAGGCGCCAGAGGCCGCACCAGCGTGGGGCGACGTCGGCGACGGCACGCTCGTCGGCGCGATTCGCGTCAGCGCCCCATGGAGCGACATTCGCGGCTACGTCGTCCGGCCTGGCGTCTACACGCTGCGCTACGCGCGGCAGCCGGCCAACGGCGATCATCTCGGCGTGTCGCCGAACCGGGAGTTCCTGCTGATGTCGCCGGCGGCGGTGGATGCGACGCCGGATCCGGTCGGCTACAAGGGCGCGGTCGATCTCTCGAAACAGACCGTCCGCCGCGCGCATCCCTCAGCGCTCAGCCTCGATCCTCCAGCCGCCAACGCGGCGCCGCTGTCGCCGGTGAAAACGGATCTGGATCTCGAGGGCGTCGTGTTCTCGGTGCCGACGTCTGCCGGTCCGTCTCTGACTTTCGGTCTGATTCTTCGAGGCGTGATTCAGAACTGAATCGGGTGCGGGAGGTGCGGGAGGGTGCAGGGTGCGCGCGCGCTCACTTCACGTGTCGGCCGCCGTCCACGCGGATCACTTCGCCGGTCACGAAATCCGTCTCGATCAGGAACTGCACCGCAGCGCGCGATCGCGCCGGAGCCACCCCAGCGTCCGAGCGGCGTCGCCTGCTCCACGGCGCGCAGCTCGTCGTCGCTCGTGCCAGGCGGCGCCAGGATCGGGCCGGGCGCCACGGCGTTCACCAGGATCTGATCCCCGGCCAACTCCAACGCCAGAATCTGCGTGAGGCCGATCACCGCGGCTTTCGCCGTGTAGTACGGGACATAGCCCGTGTAGCGCGGGCGACCGCTGGCCGCGATCCAGTCGCTGAAGTTGACGATGCGGCCCGCGCCTGCGCGGCGCATGTGCGTCACAGCGGCTTTCGAACAGAGGTGAGTGGCTCGGAGATCGACGAGGAGGGCCGCGTCCCAGTCTTCAATCGTCAGATCGTCGTACGGCTTCGACACGTACACCGAGGCCATGTTGACGAGCACGTCGAGCCGGCCCAGCGCCTCCGCCGCCCGATCGACGAGCGTCGCGCATGCGGCTGGATCCGAGAGGTCGGCCTGTATCGCGAAGGCTCGACGGCCCAGCGCTTCGATCGCGCGAACGGTCTCGTCGGCCTCGAGGCGCGAGCGGTTGAACGCGACCGCGACGTCGGCGCCGAGACCCGCGAGGTGGCGCGCCACTTCCGCGCCGATACGCTTGCCGCCGGTGACGAGGACGGCGCGATCGCTCAGGGTCATCGCGCGCTCGTCCAGGCCCGCCGCCTTCACGATCGCATCGAGTGTCGTCTGCGCTCGGCCGAGCGGCAGGTTACTGACATAAAAGTGGCGCACGCCGACGTCCCGCAACGCACGGATCGTGCGCGCGCAGACCTCCACGGGCGACGCGCCTGCCTCGAACTCCTTCGTCAGGTGCTTCCGCGGGCACGGGCAGGAACCGGCCGAGCGTGGCCAGCGTCTGCGGCTTCGCGCTGCGGTAGTAGAACACGCCGAAGAGTCCCGGCAGCGTCAGACCTCGGCGCGCGCTCTCCTCGATGAACGCCGCGACGGGCGCGACGGTGTGATGCGAGACGATCTGCGTGAGGTAGTACTCCGCGGTGAAGTCGTGCGCCAGCAGGTAGTCGACCTGGCCTGATGCCGCGGCGTTCGGGTTTGCCCAGCCGCCAAGCGTCAGCTTCGGTTCCCGTGCGCGAATGGCCTGCCTGAGCTGCCAGGCATGCTCGAACACGCGCGGCGGACCCACGTGCTTGTCGCCGCCGAGGACGACCAGCGACGAGAACTCGTGCTGCCAGGCCCGCTCGGCGTAGGACAGGCAGTAGTCGAGCGTGTGCTTCGAGGTCAGGAACGGCACAACACGCTCGCGCGGAACGTCCGATCCCAGATTCGCGACGAGGTGCCGGAGGTTGTCTTCCTCCTGCAGCCCGACGGCCGAATCCGTCAGGAACACCGGCACGCCGCGCCGCGTGAGGCCACGAACCGCGTGATACGTGTCGATCCACGCGTCCATGCCCTCACGCTGCGCCAGCTCGGCTCGTGGAGGTCTCAGTTCGGCCGCGACGATCGTTCTGCTCGCCGCGGAGCTCGTCAATCAACGTCACCGATTACGTCCTGCACCCTGCACTCCTGCACCCTGCACCCTGTCACCTCTGCCTATTCCCTATTCCCTATTCCCTATTCCTTCGTCCCCTTCTCCTGCCCCTCCGGCTTCAACGTCCTCAGCGTGAACTCCAGCATCCGCTCGCGCATCTGCTTCACGAGGAGCGGCTCCGCCACGCCGTGGCGCGACTTCGGGTAGAGAAGCAGCTCGAACGGCTTGTTCGCCTTCTCGAGCTCGTAGACGAACTGCATGGTGTTGGCCATGTGGACGTTGTCGTCGATGGCGCCGTGCAGGAGCAGCAGCTGCCCGTGCAGGTTCGCCGCGGCGTTCTTCGGCGCCGTGCGCGCGTAGCCGTCCGGGTTGTTCTGCGGCATCAGCATGTAGCGCTCGGTGTAGATCGAGTCGTAGTTGTTCCAGTCGCTCACCGTGCCGCCGGAAATTCCCATCGACCAGCTCGTGCTGTGCGTCAGCGCGTAGCTCGTCATGAAGCCGCCATAGCTCCAGCCGTCGAGCCCGATGCGCGTGCTGTCCACCCACGGCTTCGCCTTCAGGTAGCCGAGGCACTCTTCGAGATCCGCGAGCTCCGTTTCGCCGAGGCGCTTGTACGCGACCCACGCCGACTCGGCGCCCTTGCCGCTGGCCGACCGGTTGTCGCACACCCAGACGACGATGCCGCGCTGGGCGAGGAGCTGGAAGTAGAGGCCGTTCACGCCGCCCCACGCGTTGTGCACCTGCGGCGCATGCGGACCCGAGTACGTGTGCTCGAAGACCGGGTATTTCTTCGACGGGTCGAAATCGGGCGGCTTGATGAGCATCGCCTCGAGCGTGGCGCCGTCCTTCGTCTTCACCTGCACGAACTCGGGCTGCGCCAGCTTGTAGTCCTTGAGCGCCGCGACCTCGCCCTTGTCGATGACGCGGATCTCGGTGCCGTCCGCCTTGTGCAGGCGCGTCTGCGTGGGCGTCGACGCGTCGCTCCACGTCCCGACGTACATCGTCAGCGACGGGTTGAAGCTGGCGCTGCTGCGTTCCGGCCGTCTGCGAGAGACGCGTCAGGCTGCTGCCGTCAAGCTTGACGCGGTAGACGTCTCCGCCGATGGAGCTGCGCTCCGTGCCGGCGAAGTAGATCCATCCGTTTGCCTCGTCCACGCCGTAGAGCGTGCGCGCTTCCCACTTGCCGTCGGTCACCTGCTTGATGAGCGTGCCGTCGCGCTTGTAGTGGTACAGGTGCTGGAAGCCGCTCCGCTCGCTGAACCACAGGAAGCTGCCGTCCTTCAGCCACGTCGGCGAGCCCAGGTTGTTGACCCACGCCTTGGTCGTCTCGCGGAAGAGGGTCTTGACGTCGCCGCCCGTCACGTCGCCGAAGTCGAGGTCGAGCCACGACTGCTCGCGGTTCTGCACCTGGAAGATCACCTGCTTGCTGTCGGGCGTCCAGCCGACCTCGACGATGAGGTGATCGGCGCCGCTGTACTTGGACGTGTCGAACCACTGCACCGGAGAGCCGCCGGCGCGGACGACGCCGATCTTCACGAGCGGGTTCGGATCGCCCGAGCGCGGATACGGCGTCTGCTCGAGCACCTGGCCGGCCGGAATGTGATCGACAACGGGGAACGTCGGCACCGGCGTGTCGTCGATCTGGAGAAATGCGATCCGCGAGGAGTCGGGGCTCCACCAGTACGCGCGCGGCCGGCCGCGGCCGAAGACCTCTTCCTCGTACACCCAATCGAGCTTCCCGTTGAACACCTTGCCAGTGCCGTCGGTCGTGAGCGCGCGTTCGTGGCCCGCGACGTCCGAGACGTACAGGTTGCTGTTCAGGAGGTACGCAAGCAGCCGCCCGTCAGGGCTGAACTCGAGCTGCTCCTTCGCGCCGGGCGTGGACGTCAGGCGCGTGACGGCGTCGCCGCCGAGCGGCCAGTAGTAGATGTCGTCGCCGATCGTCAGCGCGAGACCCGCGTAGTCGCGCGTGAAGGTGCCACGCGCGTGGCTCGCCCGCGCCGCTTCGGCCGCCGTGACGCCCGGCAGCTTCGCGAGCGCCGCTTCGAGCTTCGATGCGTCGTAGAGCGGCGACTCGGCGCCCGTCTCGGCGTCGACCTTCATCACGTCGCCGCGGCCTGCCGGCCTGCGCGCCGCGCGGGCCGCCGCCGAGGCGGATGAACTCCTTGTCGTTGATCCACGTGTAGCCGCCGCCGAATCCCGGCGGGCCGAAGTTCACTTTCTTGACGGGGTCGTACAGGTCGTCGATTGTCAGGAGCTTCTGCTGCGCGCGCGCGGGCACGGCAGCCAGCGCCACGAGGGCCGCAATCGCGGCCAGGCGGCGCGCCGGCGGGAATGAGACCATGGCCATCCTCCGAGAGACGAAGTCGATCAAGAGGTGCAAGTAGACCAGCTTATCAAGAACGGAGGCTGACGTGGGGCGTCGTTACTCAGTGACAGCGAAGTCCTCGCGCCAGAGGAGATCCGCATCCAGAAATATTTCGACGTGATACGTGCCGGCCACTGTGGGCACGCCGAACTCCCAGCTCGAGAACGTCAGCGAGCCCGGACGGATCGAAGCTTTGATGGCTTGGTTTCGCCAAGGACCTTGTTGTCGGCGTCGACAATTCGAAGAGTGACGAGGCCTTTCAACACCGCTTGGGATCCCAGGTCAGGAACGACGTGAGGGACTTTCCTGCCTGGAGAACTGGTCACGTTCGTGATGGGCTGGGTCCTGGGCCGTCACGGAGCACGCTGGCGGGAAGCGTCCTCAGGAACTGATTGGGCAGCGTCACGGGCTGCATGAAGAGGCTGCGTGCCTTCAGCTAGGCCAGCGTAGTCGCGCGGCCACCTGCAGAACCAGGTCAATCGGCAAGACGAGAACCTGGCTCGCCTGTCCATCATGTCGCCCAGGCGATAGAGACGCCGCGACGGCCCGAGATCGGCGGCGACGCCCGCGACACCGATGAGGGCACCGAATTCGTCGAGGACGGGTGCGCCGGTTCCTGCGTCCCCGCGTTGAACGCGACGTTTATCCTGGCGCCGCCTCTCGGATACTCGTGCGTCCCGACGATCTCGCCGCTCGTGGCGACGAAAGTGCCGTCGCCGGTCGGTGACGCTGACGTGCATTGTGCGCCGATAGCGGGGCGCGCGCTGACGAGCGTCAACGCCTGGACGGCAGGAAGGCCCATCGCCTTGAGCACCACCCAGTTCTGGCGGCGATCGAACGCGACGACATCCAAGACTTCGACGCCTTCCGCCTGTCCGGCGCGGACCCGCAGCTTCGACGCGCCGTCGATCGCGCTGAACGCCGTCACGACGGTGTCTGGTCCGATCAGGCTCCCGGCAGCCGTCGAGAGCAGTTGTCCGTTGGTATCGAGCGCCTGAACCGTGACGGTGTTCGCCAGCGCTCGCGCGTAAAGCTCCGCACGCGTCAGTGGCAAAGGAGCGGCAGCGCGAGGGACTGGCACGGCGCCGTCGGGTCCACCACCTGGAAGGCATGGCTCCCCGCCGGCTGTCCGTCAACCTGTGCGTCGATGTGCCGGTCCCCCAGCGGGGCACTCGGCGGAAGATTCAACTGCCAGTAGGCGCCGAACTCGCGCGACTCCGCGTTGTAGTCGAACCCGGAAGACGACGACGTGTCGCCAGGCCCGTGCCACGTCGCCTGAAGGTGATGTTTTCCTGGCGTTCCGAGCCACTGGAACGTCACGATCACCTTCGTGTCCTCGGGCAGACGGAAGGTCGTTCTCGGATCGAAGAGCACGAACTTTCCGTTGCGCACCTCTCCCTTCGAGCCAGACGCAGTCGACACGGTGCGGACCGAGGGGGCGGGCAGCGAGGAGGTGCCCTGCGCGCCCCCCGGCAACGCCGATGAGAGAAGGAGTCCGACGACCAGCGGCGCGATGCGGGTGATCACGGCGGAATCTTAAATCGCCGGCTCAGCCGTGTTCAATGGACCTCAGGTCGCGCGTCCGTCTCACGCGAACGGAGCGGCTTGTTTATGATTTGGCTGTGTCTCTCTTCCTTCTCTCTCCGGCCTGGTGCGGCGGCCGCCGCGCGAAGATGCTGATGCGTCAGGGCGCGACCCATCAGCTCGCGCTGCGGCTTGACGCCGGCACGCTGACGCTCGGGCGAGGCGTTCGCCTTCATGAGCGGGCTCTACTTCCGCGGAAAGCTCGCCTACGCGACGACATTCGCCGATCGCGGCCGGCCGTCGACCTTCGTGATCACGCCGACGCGCGGCCTCCAACCGCCGGATCTGATCGATCACGCGCGCGCTGATCGACGAGTTCGCCGGCGTCGACGTCTCCCAGGACGACGAGCGCTATCGTCGTCCGCTGCTGGCGGACGCCCGACGTCTCGAGGGCGCGATGGCGCCCCACGACCGCATCGTCCTGCTCGGCAGCGTCGCCACCGCCAAGTACCTCGACGTGCTGTCCGGGGTCTTCGGCGATCGCCTGTCGTTTCCGTCGGACTTCGTCGGTCGCGGCGACATGAGCCGTGGCGCGCTCATGCTGCGTGCCGCCGCCGCGGGCACCGAGCTCGAATACGTCGCGCTCACCGATCAGACGCCCCGGCACGGACGCCGGCCCCCACGTCTCACGCCAGTCCTATAATTCAAGATCGAGGAGATTCATCCATGTTCTGTTACGGTGCCCAGCAGTTGTCCGCCAACTTCCGCACGGTGCGCGGAAACACGATCCAGGTCGCGCACGACATCCCCGACCACAACTACGATCATTCCCCGGCCGACGGCGCGAGAACCGTCCGCCAGATGCTGACGCACGTCGCGCTCTCCACGCGCCTGTGGATCGACATGCACGCCAGTGGCTCGACCGACATCACGACGTTCGATTTCCTGGCGTACGGCCGCCGGATGCGCGACGCCGAGGCCGTGACGCGCTCGAAGACCGAGATCCTGGAGCTGCTGGAGAAAGAAGGCGAGGCGTTCGCGGCGTTCCTGGGCGGGCTCTCGGACGCTCAGCTGAGCGAGCAGGTGCTCGGCAACGGCGCGACCGGGAAGGTGCACAAGAGCCGGCTGGAGATGCTCCTCAGCGCGAAGGAACACGAGATGCACCATCGCGCGCAGCTGATGCTCATCGAGCGCCAGCTCGGCGTCGTCCCGCACCTCACGCGCCAGATGCAGGCGCGGATGGAGCAGATGATGGCAGCGCAGGCAAAGGCGTAGCCCGCGCGTCGAATCCGACCGTCACGCCGCCGGCGTCGCTGAAGCCCAGAGCGGCCGCCCTGCGCCTCGACGAGATGTTTGACGATGGCAGCAGACGAACGCGGTATGCGCTGGGGAAGGGTCGTCGTAGAAGCGATGAAGAGTGAGCGAGCTGTTCGGGGTCCAGCGCACTGCCGTGTGGGACCTCGACAGCGACTCGCGCTCCATCCTAGTACCCGCACGGTAATCGTTCCATTCTCCGGCGTATGCCGCGCGGCGTTGTCAGCAGGTTCGTCAGCACCTGCCGCATCCGGACGGCATCCGCGTGGATTGCCAGGCCCGCCTTCATCTCTTTCCGACGCGCGCGTCGTCTTCCATTCCCGAGGCCCTGAGGGCGGACGCGCGAGCTGGCCGAGATCGACGTCGGCCATCTGCAGCCGGAGCTCCCGGCGATCGGCGAGCGCAGCTCTTGTAGATCATCGACAAGCTGCGAGAGGTGGAGCACCTGCTCGTGCAGTCCGGAGACCACCGCCGCTGGATCGGCAGCCAGGCCGTCCTGGACGGTTACAAGACGGCAACGCAGCGCCGTCAGCGGCTGCGAAGCTCGTGCGCCACGTCGTGCACCAGATTCGGCGGAGCGACTGCTGACGCTCGAGCTCGGTCGCCATCGCGTTGAACGACGTCGCCAGCGCCGCGATCTCCTCCGGTCCGTCCGTGCGCACGCGCCGGGCGAAGTGTCCGCCGGCAAGGTCCGCCGTCGCCTGGCGCAGATCCGCGAGTGGCCCCATCGCCCGCGCGTGACGAACCACGTGGCCACCAGCGCCGCGAGCCCCACGACCATCGTCACGAGCAGCAGCTGGCGGTCGAGCGACCCGAGAAACGCAGCCGCCGGGGAGGCGTACGTATCGGCGGCATAGGGACGACGAACGCCGACGCCTGGCGTCGTCGGCCAGCGTCAGGGGAGCGCCCGCGAGAAGGAATTGGAGCGAAACGCGATCGAGGCGCTGGCCGATCTGGCGTGTCAGCTCGATCTCCAGCTCGTGGCCGTGAATCGAGCGTGACGTCTCGTGCCAGGGCCAGCGGCACCCGGCGAAGCTCGCCAGCGGACCGCCGTCAGCGATCACGAGCAGCGCGTCGTGCGGATCGAGACGAGCGACACTGCCGACAGCGAGTCCGGCGTGCAGCATCGATGATCCAGGGTGTGGGCCAGTGCCGCCGCGTTGTCGGCGCGACGTGTCATCTCCGCGTGGCGCTCGACATCCTGGAACTAGAGGAACTCGGTGCGCGCGCCGTGGCGTGCGGCCAGCGCGACAGCCGTCACGCCGCCAGCGAGACGGCGAAGACGGCTAGCAGAACGCGCGTCTGCAGGCGGCTCATGGCGCCAGTCGATACCCGATGCCGTGCACGGAGACGACGTGTCGGGATAGATCGGCGCCGATCTTGCGGCGGAGGTTCGTGACGTGCGTGTCGATCGTGCGATCCGCGCCGTCGTAGTCGGGGCTGAAGGCGCGCGCCACGAGCTCCTCGCGCGTGAAGGTGCGGCCAGGCTGTTTCATCAGCGTCTCGAGCAGACGGAACTCGGTGGGCGTGAGCGCGACAGGCTCTCCGCCGGCTCTGGCCTGACGCGACCACGGGTCCAGCTCGAGATAGCCGACACGAAGCGGATCAGGGCGGGCGGCGGACGCCGCGGGCTCGGCGCGGCGGAGCAGCGCCTGGACGCGCGCGACGATCTCGCGCGGGCTGACGGCTTGCCGACGTAGTCATCGGCGCCCATCTCGAGGCCGCGGACGCGGTCGTCTTCCGACGTGCGCGCGGTCAGCATCAGGATGGGCACCGTGGACGTCGCGCGCAGCCGGCGCCAGACGTCCTGCCCGCCGAGACGCGGCAGCATCAGGTCGAGAATCACCAGCGCGACGTCGGGCTCGGTGGCGCGTGCCAGGCTGCTCGTGCCGTCGCGGCGCGTGTGCGCCTCGAAGCCGGCCTGCTCCAGATACACTCGCAGCGTCTCGGCCACCACTTCGTCGTCTTCGATCACGACGATAGCCGGCTGGCGGGTCAGGGGTGCGCCCTCGACGCCCGAGCGATGGCCACGCCGAGCTGCACGGCCGCGGGCGGATCGAGGTTCGCGAGCACGACGACGTCCCATGACGCGTCGGTTTCGAGCGACGCATTCAGGCCGGGCGCGCCGCCGGCGACGCCAAGCGATCGGTCGCCTGCCGCGCCGACAGCGACGGGGCCGCCGTCCGGTCCGAAGAACCAGCTGGTCATCTACGTGTCGAGGAGGCGCTCGTGCCGAAGAGCGTCTGCGAACGCGAGAAGGTCGGCCGCGCTGGCGTAGGCGCCGCCGCTCCGCTGCCCGCCACTGCGTGCATGGAGACATTGTTGTGCAGATCTGCGGTCCGTTCGGCGATTGACGGGTGTACGATAGCCATGTTCTCGGCGGGCCGATCGGCCGCAGAAAGCGGCGATCTTCATCCCTGCGGGTTGGAAAACATGTTGATCGATGTAGTCCTCGTACGCCATTCCTGACGACCTGGCAACGATTTCGCCCAGAACGATGTAGCAGCCGTTGCAGTACTGGCGTCTTGTGCCCGGCGCGAACGTCATCGGCAGGCCGCTGACGAACTGGTAGTAATCGCGGTTCGATGGAATCGCGTCTTGTCCGCCGCGTCGAACTTCTCGCCGAAGAAGTCCGCAATGCCTGCCGAGTGGCCGAGCAGCTGCGCAACCGTCGCGGTCCTGGCCTGCGGATCCGGGAGTCGGGCAGCAGCTTGCCAATCGTGTCGTCCAGCGACAGCGAGCCCCGGGCCACGAGCTGCGCGATCGCCGTCTTGGTGAACATCTTGTTGATCGAGCCGATGTGAAGCGCGTCGCCATGTGTTGGCCACGCGCTTGTCGCGGTCCGCAGCCCGTACACCTTCTGGAAGACCGGCACGCCGGCCTTAGCGACCAGGATCGTACCGGAGAAGGTGTCGGCGGCGACCATCGGCGCGACGTAGCCATCGAGCGCGCTCGCGAGCTGGTCGGCCGTCATCGCGCCGGTGACCGGCACCGGCGGCAGGTTCTGCCTCGACTCGGCGTCGCCGAGCTCGACGCGCATGCTCGTGATGCGGAATGGCGCCTCGGGCTCGAGATCGAGGGCGATCGTGGCCTGGATCCCCGTCGAGCCCTTCACGTGCAGCTCGAGGGTGTCGTCGTTGCGCATCACGCGCTCCACGGTCATCGTGCCGAAGTCAGACTTCAGCCGCGTGGACATCTGCTTGCGGTCCGCGGCTGTGCGCCGCGCGAGCATCTCGGGCGTGAAGTTCGCCTGCGCCATGGCTTCGAAAGCTGTCGGGCTGTCCCGGCATTGACGCCCTTGCACGAACGCGTCGATACGCGCGCGGACTCCGGGCTTGGCCCCTGTCGCGCGAAGACACCACACCTGCCTGCTAGCCGTAGCGGCGCAATACCGCTATCTATAGCATCGACATAAGTGACCTCCGAAAAAATATCGACATAATATAAGAATTGCGTCGCCCGAGCGATATCAGTCGAAACGAACGAGACCGCGGCGAGTGGCGACGCGAACCGCTTCGGTGCGGCTCGTGACGCCGAGTTTCTCGAAGAGATGTCCGAGGTGGGTCTTCACGGTCCGCTCCGAGATCTCGAGAGCAGACGCGATCTCCTTGTTGCTGTTGCCGTTGGCGAGCAGCCGCAGCGCCGAGAGCTCACGGGGCGTGAGCTGCACCTGCGTGACCCGTTCGGCCAGCTTCGCCGCGGCCGAAGGCGCCAGATAGGTCTTGCCGGCGAGGACGTCGCGGATGCATGCCACCAGGGCGTCGGCCGCGATGTCCTTGAGGATGTACGCCTTCGCGCCCGCCTGCAGCGCGCGCGCGATGTCCTCGTCGGCGTCGTAGGTCGTCAGCACGACGACGCGGGCTTGCGGATCGATCTCGCGGATCTGCCGCACCGCCTCGACGCCTTCCATCTCCGGCATCCGCAGGTCCATCAGCACGACGTCGGGGTGGAAGGCCCTGAATGCCGCAATCGCATCCCGGCCGTTGGCCGCCTCGGCGACCACTTCCAGCGTCGGCTCCATGTTGATGATGTTCGCGACGCCCGTCCTCAGCAGCGAGTGGTCGTCGACGACGAGCACGCGCGCGCGGGCCGTGGCGGCGCCGCCCTGAGAGGTCTCCTGCCGCTCAGCGGCCGGCATGGTCGGCTCCCGGAATCGTGAACGACGCCGGTTGCCACGCCAGCACGACCTCGGTGCCCGCCCGGGGCGCCGTGACGAAGGTCAGCGACGCGCCGATGCGGTCTGCGCGCTCGCGCATGCTCGTCATGCCGAAACCGGCCGACTGCCGCTCGGCGGAAATCCCTCGCCCATCGTCCGCGACGGACAGGCGGAAACCGACGCCGCGCACCCCGCTGGCGTGCAGGACGATGCGCCGCGCCCGCGAGTGGCGGACGGCGTTGGTGAGCGCTTCCTGGGCGATGCCGACGATCTCCCGCTCGACGCCCGCATCGAACGTCGGCAGCTCATCGACGACGAGCTCGACGGGGACATCGTTGGTGCGACGGGCGAGGCCCACCATGCGGTTGAGCGCGGCGGCGACGTCCTCACGCTCGCCGGACTGCGGCCGGAGGGCGGCCACCGATCGGCGCGCCTCCACCAGATGGGTTCGCGCCAGATCGACGGCGGCGTCGAGACTGCGCGCCGCCGCGGGGGACAGCGAACCGGCGCTCGCACGCTGTGCCGCCTGCGTCTGCATCAGGATGGCGCCAAATCCCTGCGCAAGCGTGTCGTGGATGTCGCGGGCGATGCTGTTGCGTTCCTCGAGCACTGCCTGCCGCCGCGCTTCGAACAGGCTCTGGTCGACGAGCCGGCTGTAATAGAGCGCGAGCGTGGCCTGACGTGCCGTGGCGTCGAGCAGCGCCTGACGCCAGCGTCGCTCGCAGTCGGAGCCGGTGACGCTCGACAACGCGATCCACCCGAGCGTTCGTGGCGCGAGGCGCAGCGGCGCGACGAGCAGCGTCTGCACCGAGGCGGCCCGGTTGAACTCACGAACCGCGTCAGGCAGCCGGACGTCGTCGCCTTCGTACTCGATGATCGCGTCGAGACATTCCGAGCACGACGCCAGGTACGCGCCCATGCTCTCGCGCGGCAGATCGATCGAGGGCCACGCCGGACTGTCCTCGGTCAGCGTGTCGCCGCCGATGTTCGCCATCCACAGCTTGCAGGCGCCGGTGGCCTCGTCCAGCAGCCACACACCGCACGCGTGTGCCTCCGCGTCGTCCACCAGGCGCTTCACGAACGCCCGGAAGAAACCTCGGAGGTCGGGGTGGGTCACGAGCAGATCCAGGGCGAGCTGCACCGCATCGCTCTGGATCGACGCCATGCACTCGGCGCGATCCCTCGCGTCGCTCAGGGACTGAAGCTCGGCGCGAAGCGCGGCGACTTCCCCGTCGCGATCCCAGGTCGAGGTACTGAGCGAGGCGCCAGGCGTGAGCTCTGCCGGTGCGGACATACCTCGATTATGAGCCAGAGCGGCGGGGCGCGACAGTCGTCCGTGGGGCCGACCGGATCCTCGTCCTTTCGGCCGATGGCGGCATGGCCCGGGCGGCGGATCCCCTCGTGCGCCGTTGGACTCAGCTCGAAGTCGGCTATCTGCCGGATTGTGAGCGGGCGACGTCGGGGCGCATGCTGCCAGTCATGCCAAGGCGAGTTTTCTTCCGTTCGATCCCTTCGACTTTCATCCGGCACACGGTGCTCGCGAGCGCGCTGGCCGTTTACCTGGCGGCGCTCGCGGCGTGCACGCGTGTCGAGACGCGCGGAGCGCCACCGGCGGCTCCGCAGGTGACTGCCGCGGCCGCCGTCGCACGTCCGGTCACCGAGTTCGACGAGTTCACCGGACGGCTCCAGGCCGTGCAGTCCGTCGCCGTCCGGCCGCGCGTCTCGGGGCTCATCTCGAGCGTCACGTTCACCGAGGGCAGCCTCGTCCACCAGGGACAGCTGCTCTTCCAGGTGGACGATCGTCCGTTCCGCGCCGAGGTCGATCGGCTCCGCGCTGAACTGGCGCAGGCCAACGCGGCCCGCGATCGCGCGCAGTCGGAGATGCAGCGCGCGGAACGACTGTCGGTCGACAACGCCATTTCGGCGGAAGAGCGTGAGCGCCGCGCCGATGCCGCCGCCGAGTCGACGGCCCACGCCGACTGCCGTGGCGGCGGCGCTTCGATCGGCGCGAGCTCGATCTGGAGTTCACGCGCGTCGTCTCGCCGATCGACGGCCGCGTCAGCCGCGCGCTGGTGACTCGCGGCAACCTCGTGTCCGGAGGACAAGGCGAGGCGACGCTGCTGACCACGGTCGTGTCCGTCGACCCCATCTACGCGTCCTTCGACGCCGACGAGCAGACGTTCCTGCGCTACGGCGACCGTGCGCGGCAGCAGTCCACGCCCGGCCACGCCGCAGGCCTGCCGATCCAGATGGCGCTGGCCGACGAGAAGACCTTCAAGCACGACGGCACCCTGCAGTTCATGGACAACCAGCTCGATCCCGCGACCGGCACGATCAACGGGCGGGCGGTGTTCCACAACCCTGACCGTCGCCTGACGCCCGGCCTGTTCGTGCGGCTGCGGCTGCCGGGCACGGCGACCTATCGCGGTGTGCTCGTCGAAGACCGCGCCGTCGGCACCGATCTGGATCGCCGCTACGTCCTCGTCGTCGGCGCCGACAAGAAGATCGAGTCGCGCACGGTCACTCTCGGTCCGCTCGTCGACGGCCTTCGTGTCGTCCGGCAGGGGCTGAAGGAGGGTGAGCTCGTCGTCGTGAACGGCCTGCAGCGTGTGAGGCCGGGGATGCCCGTCAGCGCCAAGGTCGTCGAGATGGGCGGTGCGCTGTGAAGTTCTCGTCCTTCTTCATCACGCGGCCCATCTTCGCCATCGTCCTGTCGGTGCTCATCGTCGTCGCCGGGTTGCTGGCGCTGCTCCGGCTGCCGATCAGCGAGTACCCGGGCGTCGTGCCGCCCACGGTCGTCGTCCGCGCGGCGTTTCCTGGCGCGAACCCGAAGGTGATCGCCGAAACCGTGGCGGCGCCGCTCGAGCAGCAGATGAACGGCGTCGAGGGCATGCTCTACATGTTCTCGCAGGCCACCTCCGACGGCGCCCTGACGCTGACGATCACCTTCGCGCTCGGCACCGATCTCGACAACGCGCAGGTCCAGGTCCAGAACCGCGTGGCGCAGACGCTGCCGCGGCTCCCGCAGGACGTGCAGCGCATCGGCGTGACCACCGAAAAGGCGTCGCCGGACTTCATCATGGTGGTGCACCTGGTGTCGCCGGACGAGCGCTACGACATGCTCTACCTGTCGAACTACGCGCACCTGCAGGTGAAAGACGAGATCAGCCGGTTGCCCGGTGTGGGCGCGGTTCAGGTCTTCGGCGCCGGCGAGTACAGCATGCGCGTGTGGCTCGATCCGGATCGCCTCGCGTCGCGGCAGCTCACCACCAGCGACGTCGTCCGGGCCATCCGCGAGCAGAACATCCAGGTGGCGGCAGGCGTGCTCGGCGCGCCGCCCGCGCCGTCGGACGCGACGTTCCAGCTCTCGATCAACACGCGAGGCCGGCTCAGCACCGAAGCCGAGTTCGGCAACATCGTGGTCCGGGCCACTCCCGACGGGCAGATCACGCGGCTGTCGGACGTCGCGCGCCTGGAGCTCGGCTCGAGCCGCTACTCGCTGCGCAGCCTGCTCGACAACAAGCCGGCGGTGGCGATTGGCGTCTTCCAGCGCCCGGGCACCAACGCGCTGCAGGCCTCGACCGACGTGCACGCGACGATGGAGCGACTCAAGCAGAACTTCCCTCCGGGCGTGGACTACCGCATCGTGTACGACCCGACGGTGTTCGTCCGCGAGTCGATCAACGCGGTGGCGCACACGCTCCTGGAAGCGATTCTCCTCGTCGTGATCGTCGTCGTCGTGTTCCTCCAGACGTGGCGCGCCTCGATCATCCCGCTGGTCGCGGTGCCGGTCTCGCTCATCGGCACCTTCGCGGTGATGCTCGGCCTCGGCTTCTCGCTCAACACGCTGTCGCTCTTCGGCCTCGTCCTCGCGATAGGCATCGTGGTGGACGATGCGATTGTGGTCGTGGAGAACGTGGAGCGGCACATCGAGCTGGGGCAGCCGCCGATGGATGCCACGAGGAAGGCGATGGAAGAAGTGTCGGGCCCGATCATCGCCATCGCCCTGGTGCTGGGCGCGGTCTTCGTGCCGACGGCCTTCATCAGCGGCCTGACGGGACAGTTCTACCGGCAGTTCGCGCTGACGATTGCCATCTCGACGGTCATCTCGGCGTTCAACTCGCTCACGCTCAGCCCGGCGCTGGCCTCGCGGCTGCTGCTGCCGCACGGCGCCGAGCGCGACCGGGTGCAACGCCTGATCGATCGGCTGTTCGGCTGGTTCTTCCGCGGCTTCAACCGCGTGTTCCATGCCGGCTCATCGTTCTATGCCGGCGGCGTTGACCGTGTGCTGCGCGTCGCGGTGGTGGCCCTCGCGGTCTACGCAGGGCTGGTCGGCCTGACGGGCCTCGGGTTCCGGCAGGTGCCGCAAGGCTTCATCCCGGCGCAGGACAAGGACTACCTCGTGGCGTTCGCGCAGCTGCCCGACGGCGCCACGCTCGATCGCACGGAGCGCGTCATCCGTCAGATGTCGTCGCTCGCGATGTCGCATCCCGGAGTGTCGAACTCGGTGGCGTTTCCCGGGCTCTCGATCAACGGGTTCGTCAACGCGTCGAACACCGGCATCGCGTTCGTGACGCTCAAGCCGTCCGACGAGCGGGCCCGCGAGAAGGGCATGGACGCCATGAGCATCGTCATGGACCTGAACCAGCGCTTCGGTGCGATTCAAGACGCCTACGTCGCGATCTTCCCGCCGCCGCCGGTGCAGGGGCTCGGGACGGTCGGCGGGTTCAAGCTCTACGTCGAGGACCGGGCGAGCCTGGGATTCGAGCAGCTGTACCAGCAGGTGCAGAGCGCCGCGATCGAAGGGCCGGCAGGTGCCCGCGCTGGCGGGTCTGTTCTCCAGCTTCCAGGTGAGCGTGCCGCAGATCGACGTGGACGTCGATCGCGAGCGGGTGAAGACCTACGGCATTCCGCTCACCGACGTCTTCGACACGCTGCAGGTGTATCTCGGGTCGCTGTACGCGAACGACTTCAACCGGTTCGGGCGGACGTACCAGGTGAACGTGCAGGCGGAGTCGTCGTTCCGCATGCAGCCGGAGCAGATCGCGCGACTGAAGACGCGCAACGCTCGCGGCGAGATGGTGCCGCTCGGCTCGGTGCTGCACGTCAGCCGCAGCTACGGACCCGATCAGGTGATGCACTACAACGGGTATCCGGCCGCCGAGATCAACGGCGCGCCGTCGCCGGGCTTCAGCTCCGGACAGGCGCAGAGCGCCATCGCGGAGGTGCTCGGGCGGACGCTGCCCAACGGGATGACGTTCGAGTGGACGGAGCTGGCGTATCAGGACGCCATCTCCGGCAACACCATGTTCCTGATCTTCCCGCTGTGCGTGCTGCTGGTCTACGGCGTGCTGGCCGCGCAGTACGAGAGCTGGTCGATGCCGCTGACCGTGATCCTGATCGTCCCGATGTCGCTGCTCGCGGCGATCGGGGGCGTCTGGCTCACTGGCGGAGACAACAACGTCTTCACGCAGATCAGCTTTCTCGTGCTCGCCGGGCTTGCCTGCAAGAACTCGATCCTCATCGTCGAGTTCGCGCGCCAGCGCGAGGCCGAAGGAGCGCCGAGGCGCACCGCGATTCTCGATGCGTGCCGGATCCGGCTGAGGCCGGTGCTGATGACGTCGGTGGCGTTCATCATGGGCGTCGTCCCGCTGGTGCTGGCGTCGGGTCCTGGCTTCGAGATTCGGCGGGCGATGGGCGTGGCGGTGTTCGCGGGGATGCTCGGCGTCACGGTGTTCGGCCTCTTCCTCACGCCCGTCTTCTACGTCGTCATCCAGGGTCTGGCCGGACGGTTCTCGCGGACGTCGCGGGTTGCGTCTCAGGCGCCTGTTCCGGTGGAGGGTCATTGATCGTGCGCGCTCTTCCGATTCGGTTCATTCGTCGAAATCTTCGGGCACTCGTGCCAGCGGCGGTGCTGACACTGTCGGGCGCCGCGTGCGTCGCGCACACGACGCCGCCGGCCGCGGCGATTCACCCGGCGCCCCTCACGCGATGGGATGCGTCGGCGTTCTCCGATCAGCCGTACGATCCGCGCTGGTGGCGGCAGCTGGACGATCCCGTGCTCGTGCAGCTCGAGGACGCAGCGCTGGCGGCCAACCACGACGTGCGGATTGCGGTTGCGCGAGTGGACGAGGCGCGGGCGGTCTTCGACGAGCAGCAGCGCGACCAGTATCCGAAGGTCACGGTCGGCGCCTACGTGGACGTGCGCGACCAGCAGATCCCCGGCTTCGTGGACAAGCCGATCAAGGTCAACACGTATCGCGCGGCGTTCGACGCGTCGTGGGAGCTGGATGTCTTCGGACGGGTCCGTGCGGCCGTGGCGGCCGCATCGGCCAACGCCGAGAGCTTCGACGCCGATCTGCAGGCGGTGCGCGTCAGCGTCGCAGCGGACGTCGCGCGGAACTACTTCGAGCTTCGCGGGCTGCAGCAGCGGCTCTCGGTCGTCGATCGGAGCCTCGTCAACCAGCGCGAAACGCTTCGGCTGACGACGCTTCGTCGTGACGCGGGTATCGGCGAGGAGCAGGACGTCGCCAGCGCGTCGGCGCGAGTCGCCGCCATCCAGGCCGAGCTTCCGCCGCTCCGTGTCGCGCTTGCCGCTCGGGAGCATCGCCTGGCGGTCCTGACCGGCAAGCAGCCAGGACAACTGGCCATCGACCTCGCGCCACGCGCGTATCCGCCGCTGGCGAAGGCGATCTCGCTCGGGCCCGGCCGATCAGCTTCTGAACCGCAGGCCGGATGTGCGGGCCGCCGAACGGAGGCTGGCCGTGAGCGCGGCGCAGGAGGGCGTGGCGATGGCCGAGCTCTATCCGCGCATCACCGTCACCGGGATGCTCGGCCTGCTCGCGGGCCGCGGCAACCTGTTTGGCACCAGCGACTCGCGAGCGTGGGCGGTGACGCCGGCGCTCCAGTGGAGCGCGTTCGATCTCGGCAGCGCGCGCGCGCGGCTTCGCGGCTCGCGGGCCGTCACGCAGGAGTCGCTCGCGTCCTACGAGAAGACGATGCTGCTGGCGTTCGAGGAGGCGGAGAATGCGCTCGTGACGTACCGGCAGCAGCAGGAGCGGCTCGTGGCGCTGGGCGATGAGGTGCGTGAGAGCGCCCGCGCCGCGGGCATCGCCAGGGCGCGGTACCGCGAGGGCGTGACGGACTTCCTGCCGCTGCTCGACGCAGAGCGCACCGAGCTGCAGGCCGAGGACGGGCAGGCGCAGGCGGAGGCGGATGTCTTCACCGCGATGGTGGGGCTGTATCGCGCCTTCGGCGGTTTGCAACAAGCGAACCCGTGAGCAGGATCCGGAGTGACGCAATGCCGGACTGGCGAAACGAAGCGTAGGACCGAACGATTGCCACACCCCAGCGACGATGCTACCGTCGTCGTCGGCACGAGCCTCGCAATGAATTCTTCCGGCGCCGCGATGAGCGCGGCCGCCGGAAGGATTGGCGATGGCGGACGATCTGGTGCTCGAACGCGTGGAAAAGCTCGAGAAAGCCTTCGCAGTCGCTCGCGACGCTTCCAGGAAAAGTCGCTGATCTGGAAGGCCGCGTCGGCAGTCTCGAGTTGCAGATTGTGCAACTCCGCACCGAGATGACCGAGGAATTTTCTGCCGTTCGAGCCAGCGAGATTGGCGTCGACGCGGAACGGCATTCTCGAGATCATCGAGTCCGGCTCCCGCGCGACCGAAGCGCTGTTCCAGGAAACCTGGGCTCAGATGCGCATGCTGCACGAGGACGTCATCGAGCGCATCAAGCACATCGGCGACGGTCCGAGCTGATCGCGCCGCTCGACCTGTTCGACCCGCCCGACCCGCTCGACCTGACGCCGACCCGCCTGACCTGCTCGACCCGCTCGACCTGCTCGACCCGGCTTCCGTCCTATCCTGTCGCACCTCCCGATTAACCTGTCGGGATGACCACCAACAATCTCCCCATCGCACCCGCCGCCTCGCTCGCGTCGTTCTTCGCGTCGCTCGAGCTTGGCGCTCCGTCCGCCGCTGACGACCTCACCGTCTTCCCGTTGTTGTCGCACCTCAACGAGACGGCCTGGTACGACACGTTGTCAGACGCCGTGACGGCAGGCCGCGCACGAGTCACGGAGATCGGCGATGCCGGCACGGTCCCGGAGCTTCGTGTCGTGAACGACGGCGAGCGGCCGCTGCTCATCGTCGATGGCGAGGAGCTGGTCGGGGCGAAGCAGAATCGCGTCGTCAACCTGACGATCCTCGTGCCGGCGAAGACGACGCTGACGATTCCGGTGTCGTGCGTGGAGGCCGGTCGCTGGCGGTCGGTGGGATCGGAGTTCGTGCCCGCAGACCGCGCGTACCACGCGTCCGGGCGGCAGGCGAAGATGGAGCAGGTCACGGCGTCGCTGCGGTCATCGGCGACGAGGCGATCGGATCAAGGCGCGATCTGGCAGGAGATCGCCGCGAAGAGCGCCAGGCTTGGCGCGACGTCAGACACGAGCGCCGCGGCTGCGATGTTCGAGCAGCGCCGCGCGTCGCTCGATCGTTTCGTCGGAACGCTCCAGCCGGTCGAGCGGCAGGTCGGTGCGGTCTTCGCGATCCGCGGTCACATCGCAGGGCTTGACGCGTTCGACCAGCCGGCGACGTGGCGGCGGCTGATGCCGAAGCTGCTGCGCAGCTACGGGCTCGACTCGGTGGACCATGCGGTCGGCGGCGACGGGTTCTCCAGGCCGGAGCCCGCGCGGTTCCTGAAGGCCGCGTCGCTCACAAAGGTCGACGTGTTTCCGGCAGTCGGCCTGGGGCAGGACCTCAGGTTCGACGGCGGCGACATCGTGGGCGGCGCGCTGACGACCGATCGCGGCATCGTCCACGTCGCGGTGTTCCCGACTCGCGGTCCTGTCCGTCCGCGAACCTCACGTCACGGCACGACCAGCCATCGCGCTGATCGCCGCTGGCCGGTGGCTGTTCGGCGGTGTACGGCGCGTGAGCGCGACTGACTCACGCGCCGTACAGGTTTCTCGCCAGGAACGCATTCCGGAACTTGCCCTTCGGGTCGTACTGTGCGCCAGCGCCTTGAAGTCCCCGAGCTTCTCGTAGCGCCCCTGCAGCACCGCCGGCGCAGGGTGAAGAGCTTGCCCCAGTGCGGGCGCACGTCGAACGGCGCCAGCTCGCGCTCGATCATCGGCAACACCTTGCTCACCGCGTCCCAGTCCTGCTTCCACGTGAAGTGAATCGCCAGGCTCGGCCTGCCGTGCGCCGTGCTCATCCAGAGCTGATCGGCGTCGATCGTGCGAAGCTCCGTGATCATCAGGTGCGGGCTCACGTGGTCCCGCAGCCGCTCGACCGCGAGGATCGCGTCGACGGCGTTTCGCCGCGGCACGAAATACTCGGACTGCAGCTCCTTGCCGCTGCTTGGCGTGAACCCCATGCGGAAGTGGGGAAGCCGGTCGTACCAGGGCCCGCCACTCCCATCTGCTCCGTGCAGTTCTCCGCGGAGAGGTCCGCGATCGGGTGCACGTTCCTGGTCGCGAGCTTCGCGCCGAAGAACTCCGGCGCCGCGGTCAGCGTCTGTCCATTCTCGACGCGCCGCTTGAGCCAGACCTCGCTCAGGATGCCGTTCTGCCAGTCCGTGAACAGGCTCACGCTGTAGCCGGCCGACGCGATCTCTTCGAAGTGATCCCTGACCGCCGACATCGGGAGGTTCAGGTAGACGTCCTGCCGCACCTGGAACGTCGGCTGCACGTCCAGCGTGACCTTCGTGACGACGCCGAGCGCGCCGAGGTTGACGACGGCGCCCGGGAACGTCGCGGGGTCTTTGTCCGCGAGAGGTGGACGACATCGCCGGCGGCGGCTGCACGAACTCGAGGCCGTGATACGGCCGTCGCAAGGTTGCCGTTCCTCACGCCGGATCCGTGTGTCGCCGTGGCGGCCGCACCGGCGACGGAGATGTGCGGCAGCGACGCGAGTTGTGCAGCGCGAAACCCTTCTGATCGAGCAACGGGCAGAGCTGCCCGTAGCTCATGCCGGCCTCGATCGTCACCGTCCGCGCCGCCGGATCCAGCGCGACGACCTGGTTCATCTCGCGAACGGACAAGAGCTCGTGCGTGCTGTCGGCGATGTCGTTGAAGCAATGCCGCGTGCCGAGCACCTTCAATTGATCGTGTGACCTGACGAAGGCCTGGACGTCCTCGACCGAGCGCGCCGAGTGCAGTCGGCCCGTGCCGCCAGGCCGAGCAGCGCGCCACGCATTCGGTCGATGCAACTCCATTGCCCGCCTCCCGCGCCATCACCGGATGAGCCTGTCGACAGCGACCAGCCGCCCGAGCTACTGACACCAAGCCTATAATGCCCGCACGGTGGAAGGCCAGCACCTCTCGCACTACACCATCCTCGCCAAGATCGGCGAGGGCGGCATGGGTGCGGTCTACCGCGCGACCGACTCCCGGCTCAACCGGACGGTCGCGATCAAGATCCTCCCGGCTCAGCGGCCACGCGAGCCCGGACCGCCAGCGCCGTTTCATCCAGGAAGCCCAGTCCGCCTCCGGCCTGAACCACCCGAACATCGTCCACATCTACGACATCGACTCCGCCGACGGCGTGACGTTCATCGCGATGGAGTTCGTGGACGGCCGCGCCCTCGACGCGGTGATCGCCGAAGCGCCAGATCCCGATCGCGCAGGTGCTCGACTACGCCGTCCAGGCCAGCGGCGCGCTCGCCGCCGCGCACGCCGCCGGCATCGTCCATCGCGACGTGAAGCCCGCGAACATCCTGGTGAACCGCAGCGGCCAGGTGAAGGTGCTCGACTTCGGCCTCGCGAAGCTGCTGCACCCGGCCGCCGACACCGAGACGTTCGTGCCATCGAAGGCCCCCACGCCGGCCACTGCGATCGGCGTCGTCGTGGGGACGCCGGCCTACATGTCGCCGGAGCAGGCCGAAGGCCGGTACGTGGACGCGCGCTCGGACGTGTTTTCGTTCGGCGCGGTCCTCTACGAAATGCTTTCGGGCCATCGCGCCTTCGAGGGGCACTCCGCCCTCTCGATCATGGCGGCGGTGCTGCACCACCAGCCGACGCCGCTCGCGCAGGTTCGCGCAGGTGTCCCGCCCGCGCTCGACGCCATCGTCACGCGCTGCCTCGAGAAGGATCCGGCCAGGCGCTACCCGTCCGCGATCGGAACTGCACGCCGCGCTCGAGGAGTGCCGCGCGTCGCTCTCGTCGGCCGCCCAGCCCCGCGCGGGACGCGTCACCCGTCCAGTCCTCGCCGCCCTCATCGTCGTCGCGCTGCTGGCAGCGGGCACGGCCACGTGGGTCTCGGTGCGCTCGTCGCGCGTGCGATGGGCGCGTCAGGTCGGGTTGCCGGAGATCGAATCGCTCGTCGCCCGCGATCAGCCCGATGCGGCCGCCCGCCTTCTCGCGCAGGTGCAGGCCATCATCCCGGACGATCCGCAACTCGCGCGGCTGACCAACGACGTGATGGACCCGATCATGCTCGAGACGACGCCTGCGGGAGTAGACGTCGCGACCAAGAGCTACCTGAATCCGACCGGCGAGTGGCTGCCGCTCGGCACGACCCCGTTGAAGAGCGCGCTCGTCCCGTTCGGGTATCGACGTTGGCGACTGACAAAGGACGGGTACGACCCGCGCGAGATCGCGGCTGGCCGGCGGGTGGGTCTCGTGACGCTCAGTCGACCAGGAGAGACGCCGGCCGGGATGGTCTACGTGCCCGGCGCGGCTGTCCCCGTCGGATGAGGAGTCGGCGCCGCTGGCTGACTTCTGGCTGGACCGCTACGAAGTGACGAACCGGCAGTTCAAGGCCTTCGTCGATGCCGGCGGTTACAGCAAGCGAACGTTCTGGACGCAGCCGTTCGTGAAGGACGGTCGCGAGATCACGTGGGAGGACGCCGTCGGCGGATTTCGCGATTCCACCGGCCGGCCCGGGCCCGCGGGATGGGAGCTCAGCGCGTATCCGGAAGGGACTGCCGAGCAGCCCGTGGTCGGCGTGAGCTGGTACGAGGCCGCGGCCTATGCGGCCTATGCGGGAAAGAGCCTCCCGACGTACTGGCACTGGAACCATGCCGCCGCCCAGGGCATCTACTCCGACATCCTGCTCCTCAGCAACTTCAGCGGGAAAAGCCTGGCGCGCGTCGGCGAGTATCAGGGACTCGGCGCGTACGGCACGTTCGACATGGCCGGCAACGCCAAGGAGTGGTGCTTCAACAGCACGCGGGTCTCGACGGTACATCCTCGGCGGCGCCTGGAACGAACCGAGCTACATGTTCACGGACCGCGACGCGCAGGACCCGTTCGCGCGTCACCTCAACTACGGATTCCGCTGCGCGAAGTACCCGACGGCGCTCCCGGACGCGCTCACGGCGCCAGTGGAAAGGTTGTGGCGCGACTACTCGAAGGAGCGGCCCGCGAGCGACGAGGCGTTCAAGATCTACCAAAGCCTCTACGCCTACGATCGCACGCCGCTCAACGCCACCGTGGAAGCGCTGTCAGACGACTCGCCGTACTGGCGGCGGGAGAAGATCACCATCGACGCGGCCTACGGCAAGGAGCGCGTTCCCGCCTATCTCTTCCTGCCGCGCAATGCCGCGCCGCCGTTCCAGACGGTGGTGTTCTTCCCCGCGGGTCAGGCCTTCACGACCCGATCGACCGCGTACCTCGAAACGCGACAGGTGCAGTTCCTGATACAGAGCGGCCGCGCCGTGCTGTACCCGGTTTATCGCGGGACCTTCGATCGGTGGATCGAGACTCGAGGCCTGCGCGAGAATCGCGATCAGAACATCATGGACGTGAAGGACTTCAGCCGGTCGGTCGACTACCTCGAAACCCGGCCGGACATCGACCGGACCCGGCTGGGGTACTACGGCATCAGCGCTGGCGCCAACATGGCGACCCTCGTGCTTGCCAACGACCATCGCATCAAAGCCGCCGTGCTGCTGGGGGAGGGCTCCCGGCAGATGCCGACCTTCCCGAAGTGGATCAGATCAACTTCGTCACCCGGGTGACGACGCCGGTCCTGATGCTGAACGGGCGTTACGACTTCGTCGAGCCGGTCGAGACCTCACAGCGGCCGATGTTCGATCTGCTCGCGACTCCCGTGGCCGACAAGCGCCACGTCATCTTCGAAACCGGCCACGCCGTCGTGACCCCAGCCGATGATCAAGGAAGTGCTCGACTGGCTGGACAAGTACCTCGGGCCGGTGCCGACGCGCGCGCAGTGACAGCAGAGGATCAAGTTCCGCCGTTGAGATCCTGCCTGTCGCCGCCAGGTAGCCCAGCACACTCATCAGCCCGACGATGAGCCGTCAGCCCCACCATGACGATCGTCCACGCGCGGCTCGGCCGGCGGTTCCACGCGACGACGAGGAATGAGAAGGCGAGCGTCTGCGGCAGCACCTCGAAGTACCCGAGAACCTGCTGCGAAATCGGGATCTTCGTGTAGATGAAGCCCTCGACGGAGGCCGGCGCGGGACCGGTGGGCGAGAGCACCGCGAGTCCCAGCATCAGTCCCCACAGCAGCAGCCAGCCGCGTGGCGTCGCGAGAAATACCTGGCGGAACGGGAACAGCGCCGCCGCGAAAATCAGGCCGCGGAACACCTGAAGGATTGGCCCCAGCGCCACGATGGGCGCGTCGACCGGCAGCATGAAGCAGGAGAGCGCCTGGCTGAGGAACTGGCCGCGATAGTCCAGGAACGTGAACGCGCCCAGCCCGGCGACGAAATACGTCACGACGTGGCACGCCGTGACGCGCACGGCAAACCGGCCGAACGTGGGGCTGTCGGACATGCGGGGAGTATAGCGATTGTGAGTTGTAGATTCTGGCTGGCGAATCGGTGTTACTCTTACTGGTAGGAGTATTACTAATGCGCCTGACGAGCAAGGGGCAGGTCACCATCCCTCTCGAAGTGCGGGAGAGGCTGGGCCTGGCCGCGGGCACTGAAGTGGAGTTCGAAGTCGTCGGTGACGCGGTGCGCGTGCGAAAAGCCGCACGTCAGACGCGCGGCCGGGCGATTGTGGACCGCCTGCGCGGGGCTGCCACCACGAAGTTCACGACCGCCGACATCCTGCGACACACGCGAGGCTGAGGATGCCGGACGTGCTCGTGGACAGCAATGTCCTGCTCGACGTGCTGACGGAGGACGAAGAGTGGCTCGACTGGTCGGCGGCGGCGCTTGCGCGAGCCGCGGACCAGGGCCGCCTGGTCCTCAACCCCCTGGTCTACGCAGAGGTCTCGCTGGCGTTCGATCGCATCGAGGATCTCGACGCCGTCCTCGACGGCGCGGCCTTCGAGCGCCGGGCGCTGCCCTGGACGGCAGCCTTTCTCGCCGGCCGTGCCTTTCTCAGATACAAGGCGGCGGGGGGCAGCAAGCGGTCGCCGCTGCCGGACTTCTACATCGGCGCGCACGCGTCGCTTGACGGCCTGGCGCTTCTCACACGCGACGCGCGTCGATACCGGACCTACTTTCCCCGGCTGCGCCTCATCGCACCGTAGGCCTGCAGCGCTGGAGGCCGCGTAAGATTGCCCGGAGGGTCGTCGATGCCACGCCGTTCACAGACATGGCTGCCGCTGACGGTGCTGCTGCTCGGGTGCGTCCCGCCGGCATTCGCGCAGTCTTCGCCGGGCGCGCAGCTGCTGCCAGGCATGGGCAGCTATTCGCATCCCATACGCACCACGAGCCGCGAGGCGCAGCAGTATTTCGACCAGGGCCTCGCGCTGCTCTACAACTTCAACCACGCCGAGGCGGAGCGCTCGTTCCTGAAAGCGGCGGACCTCGATCCCGCTGCGCCCATGCCCTGGTGGGGCGTGGGCATCGCGCTCGGCCTCAACTACAACCGCGACGTCGCGAAGCTCGAGGGCGATCGCCTGAAGCGCGCATACGACGCCGCGCACAAGGCCGTCACTCTCAGTCGTGGTGGGTCGCCCGTCGAGGCCGCGCTTGCCGACGCGCTCACGACGCGCTACTCGATGGATCCGGCGGCCGATCCGAATGCGCTCAACCAGCGGTACCGCGCGGCGATGGCCGACGTCCACCGTCGATTCCCGGACGACCCCGAGGTCGCGACGATGTACGCGGACGCGATGATGAACCTGCGTCCGTGGGAGTTGTGGTCGCTGGACGGCCAGCCCGCGCCCGACACGCTGGAGCTCGTCTCGGTGCTCGAGACCGTCCTCCGGCGATACCCGAACCATCCGGGCGCGAACCATTACTACATCCACGCCGTCGAGGCGTCGCCGACGCCCGAGCGCGCGCTCGCCAGCGCGGCGCGTCTCGAGACGCTCGTGCCCGGCGCCGGGCATCTCGTCCACATGCCGACGCACATCTACATGCACACCGGCGATCTCGACCGCATCGCGTCGCTCAACCAGAAAGCGGCCGACGCCGACGAGCACTACTTCTCGCTCGCCAGTCCGGAGGGCGTCTATCCGTTCATGTACTACGCCCACAACCTCCACTTCGTCGTCGTGGGCCACCTGGCGACGGGCCGCTACGACGACTCGCGCGCGGCCGCGAAGAAGATGGCGGATCTTGCGGCGCCGCACGTCGCGGAGATGGCGCCGATGGCCGAGTGGGTCATCGCGCTCCCGACGCTGGTGGACGTGCGGTTCCAGAAGTGGGACGCGATCCTCGCGGCGCCGAAGCCGCCGGAGTCGCAGACGCTGGCACGTGCGTTCGACTCGTACGCGCGCGCGGTCGCGCTGCAGATGACCGGGAAGAGGGCGGAGGCGTCGGCGGCAGCCGCCGCGTTCGAGGCCGACCGCGCGAAGGTGAAAGACGAGATGCTCGTCGTCTCGTTCAACTCAGGACCGACCGTGCTGGCCGTGCTGAGCGAGTTGCTGAAGGCGCAGCTGGCGCCCGATCTCGTGGCGGCGGAGCCGCACTTCAAGGCGGCGATCGCTGGACAGGACGCGTTCCATTACGATGAGCCCGCGCCGATTCCGTGGTCGGTGCGCGAGTCGTACGGCGCGGCGCTCCTCGCGGGCGGCCGGGCCGTCGAGGCGGAACAGGTGTTCCGCGCTGATCTGGCAAGAAACGCACGAAGCGGCCGATCGCTCTTCGGCCTGATGGCCAGCCTCGAGGCGCAAGGCCGGAAAGACGAAGCCGCGCTCGTTCGGCAGGAATACCAGAACGCCTGGCGACTCGCGACGGGCCCGATGACCGTCGACGCGCTTCGCTGAGCTCATAGCCCGAGGACCATCGCATGCGACGAGCCGTGATTGCCTGCACTGTTGCCGTTCTCGACGTCCACCGCGCTCATCGCGCAGGACGCGCACCCGCGCATCTCCCTCTGGCCGAACGGCGCGCCTGGATCCGAGGCGCGCAAGACCGAGCCCGAGCAGGCGCAGGACTACTGGGTCAAGAACATCCACGACCCGTCAATCACGGTCTACCTTCCGCCGCCCGAGAAGGCCACCGGCGCCGCGGTCGTCGTCGTGCCTGGCGGCGGCCATCGTCTGCTGGTGTTCAAGGCCGAGGGCCTCGAGCCGGCGGAGTATCTGGCGAACCTCGGCGTCGCCGCGTTCGCGCTGAAGTACCGCCTCGCGCGCGAGGACGGGAGCACCTACTCGATCGAGAAGGACGCGAAGGCCGACGCCTACCGGGCGATGCGACTGGTCCGCAGCCGCGCGGCCGAATGGCACATCGACCCGCATCGCATCGGGATCATGGGGTTCTCAGCTGGCGGGGAGCTCGTTGGCCTGGTCGCCTACGGGAGCGGCGACGGCGACCCGCAGGCGGCCGATCCCATCGATCGCGTGAACGGACGTCCCGATTTCACGATCTCGATTTATCCCGGCCCGCTGGCCGTGCCGGCCTCGATGCCCGCGACCGCACCGCCCGCGTTCCTCGCGGCGGCGTCGGACGACCCGTGCTGCGCGGTGCCGACGATCAAGCTGCTGCAGATGTATCGGGACGCCGGCGTCCCGGTGGAAGCGCACATCCCGGCCAAGGGCGGCCACGGCTTCAACATGGGCCAGCGATCGAAGGCGAAGTCCGTGAACACGTGGCCCGCACGCCTGGCGGACTGGATGAGCGACAGCGGACTACTCGCGCATTGAAGGTTGCGGATTGACGGTTGAAGAATGACGTTGAAGGTTGTCGAATGCGGACTCCGCGTTTCATTCTGCACTCTTCATTCGTCAATCAACCCTCAATCCGGCAACGTCAACCCCGCCGTTGGCAGCCCGTGCTGGCGGCGCGACTCGGGTCCGTCGAACGTGATGCCGATCTTGTAGAGCTCGAACCGTCCGTCCGCGGCGCGTTCGGCGACCTTCCGCCGCAGCGCCTGCATCGCGCGCGGCGCGAGCGGCTTGAAGCCGGCCGCTACCGCGACGTTCTGGTCCAGCACCTTCATCGAGTCGATCCCCGAGACGAGCGTGGCGATCGGCAGGCTCAGCGAGTAGCTGATCGCGTCGGCCGGTCTGACGGTTCGCGACGTCACCGAGCGCGCGTCGCCGCCGAGCGACTTCATCCCGATTGGCGCGATGCCCTGCCGGATCACTTCGGGCAGCACGCGCCGCTCGAAGCTCCTGAACTGCCCGTCGAAGCAGTTGAGGGGCATCTGGACGGCGTCGAACGGAAAGCCGTGCGACAGCATCTCGAGGTGCAGCGACGGATCCTTGTGCCCGGTGAAGCCGACGTAGCGGACCTTGCCCTGCTCCTTCGCCTTCCGCAGGGCCTCGATCGCGCCTCCGCGCGCGAAGTAGCTGGGCGGCTCGTTCTCGAACGACACCTCGTGGATCTGCCAGAGGTCGAGATAGTCGGTCTTGAGGCGACGCAGCGACTCCTCGAGCTGCCGCATCGCCACCCGCGCGTCGCGGCCATGCACGCAGGCCTTCGTCATCAGGAAGACCTTGTCGCGCCGATCGGCGATCGCCTGCCCCATGCGCCGCTCGCTCAGGCCGTCGTTGTAGTCCCAGGCGTTGTCGAAAAACGTGACCCCGCGGTCGATCGCGGCGTGCATCAGCCGCACGGCCGCCCGGTCGGTTTTGGGCACGCCGACATGCCATCCGCCGAGGCCGAGGATCGACACCGGCTCGCCAGACCTGCCGAACGGCCGCTTCGGAATGTCTTGATGCTTCCGTGACGCCATCCGCGGATTCTATCGAACCTGCAGCGACCTGCTCGACCTGCCACGCCTGCCGTGACCTGCTCGACCCGCCATGACCCGCTGGACCCGGCAAACCCCTGTCATAATCGCGCACTCATGCCGCAGCTCACGTTTCTGGGGGCCGCCCGCACGGTCACGGGCTCCAAGTATCTGGTCGAGATTGGGTCGTCCCGCGTGCTCGTCGACTGCGGCCTCTTCCAGGGGCAGTACGAGCTGCGCCGGCGCAACTGGGACGAGCTGCCCGTGCGCGCCGACTCGATTGATGCCGTCGTGCTGACCCACGCGCATCTCGATCACGTCGGCTACCTGCCGCGGCTTGCGGCCCAGGGGTTTCGCGGCCGCGTGTTCTGCACGCCCGGCACGCAGGATCTCGCGCAGCTCGTGCTCGTCGATTCCGCGCACATTCAGGAAGAGGACGCGCGCGCCGCGAACCAGGGCCATTACTCGAAGCACGAACCCGCGGAGCCGCTGTACACCGTCACCGACGCATGGCGCGCGCTGTCGATGCTGCAGCCGGTCGGGTTCGATCGTCCGATGCCCGTCGTTTCCGGAGTCGAGATCAGCTTCGTGCCGATGGGACACCTGCTCGGCTCGGCGGCCATCCGCATGCGCTTCACCGGCGACGACCGCACGGTCGTCTTCGGCGGCGATCTCGGGCGCTATGGACGGCCCGTTCTCCAGGATCCGCAGCCGATCCCGGAAGCGGACGTGCTGCTGTGCGAGTCGACGTACGGCGACCGGCTGCACGAGCCGGACGACGGGGGAGCGCGGCTGGCGACGATCGTGAATGAGGCGCACGCGCGCGGAGGCAAGCTCGTCATTCCCGCATTCGCGATCGGACGCGTCGAGGAGGTGCTGTACTGGCTGAAGCGCCTCGAAGACGAGAAGCGGATCCCGGTGCAACCGGTCTACCTCGACAGCCCGATGGCCATCGAGGCGCTGAAGTTCTACGCCAGCCGCGGCGACGAGCTGGACGAGTCGTTTCAGGGGAATCGCAACGCGCTCACCGCCTTCCAGACGCAGAATTTCAGGACGGTGCCGTCGCCGCGTGATTCGGCCGACCTCGTCAACTCGACGAAGCCGGCCATCGTCGATCGCCTCGAGCGGCATGGCCACCGGCGGTCGCGTCTTGCAGGCACCTGGACCGCGTGCTGCCCGATCCGCGGCACACGGTGTTGTTCGTCGGGTACCAGGCCGCCGGGACCCGAGGCCGTTCGCTGGTCGACGGCGCGCGGCAGGTGAAGATGCTTGGCCACCTGGTGGACGTTGCCGCGCGGATCGAGAAGATAGACTCGATGTCGGCGCACGCCGATCAGGGCGAGATCCTGCGCTGGCTCGGCGGGTTCACCCGTCCGCCGGGGCGGATGTTCATCGTCCATGGCGAGCCGGTCGCGCAGGACGCGCTGAAGGCGAGGATTAAGCAGACGCTGGGCTGGGACGCATCGTGCCCGGACTATCGCGAGACTGTTGAACTGTGATGACTACCGAGACCACGAATCGATCGTCCCTATCTGCTGGAGCGCGTCGGCGATGCCGCCATCGTGCAGATTTACGCCGACGGCTTCGAGCATCTGTCGCTTCGCGACAAGATTCTCTGCTGGCACCTCTCGCAGGCGGCTCTGGCCGGCCGCGACATCTACTACGACCAGCGGTACGCCCACAACCTGACGATCCGTCGCGTCCTCGAGGCCGTGCTGACGCACCCCTCCGGCACCGATCCCGCGGTGCTCGACGCGATCACGCACTACACGAAGCTGTTCTGGATCCACACCGGCCCGTTCAACAACCTGACCGCGCGAAAGTTCGTCCTGAGCTGCACGCCCGACGCATTCGCGGTCGCGGTAAAGAATGCGGCCGCCGACGGAGCGCCGCTCCCGCTCGAGGCCGACGAGTCGATCGATCAACTGCTCGCGCGGCTGCACGGCCCGCTGTTCGACAAGGACTTCGAGCCGGTCGTCACGAACAAGTCGCCTGGGGCCGGCGCCGACATCCTCAAGTCGAGCAGCAACAACCTCTACGTCGGCCTGGAGATGGCGGACCTCGACGGATTCGAAGAGCGCTTTCCGCTGAACTCGCGCCTCGTGAAGACCGCAGGTGGTCTCGTCGAAGAGCCCTATCGCATCGGCGGCAAGTACTCCGACCAGATCGCCTTCATCGTCGAGCACCTCGAGGCGGCCATCCCCCACGCCACCGAGGCGATGGCCGAGGCGCTGCGCGCGCTCGTGACGTTCTACCGCACCGGCCAGACCGCGGATCGCCGGGCGTACGACATCGCGTGGGTGCGCGATCAGCACTCGACCGTGGACACGATGAACGGCTTCATCGAGGTCTACATGGACGCCCGCGGCGTCAAGGGCTCGTGGGAGGCGCTCGTCTACTACGTGCATCCCGAAAAGACGGCGGCCGCGAAGGCCATCGCCGAGCACGCGCAGTGGTTCGAGGACCGGATGCCGTGGGACCCGAAGTACCGCAAGCCGAAGGTCACCGGCGTCACCGCCCGCGCGATCGAGGTCGTCATGGAAAGCGGCGACGCGGCGCCGATGACGCCGATTGGGGTCAATCTCCCCAACGACCAGGAGATTCGCGAGACCTACGGCAGCAAGTCCGTGTCGCTCTCGAACGTGACCGAGGCCTACGAGAAGTCCACGCCGCGCGAGTACCGGAAGGAGTTCGCGTGGAGCCAGGAAGAGGTCGATCGCGCGGAGCAGTGGGCGGCGTTCGCCGGTGAGCTGACGACGAATCTCCACGAGATCATCGGTCACGGCTCGGGCCAGGTGTCGCCGGCGCTGAACGGCGCGCCCGAGAAGGCGCTGAAGGAGCATTCGTCGGCGATCGAGGAAGCGCGCGCCGATCTCGTCGCGCTCTACTTCGTGGCGGATCCCTACCTCGCGGCCATCGGCGTCGTTCCGGCCGAGTCGCAGGACGACATCGTCCTCGCGGAGTACGAAGCCTACGCGCGCAACGCCCTGGTGCAGTTGCGGCGGATCCGCGAGGGCACGCAGATCGAGGAAGACCACATGCGCAACCGGCAGCTGATCGTGCACTGGCTGCTGGCGAATACGTCGGCGCTGACGGTGTCCACGCGCGACGGCAAGACGTACTACCGCGTGACGAGCCGTCACGAATTTCGCGAAGGCGCGGGCCGGCTGCTCGCCGAAGTGCAGCGAATCCGCGCCGAAGGCGACTACGAGGCCGCCAGCACGCTGCTCGACACCTACGGCGTGCACTTCGATGCGACGCTTCGCGACGAGATCGTCGCGCGCGTCGACCGCCTGGACCTGGCGTCCTATACGGCGTTCGTGATGCCGAAGCTCACGCCCGCTCCGCGACGCCCGCGGCGAGATCGTCGACGTCGAGATCAGCTACCCGAAGGATTTCGCGGAGCAGATGCTGGAGTATGGCCAGGTCTAGCAGGTCGATCGGGTCGAGTCGGGTCGATCAGGTCTGACCGGTCGGGCAGGTCGCAAAATCGAGTTAAGCTGCATCCGCGATAGCAGACCTGCTAGACCGATCGACCTGATCGACCTGACCGACCTGATTACCCCGTGTTTTCCTCCCGCGTTCCCGGCGACCTGTCGCCGAACCCGCTTGCCGTTGCCGTCGAGCGCATGCGGCTGTCGGGCCGCGGCTTCGACGACCTGACCGCGTCGAACCCGACCGACGCGGGGTTCGAGTATCCAGCCGATCTGTTCGCTCCGCTCGCGTCGGCCGATGCCCTGCGCTACGACCCCAAGCCGTTCGGCCTGCCCGCCGCGCGCGAGGCTGTCGCCGCCGACTACGCGCGGCGCGGCGTCAAGGTGCCGGCCTCGCACGTCGCGCTGACGGCCAGCAGCAGCGAGAGCTACGCGCTGCTCTTCAAGCTGCTCTGCGATCCCGGCGATTCGGTGCTCGTCCCGACGCCGAGCTATCCGCTCTTCGAGCACCTCACGCGGCTCGACAACGTTCAGGCGCGGCCGTACGGGACGCAGTACCACGGCACGTGGGCGATCGACCTCGAGGACCTGAAGCACGCGATCACCGACACCACGCGGGCGATTCTCGTCGTGAGCCCGAACAATCCGACCGGCGCGTGGCTGAAGCGCGACGAGCTGGCAGCGCTGACGGAGCTCTGCGCGACGCACAGCCTCGCGCTGATCGGCGACGAGGTCTTCGCCGACTACGCGATCGATCCGGCTCCGAGCCTCGCAGGCGAGCGTCATCGAGCAGCGGCGACGTGCTGACGTTCAGTCTCGGCGGCCTGTCGAAGTCGGTCGGGCTTGCCGCAGGTGAAGCTCGGATGGATTGCCGCCAGCGGGCCGTCGTTGCAGCTGCGCGCCGCGCTGATGCGCCTGGAGCTGATCGCCGACACGTATCTGTCGGTCGAGCACCCCGGTGCAGGTGGCCGCGCGCGCACCTGCTGAACGCCGGCGCGTCCGTGCGAGAGCAGATTCGTCGCCGCGTGCTGCAGAACTACCACACGCTGAAGGAGCTGGCGAACGCCTGCAGCGCCTGCCAGGTCCTGCGTGCCGAGGGCGGCTGGTCCGCGGTCGTGCGCATCCCGCACACGATGCCCGAGGACGAGCGCGCCATCCGGCTGCTCGAGGACCACCACGTGCTCGTGCATCCCGGCTACTTCTTCGACTTCCCCCGTGACGGCTACGTCGTGGTCAGCCTGCTGCCGCGACCCGACATCTTCCGCGCCGCCGCCGGGCGGCTGTTCCACGCGGTCGCGGCCGGATGAGCGCGATGGCCACGAAACCCCATCTCGGCCGCTCCGCCGGCCTGGTGCTGCCGCTGTTCTCGCTGCGGTCGGCCCGGGACGCCGGCATCGGCGAGATCGGCGCGCTCGCCCCGCTCGGCCGATGGCTCGACCGCGCGGGCTTCCACGCGCTGCAGCTGCTGCCGGTCAGCACGCTGCCTGCGGGCGAGGCGTCGCCGTACTCGGCGCTCAGCGCGATGGCGATCGATCCCGTCTACATCACCCTGGACGACGTGGCCGACTACAAGGCGCCCGGCGGCGACGTCCGGCTGCCGCTCGCCGATCAGATCGCGCTGCGGGCGGCACGCTCGGCGCCTCGGGTGGACTACGCCAACGTCCGCCAGGCGAAGCAGTCCGCCCTGACGCTGGCGTTCAGCTACTTCTGGGACGTCGACTGGGTGCGCACCACCGCGCGCGCGGGATCGTTTGCCGCGTTCTGCTCCTGGGAAGAGTGGTGGCTCGGGCGACTACGCCCTCTACTGCGCGCTCCGGGATCGGCACGCCGGACGTCCCTGGACGGAGTGGCCCGATCCGCTGCGCCATCGGCAGCCCGAGGCGCTCGACGCCGCCAGACGCGAGCTCGAGCGCGAGATTCTCTTCCACCAGTACACGCAGTGGCTGGCCGACGAGCAGTGGGCCGCCGCGCGCGAACAGCTGGGCGACGTGCGCCTGTTCGGCGACTTCCCGTTCATGGTCGGCATCGACAGCGCCGACGTCTGGGCCAACCAGCACCTGTTTCAATTCGATCGGACGACGGGCACGCCGCCCGATGCGTTCAGCGCGACCGGGCAGGACTGGGGGCTGCCGGTCTACCGCTGGGACGTGATGCGCGCCGAGGACGATCGCTGGCTGCGCCAGCGCGTGAAGCGCATGGGCCGCCTGTATGACGGCTACCGGGTCGATCATCTCGTCGGCTTCTTCCGGACGTACTCGCGCGCCATTGGCGAGGTGGCCGGTCGTTTCGACCCCGGCGACGAACCGGATCAGATCGCGCAGGGCGAGCGGATCCTCGCGCTCTTCACGAACACGCCCTCGCAGATCACGGCCGAGGATCTCGGGCTCATTCCGGATTTCGTCCGGAAGTCGCTCGCGAAGGCGGGCCTGCCCGGCTACAAGGTGATTCGCTGGGAACGCGACTGGCACATGCCCGGACAGCCCTTCGTGCCGCCCCCGACCTTCGCGCCGGTCTCCGTCACCACGACCAGCACGCACGACATCGACCCGATCGCGCTCTGGTGGGACCTGGCGCCCGCCGACGAGAAGCGCGTCTTCGTCGGCTCGCTCGGCGAAAACATCGTTCCGCGCGGCGTGGACCCGGCGACGGTGCCCTTCAACGCGGGGCTTCACAAGCTGATGCTCGAGTCGGCGTACGGCGCGGGATCGGATCTGCTGCTGTTGCCGATGCAGGACGCGTGCGGCTGGCGCGATCGGATCAACGTGCCGGCGACCGTCGGTGCCGAGAACTGGTCGTGGCGGATCCCGTTCACGGTCGAGCAGCTCCAGGACGACGAGACGATGAACGCGACGGCACGGGAACTGCGGGCGCTCGCGGAACGCAGCGGAAGGATCGGCAACGATGGCTGACGAGGAGCGACCGGTCGAGGAAGCCACGTCGCCGATTCGCGCGCCCGAGCTGAGCGGAGCGGTCGCGTGGCTCAACGTGCCGGCGCCGCTCTCGCTGAAGGCGCTTCGAGGAAAGGTGGTCCTGCTCGATTTCTGGACCTACGGCTGCATCAACTGCATCCACATCATTCCGGACCTGCAGAAGCTCGAAGAACGGTTCCCCGACGAGCTCGTGGTCATCGGCGTGCACGCCGCGAAGTTCACCAACGAGAAGGCGACGGAGAACATCCGGCAGATCATCCGGCGCTACGGCATCCGGCACCCGGTGGCCAACGACGCGGAGTTCCGCATCTGGCGCGCCTACACGGTCCGCGCGTGGCCCTCGCGCGTCATCATCGACCCGGCCGGCTACGTCGTCGGCGCGGCGTCGGGCGAAGGAAACTACGAGGGCTTCGAGCAGGCGATCGAGGGTGTCATCCGCGTATTCGACGAGCGCGGGCAGATCGACCGCACGCCGCTCGCGCTGAAGCTCGAACACGAAGGCGCCGCCGAGACGCCGCTGATGTTTCCGGGCAAGGTGCTCGCGACCGCGGATCGGCTGTACGTGAGCGACTCCAACCACCATCAGATCGCCGTGATGTCGCACGACGGCGCCGTGCTCGATCGCGTCGGCGCCGGCACGGCCGGACGTCGCGACGGGGACTTCGCCGAGGCGGAGTTCAACACCCCTCAGGGCCTGGCGATGATCGATGGCCGCCTGTGGGTGGCCGACACGAACAATCACCTGATTCGATCGGTGGACTTCGAGCGCAGGACGGTCACGACCGAGGCTGGCACCGGCGTGCAATGCACGTGGCGCGAGGACGGCGGGCGCGCGACGACGGTCGCGTTGAACTCGCCGTGGGACCTCGCGGTCAACGGCCCGCTCCTGTTCATCGCGATGGCCGGCCCGCACCAGATCTGGATGATGGAGCACACGCGCGGCATCCTCTGGCCGTACGCGGGCTCAGGCCAGGAAGCGCGGCTCGACGGCTCGATCGAGTCTGCCGCCTTCGCCCAGCCGTCGGGTCTGGCGCTGGACGCCGGCGTGCTCTACGTCGCCGACGCCGAGTCCAACATCATCCGCGCGATCGATCTGCCGCCGAAGAACGAGGTCCGCACGCTCGTGGGCGGCGACCTCTTCGAGTTCGGCGACAAGGACGGCAAGGGGGACGCCGTGCGGCTGCAGCATCCGCTGGGCGTCGCCGTGCACGACGGGCGGATCGTGATCGCCGACACCTACAACCACAAGATCAAGCTGCTGGATCCCGCGAAGCGAAAGGTGTGGACGCTGGCGGGCACCGGAACGCCCGGACACCGGGACGGCTCAGGACGGAAGGCGCAGTTCTACGAGCCGGGAGGGGTTTCGGTCGTCGGCGGCACGATCTACGTCGCGGACACGAACAACCATGTCGTCCGCGCGGTAGATGCCAGGACGGGGGAGACGCGGACGGTGAGGGGGAAGTGAACTGACTACAGACTACAGACTTCAGACTACGGACCACGCATCACGCGTGTCACGCCGTCCGTAGTCCGTAGTCCGAAGTCCGTAGTCCGTCCGTCTAGTTCGTCGCCCGCGCCGGAGGCGTCTGTCCCGCCGGCGGCGCCGCCTTCGGCAGCGGCTTTCTCGGCAGCATCTGATCGCGGTTGGCCGCGTCGTAGACGAACGACGCGACGATGACCGCGTTCTTCATCATGTCCGACGTCTGCAGCCGATCGTAGACGTCCATGTTCGAGTGGTGCGTGCGCGATGTCGTACTCGAGCTCGTCCTGCACGAACTGGAAGCCCGGGATGCCCACCGCGTCGAACGACAGGTGATCCGTGCCGCCCGTGTTCTGCAGCGTCAGCGTCGTCATGCCGAGGCTCTTGAAGGGCTCCATCCAGGCCTTGAAGATCGACTCGACGGCCTCGTTGCCCTGCAGGTAGACGCCGCGGATGGCGCCCGTGCCGTTGTCCACGTTGAAGTAGCCGGTGATCTTGCCCTGCGCCGGCTTCAGCGCCATCGTCTCGCGATCGGCGAACGTGTTCTTCACGTAGGCGCGCGAGCCGAGCAGGCCTTCCTCTTCACCCGACCAGAGCGCGATGCGGACCGTGCGGCGCAGCTTCACGCCCGACGCCTTGAGGATGCGGAACGCCTCCATCATGATGGCCGAGCCCGCGCCGTTGTCGGTCGCGCCGGTGCCGCTGTGCCACGAGTCGAAGTGCGCGCCGAGCATCACGATCTCGTCGGCCTTGTCCGTGCCGGGCAGCTCCGCGATCACGTTGAACGCGGTCTGGTTCGGCTGCGTCTCGTTCTTGATGTTCAGCTCGATCGAGACCGGGACGTTCTTGTCGAGCGTGCGCGCGAGGCGGTTGTAGTGCTCCGCCGCGAGAACGACCTGCGGCGGCACGTTGGCGGGGAAGCGGATGAACGTCTGCGGCGCGGTGGGGTTGTACGCCCCGCCCTGCTGCACGAAGATCGTGCCGCCGTCGCCGCCGCGGCTCGGCTCGAACGAGGCGAGCACGCCCTCGTCCGCCAGGAACTGCAGGCGCTTGGTCGCGAAGGTGAGCTGCGAGCGATCGAACTGTCGGCGCTGCCCGCCGGTGGGATCGATGTCTTCGAGCTTCTTCAGCTCGTCGTCGGTGTAGCGCTTCGCGAGCGGATCGAACGAGGCCTTCACCTCACGAATCGGCATCGCGAGAACGATCTTCCCCTTCAGCTTGCCCTTCCAGCGCTCGAGATCGGCGTCGGTCGCCAGCGGCGCGTAGACCGCGTCGGCCGTGACCGGACCATCGGTGCCGGGCGTCCACGCCTTCGGCGCGCCGAGGATCGTCCACGGGTTCGGCGTGACCACGGTCGCCGAGAAGCGCGTGTTCTGCCAGCCGATGCCGAAATCGCCCCACGTCTCGAGGCGGGCGTTCTGGCCGCCCCACTCGGTGAGCTTCTTCACGGCCCAGTCGCCGGCGGCCTTGATGTTCGGCGAGCCGGTCAGGCGCGCGCCGTAGACATCAGTCAGCCAGCTCGCCGTGTCCATGACCTGCGAGTGCGTGAAGCCTTCGTCCTTGATCTTGTAGATGGCGTCGTAGTCGATCTTCTCGGTCGCCGGGGCGGCAACCTGGGCGGCAGCCGGCGCGGCGATGAGACACGCCGCCAGGGCCACGGCGGCCGGGCGCAGTCGGTTCATCACGAAATCCTCCAGAGAACGAGCGCTGGAACAAGTCGAGCCCCAGGGCGAGGCCCGATGCACGTATGACAAAAGAAGAACGATACCACTTTCGTCCCGGCATGACCGCCATCCGTCCCGTTGCGAATTCTTGCGGCGACCACGGCAGGGCCAGCGACAACTCTGTAATCGGCCGGCGAAATCTGTAAGTGCCGCGGCCGGATCCCGGTCTGATAACACCCCTTGAATCAGAGATTTGACGCCTGATCTGTCACGGAGCGTCTCGTGGTCCGCGGGTTGCAATCGCGCGTGGTCAGCCCCACCAGGCTCAAGCTACGTGACCATGGGTTCCGCCGCTCCCCACGTGATGAACAGCCCGGTCGACGAGTTCGTCGACGGGTTCGGAGTCCGCCTCCGCGCCGTCGACCCGACGGCGCCGGAGCCCCTCGAATTCCTGCGGTTCGACAGCGCGCTCGTCGGCTCGCAGTCCTTCGAGTTCATGCTGCGCGAGCGGGTCAGCCGGCTGGCCAACTTCCGTCACGGCTACTACTCCCGCGTCCGCCGCGTGGACCGCGTGGACGGCGGCACGACGCTCGCCCTGGTCTCCGAGACCCCGCAGGGCGCGCGGCTGTCGCGCATCCTCGAAGTCGCCGCCGCCTCGGGTCTCGAGCTGGACATCAACGCCGCGCTGTGTCTCGTCCGCCAGCTCGTGCCCGCCGTCGCGATGCTCCACCAGAACGCGCGGGACGTCTCTCACGGCGCCATCGCTCCCGAACGCATCGTCATCACGCCGAACGCGCGGGTCGTGATCGTCGAGTACGTGCTCGGTGCGGCCGTCGAGCAGCTTGGCTACAACCGCGAGCGGCTGTGGAAGGAGCTGCGCGTGGCGGCGCCGTCGAGCGCCGGCGCGCCCCGCATCAACCACCGCACCGACGTCATGCAGCTGGGCATGGTCGCTCTGGCGCTCGTCGTCGGGCGGCCGCTCGAAGACGACGACCTGCGATACGTCGGCGATCTCGTGACGTCGGCGACCGAGAGCTCCTCGGGCGGCCGCGAGCCGATCTCCGAGCCGTTGCGCCGCTGGCTGTCCAGATCGCTGCAGCTCGACTCGCGCGCGTCGTTCGAATCCGCGCTCGAAGCGCAGCTCGCGCTCGATGACGTCCTGAACGGCGAGAGCGGATACATTGCCGCGCCGGTGGCGCTCGAGACGTTCCTGGCGCGCTACGAGGGCCACGCGGCGGCCATGGCCGCGTCCGCGGCTGCCGCCGCCGAAGCCGCGCAGGCCGCGGCCCCGGCACTGACCGTCGCGCGAAACATCGCGGAAGAGGAAGCCATCGCCGCGAGAGCGGAAGCCGAGCGCTCGAGCTCGAACGGATGGCCGCCGCGAAGGCCGAGGCCGAGCGCGTCGAGCGCGAGAACGCCGCGGCCAGGGCTGCCGCCGAGAAAGCCGAACGCGAACGAGTCGAGCGCGAAAAGGCGGAGCGCGAACGGGCGGAGCGGGAGAAGGCTGAACGAGAGAAGGCGGAGCGCGAGAAGGCCGCCGAGCGCGAACGAGTCGAACGCGCGGACCGCGAACGGGCTCTCGCGGCCCGACTGGCCGGCGAACGCGCCGAGCAGGAGAGGGCCGCTGCCGGTGCGCCGCAAGTCGAAGTGGCGCCCCTGGCGGCCTCTACGGTCGATCGGCCGCGGTCGAAGTCCGGCTCACGCCCGGCGTTCGCCGCGGCTCATGCCGCCGTCGCTCCGGCAGCGTCGGACGAGCCTGGCGCCGCCTCGGAAGACGAAGCGCTGCGCGCGCTCTTCAGCGAGCCGCAGGAACCGGCCGTCACGGGCGTTCCGACCTACTGGCGCCACGCGGCGATCGGTCTCGCAGTGCTGTGCCTCGCGGAAGGCGCGTTCATCGGCGTCAATTACCGGCAGAGCCTGTCGATCCTTCCCTCTTCTGGCGGCACCGTCCACGTGGACTCGAAGCCGGTCGGCGCTCAAGTGAAGATTGACGGCCAGCCGAAAGGCGCGACGCCGCTGTCGGTGCAGGTCAGCGCCGGCACGCACGTCATGGAGCTGTCCGTCGGCGGCGAGCCGCGGGTGATTCCAATCACCGTCAACAGCGGCGAGGCGCTCGGTCAGTACGTCGAGCTGGCAGGCGCGCCAGCGACGGGCCGTCTCGGCGTCTCTTCGTCGCCCGCAGGCGCCGCGATCCTGATCGACGGCCAGCCCCGTGGCGTCAGCCCGGCCGAGCTCTCGGATCTCGCGGCCGGCGATCACGAGCTGATCCTCGACCTGAACGGCGCCCGCACGCGCCAGCCGGTCACGATTGCCGCGGGCACGTTGACGAAAGTCGAGGTCAAGCTGGGCCGGGGCGCAGGGTGCGATCGGGTGCGCAAGGTGCGGGTGCGGTGCCTGGTGCGCCAGGTGCGGTCGATCTCGCCGCCGCCGTGCCGACGATGGGCGCGCTCCAGGTGAAGGTGCCATTCGAGATGCAGGTGTTCGAGGGGGCGACGCTGGTGGGCGTGACGAGCAACAAGCTGCCGCTGCCGCCTGGCCCGCACGACCTGCGGATCGTCAGCGAGACGCTCGCGTTCGAGACGCGGCTGCACGCCGAGATCTTCGTCGGCAAGACGACGAGACTGCCGGTGGCGCTGCCGAAGGGGTCGATCTCGCTGAACGCGACGCCGTGGGCCGAGGTGTGGATCGACGGCGAGAAGGTCGGCGAGACGCCGATCGGCAACTACGCGCGTCACGATCGGCCCGCACGAGGTCGTGTTCAAGAACCCCGATCTCGGCGAGCAGCACCACGCGGCGACGGTGACGGCCGCGACGCCGGTGAAACTCAGCGTCGATCTGACGAAGCCGCAATAGCTCCCCGGCCCAGGACTTGCAATGGGTAAGCGAACGCTCTTCGTCGTCTTCGTCATCTTCATCTGCCCGGGCATCGTCTGGGCGCAGGAATCGCTGCAGACGGCGCAGGCGCTGTACGCCTCGGCGTCCTACGACGAAGCGCTCGCGATGCTCGAGCGTCTGCAGAAGCAGCCGCTGCCGTCGGCCGACGCCGTCGAGCTCCAGCAGAATCGCGCGCTGTGCCTTCTCGCGCTCGGCCGCACCGCGGACGCCGAGGAGGCGCTCGCGGCCGTCGTCAAGACCGATCCCGACGTATCGGCCCGCCGAGGCGACCACCGCGCCGCGGGTGCGGACGATCTTCAAGGACGTTCGGTCGAAGCTGCTCGCGAGCGTCATCGTGTCCGTCTACAACGACGCGCGCGCCGCGTACGACCAGCACCAGTTCGCCGACGCGTTGAAGGGTTTCCAGCAAGTCCAGGCGCTCGTGGCGGACCCCGATCTCCCGGCTGCCGACGCGAAAGGCGTGCAGGAGTACAAGGTGCTCGCGGACGGGTTTGCGAAGCTCGCGGACGCCGCCGCGAATCCTCCCGCGCCGCGGCCGCCGCTGCGGCCGCCGAGGCGCCTGCACCCTCCGCACCCGCCCGCACCTCCCGCACCCGACTACACCCGTGTCTTCGACTCGAACGACACGAACGTCACGCCGCCGGTGACGCTGCGCCAGGACATGCCGCGCTGGGTGGCGCAGGGCCAGCCGCTCCCGCGCGGCGGCGCGCTCGAGTTGATCATCGCGGCCGAGGGCGTCGTCGAGCGGGCGACGCTGACGCAGGGGATGTCGCCGACCTTCGATCACCAGCTCCTCGAGGCGACAAAGAACTGGAAGTATCAACCGGCGACGCTCGACGGCCATCCGGTTCGCTACCGCAAGCTGATTCGGATCAATTTCCAGTGACGACGGCGCCGGCTGCCGCGGCGCGCTGACGTAGACTAGCCCGTCATGGGGCCGAGGCGCAGGGCGCTGTCCGTCGTCGCCGCCGTGTGCGTCGTGATGCCCGCGTGCGCGCGATCCGAGGCGGAGCCCGAGCCTCACGCGCGGCCCGACATCCAGCTCGCTGCCGACAGCGAGCTCACGCCCGGCCACGTGGCGCGCGGCGAGAATTTCGGCTCCCTTCTTCACAACCAGGGCATAGACGACGAGCAGCGCGAGGCGATCCTGGCGTCGCTCGAGGGCGTCTTCGATCCGAGGCGGATGCACGAGGGCCAGGCGTGGCGCGTGGATCGCGCCGCGAGCGGGGAAGTCAAGCTCCTCGAGTACGAGATCGACGGCCGAAGCGTGCTGCGCGTGACGCCGACCGTCGAGCGCCCGGGCGAGTTCGCCGCGGAGGTCGTGCCGTACGACGTGCATGTCACGCGCGCCACCGTCCGCGGCGAGATCAACCAGGAGACGTCGTCTTTGTTCGCCGCGATGGCGTCGGCGGGGGAGACTGCGGACCTGAGCGTCGAGCTCGCGGACATCTTCTCGGGCGAGGTCGACTTCAACAACGATCTCCAGCCGGGTGATCGGTTTGAGCTCCTGACCGAGAAAGCCGTGCGCGACGGCCGGCTCGTCGGGTATGGCAGCATCACCGCCGCGGTGCTGTCGAACGCCGGACGGCACCTGCAGGCGTTCCGCTTCCAGCCGGCGGGTGCGCCGCCCGGCTACTACGACGCGGAGGGGCGCTCGCTGAAGCGCTTTTTCCTCAGGTCGCCGCTCAAGTTCGATCCCCGCATCACGTCAGGCTTCTCCACCAGCCGCTTCCATCCGATCCTCCACATCAGCCGCGCACATCTCGGCGTCGACTACGCCGCGCCAATGGGCGCGCCCGTGGTCGCGGTGTCGGCCGGCGTCGTGACGTTCGCGGCGTTCACGAACGGCGGCGGACGCACGGTGCGTCTGCGTCACGCGAGCGGCTACGAGAGCGGCTACCTGCACCTCTCGGCGTTTGGTCCCGGCATCCACGTCGGCGCGCACGTATCGCAGGGACAGCTGATCGGCAAGGTCGGCATGACGGGTCTGGCGACCGGACCGCACCTGCACTACGAGCTCCGGAAGAACGGCGCGGTTGTAAACCCGCAGATCGAACACAAGAAGCTGCCGCCCGGCGAGCCGATCCCGGCGTCGCAGATGGACGCGTTCCGCGCGGCGCGCGACACGGCGCTCGCGTCGCTCGGCACTCCCGCGCCACCGGCTGCCGCCACCCTCGCCTCGCGCTGAGACAGTAGGGCGGGGCTTCAGCCCCGCCGAACGATCGCGCATGCCGGGGCTGAAGCCCCGGCCTACTGCTGCATACGAAGCCCGGCCTACTGCTGCATACCAAGCCCCGGCCCACTGCTGTGTACAATCGAAGATTCATGGCAACGCTTCATCCGTTCAGGGCACTGCGTCCCGCGCCAGCGGCCGCACCGGCGGTCGCCGCCGTGCCGTACGACGTCATCAACGCCGACGAGGCGCGCACGCTGGCGGCCGGCAAGCCGCTCAGCTTTCTTCATGTCTCTCGCGCGGAGCTCGGGCTCCCGGCGTCAACCAATCCGTACTCGGATGTCGTCTACGACTCCGCGAAGCAGAACTTCGATCGGCTGAAGTCCGCGGCGCCGCTCGTCGTGGACGACGCGCCGAGCGTGTATTTCTATCGGCTGCGAATGGGCTCGCACGTGCAGACGGGCCTGGCGGCGTGTTACTCGCTCGACGAATACGACGGCGACGTCATCCTGAAGCACGAGAAGACGCGGAAGGACAAGGAAGACGACCGCACGCGTCACATGCTCGAACTCGGCGCCCAGACCGGACCGGTGTTCCTGACGTACACGGCGGCGCCCGAGATCGACGCGCTCGCGGCGTCAGCAACGGCGGGACCGCCGCTCTACGACTTCACGGCCGAGGACGGCGTGCAGCACACGATCTGGCGCGTGTCCGGAGACACCGCGGCGGCCCTCGTTGCGGCGATGGGCCGCGTGCCGCGGCTCTATATCGCCGACGGCCACCATCGCGCGGCGTCGGCCTCCCGCACGCGCGCGGAGCTGCGGAGACGTGGCGTGAGTCGGCCCGAGGCCGACACGTTCCTGGCCGTCGCGTTCCCGCACGACCAGGTGCAGATCCTCGCCTACAACCGGCTCGTGAAGGACCTCGGACGGCCATCAGCGTCCCGGGGAACTGATCGAGGCGGTGGGGAAGACGCACCAGCTCACGCCGGGCCCGGCGGTCCCTGCCAGGCAGGGCGAGGTGTCGATGTTCGTGGCGGGCCACTGGTTCACCGTGCCGTTGAAGCGATCGTCAGGCCATTCGCCGAGCGACTCGCTGGACGTCTCGCTGCTGCACGACCAGATCCTCGCGCCGTGTCTCGGGATCGGCGACGAGCGAACCGACAAGCGGATTGACTTCGTCGGCGGCGGCCGCGGCACCAGCGCGCTGGAGTACGCCGTGGGCAGCGGCAAGGCGGCGGTCGCGTTCTCGCTGGCGCCCGTGAGCGTGAAGGACCTGATGGCGATCTCCGACGCCGGCGAAATCATGCCGCCGAAGAGCACGTGGTTCGAGCCGAAGCTCCGCGACGGGTTGCTGATTCACGAGTTCTAGCCCGGACTCTTCAATCTTCATTCTTCATTCCTCATACCATCATGCTTGTCCTCGTCGCCGACCAGTTCGAGTCGTCCGGCCTCGACGGCCTGAAGCAGGCCGGCTGCGAGGTCGTCTACGACGCCCAGCTCGGCGACGAGACGCTGGTCGCCGCGCTGAAGCACAGCCAGGCCGACGTGCTGGTCGTTCGCTCGACGAAGGTGACGGCCGAGATGATGGATCAGGGTCCGCTCGCCCTCATCGTCCGGGCAGGCGCCGGCTACAACACGATTGACGTGAAGGCCGCGTCAGCGCGCGGCATCTACGTCTCGAATTGCCCGGGCCGCAATGCCGTCGCCGTGGCGGAGCTGGCGGTTGGCCTGCTGCTGTCGCTCGATCGCCGGTTGCCCGATGCCGTCGCCGATCTGCGCGCCGGCAAATGGAGCAAGAAGGAGTTTTCGAAAGCCGCCGGCCTCAAGGGACGCACGCTGGCGCTCCTCGGCTACGGCAACATCGGGCGGGAGGTGGCCGTTCGCGCGCGCGCGTTCGGGATGCACCTCTCCATCTGGAGTCGCCACCTGGCCGGCAGCGCCGTGGACCTCGCGGCGCTCGGCCTCGATTCGGGGCCGCACGACCTCAGCGTCCGGCTTGCGGCGTCGCCCGAGGACGCCGTCGACGGGTGCGACGCGCTGAGCATTCATCTCGCCCTTGCGCCAGAGACGCGTGGGCTGGTCAACGCAGCGCTGCTCGCGCGGCTGAAGCAGGGCGCGTTCGTGATCAACACGTCGCGCGCGGAGATCGTCGACCAGGACGCGCTCGAAGCGGCCGCCCGCACGCGTGGCCTTCGCGCGGCGCTCGACGTCTTTCGCGGCGAGCCCGAGGGCGGCGCCGCGACCTTCTCGGATCCGATCGTCGGCGTGCCGAACGTCTACGGGACCCCGCACATCGGCGCCTCCACCGAGCAGGCGCAGGAAGCCATCGCCGCCGAAACCGTCCGCATCGTCCGGACGTTCAAGGACACCGGCAAGGTGCCGAACGTCGTGAACCTCGCGACGCGGACGCCGGCGACGTGCCGCCTGATCGTTCGTCACCGCGATCGTCCCGGCGTGCTCGCGCACGTGTTCGATCAGCTGCGCGCCGCGGCCATCAACGTCCAGGAAACCGAGAACGTGATTTTCGCCGGCGCCGAAGCGGCCGTCGCCCGCATCAACCTCGACGGCCGGCCCAGCGACGCCGCGCTGGCGCTCATCGCCTCGGGCCATCCCGACGTCCTCAGCGTGCAGCTCGTCACCATTTGAGGCGCCGGCCCGGCGCCCGGTTTAGAATAGGGATTCCTCGCATTCAGGGCGCCATCATCAGGAGTTCGTGATGTCCACAACGGCCACCGCACGTGTCTTCAACTTTTCCTCCGGCCCGGCGGTCATGCCGGTGCCCGTGCTCGAGCAGATCCAGCGCGATCTGGTCTCGCTGCCGGGCGTCGGGATGTCGATTCTCGAGGTGAGCCATCGCTCGAAGATCTTCGAGGAGGTCATCGCGAAGGCCGAGGCGGATCTGCGCGCGCTGGCGAACATCCCGTCGAACTACAAGGTGCTGTTCCTGCAGGGCGGCGCGAGCCTGCAGTTCTCCATGGTGCCGCTCAATCTGCTGACGCCCGGCGCGACGGCGGACTACATCATCACCGGCACGTGGACGGACAAGGCCGCGAAGGAAGCGAAGAAGGTCGGCACGGTGAAGATCGCGGCGACCTCGGAGGCCGACAACTTCAGCCGCATCCCCGAGGACTCGGAGATCGCCCTGACGCCAGGCGCGGCGTACGTGCACATCACCTCGAACAACACGATCGAGGGCACGCAGTGGCACCGGCTGCCGAAGGTCGGCGACGCGCCGCTCATCAGCGACGCCTCGTCCGACATCCTGAGCCGGCCGATTGACGTCTCGAAGCACGGCCTGATTTTCGCGGGCGCGCAGAAGAATCTCGGCCCCTCCGGCGTCGACGATCGTGATCGTCCGCGAGGACCTGCTCGCGCGCTCGACGAAGGCGCTGCACACGATGCTGAACTACGCCGTGCAGGCGGAGAACGGCTCGCTCTACAACACGCCGCCGTGCTTTTCGATCTACGCCGTCGGCCTGGTGCTGCAGTGGCTGAAGGCGCAGGGCGGACTCGAGGCCGTCGGCAAGGTGAACGAGCGGAAGGCCGGCAAGCTCTACGCGGAGCTGGATCGCACCGGCTTCTGGCGTCCCACCGCGCGCAAGGCCGATCGCTCGCAGATGAACGTGACGTTCCGGCTGTCGAGCGAGGAGCTCGAGAAGCAGTTCGTGAAAGAGTCGACCGCGGCCGGGTTCGACGGCCTGAAGGGCCACCGCTCCGTCGGCGGCATGCGCGCCTCGATCTACAACGCGTTCCCCGAGAGCGGCGTCGACGCGCTCGTCGACTTCATGCGCGACTTCGAGCGGCGCAACGGATAAGAGTCATCGATCTCGAATGTAGCGCAGGCCTTCAGGCCTGCCTCACGGCGCTGGAGGCGGACGACGACGGCGTCCCCTCCGGCGGCGTCGACGGCGTTGCGGTTGATCGGCGCCGGCACCTTCCTGCGGCAGGACCGTCCCCTCGAGAAATCCCTTCCAGTGCTCGAGCACCTCGGGCGCGCGGCCGTGGATCTCCAGCCACGTCATCGCCTCGTTGAACGGCCCGCGATGCACCAGCGCGCGACGGGCGCGCGGTGACGCCTCGAGATCCAGCAGTCGATGCTGCAGCCCGAGAATCTGCCGCAGCCGCTCGACGTCGCGGCGCGGCAGCTGCATCCGGCCGAGCGTTGCCGGCGGCTCGCGCTCCGGCTCGGTGCCGTCCTCGAATCGGCGCGGACGACGGCCCGTCGTGAAGCCCTGTGGGGCGAGCAGCGTGCCGAGCAGAATCGGATTCGTGAGCGACTCGGGAATCCCCTCGAAGCCATGACGGTAGCGGTCGAGCTGTTCCAGGAACGGCCAGAGCGCCTGGCCGCCATCGCGAATCAGCTCCGGCGCGAGATGCTCGAGCAGGCCGACCTCGCCGAGCTGGTGGAACGCCCCCGCCGACGATCCCGACCGCAGGATCTTGTAGAACTCCTCGAGCAGCCGCGCCGGTGAGGCCTTCGCGATGAGCGGCGCGTGCCGTCGAATCGCGTCGACCACTTCTGGATCGATCGTGAAGTCGAGGCGCGCGGCGAGGACGACCGCCCGCAGCATCCGCACCGGGTCTTCCTCGAAACGGACGTTCGGATCGCCAATCGAGCGAATGACACGCGCCTTCAGATCGTCGAGGCCGCCCGTGTAGTCGATGATCGAGAACGTCGCGATGTCGTAGAAGAGCGCGTTGACGGTGAAGTCCCGGCGGAACGCATCCTCTTCCGGCGTGCCGAAGGTGTTGTCGCGCGGATGCGCATGCGGACGATCGCGCCGGCCGGGCTCGGCGGCCGCCGCCTGCTCGTTGGCTTCGGCGACGGCGGCTTCCTGCTCCGCGAGCTCCTGCTCCGAGAGCTGCCGACGGAACGTCGCGACCTCGATCGTCTTCGTCCCGAACTTCACGTGCACCAGCCGGAAGCGCCGGCCGATGATCCAGCAGTTGCGGAAGAGCCGCTTGACTTCGTGCGGATGCGCGGAGGTTCCGATGTCGAAGTCTTTCGGGCGGCGTCCGAGCAGCAGATCGCGCACGCTGCCGCCGACGAGGAACGCCCGGTACTGGTACTGGTGGAGCCGCGTCAGCACCTTCAGCGCGTCCGGGTCGATCATCGATCGCGAGATCGGATGGTCGGCGCGCGCGATGACCGTCGGCGGGGGCATCTTGAAACAGGCATTCTATCAAGCCCCCGCCAGACTCTGTGCAACTTATTGCTGCGACGCTGGTTACGGTCCGCCGTCCCGCCCTGGCCGGTGTAGTAGTATTCCGGGATGGTCCCGGTGGCGGCTGGCGTGCTGGCGGTTCTGGTCGGGACGGCGGTCCCCGTCAAGGCCGCGGACCACCTCGCCGAAGCGCGCGCCTACTACAACCAGGAGCTCTTCGAGCTCGCGATGAAGTCGGCGTCCGCCGCGCGTGCGGACGAGACCGTCGCCGACGAGGCGTCGCTCATCATCGCCCGCGCCAACCTCGAACGGTATCGACAGACACACGACTCGCAGAACCTGACCGCCGCCCGGGACGCGCTGCGCGTGGTGGACGCCACCAAGCTCTCGCCCAGGAACCAGGTCGAGCTGACGCTCGGCCTCGGCGAGTGGCTGTTTCTCAACGAGCGCTATGGCCCCGCCGCGGAGCTCTTCGACACCGCGCTCGGCAGAGACGAAGCGTTTCCCGCGGAGGCGAGGGATCGGATCCTGGACTGGTGGGCGACGTCGGTCGATCGCCACGCGCAGGTGACCCCCCTTCACCGCATCGAGCTCTACGAGCGCATCGTCAATCGGATGGACGCCGAGCTGCGCGCGCACCCGGGCTCGACCGCGGCCGCCTACTGGCTGCCGGCGGCCGCCCGATCGATGGGCGACCTCGATCGCGCCTGGACGTCTGCGATCGCCGGATGGTTGCGCGCCCGCGTCACGGCCGAGCACGGCGCCGCGCTTCGGGCCGATCTCGATCGGCTCGTGCAGACCGCGATCATCCCGGAGCGCGCGCGAGAGATGGCGGGCCCGCAACACGACACGCGCGACGCCGTGGACGCGATGAACTCGGAGTGGGAGAACCTGAAGAGCCAGTGGCAGTGACGGCGCGGACTTCGGACGTGACTCCGGACTACGGGCCGGGCTACGAACTGACCCCTGTGCCCCTCGCATTCTCACTTGGCCCTATCGAGCGTCCCACCACGCCCTGACCGCCGTCGCGCTCAGAATCAGCGCGCCGCCGCCGAACTGCCACGGTCCCGGCTTCTCGCCGTGGACCATCCAGGACCAGATCGGGTTGAGCACTGGCTCGAGCAAGAGGAGCAGCGAGGCCTCCACTGCCGGCACGCCGGGCAGTCCCTTCGAGAGGCACGCATACGCGAGGCCGATCTGGACCACGCCGAGGTAAGATCACGATCGACCAGTCGTGCAGGCTGACGCCGGTGATCGGCAGCGCGGGCCAGAGGGCGAAGATCGCCGACATGGCGGTGCCGGTGAGAAGCGCCGGCTCGATCGCCGAGCCGTCAGGGGATCGCGTCCCGAGCCAGCGCAAGCCGATCACGGTGCCCGCCCAGGTGAGCCCGCTGGCGGCGGCCGCGACGTTGCCCGCGAAGGGGTTGGGGGCCGTGCCGATTGGCGCCTCCTTGCCGACGAAGAAAAATGACAAGCCCGACCGCGAGCGCGAGCATGAACCAGAGGTCGGCCTTCACCACGCGCTCGCCCAGAAGGAACGGCGCCGCCAGCAGCACATACAGCGGCGCGGTGTCCTGCAGGAAGATGGCGTCGGCTGCCGTGGTGAGCTTCGTGGCCTGGACGAACAGGATCAGCGTCGCGGCGTAGAACACGCCGACGAGGATCATGGACGGGCTGGGACGCCGCCGGGAGTTCGGCAGCAGGATCGCCAGCGTCACCACCGCGACAGCCGAGCGCAGCGACGCGACCTGCCAGCCCGTGAGCGACGCGGACTTGATTGCCGCGCCGCCCGTCGAGAAGAGCGCCGCGGCGGCGAGCACCAGCAGTCGTGGTCTGAGCGCCGCGGCCTCGCCCTTGTTCATGGTGTGCTCGACAGTTGCTGCCAGCTGACAGCTCGGCCCTGCCATGCTACCTGCACCCTGACCCCTGGCACCCTGACCCTGCGTCTCAGCTCTTCGCATCCCGCCAGTTGTCACCGGCCCCCACATCCACGTCGAGCGGAACGGCCAGCGACGCCGCGTGCATCATGCGCTCGCGGACGAACGCCTTGTATTCCTCCGCCGCGTCGCGATCCACCTCGAAGACGAGCTCGTCGTGCACGGTCAGGATCATCCGGCACTGTGGGCGCTTGCCGGGAGGCGTCCGCTCGATCAGCCCCTCGTGGATCGCGATCATCGCGCGCTTGAGGATATCGGCGGCCGTGCCCTGGATCGGCATGTTCACCGTCATCCGTTCGGCCGCCGCCCGCACGGCGCCGTTCCGGCTCGCGATCTCCGGCACCAGCCGCCGGCGTCCGAACATCGTCTTCACGACGGCCGTGCGGCGCGCTTCTTCCAGCGTGCGGTCGATGAAGACCCGAACGCGCGGGAAGCCGGCGAAATAGGCGTCGATGAACTCCTGCGCGGCCTGCTGCGTGACGCCGATGTCCTTCGACAGCGTGAAGGCCGTCTTCCCGTAGAGCAGCGCGTAGTTGATGATCTTCGCCCGACGGCGCAGCTCGTACGGATCGAGGCCGCTGTCGGCGCCGAAGACCTTGAGCGCCGTGCGATCGTGGATGTCCTCGCCGCGCTTGAAGGCCTCAATCAGCGTCTCGTCGCCCGACAGATGCGCGAGCACGCGCAGCTCGATCTGCGAGTAGTCGGCGGAGATCAGCAGGCAGCCCGGATCGGCGATGAACGCGCCGCGGATCTCCCGGCCGAGCTCGGTGCGAATCGGGATGTTCTGCAGGTTCGGATCGGAGCTGCTCAGGCGTCCCGTCGCCGCGACCGCCTGGTTGAACGACGTGTGGACGCGCCCGGTCTCCGGGTTCACGAGCATCGGCAGCGCGTCGATGTAGGTGCCCTTCAGCTTCGAGAGGCCGCGCCATTCGAGCACGAGGCGAGGCACCTCGTGGGACTCCGCCAGCTCCTCGAGCACATCGGCCGCGGTCGAGATTGCGGCCGGCTTGCCGTAGCGCTTGGGCGCCGGCAGCTGCAGCTTCTGGAACAGCACCTCGCCGAGCTGCTTCGGCGATCCGATGTTGAACTCGACGCCGGCCAGCTCGTAGATTCGACGCGCCCGCTCCTCGAGGTCGCGCTCGAACCGGACCGACTGCTTGCGGAGGCCGTCGACGTCCACGCGAATCCCGGCGCGCTCGATGGCGACGAGCGCCGGAATCAGCGGACGCTCGAGCGTCTCCCAGACGCCGGTGAGCTGCTCGGACTCGAGGCGCTCGGCCAGGCCCGGCGCGAGCTGCAGCGGAAGGTCCGCGCGCTCGCCCGCGAAGTCCTTCAGCGCGTCTGCCGGCATGTTGCGCCAGCGGCGTCGCTTTGGCGCCCTTGCCCGCCACGTCCTCTTCGGCGAGCGCCTTGTAGCCCAGATGTTCCAGCGCGGTGTCTTCGAGCGTGTGCGCGGAGCGCGTCGGGTCGATCAGGTAGCTCGCGATCATCGTGTCGAGGCCCAGCCCCGCGAGCGTCACGCCATGACGCGCCAGCACGACGGCTGCGGTCTTCAAGTCGTGCCCGATCTTCCGCGGCGTTTCGCGTTCGAGCAGTGGCTTGAGGCCGGCAAGACTCTCGTCGAGCGGCATGCCGTCCTGGACGGGATCGAGCAGGCTGCCGCCGGTGCGCCCGACAGGGACGAACCACGCGGTGCGCGGCGCGGTCGCGATCGCGAAGCCGACGATCGTCGCGCGCGTCGGGCTGGCGCCGTCGGTCAGCACGTGCAGCCCGATCTCGCCGGCGGCCTCGGCGGCGCGGACGAGACGGCTCAGCCCGTCGCTGTCGCCGACGACGTCGTACTGCTTCGGGATGGTCGCGGCCGTGGGCGCGAATTCCATCAACAGCGTCCGGAACCCGAGCCTCGAGAAAAGGTCGTAGCACTGCTCGCGGTTCACCCCCGAGTACTTGAAGCTGCTCCGCCTCGAACGGCACCTCGACGTCCGTCCGGATCTTCAGCAGCTCGCGGCTGTGCCGCGCCTGATCGGCGTAGGTCACCAACGCTTCGCGATACCGCTTCTGCGGCACGTCCGCCGCCTTCTCGAGCAGCGCGTCGAGCGTGCCGTGCGACGCGATGAGCTCGCGCGCGCCCTTCTCGCCGATGCCGGGCACGCCCTTCACGTTGTCGATCGAGTCGCCCATCAGCGCGAGCACGTCGACGACCTGATCGGGGCGGACACCGAGCTTCTGGACCACCCCCTCTTCGTCGAACCACGCGCCCTCGTCCCTCGGATTGAAGACGCGGATCGGGCCGCCGACGAGTTGAAAGAAGTCCTTGTCGCCCGTGACGATCACCGCGTCGAATCCCGCGGCCGCGACCTTCTTCGCCAGCGTGCCGATGACGTCGTCAGCCTCGAAGCCCCCGGCCGTGACAATCTGCACGCCCAGCGCGAGCGAGGCCTCGTGCACGCGTGCGACCTGCTCGACGAGATCGGGCGGCATCGGCGTGCGGTTCGCCTTGTAGTCGGCCGAGAGCGAATCCCGGAACGTCGGCCCGGCGAGATCGAACGACGCCAGGATGTAGTCGGGATGATGGTCCGCGATCAGCTTGCGGAGCATCGTCACGAAGCCGTAGACGGCGTTGGTGGCGCTGCCGTCCGGGCCGCTGAGACCCCGGATGGCGTGATACGCCCGGTACATCTGGTTGTTGCCGTCGATGAAGAAGAATGTCGGGCGAGCCATTGCGCGCGAGGGCGGTCAGGTGGGAAAGCGAGTCAGTATATCATCGGGCTCGTGAGGTTCTCCGGCGCCGCCAGGCGTCTCATGGCGCTCGCGGCGCTGTCGATCCTGCTGGTGTGGTCCAGCGCGTGCCGCGCCCTCGTGCCGCGGCACTACGAATACGACGAGCAGATCGACCTCTCCCTCGACGGATCCGCCAGCATCTTCATCAACGGCTCGGTGCCCGCGATCATCGCGCTCCGCGGCATCCCGCTCGACCCGTCGCCCTCAGGCGTCGTCGAGCGCGAGGCCGTGCGCAAGTTCTACGAGTCCAACGGCGTCACGCTCGCGCAGATGAGCACGTCGCGCCGTGACGGCCGCCGGTTCATTCACCTGCGACTGAAGGTCGCCGACGTCCGGAAACTGCACGAGACCAGCGCGTTCGCGTGGGAGACGTTCGGCCTCTCGAAGACCGGCGACGAGGACGTCTACAAGCAGACCGTCGGCGCGCCCACCGGACGCGACGTCGGTAACGTCGGCTGGAATGGCAGCGAGCTGGTCGCGTTTCGCCTCCACCTTCCCGCGCGCATCCGCTACCACAACGCGCCCTCACGACGCGTCGAGCGCGGCAACATCCTGGAGTGGGAACAGTCGTTGGCCGACCGGCTGAAGGGCCAGCCGATTCTGATCGAAGCGCGGATGGACCAGCAGTCGATCCTCTACAGCACCCTGCTGCTGTTCGGGTCGATGGCCGCGCTCGTCGCGCTGACGTTCGCGGCCATTCTGTGGTGGGTGATGCGAAGACCGGTTAAGCCGATCTGACCGTCGAACCTGGCCAACCGGTTAACCGGTCAACCGGTTATTCGGTTAAATCTTCTCCAGCAGATCCTTCATCTCCGCATCCGTCTTCAGTTCGTTCTTCACGTCGAACGCGCCGAAGTTCGTCGCCAATGACCGCGCGAGCATGCGGTCCACGTTGTTCTGCACGACGCCGGTGAGGGTGACGTGCCCGTTGACCACCACGATGTGGATCGGCGGGTTCGGCATCGCCGCGTAATTCCAGAAGTTCGCGTTGCCGTAGATCGCGCGCGCAATCCGCTGTCGCAGCTCGTCGTCGAACGGCGACGTCGGCAGGATCGTGAGCTGGTTGCTCACCGACGCCACGCCGGGCACGGTCGCGACCAGCTTGCCGATGTCCTCGCGCTTGAAGCCCATCGTGACCTTGCCCGTGAGCACGGCCACGCCGTTCTCGACCCGCACGTTCACGTCGTCGAAAATCGTGAAGCGCGGGTATTGCCGAACCTTGCTGGTGATGTCGTTGACGATTTGCAGGGTCTTCCGCTCGGGCACGACCTCGGCAAATGCGGCCGCGGATGAAAGGCCGACGATGAATGCCGCCAGTAGAACTTTCCTGAACATGACGTCTCTCCCAAAGAACTTCCGGCTGCGGGCGGGCCGGGTGCGCTGACAGACGCCGATCACATCAAGGCTTGTGCCATTCTGCGCAGGCGTGGATCGGCCAATTGCTTCGCGAAAGTGCTCGGAATCGAGGCCGTCAGAGGACAGCTGTCCCCGCGCCGAAGCGCCGAAGGCGCGAAGGCGGGCGAGCGCAGGGATAGAATCTCGCCGTGTCTCCCCTGGTTGGCGCCATCGGGCTCTCGATAGCCGGCAGTCTTGGCGGCCTGGCGGCAGCGGCTCTCCTGCTGGTGTTGCCGCAGCGCACCCACAGCTCGCTGGTCCCGCCGCTCGTCAGCTACGCGGTCGGCACGCTGCTCGGCGTGGCACTGCTGGCGCTGTTGCCAGAGGCCATCTCGAAGGCCCCGGCGCCGCGTGTCTTCGGCACGCTCCTGGCGGGCATCCTTCTCTTCTTCGTCCTCGAGAAGGCACTGCTGTGGCGGCACTGTCATTCGGAAAGCTGTGAAGTCCACGGCTCGTCGGGGCCGCTCGTCCTGATTGGCGGGGCCGTGCACAACTTCATCGACGGCGCGATGATCGGCGCGTCGCTGATGACGTCGTTTTCGCTGGGGGTGAGCGCGGCCGTGGCCGTCGCGGCTCACGAAGTGCCGCACGAGCTCGGCGACTTCGCGGTGCTGCTGCACGCGGGCTACAGCCGCCGCCGCGCGCTGACGCTCAACGTGTTGTCAGGCGTCGCCAGCGTCGTCGGAGCGATTGGCGCCGTGCTGCTCGTCGACGTCCTGCCGGGATTGCTGCCGTATCTGCTCGCGCTGGCGGCGTCGAGCTTTCTCTACGTCGCGCTGTCGGATCTCGTGCCCGACCTGCACACGCACGGCCCGACCGGCGCGTCCGCGATTCGGCAGATCGTGCTCATCGCGCTCGGTATGGCGACCGCGATGCTGCTGTGATTCGCGATCCGCAGTAGGCCGGTCCTTCAGGGCCGGCGTGACGTTGCCGGGGCTGAAGCCCCGGCCTACTGTCACCCTCGACCGCTAACTCGCGACGTATCCGCGCCGCGCGCGCACCTGGTACCGTCCGCTCTTCACCTCGACGCGGATGGTGTGCCACTGGCCGTCCTTCTTCGCGGCGGCCGGGTACCCCAGGAAGTACTGCTTCGTCAGCTCGTCGGCAATCCCCGTCGTCGCCGGATCCAGATCGCGGCCCGTCTCGATGATCTCGGTGCGTCCGCCGCTGTCGTCGGTGATCTCGCGGAGCGCGCTCTCGTTCACGTGCTCGTCCCCTCCGCGCATCCCGCGAGAGCGTCCGTTCCCTTGTCCGCCGCCTGGAGGCGCCTGCCAGGGCCCGGGCTGTCTCGGTGCGCCAGGAAACGGAATGAAGATGCGCGGCGGCCGGCGGAACGTGCCGGACGTGTACTGCTGCTGCTCCTCTCCGTCGATCCCGATCGCGTAGATCAGCACCTCGGAGTTGTGAATCATGTGCTTCAGCTCGGAGACGCTCGTCTGGCTGCGGTTGTCGTTGCCATCCGAGATCACGACGATTGCCTTCTTGCGATTGTGGCCCGTGTCGGCGAGCGGCACCGCCTCGGCGAGCGCGTCGTACATCGCGGTCCCGCCGCGCGGCACGATGCGACTCGAGGACGTGGCTCAGGAGCATTCGGTCCGTCGTCCAGTCCTGCACGAGCACCGGGTCGTTGCTGAAGCGATACAGGAATACCTCGTCCTGCGGCTGGAGCAGATCCAGCAGGAAACGGTCAGCGCCTCGATCGCGTGATCCCATTTCTCGCCGGCCATGCTGGTGCTCGTGTCGAGCACGAGGCCGAGGCTGACGGGCACGCGTTCCGCGCTGAAGTGCGTGACCTGCTGCGGCACTCCGTCTTCGTAGACGATGAAGTCGTCCTGGTGGAGGCCGGGAACGAAGCGGCCCGACGCGTCGGTGACCGTGGCGCTGACGTTGATCAGGTCGACGCCCGCGCGGAAGCGGAAGCCGCCCTGGTCCTGTCCCTTCTCGGGTGGCGGCGGCGACTGCGGCAGCGGCGCCTGCGACTGCGCCAGGACGCCGCTGCTGGCCGCGGCGACAAGCGCGACGAGCGCGAGGCCTGCGAGGATTCGTGTTCGCATGACTGTGATCCTTGACACTCAGCGCGACGCGGCCGGGACGACCGGCGGGTCGCTGCGGCGATCCACGTGCGCGACGATGCCGGCGTCGGTGCGGAACGTGACGCGGTAGCGGCTCACACCGACGGCCGACGGCACCGCGATCGAAAACGGAGATTCCTCGCCCGGTTGCAGCTGCACGTAGTCGAGCGGCGCGCGGTCGCTGGACACGTAGTTGCCGTCGCGATCGAACAGGAACGCGACGGCGGCCAATCCCTTCACGACGCGGCCGTCCTGCGGATTCCGGACAACGCCTGAGATGTGCAGGCCATCACCCGCGCGCTCGTGCTTCAGCGCGACGAGCTCGAGCGGCGCGCCAGTCGATTCCTGGGCTGTGGCCTGCGTCGTGCCTGACGTCCGGTTGTGCGCCCAGACGACGCTCAACGCGAGTCCGGCGATCAGGGCCACGACCAGCACGCCCACGGCGGGCACCAGGAGCGCGCGCGGCACGCGGGCCCTCACGTCAGCCGCTGACGGGTCGTCGGCTGATGCCGCCTGAGTCCCGAACATCGACGAAAAGGCTGCGGGCCTGCTCGACAGAAGCGGGGCCCGGAGTGAACGGGTTGTCCGCCGAGGCGGCGTGGGCCGCGAAGGCGGAGGTGGCAGATGCGTGATCCAGATCCCGCGCGGCGGAATCCTCACGCAGCGACGTCCCGCTTCGCCGCGTCTGACGCGAACGTCATCTCCGGCGACCAGCGCTCGAGCGGTTTCACGCCGCCGAGCGCTTGTTCGAGAGACGCGGCGCGCGCCTCCGAGCGATCGCGCTCTTCACGCGTGAGGCGGAGCACATACGTCAGCAGTCCGGCCGACAGCGCCAGCGACGCGAACGTCACGATCAGAAGAAACGCAGTCAGCATTCGATCACCGCAGCCGGAATTCCATCGCGACTTCCACGAGCACGTCCACCGGGACGCCCTTGCGCGTCGCCGGGTTGAACGACCACTGCTTCACCGCCTCGACGGCGCGCTCGTCGAGCCCGTAGCCGAGCCCGCGCAGCACGCGGACGTCGCTCGACCGTGCCGTCGCGCTTCACGACGATCTCCATCAGCACGTCGCCGCGGACGTTCCGCCGGCGCGCCTCTTCCGTGTAGTCCGGCTTCACCTCGTGACGGATCGAGGGCGGCTCGACGCCGCTGCCCGGGCGGAACGGCCCGCCGCCCGTGCCGCCGCCGTCTCCCTCGCCGATGCCGGGACCCTTGCCTTCGCCGATCCCGGTTCCTGCGCCGGTTCCCACGCCGCCCTGGTCGCCTGACCCGCGGCTGTCCACCGGCGGCGCCGGCGCGATCTGACCATCGCGCGTTTCCGGGCTTGCCGCAACCTCGGCGACCGGCGCCTTCACGGGCTCCGGTGGCGGAGGCGGCTCCGCCTTCGGCGGCTCCGGCGCGGGCGGAGGAGGCGGCGCGGGCACCGGGCTGTCGATGTGCGCGGTCCCCTTGCGTTCGGCTTTCGGGGGAGGCGCCTTCTGCTTCAGTCCGCCGCCACCGCCGCCGCCGCCTTCGCCCGGCAGCGCGAGGAACACGAGGCGCAGCGGATCCTGATCCACGCGCGATTCGGTGATCGCCGAGGCGCCGCCGAGGCCCAGCGACGCGATGACGATGAGCGCGACGAACAGGGCGACGTGCGCGGTGCTCGAGACGGCGAGCGGCGTCGCGCAGCCGGCTGAGCGCGGCGCTCCCGGACGTCGGCGCGAACAACGCGTTGCCGTCCGTGCCGATCTTCACCTGCGACGCGATCGTGCCGTCGAGCACGGCGCGTCCCGCGCGCAGCGCCTCGTCGCGCGTCAGCCACGTGATGCCGTCGCCGACCGGCAGCGGGCGGATGGCGCCCGCTTCGATCCACGCCTGCACTTCGGCGAGCGACGTTCGCGTCGCGCGCGCCAGCTCGGCGGCGGAGAAGACGTGCGGCAGGGAAGAGTCTACGGCTGCGTGCATCTTGGGCCGCCGAAGTTGGCGGCACCAGTGACACTAGGCAAAACGGTTGCCGAATGCTGGAATGGAGAACTGCTTGAAGACGAGGGACTTAGCAAACGGACGCCCTGTCGCGTTGTGCTCGATTGGCAACGGCCTGTCCCCGGCGTAGGGCGGCGCGCCACGTCAGACGCGGACGCCTTCGATGAACCGCATGCCGTCGCGCTCGCCAATCGCGCGCACGCGTTTCCAGCCGGCACCGGTCATCGCGGCGATGACGTCGGCGTCGGTTGGACCAGTTGCCGCAGCCACGCCGCGCAGGCGACCCAGCAGCCCGGCCGGCGGATCTCCCGCAATCACGATCAGCCGTCCGGCCGTGCGGGTGGCTGCCAGCAGCGGCTCCAGCGTGGACGTCCACGCGCCGTCGGTATGGACGACGGCGAGGTCGTAGCCGGCGTCGGGGAGCGGTGCGCCGGCCGAGTCGACGAGCAGGCCCTCGCGCTCGGCGGCGGAAACAAGCTCCGCGGCGTCAGGGGAGATGACGGTGACCTGGCCGGACAACCCGGACCGCGCCGCCAGCGGCAGGAGCAGCGCTGGCAGCGCGCCCCAGAAGTGGACTTTGTCGCCGCGGCGCACGCCCGTCATCGCCACGACCGTCGGCTCGTCCTGGTGCTGCGGCGTACGCAGAAACGGCAATTTCATGGCTTTTGCCTGCGTGCAACGACTCAGGGCAGCGCTGAATCCGCCTGATCGCGGCCGTTTGGGACGCCTTTAGCCCCTTCGCTGCCAGTAGACACCACTTCGGCGCGGACAGCTAGTAATCGATTTCAAGGGTTTGATATAGTTCGAGCCCGTCATGAAACCTGTTGAGATTACGCCTGCCAAGGGCAAGCTTGGCATCCTGCTGGTCGGCCTCGGCGCCGTCAGCACCACCGTCATTGCCGGCGTCCTGGCCATCCGCAAGGGGTTGGCCAAGCCCATCGGTTCCCTCACCCAGATGGGCACGATCCGTCTGGGCAAGCGCACCGACGGCCGGTCGCCGAAAATCTCCGAGGTCCTGCCCCTCGCCACGCTCGACGACATCGTGTTCGGCGGCTGGGATCTCTTCGACGACAACTCCTACGAGGCCGCGAAGACAGCCGGCGTCCTGGAGCCCGCGCTGCTGGAGCAGATCCGCCCGGAGCTCGAGGCCATCCGGCCGATGTCGGCGGTCTTCGATCGCCAGTACGTCAAGCGCCTGGACGGGCCGAACGTCAAGAAGGGCAAGAACAAGAAGGACCTCGCCGATCAGGTGATCGCCGACATCCGCAAGTTCAAGGCGGACCACAACCTCGATCGCCTCGTGATGGTCTGGTGCGGCAGCACCGAAGTCTTCATGGTGGAATCGCCGGCCCACGCGTCGCTGGCGGCGTTTGAGGCCGCGCTCGAGGCCAACGATCCTTCGATTCCGTCGAGCATGGTCTACGCCTATGCCGCGCTCAAGGAAGGCATCCCTTACGCGAACGGCGCGCCGAACCTGACGTGCGACGTGCCGGCGATGACGGAGCTGGCGGCGCAGACGAAGTCGCCGATTTGCGGCAAGGACCTGAAGACCGGGCAGACGCTGATCAAGACGATCATCGCGCCGGGCCTGAAGGCGCGTCTCCTCGGCGTCGAGGGCTGGTATTCGACGAACATCCTCGGCAACCGCGACGGCGAGGTGCTGGACGATCCCGAGTCGTTCAAGACGAAGGAAGAGAGCAAGAAGTCGGTGCTCGACTACATCTTCCAGGCGCACCTCTATCCCGATCTCTACAAGGAGATCCACCACGTCGTCCGGATCAACTACTACCCGCCGCGCGGCGACAACAAAGAGGGCTGGGACAACGTCGACATCAGGGGCTGGCTCGGCTACCCGATGCAGCTCAAGATCAATTTCCTCTGCCGCGACAGCATCCTGGCGGCGCCGATCGTCCTCGACGTGGCGCTCTTCCTCGATCTCGCGAAGCGCGCGGGGATGTCGGGTATCCAGGAGTGGCTGTCGTTCTACTTCAAGAGCCCGCAGCACGCGCCGGGCCTCTACCCGGAGCACGACCTGTTCATCCAGCTGATGAAGCTGAAGAACACGATGCGCTGGATGCTCGGGGAAGAGCTCATCACGCACCTGGGGCGGGAATACTACGACTGATGACCAGGTCGATGGATGCGGGTTGGTTGACAGGTTGATCAGGTTGACGACGGTGACTCGCCAGCCCGTCGACTAGCCGACCCGCTCGACTCTGCACGACCTGATCAATCCGCATCTGACCCGGCATTCTGCTAGACTCTCCCGCCATGCAGTCCCGTCTCCAACCGGCGGTCATCGGCGGGGTCGTCATCGGCGTGCTCTCGGCGCTGCCGCTCATCAGCGCCGGCAACTGCTGCTGCTGCCTGTGGGTGATTGCCGGCGGCGCGGTCGCGGCCTATCTGCTGCAGCAGCACCAGGCCACCCCGATCACGGTGGGAGACGGCGCGGTCGTCGGCGCGATGGCCGGGCTGATCGGCGCCGTCGTGCATCTCGTGGTTTCGATTCCCGTGCAGCTGGTCGCCGGGCCCATCCAGATGCGGATGATGCAGCGCATCATGGAGCGCGCGGCGGCCGAGAACCCCGATCTCGGTCGCATGGCCGATCAGATGCAGTACGGCGCGGCGCACGGCATCTTCTCGCTCATCATCGGCTTCGCGTTCTTCCTCGTGATCGGCACTGCCTTCGCCACCGTCGGCGGCATGCTGGGCGCGCTCTTCTTCAAGAAGGATCAGCCGCCGGTCGCGCCGCCGCCACCGCCGGTGCCGCCGTTCAATCCGCCGCCGTTCAACCCGCCGCCGGTGCAGTAGGGAAGGCCGGGCCCGGGCCTTCGGGCTGGGGCCGCCTTCGGCGGCGGGGCCGCTTCGCGGCGTGGCCCTTCGGGCAATCAGTCTACGACCGTGAAACCGCTGCGTTCGCGTGAGCGGCGTGGCGCCGCCGCTGACCGTCAACGTCACCTCGTAAGTTCCCGGCGGGATCGACGCCAGCGGAATCTGGCCGACCTGCTGAATTCGTCCGCTGGCATCGGCGGCGTCGAGCGTGATCAGGCAGCGTCGCGAGCAGGCGGCCGCCTTGCGCGAGCGTGAGCGTCGCCGTTGGCGTGGTGCCGTTCGGCAGCAGCACTGAAGTAGAACGACAGCGTGCGGTCGACGCTCTTCCTGAGCGGCTCGCCGAGATTCGGGTAGAGCTGCATGCCGCTCACCGCAAGCACGTTGTCGTCGGCCAGCTCGCCTGGCGCGAGCTTCTCGGTGCGCCCGACGATGACGAGGTCGCTGACGCGAGGGCCCGCGGCCGGCTGCGGCACCGTCAGGGCGACGTGCGACACGCCGCCCCTCTTCGCAATCGCATCGTCGGCGACGACGTCGAGCGTGTACGCGCCCGGACGGCAGCGTCGGCTGCCGATAGAACAGGATGTCGCCGGCTCTGCGCGCGATCGCGATCGGCGGCCGCGCCGGTGAGCCGATACGGCTGGCTCGCCTTGCGGACGACTTCGCCATGCGCGTCGCGAATCCGCGCGAGCAGCGTGAAGTCGGTGCGATAGCCGGCGCTGCGTCGGCTCGAAGGTCAGCGCGCGTCCGTCGTCGAGAGCAGGATCGCGACGCGGGGATCGCCGGTCGCCTGCGGGAACACGAACGCGCCGGCGCGGAGGGGAATCTGCGCCGGAGGCGGCATCCGCTCGAGATCAGCAACGGCACGACCCTCGTACGTCAGCAGGGGAATCGCGCCGGGCGTGCGAATGGCTTGATAGCCGGAGCGCGCGCGAACCTGCACGTCGCGCGAGGGCACCTTCACGGCTGATCGTCCGCCACTCGCCGTTGAAGTCGGTGTTTTTCGGCGTGTAGGTCAGCAGATAGTGAAAGCGGCGATCGAGATCGATTCTTCTTGAAGCCCGCGGCGAGATCGTTGGTGTTGTTGATCAGGAATCCGCCCGTCTGGTCCGCGAGCAGCGACAAGCTGGTGCGCGGGTCCTTGCGAAGCACGTCCTCCATGCCTTCCAGCGCCCGAAGACTTCCACCGGGTTCCCCCGTTGAGCGTGACGGTCATCGCCATGCGTGCCGATCGCGTTGATCTCACTGCCCGTCGTCTGGTCCTCGCTGTGGACACGCAGGCCCTGCGAGTCCACCGAATACACCGCGACGTTCGCGCGGTTCGCCGCAGCGATGACCGCGTTGAATTGCGGCATCACCGCATCGGGAAGCGAAAGCGCTTCGGCGAAGAACACGACGGTCTTTCGTCCAGGAAGCTGGCCCAGGCCGGCGATCACGGCGAGCAGCGCGTTGGTGGTGGCGTATCCCTGCTGGTCCCGTGCCATCCGCTCCCACATGCCGAGCGTGGTGTCTGCGAGGTTCTGGACGATCGTCCCGTTGTAGGGCGCAGCAGGAGAGCTCGTCGGATGTCCCGGGGCTCCCCACCTGCTGCGAGCGTCCGGCATCCTCCGCGCTCGCGACGAAGGGCGTCTCGGGGCTGATGTCTCCGGTGATCGCAGGCTTTGCCCGCCGGCACGTCCAGCTTTCGCCTGCGCCTCCTTGTCGAACGACCGACGTGGCTCGGCTGGCAGCTGTCGCGCAGAGCCTTCGCGATCAGGGCTCGTGTCGTTCGTGTAAGTGTGAATCGTCGATGAGCGAGAGGTCGGACACGAAGACGCCGGCGAAGTCGTCGCCTTTGTCGGTCGTCGAGATACGCCTGGGCGCCCTTGTAGGCCAGCGCGCGCGCCTTCGGGCGACAGCCGATCGAACACCAGCGCGATGAATGTCGGCGCCTGCAAGCGTCGACGGGTGTCTCCGAGGCTTCGCGCGCCGGCCGCGGCTTCTGGCCGGACTGGTCGAACTGCGACAGCTCGGCCCGAGCGCTGCACGCTCACCGACTCGCCGCGCCGACCAGCGTCATGTCGCCGATGTCCTGGCGGACGCCGTCCTCGAGCAGTTCGAAGTCGTCTTTCTTGAGATCGGTGACCGGCTTGCCGTGCCTGTCGCGGACGACGACGTCCACAGTGATCGCGGTGGCGCCGGCGGCGAAGTGCGGTTGAGCGGGGGAGGGCGCTTGCGCGCCGAGGACGGCTGCCAGCGTGACGACAGACCAGCCCATCAAGACGGAGTGGACCCGGTCCTTCATACGACGAGACTCCCAGCAGGCGGCGACGGAGAGTAGAGCACAGGCGACGGCTCAAGCGATAGGGACCGTGCAGGGCTGAAGCCCTGCCCCACAGACCTCACCGACCTACAGACCCACCGGACCCATGCACCCATGGACCTTGATAAAGTTGTCCCGCCATGGCCGACGAGACCCACTACGAACAGATCGACGCGCTCCTGAAGGAAGACCGCGAGTTCGCCCCGTCCGCTGAGTTCGTCAGCCGCCGCGCACGTCTCCGACCCCGCGATTTACGAGCAAGCCGACAAAGACCCGGAAGGCTTCTGGGCGAAGTTCGCCGGCGAGCTCGAGTGGATCAAGCCGTGGGACAAGGTGCTCGACTGGAACCCGCCGCACGCGAAGTGGTTCGTCGGCGGCAAGCTGAACGTCAGCGTCAACTGCCTCGACCGCCACGTCCGCACCTGGCGCAGAAACAAGGCCGCGATCATCTGGGAAGGCGAGCCCGGCGACAAGCGGACGCTGACGTACTGGGAGCTCCACCGCGAGGTCTGCCAGTTCGCGAACGTCCTGCGCTCGCTCGGGATCAAGAAAGGCGATCGCATCGCGATCTACCTGCCGCTGATCCCCGAGCTCGCCATCGCGATGCTCGCCTGTGCCCGCATCGGCGCCATCCACAGCGTCGTCTTCGGCGGCTTCAGCGCCGAGTCGCTGCGCGATCGCATCAACGACCAGCAGGCGCGCCTCCTCATCACCGCCGACGGCGGATACCGGCGCGGCAACGTCGTCCAGTTGAAGCGCGTCGCGGACGAAGCGGTGGCCGACACGCCGTCGATCGAGAAGGTGATCGTCGTGCAACGGCGTACCAGCCCGTTCGAAGAGGAACTGAAGGAAGGCCGCGATCTCTGGTACCACGACTTGATGCGCAAGGCCACGCCCGACGCCGAGCCCGAGGCGATGGACGCCGAGGACATGCTCTACATCCTCTACACGTCTGGCACCACCGGGAAGCCGAAGGGCATCGTCCACACGACCGGCGGCTATCTCACCGGCGTCTACGCGACGACGAAGTGGGTGTTCGACCTCAAGGAAGAGGACGTCTACTGGTGCACGGCCGACATCGGCTGGGTCACGGGCCACAGCTATGTCGTCTACGGTCCGCTGGCGAACGGCGCGACGGTCGTGATGTACGAGGGCGCGCCAGACTTCCCGCACAAGGATCGCTTCTGGGACATCGTCGCGCGCTACGGCGTGACGATCTTCTACACGGCGCCGACGGCCATCCGCGCGTTCATGCGCTGGGGACCCGAGTGGCCCGAGAAGCACGACCTCTCCACGCTGCGACTGCTCGGGTCGGTCGGCGAGCCGATCAACCCCGAAGCCTGGATGTGGTACCACCTCTACATCGGCAAGGAGCGCTGCCCGATCGTGGACACGTGGTGGCAGACGGAAACAGGCCACATCCTGATCACGCCGCTGCCCGGCATCACGAAGACGAAGCCCGGCTCGGCGACGCAGCCGTTCCCCGGCATCAAGGCAGAGATCCTGAAAGACGACGCGTCGCGGGTGGGCGTCGGCGGCGGGTTGCTCGCGCTCACGCGTCCGTGGCCCGGCATGCTGCGAGGCATCTACGGCGACATGGACCGCTACGTGAAGCAGGTACCTGGAGCCGCTGGACGCCCGACGTCTACTTCACCGGCGACGGCGCGAAGCGCGACGACGACGGCTATCTGTGGCTGCTCGGGCGCGTGGACGACGTGCTGAACGTGGCGGGCCACCGGATCGGCACGATGGAAGTGGAAAGCGCCGTCGTCGATCACCCGAAGGTCGCCGAGTGCGCGGTCGTCGGACGCGCGCACGATCTCAAGGGGCAGGCGGTCGCGGCGTTCGTGACGGTGAAGGAAGGCGTGGCCGCGACGCCTGCGCTGGCCGAGGAGCTGCGCCAGCACGTCGCGAAGAAGATCGGCGCGATCGCGAAGCCCGACGACATCATCTTCGCGGCCGACCTGCCGAAGACGCGCTCCGGCAAGATCATGCGGCGCCTGCTCCGCGACATCGCCGAGGGCAAGGCGCTCGGAGACACCACGACGCTCGCGGATCCCAATGTCGTCAGGATGCTGAAGGCGCAGTACGAGGAGAAAGAAGGATAGGAGCGTTCAGGGTTCAGGGTTCAAGGTTCAGGGTTCTGCGACCCGGACCCTGGAACCTGGAACCCCGGAACCCGGAACCTCGGAACCTACAAGTTCCAGCCTGCCCTGAACTCCGGCTTGATGAACTGATCTGCCTCAGGAGTGCCGATCGCGCGCATGGCTTCGTGATCCCACTCGAGTGACTTGCCGGTGCGCAGCGCGACGTTCCCGAGCAGCAGCGACTCGGTAAGGACGGCGGCGTAGCCGAAATTCGAGAGCGCCACGTCTTTGCCCATGCACGCGTCCACCCACTCCTGATGATGGTCGGTCGGGCGCGGCAGCGACTCGGGCGGCGGCACGAACCCCTCGAACGACTTGCGCGGCAGCAGGACGAACATGTCCACGTCGGTCTGCCCGCCGTGCCACGTGCGGGTGAAGAGCGTGCCCTTCGTGCCGATCACGAGCGACCCGCCATCGTGGGTGATGAGCTTCTCGCCCTGGAAGAGATCCTGAGGCGGCAGCTTCCCGCCGTCGTACCACAGCATCTTCACCGGCGGCAGGACGCCGCGAGCCGGGAACTGAAACTCGAGCATGCTCCAGAGCGGCGCCGTCTCCTTCGCCGACGGGTCCGTCAGCGACGGCGAGCAGTCCTTGATGGTCGACAGACGTAGGCGCGCCCAGCTCGAGTCCCCAGTACGCGGTGTCGAGGTTGTGGATGCCCATGTCGCCGATTGCGCCGGTGCCGAACTCCCAGAAGCCTCGCCACTTGAACGGCACGTACGCGTCGTTGTAAGGCCGCGTCTGCGCCGGGTCCGAGCCAGACGTCCCAGTCGAGGCCGGCGGGCACCGGCGGCGTCTCGGTGGGCCGCGTGACTCCCTGCGGCCACCATCCTGCGGGGCGATCGGTCCAGACGTGCAGCTCCTTCACCTCGCCGATGACGCCGGCTCGCAGCACTTCGACGGCGCGCCGCGTCCCGACGTACGCGTGCCCCTGCGTGCCCATCTGCGTCGCGACGCGCATCTCGCTGGCGACGCGCGCCATCTCGCGCGCCTCCCAGATGCTGTGCGCGAGCGGCTTCTCGCAGTAGACGTGCTTGCCGAGCTTCATCGCGGCGATCGAGACAATCGCGTGGTTGTGATCGGGCGTCGCGACGAGGACCGCGTCGATGCCCTTCTCCTGATCCAGCATCCGCCGCCAGTCCGAGTACTGCGTCGCGTCGGGGTGAGCCTTGAACGACTCGGCGGCCTGACGCGCGTCGCAGTCGCAGAGCGCGACCACCTTCACGTTGGCGATGCCGCTCATCTCTCGCAGGTTGTCCCCGCCGCGACCGCCGGCGCCGACGACAGCCAGGTGCAGCGTGTCGGACGGCGGGACGCGCCGGCCGCAATTGATGCTCTGAGCGCCGGCGGGCCTGGCGACGCCAAGGCCGCCCGCAACCGCCGCCGCGCCCGCCAGAAATGTCCGTCGTGTCAGCTTCACGGCCGCAAATATAGCCGACTCCCGGGGCCGGAACAGCCGAGCCTTGGCTGCCGTCTATACTGATATCGGGCACGGCGGCAGTGTCTTCGGTTCGACCCGACCGACCTGCCCGACCTGACTGACCTGACCGACCCGACTGACCTGATCGACCTGACCGACCTGGCTTATGGGAATCATCGAAACCCGCGACCTCTGGAAGACCTACGTGATGGGCAGCGAAGAAATCCACGCCCTCCGCGGGGTCAACATCATGATCGAGAAGGGCGAGTACGTCGCCATCATGGGGCCGTCGGGCTCGGGCAAGTCCACGCTGATGAACCTCATCGGCTGCCTCGACACGCCGACCAAGGGCAGCTACCTGCTGAACGGGAAGCAGGTCAGCGAGATGAACGACAACGAGCTCGCGCGGATCAGGAACGAAGAGATCGGGTTCGTCTTCCAGACGTTCAACCTGCTGCCGCGCGCGACGGCGCTGCACAACGTGGAGCTGCCGCTGATCTACGCGGGCGTGCCGGCCAAGGATCGTCAGGAACGTGCCCGCGGGGCGCTGACGAAGGTCGAGCTCGACGACCGCATGTCGCACAAGCCGAACGAGCTGTCCGGCGGCCAGCGCCAGCGCGTCGCGATTGCGCGGGCGCTGGTGAACAACCCGTCGATCCTCCTTGCCGACGAGCCGACCGGCAACCTCGACTCGAAGACCGGCGTCGAGATCATGAATCTCTTCGAGCGCCTCTACCAGGCCGGCAACACCATCGTCCTCGTCACCCACGAGCCCGACATCGCCGCGCACGCCCATCGCGTCATCCACATCCGCGACGGACAGGTGGAGAAGGACGTGCGCTCGCGGCCGATGGCCGGCGCCACGCACTGACGAGCTAGAAGCTCTTCCACACAACTGTTTTTTGCGCCGAGGTGTTGCCGACGGCGTATAGTCCGCGACTGGGATTTCTCGCGTGCCCCCGGTTGCGAGCTCTGCCGTGCCCTCATTGAAGCGGCCGACGGGTCGTCGGCTCGTCGCGACGCTCGTGTACCTGGAGTTCGCGCTGTGGCTGGCTGCCGTCGTCGCGCTCTCCGTGTGGGCGGTCGCGACGCTGTCGGCGAAGCTCGGCGCGCGAAATGCGATCGCGCACTTCAACAACGTCGCCGCCGTGGCGCGCGCGTCCGTCGCGCCAGACCAGCATCTCTGGTCGCCTGTACGCGTTCGCGCATGGCAGGAGTCGCTGACCCGAGACGCCGCTCCGCTCGGCGTGCTCCGAATCCCTCGCCTCGCCATCGAAGCGCCCGTCCTCGAGGGGACCGACGACTGGGCGCTCAACCGCGGCATCGGCCATATCGCTGACACGGCCGCGGTGGGCGCGCGCGGAAACTCCGGTCTCGCGGGTCATCGCGACGGATTCTTCCGTGCGCTCAAGGACGTGGCGCCGGGCGATCGCATCGAGCTCGAGACGCTCGACGGCGTGCGCACTTACCTCGTCGAGCGCACCTGGATCGTTTCCCCTGAGGACGTGTCCGTCCTCGATCCCGTCGATGCACGCGCCATCACCCTGGTGACGTGCTACCCGTTCTACTTTGTCGGATCGGCGCCCCAGCGATTCATCGTTCGCGCGGTGGAACAGAACGTCAACTGACCAAGGAAGGAAGGCCCCCATGTGGCGTGACGCAATAAAGACCTGTGCAGGTGCGGTTTTGTGCCTCGGAGTCGCCAGCGGAGCGCTGGCGCAGCAGACCTCGTCCACCATGCAGACGAAGAAGTTCGAAATCGTGGCCGTGGACGGCAACATGCTCGTCGTCAAGGGCCCGGACGGCACGAAGGAGCTCACGGTACCCGACGACTTCCGCTTCACCGTGGATGGCAAGCCGCTGTCGGTCCGCGAGCTCAAGCCGGGCATGAAGGGCGAGGCGACGATCACCACGACGACGACGGTCACGCCGGTCTACGTGACTGAAATCCGCGAGGGCACGGTGATGCAGGTGTCGGGATCCAGCGTGATCATCCGCGGCCCGAACGGCATCAAGATGTACAGCCAGGGCGACGTCGACAAGCGTGGGATCAAGCTCTACAAGCACGGGGAGCCGGTACAGCTCGCCGATCTCCACACCAACGACAAGCTCTCGGCGACCATCGTCACCGAGATGCCGCCGAAGGTCGTCACCGAGCGGCAGGTCAACGCCACGCTGGCGCACCCGGCGAAGGCCGGCGAACCGGCGGCGATGGCGTCCTCCGCGCCGGCAGCCTCGACGGGCATGGCGCCTTCCGCCACCCCAACGCACCATCTGCCGAAGACCGGCAGCCAGTGGCCGCTGGTCGGGCTGATCGGACTGCTGTCGCTGGCGGGCGCCGTCTCGCTTCGTCAGCTGCGCGCGCGACTGCAGCAGGCCGCAGCTGTAGCGCAGGCCTTCAGGCCTGCCTGCGGGCGTGCAACCTTTCGGATGCCTGGATCGTCTACAAACCCAGCCGACTTTGTAGACGGTCTAGGCATATGGGCAAACCCACCGATCTCGTCCAGGGCACGCTGGATCTCCTGATTCTCAAGACGCTCTCCCTCCAGGCCGCGCACGGCTGGGCGATCGCCAAGCGCATCGAGCAGATGTCGAGCGAAGTGCTGCAGGTGCAGCAGGGCTCGCTCTATCCGGCGCTCCATCGCCTCGAGCAGCAGGGCTGGATTTCGTCCGAGTGGGCCGACAGCGACACGGGCCGCCGGGCGAAGGTCTATTCGCTGACGCGCGCCGGACGCACGCATTACGCGCGCGAGCTCGAGAGCTGGGAGCGGCTGTCGGAAGCGGTCAATCTCGTCGTCCGCACGGTGTAGCGCCATGCGAATACTCGACGCGGTGAGACTGCGCCTCCGGTCTTTGTTTCGCGGCACCTCGGTCGAACGTGACCTCGACGAGGAGCTCCGCTTCCACGTCGAGTCGCACGTCGACGAGTTGATCGCGCGAGGCATGTCGCGCGACGAAGCCCGCACGATCGCGCTCCGTCGCTTCGGCGGCGTCGACCAGGTGAAGGAATCCGTACGCGACACCTGGCACGTCCGCCTGCTCGGCGACGTCGCGCAGGACCTGAGATACGGGCTCCGCAGCCTGCGCCATTCGCCGGTCTTCACGGCCGTCGCCGCGCTGACGCTCGCGCTCGGCATCGGCGCCACCACGGCGATTTTCAGCGTCGTCGACGGCGTGCTGCTGAAGCCGCTCACGTATCCGACGCCGGACCGCATCGTTCGCGTGCTGACCCACTGGCCGAAGACCGGCCACGACGGGAAGAATCTCTCGGGCGCCGACTTCGTGGACGCGCGCGATCGCACCGAGCGTCTTCGACGCGTTCAGCATGGTCTGGGGCGACGAGATCGGCGTCCGCGCGGGCGATCGTTCGGAGCTGGTCGGCACGTGGTTCGTCAACACGTCGTTCTTCGACGTCTTCGGCGTGCAGCCCGTCGCGGGCCGCACGTTCCGTCCCGACGACGTGAAGAAGGCGGCGGTGGTGTCGAACGGCTACGCGACGCAGCATTTCGGATCGGCGTCCGGCGCGCGCTCGGCCGGACGATCAGCGTCGACACGATCACGTACGACATCGTCGGCGTCATGCCGGCCGGCTTTCATTTCCCCCAGCTGGCGGACGTGTGGGTGCCGGTGCCGAACCAGCCGGACAACATGAATCGCTCGGCGCACAACTACCCGACGGTCGCGCGGCGCCGCGCCGACGTCAGCCCGCAGGCGCTCGGCGCCGCGATGGCGACGCTCAGCGGCCAGCTCGCGACGACCTACAAGGACACCAACGCCGAGAAGACGCTGATCGCGATGCCGTTGCAGGAGCGGATGGTCGGCTCGATGCGCGCGACGCTGTACCTGCTGCTTGGCGCCGTCGCGATCCTCTTCCTCATCGCATGCGCGAACGTCGCCAACCTGCTGCTCGCGCGCGCCAGCGTTCGCACGCGCGAGATCGCGCTCCGTTCGGCGCTGGGCGCCGACCGCTGGCGCATCCTGCGGCAGCTCGTCGTCGAGAGCCTGCTGCTTGCCGCGATTGGCGGCGCGCTTGGGCTCCTGTTCGCGTATGTGGGCACCGGCGCGTTGATCCGGCTGGCGCCGGTGTCTCTCCCTCGCCTTGGTGAAGTCGCCGTCGATCGCGGCGTCCTCGCGCTTCGCCGCGCTGACGTCGGTCGTCGCGAGCCTGATGTTCGGCCTCGTGCCGGCGTGGCAGGCCTCGCGCGTCGATCTGCGCGAACGGCTGACCGAGGGCGGGACTCGCGGCACGGTCGGCGGCGGATCGAACAGGATGCGGACGGGCCTGGCCGTCGCCGAGATCGGACTCGCCGTCGTGCTCGCCATCGGCGGAGGCCTGTTGTTCCGCAGCTTCATGGCGCTGTCGACCGTCACGCTCGGTTACCGCACGTCCGACGTGCTCGTCGTTCAGGCCAACCTCCCGAGCACTGAGGACGACGACGGATCAGGTGCGAGTCGTGGATCGGCTGGCGCAGCTCTATCCGGCGATCGCGACCGTGCCGGGGGTCCGCTCGGTTGCCGGCGCCGTCGGGCTGCCGATGGGCAACTTCGGGCTCGAACGGCTCATACGCGGTCGAGGGCAAGCACACGTTCGCGCCGGGGCAGAAGCTGCCGTACGCGAACTTCCGCCTGGCGAGCCCCGGCTTACTTCGAGACGATCGGCGTGCCGCTGCGCCGTGGCCGCGACTTCACGACGCAGGATCGCTACGACGCGCCGTTCGTGGTCGATCGTCAGCGAGGCGCTCGTGCGCGAGATCTTCCCGCACGAGGATCCGATCGGCCATCGCATTCAGTGCGGGCTCGACTCGATGAACTACATGACGATCGTCGGCGTCGTCGGCGACATCCGCGACGAGCCCGGCACGCCGCCGGCGCACGAGCTCTACATGCCGATCGCGCAGCACCCGGGTCGCGGCAGCCTGCAGGAGATCGTCGTCCGCACCAGCGTCGCGCCGGCCACGCTCATCGAAACGGTCCGCCAGAGAATCCAGCGTGCCGATCCGGACGTGGCGACGAAGCTGACGACGTACGAGTCGCACGCGGCCGATGCGGTGGCCACGCCGCGCTTCCGCACCTGGCTGGTCTCGTCGTTTGCGGGGCTCGCGCTGCTGCTGGCGGTGGCCGGCGTGTACGGGCTGCTCACGTATCTCACCGCGCAGCGGACGCCGGAGCTCGGCGTCCGGATGGCGCTCGGCGCGGGACCGGCCGAAGTGATCGGGCTCGTGCTGGGCCGCGCGGCCATCATCGCCGCGGGCGGATTGCTGATCGGCGTCGTCCTGTCGCTCGCTCGCCAGCCGCGCGCTGACGACGATGGTGTTTGGCACCGAGGCGGTGGACCCGATGACCTACGTCGTCGTCCTCGGAGCGGTGCTGGTTGTCACGCTCGCCGCGGCGGCGGTGCCCGCCTGGCGCGCGTCGAGAATCGATCCGCTGTCGGTGTTGAGACAGAACTGAACGGTCGTGGGGCCGAACTTCAGTTCGGCCTCGGCGATGGCGCAACTGAAGTTGCGCCCTACGACGACGCTGCGCGTCCGCTGCCGCCATATAATCGCGCCGCGTGACCACGAGGCAGACCACTCAGGCGGCCATCATCTGGCTGCTCGCCTCGTCGATCTTCATCAACTACATCGACCGCACGAACCTGGCGATCGCCGGGCCGCTGGTCAGCTCGGAATTGCATCTCACCGGCTCGCAGTTCGGTCTGCTGTCCACGGCGTTCTTCGTCACCTACGCGCTGTTCCAGCTGGTGTCAGGCGCCCTGGCCGATCGGATGGACGTCAAGTGGCTCCTGGCCGGCGGCTTCGCGCTGTGGTCGATCGCCACTGGGGTGGCCGGTCTGGTGCACGGCTACGCCGCGCTCTTCGTTGCCCGACTCGTCCTCGGCGCGGGCGAGTCGGTGGCGTATCCGTCCTACTCACGAATCCTCAGCCGTCACTTCACCGAAGAGCAGCGCGGGTGGCCGAACGCCGTGATCTCGGCGGGGTTCTCGTTCGGCCTCGCATCCGGTCTCTTCTTCGGCGGCATGCTGGTGGGCCGAATCGGTTGGCGGCCCTTTTTCATCGGGCTCTGCGGACTCAGCCTGCTCTGGCTGATCCCGTGGCTGCTGGTGATGCCGCCGACGCCCGCGCACTCAGCCGTCGAATCCCACAAGTGTCCGACGGCGCTGGAAATCCTCGCGCGACGGGAGTTCCTCGGGACGGCGCTCGGCCTCTTCTGCGGGAACTACTTCAGTTACACGCTGCTCACGTGGCTGCCGAGGTATCTCGTCGAGGCGCGTCACTTCACGATGGACCAGATGGCCGTCACCGGCGGCGTGACGTACATCGTGGTCGCGCTGTCTTCGATGGCGTTCGGACGCCTCGCCGACGCGCGGATCAAGGCGGGCCTCAGCACGCCGCGCATCCGCAAGACGATTGTCTCCTGCGGCCTCGCGATCTCCGCGGTGTCGCTGATCGATCGTCGCGTGGACGACCGACCCGGCGGTCACGGTGGCGTTCCTGATTGGCGGGGGCCTGGGTTTCGGGATCTTCTCGTCGAATCACTGGGCGGTGACGCAGACGCTGGCCGGGCCGCTGGCCTCCGGGCGCTGGACGGGCATGGAGAACTTCACCGGAAATCTTGCGGGCATGATCGCTCCGGTCGTGGTCGGAGTCGTCGTCGATCGCACGGGGCAGTACTTCGCGGCGTTCGCAGTGGCCGCGGCCATCACGTTGATCGGCGCCGCGACGTGGGCGTTCGCGATCCGCGACGTGCGCGAAGTGTCGTGGCGCGAGGGGTCGGGATGAATTTCAGTTCTGCATCGAAGCTGGAAAGTGGCAGAAACTGAAATTTATCCCGACCCCAGGGCAGCCCAGTGGCCGGGGGCGACTTCCGTCAACGGGGCCGTGACGTCAACGCGCGATTCGTCGAACTGGATTCGGTGAGGCCGCACGGACGGATCCGGTATCGGGACGGCTGAGAGCAGCGCCTGGGTATACGCGTGCCGCGGCGAGGCGAAGAGCGACGACACCGCGCCCATCTCGACGATACGCCCGCGGTACATCACGGCGACGCGGCTGCAGATGTTCTCGACGAGCCGCAGGTCGTGCGCGATGAAGAGATACGTCAGTTTCAGCCGCTGCTGCAGATCCATCAGCAGCTCCACGATCTGCGCCTGCACCGTCACGTCCAGCGACGAGACGGGCTCGTCGGCGATCAGGAACGAAGGGTTCAGCGCCAGCGCGCGCGCGAGGCCAATCCGCTGCCGCTGGCCTCCGCTGAACTCGCGCGGGTGCCGGTGGCGCATCGCCGGCTCGAGGCCGACGAGCGTCAGCAGCTCGTCGACGCGCGCCTCGCGTTCGGCGGCCGTTCCGATCCGATGGATCACGAGCGGTTCTTCGACAATCGTGCCGACGCGAAGACGCGGATTCAGCGAGCCGTAGGGATCCTGGAAGACGATCTGCATCCGGCGCCGCGCGGCGCGCAGCCGATCCGGATCGAACGCGAGGACATCCTCTCCCTCGAACCTGATCTGGCCGGACGTCGGCTCGACGAGCCGCAGGATGCACCGTCCGGTCGTCGTCTTGCCGCTGCCCGACTCACCGACGAGGCCGAACGTCTCCCCGGCGTCGATCGAAAACGACACGTCGTCCACGGCGGTCGTGACGTGCGCCGCCTCGAACCACCCGCGGCGGCGGTTGAAGCGCTTCGTGAGGTGCGACACCTCCAGCAGCGGCATCAGCTCGCCCTCCGGGGCGATCCGCCGGGCCGCTGCGCCGAAGCGAGCAGCCCCTGCGTGTAGGGGTGCTGCGGCGCCCGGAAGATATCTGCCACTGCGCCCTCCTCGACGATGCGGCCGGCGCGCATGACGGCGACGCGGTCGGCCATCGACGCGACGACGCCGAGATCGTGCGTGATCAGCAGCAGCGAAAGGTCGCGTCCCGCACGGGTCTCTCGAAGCAGATCCAGGATCTCCGCCTGCACGCGCACGTCGAGAGCGGTCGTCGGTTCGTCCGCGATGACGAGCGACGGCCCGCACGAGAGCGCCATCGCGATCAGGACCCGCTGGAGCTGGCCGCCCGAGAGCTGATGCGGGTAGTCGCGAACGCGGGAGGCCGGGTGGGCCAGCTTCACGGCGTCGAGGAGCTCCACCGCGCGCGCGCGGGCGGTCGTCCAGTCCGCCCTGCCGTGGGCGACGAGGGTCTCGGCAATCTGGTCGCCGATGGTCAGCACCGGCGTGAGTGCGCTCGAAGGTTCCTGCGGGATGAGCGCGATATCCGCGCCGCGGATCGCCCGCATCGCCGGCTCGTCGAGCGTCCGAAGGTCGCGTCCACGGAACCGGATGTCGCCGCCGAGAATCCGCCCCGGCGGCGGTATCGCGCGCAGGATCGAGTACGCGGTCAGCGACTTCCCGCTGCCGCTTTCGCCAACGAGCGCAAGGCACTCGCCGTCGCGAACCTCGAAGCTGACGTCGTGGACGACGGCATCGCCGCCGAACCCGACCGAGAGCTGCGCTACTTCGAGCAGGGGCTGGCCCACAGAGACCCAGAGGATGCCACAGTGCCGCTGAGAACGCAGAACGCGCCGGGGCAGAAGCCCCGGCCTACTGTTTGGGCGACGGCCCTCAAGCGATTGGCCTGCGGATCTGCAGTAGGTCTCTGTGCTTCTGCCCCTTGCCATTTCTTCAGGGCCGGCGACCAGCGAGTCAGTCCGACGGACGGTGCTCGCCGAAGACGCGCCGCATCGCGTCGGCGACCTCGCCGACGGTGGCGCTGCGCCTCGACGGCCGCGAGAATCGGAGGGACGAGGTTGTCAGAGCCGCGCGCCGCGGACTCGATGGCCGCGATGGCCGCGCGCCAGTCGGCCTCGTTCCGGCTCGCGCGCACGGCCTGCACGCGCGCCACCTGGCGCGGCTCGATCTCCGGGTCGATCTGGAACACCTCGATCTGCGGGGCGCTCGTGTCGCCATTCCCGGCGAAGCGGTTGACGCCGACGACCACCGCGTCGCCGTTGTCGATGGCCTGCTGCGCCCGGTAGGCGGACTCCTGAATCTCGCGCTGGACGACGCCGGCTTCGATCGCCGCCAGCGTCCCACCCAGGTGGTCGATGCGATCGATCAGCGCCCGCGCGTCCGCCTCGAGCCGATCGGTCAGCGTCTCGATGGTGTACGCGCCGCCGAGCGGGTCCACCGTGTTCGCGACGCCGGTCTCGGAGGCGATGATCTGCTGCGTCCGGAGGGCAATCCGCGCCGCGTCCTCGGTCGGCAGCGACAGCGCCTCGTCGCGTCCGTTGCAGTGCAGCGACTGCGTGCCGCCCAGGACGGCCGCGAGCGCCTGGATGGCGACGCGGACGATGTTGTTGTCCGGCTGCTGCGCCGTGAGCGTGCTGCCGGCCGTCTGCGTGTGGAAGCGCAGCTGCAGCGCCCGCGGCGAGGTCGCGCCGAACCGCTCGCGCATGATGTGGGCCCACAGTCGCCGCGCGGCCCGGAACTTCGCGATCTCCTCGAGAAAGTCGTTGTGGCAGTTGAAGAAGAACGACAGCCGCTCGCCGAGCGCGTTCACGTCGAGACCCGCCGCCAGCGCGGCCTCCACGTAGGCAATCGCGTTGGCCAGCGTGAACGCGATCTCCTGCACCGCGGTGCTGCCGGCCTCGCGGATGTGGTACCCGCTGATCGAGATCGTGTTCCACAGCGGCAGCTCGCGTGTCGCGAACGCGAAGATGTCCGTGACGATGCGGAGCGATGCCCTGGGCGGGTAGATGTAAGTGCCGCGCGCGATGTATTCCTTGAGGATGTCGTTCTGCACCGTGCCGCCCAGCGCCGAGAGCGGCACGCCCTGCCGCCGCGCGACCGCGGCGTAGAGCGCCAGCAGGATGATCGCCGTCGAGTTGATCGTCATCGACGTCGTGATCGTCCCGAGCGGCAGGCCGTCCAGCAGCGTCGCCATGTCCTCGATCGAGTCGATCGCGACGCCCACGCGTCCGACTTCGCCCGCGGCGAGCGGGTGGTCCGAGTCGTAGCCCATTTGCGTGGGGAGATCGAACGCGATGCTCAGGCCGGTGACGCCCTGTGCGAGCAGATACCGGTACCGCCGGTTCGATTCCTCCGCCGTCCCAAACCCGGCGTACTGCCGCATCGTCCACAGGCGTCCGCGATACATCGACGGCTGGATGCCGCGCGTGAACGGGAACGTCCCGGGCTGGCCGAGGGCGTCCGCCGGCGACCAGCCGCCGAGATCGCCGGGCGCGTTGAACGCGCGGGCGGGTGGTGTCGATTCCGGGTGGGACGCCACGGGCCCATCTTAGCTGGCACCGGAGGGCGCCGGGGATCCGTGGCCCGGCCGAGGGCCATCGGACCGCGGCCGAGCCCCGAGCGGTTGCGGTGGACGATGGTTGTAAACCCCACGGAATGTGGCGGTTCGTTGACAAGCCCGAGAGGCGCACGTAAGATGGCCGCACCTTCAAGACATCCAGCCAGGTGGCACCCACATGGCGCCCATGTCGGCGGCAGACTCGCCCGGGTCACGCCGTTTTGACAGGGTAAGGCCCCGGATTCCCGGCCGGCGGCGGTGAGGAGGGGGAAGAGGATGGACGACGTCAACCGCTTCGCACGGGAGCTGGCCGACGCGATTGCCGCGGCAGTGGCCGAGCACCCGAAGGTGGAGGCGTGCCGCGAGAGAGCGCGCGCGGCAGGCTACGAGATGAAGGTCACGCTCGAAGCCGTGGTCGGATTTGTGAGCCGGGACAAAGCCGCCGCCACGAAGGAGAAGTCAGCTACGCCCGCGCGGACGACGCCCGCGCAGGCTTTCGAAGTTACGTCCAACGACCGACGCTTCCTGCGTTCCCTCCGCATCGCCGCGGACGAAACACCCGAAGAGGTCAACTGAAATAGCAAACCGGAAATAGCAAACCAGGAGAAAAGGCCGGGAGAGCAAACGCTCTTCCGGCCTTTTTCATTTCTGAAAGCCGATGGCGAGGGTTCGCGCGGTGAGCTCGCGATGATCGAGGCCGGCGCCCTTGTCGAGCGTCCGCAGGAACTCGGGCAACGCGACTTTGAAGCGCCACTCGTCGGCGCGGCCTCCGCAGGCCAGCGCGTCGCGTTCCCACTCCGGCCACCATGGCGCCGCGGCGCGCGCCAGCGGCTCGACGATCACGAGGCGGTGGCCGTTGCGGGCCGCCTCGAAGAGCCGGCCACGCATTCGCTCGCGCGTGTCGCCGGGCAGCTCGTTCAGGACGTAGGCGACGATCAGATCCGAGCGCGTGTCGTGCAGCTTCACCCGATCGATCGGCACGCGCCGTGCCGAGCCGCGCAGGCCGAGCGTCCGGTAGGTCCATGCCGCTTCGGCCACCGCCCACGCATTGACGTCGTAGCCCTCGATGCCCGCGCCCGTCTCGAGCGCCCACGCGCCGCCGGCCGCGCCCGTGCCGCAGCCGAGATCGACCACCTGGGTTGACGCCCTGGACGACGCAGTCAGCGCGCGCGCGATCTCGCGCACGGTCAGGAAGTGCAGCGGCCCGTAGAAGAGCGCGAAGGCTGCGCGCTTGCCCGCCGTCCCCATGGCGTCGCCTGACGCGAGCTTCGACCGGCGCTCGACGTAGATCGACGACAGCGCGCGCAGCGCTCGCGTCAGCTCCGGCTGAGTGAGGTCAGCGAGGTACCGTTCACGAGCGGCGGAGAGAAAGGAGTCGAACACGGAGTCGGCTACGGACGACAGACGACAGACCGTGCGTGGCGCGGCTGAAGCCGCGCCTACTGTCTCGGCTTCCGTAGTCCGAAGTCCGGAGTCTGCAGTCGGTGCCGGATGGTAGCATGGCGCGCATGCGACGACTTCTTCTGTTCACCGCATGGCTGCTGTGCGTGTCAGCCGCCGCCACGGCCCAGACGACGCTGCCCGCCGATCTGACGGCGAAGATCGACGCCGCGGTGGCCGATGCGCTCAAGAGCACTGGCGCGCCGAGCGCCTCCATCGCGGTCGTCAAGGACGGCCAGCTCGCCTACGCGCACGCGTACGGCCTCGCCAGCGTGGAGACGAAGACCGCGGCCACGGCGGCGATGCGCTACAGCATCGGATCGGTCAGCAAGCAGTTCGCGGCGTCCGCGATCCTGTTGCTCGCGGAGGAGGGCAAGCTGTCGCTCGACGACAAGGTCGAGAAGTTCGTGCCCGGGCTGACGCGCGGCGGCGACGTCACGCTGCGACAGCTGCTCTCGATGACCTCCGGGTACCAGGACTACTGGCCGCAGGACTACGTCATGCCCGGCATGCTGAAGCCCGTCACGCCGGACGAGATCGTCAGCCGCTGGGCCAGGATCCCGCTCGACTTCGAGCCGGGAACGCAGTGGCAGTACAGCAACACGAACTACGTGATCGTCGGCCTGGTCGTGCAGAAGGTGTCCGGGCAGCCGCTCTTCGACTTCCTGCAGCAGCGCATCTTCTCGAAGCTCGGCATGGCGACGATCCAGAACATCGACGAGGCGGCGCTCGGACCGTCCGACGCGGCGCGCTACACGCGTGTGGCGACGGCTCCGGTGCGGCCGGCACCGAAGGAAGGCCGCGGCTGGATCTTCGCGGCCGGCGAGCTCGCGATGACCGCATCCGATCTCGCGACGTGGGACATCTCGCTGATCCAGCAGTCGGTGCTGAAGCCCGAGTCGTATCGCGCGCTCGAGACCGAGACGCTCCTCGCCAACGGCGCGGGCACGAGCTACGGCCTCGGCGTGAGCGTGCGGATGGCCGGCGGCCATCGGCTGATCGTGCACACCGGCGAAGTCTCGGGCTTCACCGCGTACAACGGCGTCTACCCGGACGACAAGATCGCCGTCGTCGTGCTGGTGAACCTCGACGCGAGCGGCGCGTCCGGCATCGCCGCGAACAAGATCTCGCAGCTGCTGCTCGCGCCGCCGTCAGAGCAGGCGCCGCTGGCACAGGCGAAGCAGATCCTCGCCGGCCTGCAGAAGGGCACGATCGACCGGAGCCTGCTGACCGACAACGCGAGCTTCTATTTTTCGCCGCAGGCGCTGAAGGACTTTCAGTCGAGCCTCGGTCCGCTCGGCGAGCCGACCGGCGTGACGCAGGAGGGGCAGTCGCTTCGAGGCGGGATGACGTTCCGCAGCTTCCGCGCGGTGTACTCGAAGGAGACCGTCCGCATCACGACGTTCACGATGCCGGACGGGAAGCTGGAGCAGTTCCAGGTGGCGCCGGAATGAGGCCGGGCTATAGCGGCATGGGCCGGCGCACTACGGCTCGACGGCAGGGCTGCCGCGAAGCGGCTCCGCCGTGCGAAGCCCGGCCTCGCCCGAGCGCAGCGAGTGCCTACTTCTTCCCCGCCGCCTGCGCCGCGACCCTCTCCGCCGCCCGCTTGGCGGCATCCGGATCCCCCAGGTAGAAGCTCTTGATCGGCTTCAAATCGTCGTCCAGCTCGTAGACGAGCGGGATTCCGGTCGGGATGTTCAGCTCGACGATGTCGGCGTCGGGGAGGTTGTCGAGATACTTCACCAGCGCCCGGAGCGAGTTGCCGTGCGCCGCGATGAGCACTCGCTTGCCCTTCTTGATCGCCGGCGCGATCTCCGCGTGCCAAAGCGGCAGGAAGCGCGCCACGGTGTCCTTGAGGCACTCGGTCGCCGGCAGCTTGTGCGGATCGATGGCCGCGTACCGCGGGTCGTGCGAGGGGTGGCGCGGGTCGTCAGCCGTCAGCGGCGGCGGCGGGATGTCGTAGCTTCGCCGCCAGATCTTGACCTGCTCTTCGCTGTGTTTCTGCGCGGTCTCGGCCTTGTTGAGCCCCTGCAACGCGCCGTAATGCCGCTCGTTCAGCCGCCAGTCCTTGAGGACCGGAATCCAGAGCAGCCCCAGGCCGTCGAGCGCGTAGAAGAGCGTCTTGATCGCGCGCGTCAGCATGGACGTGTAGGCGACGTCGAAGACGTAGCCGCCGTCCTTCAGCAGTTGTCCCGCCGCCTTCGCTTCAGAAAGGCCGGTCTCCGAGAGATCGACGTCGGTCCAGCCCGTGAAGCGGTTCTCTTTGTTCCAGGTGCTTTCGCCGTGACGCAACAACACCAATTTGTGCATACGTGAATCCTGACCGTCAGTGCCTTGTGCTATGGTGCTCTGTGCCTCGTGCGGTGCCATGTGCCGCACGCCTGGTGCGCACCTGGCACCTGCACCGGCACCGCACTAAGCACCTGGCACTCGAGCACCAGGCATGGAGTCTATTTCAGTCCCTTGATCGCGGCCTTCCCCGCGAACTTCGCCTTGCTCCCCAGCTCCTCCTCGATCCGGAGCAGCTGGTTGTACTTCGCGACGCGGTCGGTGCGGCTCGCCGAGCCGGTCTTGATCTGACCCGCGTTGGTGGCGACGGCGAGATCCGCGATGGTGGTGTCTTCGGTCTCGCCCGAGCGATGCGAGATGATCACGCCGTAGCCGGCCTTCTGCGCCATCAGCACGCAGTCGAGCGTCTCGGTCACGGTGCCGATCTGATTCAGCTTGATCAGAATCGCGTTGCCGACGTGCTCGTCGATGCCCTTCTTCAGGATCTCCGGGTTCGTCACGAACAGGTCGTCGCCGACGAGCTGTACCTTCCCGCCGAGGGCCGTCGTCTGCGCCTTCCATCCCGCCCAGTCGTTCTCGGCATTGCCGTCCTCGATCGAGACGATGGGGTAGTGCTTCACCCAGTCGGCGTACATCTCGACCATCTGGTCGGGCGTGCGCGTGGCCTCACCCGACTTCTTGAAGACGTACTGCCCGTCCTTCCAGAGCTCGCTCGACGCGACGTCGAGCGCGATGAACACGTCCGTGCCGGCCTTGTAGCCCGCCTTGCCGATGGCGTCCATGACGACGTCGAGCGCGTCGCGGTTCGCCTTGAGGCTTGGCGCGAAGCCGCCTTCGTCGCCGACGCCGGTCGAGAGGCCCTGCGCCTTGAGGATGCCACGCAGCGCGTGGAAGATTTCCGCGCCGGCGCGCAGCGCCTCGGCGAACGACGGCGCGCCGGCCGGCATCACCATGAACTCCTGCACGTCCACGCTGCTGTCGGCGTGCGCGCCGCCGTTGAGGATGTTCATCATCGGCACCGGCAGCACGTGCGTCGAGGCCGAGGCCCAGGCCGGGTTCAGCGACGCCAGGTGCACGTACAGCGGTTTCCTGGCCGCGACCGCCGCGGCGCGCGCCACGGCCATCGAGACGCCGAGCAGCGCGTTGGCGCCGAGGCGGCTCTTCGTCGGCGTCCCGTCGAGCGCGATCATCGCCTCGTCCACGGCCCGCTGGTCGGCGGCCTTGCCGACGACCGCCTTCGCCAGCTCGCCGTTGACGTTGGCCACGGCTTTCGTCACGCCCTTGCCGAGATAGCGGCCCTTGTCGCCGTCGCGCAGCTCGAGCGCCTCGCGCTCGCCCGTCGACGCGCCCGAGGGCACCATGGCGCGGCCGACCGCGCCGCCGTCGAGCGTCACTTCCACTTCCACCGTCGGGATTGCCGCGCGAGTCGAGAATCTCGCGGCCATGTACTTTCGCGATGTTCACTGAGTGCCTCCGAGTTGCGGTGTATTTGTGATGAGAGCGATGAACAGAAGCAGGCCTCAAGGCCTGCGCTACATATGAAGGGAGCTGTGACCCGCCCTGACCTGATCGACCTGCCAGACCCGCTCGACCCGATCGACCTGCTCGACCTGATCGACCTGATCGACCTGGACTACCTCTTCGGCGACCGGACCGATGAGCGGCTCGTCGTCCACCGTGACGACCACCACGCCGCCTTCGCTGACCGTGTGTCGCCGGCGATCTTCCTCCGCGTTGAACCCGATGACCGCGCCGCGCGGGATGAGCACGTCGCGGTCGATGATGGCGTTCCTGATCTTCGTGTGACGCCCGACACGCACGCCCGGCATCAGGATCGACTTCTCGATCGAGCAGTAGCTGTGCACGCGGACGTTCGGGCACAGCACGCTGCCGGTGATCTTGCTGCCCGAGATGATGCAGCCCGACGAGATGATCGAGTCCAGCGCCATCCCGCGCCGGTCGTCGTCGTCGAACACGAACTTCGCCGGCGGCGCCTGTTCCATGTACGTGCGCAGCGGCCACTCCGGGTCGTACAGGTTGAACTCCGGGTTGACGTGGCAGAGGTCCATGTTCGCCTCGTAGTAGGCGTCGATGGTGCCGATGTCGCGCCAGTACTTCGCCGACTTCTTGTTCTCGTCGTAGAACGCGTACGAGTAGACCGGCTGGCTCGGGAACATGCCCGGGATGATGTTCTTGCCGAAGTCGTGATGCGTGTCGTGCCGCGCGTCTTCCTCGAGCGCCGCAATCAGCGCCTCGGTCTCGAACACGTAGACGCCCATGGACGCCAGGCACGCGTCGGTCGAGCCGGGCATCGGCGCCGCCTGGCTCGGCTTCTCGTGGAAGCCGATCACCCGGTCCTGATCGTCGACCGTCAGGATCCCGAACCGGTGCGCGTCGGCAATCGGGACCTCCAGCGTCGCCAGGGTCGCCGCCGCCTTCCGCTCGATGTGGAACTGGAGCATCCTGGCGTAGTCCATCTTGTAGACGTGGTCGCCCGACAGGATGATGACGTGGCGCGGCCCCTCACGCTGGAGCGAGTAGAGGTTCTGGTAGACCGCGTCGGCCGTCCCCAGGTACCAGTTGTCGCTGACCCGCTTCTGCGGCGGCAGGATCTCGATGAACTCGCCCAGCTCTTCGGAGACGACGTTCCAGCCCTGCCGGATGTGCCGGTTGAGCGAGAGCGACTTGTACTGCGTGGCGATGAAAATCCTGCGCAGGCCGGAGTTTATGCAGTTGCTGAGGGGGAAATCGACGATCCGGTAGGGCCCGCCAAAGTACACCGCCGGCTTGGCGCGTTCCTTGGTGAGCGGATAGAGCCGCTCGCCCACGCCGCCCGCCAGCACGATGACGAGGGTGTCTTCCAGCATCGCCGCCTGCGGCCTGTCCGGACGGGTCCAACCCGGCGGCAGGCGCGAGACCGGAATCATACCACGCAGGGGCCGCTTAGGCCTTGCTACAGTTTGACTTGCCGTCCGCCCCGGACCTATGATCGACCATCCCGGCAGAGGTGTCCGGGGCCCTTATCCGCAGGACCGAATGACCGTCTTCCGCAGGTTTGCCACCGTGGCTGTCGCAGGCGTGGTTTTCGCCGCGGCGGCCGCTGCACAAGAGAAGAAGGACAAGGCCGACAGCCAGGTTCCGACCGCGGACCTCACCCCCGTCTGGGTGGTGATGGACCACGCGATGGACGGGACCGGCGGCATCCAGAGCGGCTACGGCACGTCGACCTACGACGTCTCGAGCGGCGCGACCGCCACTGACCTGAAGGTCGAGCCCGTGGCGGCCGAGGACAGCCCGACGATTGAGTTCCGAAACGACGTCATCAAGGGCCAGGAGGGCAAGGTCTACGTGCCGTTCCAGCTTCTGATCAACCGCGACAAGATCACCGACCAAGACGCTGGTGATCTCGACGCGGATGGCGCCCAAGGGCGCCACGGGCCCGGAGGCTGCGCCTGCCGCCGCCGCGCCCGCCGACAAGAGCAAGAACGCCAAGGCCGCCCCGGCGCACTCGCGGTATCGCTGGGAAGATTCCTGGGTGGTCGATCTGCCCGCCGGTCCGTCGGCCGCGAAGGCCTACAAGGTGACGGGCGCTCTCTCGATCGAGCCGGGCGACTACGACCTCTACATCGGCCTCCGCCAGCGCGCGGCGCCGCGTCGCCGCCACCGACACGAAGACGCCGGCGCAGAAGGCACAGGCCGAGATGGCGGCGCCCGCGACGGCCGAGGCCCCTGCCGGCCCCAAGGCCCGCGTGACGGTCATCAAGAGGGAGCTCGCCGTGCCGTCGCTCGGCGACGAGCTCACGACGAGCTCGGTGATCGTCGCCGACAAGGTGGACGTGCTGCAGGCCGCGATCTCGCCGGAGAAGCAGCGCGAGAACCCCTACACCTTCGGACAGATGAAGATCACGCCGTCGGAGACGAACAAGTTTGCCAAGACCGACGACCTGAACATCGTGTTCTGGATCTACGGCGCGCAGATCGATCCCGGGACGAAGAAGCCGAACGTCACGGTCGACTACAACTTCAGCCAGAAGACGGCGTCGGGCGACAAGTACTTCAACAAGACGGATCCCCAGGAGCTGAACGCGACCACGTTGCCGCCGCAGTTCGATCTGGCGGCTGGCCATCAGCTGCCGGGCAGCCTGCAGGTGCCGCTCGCCAGCTTCCCGGAAGGGGACTACCACCTCGAGATCAAGGTGGCCGACAAGGTGTCGGGCAAGTCGATTACGCGCGACGTGACGTTCACGGTCGCGCCGCAGGTGCAATAAGGCCCGCGTTCCGGCGGCCCATCGGGGCCGTCGAAATGCGCATCCCCCAGGTGCGCGCTATGAAGACGCTCTCCGGCCTGATCGTCGTGGCGGTGGTCGTCGGTCTTGCGGGTGAGGCTCGCCCAGCCTTCGCCGCCGGTCCGGACGGACAGTTACCCGCGTACTCGGCGCATTCAACCGGGGTCCGCGCCCTGCCCGGCGGCACCATCGTCGCGTTCGTCCGCGACGGCAACGGCCGTCCCGTCGGTCGACGCGATCGTCACCGCCGTCGGCAAGCGCATCGCGACCGGCGTGACCGACAAGACGGGCCGCTGCGATCTGTCGTCGCTGCCGGCCGGCGACTATCTCGTGCGCGTCCACCGCGCCGGCTATCTCTCCGCCCGCTCGCTCGTCGTCCTCGCGACGCCCGGTGTGGGCACGACGTGGTCGTTCCTGCTGAAGCCGCAGCCGGCGGCGTTCCTCGAGCCGGTCAACGACGATCCCCGTCCGATCTACGAAGCCGGCATCGTCGGCGACGAGCCCGTGCTGCGTCCCGCGCCGTCGTCGGCCTCGGGCGGCGACGACGACCACGGCGAGGTCGCGTGGCGCATTCGTCACCTGAAGCGCAGCGTGCTGCAGGACGCGACCGAGCAGGTGATCGCCGGCGAGACGTCGGACGGCGACTTCGATCAGGCCGCCGCGGACGCGTTCAATCGCCGGAGCGAGGCCGACACCATGATGCGGTTCGCGTCGAGCCTGCTGACTGACTTCCCGCTCAACGGACAGCTGAACCTGCTCACGAGCAGCGCCTTCGACAGCCCGATGCAGCTCATGTCGACGAACACGCTCGCGCGCAGCGTCGCGCAGGTGTCGCTCGGCTCGTCGGCCGGACGCCACGGCGACTGGTCGGTGCAGGGCGCGATGTCGCAGGGTGACATCGCGGGCTGGATGGTGTCGGGTTCCTACGTGACGCACATGCCGGCGCGGCACGCCTACAGCACGGGCATGTCGTACTCGCTGCAGCGCTACGACGGCACGAACCCGGCCGCGCTCTCGACCATGACCGACGGCAATCGCTTCGCCGCGGTGCTCTATGCCTTCGACGCGTGGACGATCGCGCCCGCGCGTGTCGCTGACCTACGGCGGCGAATACGCGAAGTACGGCTACATCGAGAACGCGCTGTTCAGCCCGCGTGCGCGCCTCACGATCGCGCCGACGACGACACTGCGCCTCACGGTCGGCGCGGGCCAGCGCGAGATCGCCCCGGGCGCCGAGGAGTTCTCGCCCTCGATGGTCGCGGGGACGTGGCTGCCGCCCGAGCGGACGTTCGCGCCGATCGCCGGGACGGCCTTCACGCCCGAGCGGACCGTCACGTTCGACGTGACCGCCGAGCAGGATCTCTCGCCGACGACCGTCCTCGGCGTGCGCGCGTTCCGGCAGGACACGGACGATCAGATGGTGACGCTGTTCGGCCTCGGCAACGTCGAACGGCAGGCCGCGGACCTCGGTCACTACTACGTCGGTTCGGTGGGTGACGTCGCCGCGCGCGGCTGGACGGTGAGCCTCCGCCAGGTGATCGGCGAGCGCGTCCACGGCTCGGTCGACTACACGGTGACGACCGCGGAATGGCAGTCGACATCAGACAGCGACATGGTCTCGCTGCGCCTGCCGGGTGTCGCGCGTCAGAACGAACGCGTGCAGGACGTGACCGCCGCGATCGACACCCTGGTGCCGGTCACCGAGACGCACGTCGTCGCGCTGTACCGCATCAGCAACGGCTACGCCGGCGGCGCCGTCGGCGCGCTCGGTCCGATGCTCGCGGCGCGGTTCGACGTGCAGGTGAGCCAGTCGCTGCCGTTCATGGACTTCTCCAGCGCGCACTGGGAGATGCTCGTCGGCGTCCGCAATCTCTTCCACGACGCCTCCGACGACGCGTCGGTGTACGACGAGCTCATGGTCACGCGCCCGCCCAAGCGCATCGTCGGCGGGCTCACCCTGCGCTTCTAACGAGCGAATTGCGTGCGAGTCGAACGGGAAATCCAACCCGACGGTAGTTCTCTACGCGAAATTTGCGTATCCGAAAGGTTGGACCGCCTATACGGCCGATTGAATCGGCATCAGGGCCGCTCTCAATCGTGTCGCACAAATGATTGATTCGATGAGACTTGCCGTAGCACGAGCCAGCCGCAGTACCGGAACGCGGCTTGCTATGGACATACAGGTTGGACGGGGCGTAATCGTTTGAGTCTCAAGGAGATGCAGTCGGACGTTGCGCCGGCTCGTGGCTGGCGGCAGGCTGCCGGATGGATCCGGTCGCTGGCGTCGGCGACGTTTGTCGCGACGCTGCTCGGTCTGGGCCTCGCGAACATCGCCCTGCGCGCGACCTGGAACGAAGTCGAAGACGGCATTCTCTGGGTCGCGGGATCGAATGGCGTCAGCGCCGCGGAAGTCGCGCCGGGCGGTCCCGGCGACGACGCGGGCGTGAAGTCCGGCGACATCCTGCTCGCGATCGAGTCGCGTCCTGTCGAGAAGCCTGCCGACATCGTCAGCATCCTCCACACCAGCCAGAACGGCGAGCGCCTCGCGTACACGATCCTGCGCCTGCAGAGCCGCGAGACTCGCGCGATCACGCTCGCGCCGCTGTCGCGTGGGAACACGGCGCTCTACTACGTGCTCGCGGCCGTCGGCATCTTCACGCTGATTGTCGGCGCCGCGGTGCGGTATCGCCGTCCAGGTGACGAAGCGACGCTGCACTTCTTCTGGCTCTGTCTCGCGTTCTTCGGCGCATTCACGTTCTCGTTCAACGGGCGGCTCGATCGGCTCGACTGGGTCTTTTACTGGGCCGACGCCGTGTCGATTCTGCTGCTGCCGCCGCTCTTCCTGCATTTCACGCTCGAGTTCCCCGAGCGGCCGCGCAGCTGGGTCCGCAGCCCGATGGGGCATCGGCTGCTGCCGCTCCTGTATCTGCCGGCGGCGCTGCTCGGCCTCGCGCGCGTCGTCGCGGTGGCCCGAGCGCCGGTGGACCCGACGTTCTTCACGCACGTCCTCGGGATTCTCGATCGCGTCGACCCGCTGCACTTTTCGCTCTGCCTGACGGGCGGCCTCGCGGTGCTGGTCCACGCGTTCGGGCACGTGCGCTCGGTGACCGCACGGCGTCAGCTGCGGTGGATTGTGTGGGGCACGGCGCTTGGCGCGCTGCCGTTCGCCGTTGGCTATGCGGTGCCGTGGGCCGTCGGTCTCACGCCGTCGCTGACGATGGAGCTCTCGGCGGTGCCGCTGAGCCTCGTGCCGCTGGCGTTCGCGTCGGCGATCGTGCGCTACCGGCTGATGGACGTCGAGGTCATCGTCCGCCGCATGCTCGTCTGGGCGGCGGCAGTCGGCGCCATCGCGGGACTCTACCTGGTCCTGATGCGCGTGGCGACGGAAGGGCTGTCGGGCGGCGGCGGCCAGCAGTGGGTCATCGCGATCCTGGCGACGCTCGTGGTGCTGCTGGCGGCGAGCCCGGTCAAGAACGCGATTCAGGCGGCGGTCGATCGCGCGTTCTATCGCGACCGGTATGACTACCGCAAGGCGCTCGTCGGCTTCGCGCGCGACCTGAACGCGGACCTCGATCTCGATCGCCTGGCCGAACGGCTGGTGACGCGCGTCATGGAGACGCTCGGCGCCGACCGCATGGTGCTGTTCCTCGCCGACGAAAACTCGGGCGACTACGCGCCGCTGCGTGCCGCGGGCTTTGCCATGAAGCCGCCGGAGCTGGCGCGCCGCTCAGGGCTCGGCGGCCGTCTCGAGGCCGGGCACGTCATCGCGCTCGACGATCCGCTGTCGATGCGCCGCTTCACCGAGGAAGAGATCGAGTACTGGCGCGATTGGGGCCTCTATTACTTCGTGCCGTGCGTCGCGAAGGAAGGCACCATCGCCGTGCTTGCGCTCGGCCGCAACGAGAGCGCCGAGCCGCTGAGCAGCGAAGACATGGCGCTGCTGGGCGCCGTCGCCGGGCAGGTCGCGACCGCGCTGGAGAACGGCCGCCTCTATCGGCAGCTGCACCAGAAGGCCGGTGAGATCGATCGGCTCCGCGAGTTCAACGAGAACGTCCTGCAGTCGCTGGACGACGGTCTCGTCGTCTCGGATCGCGAGGGCCGGATTCTCTGGTGGAACCGCGCGATCGAGGACCTCTACGGCGTCAAGGCGCAGTCGGCGGTCAACCGGAAACTGGACGAGGTCTTCGACACGAACTTCGTCGAGGCGGTCACCGCGGCGCTCAAGGTGCATCCCGAGGGCGCGACCCTCTATCGCGTGCCGCTCGTCTCGCACCGCGGCGCCGACGATCGCCTGCTGCTGAACGTCACCATCGTTCCGCTGCGCCAGCATCGCGACGACGCGATCGAGGTGAGCGGGTCGGTGCTGATTGTCGAGGACGTCAGCGCGCGCGTGAAGCTCGAGGAGCAGCTGCAGGTGTCGGAGAAGATGGCGTCGATCGGCCTGCTTGCGGCCGGCGTCGCGCACGAGGTCAACACTCCGCTGACCGGCATCGCGAGCTTCACGCAGATGCTGCTGGAGGGAGCGAACCCCGAGGATCCGAAGACGCGGCTGCTCGAGAAGATCGAGCGGCAGACGTTCCGCGCCGCGAAGATCGTCAACGGGCTGCTCAACCTCTCCCGTCAGAGCGGAGCGGCGCCGACCGACCGCGCCCCCGTCGACATGAACGCGGTCGTCAACGACGTGCTCGGGCTGCTCGAGCACCAGCTCGAGACGGGCAAGGTGATGATCCGCCGCGAGCTGGCGCCGAAGCCGCCGGTGGTCGACGGCATCGAGTACAAGCTGCAGCAGGTGCTGTTGAACCTGTTCCTCAATGCGCGCGACGCCATGCCGCGGGGCGGCTGGCTCGCGGTGTCCACGCGCATCGCCGACAACCAGGTCATCATCGAGGTCGCCGACACCGGGCTCCGGCATTCCGAGCGAGCATCTTTCGCGCATCTACGATCCGTTCTTCACCACGAAATCAATCGGGCAGGGCACGGGTTTGGGGCTGTCGATCGCCTACGGCATCATCCGCGAGCACGACGGAGCGATGCAGGTAGAGAGCGCGGTCGGCCAGGGCACACGGTTCACCTTGCGGCTGCCGGTGTCTGAATCCTTCAGGCAGACGCGCGAGAAGAGAGCATGAGCACCACAGCTTCCATCCTCGTGATCGACGACGAAGAGATCATGCGCGAGATTCTCGAGGCCCTCCTCACGCGCGAGGGGTACTCGGTCCGTCTGGCCTCGAGCGCCGAGGAAGGCATCGATCTGGCGCGCTCGATCCCGTTCGACGCGGCGATCGTCGACCTGATGCTGCCCGGCATGGACGGCCTGGCCGCGCTCGACGAGCTGCGCAAGGTCGCCGAGGATCTGCCCGTCCTGATGATCACCGCGTTCGCCTCGGTCGAGACGGCGATTGCGGCGATGAAGCGCGGCGCGCTCGACTACATCACCAAGCCGTTCAAGAACGACGAGGTGCTGATCGTCGTGCGGAACGCGCTCGAGCGGAACCGGCTCGTGCGCGAGAACCGCCTGCTCCGCCGTACGGTGCAGGAGCAGTATCAGAAGTTCGCGAACATCATCGGCCGCAACCAGAGGATGCGGCAGGTCTTCGACCTGATCATCCAGGCCGCGCCGAGCCGGTCGACGATCCTGATTCAGGGCGAGAGCGGCACCGGCAAGGAACTGGTCGCGCGGGCGATTCACGCGAACTCGCCGCGGGCCGACCGCGCGTTCGTCACGGTCAACTCGGGCAACCTGCCGCCCGACCTGTTGGAGTCCACGCTCTTCGGGCACGTGAAGGGCGCGTTCACCGGCGCCGTCTACCCGAAGAAGGGCCTGTTCGACCTGGCCGACAAGGGCAGCATCTTCTTCGACGAGATGGGGAACATCCCGCTCGAGACGCAGGCCAAGCTGCTGCGCGCGATGCAGGAGCGCGAGTTCATGCGCCTCGGCGGGATGGAGACGATCAAGGTGGACGTGCGGATCATCGCCGCCACCAACGTCGATCTCCGCCGCATGGTGGAGGATGGCCGCTTCCGCGAGGACCTCTACTACCGGCTGAACGTCATCAGCATCGAGCTGCCGCCGCTGCGCGACAGGAAATCGGACATCCCGTCGCTGGTCCAGCACTTCCTGCACAAGTACGGCGAGGAGAATCTCAGGCCCGGTCTCGAGCTCGCGCCCGAGGCGCTCGATCTGATGATGGAGTACGACTGGCCGGGCAACGTGCGTGAGCTGGAGAACGTCATCGAGCGCGCGGTCGTCCTCACGAATGGCCCGCGCATCGGGACGGACCTGATCCCGGATCACGTCCGCAAGACGCCTGCGTTCCAGATTCCGGAAGTCAACGTGCCGCCCGAGGGCATCTCGTTCAAGGAGGTCATCACCGACTTCGAGAAGCGCCTCATCGAGACGACGCTCGAGGCGGCCGGCGGCGTCCAGAAGCGCGCGGCGGAGCTGCTGCACATCAAGCCGACGACGCTGAACGAGATGATCAAGCGGTACGACATCCGTCCGCGGCGACGTCGCGCGGGCGATCCGGATCGTCGTCGCCGGACGACAACGGCCACAACGGCCCGAACGGCCCGGCGGCGCCAAGCCTCACGCCGTCCGGCGGGCGGCGCACCGCGGCAGGCTTTGCGGACGAGTAGTGCAGTGCTGCAGTGCTGCAGTGCTGCAGTGCCGCGGTGCCGTCAGTGCTGCAGTAGCGCAGGCCGTCAGGCGCCGCACTTCAGCACCGCAGCACTGCAGCACTACGCCCTACTTCCGGATCTTCGCCGAGTATCCGTTCGAACTTGTTGAGCACGACGTCCCACCGGTAGTTCTTTCGGATGTACTCCCGGCCGTTCTGGCCCATCGCCTCGCGCAGCTCGTGATCGGACAGCAGCAGCTTCAGCGCCTCGACGAACTCGTCGCGGTCGGCGTAGAAGAGCCCCGCGTTGCTGCGCAGGCAGTGATCCACGAGCACCTCGCTGCGCGCGTTGGCGAGGATCGGCGTTCCGACGGCGAATGCCTCGAGCGCGAGCAGCGAGAGACTCTCGTACGGCGACGGGACGGTGACGATCGTCGCGGCTTCGAGCGCCTGGAGGCGTTCGCGCTCTGAGAGCAGCCCTGCGAATCGCAGCCAGCGCTCCTCGGGCAACTGCATCAGCTTCACGCCCATCAGCACCAGCGACGCGTCGCCGCCGGCCTGCACGTAGCTGCTGAAGTACTCGATCAGCTCCTCACAGCCCTTGCCGGGATCGATCCGGCCGCCGTAGAGCCCGAACGGCCCGTAGAGACGGTGGCGCCGGCGGAACATCGCGCCGCGGCCGGCGATGTGATCCGGCAGCGGCTCGGCGTCCTTCGCGTCCGCGAGATCGGGCTCGTCGTGCAGGCCCGGCTCCGGCCCGTCCGCCTGGGCGTCTGCCTGCGAGTCGTGCGGCAAATCCACGCCGCAGCCGACGGTTTCTTCCACGATCGCCCGCAGCGTGAAGTGCGACGTCACGAAGCGCCGCTCGACGTCTGTCAGGTACGCGAGGCCGGTCGGCGTCGCGAAGACTTCCTTGTAGATGTCGAGATGGATGGCGGGCTCGTCGTGCGCCGTCGGCACCAGCACACTCTTGCCGGGGGCAATCGAGAGGCCGAGCACCGTCGGCGCGTAGAGATACGTGAAGAAGATGAGCGCGTCGTACTGCTGGTGCTGGCGGCGCAGGTATTCGATGAGCGCGGGCGACCAGGGCCCCTGCTTCCGCAGCCACTCCATCTCGTGGTCGCGCGTGTGGGCGTTGGTGAAGATCCAGTCCGAGAACTGGTTGAACGCCGCGATGTCACGCGTTTCCGAGACGGCGAAGCGGCGGACCGTCACGCCGCGGATCCGATCCGTCCCCTCGGGATACTCGTTCTTCCAGGTGACGTAGTCGCGCGCGCACGTCGTGATGACATCGACGTCGTGCTTCTGCGCGACCCGCTCGGCCATGAGCCGGCACAGATATTCGGCGCCGCCGAGGATCTCGGTGCCGTAGCGCTGAACGATGAACGCAAGTCTCACTGATGGGTCTCCGCGAACTGCACGACACTTTGTAGACGGTCTACAAAGTGCGCCTCGCTGAAATCGTCGAGCCGCGCCAGCTGACGGGTGATGACCTTCTCGCGAAGATCGCGGTCGAAGGCGACCTGCCCCAGCAGCTCGGCGGCGAACTCCAGGTCCTTCGGCGACCAGCACACGCCGGCCCCGCCGAGCGTCTCGGAAATGGCGCTCGAGTCGTACGCGAACACGGGCACGCGCGCGGCCATCGCCTCGAGCAGTGGCACCGCGAACCCCTCGTGCTCGCTCAGCGACAGGTACACGCTGGCCGTCCGGTAGTACGCCGCAAGCTCCCAGTCGGTGACGGCGCCGACGAACAGGAACCGCTCCGGCAGCATCTTGAAACGCGCCGCCAGCGCGCGGACCGCGGCGTAGTAGCGCGGCATTCCTTCGGCCCGTCCGACGAACACGAAGCGGTAGAACGCGTCGATCGACCGCTTGTAGACCTCGGCCAGCCGCAGGATGTCCTCGATCCGCTTGTTCGGGACCACGCGGCCGACGAAGAGGAAGTTGGTGAGGCCGTCGCCGAGGATCTTCTCGAGGACGGGATGGGGTGCCGCCTCGGTGATTCGTGTCAGGTCGAGGGCGATCGGCAGGACGGCCGTATGCCGGAATCCCAGCGCTTCGAGCTCACGCCGGTTGAAGTCCGACACGCCCAGCGCGAGGTCCGTGTGGTCGACGAGGCTCGCGAGGTCCTGCCGCGCGTGGGCCGCGATGCGAAACACGCCGGGGCTGAAGTCGGCAAAAAACCGCGCCGGCGTGACGTTGTGATACTGGAGCACACGCCCGCGCGGGAGCCCGGCGAACGCCGCCGTCATCGGCGAGGGCAGCGCGTAGTGGAAGATCGTGACGTCACCGCCGCGCGACGCGTCGAGCGAGAACGGCAGCGCCTCGTCGCGCATGTCCTCGTCGATCGTCAGCGCGTAGATCTCCGACCGGTGGCCGAGGCGGCGAAGCAGATCCCGGGTCTTGCGAGCCGAGTCGCCCACCGCATCGCCTCGATGCGCCGCCGGGATCCACTGGTTGATGATCATCAGACTACGGACTTCAGACTACGGACTACGGACTACCGCCTGGCGCGACTGAAGTCGCGCCCTACTGCTGCCTACTGCCTACTGCCTTCCGGCAGTCCCTTGTAAATCCCCGGGCGGAACAGGCGCAGCTCTTCCAGCCGCTCGTACGCCGTGAGCTGATCCCAGAAGTCGAACGCCACCTTCGGCGCCGTTGCGCGCGGCGACGCGAGCGTCTGCTCCACGAAGCGCAGCAGCAGTCCCGGAAAATCCCTGGCCGCCAATCGCGCGACCGCGGCGTCCTGCGACGCGATGACCCGGTCGTACAGCGTGCCGTCCGACAGCACGGCGTCGACGAGCGCCGCCACACGAAACGGGTCGCGGTCCTCGTACAAGACGCCGCCGCCGTCCATCGTCGCGGGCACCGCAGTGGCGGCGAGCGCGACGACGGGGATCTGCTTGTAGAAGGCCTCCATCAGCGGCACGCAGAAGCCCTCGTGCTCGCTGGCGCAGAGAAAGAGATCCGCGACGTCGTAGTAGGCGATCAGCTCCTCGTCGGTCACGTGGCCGGCGAAGTGCACGTCCGTGACGCCGAGGCTCGCGATGAGGCCGTTGACCGACGCCAGGTACGTCTCGAGGCCGCTGTAGGCGCCGACGAGCAGCAGGCGCGACCGCGGATTGATGCGGGTCTTGTAGGCGTGGAAGATTCGGACGAGCTGGTCGATCTTCTTGTTCGGGACGATGCGCCCGACGAAGAGAATGTTCGTCCACTCGTCGTCGAACGCCGCGGCCACGTGCGGGTCGGACGGCCCGTCGAGGTGCGTGAAGTCGGGGACGACCGGCAGCACCGCCGTGTTCGGGAACCCGAGCGCCTCCAGCTCCTGGCGGTTGTATTCCGAGTCGCCCAGCGCGAGGTCCACGCGATCGACGTACGCGCCAAGCTCGCGGCGTCCCTTCCAGCAGAGCTCGACGAGCTGCTTGTGGATGCCCGCGAAGTACTCCGGCGGCGTGATGTTGTGATAGATGAGCGCCATCCGATCCGGCAGCGCGAAGGCCACACGCGAGGCGCGCGATCCGATCGAGAAATGATGCAGCAGCAGGTTGTCTGGCCGGCTCGCGTCCAGCAGATCGCGGTAGTCGTACGTCAGGCCCTCGACCCGCGGATCGGCGGTCTCGACGAAGATCTCCGAGTCGTAGCCGGCGCCGTGGAGCGCGCGCTGGATCCCGAGCACCTCGTGGCCGATCGCGTCGCCGTAACCGAGCGTCGCGAGCACCTGGTGGACGGCAGGGCGGCTCACTGCAGCACCGCTCCTTCGGGGACGCCGGCGAGGACCTGGGTCCCTGGAGGCAGCACCTTCTTCCGCCGCGCGAAGTAGCCTGGCAGCGGCGCCATCGACGCCTGCTGGCCTTCGGGCTCGCGCGCGAGCTGGTCGAACATCTGCAGGTACTTCCGCTCGATCACCGGCCACGTGTAGTGACGGCGGAAATAGGCCATGCCGTTCCGGCCCATCGCGCGCCGAATCGACGGGCTCGAGGCGAGCGCGCCCAGCGCTTCCGCAAACTCCGCGTAGCTCTCGTAGAAGAGGCCGCCGTTGCTGCGCAGGCACTGTCCCTTCAGCACGTCGCAGCGGCCATTGGCGAGCACCGGCGTGCCGAGGCCCCAGGCCTCGAGCGCGACCATCGAGAGGCTCTCGTAGTACGACGGCATGATCAGCACGTCGGCGGCGGCCATCGCGTCGAACTTGTCTTCGTCGCTCACGAACCCGAGGTGCCGGATCATCGGGTGATCGGGCACCGGCAGGATCGAGTTGCCGATGAGCAGCAGCTGCATCCGGCCGCGCGCGTTCCGGATGTGTTGCTGGAAGAACGCGAACAGCTCCTTGCAGCCCTTGTTCTCGTCGATGCGCCCGACGTAGATGGCGAACGGATCCTGCACGCCGAACCGCTGGCGGAACCGCTCGGGCTGCGGGCGCTCGGGCAGCTCCGATCCGATTCCGACGATCACCCCCGGCAGGCGCGCGCCGGCGACGTGCTGCAGCATCGCCCGCTCCTCGAACGAGTTGAACATCAGCGCCCGTACCCCGCGGAAAATCGGCGGGAACATCGCCAGTCCCACCGTGGCGTCGCGCTCGGCCGTCGGCACCAGGACGGCCTTCTTCGCCACCGCGCGCGAGCCGTGGTACGCATGGTGATACCGGTAGCTGAAGAAGAGGAACCAGTCGTACGTGCCGGCGTTGGTCTCGATGTAGCGCAGCAGGGCAGGGCTCGTCGGCCCTTCGCTGTCGAGCCATGCAAGCTCGTCCTGCAGCGAGTGCGGCTGATCGAACACCGTGGCTGAATGCTGCGCGAAGAGCTCCGGCGTGCGCGGATGGGCGACCGGGAACCGCCGCACGGGCACGCCGTTGATCGACTCGACGCCGGCGCGCAGCTCGTTCTCCCACGTCACGTAGTCGCGCGCGCAGGTCGTCAGCACGTCGACCTCGGCATGCCGCGCCAGGTGCTCGGCGACGTACCGCGCGTGCAGCTCCGCTCCGCCGTTGATCTCAGCGCCATAGCGCTGAACGACGACAGCTATCCGCACTACTCAGCGTCCTGGGGTCCCGCGGCGTCGTGCTCGCCGCCGCCGCGCTCGTCCTCCGTCGCCGCTCGATGCTCGTCGCTCCGGCGCCGTCGCGCATGTTCGTCGCTCGTCGCTCGTGCTCGTCGTTCGTCGTTCGTCGCCGCGAGCTTCGTCGCCCGCCGCTCGCTGTTCCTGCTCCCCGTTCGTCGCTCGTCGCTCGTCGTTCGGAAACCCCGGACCCGACCTGCGTCCGCGACGCCGGCGTCGACGCCGCGATCGCAGGCTGTCGCCGCCCGTGATTGGATCCACCGCCGCCGGCGCTGACTGAGCGCTCTGTCCGCCAGCCGGCTCCGCCTGGCGACCCGGTTCAGGCTGCCGCCGTCCCTGGTCGCGGTCGCGGTCGCGGTCGCGATCCCGCATCGACGGCCGCTCGCTGACGGCGTCCGGCCGGTACTGCACAACGGCTTCGAGCGCCCGCGCGCGGCGCTCGTTGAAGTCGAGCCGGCTGCTGACCGACTCGACGCGCATCTGCATGTTCTTCACCTCGATGCCCGTCCGCGTCATCTCGACGACGAGGTTGTGCATGACCTCGTAGACGAGGACGTCGCGCTGGGCGCGCTCGAGGAGGTAGCGGTTGATCTGCGTCTGCACGTGCAGCGCGTGCACGAGCGGGTTCGGGCTGAAGAACAGCTTGAGGATCGGCTGCAGCAGACGCCGGACGAACGCGATGAGCGGGTTGCCCGATCGAATCAGCGTCTTGTCGTCGAACTCGTACGTCGGCGGGACGTCCTGCTGATCGGTCTGCCGGAACTGCTCGAGCAGGTCCGAGCGGACGCCCTTCGGATCCAGGAACTTCTCCAGGCGGATCTTCGCGAGCTCCTGGATCTGCTCTTCGGTGTAGTCGACCCCGCGCTTCTCGCGAATGCGGGCGCGGATCTGGCGCATGATCTGCTCGACGTCGACCGCGTCGGCGCGCACGTTGAATTCGGCCATCGGCACTCCTCGTTGTGCCGGAGCCGTCAGATTCCGAAAGGCCGGTAGATGATCACCGCCACCCCGACGGCCCAGAGGGCCACGCAGGCGAGCAGTGGTCGATCGTTCAGCAGCAGTTCCGCGGGACTTCCGCCACCCTCTTTGCGGTGCACGAGATAGAGGTAGCGAAAGATGCCGTACAGCGGAAACGGAATCGTGAGCCCCAGCAGGGACGTTCCAAACCTGTCAGCCGTCTCGTGGCTCGTGGCGTAGAGGATGTAGGCCATCAACGTGGAGGCCGTGACTACGCCAATCATCTGGTCGAGCAGATACGGGCTGTATTCCTCGAGAATCCGGCGGTGCCCGATGGCGCCGTCGGCCAGCAACACAATCTCATGGCGGCGTTTGCTCAGCCCGAGGAACAGGGCGAGCAGGATCGTGCAGATCAGCAGCCACTGGCTGATCGGCACGCCGATGGCGACCGCGCCGGCCGCCACGCGCAGCACGAACCCGATGGCGATGGTCAGCACGTCGATGATCACGATGTGCTTCAGCGGACCCGAGTAGAGCACGAGCAGCAGCAGATAGCCGGCGGCCACCGCGAAGAAGTCGCGCCCGAGCCACCACGCGGCGCCGAGGCCGCAGGCGGTGAGCACCGCGGCGGCGCCAAGCGCCGTCGGCACGCCGAGCGCACCCGAGGCAATCGGACGATTTCTCTTTCGCGGGTGCTGCCGATCGCGGTCGCGATCGGCGACGTCGTTCACCAGGTAGACGACCCCGGCGAGCGCGCAGAAGATCAGAAAGGCGAGGCCGGCGCGTTTGACCGCGAGCGGATCCGTGAGCCGCTGCCCGAACAGCAGCCCGGCAAAGACGAACAGGTTCTTCGTCCACTCACCGGGCCGGATCAGAAATGATGAGATTGGCGGCCGTCGAGCGCTCGGCCGCCGATCCCGGGCCGGATGGCGAATTGGACACCGCGAGTTCGGGCAGAGACGTGCGCCCCACGGCTAGGGCGATGGCCGTCTTAGACCTTCGCGGCCTGGAAGCTCTTCAGCGCCTCGGGTTCCGAGTCGAACGTCTCGAACACCGTGAGCAGCTTCGTGATCGACAGCAGGTCCGTGATGCGCTTGGTGAGGTTCACCAGCTTCAGGTTTCCGCCCTGACGGCTCACCGTCGTGTAGGTCCGCACGATCTCGCCCAGGCCGGCGCTGTCGATGTACGGCACGCCTTCCAGGTTCAAGAGCAACTTCTTCTGCCCCTGATGGATAAGGCTGTTGATCTTGTCCTTCAGCAGCTCGTCGCCCTCGCCAAGGGTCATCTTGCCCTTCAGGTCGAGAATCGTCACGTCGCCGATGACCCGTTCCTCGATCACCATGGAAGCAGTCCTCCGCCGTCCGAAAGGCCTTGAATCTACCGTAACGCGCCACCCACGGTCAACGCGGGAATTACGCGCGAGTGCAGTGCAAAAACAAAGGGCGCCGGCCCACTTACCTGTTGAACCGGCGCCCTCCGTGCAGAACATGCGCCTCGACACGCAGACCCTCGGGCCTGCCGTCGAGCGTTCGGGGGTTTACTCGGCTTCGCGCCGCATCTTCTTGCGGTTGCGCTTGCGGGCGAGCGCCTGCTTGGCGCGACGCTTGTCGCCCGGCTTCAAGTAGAACGAGTGCTTCTTGATGTCCTTGATGATGTCTTCCTGCTGCACTTTTCTCTTGAAGCGTCGGAGAGCGCTCTCGATCGACTCGCCCTCCTGGACCTTGACTTCAGCCACTGGTGAAAACACCCCCTCTACGGCTGGTAACCAGCAATCGTGGGCCCGAAACGTCTGGGCCGAATGTGCTAGCGTATCACAACTATACGTGGCGTCCGAGCACGCGCATACGGGATTTCCCGCACCCCGCGCCAGTCGCAGCGGATCCTGTCAACCTACTCAATACAAGCCATTTAGGCGACTCGACAACCCGTGAAGATCCTCGTCCTTGGCAGCGGCGCGCGCGAGCACGCCATGCTGGCCGCGCTGGCCGGGCCGTCCGTCACGCTCCACTGCGCGCCGGGCAACGCCGGCACGGCCGCCGTCGCGACGAACCACCCCCTCGATCTGGCGAGCCCTGACGCCGCGCTGGCACTCGCCCGTCACTTGGACACCGATCTGACGGTGGTCGGACCTGAGCTCCCGTTGTCGGTCGGCGTCGTCGATCGATTTCAGGAGGCGGGGCTGCCGATTGTGGGACCCACGGCTGCCGCGGCGCGGCTCGAGACGAGCAAGGCATGGGCGAAGGAGTTCATGGCCCGCCATCGCGTCCCGACCGCGCGATTTGTCGTCGCGGAGACGGAAGCCGACGCGCTCGCCGCGGCGCGATCGGGGTCGCTCGGCTGGCCGCTCGTGGTGAAGGCCGACGGGCTCGCTGCAGGCAAGGGAGTGGTGGTCGCATCAGATCTGGCGGAAGCCGAGGCGACGATCCGCGACATGATGAGCCTCGGCCGTTTCGGCGCGGCCGGCGCGCGCGTCGTGCTCGAAGAGTGCCTGACCGGCCCTGAGGTGTCGTTCTTCGTGCTCACCGACGGCGAGCGCGCGATGGCGATCGGCACGGCGCAGGATCACAAGCGCGTGTTCGACGACGACCGCGGGCCGAACACGGGAGGGATGGGCGCGTTCTCGCCGAGTCCGCTGGCGGACGAGGCGCTGGCCGAGCGCGTGACGGCTGAGGTCGTGCGTCCCGTGATCGACGGCATGCGCGCCGAGGGGCATCCCTATCGCGGGTTTCTCTACTGCGGGCTGATGTTGACCGCGCGCGGGCCGAGGGTGATCGAGTTCAACGCGCGGCTGGGCGATCCCGAGACGCAGGTCCTCTTGCCGCTCGGCGAGCCGCTGCTGCCGCTGCTGCAGTCGGTCGCGGCGGGGACGCTTCCGTCGCGCGAGGCCATCGGATCGGGCCGCAAGCGCGTCGGCGTCGTCGTGGCGTCGGGCGGCTATCCCGGAGAGTTCGCGAGCGGGAAGCCGATCGCCGGACTCGACCAGGCCGCGGCCCTCGCGGACGTGCGCGTCTTTCACGCGGGCACGAGACTCTCGGGCGGCCACGTCGTCAGCGCCGGCGGTCGCGTGCTCACCGTCGTCGGCGAGGGCACGACGTTCCGCGACGCGATGTCGCGGGCGTATGCAGGCGTGGACGCGATCCGCTTCGACGGCGCGTTCGCGCGCAGCGACATCGGGAAGAAGGCGCTCTAGGGATCAGGCTGCCGGGCTCAGGACCACGGATCAGCGCACCGGGCACCAGGCACTGCACGGCACCGAGCACCGAGGCACCGAGCACCCGGCACCAGGCACTGGAATGAAGTATTCGATCTTGACGTTCGGCTGTCGCGTGAACCAGGCCGACTCGATGGTCATCGAGCGCGACCTGCGCGCGCGTGGCGGCGTCGCGGTGCCGTCTGCCGAGGCAGACGTGATCGTCGTCAACAGCTGCTCGGTGACTGCGACGGCCGATCAAGGCACGCGCCAGGCGATTCGCCGCGCGGCGCGCGAGAACCCGTCGGCGCGGATTGTCGTCACCGGCTGCTACGCGACGCGCAGCGCCGACGAAGTCGCAGCCCTCCCGGGCGTCGTCGCGGTCGTCCCGAATACCCAGAAGGAAACCCTGGTTGCCTCCCATGTTCCGTTTCGGAACAACACCCCCCTTCCGGGGACAGTCCCCCTTGTAGTACCGCTGTACTTGCTTGACCGGACGGCGCTGTCGATTCGAGTTCAGACGGGGTGCGAGGAGGAGTGCAGTTACTGCATCATTCCTTCCACGCGCGGCAAATCGACGAGCCGACGGATCGACGAGCTCGTCACAGAGCTGCAGCAGGCCGAGGCCAGCGGCGTGCTCGAGGTGACGCTCACAGGCGTGCACCTCGGCGCGTACGGCCGCGACTTGACGCCGCCATCCTCGCTCGATCAGCTCCTGCGAGCCGCCGCGGACGCCACGAACCGGCTGCTCATCCGGCTGGGTTCGCTCGAGCCGACGGACGTGCCGCCTGCGCTCGTCGATCTCGCCGAGGCCGGACGTCTCGCGCCCGCGTTCCATCTGCCGCTGCAGCACGCGAGCGATCGACTGCTCGCGCGCATGCGGCGTCCGTACAGGCTCGCCGACTACCGCCGCACCGTCGACCATCTGCGCGAGCGCCTGCCGCATGCCGCGATTGGATCCGACATCATCGTCGGCTTCCCCGGCGAGACCGATGCGGACGTCGATTGGCTCTGCGATTACCTCGAGACCAGCCCGCTCACGTCCCTGCACGTCTTTCCGTACTCTCGATCGTCCCGGCACCGAGGCGACGGGGCTTGCCGACAAGGTGCCCGGGCCTGTCGTCCGTGAACGCGGCCGGCGCGTGCGCGACATCGGCGAGCGGCTTGCCGCGCGCTTCCGCGCCTCGCAGTCCGGCTCCGAACGGCCCGCCCTGACCATCGAAGACGGATCGGTCGCCGTCACCGATAACGGCTTCCGCGTCCGCACCGGGCCGGGCCACCGGCGGAACGAGCGGATCCTCGTGGCCGTCGCTTTCTGACCCCCCCGTCGCCTGCACATTGCTGCGCGTCAATGCTCACGGATGCGCCGGATTTCACCCGGCGCGCCGACGCCGTTGCGCGACGTCAATGCAGGCCAGGCTCCCAGATCCGATAATTCCCGTAGACCCAAGAGCCGCGCAACGCGGCACGGGCCGGGATCAAGTGTCATGGCTGAGATCACGACCGACTACTACGAGCTGCTGCAGATCAGTCCGAACGCCGAGCCCGAGACGATCCACCGGGTGTATCGCCTGCTGGCGCAGCGCTTCCATCCCGACAACAAGGAGACCGGCGACGCCCGGCGTTTCCGGACGATCCACGAGGCGTATACCGTCCTGACCGACCCGGAGAAGCGCGCGCAGTACGACGTCTTCCACCTGCGCCAGCGGCAGGATCGCTGGAAGCTCGTGAACGCCGGCACGCGCAGCGAGACCGACATCGACGTCGAGCGCCTGACGCGCCTCACGCTGCTCGAAGTGCTCTACACGCGCCGCCGCCTCGAGCCGCAGGATCCGGGACTGTTCGATCGCGATCTCGAGGAGCTGATCGGCCAGCCCCGCGAGCACATGGAGTTCACCATCTGGTACCTGATGCAGCGGGGGCTCATCGCGCGCGGCGAGCAGTCGCGGTTGATGATCAGCGTGCAGGGCGTGGACTACCTCGAAGACAACTACCACTCGACGATGGCGCAGAAGCGCCTGCCGAAGGCCAGCGAAGCGGCGTAGGAGAAATAGCAAATAGGGAATAGGGAATAGGGAATAGGAAATAGGGAAAGATCGAGATCTTCGAACCAGGGCTCTGCCTTTCTCCCTATTCGCTATTTCCTATTCTCTATTCTCATTTTCCCATCAGCGCCGCCAGCCGCGGCCCGGCCGCGCCCTTCTTCCCCTCGACGATCAGCTGGCCGCACGCCGCGCGAATGTCGCGGCCGCGGCTCTTCCTCACCGACACACGCAGGCCGTGCTGCGCGAGCGTCCGCGCGAACCGGTTGACCGTCGCCTCGTCCGGCCGTTCGTACGGAATGCCGGGCGCCGCGTTCAGCGGCAGCAGGTTCACCTTCGCCTTCACGTCCGCCAGCAGCCGCACGAGTCTTCGCGCGTCCTCCGGCGTGTCGTTCACGCCGGCCAGCAGCACATACTCGAAGGTGATCCGGTTCCTTCGCTTGACCGGGAATTGCCTGCACGCGTCGATCAACGCCTCGAGCGGATACTTGCGGTTGATCGGCACGAGACGATCGCGCTGCTCGTCGGTCGTGGCGTGCAGCGACACCGCGAGGTTCGGCATGATCGGCTCGCGCGCCAGCTTCTCCATCGCGGGCACCACGCCCACCGTCGACAGCGTCACGCGTCGCGGCGGCATCGCGAGCCCTTCCTCGTCCGCGAGAATCCGCATCGACGTCATCACCGCGTCGTAGTTGTGCAGCGGCTCGCCCATGCCCATGAGGACGATGTTGAAGGGCGCGTCGCGAAGGCCGGTCTCGTGGGCGAGGACGCGGACCTGTCCGACGATCTCCGCTGGCGTCAAGTGACGCGTGAACCCCATCTTCCCGGTCAGGCAGAAATCGCAATCCATCGCGCAGCCGACCTGGCTGGAAATGCAGAACGTCTGCTTCGGGGTGTCGGGGATGTACACCGCTTCGATGCGACGCCCGTCGGCAAGGCGCAGCAGGAATTTCCGGGTGCCGTCGGCTGACCGATCCTGATGTTCGAGAATCGGCGTGCTGATGCGGAACCGCCTGGCAATTTCGGCCTGCACCGTCGCGCCGAGGTTGTTCATTCGCGCGACGTCGGTCTCGCCCTTGCGATAGATGGACCGGAACACCTGGCGCGCGCGGAAGCGAGGCAGGCCGGCCGCCTCGAACAGCTGTTCGAGGGCGGGCCGATCGAGGTCGGCCAGATCCGGTAGGGCGGTCTCGGTCGAGGGCACTATCTTGTTAGCTGTCTGTGAAATAGGGACAATCGATCGTAGCATGCGCCTTCGGGTCGAGGCGGCGTCACGCGGACGTTGCTCTTGCGGGCAAGGGCGCGGCCGTGGTAAAATTGGCGTCTCTGTAAGCTGCTGTCCCTCAACAAGTTAACCCGACAGGTCAGTTCGCCGATGATCGTCCGCGAGGTCTTCGACAACGGGGTCCGTCTCATCACCGAGACCATGGACCACGTCCGGTCGGTGAGCGTCGGCGTCTGGCTCACCCGGGGCTCGCGCCACGAGCCAATCGAGCACGGCGGCATCGCGCATTTCGTGGAGCACATGCTCTTCAAGGGCACCGGGCTCCGCTCCGCCGAGGACATCGCGCAGCAGGTCGACTCGCTCGGCGGGCACCTCGACGCCTTCACGTCGAAGGAATACGCCGGCTACTACATCAAGGTCCTCGACGAGCATCTGCCGATCGCGATCGACGTCCTGTCCGATCTCGTCTTGAACCCGGCGTTCCGCGCCGACGACATCGAGCGCGAGAAGAAGGTGATCCTCGAAGAAATCAAGATGGTCGAGGACACGCCGGACGACCTGGTGCACGAGCTCTTCACGCAGAGCTTCTGGGGCACGCACCCGCTCGGGCGCCCGATTCTCGGCACCGCGGAATCCATCGACGCGCTCACGCCGCAAATCCTCCGCGAGTACTTCGAAGCGACCTACAGCGCCGGCCACCTCGTGATCGCCGCCGTCGGCAACGTCACCCACGAACGCATGCGCGAGCTCGTGGCGGGGACCTTCGGCCAGCTCCCGAGCACCTCGCCGGATGCCGTCGACCAGCCGCCCGCCGTGCTGCCGCACGCGCAGGTCCGGGTGAAGGATCTCGAGCAGAGCCACGTCTGCCTCGGCACGAGCAGCTACCCGCAGAACCACGGCGATCGCTTCGCGGCGTACGTGATGAACACGATCCTCGGCGGATCGATGAGCTCGCGGCTGTTCCAGAACGTCCGCGAGCGCCGCGGACTGGCCTACGCGGTGTTCAGCAACCTCTCCGCGTATCGCGACACTGGCTCGCTCACGATTTATGCCGGCTGCGCCGATGCCGCCGTTCGCGAGCTGGTCGAGGTCGTCGTGGACGAGCTGCGCGGCATGAAGGTGGCGCCGCCAGACGCGGAGCTGCGACGCGCCAAGGATCATCTCAAGGGCAGCCTGATGCTGAGCCTCGAGAGCACGTCCAGCCGCATGTCGAACCTCGCGCGGCAGGAGATCTACTTCGACCGCCAGTTCGGTCTCGACGAGACGATCGAGGGCATCGAGCACGTCTCGGCCGAGGACGTCGTCCGCGTCGCGCGCGACCTGTTCTCGAACGGATCGCTCGGCGCCACGGTGCTGGGACAACAGGACGGCCTGGAGCTCTCGCGAGCCCAGCTGGATCTGGGGAGTTAGTGGGGATGCTCTCGAATTCAAGTTTCGACTTCCGACTCGCGACTTCCCACTTCACTTCGCATTTCGCACTTCGCAGTTCGCACTGAGATGATTTCCCGCTACACCAACCCCGAGATGGGGCGCATCTGGACCGAGGAGCGGCGCTACCAGGCGTGGCTCGAGGTCGAGCTCGCGGCCGCCGACGCGATGGCCGACGCCGGCATCGTCCCGCACGACGCCGCACGCGAGCTCAGGGCGCGCGCGCGGTTCGACATCGCGCGCATCGAGGAAATCGAGCAGACGACGCATCACGATGTGATTGCGTTCACGACGGCGGTGGCCGAGCACGTGGGGCCGGCGGCGCGGTATCTGCATTTCGGCCTGACGTCTTCCGACGTCGTCGACACCGCACTGGCGCTGCAGATGGTCGAGGCGTCCGATCTGATCATCCGGAACGTCGATGCGCTGGCCGAGGCCGTCCGTGCGCGGGCCGACGAGCACCGGCACACGCCGATGATTGGCCGCACGCACGGCGTGCACGCCGAGCCGATGACGTTCGGCCTGAAGCTGGCGCTGTGGTACGCCGAGCTGCAGCGCGACCTGACGCGCCTGCGCCGCGCGCGCGAGGTCGTCCGCGTCGGCAAGATTTCAGGCGCCGTCGGCACCTTCGCGCACCTGCCGCCGTCGATCGAGGCCGATGTCTGCCGGCGGCTGAAGCTGCAGCCGGACCCGGTGTCGTCGCAGGTGATTCAGCGCGATCGCCACGCGGAGCTCATGAGCGCGCTCGCCATCACCGGCGCGTCGCTCGAGAAGTTCGCGCTCGAGATTCGCGGATTGCAGAAGACGGAAATCGGCGAGGTCGAGGAGCCGTTCGCGAAGGGCCAGAAGGGCTCGTCCGCGATGCCGCACAAGCGCAACCCGATCGGCTGCGAGCAGATCTGCGGCCTCGCGCGGCTGCTGCGGTCGAACGCGATGGCGGCGATGGAGAACATCGCGCTCTGGCACGAGCGCGACATCTCGCACTCGTCGGTCGAGCGCGTGATCCTGCCCGACACGTTCATCGCCCTCGATCACATGCTGCGCCGCTTCACACGCATCGTGTCGGGCATGGTGGTGCACCAGGATCGGATGCTCGAGAACCTCGGACGCAGCCGCGGCGTGGTGTTCTCCGGGCAGGTGCTGCTCGAGCTCGCGGCGCACGGCGTCTCGCGCGAAGCAGGCCTACTCGTGGGTGCAGCGCAACGCCCTGCGCTCGTTCGACGAGAAGCTCGACTTCAAGACGCTGCTCCTCGCCGATCCCGACATCACCGGCGTGCTGTCGAGAGACGAGATCGATCGTGCGTTCGACCTCACCGTCCAGCTCCGCCATGTGGACGCCATCTTCGAACGGGTCTTCCAGGAGGTAGCCGCCTGATGACGGCGCGAGTGTTCGTCACGCTGAAACCGTCCGTGTTCGATCCGCAAGGCCACACGATCACCGAGGCCCTGCACCAGATGGGCTATCCGGGCGTCGAGGACGTGCGGCAGGGCAAGTATTTCGAGCTCACCGTGCCGGCGCAGACCGCCGACGAGGCGCGCGCCCTGGCCGCGGAAGTCGCGCACAAGCTGCTCGCGAACCCGGTGATCGAGAGCTACCGAATCGAGGTGGCCGAATGAACTTCGCCATCGTGGTCTTCCCGGGATCGAACTGCGACCACGACGCCTACCATGCCGTGAAGCACGTGCTCGGCCAGGAGGCGCACTTCGTGTGGCACAAGGACACGAGCCTCGGCGCCGCCGACGTCGTCATCCTCCCGGGCGGCTTCGCGCACGGCGACTACCTCCGGACGGGCGCCATCGCGCGGTTCTCCCCGGTGATGACCGCGGTGCAGGCCTTCGCCGACAGCGGCGGCCCCGTCATCGGGATCTGCAACGGCTTCCAGGTGCTGCTCGAGGCGGGACTGCTTCCGGGCGCGATGCTGCGCAACACGGACATGTATCGCTGCGAGTACGTGCACGCGCGCGTCGAGCAGACCGACACGCCGTTCACCGGCCTCTGCGCGCCGGGACAGGTCCTGAAGATTCCGATCGCGCACGGCGAGGGCAACTACTACGCGGACGACGCGACGCTCGACGAGCTGGAGCGGAACCGCCAGGTGGTCTTCCGCTACACGACGCCCTCGGGCGAGGTCACGGCCGCCGCGAATCCCAATGGCTCGGCGCGCAACATCGCCGGCATCTGCAACCGCCAGCGCAACGTCGTCGGGCTCATGCCGCACCCCGAGCGCGCGTGCGAGCTCGCCCTCGGCAGCGGCGACGGCAAGGTCGTGCTCGAGAGCGTGGTGAACGCGCTCGCGCGCGCGTAGTCATGTGCCGATCCCGAGGAACAGCGAGCGAAGCGACGTATCGTCGGCATGACCATGATGGGGTCGGCCGTGATGATGGCGGTGGTTGCCCTGCTCGCGTATTCGGGCGTGTTCGAAGTCACCAGCGGCGCCGAGCGCACGATTGCGATGGTGCTCGGTGCCGTGGCGATCGTCGATTTCGCGATGGCGTTGTACTTTCTGACATCCAACCCTTCATGAGCGCATTCGACACAGCGACGATCGAACGCCACGGCGTCACCGCCGACGAGTACGAGCGCATCACGCGGCTGATGGGCCGCGAGCCGAACCTGACCGAGCTCGGCGTGTTCTCGGTGATGTGGTCCGAGCACTGCAGCTACAAGAGCTCGCGCGTGCATCTGCGAACGCTGCCGACGACCGGATCGCGCGTGCTGCAGGGGCCCGGCGAGAACGCCGGCGCCGTCGACATCGGCGACGGCCTCGCTGCCGTCTTCAAGATCGAGTCGCACAACCACCCGTCGTTCATCGAGCCGTACCAGGGAGCGGCGACGGGCGTCGGCGGCATCATCCGCGACATCTTCACGATGGGCGCGCGGCCGATCGCGCTGTTGAACTCGCTGCGCTTCGGACCGCCGGACAGCGCGCAGAACCGCCGCATCCTCGCGGGCGTCGTCGCCGGCATCGGCGGCTACGGCAACAGCATCGGGATTCCCACGGTCGGCGGCGAAGTCGCCTTCGACGAGTCGTACAGCGGCAACCCCCTCGTCAACGTCTTCTGCCTCGGCATCGCGAAGCACTCCGACATCATCAAGGGCACCGCGAGCGGGGAAGGCAACCCCGTCTACTACGTCGGCGCCAAGACCGGCCGCGACGGCATCCACGGCGCGACGATGGCGTCGGCCGAGTTCGACGAGAAGTCGCAGGAAAAGCGCCCGGCCGTCCAGGTGGGCGACCCCTTCACCGAGAAGCTCCTGCTCGAGGCCTGCCTCGAGGTCATGAAGACCGGAGCGCTCGTCGGCATCCAAGACATGGGGGCCGCCGGCTTGACCTGCTCGACGTCCGAGATGGGCAGCCGCGGCGGCGTGGGCATCGCCATCGACGTCGCACAACGTGCCGCAGCGGGAATCGGGCATGACGCCCTACGAGATCCTCCTGTCCGAGTCGCAGGAGCGCATGCTCATGGTCGTCAAGCGCGGCCGCGAGCACGAGGTCGAAGACATCTTCGGCAAGTGGGACCTGCACGCCGTGAAGATCGGCGAGGTCACCTCGGGCAACCGCCTTGTCGTGAAGGCGCACGGCGTGGTGGCGGCCGACATCCCGAACCGCGCCCTGACCGACGAGGCGCCCGTCTACAACCGTCCGACGGCGCGTCCGGCATGGCTCGACGAGGTTCGAACGCTCGACCTGACGGCGCTGGCCCCGGCGACGCCGCCGTCTGACGCGCTGATTGCGCTCCTGTCGTCGCCGACGATCGCCAGCAAGCGCTGGATCTATCGGCAGTACGACCACATGGTGCGCACGAACACCATCGCGCTGCCTGGCGCCACCTGCGGCGTCGTCCGCGTGAAGGGCACCGACCGCGCGCTGGCGATGTCGGTGGACGGCAACGGCCGATTCGGCTACCTCGACCCGCGGATGGGCGCGAAGCTCGCCGTCGCGGAGGCGTCGAGAAACGTGGCGTGCGCCGGCGGGTTGCCGATCGGCGGAACGAACAACTTGAACTTCGGGAACCCCGAGCGGCCGGACATCATGTGGCAGTTCGCCGAGGCGGTCGCCGGCATCGGCGAGGCCTGTCGCGCGCTGGACATCCCGATCACGGGCGGCAACGTCAGCCTCTACAACGAGACCGACGGCAAGCCGATTCTTCCGACGCCGGTGCTTGGCGTCGTCGGGCTCGTGGAGCACGCCGATCGGATCGTGACGCGCACGTTCAAGGGCGACGCGGCGATCGTGCTGCTCGGCACGACGAAGGGCGAGCTGGGCGGCTCCGAGTATCTGCAGCGCCAGCACGGCCTGCTGCGCGGCGTGCCGCCGGCCCTCGATCTCGACGCCGAGAAGCGGCTGCAGCAGCTGCTCGTGTCGCTGGCGGCCGACGGCCTCGTGCAGTCGGCGCACGACTGCGCCGAAGGCGGGCTGGCCGTCACCATCGCGGAGTGCAGCTTCGACACGGGCGGCATCGGCGCCGACGTCGACATTCCCGCGGTGGACGACGTTCCTGAGGGATTGACCGTGGACGCGACGCTCTTCAGCGAGTCCGCCTCGCGGGTCGTGATCTCGACGACGGCGGAGAGGCTCGAGCAGGTGCTGGCCCGCGCGAACGAGCACAACGTGCCGGCCGCGCAGATCGGCCACACGACACCGAACCGTCTCGTGATGCGCGTCGGCGGCCGCATCGCGCTGGACGTGCCCGTCGATCTCGCCGAGCAGGCGTGGAAGACCGGACTTGAGCGATACTTCACCAAGGGGTAGGACACCCGGCCATGTTTGACAAGTTCAACGACGAGTGCGCGATCTTCGGCATCGCCAGCCACTCGGAAGCGGCCAACCTCGCCTACCTCGGCCTCTACGCGATGCAGCATCGCGGCCAGGAGAGCGCCGGGATCGCCGCCGCTGACGGCACGCGCGTGATCGTCTCGAAAGAGATGGGCTACGTCGCCGACATCTTCAACTCCGCGCGCCTGGCCACGCTGACGGGCGAGTCCGCGATCGGCCACACCCGCTACTCGACCGCCGGTGAGAGCGGGCTGACCAACGCGCAACCGATCCTGATCGACTGCGCGCACGGGCAGATTGCCATCGCGCACAACGGCAACCTCGTGAACGCGCAGGAGCTGCGCGACCATCTCGTGCGGATGGGATCGATCTTCCAGACGTCGAGCGACACCGAGGTCATCCTGCACCTCTACGCGCGGTCTCGCGCGGGCACGATCGAAGACGCGATCGTCGAGTCCGTCCAGCAGGTGCGCGGCGCCTTTTCCCTCGTGATTCTCACGAAGGACAAGATGATCGCGGTCCGCGACCCGCACGGGTTCCGGCCGCTCGCGCTCGGGAAACTTGGCGACTCGTGGGTGGCCTGCTCCGAGACCTGCGCGCTCGATCTCATCGGCGCGACCTACGTGCGCGACGTCGAGCCCGGCGAGCTGGTGGTGTGCGGCCCGGACGGCATGCGCTCGATCCGGCCGTTCCTGAGCGAGCGGCTCGCGCACTGCGTGTTCGAGCACGTCTACTTCTCGCGGCCCGACAGCTACGTGTTCGGCAAGAGCGTGAACGAAGTCCGGACGAACATGGGGCGCATCCTCGCGCGCGAGGCGCCGATCGACGCCGACGTCGTCGTGCCGATTCCCGACTCCGGGGTGTGCGCCGCGGTCGGGTTCGCCGAGGCCGCCGGCATCCCGATGCGGATCGGCCTCATCCGCAACCATTACGTCGGGCGCACGTTCATTCAGCCGCAGCAGTCGATCCGGCACTTCGGCGTGCGCGTGAAGCTGAACCCGGTGCGCAGCATCCTCGAAGGCAAGCGCGTGATCCTCGTGGACGACTCGATCGTGCGAGGGACGACGAGCCGGAAGATCGTGCGGATGGTGAAGGCCGCCGGCGCGAAGGAAGTGCACATGCGGATCAGCTGCCCGCCGACGATCTCGCCGTGCTTCTACGGCGTCGACACGCCCAGGCGCTCCGAGCTGATTGCCGCGACCCACTCGCTCGAAGAGATCCGCCGGTACCTCGACGCCGAGACGTTGAGTTACCTGAGTCTCGACGGCATGCTCGAAGCCGTCGGCGAGGGCCGCCAGTCGTACTGCACGTCGTGCTACACCGGCCGGTATCCGATCGAGTTCCCGCGCAACGAGCAGGCGTACCTGCAGCTCACGCTGAAGCCCGTTGATCGCGAGCAGGACCCGGTGATGACGGGGTAGGGTTCCGGGTTCCTGGGTTCCGAGGTTCCGGGGTTCCTGGTTCCGAGGTTCAAGGTTCCTAGGTTCAAGGTTCCGGGGTTCTGGTGTCGAGGTTTGGTGGTTCTGCTGACTCGAGATATCGCGTCAGGCGGGCGCTGCAGGCGGAGAAGCGGCGTATCAACAATCGAATTGGCGCGGCTTCTGAATCGTCGATCCAATGTCTGGCGACCGCTTCATCGAGATAGACTTCGAGCTCCGCAGCCGACCCTCGCGCGTACCGCAGGAATCGCGCAAAGTCCTTGGGTTTGAAACGGGCGAAGCCTTCGGCGACGTTGGCCGGCACCGAGCGCGCGGCTGATTCGAGTTGCGAGCAGAATTTGAACTCCCGCCGGATTGCATTCGTCGCAGATATTTCCAACGCCCGTGCCGCGACTTCCGACGCCAGCTGCCAGACGACGAGATCCTCGAGCTTGCGCGCCACGTCTAAAACGCCGAGCACAATCCAGGCCATCACCTGAACCTTGGACCCTGAACCCCGGAACCTCGGAACCTTGAACCCGGAACCCTGAACCCCGGAACCCTGAACCCCGGAACCCGAATGGACTACCGCCAAAGCGGCGTCGACATCGACGCCGGCAACGAGACCGTCCGCCGCATCAAGTCACTCGCGCGCGGCACGTTCACCCCGGGCGTGCTCTCCGAGATTGGCAGCTTCGGCGGCCTCTTCCAGGTGCCGCCGGACGCGACCGCGCCGGTCCTCGTGGCGTCGGCCGACGGCGTCGGCACGAAGCTGAAGCTCGCCTTCATGTCCGGCCGCCACGACACCGTCGGCCAGGACCTCGTGAACCACTGCGTCAACGACATCCTGGTGCAGGGCGCGACGCCGCTCTTCTTCCTGGACTACCTCGCGACCGGACGGCTGCAGCCGTCGGTGGCCGAGCAGATTGTCGGCGGCATGGCGAAGGCCTGCGGCGAGAACGGCTGCGCGCTGCTCGGCGGCGAGACGGCGGAGATGCCGGGCTTCTACGCCGACGGCGAATACGATCTCGCCGGCTTCATCGTCGGCATGGTCGAGCGCGACCGCTTGATTGACGGCAAGACGATTGTGCCGGGCGACGTGCTGATTGGCGTTCCTTCAACCGGCCTGCACACCAACGGCTATTCGCTGGCGCGGCGCATCGTGTTCGAGGGCCTCGGCCTCACGTTCGACTCGCACGTCGCTGAGCTCGGCACGTCGATCGGAGACGCGCTGCTCGTGCCGCACCGCAGCTACCTCAGGACCGTGCAGCCGCTGCTGCCGCGACGCCTGGTGAAGGGCATGGCGCACATCACCGGCGGCGGCATCACCGAGAACCTGCCTCGCGTCTTCCCCGAGGGCACGGCCGCCAGAATCGCACGGGACAGTTGGACCGTTCCGCCGCTCTTCACGTTCCTCCAGCAGGGCGGACAGGTCTCGGACGACGAGATGCTGCGCGCCTTCAACATGGGGATTGGACTGATCATCGCGTGCGATGCGCGCACCGCGCCCGAAGTGATCGCGATCCTGCAGTCGAGCGGAGGCGCCGGCAGCGTCGTCATCGGCGGGGTGGTCGAGGGCCACGGCACCGTCGAGTATGTCTAGCAACGCTGGAACCCCGGAACCCAGGAACCCGGAACCCCGGAACCTCGGAACCCCGGAACCCCGGAACCCGGAACCCCGGAACCCGATCCATCGGCGTCCTCATCTCGGGCCGCGGCAGCAACCTCCAGGCGATCATCGACGCCATCGCCGCCGGACGGCTCGACGCGCGCATTGCCGTGGTGATCTCGAACCGCGCGGACGCGGCCGGGCTCGATCGCGCGCGTGCCGCCGGTGTCGAGACGCTCGTGATGCCGCACAAGGCCTACCCCGACCGCGCGGCTTACGATCGCGCGCTCGCCGACGCGCTCAAGTCCCGTGGCGTCGTTCTGGTGTGTCTGGCCGGCTTCATGCGTTTGCTCGGGCCTGCGTTCATCGACGAGTTCCCGAACGCCGTGCTCAACGTGCACCCGTCACTGCTTCCCGCGTTCCCGGGCGTCGACGGGCAGCGGCAGGCCCTCGAGCATGGCGTCAAGGTCGCCGGCGCTACGGTGCACTTCGTCACCCCCGACCTCGATGCCGGGCCGATCCTGCTCCAGGCCACGGTGCCCGTCCTCGACGGCGACACCGAGGAGGCGCTGTCGGCCCGCATCCTCGCTGAAGAGCACCGAATCTACCCCGAGGCCATCGGGCGCGTGCTGACCGGCCGCTGGCGGATCGACGGCCGCCGCGTCACGTTTCTGTAAGAGTTTCCGGCCTTTCTTAGCTGGGCTGTTCGGTTTTGGGGGATTTGTCGTTTACCCCTCAAAGCCGAGGCATGCCCGTGCCATTGCAGCCGTTCATTCGAAGCCTCACCCCGCGCGAGCGCCAGATTTTCGACGCGGTGCTGCGTCTGCGAAACCACGCCGCCAAATTGCGGCGGCGCTGCGGACTGCGCTATCAGACCGTCAAGAACTACCTGACGACGATCTACGACAAGCTCGGCGTGGCCAACCGGATCGAGCTCTGCGCCGAATACGGCGAGGCGGCGTGCGCGCTGGCAGAACGGCCAGGGCCTCGACCCCCTGGTTCCGGCCGAGTAGCCCGCCGCCCTCGCCTGCAGGGCACACGCGTCCCGCGCCCGTTCCTGCCACAACTCCCGCCGCTGCGCAGCGCTGCGCGACGCCGGCCCGTCACGGCGGCAGGCGTGCTAGGCTTTCCCCGTGGCGCTCAAGGGCATCGTCCTCGCCGGCGGCCGAGGCGACGCACTCGTGGCTGACCCGCCGAAGGCTCGCGAACCCGGTGGATGGTCGGCGTGCTTCTCATCGCCACGATCCTCAGGGTGTCCTTCGCGATCCCCGGCGTCTGGCAACAGAGCTGGACTCCGCACCACGCCGATGAGCACATCCTGCCGGAGGAAGCTCTCGCGCTCTGGGAGGGAGTGACCCCACGGGAGTTGGGGTGGCCAGCCTCGACGACGAGGTTGGGACTGAGCACTTGTACGCGGTGCCGTTCATCGCGGAACAGGGCGGTGCGCTCCGTCGCGCTCCCAACCCGGAAGCCGCTCTCGAGATCGTCTCGCGTTACATCGCGGCTCGTTGGGTGGACCCGAGTCCCCTGTTCGTGCTTGGGCGCTGGTTCAGTGCCTTCATCGGCATCGCGCAGGTCGTCGTGATGGCATGGGCCCTCAGCCGCTGGTTGCCGGCCTCGGGCCCGGCGATCGGCGCGCTCTGCGCGGCCACGATGCCGCTGCTGGTGCTCTACAGCCAATTCATCCTGAGCGAGGTCACGGGGGTGCTGTTTGCTACTGCCGTCCTCGGCCTGCTCCCGGGCGCAACGCCCGGCGACTACCGGCGCGCGATGCTGTTGGGGCTGTTTGTCGGCCTCGCGGCCGGCACCAAGTTTCACTTCGGGCTCTGGCTTGTGCCTGCGTAGCGGTCTGGTGGATCAGCCGCGGGACGGCTCCGACCCGTCGCCGGCTGACGTCGACCGCGGTCGTGGTCGGCACATTCCTGATTGTGTTGCTGCTACTGGTTCCGTGGACGTGGACGCAGCCGGTATTGATGATGAAGGAGTTCGCTGGGGTGGTTCTGGTGAAGGCGGGCGCGGGAGCCGGCGTGGCGCAGTTCGCGTCGAATACTCGCCAGATCCTGCTGGCCCTTGGATGGGCCGTGCTCCTCGGACTGCCGGCGGGCGTGCTGGCGTTGACGCGGCGCCACGGCTGGCTCGGCCTGTCCGTGATCCTCGTCACCTTCGGAGGTCTCGAGCTGCTGGCGGCCTCCGCGATCATGTTCGATCGCTACGCGCTGCTGGTCGCGCCGGGCGCGGTGCTGATAGCCGCGGCCGGGTGGCAACGAGCCCTCGACGCCGTGCCAGCGGCGCCAGGGTTTTTGCGATCCGTGGCCGTCGCCCTCTTCGTTGGGGCGCTGCTCGTTCAGCCCGTCCTCGCGCTTCGACGGGTCGCACAAGTCGGCTCGTACCACGAGGCGCATGCGTGGATGCTCGCCCACCTGCCCGACAAATCGCGCGTGGTGATTTACTCGGAGGACAACCTGTTTCTGCCCCGAACCTCAGAACAGCTCGAGGCCTGCGCCAGCGGGATCTGGAGCGCGGACGCGTATGCAGCCAAGTGGGCGACCAACGGCGTCGAATCTCTCGAGGCCCCAGGTGCTTCCCATGCGGCTCGCCGTGCTGAACGACGAGTTCTTCCGTGCGTTCTGGTGCCTTCGCGAGCTCAACGCCCCGCGCCCGATCTCGTTTGTGGTCGAGCGATTCCATCAGGACCCCCGGTTCGACACGTTGAACGTCGAGACGATGGTCCGCCAGTTCAACGAGGGCCTCGCCGATCCGGCGCGCGGCTTTGATGCGGTGCTGGTGCACTTCCCGATCGCCACCCCAGTCCAGCCGACACGTGTGTTTGTCTCCGAGGTAGGGCCAACGCTTCGGCTGTATCTCCGGCCGGGCCTCCCGCTTCGAGGAGAATCGGACATCGGCCGCTGAGATCGCCGACGACAAGAGTGGACCGCGAGGCATGTTAGGCTTTCAGGCGTGGCGCTGAAGGGCATCGTTCTTGCCGGAGGCAGCGGGACGCGTTTGTACCCGCTCACCCGGGCCGCATCCAAGCAACTGATGCCGGTGTATAGCAAGCCGCTCGTGTACTACCCGCTGTCGTCGCTCATGCTGGCCGGCATTCGCGACATTCTGATCATCACAACACCCGCCGACCAGGCCAGCTTCTACCAGCTGCTCGGCACCGGTGAGGACTTCGGGATCCGGCTCTCCTATGCATCCCAGCCGAAACCCGAAGGCCTGGCGCAGGCGTTTCTGGTTGGTCGCGACTTCATCGGTCCTGACCGCGTGGCGCTGGCACTCGGCGACAACATCTTTTACGGAGCCGGCCTGCCGGAGCTGCTGCGGGGCGTCGCCGAGCGTGAACAGGGTGCGACGGTCTTCGGCTATACCGTGAAGGACCCGGAGCGCTACGGCGTGGTGGAGCTGGACGCCCTGGGGCGCCCTCAGGCCCTCGCGGAGAAACCCGCGCATCCCAAGTCGCCCTACGCGGTCACGGGCCTCTACTTCTACGACAACCAGGTGGTCGAGATCGCCGCGGGACTGACGCCTTCGCCGCGCGGGGAGCTCGAGATCACCGACGTGAACCGTGCCTATCTCCAGCAGGGCACGCTGCGCGTCGAGTTGCTGGGTCGCGGCTTCGCGTGGCTCGATACAGGGACCTTCGACGCGCTGCTGCAGGCAGCCAATTTCGTGCAGAGCATCGAGGAACGTCAGGGGCTGATGATGTCGTGCCCCGAGGAGATCGCGTGGCGTCTCGGCTGGATTCAGACCGCCGACGTCGAGCGGCTCGGACACCGCATGCGAAGCAATCAGTATGGCCAGTACCTGCTGCGCATCGTCGCCGAGCATTCGCCGGCCGAGAGAACGTAGGTGCGAGTCGTCGACACCGCGTTGCCCGGCGTCGTCATCATCGAGCCAGCGGTGGCTCGTGACGAGCGGGGACTCTTTCTCGAGACGTGGCGCGCCGACGTCTTCGCCGCCGCAGGGATTGCCGACGTCTTCGTGCAGGACAACTACTCGCGATCCACGCGCGGCACCCTGCGCGGCCTGCACTGGCAGTGGCGAAAGCCGCAGGCGAAGCTGGTGCGCGTCGTCGCCGGATCAATCTTCGACGTGGTCGTGGACGTCCGCCGGGGGTCGCCGACCTTCGGACGCTGGGTGGGCCTCGAGTTGTCTGCCGAAACCTTTCGCCAGGTTTACGTTCCGATCGGCTTCGCGCACGGGTTCTGCGTCACCAGTGAGGTGGCAGACGTGGAGGACAAGTGCAGCGACGTTTACGACCCCGGGGGCGAGGCCGGACTGATCTGGAACGATCCGGGCCTCGGTATCGATTGGCCCGTCAAAGAGCCCGCTGCTCTCGCCGAAGGATTCACGGAATCCCGTTCTTGCGCTGTCGCGTGCGGACCTGCCAGCGCTCTAGGACCGCACGCGATTCCCGCCACACCGCTGCCCGTCCTGCAGCGGCGTCCGATCGTCATTTCGTGGGTGTTGAGGCGACGACGGGAGCAGCTCCCTCCACGAAATACTGAGCGGTGAACTCTGACTCCGAGCAAGGCGTCTTTCCGTCTTTTTGCGTCCGCCACACCTTCACTGTATGGACACCAGGGGCGATATGCGGCGTATTGAAGATACGGTCATCTGAATGGGTTGCGCCATCGCCATTGCCACGCTATGGGGAGCTTCGCCATCCACACTCACCATCATGACGTTCGAGGCGGCGTTGGGGTCGCCGGTCAGGATGGCGGCGATGTTCACGTACCCGGTAACGCTGGGATGGCGCCCGTCGGGGCCCAGCGCCGGCTCGCGCATCGTCGGGAACGTGACGATGGCGCGAGGCGGACCGAACGCGCACGTCGAGCCCGGCCCTCGCATAGCCATCGACCACTCCGTCCAGTTGGATGGCTTCGCTGTCTTTCAACACGTCGCCGCCGTAGGCCAACCCAAACTGCTGCCACGACTGCAACATCGTGAGGCCTTTTACCGGGGTGTTGAATATGTGCTGATGCGCAGCGGAGTACCAGGCGGGGTTGCTCCCGAGCTGCTGGCGGTAAAACAGCAGGTAGTCTTGCCCGGTCCCCTGCCAGTTCTTCACGACCAACTGAGATCCGCGCGTGGTGCGCCCACGTGCTGAGGCCGACTCTCGGCAGCGGGTCCGTGCCGTTCCACACGCGGCTGCCTCCGTTGCCGTCATGGTCGAACAGAATGTATTGGTGCGGATGGTTTGCCAGCGGCACGTGCTGCACGTTCTCGAATCGCGCCGACTGGGGCAGCATGTCGATATTGACACGTTCTGCAGGACGGTTCCGGTGAGGTTCAGACCGGCCACTCCGCCGCCCCCGGTGATGCCGATGTCACAACCCGCGATCTGGCCACCTCCGTCGATCTCGAAACTGCCTGTGTACGCCATCGACGCGTGCACGCCCACGGAGCCGGCGGAGCCGACCTTGCAAATCAGGTGCGGATTCCGATACCAGTGATCGATCCCGTCGGATTGGACCCCCATGACCTGGAAGCCCTTGTTGTAGGCGGAAATCAGGTTCTCGTTTGGAAAGCGTCGCACCGCCCAGTATTCGTACCCGACCAGCACATTGGCAGCGACGACGTTACCCGTCATCGCGATCGGCTTCGTGAGGTGATTGTTGTATTGCCGTGTCCGGCATCGCTCCAGGCGCGCTGGGATACCGGCCAGCGACCTGCTGCTGATTGAACAGATTGATGCCTCTGAAGCTGTTCCACGCCTCGTTCCGGTCGAACGTGTTCATCACGCCCCGGAACCAGAATCCGGATCCCTCGCAGCCAGGACAGTTGGCGTTCACATTGTTCTGAGCCTGGAAGCCCCAGCGCATATTTGGGATCGCCTCCGATGTACGCCGCGAGGTTACGCCGAAACACATTCCTGACCTCGTAGCCGTCTTCGGTCACGAAGCCCGCGCCGGGAAAATCGACCGCGATGTTTTCTTCCACGAGCGCGTCGGACGTGCCATGAACGACCAGCGCCCACTTCGTCGTCGTGCGATTGCCCAGATAGGTGTTGCCGACGTCGGCGCTGCCCACCGACGACTGCGCATGGTGATGATGTTCCGCGTACTTCCCGCGCTGGTTGGTGCCGATGTGGGTGCCGAGGACGGTGTCGTCCAGCGGGACATCGAGCGTTCGCCCGAGGCCGACGAACTGGTTGTAGCGGATGTCCCATTTCGCCGCCATGCCGATGTCCACGGTGTGGCCTCGCGTGACGCCGGGCCCCAGCTGTTCTTCGGAACGGACCACGATGTTCCGCGTCAGGTTGGCGACGCGCGGTCGCAGCACGACGGCGCCGTTCGGATCCGTAATCGCCGGATGCGCAAAGTCGAGGCGCTTCGACAGCGTCACGTCGGCGCCGTTGATGGCCGCGATCGTGACCCGGGCTTCGCGTCGGGGGGCAGGCGCAGGCGTGCTCGGTATCGGGGAGCAGCAGCTCATCTCCAACCTGCCAGTTCACCGGAGCACTCGCCAAAGTGATGTGGGTGGCGCCTGCCGGAAGGCTGTCCGTCGCCTCGAGGAACGCCGTCTTGCGGCATCCGACGCGTGTCTGATGGCCGAAGTTGATCAACCCGTTGCCCCACTGGAACGGATCCTTCGCGGTGTCGATCGGCACATTTCGAATGACGAACTCGACGCGGCGATCGCACGGAATCGGATCGGCCTGGGTCCCCGCGTCGATCGTCCCGCCGGGCAGGTTGATCAAGTGGGTAAACCTCACGTGCGTATCGCGCGTGCGTGAGACGCGGAGCGTCCCCGCCACCTCGATGTAGTCGTAGGTGGCGCCGTCCGGAAGTTCGACGGTCTGGCCCGCGGGCACGATAAGTGTGGCGGGAAGATCGGTGCGTCGAGGAACGAACTCGGGACCGATCAGCACGCGGTCCGCCTGGACCATCGCGTCGTGCGCGTCTTCGCCCCTGACCGATAGCCCGCCGGACCATCAACGGCACGGCGAGCAGCATCACGCGAGTCACATAGGTGACCATTTCACTTGCCCACTTTCCTGCGACCGTCCCGTCAACGCAAACTCGCCACGATCCTGGTCGCATTCTGCCACGGCGTACGCGGACCAGCAGGCGGTTGGCTCCATTCTCACCACGTCAGGTCAGCGCCGACAAGCAGGACCGTTCGAACCTCGTCGGCGACGACTGAAGCAGCGCAGCGCGGAAGCGAATCCGCGACTTCCCTGGGCGCGCCGCTCGCACGTGCAGGTATTCACTTTGTGTAGGTCCGCTGACCAGTTCCAAGACATCAGCCCTGGTTGACGAGGCCCTTTCGCAGCCGCTTTGCAGGCATGCCTCTTGAACCCGACTCCTGCCTATGTGGCTTCATCGTTTCTTGCGTCGGTGGCGGCATCCGCCACCGACGCGGTACCCGCTGCTCTTCCAGGTGGAGGCGCCGTCGGGCCGCACGAGCTCGACGCGGCCGAGAGTTCCGGACCCGAGCCGGACGGTCACATCTCAAATCGAAGATCTCCCACCGGGCTCGACGCGCTCATTCCTGCTCGACGATCAGGGCCTCGATTTGACGAATAAAATACGAAAGGCAATACCAATTTCTAGAAAATGACATAGATGTTGCGTGATCGTCTGGCCAGCGTCACAGGTCGTATCGGCAGTGATACAGGATCCGCCTGGAAACGGTTGCGCGACAAAAGTCTAACCTTAGACTACCTTTTTGCGCCGGGCAAAAGGTATTCTGCAGAGCTTCGTCCCGAAGGGTTGGCCCGGTGATGATGGCCTCATTGGCCCAGGTCAATAGCAACGGCGGAGACAAAGGACAACATGGTCCTATCTCCGCCGAGAGTCAGACCTTGAATTGCCGCACAGAGTGACCACACGATGAGACATCAGAACGCACAACTGCTTGGCACCAGCGCGCGGCTGCGAGAGCTGCTGGAGGAGATCGAGCGTGTCTCGAGTTCCGATGCGAAGGTGTTGATCACCGGCGAAAGCGGCGCCGGCAAGGAGCTGGTCGCGCGCGCCATCCACTCGGGCAGCCCGCGCGTCCGCGAGCCGTTCGTGCCAATCAACTGCGCCGGCATGCCCGAGACACTGCTCGAATCAGAGCTGTTCGGGCACGTCAAAGGCAGCTTCACCGGCGCTTACCGCGACACGCCCGGCAAGCTCGAATACGCCGACAAGGGCACCGTGTTCCTCGACGAGATCGGCGAGATGACGCTGCGGATGCAGGGCCTGCTGCTGCGCTTCCTCGAGACCGGCGAACTGCAGAAGGTCGGCTCCGACCGCGCGAGCGGGCGAGTCAACGTGCGCGTGCTCACGGCGACCAACCGGGACCTCCGCACGATGATCGCCGACGGTCACTTCCGCGAGGACTTGTTCTACCGGCTCAACGTCATTCACCTCGTCGTGCCAGCCCTTCGCGAGAGGCGAGAAGACATCCCGCAGCTGGCCAATCACTTCCTGAAGCGATTCGCCAATGGGTCTGCCGGGGTGCAGGGCATCTCGAAAGACGCGATGGCGGCGCTCTGTGAATACCCCTGGCCGGGCAATGTTCGCGAGCTCGAAAACGCAATCGAGAGGCTGGTCGTCAAGGCACGGACCGCCGAGGCCGGCATCGACGACCTGCCGATCGAAGTGCGGCTGCAGCGCGGCGTGTCGATTCGTCCCAAACGGGAGCGCCGACGCACCGTCGCGGACGACCTCTACCGCAAGCTGCGGGAAGAGCAGGGATCGTTCTGGACCGCCGTCTATCCGCTGTACATGCAGCGAGAGATCACCAAAGAGAACGTGCGCGAGCTGGTGCGAAAGGGACTCGAGGAGGCGCGCGGCAACTACCGCATCGTCGCGAAGTTGTTCAACATGGAGCCGCAGCGACTACAAGCGGTTTCTCAACTTCCTCCGCAAGCACGACTGCCAGCTCCCGTTCAAGGAGTACCGACAGTGACGCGATTGGTGTTCACCCACCGGGGATCGGCCGCCGGCGTTCGGCTCGCGGTTGCGGTTCTTGCGTTCATGTACGGAGCGCCGAACTTCAGTTCCTATCGTGCGTTCGCAGCCGCGTCGGAGGTGCAGCAGCCTGCCCCCGCCAAGCCGCCGCCGCAGCCACTCCGGCCGCCCCCGTGCCGCCCGCTAAAGCGCCCGCGACGCCAGACGTGCGTCCGGTTCCAACCGGTGTCGCGTTGCCGCCCGGCTATGTCATCGGGGCCGACGATGTGCTGACGATCGTTTTCTGGAGGGACAAGGACATGAGCGCCGATGTGACCGTTCGTCCGGACGGAAAGGTCACGCTCCCGCTCGTGAACGACCTCGACGCTGCGGGCAAGACGCCCGAGGAGCTCCGCAAGGCGATTACCGAGGCGGCCTCGCGGTTTGTCGAAGACCCGACCGTCTCGGTCGTCGTGAAGCAGATCAACAGCCGCAGGGTCTATATCACGGGCATGGTGGGCAAGTCGGGCGCGTATCCGATCAGCGCTCCGACCACGGTGCTGCAGCTCATCTCGATGGCCGGCGGGCTCAGCGAGTTCGCGCACTCCAAGAACATCATCATCAACCGGGTCGAAAATGGACGGCAGGTGGCGTTGAAGTTCAACTACAGCGACGTGCAAAAAGGAAAGAACCTCCACCAGAACATCGAGCTCAGACCGGGCGATACCGTGATCGTCCCCTGACGCTCACGCGTCATCAGGTGCCACGTTGCCCACCCCGGTCCGCTGCCTCCTGGTCGTGATCGTTGCTCCTGTCGGCCGGAGTGTGCCCTGCTGCCGCGCAGATGGCGGCGAATCCCGCACCGCTGTTCCGCGGCCTGTTCGGCGGGGCGGCTCCCGTCGAGGCGCGCGACAACATGCTCGACTTCACCGCTTCCGGGTTTGCGGGGTACGTGCAGGACATCGTGCCGGCAGGCCAGCCGTCGCTTCCGTCGTCCTCCTTCCAGGGCGCCAACGCGAGCCTGACGTATCAGCGCCAGTGGCAGCACGCCACCGTCGGCGCCTTCGGCAATGCCGGGACCGCATATTTCAACGATGCTCCCAGCGGCCAGTCGCCCTGGATCAATCGCTGGGACGTTGGAGCACGGGCGGGCTTCGACCGGCGGATCGCTCGCCGCACGACGTTCAGCGCCGACGGCACCGTGGGCTACTCGCCGTACTACGGCTTCGGCACTATCGGGCAGGGCATCTTCAACGGCGGCGGCAATATCCAGCAAATTCCGGGCCTCGACTACGCCGTCGCCAAGCAACCGACGTTGAACTTCGCCGGGCACGTCGGGGTCACTCGAAGCCCTCTCGGCCCGCTCGTCGCTCGAGGGCTACTACACGACGAGTAACGTGGCGTTCCTGGGAAGCGACGACCGACGGATTTGGCGAGCAGCGGACTCAGACCGTCGGCGGCCGGTTCCGCTACGCCATCAACCGATACGTCTCTGCCCGGGCTGGCTACGGCTACATGCGATCGGTCTACGGCGGTATCGACAGCGAGCCGGTCATCAGCCATCTCATCGATGTCGGAGTGGACGGCGGCTACGGCCACGAGTACCGCATCGCACGGCGCACCACATTCTCGTTCGATACCCGGTCGAGCATCTTCGTCGCAGACCAGGTCGAGCACTGACGACACGTTCCATCCCACGACGCAGTTCTTCCTGGGAGGATCCGTGGCGCTGGCCCATCGCTGGGCACGCACGTGGCGGGCAGACGCCCGCTACGACCGTTCAGCCGGGTTCGTTGATGGCTTTCGAGAACCCGTGTTCTCGAACACGTCGAGCGCATCGGTTCGCGGTCTTCCGGCGCCCAGACTCGATTTCACCGCCACTGCGTCGCATGCCTTCGGCAACGTCGGATTCGGCAGCACCAACAACGGCTTCGCGACGACGACCACTACCGCGCAGCTCCGGTACGCGCTGTTTCGCAACCTCGCAGCCTACGGCCAGTATTTCTATTACCGCTACCACTTCGACGCCGGCGTAGTCGTGCCTGGCACGGTTCCGCCCATGCTCGACAGGCAGGGCGCGTCGGTCGGCCTGACGCTCTGGCTGCCGCTTTATTGAGAGGGCCCGATGATTCCCGGCAAGAAATACACCCCCGACGATATCGCACTCCTCCTCTGGCAGTGGAAGTGGCTGATCGTCCTTCCCTGTCTGGCCGGAGGGCTCGGGGCGTTTGCCTATGCCCGCACGTTGAAGGACGTCTACCGCTCTGAGTCCGTCGTCATGATGACGCCGCCACGGGTGCGCGAGGACCTCGTGCGCAGCAGCGTGCGAGCGACGCTTTCAGATCGCATCCTGACGATTTCGCAGCAGATCATGAGTCGCACGAGGCTCGAAGGCATCGTCACGGATCTGAATCTCTACTCGGAAGAGCGCCGGACAGGCCTCATGGAGGATGTCGTCGAGCGCATGCGCCGGGACGTCAGCGTCGAAGTGGTACGTGGCGACGCGTTCAAGGTGGCCTACGTCTCGGAATCTCCGGTCACCGCGATGAAAGTCACCGAGCGGTTGGCCGGACTCTTCATCGACGAGAACCTGAAAGACCGCGAGGACCTGGCCCAGGGGACCACGCAGTTCCTCGAATCGCAGCTCGAGGACGCACACAAGCGGCTGCTGGAGGAGGAGAAGCGGCTCGAGGCGTTTCGGCGGGCGAATGCCGGCCAGTTGCCGTCGCAGTCGCAGGCGAACCTGGCGGCCATCAACAGCGCCCAGTTGCAGGCGCAGCGTCTGCAGGACGCCGATCGCCAGAGACCGCGACCAATTGGCGCTGCTCGAGCGCCAGATCGGCGACATGACGTCGCCAGACGCCGTCGCCGCAGAACCCAAGGTCGACGCGGCGAGCGGGACGGTATCAGGAGGCAGCGCCGCGCAGCAGCTGGAAGCCGCTCGAGCGCAGCTCCGCAGCATGGAGCTCCGTCTCAAGCCCGAGCATCCGGACATCGGCCGCATGCAGCGACTGATCGCGACGCTCGAGCAGAAGGCGGCCAAAGAAGCGCTCGAGGCGCCCGTGTCTCCCGAGGCGGCGCCGCAGCGGCCCAAGACCAAGGCCGAACTGACTCAGGCGATTCGGCTGCGCGAGATGGGCATCACCGCCGAGCGTCTGCGCAAGGCGATCGCGGCCAACGAGGCAGAGGTGGATCGGGTTCGCGCGACGATCGCGATGTATCAGCAGAGGCTGGATGCGGCGCCGACTCGTGAGACCGAAATGATCGAGGTGACCCGCAACTACGACACGTTGCAGCGGCTGTACGCCAGCCTGTTGGCCAAGAGCGAAGAATCGAAGCTGACGGTCAACCTCGAGGAACGGCAGGTAGGCCAGCAATTCACGATTCTCGACCCGGCCAGAGTCCCGGCTCGCCCGTTCAGCCCCAATCGGACCCGAATCTACGCGCATGGGTGCCTTTGGCGGCATGGCCCTGGGTCTGGGTGTGGTGTTCCTGATCGTGTACCGCGACGACAGCCTGAAAACCGACGAAGACGTGACTGGGTCGCTCGCGCTTCCGGTCCTGGCGCTTGTGCCGTTGATGCAGACAGTCGGCGACCGGCGGCGGCTGCACCGGCGCCATCTCCTCATCGGCGGCGCGTGCGCCGTGGTTGTGCTCGGCCTGGTCGGCGGCGTCGCCTGGTGGGTCTTGACGCGGACGTAAAGGTACCCATGTACACGACCTTCTACGGGCTCGACGAGCTGCCGTTCGAGCTCAGTCCGAACCCGAAGTACCTGTTGCTCACGGCCCGCCATCGCGAAGCGCTGGCGAACCTGGAGTACGGGATCTCCGCCAGGAAGAGCCTCACGCTGCTCCTGGGGCAGGCGGGCACCGGGAAAACCACATTGGTCCAGGCGGCTCTTGCATCCGAAGCGTGTCGAGGCGCGCGCATCGTCCATCTGGCCAACCCGATGCTGACCCGCAACGAGTTCATCGAGTTTCTCGCGCGGTCGTTTCATCTGTCGCCAGAGGCCATGGGGTCGAAGGCGACGCTGCTGGCAGAGCTCGAACGCGAGCTGCTGGCCGGAGCCGAGCAGGGCCGCACGACCGCGCTGGTTATTGACGAGGCCCAGTGCCTGTCCGGCGAGCTTCTGGAAGAGGTACGACTTCTGTCGAACATCGAGACGCCCGGACGGAAGCTGCTGCCCCTTGTTCTGGCGGCTCAGCCCGAGCTCTCCGATCGGCTGAGGCTGCCATCGCTCGTGCAGCTCAAACAGCGCGTCGCCCTTCGTTGCACGCTTGGGCTGCTCGACGCGGCTGAGACACGCGCCTACGTCGCGGGCCGGCTCAAGAGTCGCCGGCGCCAATGGCCATGAGATTTTCACGCGCGACGCGATGCAGGCCATCTACGAGCGCTCCGGTGGTGTGCCGAGGACGATCAGCGTGATCTGCGACAACGCGCTGGTCAGCGGTTTCGCCGCCGAGACGACCGTCATCGGCGCGGACATGATTCGCGAGGTCTGCGACGACTTCGACCTCAGAGCGCCATTTTCTGCGGCGTCGGAGGCGACACGGCCGGGGCCAGTCGTTGCCGAGACCAAGGCGCCGCCCGTTCCAGCCCTTCCGACCACGCCGAAAACAGTGGCCAATGATCCGGCAGACCGGTTGTTTGCGAGCTACGGCAAACGCAAGGGGTTCTCGTTCTTCTGAGGATGGTGATGAGTCGAATTGGCGATGCGATGAAACGGGCTGGGGCGCTGCGGGACGACGCCTTCGTGGGCGAGCTCACGCGCGATCCAGCCGTTCCAGAAGGTCCGGCGACAGAAAGCCCTCGTGACGTCGACGAGCGGCCGGCCGACGACACGGGCGCCGCTTCCGGGGCTGACCGCGACACGCTGGCTGTCGAGGGGTCGTTGTTGCAGGCCGTGGTCGGTCACAGCGAGAAGCTGGTGGCGAACTCGCAGCTGCAGCCAGTCGCCGTGGAGCAGTACCGGCGCCTGGCCGCGATCCTGCACCACGCCCAGAAGGAGACGGGCATTCGCCGCGTGCTGGTCGCGAGTGCCCTGGCGGAAGAGGGCAAGACGCTGACCGCCACCAACCTTGCGCTGACACTGAGCGAGTCGTACCGCAAGAAGGTCCTGCTGATCGACGCAGATCTGCGCCGGCCGGGCGTGAACATCGCGTTCGGCATCGCGAAGCAGGCCGGGTTGTCGGAGGCCCTGGCGGCCGAGGTACCCCAGAAACTCTCGATCGTCCAGTTGTCGCCGACCCTGGCTGTGCTGCCAGCCGGTCACCCGAACCACGACCCGATGCACGGCCTGACTTCTCTCAGGATGGCGCAGATTCTCGACGAGGCGTCCACGATGTTTGACTGGGTGATTATCGACTCGCCACCGGTCGGCATCCTTCCCGACGCCAAGCTGCTGGCCCGCATGGTGGACAACGTCGTGCTCGTCATCGCCGCCGGGACGACGCCGTTCGGAGCGATTCATCGCGCGGCCGATGCGCTGGGTCGCGACCGTGTCCTCGGCGTCGTGCTCAACCGGGTGGATCCGAAGACCGCCGCGCCGGGCGCCAGCCAGTACTACCGCTACTACGGCTATCGCGAGAGCGCAAATGGCGAAAAGCCTGGACTGCTTCGTCGCCTGATGGGCCGAACATGAGCAACGTGCTGGGCCGGCGCGTGCTGGGTCACTTGTTGGCCCTGCTCCTCTTCGAGACCGCGCTCATCGTCAGCGCCGTGGCGCTGGCGGCGTGGCTGCGCCTCGGCCCGGAGGCCCAGCTGTTGTTGTTCGTCGAGGGCGGGCTCCAGAAGGCGTTTCTCATCGCGTTCGCTTGTCAGATTTGCCTGTACTACGCCGACCTGTACAACCCGCGGGTCATCGCAGACCGCCGCGAGCTGTTCGTCCGAACGGTGCGGGCGCTCGGGGTGACGTCGTTCGTCCTTGCCGCCCTGTACTTACTGGATTCCCGCGCTCATCATTGGCCGCGGCGTGGTGCTGATCGCCGCGGCCCTCGTGATCGCCACCGTGATCGGCTGGCGGCTGGCGTTCGAATGGTTCGTGTCACGCGTCGCGCCGCGCGAACGGCTCCTCATCGTGGGCACGAGCCCGGGCGCCGTCGCCCTCGCTCGCGAGCTGCACGCCATGCGGGGTCAGATCGGCGTGGAGTTGGTGGGCTTCGTGGACGTCGACCCGGCGCGGGTCGGCCAGCCGGTGTTCAACCCCGGTGTGATCGGTACCGTCGAGGACATTCCGGCGGTCGTGCGTGCCCGCGGCGTCGACCGCGTCGTCGTCAGTCTGTCGGATGCGCGGGGCAGCCTGCCGATGGACAAGCTCCTCGAGATGAAGATCGAGGGCGTGTCGTTCGCGCACCTTGCGTCGGTCTACGAGGAGTACACCGGCAAGATCGCCGTCGAAAACCTGCGGCCAAGCTGGTTCATCTTCTCCGACGGGTTCCGCCAGTCTGCCTGGCTGGCCATGGCCAAGCGCGTCAGCGACCTGGTCCTGGCGGCTGTTGCTCTCGTTCTCGCCGCGCCGGTGATGGCGCTCGTGGCGCTCGCCGTCAGGCTCACCTCGAAGGGGCCGGTGCTCTATCACCAGCAGTCGCGTCGGCCGGCACGGCCGCGTCTTCACCGTGCACAAGTTCCGGTCGATGCGATCACGACGCCGAGGCCGCCACGGGCGCGGTGTGGAGTCAAGGCGAGGCCGATCCCCGCATCACGATCGTGGGCCACGTGCTGCGACGGACGCGCCTCGACGAACTGCCGCAGCTGTGGAACATCCTGAAAGGCGACATGAGCTTTGTCGGGCCGCGCCCGGAGCGTCCGGAGTTCGTCAGCCAGCTGCCAAGGAGATTCCGTACTACGGCCAGCGCCACGTGGTGAGACCCGGGCTCACCGGCTGGGCGCAAGTGCGCTACACGTACGGCGCCAGCGTCGAAGACGCGCTGATGAAGCTGCAGTACGATCTCTTCTACATCAAGAATCTCTCGTTGGCGCTCGACGTCTTCATCATGTTTTCGACGATGAAGACGGTGCTGCTGCGCCGGGGCGCGTGACGCTGCCGCCCGGCACGACGCATCATCAATGCCATGACCGTGGACGTCGAAGACTACTTCCACGTCAGCGTCTTCGACGGAATCGTGCCGCGCAGCCAGTGGGACCGGCTCGAGAGCCGTGTGTGCCGCAACACCGAGCGGCTGCTCGATCTGCTGGCGGAGCACGGCGTGCGCGCCACGTTCTTCGTGTTGGGGTGGGTGGCGGAACGTCATCCGGCGCTCGTGGCGCGGATCGCCGCGGCAGGTCACGAGGTCGCGTCTCACGGCTACGGCCATCGACTGGTGTACGACCAGACGCCCTCCGCCTTTCGGGACGACGTTCGACGCGCCAAGGCCCTGCTCGAACAGGCGAGTGGGATGGCGGTCAACGGCTACCGCGCGCCCAGCTACTCCATCGTGCCGCGTTCCCTCTGGGCGCTCGACGTGCTGATCGAGGAGGGCCACACCTACGACGCGAGCATCTTCCCGATCCGCCATGACCGCTATGGCATTCCCGTGTCGGCCCGACACCCCTACGTCATCGATCGAGCCAACGGCCGTCTGATCGAGGTGCCGGCATCGACTGCCCGTGCGGCCGGTACGAACTTGCCAATTGCCGGCGGCGGGTACTTCCGCCTGCTGCCCTACGGATGGACCCGCTGGGGCATCCAGCGCGTGAACCAGACCGAGCGCCGCCCGGTGATCTTCTATCTGCACCCGTGGGAGATCGATCCGGACCAGCCGCGGCTGCACGCCGGGCTGCTCAGCCGGGTGCAGACACTACCGCAACCTCGATCAGACGGAGACTCGTCTCAGGCAGCTGCTGCAGGATTTCGCCTGGGGCTCGCTCCGCTCAATTCTTCCGTCGTTTGACGTCGAGCGAGTGCCCCACGGCGCGTCCGTCGCGCTTCCGTACCAGTGGTGACAGTCACCATCATCGACGACGATGCCGCGTGGAATTCCTACGTCGGCGGCCATCCTGACGCGACGGCCTACCACCAGTGGGCATGGCGCGACGTCTTTGCGGACGCCTTCGGCCACGCCAGCCTCTATCTGGCGGCGGGGGACGGCGCCCGCATCACCGGCGTGCTTCCGCTCGTCGAATTTCGAAGCCGTCTGTTCGGCACGTTTGCCGTGTCGCTGCCATTTGTGAACTACGGCGGCGTTGTCGCCGACGACGACGCGGCAGCCGCGGCGCTGAGTGCGCGCGCGGAGTCGCTGGCTCGTGAACGGGCCTGGCGGCACGTCGAGCTGCGCCACGTCCGGCAGCGGTTCGCGCATTGCCCCGTCAAGCGCCACAAGGTTGCGATGTGGCTGTCGCTTGCCGCCACGCCGGAGATGCTGTGGTCCGCCCTCGACCGGAAGGTGCGCAACCAGGTCCGCAAGGCAGAGAAGAGCGGCTGCACTGCTGAAGACGGCGGCGCGGAGCTGCTGGACGACTTCTACAGGGTCTTCGCGCACAACATGCGCGACCTGGGCACGCCGGTCTACGCGCGTCGCTTCTTCGCAGAGGTGCTGCAGGCGTTTCCAGCGGACACGCGCGTGTTCGTGGTGCGTGTCGGGGCCGAGGCGGTCGCCGCGTCGATCACGGTCGGCTGGCGCGACCGCATCGAGGTGCCCTGGGCCTCGTCGCTACGCGCCCACGCGTCCAGTTCGCCAAACACGTTGCTCTATTGGACGATGCTCAAGTGGGCAGTCGAGCGAGGCTACAAGACGTTTGATTTCGGTCGCTCGACCCCGGATGAAGGGACGTTCCATTTCAAGAAGCAGTGGGGCGCCCAGCCTCACGAACTGGCGTGGGAGTACCCTGGGCCTTACCGGCGCAGTGCCAGATCAGAGCCCGAAGAACCCGAAGTTCCGGGCTGCGATTGCCGTGTGGCAGCGCTTGCCGGTGCCGGTAGCCACGGCACTTGGTCCCGCCATCGTCAGGAACATCCCGTGACCGCGCACCCAACGGTCCCCGTGGGCTTCGCCAGATACCAGACCCTCGATGCGTGGCGAGGCGTGGCGTGTCTCATGGTGATCGTCTATCACAGCACTCTGGTGCATGCCGGGACGCCGGGTTTGCCGCCCGACGTTGGAGTAACCGGCGCGCTCTTGTGGCTGGCGAGTTACGGAAACCTCGGCGTTCCAATTTTTTTCGTGATCAGCGGCTACTGCATTTCGGCCGCGGCCGATCGCGCCCGTCGTCACGGTCACCCCGCGCGCACCTACTTCCTTCGCCGATTCAGGCGCATCTACCCGCCGCTCTGGGCGGTTATCGTCGGCTTGGTTCTCTTCTTTCTGGTCGTCGACTACGTCGCCTGGCCTGGGCTGCTGTCGACCTTGCCATGGCAGCAGCCGCGTCCCTGGTGGTTCAGCGGTTGGCAGTGGGCCGGGAACCTCACGCTCACGGAGACCTGGCGCCACTACTTCGTCGGGGGCCCGCGCGCCCACTTTCCAGGGCAGGCCTGGACGCTCTGCTACGAAGAGCAGTTCTACGCCATTACCGGGTTACTGCTGTGCACTGTGCCCGCACGGTTCTTTCTGGGATCGATTCTGGTAACCCTCGGGTGCGCGGCGATGCTGGGGGCGCACGCGGCCTTTGATGTGCCCGTGCGGGGCTTCTTCTTCGACGGCAGCTGGTTCATGTTTGCCGCGGGGATGGCGGTTTACTACGTCATCACGCAGCGCGTCGAGTGGCGCGTGCGCGCCATTGCGGCTCTGGTGAGTGCCGGGTTGGCACTCTGGCTGTTCGTTGACATCCAGCTCGGTGTGGCGGTGACATTTGCAGGCGTGTTGCTGGTTCTGCATCGGTTCGACACCCAGTTGCTGGCCTGGCGGACGGTACGTGGCCTGGGCTGGTGCGGAACGATGTGCTACAGCCTGTACCTGGTGCATCAGACGCCGGTGAAGGCGGTGAGCGCGGCGCTGCATGCGTGGGGATTTCAGAGCGGTCTCGCCACGCTGACAGTCGTCACGCCCGCCTGCGTCGCGGTGTCCCTTCTGTTCGGTCGCCTGTTCTTCAGGACGGTGGAGTCGCGGTTTCTCAACGTCCCGATGTCGACTTCAGGAACTCGGCCACCGCGTGGAACGGCCCGGGCGCCTTCGCTTCAGACGTCAAGGTGACGAGCATCGATCTGACCCATGCCTGGCATCTGCGGCCTCATTACGAGGCTTCCGAGCGAGACGCGATCCGCTGGTGAACGCGATGGCGTCCCGGCAGAGACACTATCCCGTGGCAGCACACGCACGCGTGGGTCTCGAGCGACGGACATGCAGGGCTGGGCTCCGTCACGCTCGACTCGCGACCCGCCGGCCTCGCCGAGCGCGACGCAATGGCGCTTGCCTTCGACGGCGAGCTCTACGGTGCCCGGGAGGCTCGACGCACATCTCGTCCGTCACGGCGTCAACTTCACGGGCGACTCGGTGATCGAGCTGCTGATGCACGGTCTCTCCAGCGAAGGCCCGCGGTTTCTGGCCTCGCTCAACGGGTGCTTCGCTGCGGCGCTCTGGGACCGAGAGCGGCAGCGATTGACGCTCGTCAGCGATCGCTTCGGGATGCGGCCGCTCTATTGGGCGCAGACGGAAGGCGGGTTGGTCTTCGCGTCCGAGATCAAGGCGCTGCTCGCGGTGCCGGGTCTGAGCCGCAAGACGTCGTCCGAGGGGCTCGGCCAGTTCTTCGCGTTTGGCCAGTATCTCGGCGACCGGACGTCGTTCGAGGCGATCTCGGTGCTGCCCGCCGCGTCCGTCCTCGAGTTCGACCTGCCAACCGGCCGGGTCCAGGTGCAATCGTACGGCGGCGTCGAGCCGACGTCGGACCTGCCGGCGCGCGACGCGGCGCTCGACGCCGTGGCAGACGCGTTTGTCGCTTCTGTCGAGCGGCAGACCGGCGGGGACGAGCGGCCTCGGCCTCTCGCTTTCCGGCGGGCTCGATGCCCGGACCATCCTCGCCGTCGTCCCTGAGCAGATCGCCCTCACCACGGTGAGCCTCGGCATTCCTGGAAGCATCGATCACCGGGCGGCCGGCCAGCTTTCGGCGCTTGCCGGGCGGCCCCATCATCAACAGATGCTGGACACCTCGTTCCTCGGCAGGTTCGAGGAACACCTCCGGCAGATGGTGCGCCTGACCGACGGCCAGTACCTCGATCAAGGCATCGTGCTGACGACCTTGCCCGCGTATCGCGATCTTGGGATCACCACCTTGCTGCGAGGCCACGCCGGCGAGTTGCTGCACATGCGGAAGGCCTACGCGTTCTCACTCGACGCCGCGGCGCTGGCCGCGCCGGATGACCGGGCACTGGAAGCCTGGCTGTGGCGGCATTTATCCGGGTACATGATCGGGGAGGTGGACGGCCCATTGTTCACCACCAGTGCAGGCGGGCCGGACGTTCTCGATCGGGCCAGGGCGGCGCTGCGCGCACGCCTGGAGGCGACGTCCGCCGTTTCTCCTCCGGTACAGCGCGTGTGGCGACTGTTCGTCGGCGAGCGGCTGCGACGCGAGACGGCGCTGTCGCTCCAGATGTTCCGGTCGTTTGCCGAAGTGCGCGTGCCCTATCTCGACCCCACGCTCGTGTCTCTGCTGCTGGCGCTGCCTCCGGAGCTCAAGCTCGGCGACGCGCTGCAGTCGCACATCCTGAAGCGCCACAAGCCGGCCTTTCTCCGGGTCGTCAATGCGAACACCGGCGCGTTGATGGGTGCCGGCCCACTCAAGACGCGCCTTGCCTCGTTGCAGATGAGGGTGTACGCAAAGCTGGGTGTTCCCGGGTTTCAACCGTACGAGCGGCTCGGCCTCTGGCTTGCCCAGGATCTCAAGCCGCTCGTGCACCGCCTGCTGCTGTCGGACAAGTTTTTCGCGCGAGACGTGTTCGTGCCCGAGGCCGTCGCCCGGATCGTCTCGCAGCACGAGGCTCGCACGCACAACCACACCTTCCTCATCATGGCGATGCTGATTTTCGAGATCGCGCAGGAAGAGCTCTTCGAGGCGCACAGCCAGACCACGAGAGACGTCGCATGAAGGGGCTGATCCTCACCTACATCGTCACCTTCGCCGGAGCGCTGGCCGCGCTGCCGTACCCGCTCATCGGGCTGCAGGTCTACGTCGGCCTCGCCATCCTTCGGCCGCAATTCATCTTCGGATTCGCGGGAGACCTCAGCAACCTGAGCTTCGTGGTCGGCGTCGCGGTGCTCGTCGGCTGGGCCCTCAAGGGGTTCGGAAACTGGCGGTTCGGACGCGCGTGGCCGGTCGTCGTCTCCTTCCTGCTGTTCGTGCTGTGGTTTCTCCTTTCGGCATCGCAGGCCCTGGAACCTGCGGTGGCGTTTGAATCGGCGACGGAGTTGTCGAAGCTGGTCCTGCCCTTCCTCGTCGGCGTCACCCTGATGGACGGTGAGAAGGACTGGCGCCGCATGCTGTGGACGATCGTGCTGGCTCAAGGCTATGTAGGCTTCGAGCAGAACCTCAACTATCTGCTGAAAGGCTACAACACCGCCGGCGATGGCTTCGGCGGCATGGACAACAACTGCTTCGGCGTCAGCCTGGTCACGGTGCTCGGCCCGGCCGTGACGTTGATGGTGTCGAGCAAGACGTGGTCAGCGCGTTGTCTTGCCGCGATCGCCACGGCGCTGATCCTGCACACCACGCTGTTGACGTTCTCTCGCGGCGCCATGCTCGGCCTCATCGCCGTGGCCCTGACCGCGTTTGTGATGATGCCGAAGCGCCCGAAGTACATCGGAGCGCTTGTCTTGACGGGCCTCATCTCGCTGCGCTTCATCGGTCCGCAGCTGGCCGAACGCTACAGCAGCACGTTCGTCTCCGCCGACGCGCGCGACTCGTCATCGGAGAGCCGTCTCGACCTCTGGAAATCCTGCCTCCAGGTCATCGAGGAGTACCCGGTCTTCGGCGTCGGCCCCGCCAACTGGCGGGTCATCGCGACACGCTACGGATGGCCCGAAGGCAAGTCCGCTCACAGCGTCTGGATGGAAACCGGCGCCGAAGTCGGCATCCCGGGAGCGCTGTTCCTGATGCTGTTCTTCGGCACCGCCATGGTGAGGCTGTGGCCGATCGCCCGGGCACGACCGACCGAGACGAACCAGAACGAGATCATCCTTGCGTCCGGCGTCATCCTTGCAATCGTCGGCTTCGTCGTGTCTGGGCAGTTCGTCTCGGTACCGGGCCTCGAGGTGCCGTACTACGTGACCATGCTCGGAGCCGCCATGTTGAAGACCACGACCAGAGAGGCTGTCGCTGGCGCGGCCCCTGACGTGGTTCCCCGTCAGTTCGGCTACCCGCCGGCCACTCCGCTGCGCCAGCTCCCATAACGGAGCCTACCGTGCCGGCGTGGGCCTCCGAGCAGACGCCACCAGGGCATGCTCGACGAGATAGCTGGCGAGTACTTCCGCGTACAGGTCGTGCCCGCGGGCGGTGAAGTGGAAGTCGCTCGCCAGGAACAAGCTGGCCGGCTTCGGATCCTGACGGAACGCGCTGGTGGCGTTGACGAACGGGATGCCATGCGCTGCGGCAAAGGCCGCCAGCTTCCGGAACGGCCGGTCGTTCAGATGGACCGTGTTCATTCCGATCGCGTACTGCTCCCGAATCGGCGGAAGAGGCGTGGCGTCGGCGCGACACCTGCCAGGGTTGGGGGTAGGTCGCCAGCAGCAGCGGAATGCCGTTGTGCGCAAGCAGGTCCGAGAGGTTCACAATCGGCGCCAGCGTGCTCTGAACTTCCTTGTCCATCTCCGGCCCGTTGTCCAGCGCCCAGATATAGCGATCCTGGTCCCGGGCGAACGGAACGCCTTCGACGGCGGACTCGGTTCGTCGCCTCGCGGCCGTGACGAATTTCGCCACCCACTGGAATGACAGCAGCCTCCAGCTTGGAGGGTTTCTCAACGAGGGCTCCGTCACGTACAGCGGCACGCCGTCGGGCGACGAAACCAGGTCTCTCGAGTACTCGAGGTGATCCTGGACGTCGGACATGTCGAAGTTCAAGATGACGAGATCGGGCTCGAGCACATGCAGATGGTGGCGATACTGCAGATACTCGAGCAACGGGCAATACGACAAGACCCCTGCATTGACGACTTCGACCGACGGGAACCCGCCCGCGCGGAGCCGCTGTTCCAGCTTTCTGGCAAAGACCACATCGTCGGCGGCCTGAAATCCAAACGTGAACGAATCGCCGAGGAGCAGAATCCTGTACGTTCCCGCCGGCTTCGGGACGGCCACTTCGGGCGATCGGAGGCCGAACGAGTTCGTGGGGGACGCCGGGTTGACCCAGCCTGGCCGCATCGCGTGATGGACTGTCCAGCTGCGAATGCCGAGCTCGAGGTCGGGTGTCATCCGCGCCGCGATCAGACCGCCCGACAGCAGGTTCGCTATCCGAAAGCCACTCTCCACCAGACCGATCAGCGTGAAGATCAGCGCGATGCCGAACACCGCGCGAAGCAGGAGCGGTGTTCGTCGTGGCCGAACAGGGCCAGGCGCAGAATTCGGCGAGCCTGCAGTCATGGAAGCGGGAAGCGATCTCGCGTGGGCTTAGTGGTCCGCTGCCGACACGCGATAGACGCGGAGGATATGAGAAAACTGATCGAAGCGCCGCCGGTAGATTTCCGCGAGCAACTCGCTGTGCCTGTGCGGAAACTGCGGCAGGGGCATCCAGGCGTTCGAACGCGCCACCAGGAAGAACTCGGAGACCGGAAGCTCGCGTACCTTGGTTCGGACCTGCAACGTCTGACGAAGGCCGGCCGGCAAATAGTAGGAGATGGTCTCCGCATCGTCGCTGAGGATGGGCTGCCCTTGCTGCGCATGCGACACCAGCACCGCGGCCGCCTGGCGATAGTCGTGGCGCGACCCGTCCTGGTAGTGGCTGAGCAGGCTCGGCATCAGCAACAAGACGACGCACGCCGTACCAGGCTGCCGCCGGTTGACCGACGGCCGACTCTGCTCGCGACGAATTCCATGGCGTGAGCGGCCAGCACCCACATCGCCGGCATGAAGAACAGGAAGTAGCGCGGGTTCCACGAAACCGGCGCGACCGGAAAGAAGCAGAGGCTGCCGACAAAGAGCAGCGCCCACCACAGCATCTCGGCGCCCGTTCCTGTCTCGCGACGGACAGCCAGCCCCCGAACAGGGCAAGAGCGAGCGCCGGCACGCCGGCATGCGCGGTAAACGAAACGAGCACCGGCGTCGGGTTGCCCGGTGCTCGCCCATCCCTGGACAATCGGCCGCAGATAGAGGAAATACAGCGCGACGCTGACCAGCGCCGCCGCGCCGCTTCGAAGGAGCACGTGGCGCTCGACCCGTCCAACGACGTAGGCGGCGCCGGAGGCAAGAAAGGCCAGCACGAAGACCGCGACCGTCATGTTGTGCGACAGCACCGCAAGCGCAGCCAGCAGGGCCGTGACGAGGATCATCGCGACGCCGCCCGCGGGAACCCACATCGCTCCCAGGGTCAGCGTGAAGAACAACAGCGCCAGGCTGTAGAAGCGATCGAGCTGCGCCAGATACACGAACATCTGGCTGCCATTCACCACGATGGCCAGAGCCGTCGCGAACCAGAGTCCCCGCCAGCGCGCCGCCAACACGAACGCAAGCGCTGAGGTGAGAATCGCGAAGACGACGGACGGTATCCGAAAGCTCGGCTCGCCGGCCGGGAGCAATTCCGATCAATCGGCGCTGGAGGCCGTACCAGACGGGCGTTGCCCTTGGCAGCCGGTCGATCTGACCTGGCCGGAACCGAAAACGTGACGGCATCCACCTGGAGCAGGCCCATCTCGACAAGCGACGGCACCTCGTCGTCGGCCATCGGCCACGTGCTGATGCCGTAGGAGTCGAGTGAGGCCGTCACGAGGACCAGAAGGGCAAGCCCCAACCATAACCGCGGTCCCCACGGTTCACCGGTCGGCGCGCTTGCAGCGTCCTGCGCTTCGTCTGACATGGCGAGGATATACGCTATCATGCCGTGCATTCCCCTCGATGTCGGTCATTGTCGGAATTGCCGGTGCCGCGCGGAACGCCGCAGCCGCGCTGTGTGACGGCGGTCGGATCGTCGCTGTCTGCGAGCAGGAGCGCGTGACGCGCACACGTCGAGCCGGCCTTCGATCATCACAACTGCCGGTCGAGGCCGTCGAGACCGTCCTGCGACTCGGCGGTCGGACGATAGCCGACGTCTCGAAGTATGCAGTCGCGGAACGAGCGATCGATCTTCCGCCTGACGTGCCGGTCGAGCTCATCGAGCGCGTCGACCATCACCGCGCTCACGCCGCGACCGCCTTCTTCACCTCGCCATTTCCCGACGCCGTCGTGCTCGTCTGCGATCGCCATGGGCTTCCGGAATTGAGCGTCTGGCAAGGCACTGACGCTGGCGTCACGCCGCTCCCGTTTCCGTGGAACGGGCCAGCCTTCGCCACTGTCTACGCGCGGGCGGCAGAGGCATTCGGCTTTGCGCCGCTCGGCGATGAACACCGGTTGCAGGCGTTGGCCCACGTCGCCGATGGCGGCTCGGAACGCCCGCTGTCGCTGATGGCGTATCACGGAGATCGTCTCGAGCTGTCGCCTCACTTCCGTGAGTCCATCGCGAGCCTTTCGGGCCGGAGCGGATCCGCCGGAGGCCGTCCCCGACGTCGCCCGAGCGGCCGCCGGTGTGCAGCAGGCGATTGGCGAGGTCCTGCTGCAGCTCGTGCAGGACGTGAAGAACCGCTTTGGCGGCCGCCGCCTCTGCGTCGGCGGCGGGCTGTTCTACAACAGCTACTTCAACACGCTGCTGGCGCAGTCCGGACTGTACGAGCAGACGTTCGTCCCGGTGAACCCCGGCAATGCGGGCGTGGCCGTCGGAGCGGCGCTCGAGGTCGCGGGTCCGGAACGGGAGCCGGGCCGCTCGGCCGCACTCTCGCCGTTTCTGGGACCCGGCTTCACTGCCTGGCGAGATCAAGGCCACCCTGGACAACTGCAAGCTCCTGTACGACCACGTTCACGACGGTCACGTGATCGGGCGCACGGCGACGGCGATTTCCCAGGGGAAACTCGTGGGCTGGTTTCAAGGACGAATGGAGTGGGGGCCGCGCGCGCTCGGCAATCGCAGCATTCTGGCAAGTCCCCTGAGCCCGTACGTGCTCGAAAACCTGAACGTGTTCTTGAAGCAGCGCGATCCGCACCGATCGTACAGCGTATCGATTTGCGAGGAAGACGTTCCCCGCTACTTTCGAGGTCCGGCCACGTCACGATTCATGGAGTACGAATACGAGGTGATTGACACCGACGTCTTGCGCGCGCTGCTGCCGCTGAGCGCGAGAAGGCTTCGCGTCCAGACGGTTCCGGAGTCGGCAGGGTCCTTCCACACGCTGATCAAGGCGTTCGGCCAGCTCACGGGCGTCCCGATTCTCGTCAACACTTCATTCAACGGATTCAACGAGCCGATCGTCTGTACGCCGCGGGACGCGGTTCGCGTGTTCTATGGAACGGGACTCGACATGGTCGTGATCGGCAACTTCATCCTGCAGAAATGACGAGCGCAACTTCTCTTCGGGGGCGGCTTCTGCCCAGGGTCGGCCTGGCCGCCGTCGCGATTTGCATCGCGTTCGGCGTGTGCGAGCTGGGCGCGCGTCTGATCTTTCCGCCGCCGCCGATTGCCAGCCGAGAGCCACAGATCGGATATCTCTACGATCCAGAGATCCGGTACGTGATGGCTCCCAGCCAGAAGGGGTGGATCGATGATGGCGCGACCACCATCAACTCGCTGGGATTCCGCGGACGCTGAAGTCGCCGTGCCGAAGCCACCCGGACGTTTCCGGGTGGCGTTCATCGGCGACTCGCTGACGCTCGGCTGGGGGGTCGCGGACGACGAGACGTTTGCCGCCCGGCTCGAGCGTTCTGTTGCACGAGCGATTCCCCAGCCGGGATCTCGACGTCGTCAACCTCGGTGTGGGGGGGTACGACACGCGCCAGGAAGTCACGCTTCTCGCGAGGAATGTCTCGCGCCTGGAACCGGATCTGGTGCTCGTCGGTTTCTACTCGAACGACGTGCCCGAAGCGCTGGACGACGAAGGTCGTCAGCGGGGGGCGGGGCCATGATCTCCCGCAATCCCAGGCCCGGTCAGCTACTGCACATGAACCCGACGCCCACCGGGTGGTGGGATCGACAGCTCCGGAAAAGCCGGGCGGTTTACGTCGCCGGCCGCGCGTTCAACCGGCTGCGCGGCGCCGGCGAGTGGGGGATGGCCCGGCTCGCGATGGAGATCGACCTGCTCGAGGGGAAGGACTCGGCGAAGCTCGATAGGGCCTGGAGCAAAGTCGCGTTGCAGTTCGACGCGACTGCGCTCCCTGGCCGACGCGCAGAAATTTGCGGTCGGCGTCGTCGTGCTGCCTCCCCGCGAGCAGGTCATGGGCCAGTATCCACACGCGAAATATCAGAGCAGGGTTCGCGACATCGTCGCGCCGCTCGGCTTCCAGGTCATCGACCCGCTGCCGTTGATGACCGAGAACGGGAAGCCGGAGCTCTTCATCCCGTACGACAGAAACCACCCGTCCGCCGAAGGGCATGCGCTCATTGCCCGGGCCATCCTCCGGTACCTCGACGAGCATCGGATGGTGCCGCCGCCTGATGCCTCCGGGAAATGAGGCGTCAGAACAACGTGTAGATGAACGGCGCCGCAGCCGTGCCCGACAGGAACACCAGGACACCAAACAGCAACAGGACCACGACGATCGGCAGCAGCCACCACTTCTTCGTGTGGCTGAGAAAATGCCAGAACTCGGCGACGATGCCGGTACCGCTGGCCTGCGCTTCGTTTTCGAACTCTCCCATGCAAGCCTCCAGGCTCAAGACTGACGGAAATACTCGCGCGCGCTCTCCGGGCCAGGCTTCGGTCTCCAATAGGACGTCGGCCGATCCGGATGGCGCAGCCGCAATTCGTCCCGGCCCGCGGCGCGCATGACGAATCCGACGGGCGCGATGATGACGTAGAACACGAGAGCCAGGGCGATGCGCGAGACCGTCCAGCCGATGGGGAAGGCCACGATCATCCAGCCGGTGTAGATGAACCGGACGGCCGACGGGCGCACGAGACCGAGCAGCGCCGACGCCGAGCGCCAGAGCGGCAAGCCCCACGGTCCATCCGTCGGTGTGCCCGTGCCAGGCCCGCCGGCCCGCCAGGGCCAGGAAGAACACGAGAAAGAGCCCCGAAAACTGCCGGAGTACCTTCTCGGACGGGGGCTTGACGACTTCAGACCACTGCATACGGCCTCAATCCAGCTGGAACTGCGCGAGGTACTTCTCGCGCGCCGACACATCGAGCGTCTCGGCGACGTCGGCCTTGAGCAGAATCACGTCCTCGAGCACGAGCGCGTCCATTTCCGTGCCCAGGAAGCATCGGTATGCGTCCTCCGGCGTGCACACGATCGGCTCGCCGCGCACGTTGAAACTCGTGTTCACGAGCACGGGACACCCGGTGCGCTCGAAGAAGGCGCGGAGCAGCTTCGCGGTGCGCGGGTTGCGCGTGTCGTCCACGGTTTGCACCCGCGCGCTGTAATCGACGTGCGTCACGGCCGGAATGGTCGAGCGCGGGATGTTCACCCGGTTGCGCAGGTCGGGGTCGTTCGCCATGGTGGCGCGCTGCTCGTCGGTCACCGGGATGCGATGTTCGTCGAGGACGGGCGCCACCAGGAGCATGTAGGGGCTTTCCTGTCCCGGCTTGAGCCCGAACCATCGAGAGGCTTCGTCCTGCAGCACCATCGGCGCAAAGGGACGGAAGCTCTCCCGGAACTTGATCTTGAGGTTCATCGTCGCCTGCATCTTCGCCGACCGCGGGTCGCCGATGATGCTGCGCCCGCCGAGCGCTCGCGGACCGAATTCCATCCGTCCCTGGAACCAGCCGACGATCTTGCCCTCGGACAGGATGTCCACGACCTGCTGCATCAGGTCGGTCTCGCTCGTGGCCTGCTGGTACTTGGCGCCCGCGCGATCGAGCACGCCGCGGATGTCGGCCGAGGCGAAGCGCGGTCCCAGAAAGCTCCCTTTCTGGCGATCCGTCGCGCGACCGTCGCGCGGTTTTTCCAGCAGTTGATGCCACACGAACATCGCGCTGCCGAGCGCGCCGCCGGCGTCGCCAGCGGCAGGCTGAATCCAGATGTCGTCGAAGGGGCCCTCTCGAAGCAGCCGGCCATTGGCCACGCAGTTGAGCGCGACGCCTCCGGCCATCACCAGATGGCGCATGCCGGTCTGGCGAAAGACCTCACGGCCCATCGCCAGCATCACGTCCTCCGTGACGGCCTGAATGCTCGCGGCCAGATCCATGTGGCGCTGCCCGATGTCCGACTCGGGATTGCGCGGCGGCCCGCCAAACAGCTCGTCGAACCGACCGTTGGTCATGGTGAGGCCCTGGCAGTAGTTGAAGTACTCCATGTCCAGCCAGAAGCTGCCGTCCTCACGCAGGTCGATCAGGTGCTTGGTGATCAGGTCCTTGTAGATCGGCCGGCCGTACGGCGCCAGTCCCATCAACTTGTATTCGCCGCTGTTGACCCTGAAGCCGCAGTAGTAGGTGACGGCCGAATAGAGCAGGCCGAGCGAGTGCGGAAACTGCAACTGCGTCGTCAGCTCGATCCGGTTGCCGCGGCCGACGCCGATCGTCGTCGTGCTCCACTCGCCGACGCCATCGAGTGTGAGAATTGCGGCCTCGGCGTACGGGCTCGGAAAGAACGCGCTGGCCGCGTGACTCTCGTGGTGGTCGGTGAAGACCATCTTCGCCCGGAGATCGCCGCCCAGTCCCTCGCGAATCAAGCCTGGCAGCCGCGTCTTCTCCTTCAGCCACACAGGCATCGCCATGCTGAAGCTGCGGAAGCCGGATGGCGCAAACGCCAGATACGTCTCGAGCAGGCGCTCGAACTTCCGCAACGGCTTCTCGTAGAACACGACGTAGTCGATGTCGGAGACGCTGAGGCCGGCCTCCTTGAGGCAGTACTGGACGGCCAGTGCGGGAAAGTCCGGGTCGTGCTTCTTGCGCGTGAACCGTTCCTCCTGCGCCGCCGCGACGATCTCGCCATCGACGACGAGGCACGCCGCCGCGTCGTGATAAAAGGCGGAGATCCCGAGGATTACTGTCCGGTTGTTTGTCCCCATCAGTCCTTAATACCGTCTTCTCATCTTAGTCCGGGCGAGGCGACACCTGCGGCTCGGCGCGCCCAGAACACACCGGCGCCATCATGAGCATCCGCGCCGTCCTGCACCTCGTATCCGGCCGCTTCCAACAGCGCCTTACAGGCCAGACGAGCTTGTGGGACAGCCGCCGTGTTGTGCCACTCCATCACCAGGACACCGACGCGCAACGCGCCAAACCGGTCGTCTGCCAACAGGGGATGCTCGCTGCCTTCGATGTCGATCTTGAGAACATCGATCGGCACGCCAGCCAATTCATCGAGCAGGTCAACCACGGGGACGCGGATTCCGTCACCAGCGCTGCGAAGTACCGATCGAGCGCCCGAAGGAACCAGAATCGCGTCACCAGATCGGACACCCACCGCTGCCGCGTGGATCGTCACGCGAGACTCGAGGCCGTTCAGGCGCACGTGGGTCGCTATCAGGCCCGCCTGCTCGGGCATCGGTTCGTACACGACGATGCGTGCGTCGGGGTACTGCCTCGACCACCAGAGCATGCTGTATCCGACGTTGCCGCCAAGGTCGACGATCGTGGTGGCCGTCGCGGGCAGCCACGGATGCTCATAGACGCGATGGTAGAAGATTTCGTACGCGACGCCGTAGTCCGTCGTTCGCGGGAATCGGCGCATGGTGATCCGCAGCCCGTCACGCAAGCGAACGACAACGGCGGCGGGCCAGCCCACGAGCCGCCACAGAATGTAGCGAACGCGACTGGCCGCCGTCAGGAGGTCCGAAAACCGGCGTGGCGCCGTTGCCGTGGTCGAGAGGCTCATCGCGGTCCCGCTCCTCGCCGTTTCAGCGCTTCATACGTCCGCATGCCATCGCGCACGAATTCCTGAGGGTTCTCCGTCACTGCCGCGATGTACGGACCGTCGTAGACCTCCAGGTCATCGAAGAAGGTCGGATCGTTCCAGCGATGCGGAAACAGGTCGAACACGAAGCTCGGGATCGGCAGCGAGAGTCCACTGGTCCGATAGATCGCGTTCTGACTGCGCCACTTCTCCCGGAGCCGCGACGCGTGCCGGACGTAGCCGAAATGGTGGCAGCAGAAATCGTACGGCCGCTCGGGCCACACCAGGTTCTGGCCGCGCACGCGGACGTTGGATGCGTCGCCCCAGAACTCGATGTCCGGCCGATTGCGATGGATCGCGAGCTTCCGCGAGGCCCAGTGGATCTTCTCCGGGTGGGCGAGGAAGACGCGGTAGTTCGCGTAGAAGTTGATGACGTCGATCGCGATCAGATCCTCGGAGGTGTCCGCGAGTCTCCGGCGCAGCGGATCGAACTGCCACTCCGGAATGAACTCATCGCAATCGAGGTACACACACCAGTCGCCGGTACATCGCTTGCGCGCTTCGTTCTTGAACTGGCAGTACCATTCCATGCTCCGTCTGCTCGCCCCACTCGCTCCGGAACACCTGAATCTTCGGATCGATGTTCGAGATTCGCTCGAAGGTGCCGTCAGTCGAGTACCCCTCGTTGACGATCAGCTCATCGACGAGCGGCAGGTGATGCTTCAGCATCTCGACCACGTGGAAGTCGTACTTCAGGCCGTTCCGGACGAAGGTGTAGAGGGACAACTTCACGCGGGGACCTCCGCGGCGCGACGGAGGATGCCGGCCAGCGGTTGCAGGCAGGTCTCCCACGTGAGCGCATCGAGGCAAGCGCGCGATGCCAGGGCACGCCGCTTCTCGGCCGAGAGCGCCAGCAATTGCGCAATCGCCTCGGCAAACCCGGCGGCATCGGAGGCCACGAGGCAGGCTGGCCGCACGGCGTCTGGCAGGCCCTCGTGTACGGCGGGCGTCACGACCGCGGGCAACCCCGCCGCCACGGCCTCGAGCACCTTGTTCTGCACGCCGTGCGCGGTGTCGAGCGGCGCGACGGCAACGGCGGCGCGCCAGAGGTAAGGTCGCACGTCAGGGACCGTGCCGGTCACCTCGACGCCCGCCTGCGCGGCACGACGCTCGAGCGTGGCGCCCGGGCCGGTGCCGACAAGCGTCAGATGGGCGTGCGGCTGACGCTGGCGCACGAGCGGCCACACCTGCTCGATCGAGCCACAGGGCGCCGGCTTCGTTGGGACGATAGCTGAACACCCCGGTGAAGACCACCTCGGGGCGCGTGGAAGGCGGCTCGGCATTCCTGAAGGCCTCGACGTCCACCCCGTTGGGCAGGACCACCGGCGCGAATGCGCGGTCGAGGCTCTTCAGCGCCTCGGCCTCACGCGTGCTCACCACGAGCGTTGCACGCGCCTCGCGCGTGGCGTCGGCTTCGAAACGTCGCAGCACGCGTGCCTCCCGTCGATACAGCCACGCTCGCGGGCCAGGGCTTGCTTCCGCCAGTCCCTCCCACTTGAACGAGTCCACGTCCACCATGTCCAGGACGAAGGGCAGCGCGTCGAGCGGAGGTTCCATGGCGAATCGCGCCATCCCGGAACAGTAGGCCAGCACCGCATCGGGCTGCCATTGGCGGCGGACCTGCTCGAGCACCGGGCGCATCTTTCCGCTGTCGAGCAGCACGTGGGTCAACGGCCGTTCGGTCGCCAGGGCCGGCACCGCCTTCAGGAGGTTGCGCGCGCGCGTCACGCGCACGACGTGCAGCGCGTCCACGAGGGCGGTCAACCCCGCCGCGTGTGCCACCTCTTCGTCGTCGTGGGCGAGCGCGACCAGGCAGACGGGAATCCCCTGCGCCTTGAAGTAGCGAAGCATCTGGTACGCGCGAATGCGGTCGCCGCGATTCGGCGCGTAAGGCACGCGGTGCGTCAGGAAGGCGAGTCTCACGCGTCCGGCCCGTCTGCCGGCCCTCGTTCCCGGACCACGCGGGCGGGGACGCCGACGGCCATCACCAGCGGAGGCACCGGTCGCGTGACGACCGAGCCTGCCCCGATCACGCTGTCGTGCCCGACGTCGGCCATGACGATGGCGCCGCTGCCAATCCACGCACCGGCTCCCACGGTCACAAGCGACTTCGGCCGCACCTGCTCGCGAATGGGCCTGGACGATTCCTCGGTGCCGTGTGTCGCCGCACCGCTGGGGATGTGCACGCCGGCGCCGATCAGCACATCGCGCTCGAGGTGGACCAGCCCGAGGTGACAGCGCGGGCCCACGTACACGTTCTCGTCGAGGCGCGCGGCGGCAGACGAGAACAGCGTCCCGAACTCGACCGTCGCGGTCCAGTGGCACGACGCGAGCGTGCGCGACAGGAAGGCACGGCGCAGGTACTGGCCCGTGAGGCCCGGCACCAGGCCGAGCGCCTGGGTCGAGCCTTCGATCGCGCGATCGCGCCCGATCACCTGCGCTCGAAGGAAGAACGAGAGCAGCGACGGGACCACACCAATCGTGGCCGCGCCAAACGCCGCGCGCTTCAGCAACTCCTTCATGACGGACGGCGGGCTCCGGCGAGCTCGCGGTAGATGCCTTCGAGCGCGCGCAGTCGGCCCTCGAACGACAGGTCGGTCTCGACGCGGCGGCGTGCGGCGGCCACTCGCACGCCTGCCGCGGCCGCGTCGGAACACACTCGCTCGATCGCCGCGACGAGCGCATCGACGTCTTCCGGCGGAACGACGAGGCCCTCGCGGCCGTCGGTCACCAGCTCCGTCGTGCCGCCAACCGCTGTGGCCACGATGGGCGTGCTCGAGCGCCATCGCCTCCAGCACCGCGTTCGGCGTTCCCTCGTAGCTGGAGGACTGGACAAAGAGGTCGATCGCATGATGGAACATCGGCACATCGTCGAGATGGCCCAACAACCGGCATGCCGATCCCAGGCGACGCGCATCGATGTCGGCTTGAAGCGCCTGCCGCAAACTGCCGTCGCCGGCGATGAGGAGCTGCAGCGACGGACGCGTCTTCCGCAGCCGATCGAAGGCCGCGATCAGCAGGTCGAACCGCTTCTGGGGCTCGAGGCGTCCCACCGCGCCGATCGCGAACTGTCCATCCACGAGGCCGAATCGTGCACGGGCCTCCGGCACGCGGGCGGGGTCACGACGGAAGGCCCGGTGATCGATTCCGTTCAGCAGCACGCGCACACGCTCGGGTCGGCAGCCGTGCGAGATCAGTTCGGCCTTCACCTCGCTCGATACGGCCACCACGGCAGGAAAGCGGCCCAGCACGCGTTTGTCGGCAGGGTAGTACACCAGGCGCTCGCGCCGGCTGTGCCCGGTCCAGCCGTGAGCCGTCGCCAGCGGCGTGGCGCCCGTCGAGCGCGACAAGAGCAAGGCCAGCAGGTCGGTCTTGTACTCGTGCGCGTGCACGACGTCGATGGCGCGCGAGCGGACGAGCGCCTTCAGCGGGGCCCAGATTGACGGGTCGAAGGAGTGCCGCTCCCGCACTTCCACGTAGTCCACTCCGGCGTCCGACGCCCGGCGGTCGATGCCGAAGACCGGATCGCGCACGTCGCGCAGGTAGCAGACCGTGACCGCCACGCCAGGGCCGGCGTCGGCGGCGCCGCGAAGGATCGTCTTCTCCGGCCCGCCGCCGGTGCCATTGACCGAGCGGAGCTCGAGGACGCGCACGGGCCGGTCGATCGCAGCGGTCTCAGGCATGTCGCGCAAGCCGCAGCCTGGTCCGGTGGGTGGCGGTGCTGATCAGCGACAGCGCTCGCGCCGTTTCATACGTCGCCGCGACGAGAAACCCCTGGGCCCATTGACCCGGGCTGGTCAGCGGTCCGCGCGCGATCATGACGAGTGCCTTGAGCGTCGCGATCGTCAACAGCCCCGCGAGGCCGACGATCGCAGGCGCGCCGCCCAGCCATGGCCATGCGACGAGCCCCAGCGCCACCAGCGCGAGGCAGCCCAGCCCCGCGACGGGCATCAGCATGCTGGGCACCGTGCGAAGCGTCCAGGGACCGCGGAGGCTGACACGCAGGTTGTCGCGGCCGCGCCACAGCTCGCCGAAGAAGAGCGCCGTGAGCGTGGCGGGATCCCCGTGGTGCACGCTGTCCATTCCGGGCTCGCTCACGACCCGGTAGCCCGCCTGTCGCACCGACTGGCAGAGCTGCACGTCTTCGCAGGCCTCCAGTTGCTCGTCGAACCCCCCGATCTGGTCGAACACCGTGCGTCGGACGGCAAGGTTGCCGGCCGCCAGCCATTCGACGTCACGCCGTTCGGTGGTCCTTGCGCGTAGCGTGTCGTACATCCGCTGCACCCAGGTGGCGGTGTCAGGCGTCCGGTATGGGTATCCCGCCGCCCCGAGCTTCTGTTCCTGAAAGGCGCTCACGCAGGTGTCCAGCCAGCCAGGTGCGATCTCGTTGTCCGCGTCGATGAACGCCAGGATGGTGCCGTCGAGAGGCGGCCGCGCCCGCGTTCCTGCAGGCGCCCACCCTCAAGTCCGGCAGGCTGATCACCCGGGCTCCCGAGCGGCGCGCAATTTCAGCAGAACCATCCGCGGAGCCGTTGTCCACCACGACGATCTCGAGCCCATCGGTCGGGCGGAGGTTTGCCCGAATGCTCGAGAGGCAGCGGGGGAGATGGCCGGCGCCGTTGCGCACCGGGATCACGAAGGTGATCACTTCCCGACCGTCCAGAGCGGGCTCGTGCCCGCCGACTCCACGTTGAACCACTGGTAGAGCACCGGCACGCTCGTGAACATCAGCACCACGAACACGGCGAAGCAGACGACCAGATACGCCACGAACCCCCGCTCGCGGTACAGCTTCTCCGGGTTCTGCGTCGGGCTGTCGGGCTTCATGCCCAGGTGCAGGTAGTACGCGAAGAGCCCCGCGGCAAACGGCACGAACAGCAGCAGCTCGAGGTGGTAGCGGACGATGAAGATGCCGGCAAAGAGGGCACACGTGGTGGCGTAGAACAGCAGCGACACCAGGAGGCGCTCCTCGTTGTAGTACTTGAACGAGTGCCGGTACGCCGCCGCGACCTCCGGGTTGCCGATGTGGCGGTACTCCGCGTACCGCTTCATCGCCATGAAAAAGGCGCCGATCATCCAATAGGACAGGGCGAGCGACAACGGCGGCACGCGATCGTTGATGAGCGCGAACCAGCCGAGGAACAGCCGGATCGGGTTGTTGATCGACTCGCTCAGCACGTCCACGTAAGGCCATTCCTTCGTTCGCACCGGCGGGACGTTGTAGAGCACTCCCATCACCCACAGCCAGAGCGCCGACGCGAAGAACGCGACGTTGAGCGACCAGGCCAGCCCGAGCCCGGCGATGGCCAGCGCGATCCACTCCGCGTAGCCAATCGACAGCCGCACCTGACCAGAGGGCACGGGCCGATGCCGTTTGACGGGGTGCATCCGATCGCGGGGGCCGTCGAGCAGCTCGTTGAGCACGTAATTGCTCGACGCCACCAGGCAGGTAGCAAACAGCGCCAGCCCCAACGGAAACACGCTCGCCCAGCCGAACAGCGACGGCTGGTAGAAGAACGCCAGCACCACGCCGAGGAGCATGAACGAGTTCTTGAACCAGTGATCGACGCGCGCGATGCGCACGTACGGAATGATGCTGGCGAGTGGACCTGCCATCAGCGCGAGCCCTCGCTGTCCGCCGCCGTGCTCGAGCAGGTCCTGCATGCGCCGCAGGCGACGATACGGCCATGGCGCCGGGTCGCTGCGTCGACCCTCCGACGATGGCACACGGCATTCCCAGTGCGCCGGCGCCCGGGCGTCAACGTCGACGCGGTCGCCGACGTAGAGCACATCACCTGGAGGCAGCCCCCAGCGCTCGCACGCCACTTCGAGTCCTCGCGGATGTGGCTTGAACGCGTTGATGGCTTCTGCCGTCGCTTCGAGTTCGAGGGACATCTTCGAGCGCAGGCCCATCGCGTGGAGCTTCTCCGCGACCGGGTAGTCGGAGAACGCGCCCAGACGAAGTCCGCGCGCGTCGAGGGCCGACAGCACGTCGGCCATGCCGCTTCGGACGACACGAGGCAGGTACTTCAGCGGGCGCGTGTAAATCCACTCCTCGACCGCGGCTTCCATGTCGATCACCGGGACTCCGGCGCGCTCGGCGGCCCTGGTGTATTGCAGCCGAGCCAGCGGCTGGTCCGGCCGTCCAAGCGCGCGCAGCTCCTCGCGCACTCGCCGGAACACCGACAGCATCCGCCAGAGGCGCGGCACGTTCCATGGCGCGTTGCGGATCCAGGACGCCGCTCCCAGCTCGCCCGCCATCAGCACGCGGAGAGGCGGCTGATGGTACAAGGTGCCGTCCACGTCGAAGAGCACGGCGCTGGATCACGACTGGCGCTCCGCCGAGCAGCTGCTTCACCAACGGCCAGTCGCGCACGACGAACTGCGTCGGTCCAGATCGTCGCCAGGGTCACCGCCAACGCCGCCGGCACGAATGCCACCCGCCAGCCTTCGCGCAGCCTGGCCCACGCGTGTGAAGACACCGCGGCGCCGGCATAGATGGCAAGCACGGGCATGAGCGGCAGGCGATATCGCGGGTGGCCGAACACCACGCTGTGCAGCGCCGTGACGAACAGGATGAGCACGATCAGCAGCACGTGACTGCGCCAGTCGGCCGGCGGGCGTCAGACACGCCCCGAGGATGGCCAGGCCGATCACCACCGGAAACCCGACGGTCATGGCCGCAGTGGCCACAACCGCGGCCCACATCGGCGGATGAAACAACCCGCGTTGGATTCCCGCGGCGTAATCGCGATCGAGTGCCCAGAAGTCAGAGAACTTGATCACCGCGCGCCAGAGCGTGAGGGCCGGGTGCTCGCGCATGAACGCGACAGCCTGCTGCCGGGCCCATCGCTCCTTCAATCCCTCGGTCCACTCTCCGCCGCCCGGTGGATGGGCAGGAATCCCGACGATCCAGCTTTGTGCTCCCTGCAGCGACACGGCATCCCAGATTCGATCGTGCGGCGTGAACTCGTAGTTGCCCATCCGCAGATTCATGCCGCCCATCGTATCGACGATGACTGTCGTGCCCTGCAACCGCGTGTTCCGCATGGCCCACGGGGCGACAACTGCCGCGAACCCCACCACCAGCATCACGCAGCACGCCGCCCGCCGCGCCAGTGTTGTCGGCGCCATCCACGCCACGAGGGGCACCAGCACGATTGGAAAGGGCCAGACGACGCTGCGAGTGAGGGCGGCGAGGCCGAGCAGCGCGCCGGCCGCGAGCGGCAACGGTGGCACGGGGCCGCTGCAGCAGCGACACCGTCGCTGCCACGAAGGCGGTCAGCAGAAACGCGAACAGCGTCTCGGTCAGGAACTCCGAGTTCGCCAGCACGAGCGCCGGGTAGAACGCGGTGATCGCGGCCGCAATCAGGCCAGCGCGCTCGTCGTAGAGGCGCGCGCCAATCCAGTACACGAGCGCTGCAGTGGCCAGGCCCAGCAGGTCCTGAAACGCGCGCACGACCTGCAGGCTTCGGGAACCCGTGACCGTCCAGAGTCCCGCGACCAGCGCCGGATAGGCCGGAGGGCGCAGCGAGGTCGGCCCGCTGGCCGACGCGAATCCCCGGCCCTCGACCATGCTCGTGGCGAGGACGTGGTAGTGCTGCTCGTCCACGATCTGGAGACCCAGGTGCGCCGTCATCACGAGGATGACCAGGCGCAGACCCAGGGCGGCAAGGAGGATGACGCCGAGGCTCTGGCGAGGGTTGAGGGCTGTGTTGGCTGGGCCGGCCATTCAGGGGCAACAAATCAGAGCAAGAGCGTCGCCAGCGGACGGGCCCCTTCAGGCAGGCCCGGAACCGAAATTGTAGCCCGCGGGCCTGCCCAGCCGCTTGCTTGCAGAAGCGTGCAACCTCAATGGCGGGCGCAAATGTCTTCCAGCCGAAGGACTTAGGTCATCCTGCCGCAGGCCGGAGCGGACCAACCCGGTGGACTAGAATCTCCCCGTGAAGCCCGGCATCCTCGTGGTTTCCGAGGTCTTCCCGCCGGCCATCGGTGGCAGCGGCGCTCTCCTGGAGAACGTGTACCGTCGGCTGACGGGCCGGCGGGTACGCGTACTGGCACAAGACGCCCCGGCCGCGCTGCCGCCGTACGACGGTCCCCTTGAAGTTTCACGGGTGTCCATGAGCGCCCCCGACTGGGGCGTCGTTCGGCCTTCCTCGCTCGGGCGCCACGTACGGGTGGCGCGCGCCATCAAGCGGGCGCTCCGCCAGGAGACGGCAGTCGTGCATTGTGCCCGCGCGCTCCCTGAAGGACTGAGCGCGGCGATGGCTCTTGCGTGGCGGTGGCGGCACGTACGTCTGCTGGCTGCACGGCGAGGAGCTGGGCTTTGCGTCCACGTCCCGGGAGCTGACCTGGCTGGCCCGGCGCGTCTATCACGGTGCGACGGCGGTGATCGCCAACTCGCGGAACTCGGCAGGCCTGCTCACCCGCGATTGGGGCGTGCCCGAGGAAAAGATTCACGTCGTGTATCCCGGCGTCGACGCCGAGCGATTTCGTCCCGAGAACGACGGCGCGGTCATGCGGTCGCTGGTCGCCGGGCCTGATGACGTCGTGTTCCTCTCCGTCGGGCGTCTGCAGCGGCGGAAGGGGCACGACATGGTGCTCAAGGCGCTGGCGCGACTCCGTTCCCGCGTGCCTCGGCGCGCGCTACGTCATCGTGGGGGACGGCCCGCATCAAGGCCAGCTCGAAGCCGACGTCCACGCGCTTGGCCTGACCGACATCGTGCATTTCGCCGGCCCCGCGCGGGACGAGGACATGCCGGCGTGGTATGCGGCGGCCGATGTCTTCGTGATGCCCAACAGGTCTGACGGCGTCGATTTCGAAGGCTTCGGGATGGTCTTTCTCGAAGCGGCGGCCGCCGGGAAACCAACAATCGGCGGACGGAGCGGCGGAGTTCCGGAGGCCGTCGAGGACGGCGTCACGGGGCTGCTGGTGGATGGCGCGGACGTCGGGGATCTCGAGAAGGCCATGGCGGCGCTTGCCGAATCGCGTGAGCTGCGCGCGCAGTACGGAATCGCCGGCCGCGAGCGGGCTGTACGCCGCTTCAGTTGGGATCGGGCTGCCCGCGACGTCGACGCCGTGCGCTGAAGAGCACGCGTGTGTCTGCGTCGATACATCATCCGCAGCCCGCGGTTCTCGAGGTGCCGAAACCAGTTGACGAGGTTGCCGAGGTGCTGAGATCGTTTTCTGAATGGGGCACGGCGCCGGGATGTCGATCGTCCTCTATGGAGTGGGCTCTCCAGTTGTCGTCGACGTCGAAGAGAGCGCGTTGAGGGCGGGGATGACGATTGCGGCCGCCGTGCAGAACGTGCCGGGTGACTCGCTGCTGCTCGACGCCGGTCCGCTGATTCACAGCAGCGCGCTGACAGAACGCGAGTACGCCCGCCCGTTTTTGATCCCGCTCTTCACGCCCGGCCACCGTCAGGCCGCCTCGAAAGAGGCGTTCGCGGCTGGATTCAGGACCGCGTTCACACTTGTCGATCCGACATCCATCGTGGCAAGGTCGTGTGCGCTGGCCGGCGGGGTGTATGTGAACAGTGGCTGTACGATCGGCGCCGCGACGCGGTTCGAAGACTTCGTGTTCGTGAACCGCGGCGCATGCATTGGCCACCACGTCGTCCTCGAGCGGTTCGTGTCGATCGGGCCCGGTGCAGTACTCGGCGGCCAGGTAAGGGTCGGAAAGGGTTCGCTGATCGGCGCTGGCGCCGTCGTCTTGCCGGAAGTTCAGATAGGTGAGAACGCGGTGGTGGGCGCCGGCTCCGTCGTCACCAGCGACGTCCCGAGCCGCACTCTTGTGCTGGGTAATCCGGCACGTACCGTCAGGACGGACATCGCCGGACACAAGAATCTTTCGGTAGACTGAATCGACTGAATCAGGAGCGCGGACCGTGCCGCAGACAACCCCCGTTCGTCAGTCGCTCATCCTGAACCTGGCCCCCACCGGGATGGTCCCCACGCGACGAATGTCGCCCCACGTGCCTTTGCAGCCGAACGAGATCGTCGCCGACGTGCTGGCGGCGGCCGAGATCGGCGTGACCATCGTGCACCTTCACGCCCGTGACGAGGACGGAGAGCCGACGCATCGCAAGGAGGTCTACGCGCGCATCATCGGCGGGATTCGCGACGTTCGCCCCGACCTGATCATCTGTGTGTCGTGCTCTGGACGGAATGTGCCGCGTCCCGAGGACCGGGCCGACGTGCTGGGGCTTTCCGGGGACGTGAAGCCTGACATGGCGTCGTTGACGCTGTCGTCGCTCAATTTCCCGCGGCAGGCAAGTGTCAATGCGCCAGACACCATCGCCTATCTGGCGCAGGAGATGCTGGATCGCGGGATCGTTCCCGAGATCGAGATCTTCGATCTGGGGATGGCCAACGTCCTGCACTACCTCCAGGACAGAGGCCTGGTGACACGACCTGCGTACGCGAATCTTCTGTTCGGCAACCTCGCGACGGCGCAGCCAGACTTCCTCGAGATCGGCGCTGTCGTGAGCAGGCTGCCAGTCGGCACGACCTGGAGCCTGGCGGGGATCGGCGCGTCGCAGTTGCCCGTGGCGGCGATGGCTGCGGCGGCAGCGCCCGGAGTGAGGATTGGCCTCGAGGACAATCTCTGGCTCGACGCGAGGCGTACGAGGCTGGCGCGTAACGCAGAGCTCGTCGAGCGCGTCCACGCGATGGCGGCATTGGTGGATCGCCCGGTGATGCCCTCGAACGATCTGCGTGCGGCACTGCAGATCCCTGCGCCTGGCGAACGGCTGCTGCTGGGTTGAGCAGCCTGGTGGGCGGGGTGGACGCCGAAGCCGGCGCGATACTCGCCCAACTCGAGCTCGGCTCGCAGGTGGTGGACTGGTGCCTGCGGAGTGCAGGCCGTGCCGAGCGCCGTGGAGATCTGGAGGCGGCCGTCCAATGGGCGACGATCGCCGCCTGGGTCGGCGATCGAGCTCCCTTTCCGTACCTGTGTTCGCCCGGCCTCGAACGGTTAACGACCCGCCTGTCCGCGCATGTTCCGAGCGCGGTGCGCGTGCGCCCAGGACAAAAGAGGCGCTGGCTCCACGTGCTCTCGGTGACCTACGCGATTGGTGGGCACACCGCGTTGTTGCGGCGATGGATCCAGCGAAATCCTCACGGGGACCGCCACGACGTGGTGCTCACCGCTCAGCCCATAGAGGAACTGGAGCCACGATTGCGGTCGGCCGTGGCGGCCTCAGGCGGCCAGGCTGTGTCGATCGTGACCGAGCGAAGCCTCTTCGGACGCGCCACTCTCCTCAGAGACGCGGCCGCCTCCGCCGACGTGGTGGTGCTGCATATCGATCCCTGGGACATCAGTCCCTCAGTCGCGTTCGGACAGGGTGGCGGGCCGCCGATCCTGCTGCTGAACCATGCGGATCACACGTTCTGGGCCGGCTCTGGCAGCCTCGACCTCGTCGTGGACATTCGCACGAGCGGACAGCACCTCACCAGGAGGTACCGCGGAGCTCCTGCAAGCGTCGAGCTTCCGGTGCCCCTCGAGGATCACGGCGAGGCGCCGAACGATCGCACGAGCATCGCGCATCGGCTGCGATTCGGCGCTGGTGCTGGTACCGGCCCGCTGCTGCTGACCATCGGGCGCGCCGAGAAATACGTTCCCAACTCGAGGCTGGATTTCATCGATGCGGCCGAACGGATTCTCACGGACCTTCCCGAAGCTCGTTTGGTCGCTGTCGGTCCGTCCGAGGACGATCCGAGGTGGCAATCGCTTGCGACGCGCACGAAGGGGCGGGCGCTGGCAGTCGGTGAGGACGCGGCGCTGGAACACTGGCATGCCGCCGCGGACGTGTACCTCGAGGGCTTTCCGATCGGCTCGTACACGGCGCTGCTCGAGGCGGCGCTGGCCGGGCGACCCGTGGTTCGCAAGCCCCTGCTGGTTCCGCCAGATGTGCTTCCGGTGGACCAGGGTGCGCTCGCCAGCATCACCGTGCCGGTCGATCCCGCCGACTATGTCCGCGCCGCCGTCGATCTCGCCAGCGACGTCGATCGGCGGCAGCGGCAGGCCGCGGAGAACCGCGACTCGATGCTGCGGCACCACTGCGGGGCGGCGTGGGACCAGCGGCTGACGGAGCTAGGCGAGCGCCTGCCGCGCGAGCACGACCCGGCCGTTCGCTCGGACGTGCCTCCAATCCCGTTCGAGCTGGCGGCCTATTGGACGCGATATCGGGCGTCGAAAGGCAACCGCGATGCGTTCATGATGGCCTTTCTCGCCGGCTTGGAACGCGGTCTTCAGCCACGAGTGGATGCGGCGATGGACCGTGCCCTGACTGCCGGGAGAGAAGCAGGCGCCCTCTCGGTCGGGCCGGCGAAGGCGTTGATCGGAAGCTGGGGGCTTTCGGCGTTGCCGGGCCCGGTCGCCCAAGGTCTCTATCGCATTCTCCCGTGACGGCTGACCCTGGAAGCTCTCCGTTGCCGCGATCGTTGGAGCCCGGGAAGGCCATGGCCGCGCTTGCCGAATCGCCGGAGTTGCGCGCGCACTTCGGAACCTCAGGCCGATGCGTCATCGGTCTTCTGCGAGTTCGCCTGTGCCGGCGCGTTTCCGCCATCGGGAACTGCAGGGTCTTCGACGACTGTCCATTCGGCGTCTTCGAAATACGCCACTTCGTTCACCGGCCAGCCACCTTCGCGCGTTTTCCCCATCATGACCACTTCGAAGGGACAGACCCGCTCCAGAAGATCATGCAGGCCGCCGAGTCCCTCGGCAAAGGCGACGCGGACGGCGTATTGACCGGGCGCCAGCCGGAGTTGTGGAAAACGGCAGACCAGCCGATGCGCCCGGCCGATCGACAGAGGGGCCTCTCTGAATCGTAGACCCACGCCTGTGCGCAGTACCGGCCGAGCCGGTTGACGAGAGTGACGAGCAGCCCGTACCCGATCAGCGACCTCGGGGTCGTGATTTCGACGACGACTTCGAGCGGCTCGCCGTGTGGCTGAATCTGGCCGCCCTGTGAAGTCCTCACGTCGACCCGCGTGACGGCCGGTGCGGTCGCTCGCGGCGGCGCGACGTATCCCCGTTGCTCCGCGATCTCCTGGCCCAGATATCGCTCGATGGCTTCAGTCGGTGGCGCCGTCGAAGACCAGCGCGGCCGTGTTCGAACACCAGCGATCGCGTGGTCAGCGCCGTGACCGCGGACATGTTGTGGGACACGAACAGGACCGTCCGGCCCTGTCCGACGACCTCGTTCATCTTGCCGAGGCACTTGCGCTGGAAGGCCTCGTCGCCAACCGCGAGCACCTCGTCGACGATCAGCACGTCGCAGTCCAGGTGCGCGGCGACCGCGAACGCCAGGCGCACGTACATGCCGGATGGAGTAGCGCTTCACCGGCGTGTCCAGGAACTGCTCGACCCCGGCGAACTCGACGATGTCGTCGAACTGCCGCTGCGATCTAGCGACCGCGGCATGCCCAGCATCGCGCCGTTGAGGTAGATGTTCTCGCGGCCCGTCAGCTCGGGGTGGAAACCGGTGCCGACTTCGAGCAGGCTGCCGAGGCGGCCGCGGAGGAACGCCTCGCCGCCGGTCGGCTCGGTGATGCGGCTGAGGATCTTCAGCAGCGTGCTCTTGCCGGCGCCGTTGTGGCCGATGATGCCGACCACTTCGCCCTGGTGCACCTCGAACGTCGCGTCCTTGAGCGCCCAGAACTGCTCGGTCGTCTGGCGTCGGAACCGCAGGCCTCTCGACAGCGCCTCGATCAGGCTGGTCGCCTGCGGGCGTTGTGCTTGATGCTGATAGACCTTGGACAGCCCGCGAACGTCCACCGCCGGAGGGCTAGATGACATCCGCGAACTTTCCCTCCGAAGCGCGAAACACCGCGAAGCCCCCACGAATACGATCAGGAGAACGACCGCGCCGTACGCGAAGTGCCGTGGCAGAAAGAGCCCTAACCGAGCAGGCTCCAGCGGAACGCCTCGACGACGCCGGCGAGCGGGTTCAGCATGTACATGTCGAAATACCAGCGGCGAGTGCCGGGTGAGGCCGGTCCGCGCGACGTCGAGGCCGTAGGCGACGGGGCTGGCGTACAGCCCGAGCTGCACGATGATCGGCAGCAGGAACAGCACGTCCCTGAAGCGCACGCTCAGCGTGGCGAACACGAAGCCGATGCCGGTGGCGCACGCGATCAGCACGAGCGAGGAGGCCGCGAGCACGGGCAGGTTGACCGCGCCTCTTGCCGTAGAGATCACCATCGGCACGGCCAGCGCGAAGCAGATTGCGAAGTCGAGCAGCACGGCGACGATCGTGGCCAGAGGGAGGATCGGGCCGCGGAAAGTAGATCTTCATCACGATCGCCGCGCTCCCGACCATCGAGCCGCTGGTGCGTGTGAGCGCCAGGCTGAAGAGCGTCCAGGCCACCTGCCCGAGATAGGCAAAGACGAAGTACGGGCACGCCCGCAGGACCCGGGACGGCCGCGATGAAACCGAAGACGGCGGTCAATATACCGGCTGACAGCACCGGCTGGAGCACGACCCACGCCACACCAGCAGCGTCTGCTTGTAGCGAAGCTTGACGTCTCGAAGACCGAGGCTCAGCAGGAGACCGCGATATTCCCAGACATCGCCCAAGCCGAGCAGCCGCCAGCGCGCACCGGGCGGATGTGCGTAACCGAGGTTGCATCCATCGGGGGATAGTCCTGAAGCCCTGATCCGAAAACCAAGCTAGCCCCAGGGTCACGAGGATACATCGGCCCGTCTCCGCCACAGGACCAGCGGCCCCACCTGTAGCCCCCGGTCCAGTGGCGCCTGTGGCAAACTTCCAGTCCTCCCTGGGAGACCTGGTTGGGGCGTATCCGTGGCACTACAAGGCGTGTCGTAGCCACACTGGGTCGCCTCGGCGGCGACCGAGGCCAGACCTTGGCGATGTACGATTCGCTGGGTTATCTACCGAACCTTGTCTGGCCGCGTTCGTTCAGCGAAGAAAGTTGTGAGGAGGAAGCTCGGACGATATCCTGCCGTGTGGTCCGAATACGCAGACAAGGTCGCAGTTCGAAACCACGTCACGCAGCGGGTTGGTGGGGAATGCCTCACCGACCTCTACCTGGTCACGGATAGTCCTGACGAAATCCGCATTGCCTCTCTGCCGTCTCGCTTCGTGGTCAAGGCGAATCATGGTTCGGGCTGGAACGTGATTGTCGACGGACGAGCGGCGATCTCCTGAGGCCGCGCTTCAATCGCAATGCCGCAAGTGGCTGACGATGCGGTACGGGGTGGACACGCACGAAGATCGGTATGCCGCCATCCACCCAAGGACTACAGTCGTAGGAGGCACGTTGCCGACGTGATCCATGGTGTACCCCTTGACTACAAGTTCTGGGTGTTTCACGGTGCCGTGGAATTTGTGCAGGTCGACTTCGGGTGGTTCTCCCACCATACCCGGACCCTCTACGCATCAGCAGTGGAACCGGCAGCCGTGGAGCGTTCATTACCCGTCAGGTCCCGATGTCGAGCGTCCCGAGGTGCTCGATTCGGATGATCGAGATGGCCGAACGTCTCGCCATCATTCCATCCCGACTTCGTCAGGGTCGATCTCTACTGTCCAAACAACGATACTCCGCGTTTCGGCGAGTGCTGCGCCGGGGTGCAGGCTGGGCGCCGTTCTTACCTGGGAAGAGTGTCGACTTCTGGGTTGGCACCTTCTGGTAAGGCAGTGTGCCCGGCTGACCTGCGCCAACGGCCGGCACTGCCGTGTCCGGATTCAATGGGGCCTCTCGGCCTATAGTGGTTGTGGGTATGGAACGTGATGCGCGCTGCGCTGGTTTTTTTTCTCGTCGCCCTGCAGCCCGTGCTGTTTGGGCCG
>CAWBBN010000028.1:0-265507 GCA_963787035.1 Vicinamibacteria bacterium
CATCTGGAGCGATACGCACGGTCGCTTCGATGCGCTGAGATCAACTCGTCAGTCGATTGGCTGCATGCCGCGGCCACCTACGCGAAGTGGCGCGAGCAGCACCCTGCTGTATTTTCAGTTCGCCGCTAAGATGCCGCGGGAGATTACGACGAACTTGAAGCTGCAAGGACGCGGTCAGTATCCTCTCGGTCGCCTCTGGCTGAGTACGATGGCGCTTCGGCCAGAAGCGGGGCCCGATCCCGTGGAGCTGCCGCCGTCCTTCTCGTTTGAAGCGCTGGCGTCGTCACGGCATTCTTTGACCTCTTGCGCACTCTGGACGACGGTTCCGTCGTGTGCGAGCCCAGACATGCGACATGGTTCCGGCCGCCGGTCGCTTCACTCCTCGATCGCTACGGCATCTCACGGGTGGTGGCGGGCTGATTCGCCACCGGTACCTGAAGCAATTGTTCCCGCGGGCTCGCCGCGCGTCGCCTATTTTCGACTGCACGGCTCACCAAGGAAACGCCAATGGTTGCGTAACGACGACTCCTACATCGCGACGCTGGCTGAGACTGTCCGGAGCATTCCGAGCGCCGAGGCCGTGTGGTGCGTATTCGACAACACCGCAAGTGGCGCCGCTATTGAGAATGCGTTGCAGTTCACACGAACGCCTCTCTGCCACTCCATCGCCGTGTATCGAGCGCAAGCTGTCAAGGCGCTGAGCGAGCCGCCTGCGTTGGAATTGCGGGTCACACTACATTACGGTTTTCTCTTCAGCGCTCCACATCCGTATTTCAGGGAAGGCCCGACAGGCCAAATCCTCCGGCAATTCGCTGGCACGGTCGCTGCACTGCGCAACGCGATGGCTGGCCGCCCCAGGGTCATTGTGGCGTTGCCCACTCGGACCGAAGGGTCGCTGGTCGCCGACTGGCTTTCAGAAAACCAGTTCGAGCCCGTCTACCGGCCGACCATGGACGCGGTCGCGAGCGAGATTCGCGCCCGGCCATTCAACCTGATCATCGCGGATGCGAGCTGGGCCGCCAGCAAGGCGTTCCAGACGCTGGACCGCGGCTGCAACACCACTGCCCCGACCATTCTCGTTGGCGATGCCACCGATCGCCGGGCCACGGCGATGGACGGGCACGCGATGACCTGACCAGACCGATCGAGCTCGCCGTGCTGTCCTGCTTCGTGTCGATGGCCCTGATGGACGACAAGCCGGTCCGGCGCTCGCCGCGAAGCTGGTCCCGCGATTCGACGCCCTCGTCAACAGCGAGCCTGCCGCGATCGTGGACGTGAGCGCCGAGGGATTCCGCCTGGAATTGCCTCGCACACGGCGCCTGCCACCGCCGTTCTTCGGCGTTCGGATTCCGCTCGTCGGGGTGGCAATCATCGCGAGCCGGCGATGGGCGATGGCTCCGTCGAAGGACGCCTCGAAGATCTGGTGCGGCGCGGCGCTGTCCTACAACCCCTCCGGAGCCGAGGAAGCCTGGCGATCCTTCGTGGACACCGTCCCGATCGTCGGCGGGTCCGGCGTCCGCACGAATCACTAGCAACCGTCGAAGGCGGAGATACCATAGCCGCCAGTGCTCTCCCGAAGTGGTCGGCGACAGTGCGGCGTCACTCCTGACCGACGGCGTGTTCGCCGGTTCAATCGCCGCGGCCGTGACGGTGTCGCTCGGCACGCAGCTTCACGTGAAGCTGGCTGCCATCGCAATCCGTGCAGACAATCCCACCCGATGGCTTGTCGTCGCCGCGATCGCCGCCGCGCTCGATTGGGCCTGGCGCGACTGTCGCGTCGCAATCGCGACGACGTGTACATGGCGACGGGCCGGATGCTGATGCTGGCCGTCTTCTCCGCCATGGCCGCAGCGCTTGCCGCGTCCATTGCAACGGCGTGCGGAGGCCTGGACAGCGCCGGATCTCTCGGCGCGGCTGACCTGCTTCGCGAGGACACCTGACGGAGTTCGTGCCTATCGCGACGCTGCTGCCGTTCGACGCTCCGACGGCCGCGGCTGCTCCGCTGGGACGGGTACCCGCGGCCCGGCCCTTCGTCATTGCCCCGGAGTTTCCACTGGGGTTTCCATCTCTCCTGGCTCCGGCACTGCTGTTGAACCGGACGGCGTCGTTCTATGTCGTGCCCTGCCTTGCCGTGGGCACGGTCGCTCTCGCCTTCTCATTCGCGACACGCGAGTGGGACACCGAGACGGCTCAGCTGGCCGCGGCGCTCGTCGTGACAAGTCCGGTTTTCTTCACCATGGCGATTCAGCCGATGAGCGACGTCCCGGCCGCGCTCTGGATGTTGCTCGGGACGCTGGCGGCCTGGCGGCGACCGCAGCCGCGGCCGGTGATCTGGGCATCGCCAGTGGGATGGCCATGCTCACGCGGCCACCATTGCTCCTCGCTGCCGTCGTCGCTGCGGCGATCGCGGGCTGGCGGCGACGTGAGATCTTGATTGCGGGAACGGTCCTCTCGCTGTTTGTGTGCGCTCTCCTGGCAGCGCAGTGGCACATGTTCGGGAGCCCGCTAGTGAGCGGTCATGGGGCGGCGCGCAGTTGTTCACCGCCGCCGCCGCGCCACACAACATCGTCGCGCAGGCGAAGTGGCTGATGATCACGCACACGCCGTTGACGATACCCGCGTTCCTGCTTGCCTTCCGGGCGCAGAGACGGACGGCCGTTCGCTCGCTGCTCGTTCTTCCTCGCAGTAGCGGCGCCGTATGCCTTCTATGCGGTGCAGTTCGATGACTTCGGGATCGAACCGGTTTCTTTGCCAGGGTGGCTGTTGATCCTGATCACGTGTGCGGGAGGAATCGTCAGCATCGTGCGAGGGGCGCCTGTCAAGGCACGCCTCGTGAGCAGCGTGGTCGCCGTGGCGGCGGCAGCAGGCTCGCTGCTCTTCCTGTCGACCAATCACGTGCTGGACTTCTGGCAACAGGAGATGAAGTATCCGCTGGTCAGTGCCTGGCTGCGACGACACGTCGGGCAACGCCGTGTACATCGCGTCGCTGCACAGCGGCAGCATCAAGTTCTACACCGGACGCCCGACGCTCAGAATGGAGGGCATTCCTTCGGCCGCGATGCTCGGCACTGTCCAGGCGCTCGAGCGATCCAACTCACTCCGATCGCCGTCCTCGAACCCGGCCCGGAGACGGATGCCTTCTTCGACAGGCTGCGCGCCAACCACGGGCTGTCGTATTGGCCGCTTGCTCAGTGCGAGGTGCGGCGATCGTGCGTTTGAGTGCTGAGACTGCGCGCCAACCCTCCGCGGTGATCCGGCTCTGGGCCGCCGTGTGTCCACAAAACTGAACAGCGGGGCTGGCAGAGAAGGCGCATAGTGCTGACAGCACCGAGGTTCATGCAATGTCGACCATCGCCATCGCCCCCCATGCATCAGTCGCGCTGCCGGTCCTGCCAGCGGCCTCGCCGGCACGCTCGCCGATCGGCCACTGGTGGGTCCAGAATCACATATTGGCCCGCGGAGCTGCTGCGGCTCCTGGCGCTGATTTACATGCTGCCGATCGTGATCTACGCGGTCTGCCTTCCGATTGCGGCTGTCATCAAGACGGTCCTGGGGGGGGGGGGGGGAAAACTGAACAGCGGGGCTGGCAGAGAAGGCGCATAGTGCTGACAGCACCGAGGTTCATGATGTTGACCATCGCCATCGCCCCCCATGCATCAGTCTGGCTGCCGGTCCTGCCAGCGGCCTCGCCGGCACGCTCGCCGATCGGCCACTCCGTCCTCGCCAGCTGGTCTTGGAACGCCCTCTGACCGTAAAGAGACCCTCCGAACAGGCTACGCCTGGCCCCCCCCCCCAAAAAAAATAAACCGGAGCGTGTTGCCGTCGGGATCGTCGACGTAGAACTCGCGCGTCCCAGCTCTGATCGATCGGTCCTTCGTGGACCTCCTGTGGCGACTCTGGAAAAAAAAGGTGGGTCCAGATCACATATTGGCCCGCGGAGCTGCTGCGGCTCCTGGTCGCCCGGCGTCTGCAACCCCGCTGATTTACATGCTGCCGATCGTGATCAACGTGGTTCGCCTTCCGATTGCGGCTGTCATCAAGACGGTCCTCGTCCTCGCCAGCTGGTCTTGGACGCCTTCTTACCGTAAAGAGACCCTCCGCAACAGGCTACGCCTGGATAAACCGGAGCGTGTTGCCGTCGGGATCGTCGACGTAGAACTCGCGCGTCCCCCAGCTCTGATTGATCGGTCCTTAAAAAAAAAAAAAAAAAAAAAAAAAAAAAAAAAAAAAAAAAAAAAAAAAAAAAAAAAAAAAAAAAAAAAAAAAAAAAAAAAAAAAAAAAAAAAAAAAAAAAAAAAAAAAAAAAAAAAAAAAAAAAAAAAAAAAAAAAAAAAAAAAAAAAAAAAAAAAAAAAAAAAAAAAAAAAAAAAAAAAAAAAAAAAAAAAAAAAAAAAAAAAAAAAAAAAAAAAAAAAAAAAAAAAAAAAAAAAAAAAAAAAAAAAAAAAAAAAAAAAAAAAAAAAAAAAAAAAAAAAAAAAAAAAAAAAAAAAAAAAAAAAAAAAAAAAAAAAAAAAAAAAAAAAAAAAACGTGGACCTCCTGTGGCGACTCTGGATCGCCCGGCGTCTGCAACAACCGCGCGCGCGGAATTTCCGAAACAGCGCGTCCACGTTGTCGGTCATGACGGCGACCACCGTGCCGAACACTCCGTCCCCGCCATCCGCGGCTGCCGCCGAGAGAATGGCTGGAGCTGGTCGAGACACTGTGTCGCGCGGAAAGGACGCTGAACGACGGATTCGTCCAGGCTGTCGTTGCCATCCACTCTCGTCTCTCGAAATCGAGCAACTCCGGTATAGAACTCGAGTGCTAATTTCGCATGCTTGCGGCATCGAAGCGCCGGGATGATTGCCATCACGTCTCCGGAAAAAAAAAAAAAAGGGGGGGGGGGGGGGGAAATCGAGCACTCCGGTATAGAACTGAGTGCTATTCGCATGCTGCGGCATCGAAGCGCCGGGATGATTGCCTTTTTTTTTAAAAAAAAAAAAAAAAAAAAAAAAAAAAAAAAAAAAAAAAAAAAAAAAAAAAAAAAAAAACCCCCCCCCCCCCCCCCCCCCCCCCCCCCCCCCCCCCCCCCCCCCCCCCCCCCCCCCCCCCCCCCCCCCCCCCCCCCCCCCCCCCCCCCCCCCCCCCCCCCCCCCCCCCCCCCCCCCCCCCCCCCCCCCCCCCCCCCCCCCCCCCCCCCCCCCCCCCCCCCCCCCCCCCCCCCCCCCCCCCCCCCCCCCCCCCCCCCCCCCCCCCCCCCCCCCCCCCCCCCCCCCCCCCCCCCCCCCCCCCCCCCCCCCCCCCCCCCCCCCCCCCCCCCCCCCCCCCCCCCCCCCCCCCCCCCCCCCCCCCCCCCCCCCCCCCCCCCCCCCCCCCCCCCCCCCCCCCCCCCCCCCCCCCCCCCCCCCCCCCCCCCCCCCCCCCCCCCCCCCCCCCCCCCCCCCCCCCCCCCCCCCCCCCCCCCCCCCCCCCCCCCCCCCCCCCCCCCCCCCCCCCCCCCCCCCCAAAAAAAAAAAAAAAAAAAAAAAAAAAAAAAAAAAAAAAAAAAAAAAAAAAAAAAAAAAAAAAAAAAAAAAAAAAAAAAAAAAAAAAAAAAAAAAAAAAAAAAAAAAAAAAAAAAAAGATCACGTCTCCGGACCCCTGCTCCAGGCCCTCCCGCTCTGCCGATGAAATAGCCGATTCCAGCGCCGACAAGCGCGATGACGACGGCAATGGCCGAGGCAAACCCACCGTGCAACGCGAGGTTGAACGCGAGCACAGGCGCGCCGATGAGGAGACCTGTGACCCAGGCCGATCGAGGCCGTGCCGCGCTGAGGACGAGGCTGGCCAGAAAGATGGAGCCCGCGGTAATCCCGGTGTCGTCCCAGGTCGGCCGGGAATCCACGAACCCAATCGCGCAACCAATGGCAGACTCAACGCGCGGTGAGCCAGGCGGTCTTCGACACGCGAAAATGCTAGCACCGGCGAGAGGTTGTCGGGGCCAGTTTCCGGCTAGGATCCTGCCGGGAGCAGGACCATGGATGTCAACAACCTGACGCAAAACGCCGTCGCCACCCTTATCGCCGTCGCCTGGAAGGTCGCCGGCGCGCTCGTCCTCTGGCTCGTCGGCCGCTGGCTGATTCAGTTCGCCCTCCGGCTGATGACTCGCGCGCTCGCGCGTCACGACTTCGACGCGACGCTGACCAGCTACATGACGACCGGGCTCAGCGTCCTCCTCAACATCGTGCTCGTCGTCGCCATCATGGGCTAGTTCGGCGTCGAGACGACGACGTTTGCGGCGCTGCTCGCGGCGGGCGGCGTGGCCATAGGCGTGGCGTGGGGCGGCCTGCTGGCGAATTTCGCGGCCGGGGCGTTCCTCGTCTTCCTCCGGCCGTTCAAAGTCGGCGATTTCGTCACCGCCGGCGGCGTCACGGGCTCTGTTACCGAGATTGGCCTATTCGGCACGACGATCAACACGCCCGACAAATCCGCACCATCGTCGGCAACAACAAGATCTTCTCGGACACGATCCAGAACTTCTCGGCGAACGCGTACCGGCGGGTCGATCTGACGGCGACCATCAACGGCGCCGTCGATCACCACGACGCAATTCGACTGCTGAAGACCCGGCTGGCCGCGATCCCCAACGTGCTGAACACTCCCGCGCCCGACGTGGACGTGCTGCAGTTCACGCCGGCAGGGCCGGTGCTCTGCGTCAGGCCGTGCTGCAGCAACGACAACTACTGGCAGGTCTACTTCGACACGAACCGGATGATCCGCGAGGCGTTCGGCGCGGCAGGCTTCCCGGCGCCCATGCCGGCCTTCGCCATCAGCGGCACTGCGGCCGCCCCGCCGCCGGAAGCCATGTCGGTGAGCTAGCTCGCCGCTGAGCTTCAGCGGAGGCTAAGTCGGGTACATTCGGCGGGTCCCGGCGTTCTCTCTCGAAGAGGCCATGAGAATCCAGACGTCCGGCCGGACAGTCGCGGCGTGCCTCATCGGATGTAGCGCCGCACCATTCGCCTTCGCTGCGACGGCTGGCTTGACCGGGGCACCTGGGGCGCCCTGGCTGGCGGCCGCCCTTGTTGCCGTTGTCCTCACGGCCGTCCTCCGGAAACATCCGGTTGTCGCTCTCGACTGGACGGGTTGTTCGCGCGCCTTCCTGGCGCTCGGCGTCGCCGCGGCGATCCTCGCCATCGTCCTCGTCTCGCGGCTGACGGTATTCATGGTCGATCCGGCGAAGACGTCGTGGTCCACCGCGCCGTCCAGCGAGTTCGAGCTCCGGCATTTGTGTCTGACGGCGTACTTCGTGGCTGCCGACGTCGTGCGATCGCACCCGAATGTGTACGACGAGTCGCTGTACAAGCTTCCGGGCGGGGATCCAACGCGTCCTCGCCGACCTAAGAGGCTCGGCATCTTCAACGTCGATCAGTACGAGTATCCTCCGCCGTTCCTGCTCATGCCGCGCGCCTTGTCCTGGGTCGCTCCCGATTTGCAATCGCTGCGCTCGTTGTGGTTCGGACTGACCGGCCTGGGCCTGCTGGGCGCGCTCGTGATGGCTGCGCGCGCGCTCGATCCCCCGGCCGCAACGCGCGCGCTCCTGCTCGCGCCGTTCGTGCTGGCCGCGCCGGCGACGCTCAGCACGCTGCAGAAAGGAAACGTACAACTGCTGGTCATCGCCGTGGCGGTTCTCGCGATGGCCTTGTTCTCGCGCCGGCGCCGGGCTGCCGGCGGCGCCATGCTGGCGTTCATCAGCGTGGCCAAGCTGTATCCGGGGCTGCTGGTGGTCTATCTGCTCGCACGACGCGAGTGGCGTGCCGCGTTGTGGACGTCCGGCTTTGCCGCGCTCTTTGTTGCGCTGACTCTCGCCGACGTCGGCTGGGCGCCGTTCGCGGCATTCCGCGAGCATCTGCCGGGCCTGCTCAGCGGCGAGGCGTTTCCGGCGTTTCGAAATCCCGCCGCCTACTCGCTGAACCTGTCGATCCCCGGGCTGGTGTTCAAGGCGAAGCTGTTCGGCATCACGGACGCAGGCTTCGGCGCGATGCGCGCCGTCGGGACGCTCTACACCCTCGTCGCCCTGGCGCTGACAGTGCTGCTCGGGATACGCGCGCGCAACGAGGTAAGCGGTCCGATTGTGTGCCTGACCGTGCTCGTGTTCGCCACGCTCAGAAGCCCGTTCCTGCCGTGGACCTACGGCACATTTCCCGCGCTGTGGCTGGCGACGCTGCTGGCGGCGACGGCTGCGCCGCGACAGTCGACGCTCTGGACATGGGTCGCGGTAGTGATCGCCCTGGCCGTGGTGATCCCCAACGATGCCGGCCTGAGTCCGCAGGCCAAGGCGATACTCACCACCGTTCCGCAGGCGCTGATGATCGGCGTCGCCATGCTTGGCGTCAGCCGGACGCTGTCACCGCACGTTCACGTCGGCCTACTTCTTCGGCGGGAGGGTGCGAAGGTAGTTGACGAGGCTCCAGATGTCGGCGTCTCAGATCCGCCCATCGAATCCCGCCATCATCGTCGGCGGCAAGCCGCGCTAGATGACGCCGAAGATCTCGCCGTCGCTCGAACCGTGATCCCACTGAGCGTCGGTGAGATCCGGCGCCTGCTTGCCGCCCTGCTCCTCGATGATCGAAAGCGCGATGCCGGCCTTGACGGCGCCCTGAGCCATGTTCCCGTGACAGGCGGCGCAGTTGGCGTCGTAGGCCCGCTTCCCTGCCGCGATCGACTTCGGCGTGGATGGCACCGGATTTCTGAGGCCCGCGACGGGCTGGTCGGCGGTGCTTTGACCGGGGCTCGGGGTCCTGCCGTCGCAGTTGATGCCCGTGCCTTGGCATTCGATGCCATCACACCGACCACCTTCCTGATCATGCCGTCGCTCTTGGTCAGGACGTAGAGCTCACCCTCAGCGTCCTCCGCAAACCGCAGGTCCACGCGGCCTCGACCGGCGATCGCGCCCATCCCGGGAAGCGCGTCTCCCTTCCCGCCGCGCTGGCGGTACTTCTCTTCGGCGATTCGACGCAGGCCGGCGTCGAGCTCGTGAATCGGCGCCACCCTCTTCGCCTTGGCGTCGTCGGCCGCGATCAACTGGTCGCGATCCGCGTACCCATGCGCCCGGTGGTGATGTCGCCGAACACCAGCTTGTTCCTCAGAGACGGAAGCAACTTGCCGTGGTAGACGAATCCGTTGGCGATGGCGTCGCCGCCTTCCTCTCTGCTGTGCGGGTACTCGACGGCCGGGTACGTGGGCGTGACGGTGCCGTGCGTCACGGTGTCCGACACCTGAACCGGAATGACGTCGTCGTCAGGAATCGGCCCCATCCCGTTCGTTGACGACATGCTCTGTGTGCCTTCGCGTAGCGGATAGCCGTAGTTCGACCCCTTGTGGATCACGACGACCGTTTCCCAGGTCACGAGCCCGATGTTGAAGGCCAGCAGTGCCGGCGTGCCGGGGTGCGCCGGGTCGACGTCCCAGATCAGGCGGTGGGGATTTTGCAGGCCGTAGGCCCAGATCTCCTTGCGCGCGCCATCGACAGTCGTGAACGGGTTGTCGTTGGGGATTCGGTATCGGCCGTTCTCGCTGACGGCGCTCATGTCCGCGTGCTCGCGCAGGTCCGGGACGATGCGGAGAATCTTGCCGACGAGGGTGTCGAGGCGCTGTGGGTTCAGGCGGCGGCTGTCTTTCTGTTCGCCCGACCCCGAGTCGCCGGACCCGAGGTACATGACGCGCCAGTCCGCATCGCCGGGACGTGCGGACGGATTGAAGGTCATCTCGCCCAGCGGATGTATCGGCGTCGGCTCCTGGAGTCGCAACACCTCACGAGCGGTGCCCTCGAAGGTGTCGTTCGACGGGTTCGCGTCCGTCCACTCGATGAGCACCATCTCGCGCGCGACCTGTCCCTCGACGGTCGGCGTGGGGATGGTTGGCGTTGTGGTGTATCCGGTCAGATTGAGGGTCGCGACGACGCCCGCCTTCGGCGCCGCGGTGCGGCGACTGCCGGATCCTCCATGTGAAGCGTGTAGAAGATGCCGTTGTGCGCGTAGTCGGGATCGAAGATGAAGTTCGTCAGCCCGGTCGCGAAGTTTCGTTCGAAGGTGAATCTCGGGAACAGGCCCCGCCGTCCGCCAGCGCCGTTGAAGTCGAGATACGTCGTGAACTTCTTCGTCTGCTTGTCGAGGATGTAGAGTGGGCCGTTGAGGTCGTTCACGAAGAACCGGCGGCCGCCAGGCTCATCGCGCATGAAGTTGACCCGGGCCAGCTGCGCGCGCGTGTTGTCGTTGGTGTTGTCCGCCGTGATCGGCAGTGCGGCGTAGTCCTCCAGTTGCAGCGCCAGCCGCGGCGGCTGCGCTTGCACGGCGAGGAGGCGGGCAACAATCACGACCGCGAAGAGTACGCCGACAGCCGTGACGCGCTTCATTTGTTCCCTCGCTTCGTGACGCGCTCATCGATCCACTGCAGGATCAGGTCAGCGATCTGCAGGTTGTTCTTGTCCTGCATGATCATATGGCTGTTGCCGTGGATCCCGCGGTCCGCTGGGGCGAGCATCTCGGCCTGACCGCCCGCATCCTTGAGGCGACCGATGAGCGTCTGACAACTCTCGAACGACAGCTGCCACGAGGGTCGAATCGAGATGCCCGTCGGCGTGTCGCGGTGATCGCCGAAGACGACCAGAATTGGAATCGCCGCCAGGGTCTTGATCTGTTCGGCGGTGTAGGTGTCCGGACACCGGCCGGGCTCGACGAGCACGAGCGCTTTCGCGGCCGCGGGATTGAGAAGCGCGGCCTCCAGCGGAAACGGCCCCGACTGCGAGTGCCCCATCAGCACGGCGCCGTTCAATTGAGTGGCGAGATCCGACAGCGCCTTGAACGTCGGGTTCGGCGTGGGCAGGCCGCCAAAACTGACGTCGGGCACGCCTTGCTTTGCGAGCTCGTCCAGGGCGGCCACCGGAAACTGCGAGTCCGGAAACGGGTGGCCGGGCTCGGGGCCGATGCGGAAGTTCGGCCACACGACCTCGTCACCAAGCGTCGTGCTCACGCCCGAAGACCTCCGCGCTATGGCCGACGCCGCAGCGCAGATCGAGGTCAAGGGAGCGCGCCTGCCGGAGGCGGTGCTGAAGTTCACGCAGCACACCACCCCATAGTTCGTAACGACGCGCCGACCCCGGGTAGGATGGCGGAGCGCCGCAAGTCCCGTCGTTACGTGGGGCAGGGCTTCAGCCCTGTCCCTCGGCGGATCCAAAGCAGCCCCCTGCACCCTGCTATCCTGCCTCTTGTTCCCGTTTCATAAGCTGAGATGAAGCGCTTCATCATCACCGGCGCGCCAGGGGCGGGAAAGACCGCGATCCTCCGTCAACTCCAGCTCGACGGCTTCGGCGTCGTCGAAGAGGCCGCCGTTCGCACGCTCGGGTTCATTACGCGCACCGACGCGCGGCAAATCAGCTTCGACGAGGCGCTGCGGTTCGAACGCATTCACGAGGACACCTACCGGGACTTCGGCTTCGACCTGATCTCGGTCGCAGCGGGATCGCTGCCGGAGCGAGTCGCGGCTATCAAAGCCGCTGTTCGATGACCCGCAGCCAGGGGCTTCAGTATCGGATCCCAGCGCCGGTTGTCGGCAGGTGCGCCTGGCTGGCCTACGTCCTGCGCCAGGGTCTCGAGCACAGAGGCAACCCTCCGCAATCTACTTGCAGTCGCCAATAGACGTGTTCATGCCGCCGCCGCTGCCCTCGCGTAACCCCTTGAGTCCCTGATCCTGCTCCGCCTGAGGGACGACACACCACAGCCTCCGCACATTGTCCGGCACCATATCGCGATCGTAAGCCGCCATCGTCCACTGGCCGTCCTGCTGGGTAAACTGCGTGCCGAAGAGCTGCGGCTGTTTCTGACGCTGGAGGTAGCGGTCCAGAGTCGCCGCGGCCAGCCACTTCGCGCCGGCATCGCCGTTGATGATGGCGGTCACCGCCAGGACGTGGGCGAGCGCGATGCCCGCGTCCGTGTCCGAGTGCTGGAAGATCAACGCGGCGAAACGAAACTCCTTTCCGGTCTCGATCTGGCCTTCCGCCAGCAACGATCGCACCGCCGATTCCCGCTCACGATCACGCTTGGCAATGACGTCCCAATCCAACCTCTCCGGCGACTTGACCTGGCGTCCGCCAAACATGTCGTTCCCGCGGTCCCATTGATCGTCGATTACCAGTCGCAGCAGTTTCGGTTTCACGTCGTTGAGCGTGGGGATCGTCGGCGATGCAGGGGCGGGTGACGCTTGCTGCGCTGCGGCGACACCAGCGATTCCGACGGTTCCGATGAAGAACGCGATGATCCCCGGCCACAGTCCTCGAGTCATGGCGACGCTCCTTCGAGTTTCCATGCTAGCGGCAAGCGCCGGGAATTCTGATCTGATTCGAATGCCTGTGCGGAAGGGTCACCGAACGAGCACGACCGGCACTACGTCGATCGCCGGCTTACCACCGCGGGGTTCGGTCAACCTCGCCATTTCGGTCCAGATCGCCCGAATCGCCTGCGGCGCCTTGTCGGGGATGCTGCCGTCGCGCCATGTGAAGATGTCCACGAGCGCGGCCCTGTCGCCCTCGTCCATCCGCACGGTGAGGTGCGGCTCGGCGAGGACGAGGTTCAGCTGTCGTGCGGTGGCGAAGTGATCAGCAATCACTTGCGCGACCATCGCCTCGGCGCCGGCTTTCGCATGAAATGTGACCATAACGGTCTCCGGCTCGTCCGCCGCCGAGACGAGCGGGCCGTGCCAACCGAGAAGCGACATCGTGCAGAGGAGCAGGCGAATCGATGCGTGACGCGTCACGGGAATCCTCCTGCGCCTTCTTGCGCCCAAAAGCCGGTCACTGATTTGATCTTCCCGCCGGGGCCGAATGCATACACGCTGGTCCCGCGGCCGCGCTCCTGATTGTCTTTCGTCAGCGCGATCCACTCCGCGAGCACCGTGCCCTGGCACTGCCGGACCTCGCCACGGCGCTCAATTCGGATGCCCGGCATGAAACGCTGCGCAGCGCCAATCTGATCGTTCAGGTCATCGACGCCGGTGATGAGGCTGAAGCGATCGCGGAAGCCAACGTCGGGAATGGCGATGGCAGCCAGACGCTGGCGGCGCTTCTGGCTGTCTTCCTCGACCCAGGCGCCGAACCACTCATCAACGGCGGCCGCGGCGTTCGCGTGCACCTCGTTCGACACGACGTTGGCGAAGAGCGACAGTTGATATCGCCAGCCTTGCGCGTGCTCATCCCGGACGCTGGCCTCGGCGAACTCGTGCCGGAAGCGGAGCCGCGTTCCGCGCAGGTCGGCTTCGAGGCGAATCGTCACTCGCGACCCACCGGGCGGAATCATCTGGCCCGACGCATAGCCGTAGGTGAACAGGTGAACACGATCCGTTCCGGCGGCTCGACCTCGAGAACTTCTCCAAGCACTTCGGTGCCGTCGGGATAGCGAATCAGCACCTTGCCGCCCGGCCTCGGATCGATCGTCGATCCCGTGCCCCACCAGGCTGCCCACCGCTTCTCGTCCGTGAAGTAACGGAAGACCACCTCCTGTGGCGCTTCGATCACGACGGCGCGATCGAGATGGTGGCTGAGTGTTCGCTGCGAAGACGTTCCAGCCATGGCCTTCATTCCCCTCGACGCGTTCTCGGCTGCTTGTGATGTCTGCGGCGCGGCGCGGGGCCGCGGCGTGAGGCTTCGAGTTCCGCCGCGAGTTTCAGCCGCCACAGTGCGTCGTCCCACATGGCCTCGAGCGATTCCCCGACGGGCCCGAGAGCTTCGCGTTTCGCCTTGTAGAACCGGTTCTTCTGATGCGACCGGCACACGACGAGGCCGGCCTCCTGGAGCGCGCGCAGTTGCAGCGAGACCGCGCCGAACGTCACGTCGGGCATGGCGGCGGCGATGTCGCCCGCGGCCACTTCCCCATTCCAGACCAGCCGAAGGATTTCGCGGCGGCGTGGCGACGCGATGGCGGCCAGGACGGCGTGTTCCATGGTTATTATTTTAGATTAAACTAAAATGACTGTCAAGCGCTGCCCAGGGCCGGAGCAGGGCTGAAGCCCTGCCCCACGTACGACGGGACGCGGAATGCGACGGCGCGGCTGAAGCCGCGCCCTACTGCTATCTGCACCCGCTCTTTTTCATCCTTCATTCTTCATTCTTCATTCTTCATTCCCTACGGGATCTCCCCAATCGAATCCCGGGTGGGAAGCGCTCAAAATGGCACCTCTCCGATGCAGAGCTCCCCGGTCGGACCGGTCGTGGACCGGCGGCGAGCGAACCGCCCGGCGCTGGAATGGTGTCCAGCCTGCGGAGGCTCCGACGCCAAGGTCGTCCTCCGCACCGACTTCGTCGTGTACGCGCGCTGTCCTGACTGCGGCGAAGTCCGGGCGGTCCCCAAGCCTGGCGTGAACGCGGCGCTGTTCCCACCCGAGGCGTAGTTCAGGGCTTCATCATCGGATCCCAGTGCTCGTCGGCCTTGCCGTCGACGATGCGCCACATGTCGAACCACGTCGTGGTGTAGGCCTCGCCCTTCGAGTCCTTGCGATTCGAGACGCTGACGACCGTGACGAGGTCGCCGTCGGCGAGCACTGCCACAATCGGCGCATCGAGCGTCTCGCAGGCGGCCGAGCGCGGACGGCTGGAGAAGAACTTCACCACCCCTGCCCTGCCGGACGCGACGAGCGGGTTGTGCTGGACGTAGCGCTCGGTGAGCCACTTGTCCGCTTCGTCCCAGTGGTTGCACTGCAGCAGGTCGCGCTCGATGTGATACGCCACTTGCTTCATCGCCTGCAGCTTCGGATTGGCGTCCTTGAACAGCGCCTCGACGTCGGCCGCCGGTTTCACCGGTTCCTGCGCCCTGATCGTCATGCTGGCGCACAGCACGGCAACGGAAACACCGCCACCACGAATCGACTGGTCATTGACATTCCCCTGCTGAGAATTCAGACGAGATCACGCGCGCGAGAGCGCCGCTTGCCTTGCGGCGAACGATTCCACCGCGTCCTTCGCCCGCGCCAGCACCGCCTGGAATCGCGGCGTGTCGCGCACGGGATCGAGCAACCGGCAGTATTCCGCCAGGAACGGATACGGATAGAAGCCGGAGACCGACCGCTCGAGCAGCTCGAGTCCGCGATCGTGCGCGCCGGCCGCGATGAACGACTCGGCGAGATGGAACTGATGGTGCGCGTCGAGCAGCTCGACGTCCAGCAGAGCGATGCGCTCCAGGGCGGCCGCTGGCCGCCCCTCGAGCCCGTCGAGCAGCGACAGCAGCTGGCGCGTGTACGCGGCGTCGGCACTGAGATCGTTCAGCGTCGTCGCGTGCCGCCGCGCCTCGTCGACGACGCCCGAGCATGGCCAGCGCGTAGCCGAGCGCCCAGTGAACGATGAAGTTGCGCGGGTCCATCTCCAGCGCCCGCTCGAACGGCGCAACCGATTCGGCCGTGCGGCCGACGAACCAGCTGGGCACGCCGACCGCCATCCACGAGAGCGGCGAGAGCGGATCGCATCGCATCATCCGCTCGAGTCGCCTCTTGCGCGAGCGCGTTCTGGCCGGCGCCGACGTAGGTCATCCCCAGCATCAGCAAGCGCATCCGAGTCGTTCGGTTCGCGCTCGAGCGCGAGCTTCAGATGATGGACGGCCTCGGGCAGCTGGCCGCGCTCGTACGCGATGTGCCCGAGCAGCGAGTGGCCGTACGCCGCGTCGGGCGCGTGCGCCAGCAGCTGCCTGCGCTTCGGCGTCCGCTTCGTCGAGCAGCGACCGGCTGCGCGCCATGCTCGAGCGCACCTGCAGCACCTTCGTCCAGGTGAGCAGCGCCAGCAACGGGGGCGTCTCGCCTTCGATCCGAATCGCCTCTCGCGTCAGCGCGATCGCGCGGTCCGGCGCGTACCGGCGGATTTCCTGCCGGGCCTGCAGGTACAACTCGAACGCACGCACGTCGGCGATCGGCCGCTCCCCCAGCCGCCGGTGCTCGTCCGACGTCAGCGTGATGTCCAGCGCCTGCACGATCTCGCGCGACACCCGCTCCTGCACCTCGAACACGTCGTCCATCGTCCCGCTGAACTTCTCGGACCAGAGCGGCGCGTCCGACGTCGCGTCCACGAGCTGCGCCGTGATCCGCAGGCTGTTGCCCGCCTTGCGCACGCTGCCGTCGAGGACGTACTGCACGCCGAGCTCGCGGCCGATCGTCTTCACGTCCTTCTTCGCGCCCTTGAGCTGCATCGCGGACGTCCGCGAGATGACGCTGAGCGCTCGTCACCTTCGCCAGGTCCGCGATGATCTCTTCGGTGAGCCCGTCGCCGAGGTAGTCGTTGGCGGCGTCGGGGCTCATGTTCGCGAACGGCAGGACGACAATCGAACGCTTGTCGCGACGTGGCGCGGTCTCGGTCGAGCGCGGCGCCACGCCGCTCGCGAGGGCCTGCTTCACCGCCTGGAGCTCGTCGCGCAAGGCCGTCGGCAGTCTGCAGGCGGCGGTCGCGATCCTTCTCGAGGCACCGGGCGATCACGGAGTCCCGAGTCCGTCGGGCAGACCCGGCGCGACGCTCGTGCAGCGGCGGCGGAACGTCGCGAAGGATCGCCGTCAGGAGCGCCGCCTGGCTGGCGCCGTGGAACGGCCGCGCGCCCGTGGCCATCTCGTAGAGCATCACGCCGAAGCGAGAAGATGTCGGAGCGCGGGTCGAGCGGCCGGCCCTCAATCTGCTCCGGCGACATGTACGGCATCGTCCCGAGCACCGTCCCGTCGCTCGTGTGCGCGATCGTGTCGTCGGTGCCGGCGCCCGACAGGTCGGCGATTTTCGCGAGGCCGAAGTCGAGAATCTTGATGCGGCCGCTCCGGGTCACCATCACGTTGGCCGGCTTCAGATCGCGATGGACGATGCCCTTCTCGTGTGCGGCGGCGAGCCCGTCGGCCAGCTCCAGCGCCATCGTCATGCAGCGCGTCGACCGGCAAGCCTTCCGGCGGAATCTTCTTGTCGAGCGACGTGCCGTCCACGAGCTCCATCGTCAGGTAGTGCAGTCCGCCGGACTCCTCGACGGAGTGAATCGTGACGATGTGCGGGTGGTTGAGGGCGGCGACGGCGCGCGCTTCACGACGGAAGCGCTCGGTGCGCACCGCGTCGTGCGCCATCGCCTCGGGAAGGATCTTCAGCGCGACGTCGCGGCCAAGCGTGTGGTCCGACGCGCGGTACACCTCGCCCATCCCGCCGGCGCCCAGCGGACCGACGATCTCGTAGTGCCCGATGCGAGTTCCGGCAGCGAGCGTCATCGGCGCGGGTAGTCTACCGCAGAGCTGGCCGGCGACCTCCGCAGCCGGAATCAATCGCAACACGCCCGGCCGCGCAGGCCGTCGACGCCTTCCTTCGCTATCACGGGCGTCATGACGAGCGCCGCGATGGAGTCTGCCCACCACCAGCCGAGGAGCGCGTTCAGCAGCAGCCCGCCGAGCAGAATCGCCGAGAGGTAGGTGCAGAACTCCGTCTGCCGCGCGTCGGCGTGCATGGCGCCGCTCGAGAGCCCGCGCGCGACGCGTCGCTTCGCGCGAGACAGCAGCGGCATCGCGACCAGCGACGCCGCGGCCAGCACGATGCCGGGCGTGCTCGGCGAGGCCGGGCTGCGCGACCAGAGATTCCAGACGGCGTCCGCGGCGACGTACGTCGCGAGCGCCAGGAAGCACGCGCCGACGATCTTCAGCGTCCGCGCTTCGCGCGCTCGCGCTGGCAGTGGTCGGTGTCCGCCGACATCCGCCACAGCAGCGCCGCGCCCGACGTGACCTCGATGAAGCTGTCCACGCCGAACCCGACGAGCGACACGCTGCCAGCCAGCGCGCCCGTGGTCACGCCGACCAGGCCTTCGAGGCTGTTCCAGACAATCGTGAAGTACTCGAGACGCCGCGCACGTCGTGTGAGCGACGCGCGGTCGGCCGGTTCGGTCAGGATCGTCATCACTTTTTACACGCCGCTAACACTCTCTCCACACGACGCTGCTACCGTGGACACCTCGACCACGAACCAAGGTGCCCATGAAGACGCTGCCGTGCCCCCCGGCTGGATGTTACGCAAGCTTCGCCACGACGCCGAACTCGGAGAGCGATTCGTCCTGCTCGTCATGGATCGCACGACGGCCGCGCTGCCGTTCGAGATCTGGCCGGGCGCGACCGAGGAACTGTCGGCGGGCGAAGCGCGCGCGAGCGCGGCTGAGCTGGGCATTTCGTCGGGCGCCTTCGTCGACGCCCTGGACCGCGCGCGCAGGGCGTTTCAGCGCCGCTCCGGCGCCGGACCTCTGGAGCGTCGGGCTCCGGCTAGCCGTCGCGGGACGAGCTCTCGTCCTGCCGGCGCGTGATCGACAGCAGCTGGTCCTGCGCGTGATCGACCTGCAGCGTCGTGTGCGCGATGCGGAACTTCTCGCGCAGCAGCTGCTCGAGCGACCGCCGAATCGCGTGGCAATCGGCGCCCTTCGCGACGAGCACGTGCGCGGTGAGGATCGGCGTCCCCGGCGTCAGCTCCCACAGGTGCAGGTCGTGCACCTCGCTGACCTGCGGCGTCCGCGCCATCGCCCATCCCACCTCGCTCGGCGCCGTCGCCTCCGGCGCGCTCTCGAGCAGCACGCGGATCGACTTGCGCTGCAGCACGTACCCTGAGCGAATCATCAGCGCGGCAACCGCCAGCGACGCGATCGCGTCGGCGCGATCGAACCCGGTCATGATGATGACGGCGCCGGCGATGAACGTGCCGATGAACGCGTAGAGGTCCGTGAGAATGTGCTGGAAGCTGCCCTCGACGTTCAGGCTCTCGCGGTTCGCCTTCGCCAGCACCCACGCGGCGATGATGTTGACGACGATCCCGATCCCGGCGACGACGGTGACCAGCATGCCGGAGACCTGCCGGCGGATGGATCAGCCGCGAGATCGCCTCGTAGCTGACGAGCACGCCGAGCACCAGCAGGACGGCGCCGTTGGCCTGGCCGCTCAACACCTCGGCGCGCCGCATGCCGTAGGTCAGATCCTCGCCGGACGGCCGCTGCACCAGGCGAATGACGATGAGCGAGAGGATCAGCGCGCCGGCGTCGGTCAGCATGTGCCCGGCGTCCGAGATCAGCGCGAGCGAGTGCGCGACGATCCCGATCACGACCTCGAAGGCCATGAAGCCGAGGATCAGGACGAGCGCGACCGTCAGGTAGCGGCGGTCGGCGTCGGCGCTGAGGGCGTGCGAGTGGTCGTGCCCATGCGCGTGTGAATGCGCGTGCGAGTGATCGTGGTCGTGCGCGTGATCGTGGGAGTGGCTGTGCACGGAACTCTGCCGGTCACTCGATCTTACACGGGAGCCTGGTCCGCTGCTGCTATATTGCCCCCGTTGGCGCGACTGAAGTCGCGCCCTGCGAAGCATGCGCGCGTGCGGACCGAACGCGGACGGGAGGCTGCTGGCGTGAAAACGCACCGGATTGCGCTCTACCCAGGAGACGGCATCGGCCCCGACGTGGTGGACGCCGCCTGCGCCGTGCTCGACGCCGTCGAGCGAGGCCTCGGCGGCTTTCATCTCGAGTACCGCCGGTTCGACTGGGGCATGGCCCACTACGACCGGCACGGCCAGGTCGCGCCCGACGACTTCCTGACGACGCTTCGCGGCTTCGACGCGATCTTCCTCGGCGCGGTCGGCTGGCCCGCGCGCCTGCCCGATCACGTCACGCTGGCGCCGCTCATCCGCATGCGTCAGACCTTCGATCTGTACGCGTGCGTCCGCCCGGCGCGCACGTTCCGCGGTGTGCCGCGGCCTCTTCGGCGCGACGACGAGATCGATCTGGTGGTCGTGCGCGAGAACTCCGAGGGCGAGTACGTGGACAACGGCGGCGTGGTGGCCGCCGGCACGGCCGACGAAGTCGCGATTCAGTCCGCGGTCCACACCCGGCGCGGCGTCGAGCGCATCCTGCGCTTCTCGTTCGATCTGGCCCGGCAGCGCCGCCGCCGCCTGACGATGATCACCAAGTCGAACGCGCAGCGATACGCCTACGTGCTGTGGGATCGCGTGCTCGCGGAGCTCGCGCCGCAGTATGCCGACGTGGCCACCGACAAGCTGCACATCGACGCGGCGACGCTCGAGCTCGTCCGCCGGCCGCACACCTTCGACGTCATCGTCGGGTCGAACCTGTTCGGCGACATCCTGAGCGATCTCACCGGCGGCGTGACGGGCAGCCTCGGGCTTGAACCCGTCGGCCAACCTCGATCCGGAGCGGCGCGCGCCGTCGCTGTTCGAGCCGGTCCACGGGTCGGCGCCCGACATCGCAGGCAAGGGCATCGCGAATCCCGTCGCCGCGGTGCTCAGCGCGGCGATGATGCTCGAGTGGCTCGGCGAAACGCCGGCGGCCGTCGCGATCCGGGGCGCGGTCGAGAACGCCCTCGCCGACGGCAACCGCACGCCGGATCTCGGCGGGACGCTGACGACCACGCAGATGACCGCGAGCATCGTGGAGCGCGTCGCCGGGTGATTGGCGATCCAGAGCGCGATGACAAGCTCGCTTGACACCGCGCGGACGGCGCGTTGTAAAGTCGACTTGTCAGTGGCCAACGACGTCACGAATCGCGTGAAGGAACTGCGCGTCGAGCGCGGCTGGACGCAGCAGGATCTGGCCGACGCCGTCGGGGTGTCCCGGCAGAGCATCAACTCGATCGAGCGTCACCGCTACGTGCCGAGCCTGCCGCTCGCGCTGAACTTCGCGCTGCGTGTTCAAGAAGCCGACCGACGAGATCTTCGCGCTGGAGAAACGCCCGTGAGACTGCTCTCTCGCCTGTTCGACGAACGATTCCTGGCCCACCGGCTGCGGTCGACGAGCACGGCGGGCATCGCCGGCGCAGTGATGGCAGTCCTGCTGTTCGAGTATCGCTACTTCGTGAACCACGTCGCGAGCTGGGATCTTGCCGCCATCGCCCTCACGTTCCTGGTGGTCAAGATCACGCTGATGCTGTGGTACGCCGCCCGCGACTGAACGCGGGCCTCGAGGGACGACGCCATGTTTCATCGACAACGACAGCCATTCAACCGCACGCTCCTGGCCGGCCTGGCCCTGATGGCCGTCGCCAGCGTGCTTCGCCTGATCCTCGAACGTCACAGCACGATGCCGGAAGATCCCCGCGATGCCGTGATCGGCCTCTTCTACGGTCTGGCGATCGGGTGCATGCTCCTGGGCGTGTGGCGGATGAGCCGATCGCCTGAGGCATCGAACAAGCGCTGCGACTGAACCGCACGCTGACACCGCGGAGGACTCCGTGAGCGACGCGTCCGCCAAGATGATCCTGGTCGCCGGTCCGTACCGATCGGGGACAGCCGACGACCCCGCGAAGATGGCGGAGAACGTCCGCGTCATGGAGCGCTACGCGCTGCCGCTCTTCCGCGCGGGCTACCTGCCTGTCGTCGGCGAGTGGCTGGCCCTGCCGCTGGTTGCGCTCGCCGGCTCCACGCGCGTCGGCGACGCCGCGTTCGACGAGATCTTCCACCCGATCGCGGAGCGGCTGGTCGAACATTGCCAGGGCCTGCTCCGCGTCGGCGGCGCGTCGCAAGGCGCCGATCTCATGGCGCGCATTGCCACGGACCGCGGGATTCCCGTCTACCGCGCGCTGCGAGAGATACCGGGCTGCGAGGAGTCGGACTTCTGACTGCGGACTACGAACGATGGCGCGGCTGAAGCCGCGCCCTACTGCAACCCGCAATCCGCAACCCGTAACCGTCTCCGTCGTACGTGGGGCAGGGCTTCAGCCCTGCCATCACGAATCCGAAGCAGGCCTGAAGGCCTGCGCTACAAAACTCCACTCGGAACCCCGGAACCCGGAACCACGGAACCCCAGAACACAGGAACCCCGGAACCTCGGAACCTCGGAACCCGGAACCTACTCGTATCTCAACACCACAATCGGATCGACGCGTGTGGCGCGGAGCGCGGGAAAGTAGCTCGCGCAAAATCCGGCCACCGCGATGACCGCGACGACGAACGCAAACGTCAACGGATCGTTCGGGCTCACCTCGTACAGCTCGCTGGCCAGCAGGCGCGTCGCCGCGAAGCTCGCGGCCAGGCCGAGCAGCGTGCCGAGGACCAGCCAGCGCACGCCGAGGCCGATCGTCATGCGCAGCACGTCCGCGCGGTTCGCGCCGATCGCGATGCGAATGCCGATCTCGCGGGTCTGACGTGAGACGGTATAGGCGATCAGACTGTAGACGCCAATCACGACGAGCACGAGGCCGATGCCCGCGAACGCCGAGAACACATAGAGGCCGAGGCGCGGCGCCGCGTACGCGAAACGCATCAGGTACTGCTCCATGGCGTCCGACTTCGGCAAGGGGCATCATCGGATCGACGGCCCAGATCGCCGTCTTCACCATCCGGACGGCGTCGAGTGGGCGGCCCGCGGTCCGAACCAGGAGCGTCTGCCACTGCACGGGCGCGGCGGAGATCGGCGCGAACACCTCCGGCTCGATGGGGTTGTTGACGCCGGCTGTTCTTCACGCTCGGCACGACGCCGACGATCTGGTAGCTCTGCTCTTCGTCCTTGCCCTTGATCATTCAGCAGCGGGAATTTCACGCGTCCGGCCGATCGGATCGATCTTCGGACAGGAAGCGCTCCACGAACTGCTGGTTGACGATCGGCCACGCGGCGCGCCGCGTTCGACGTCGTCTGACGGTGAAAGTCACGTCCCTGCACGATCGGGATCCCAGCGTCCGGAAATACGCGTCGATCGATCGAGCTCGAGCCGGCCGTCGCCAGCGATCCTGGTGCCCGATGCCGGTGACATCGAAATCCGCGTCCGCGCCACCGAATGGCGGGAAGCCGTCGGTGGTCGTCGGCGTCGACGATACCTGGCGCCGTGCGAATGCGCTCCAGCGCCTGGGTGACGAATCGCGTCTGGTCGGCGGCGGTCTTGTGATCGCCGCGGCCGATCGGGAATCGCCACGAGCAGGATGTTCTCAGGCTCGAAGCCGAGCTCCGTCGTCTGCAGCTTGATCACGCTGCGCATCAGCACGCCGGCCGACGTCAGGAGCACCAGCGAGAGCGCGATCTCGACGACCACGAGCGCGCTGCTCAACCGGCCGCCGCGATAGCCGCCGCCGGTCCCCTTCCCCGCGTCGCGCAACGGGTTCATGAGATCGCGTTTTACCGACTGGAAGGCTGGCACCAGGCCGAACAGCAGCGCCGTCGACGCCCGCCACGACCAGGCTGAAGAGGAGCACCCGCGTGTCGAGGCGGATCAACGACTCGCGCGGGATGAGCCCTTCAGGGATCACGCCGACGAGCCCCTTGATGCCAAGCTGCGCGAACGCGCAACCCACGGCCATCCCCACGAAGGCCAGCATCACGCTCTCGATGAGGAGCTGGCGCACCAGCCGGCCGCGGCTGGCGCCAAGCGAGGTCCTCAGCGCCAGCTCGCGCTGCCGTCCTGCCGCGCGGCTCAACAGCATGTTCGCGACGTTGGCGCACGCGATCAGCAGCAGCAGCGCGACGGCGGCTGCCATGGTGTAGAGCGTCTTCCGGAAAGCGCCGACGACGCTGTCCACGAATGCCAGGACGTGCGCCGAGAAATGCTCCGGGTAGTTCCGCGGATACAGCTTCGAGACGCGCGCGGCGACGGTCTGGAACTCAGCGTCGGCCTGGTCGAGCGTGACGCCGGGCTTCAGCCGTCCCTGGAATTTGAAGAACTGGCGCTCCAGCGCAGCGGTTGGCCCGATCGAGGATGACGGGCCGCCAGACATCGGCGCCCAGTTTCGACACCCGCGGCGGCATCACACCGATCAGGGTCGTCGGGATGCGGTCGAGCGTGAAGCTCTTGCCGATGAGCGAACGGTCAAGGCCGAATCGATTCGCCCAGAGCTTGTAGCTCATGACGAACACCGGCGGCGATCCCGGGCTTTCCGTCGTCGGGCGTGAGCGTGCGGCCGAGAGCGCCTCGATGCCGAGCACCTGAAACGTGTTGCCCGAGAGAAACGCGCCGCTGAGCTGCTCCACACCGTGCGGCCCGGCGTAGAGCGCCGAGCCGTTACCGCCGCCGGCTATCACTGCGTCGAACGACGTCATCTGCTCCTGGTAGTCCAGGAACTCGGCCGTCTGCAGGAAGTCGCGTCCGCCCGGCCGCGCGCTGTCGTCGTCGTGGATCTGCACGCCCACCATCCGGTCGACGTTCCGGTACATCGGATACGGATCGAGCAGGACGTTCTGGATGACGCTGAAGATCGTGGTGGTGGCGCCGATGCCGAGCGCCAGGGCGAGAATGGCGGCGATGGTAAAGGTCGGCTGCTTGATCAGCCCCTTCAGTCCGTAGCGCGCGTCCTGGACGACACCACCGGCGAGCTCGCGAATCGACGACGCGATCCCTTCGCCGCGCCACGCCTCGCGCGTGCGCTCCTCGACGCGCGTGACGTTGCCGAAGGCACGCCGTGCGGCGTACGGCGCTTCCTCGGGCGGGACCCCTCGATCGATCTGCTCCTCGGTTTCCTCGTCCAGGTGCGACCGCACCTCGCGCGCGAGGTCGTCGTCTTCGCGCTCGCGCGTGAAGAGCTCACGGAGGTTCTCGAGCCATCGAAACGCCATGGCAACCCTCCCAGCGGCGCCCTCAGGCGCGCTTCAGGACGAGGCCGATTGCGAGACAGAGCCGCTGCCAGTTCGATTCCTCCGCCGTCAGCTGCTTCCGCCCGGCGGCCGTCAGCTTGTAGACCTTCATCGGACGGCCCGACGGCGTCTCCTGCCAGCTGGCCGAGAGCCATCCCTTCCGAACGAGGCGATGCAGCGCCGGGTAGAGCGACCCGTGCTCGACGAGGAGCAGGTCGTCCGAGTGGCGCTGGATGGCCTTGACGATGCCGTGGCCGTGGAGTGGGCCGAGCTGAAGGGTGCGGAGGACGAGGAGATCGAGGGTGCCCTGGAGGAGCTCTATCCGGTCAACAGGCTTCGCGCGTCCCATAGTGGTAGACAATCTACCATCTATGACGTTCTACTACGCCCGCGCGTTTACTGCGATTAGAAAATAACTGGGACGAGCGCGGGCTGATTGCCGGTTGCGGATTGTTGGTTGCGGATTGTTGAATCGGACGTACCTGCAACCCGCAACCCGCAACCCGCAACCAACAACCGGCAACCCGCAATCCGCTTCAGACCGTGGCGCGACCGCCCCGGACGAAGTGCAGGACGAGCGAGATCAGCGCGACGATCAGCAGCAGGTGAATCAGGCCGCCCGCGACGTGAAAGACCGTCAAGCCCATTATCCAGGCGACCAGCAGCACGAAGAAAAGCGCGATGAACATGGGAACTCCCTGAGTTCGGTGATCGAGGTCACCGTGAGTTGACGGCCGCCTCGCCGACCGACGCGATGTCAGTGGCGCCCGTGCCGGTGAGCAGGCCCTTGGCGCGACGAATCTCCTCGGCCGTGTCGCAGTGCACCGACAGCAGCACGCCGCCCGACTTCAGGCGTCCTTCGTAACGCTTCGCCTCGTATTCCGGCAGGCCGAGCCCGACGAGCGCGCCCATCAGCCCGCCGACGGCTCCGCCAACGCCAAGGCCCGCCAGCGCCGTCACAATCGGGCCGGCGGCCAGGAAGGGCCCCAGTCCAGGAATCGTCAGCGCGCCCACACCGACCAGCAGGCCGAGCACTCCGCCGACCACGCCGCCCGTCGTCGCGCCTGTCGCCGTGCCCTCGGGCGCCTTCGTGTGCTTCTCGTGCGCGAACTCGGCCACGCTGTCCGGGTTCGGCAGCAGCACCGAGACGGCGCGTGGATCGAATCCCGCGTGGACGAGCGAATCCACCGCCCGCTCGGCTTCGCCGATGCTGGAGTAAATGCCAAACACTGCCGTCTTCTTGCTGTCCATTACTGCCCTCCCGACGGGCCTGCACTCGACTCGGACGAGTCGCCGGCTCGTGTGTGAACTGAAGCGCCGCGACGTGCGGGGCCTCTGCTGTTGGAGACAGCAACTCGTATGCCGCGCAGCGGCACAGCCGTTGGCGATTGGGATTGCGGGTTGCGGGTTGCGGGTTGTCCGGAATAGGACCGTAAAGGAAGGCTTGACGTGATTCAGTGCAACTGAGAACGGCGGTGATTCAGTCGGGCCTGACGGGCGAGCGGGACCGGAATTCGGATGAGACGGGTTCTCCTGCGTCCCAGTCGTCGCCGAAGAGCTCGGCGGGATGCGGCGTTCGAATCGTGCCGTTGCCGCATCCCAGGTCAGCGGCGGCGCAATAGCGATCGCAGCCCCAGCAGATCCGCTCGGGATGCTTTGGGTGGAGCTCGCTCGCCTTCACGACGCCGTCCTCTCCTTCGATGGCCGATGCCGGCCCTGAAGGGCCGGCCCAGTCGCGGTGCTACGGCCTACTTGACCGTCAGCGCGCCCTTCATGCCGCTCAGGAAGTGGCCGGGGAAGCTGCAGAGGAACGTGTATACGCCAGGCGCGGCGGGCGCCTTGAACGTCACCTCGACGGTTTCTCCCGGACCCGCGGTCGGCGTGAACGCGAGCACCTTGGCCTTCATCGCAGGGTCGATGTAGCCGGTGGCATAGGCCGTCGCCGACGCGTTGGCGAACGCCGCCGCGTCGGTGCCCTTCGCGAGCAGCACGAAGTTGTGCGCCATCGCGACCTTGGGCAGCGTCCCCACGTTCTTCAGGCGCATGTGCAGCAACTCGCCCGGCTTGGCGGCAATCGCCGTCACGCTGTATTTCATGAGGTCGTTTCCCGTCAGCTCCACGAGCCGTCCGGTCTGCGCCGACGCTCCTCCGCTTGCTACAGCCATCAGCAGTGCCATGAGCGCTGCCCGCCCGAATGCCGTCATCGGTGTCTCCTCTCAGTAGCACGCGACGTGCCGTTTGATTTGGCGCAACCCGTGCGCCCGGACGGCCATTCTCCCTCAGATGACCGCCCGCCGTCGTCTCCGGCCACATGTAGCGCAGGCCTTCAGGCCTGCCGGCTGCGCGAATTCCCGGCCGTGCGGGTTCTTCGGCGGTTTGGCTCGAAGCGGCTGGCGATCGTCTAATAGCCGCAAGGAGCAACGATGCCGGTCGCGGTAATCACGGGAGCAGCGCAGGGAATTGGACGGCAGATTGCGGAGACGCTGGCCGCGCAGGGGTATTCGCTGGCCCTCAACGACCTGAGGCCGCCGGACGACACGCTGGCGGCGCTCGGCACGCATCGCGCCGACGCGGCGGCGTTTGTCGGCGACGTCTCGGACGACGCCTTCGCGGCGCACTTCGCCGATGCCGTCGTCTCGAGGTTCGGTCGCGTGGACGTGCTCGTCAACAACGCCGGCATCAGCTGCATCTCACGCGCCGAAGAGACCACCGCCGCCGAGCTCAGGCGCGTCCTCGAGGTGAACCTCGTCGCGCCGTTCCTGCTCTGTCGCGCGTTCGGCGCGCACATGCTGGCCGCCCGCGCCGGCAGCATCGTCAACATCGCGTCGATCGCCGGGCTGGCCGGCATCTCGGAGCGCGCCGCCTACAACGCGTCGAAGCACGGGCTCATCGGCCTCACGCGCACGCTCGCGGCCGAATGGGGCAGCCGCGGCGTCCGGACCAACGCCGTCTGTCCCGGCTGGGTCAAGACCGCGATGGACGACGTCGATCAGGCGAGCGGGCATTACCAGGACATCGACATCACGAGCCGGATCCCGATGGGCCGCTTCGCGTCGCCGTCAGATGTCGCCAGCGCGGTAGCGTTCCTCGCGGATCCGCGGCAGAGCGGCTTCGTCAACGGCATCACGCTGCCGGTGGACGGCGGCTGGACGGCCGACGCGAGCTGGCAGCGCCTGCGTGACAGCCAGCGGTGAGAAGGAAGAGGAACCACAGATTTCACATTTGGTGCCGGGGCTGAAGCCCCGGCCTACGTACTCCTCGCGCGGCCTGGACAGCAGTAGGGCGGGGCTTCAGCCCCGCCGAAACGAACTCAATCTGTGAAATCGGTGGAATCTGTGGTTCCTTCAGCTTTCGGGAACGCCAGCCGCGTGTCGTGCATCTGATTGGATCGAGCCCCATGCCGACGTCCGGACACGCCACCGCTGATCTCGCCCTTGCCGACCGCATCGCGCACCGCGACGCGGCCGCCTTCGAACAGCTGATGCGCCAGCACAACGGGCGCCTCTTCCGAGTCGTCCGGGCAATCCTGCGGGATGACGCGGAGGCCGAGGACGCGCTGCAGGACGCGTACGTGGACGCGTACCGGCACATCGGCGAGTTCAGGGGCACGGCGCAGCTCGGGACGTGGCTCACGCGCATCGCCGTGAACCACGCGCTGATGCGTCTGCGGAAGTCTCGTCGCGAACGCCAGGTGATTCCCATGCACGAGTCCGAGACCGACGGGGTAACCGAGGCCGAGTCCGTGCCCGATCCGGCCGCTGAGTCGCCCGTCACCACGACGCTGCGCGCCGAGATGCGCGAGCTGCTCGAGCGGCGCATCGACGAGCTGCCGGTCGCGTTCCGCACGGTGTTCGTCATGCGCGAAGTGGAAGAGATGACCGTGGACGAGACGGCGTCCGCGCTGGGGATTCCGCCCGCCACCGTGCGGACCAGGCTCTTCCGCGCGCGGGCGCTGCTTCGCAACGCGCTGGCCACCGACGTCGATGTCGCCACGCGCGACGTCTTCTCCTTTGACGGCGCGCGCTGCGATCGCATCGTCGCGGCCGTGCTGGAGAGCACCCGGGAACGCTAGCGCCGCGACGTGCATCAATGTGAGCGGACCCCAATTTGCCAAGGAGCCGCTCAATGAAGATGTGGTTGTTCGCTGCGGCCGTCGCGCTGGCCCCCGCCTCGACGGTATTCGCCCAGTCTCCCAACGACGCGCAGATCGCGTCGATCGTCGTCACCGCCAACCAGGTCGATATCGACGCCGGAAAGCTCGCCGCGTCGAAGACGTCGAACGCCGACGTCAAGACGTTCGCGCAGCAGATGGTCACCGACCACACCGGCGTGAACAAGCAGGCGGTCGAGCTCGTCACGCGCCTGAAGGTCACCCCTGAAGACAACGCGACCAGCCAGAGCCTGAAGTCCGGCGGCGACACGAACCTCGCGACGCTGAAGGGCCTCTCCGGCGCGGCCTTCGACAAGGCCTACGTCGATCACGAAGTCGCGTACCACCAGGCGGTGCTCGACGCCGTCGACAAGGTGCTGATCCCCAGCGCCAGCAACGCCGATCTCAAGGCGCTGCTCGTGAAGGTGCGTCCGGCGTTCGTCGCGCACCTCGAACACGCCAAGCACGTGCAGGCGTCCCTTGGCGGCAAGTAGGCTCGGGGCGCTGCTGTTCGCGGTCGGAGTATTCGCGCTGGCCGCGATGCCGCGACCGGACGCGGCGGCCGGCGTCACGCACACCGTCACGATGGACGGGACGACCTTCAAGCCGGCGTCGATGACGATCAAGCTGGGAGACGCAGTCGTGTGGACGAACGAGGATCCGTTCCCCCACACCGCGACGGCGATCGCCGCGACTCCCGCGTTCGACTCGAAGCCGATCGCACCGGGCGGGAGGTTCACGTTCAGGCCCGACGGCGAAAGGCGACTACCCCTACAAGTGCACCCTGCACACCACGATGCGGGGCACGTTGCACGTCGAGTAGCGACCAGTGAACCGGCGGCGTGCTAGCATGCCGCCGGTTCGCCATGACCAGGGTCGAGGCCACTGCCGCGACGACGCCCGCCACGCGGGTCTCGTCGATCGACATCATCCGCGGCGCGGTGATGGTGTTGATGGCGATCGACCACGTCCGCGTCTACTCGGGCCTCCCCGCCGGCGGTCCCACGCCGGGCATCTTCTTCACTCGCTGGGTCACGCACTTCTGCGCGCCGGCGTTCATCTTCCTCGCGGGCACGAGCGCGTATCTCTACGGACGCCGTCACGCGGACCTGCCGCGGTTCCTGCTCGTGCGCGGCCTGTGGCTCGTGCTCCTCGAGCTCACCTACTTCCGCGTCTGCTGGACGTTCAATCTCGAGTTCCGCCAATACGAGCTCGCCGGCGTCATCTGGGTGATCGGCTGGTGCATGGTCCTCATGAGCGGCCTCGTCCGGCTGCCGCTCCGCGTCGTCGCCGCGATCGGACTGGCGATCGTCGCCGGCCACAACCTGCTCGACGCGCAACTCCAACGCGACCTCGGCGCCGACCTGACGTCGAATCTCTGGCGGATCTTCTACGTCGGCTTCTACGCCGGCCCCGTCCGCCTCGGACCCAACGGCCCGAACCTGATGGTGCTCTACTCCATCGTCCCGTGGATTGGCGTGATGGCCGACCGGGTACGCCTTCGGCAGCATCGTGACGAAGCCGGCCGACGAGCGACGCCGCCGGTGCCTCCTGATCGGCGGCGCGGCGGTGGCGCTGTTCCTCGTGCTGAGGACGTTCAACCTGTACGGCGATCCGAACCACTGGTCGCCGTCGGGGCGGCTGCCGGCGCCGCTCTCATTCCTGTCGACCACGAAATATCCGGCGTCGCTCGACTTCCTGCTCATGACGCTCGGGCCGACGATTCTCCTGATGCCGCTTCTCGACGGCGCTCGCGGCTGGCTGGCGCGCGCGCTGACGGTCTTCGGACGCGTGCCGTTCTTCTACTACGCGCTGCACATCCCGCTGATCCACGCGCTGGCGCTGGTCGTCTCCAGAATCCGGACCGGAGAGGTCAGCTGGTGGCTGTTCACGAACCACCCGATGGGCAATCCGCCGCCGCCCGACGGCTACACCTGGAGCCTGCCGCTGCTCTACCTCGTCTGGGCTCTGGCGATCGCGCTGCTGTACCCCGCCTGCGTCTGGTTCGCGGGCGTCAGGGCACGCACGTCCTCGCCCTGGTTGAAGTTTCTCTGAACCTCGGGCCGTCGATCTTCGTCTCTCCTTGACAGACTAGGAGAGCGGCGCGATACTCCTAGTCTATCTAGGAGAGTGACCGCCATGGGCAAGTCCGCCGAGCTGCTGCCAGGCACGCTCGACCTGCTGATCCTGAAGGCCGTTTCGCTGAAGCCGCTCCATGGCTACGGCGTCCTGCTCCGCATTCACCAGATCTCCGGCGAGGCGCTCGACATCCCGCAGGGCTCGCTGTACCCCGCGCTCTACCGCCTCGAGACGCAGGGGCTCATCGCCTCGGAGTGGGGCGAGAGCGAGAACAACCGCCGCGCGAAGTTCTACACGCTGACCGCGCCGGGCAAGAAGCGCCTGCGCGAGGAAACCGACGACTGGAACCGGCTCGCGGCAGCGATGGCCGCGGCGCTGCGGGCGACCGCCGGACGAGGTGTGACGTGCTGAGCCGCTTGCGGACGATCGCCCGTTCGCTGTTCCATCGCCGACGCTTCGAGGAGGGCCTCGCCGAGGAGGTGCGGTTCCACCTCGAGCAGTACACGCAGGACCTGATCGCGGCGGGACACTCGCCGGAAGATGCCGCGCGGCGCGCGCGAATCGAGTTCGGCAACGTGGACAACGTCATACTCGACTCCCGCGAGGCGCGCGGGCTTCGCGCGTTCGACACGCTGCAGCAGCGCCTGCGGTACGCCGCGCGGATCCTCCGCAAGCAGCCGGCGTTCACCGCCACCGCGCTCGCCACGCTCGCGATCACGGTCGGCGCCAACCTCGCGATATTCGCCATCGTGGACGTCGTCCTCCTCCGTCCGCTTCCCTTCCGCGAGCCGGATCGCCTCGTCGCGATCTACAACACGTACCCGAGAGCCGGCGTCCCGGACGATGGCGCGTCGGTGACGAACTACTACGAGCGCCGGCATGCCATCGACGGGCTGACGAGCGTGTCGCTCTATCGCGACGGCGCCGCCATCGTCGGCGAAGTCGGCGCGACCGAGCGCGAGTACGTGACCCGCGTCACGCCGGAGTTCTTCGAGACGCTGGGCGTGCCTCTCGCCCTCGGGCACGGCTTCACGGACGCGGACACGGAGTACGGGGCGACCTACACGGCCGGCCGCGTCGCCATCGTGACCGACGCGTACTGGCGCGACCACCTCGGCGGCGGTCCGCCGGTGCTCGGGCCGCACCATCCGCATGGACGGAGAGCGCGTCGAGGTGATCGGCGTGTTGCCGCCGGGGTTCCAGTTCCTGTCGTCGACGCGCGGGATCTACCTGCCGCTCGCGTCGGGGGCCGACTCTCGCGGGCCGAACGCGCGGCACGCCGGCAGCTCGTCCCACATGATCGCGCGGCTCCGCTCGGGGCTGACGATCGCGCAGGCGCAGGCCCAGGTCGACGCGCACAACAGCGTCGTCGAGCGCACGAACCCGCAGGCCGCGATGATTGCCGACGCCGGGTTCCGGTCGCTCGTGATCCCGCTGCGCGACGTCGAGGTGGCGGCCGTCCGTCCGACGCTGCTGCTGCTCGAGGCCGGCGTGCTCGGCCTGCTCCTCATCGGCGGCGTCAACGTCACGAACCTGTTCCTCATTCGCGCGAGCAGCCGCAGCCGGGAGTTCGCGCTGCGGCAGGCGCTCGGCGCGGATCGCCGGCACGTGATCGCGGAAGTGTTGACGGAGTCGCTGCTGCTGACGCTGACGGGCGGGCTGCTCGGGCCTTGCGGTGGGCGCAGCCGGCATCCGGCTGCTGCGCGCGCTGGGCGCCAGCAAACTGCCGCTCGCGGGCAGCCTGGCCTTCGACGGCCGGGCGGCGCTGGCCGCGATCGCAGCGTCGCTGGTCCTCGGCCTCGCGATCGCCGTGCCCATCGCGTGGTGCAGCCTTCGCAGCCACACGGCCGGCACGCTCGGCGCCGAGTCGCGGACGACAACCGCGGGACGGGCGGCGCAACGGCTGCGCCACGCGTTCCTGGTCGTCGAGGTCGCGCTGGCATTCGTCCTGCTCGTCGGCTCTGGACTTCTCGCGTTGAGCCTCCAGCGTGTCACCGAGGTCGATCCGGGCTTCCGTCCGGCTCAGGTGCTGAGCGGGCAGATCGCGTTGCCCTGGACGTCCTACCGCGACGGGTCTTCTCGCCTCACCTTCATGACGCGTCTGCTGGACGCGCTCTCGGCGCAGCCTGGCGTCGTCGCCTCAGGGATCTCCACGAACGTCCCCTTCAGCGGAAACGCGATCAGGGCCGCGGTCACTGTCGAGGGATACGTCGCGCCGCCGGGCGTGCCCGTGCACGCGATCTTCCCGTACGCCGTGCGCGGCGATTACTTCCGCGCCATGGGCATCCCGCTCGTCGAAGGCCGGCTGCTGTCGCGCGACGACGATCGCATGGGCAACACGGCCGTCGTGGTCGACGAGGACTTCGCGCGCTTCTATTTTCCGCACGGCGGCGCCATCGGCCATCACGTGCAGATGGGCAGTCGTCCCGAGCCCGGCGATCCGATCCACACCATCGTCGGCGTCGTCGGCGCAGTGAAGCAGGCGGGATTGTCGTCGGAGGAGGCGCTCGGCGCCGTGTACTACACGTACGACACCCGCTTCGACAACAACGTCTTCGTCGTCGCTCGGACCACCGGGGACGCCGATGCGCTGGCGACGGCCATGCAGCGCCTCACGCGACAGACTCGATCCGGAGCTGCCCGTCAACAATCTCAGCATGATGACGAGTCGAGTCGACCGCAGCCTGCTGACGAGACGATCTCCAGCGGTGCTGGCGATGATCTTCGCGGGCATCGCCGTCCTGCTCACCGCGGTGGGGATGTACGGAGTGCTCGGGTACTCCGTGGCGCTTCGGCGCAGGGAAATCGGGCTGCGGATGGCGCTCGGCGCGCGGCCCGGACAGATCCGCAGCGCGTTTGTCGGGATGGCGGCGCGCCTGCTGGTCTCGGGAGGCCTCGTGGGGCTGGCGGGGGCGTGGATGACCGGCCACGCGATGCAGGCGTTGCTCTATCGCGTCGCGCCGGTCAGCTGGCCGATTCTGACGGCCGCGACGTTGGTGCTGGGTGCCGTGTGCCTGACGGCGTGTCTGCTGCCGTCACACCGCGCCTCACGAATCCCGCCGAGCGAGGCGCTGGCGGAGAGCTTAGCGATGGCGGGGCTGAAGCCCCGCCCTACAGAAAATTCAGGGCCTGGGCATCCGCAACTTCGAGCCCTTCGTCGCGAGCCACGCGTTGAACTCGTCCACCATCGGCGCGGTCCACTTGCCGTCGATCTGCCCCGGCGTGTATTTGCCGGCGCGGAGCTGGGCGTGTCCCCACTCGTCCACCAGATGCGTCATCTCCGTCTCGTCGGCGACCTTTGCCGCCAGGTGCGCCGGGATGAACGTCACGCCTTCGGGATCGCTCACGGCGACATCGCCCGGCATCACGGTGGCGTTGCCGATGCGAATCACCGTATTCACGCCCGTCAGCATCACGTTCTGCAGCGCCGAGGGATCCACGCCCTTGGTGAACACCTGGAAGCCTTCGATCTCGCGAATGCCGCTGACGTCGCGCACCGCGCCATTGACGATCAGGCCGTTGTGCGACTTGGTCCAGATCGCCGTGCCGAGGTTGTCGCCGATCATCGTGCCGTCCTGGACCTTGCCGAACAGATCGACGACGAGCACGTCGCCCGGCTGGAGGATGTCGATGACCCACGAGTTCTCGGCGCCGATGCGGCCCTCGGCCTTTCCGTTGGCCCGCACGACGTTGTCGAAGTCGGGGCGGTACGGCATGAAGACCGCCGTGACGACGCGACCCACGAGACGCGGACCCGGGTTGACGACCGTCCAGTTGCCTTCGAACTGATTGCGGAAGTTCTCCTTTCGAAGCACTCCCCACGCCTCTTCGGCGGTGACGTCTTTCAGGCGCGCGAGCGTCTCATCCGGCACTTTCGGGCGGCCGTCGGCAAAGCGCTCGCCCTTCCAGTCGGGAGAGAACTGAATGCGTTGCTCGGGCGTGAAGAGGCCGAGCTGCGCGAAGGAGGGCGCAGGGAGTGCCGTCAGCGCGAGGAAGCCGAGCGCGCAGGTCACGAGTGATTTCGACATCGCGTCCTCTTGCCGGGGCTGAAGCCCCGGCCTACTGTCTTGCAGGGCTGAAGCCCTGCCCCACTTGGCGCGGCTGAAGCCCGCCCTACGGCAGCGCGAACGCGACGAGCGCGTCGCTCTGCGCTTCTTCGTCAATCTTGGCGTGACCGCCGGCGGCAATCACGACGTACTGCTTTCCGTCGGCGAGCTTGTAGGTCATCGGCGTCGCGTGGCCGCTCGCCGGCAGCGGCGCCTTCCACACTTCCTTGCCCGTCTCGAGGTCGAACGCGCGCAGCGCCGGATCCCACGTGCCGGCGATGAACGCGAGGCCGCCCGCGGTCACAATCGGCCCGCCGAGGCTGAGCGCCCCTTGCGGCACGTTCGTATGCGCGGGGTCGAACGTCCCCAGCGGCACCTGCCAGCGGATCTTGCCCGTGTTGAGATCGAGCGCCGTCAGCTGGCCCCACGGCGGCGGCAGACACGGCAGCCCGCGGTCCGACCTGAGGAACGTGCGGAACATGCCGAACGGCGTGCCGTGCTGCGGCGAGTACTCGCCCTTCTCCGTGCGCACCTTCGGGTCGTCGAACGCGTCCCGCGGGATCAGCTTCACCTTCGCCGCCATGTTGTTCGTGTTGACGATCAGCAGGTGGCGGACCGGGTCGAACGCGTAGCCGCTCCAGTTCATGCCGCCGACGTTGTCCGGGCATCACGACCGAGCCGCGCAGGCTCGGCGGCGTGAAGACGCCCTCGCTCCTGAGGCCCGCGAACTTCGCGAGACAGGCCGCCTTGTCCTGCGGCGTCAGCCCCCAGACGGTGTCGACCGTCGCGCGCTGCAGCGAGAGCGGCGGCAGCACGAGCGGAATCGGCTGCGTCGGCGACGAGACCTCGCCGGGCACGTCGCTCTTCGGCACGGGGCGTTCTTCCACCTTGAACACGGGCGCGCCCGTGTCGCGGTGCAGCACGTAGAGGAAGCCGGTCTTGTTGCCTTGAATCACGACCGGCACCGGACGCCCGCGCTGCGTGAGCGTCGCCAGCAGCGGCCCGGGCGCCGAGTCGTAGTCCCAGAGATCGTGGTGGACGAGCTGAAAGCCCCAGACCAGGTCGCCGGTCGTCGATCGCAGCGCGACGACCGAGTTCGCCCACTTGTCGTCGCCGAGACGGAGGCCGCCAAAGTAGTCGGGGCTGGCGCTGCCGGTCGGGATGAAGACGAGATGCCGCTGCGGATCGACGGCGAGGATCGACCACGCGTTCGCCGCGCCGGTGCGCCAGACGCCGCCGGGCGCGCCGGTGTCGTTGGGCGGAATCGGATCCCACTTCCAGCGCAGGGCGCCCGTGCGGGCGTCGAACGCGCGCACGACGCCGCCGGGCATGTCGGCCCGGCCGTTGTCGTCGATGGACGACCCGACGACGACGAGATCGTCGATGACGGCGGGCGGCGACGTCATGTGATAGGCGCCGCGGGTGTAGCGCGCGACGCCGCCGTTGAGCGTGACTTCCCCGCCGCTGCCGAAGTCAGTGCACGGCTGGCCGGTGGCGCCATCGAGCGCGATGATGCGGGCGTCGAGGGTCGCCTCGAAGACCCGCCGGCGGCACGGAGACGTCGTGCCGCGCGTCGAGTCGAGCCACGTCGCCACGCCGCGGTTGATGAGGCCGTCGCCATAGGCGGCGTTCAGCACGGTTCTGGGATCGTAGGACCAGCGCTCGGCGCCGCTGGCCGGATCGAGCGCGATGACGCGGTTGAAGCCGGTCGTCAGATACAGCGTCCCGTCGACGACGATGGGCGTCGTCTCGAAGCCGCTGCGGCGGCGCTGGCCCTTGCCGTCGGAGATGTCGCCGGTGTGATAGGTCCAGGCGACTTTCAGCTGGCTGACGTTCTCGCGCGTGATGTCGGTGAGCGGCGAGTAGCGCGAGCTGGAGGTGTCGTGGCCGTAGACCGGCCAGTCGTCTGCCGACGGCCCGACGGGCGCCCCGCCCATCGCAATCCCGCCGGCGAGAACGACTGCGCCCACCAGGCCGAGCAGCCGCGCGTAAGACACGGCGCTCAATACTACTTCGGACGACAGACTGCGGACTACAGGCTGCGGACTGCAGACTGGCGGGGCTGAAGCCCCGCCCTACTGCGAACGCCATGACTGCCTACTGCCGACTGCCTACTGCCTACTACCTCACACGACTCACGCCGTCTGCGGCGCGCGACGCCGCACGGCCAGGTTCGCCAGCGCGCCGCCGATACCGACGCCGAGCGCCGCGACGCGGATCTCCGGCGTCCAGTACGCCGTCAGCCCGAACAGGTTGTCGAGCGACCACGCGCCGGGTCCGATCAGCACGAGCGTCGACGCGGCCGCGGCGTACAGCAGCGGCAGCTCGATCCCGTTAGTCGCCGCGAAGAGGCCCTTGCCGGCGTGCGCCGTCATCATCGCGACGAGCATCACCGACACCATCAGCGCCGGCCCGAGCGGTCCCAGGAAGCCCGAGCGCGACGAGCAGGCCGCTCGCGAACTCTCCCAGTCCGGCCGCCAGCGCGAACAGCCGGCCCGGACGGAAGCCGAGCTGCTCGAAGTAGCCGCCGGTGCCGTCGAGGCCGTAGCCGCCGAGCCATCCGAACAGCTTCTGGGCGCCGTGCAGCGCCATCAACGGTCCCACCACCAGACGAATCAGAATCAGCCCTTCCATGTCCCATTCCTCCTCAACGTGTCCCGGCGCCTTCGCGGCGTCCGGGCTACAGGAATGACTATACAAAAAGAAGTGACTACATGTCAAGTAGTCACTTGTTAAAACTCAGTAACACTGCGGTATACTGGGATCGGCCATGAGCGACTCCAGGAAGGTCCCGGAGCTCTGCACGAACTTCCACCGCGCCAGCGAGCTGATCGGCCGGCGATGGAGCGGCGCGATCATCTACGTGCTGCTGAAGTCCCGGTGCCGGTTCGCCACCCTTCGCGAGGCCATCCCCGACATCACCGACCGGATGCTCAGCGAGCGGCTCCAGGAGCTCGAGCACTGCGGCATCGTCGAGCGCACGGTGATTCCCGAGACGCCCGTCCGGGTCGAGGTACTCGCTGACGAAGAAGGGGCGGGCGCTGATGCCCGTCGTGAATTCGATTGCGGAGTGGGCGGAAAAGTGGAGTGGGGCCGCCGAGCACGCGCGGCCCGAGAAGGCCGCCCGAGCCCGCCGCCGCGCCTGACGCTCAGAGCGCCAGCAGCGCCTGGATTTCCTTTTCGAACTGCTCTTTCGGCGAGAAGCCGATGTGCGTCCGGCAGATCAGCCCGTCCTTGCTGATCAGGAAGGACGTCGGGAGCCCGAACAGCGGCCCGTAGGCGTCTTCGAGCGCGTCCTGACCGTTGGCGTCGAGCACCTGGTAGTTCATCTTGAACTTCTCGATGAACGCCGGCGCGTTGGCGACGTCGTCCTGGGTGAGCAGGCCGACGATCTCGAAGCCCTGCCCCTTGTACTTGTCGTGCAGCTCGACGAAGCCCGGGATTTCCATCTTGCAGGGCCCGCACCACGTCGCCCAGAAGTCCAGCAGCACGACCTTGCCCTTGAGCTCGGAGAGGTGCATCTCCTTGCCGTGGAGATCCTTCAGCGTGAAGTCGAAGTTCGCCGGCTTCGCGTTCGGCTGACACGCGGCCGTCCCGGCCGCGGAGGACTTGCCGGCCGCGGGCGCTGCCGCCTTGGCCGCAGGCTCGGAGGCCTTCTGGCACGCGGAGAGCGTGAACGCCAGCAAGCTGGCCGTGACGGCGCCGCGGAGCAGACGGGACATGTGCTTCAGTTTACCTTGGTCCGAAGGTCTGTAGGTCCGTAGGTCTGTGGGTCTGTAGGTCGGTAGGTCTGTAGGTCCGTGGGTCCGTCCGTAGTCTGTAGTCCGAAGTCCGTAGTCCAGTGTTACCCTGATCGGCTGTGAGAAGCGTCAGCGTCACGTCGGCTACGACTCGTCACACGCGAGCACTGCCGCACCTGTCACGGCAGTCGGCGTATCTCGTGCGGCCGCAGCAGGTGATCCGCAGCGCCGAGTCGCGACTCGACTACCGGATCGAGCGGCTCCTCGGTGCGGGCGGATTCGGCCAGGTGTTCCTGGCGTCGCGCCTGGGCCGCTCGGGGACGGTGCCGCAGGTCGTCTGCGTGAAGGTCAGCGCGTTCATCGACGGCTGGGTGCGCGAAGCCTACTTCGGCGATCTGCTGGGCACGCACGAGCGCGCGATCCGCATCTACGATCGCTTCCCCATCGCGCGCGACGACGGCCAGATGCTGTATTGCCTGGCGATGGAATACGCCGCGAACGGCGATCTGGGCGCGCACCTGCGTCACGCGGCCAAGCCGTTCTCCGAGGCGGCCGCGCGCCGCGAGATCGCGGGCATCCTGCAGGTGCTCGGCAAGCTGCACCGCGGCCAGATGCTGCACCGCGACCTCACGCCGCTCAACGTCTTCGTCTGTGAGGGGCGCCGCCTCAAGCTCGGCGACTTCGGCATCGCCCGGCAGCAGAGCGACCGTCGCGGGATCACCGTGCGGACGCTCAACCCGTTCCACGCGCCAAGCGACATCGTCGACGGGCAGGTGCCGAAGTGGCAGGCGCGCGACGACGTCTACCAGGTCGGGCAGCTGCTGGGGATCCTGGTGAAGGGCGACGCCAGCGCGCGGATCGGCACCGGCGAAGTCCGTCGTCTCTCGTGCAGCGACCACCTCAAGGAAATCATCCACCGCTGTATCGGCGAGCGCCGCAAGCGCTATGAGAGCGCCGAAGAGCTGATCGAGGCGCTGCAGCATGCACCGAAGGCGCTGAAGGCCGGCGTGCTGCGATCGCTCGACGGGGTGCACCTGACGTTCACCGGCATCCTGAGCCAGCCGCGCAAGGACGCGATCCGCGCGGCGAAGCGCGCAGGCGCGATCGTGCACAGCCAGCCGTCCAGCCTGACCACGGTCGTCGTCCGCGGCCGCCCGAATGCTCAGCAGGCGGCGGGCCGCGACGGCGGGCTCAAGCTCATGGAGCTGAAGCGCCAGCGCGAGCTGGGGCGTCGGATCACGATCCTGAACGACGCGCAGTTCTGGAAGCTGGCGGCGAAACCCCGCACGCGGGGGCGCTAGAATGCCTTCGCGCTCCCTTTTTCCCACGAGGATGGCCATGACGATCACACGAACGCTGCTGCCGGTCGCTGCCGGATTGCTTTTCGCCGCCACCGCCGCCGCTCAGATGCCGGCCATGCCGACACCCGGCCCCGACCAGGAAGTCCTGGCCAGGGACGTCGGCACCTGGGACGCGGTGATCGAGCTGAACATGCCGGGCGCGCCGGCCATGACGTCGAAGGGCACGGAAGTCAACACGATGGGATGCGGAGGCATGTGCCTCATCGGCGACTTCAACGGCGAGATGATGCCGGGCGTGCCGTTCAAGGGCCATGGCATGACCGCCTACGACGCGTCCAAGAAGAAGTACGTCGGCAGCTGGAGCGACTCGATGGCGTCCGGCCTGCAGGTCTCGGAAGGCACCTACGACGCGGCCACGAAGTCGACGACGTCCTGGATGGAAGGGCCGGACGGTACGGGCGCGACGGTCAAGACGAAGGCCGTCAGCGCGACCACCGACGCCGATCACCGGACGATGACGATGTTCATGACCGGACCGGACGGCAAGGACGTCCAGACCATGAAGATCACGTACACGCGCCGGAAGTAGCCGCGCCCATGACGCGACTGGCCGCGCTCGTCCTCGCCTGCCTCGCCATCGCCTCGCCGGCGATGGCGCAGGCGGCGCCTTCGTCGCCCCGTCCGATCCGGCTGGCCGTCGCGGGCCTCGTCCACGGGCACGTCCAACGGTTCATCAAGCTCGCCGCCAGCCGGGCGGATGTGCAGCTGGTCGGCATCTCCGATCCGGATCAGGCGCTGCGCGAGCAGACCGCGGACAAGACGGGCGTGTCGCATTCGCTGCTGTTTGCCGACCTCGAGGCGATGCTCGACCAGACGCATCCGGACGCGGTCGCGACGTTCACCAGCACGTACGACCATCCGGTGGTCGTCGCGGCGTGCGCGAAGCGGCACATCACCGTGATGATGGAGAAGCCGCTCGCGGTCAGCGTCGAGCACGCGCAGGCGATCAAGGACGCGGCCGATCGCAGCGGCATCCAGGTCATCGTCAACTACGAGACGACGTGGTATGCGAGCCACGCGGCGATCTGGCAGCAGATGAAGGTGGAGAAACGCGCCGGGCTGATCCGCAAGATGGTGGCGATGGACGGCCATCAGGGCCCGCAGGAGATCGGCGTCGGGCCCGAGTTCTTCAAGTGGCTCACCGATCCCGTGATCGACGGCGGCGGGGCGCTCTTCGACTTCGGCTGCTACGGCGCGAACCTGATGACGTGGCTGATGGACAACGAGCGTCCGCTCGCGGTCACCGCGCTCACGCGCACGAACAAGCCGGCGATCTATCCGCGCGTGGACGACGAGGCGACGATTCTCCTGCAGTATCAGGGCGCGCAGGGCATCGTGCAGGCGTCGTGGAACTGGCCCTTCGGCCGGAAGGATCTCGAGGTGTACGGCGAGCACGGGTACGCCATCGCCACCGGCGGCGCGAACCTGCGGACGCGATTCGGGGATGCCGAGTCGCAGCGCACGCTGGACCCGCTGCCGCCAGGCGATCGCGACGAAGTGGCGTACCTGGTGTCCGTCGTCCGCGGCGAGCGGAAGCCGTCAGGCCTTTCGTCGCTCGACAACAACATGATCGTCACGGAGATCCTGTCGGCGGCTCGCGAGTCGGCGCGCACCGGCCGGACGATCTCTCTCGCACACTGAGGCCACATGCGCGACAAGGTCGTCGTCATCACCGGCGCCAGCGCGGGCATCGGCGCCGCCCTCGCGGAACGGCTTGGACGTGACGGCGCACGGCTGGTCCTGGTCGCGCGTCGCCAGTCGGAGCTGGATGCCGTGGCGGCCCGCGCCGGGCGACGCCATCGGCATCGCGGCGGACATGACGCGCCGCGACGAGGCCGCGCGCGTCGTCCGCGAGGCGATCGCGCGGTTCGGCCACGTCGATGTCTGGGTCAACAACGTCGGGCGCGGAATCTCGCGGCCGCCATCGGAGCTGACCGACGAGGACATCGACCAGATGATGCTGGTGAACGTGAAGTCGGCGCTGTATGGCATGCAGGAGGTGCTGCCGCACTTCAAGTCGCGCAACGCCGGCCAGATCATCAACATCTCGTCGATGCTCGGGCGCGCGCCGACGTTCGTCCCGCGCGCCGCATACAGCGCGTCGAAGCACTTCCTGAATTCGCTGACGGCCAACTTCAGGACGGAAGTGCAGGCGACACATCCGGAGATCCAGATCTCGCTGGTGTCGCCCGGCGTCGTCGCGACGGACTTCGGATTGAACGCGGTCCACGGCGGCGTCGATTCGCGCGCGATCCCCGGGCGGCCAGTCGGCCGAAGAAGTGGCCGACGTCATCGCGTCGGTGATCGAGTCGCGCCAGGCAGACGTCTACACGCGTCCCGGCGCGCGTGAGATGATCGCGAAGTATTACGCGGACCTGTGACGGCGTGCACTCTGCACCCTGCACCCTGGCGCCCTGACCTCCTGCCCCCTGATCTAGAATTTCCCCCAATGAAAACCAGCGCCGTCTCCCTTGACGATCTGTCCGGCGTGTTCGCGGTGCCGCCGCTGGCCCGGCGCGCCGATGCCGCGCGGACGGTGGACTACGAACAGAACGAACGCCTGGCCACGCACATCGTCGCCGGCGGCATCACGAGGCTGCTCTACGGCGGCAACGCGTTCCTCTATCACGTCACCGCGCCGGAGTTCGAGTGGCTCCTTGGCTGGATGTCGGAGATGCCCGACGCCGTCTGGGCCATTCCGAGCCTCGGGCCCGCGTTCGGCCGCGCGATGGATCAGGCGCGGCTGCTCTCGAAGGCGCGCTTCCCCACCGCGATGCTGCTGCCGTGCGGCGACCCGCGTGACGCGGCCGGCCTCGAGCGCGGCATCCGTGAGATTGCCGATGCGGCGGGCGTTCCGCTCGTCGTGTATCTGAAGGAAGAGGACAACTTCGGCCGCGATCGGATCGCCGGACTGGACGCGGTGGCGCGGCTCGTCGAGTCGAGCGTCGTCTGCGCGATCAAGTACGCGGTCGTCCGGGCCGATCCGTCGCAGGACCCGTATCTCGACGCGCTGCTCGAGCGCGTCGATCGGCGGCGCGTCATCAGCGGCATGGGCGAGCGGCCGGCGGTCGTGCACCTGCGAGACCGCCGACTGCCGGGATTCACGACCGGCTCCGGCTGCGTGGCGCCGGGGCTGAGCCAGTCGCTGTTTGCCGCCGCATCGAAGGGCGACTGGGCGGCGGCCGAACGCGCGCGCGCCGGCTTCATGCCGCTCGAGGACGTGCGCGACGCGCTCGGTCCCGCGCGCGTCCTGCACGCGGCCGTCGACGCGGCCGGCATCGCGTCCACCGGGCCGATTCCTCCGTTCGTCAGCGAGCTGACGGACGGCCAGCGCGCCGAAGCGCGCGACGCGGCGGTGGCGCTCGCCGAGGCCGAATCGCTCTTCCAGCGCGGGGTGCGCGCGTGAGCCAGCGCAGGCTCACGCCCGAGCAGCTCCGAAGTCACCGCTGGTTCGGCGTCAACGACCTGCGGTCGTTCGGCCATCGCTCGCGCACGAAGCAGATGGGCTTTTCGGCCGAGGACTACGCCGGCAAACCCGTCATCGCCATCCTCAACACGTGGAGCGAGGCCAATCCCTGTCACGTGCACCTCCGCCAGCGCGCCGAGGAGGTCCGTCGCGGCGTGCTGCAGGCCGGCGGTTTCCCGCTCGAGATGCCCGCGATGTCGCTCGGCGAGACGCTGATGAAGCCGAGCACGATGCTCTATCGCAACCTGCTCGCGATGGAGGTCGAAGAGCTCCTCCGCTCGAACCCGATCGACGGCGTCGTCCTGCTCGGCGGCTGCGACAAGACCGTGCCCGGGCTGCTCATGGGCGCGATCAGCATGAACGTGCCGGCGATCTTCCTGCCCGCCGGTCCGATGCTGCGCGGCAACTGGTGCGGGCAGCCGCTGGCGAGCGGCACCGACGTCTGGAAGTACTGGAACGAGAAGCGCGCCGGCGCCATCGACGATCGCGCGTGGGGCGAGATCGAGGACGGCATCGCGCGCTCGTTCGGCACGTGCATGACGATGGGCACGGCCTCGACGATGGCGAGCGTGACGGAGGCGCTGGGAATGTCGCTGCCGGGGTCGGCCGCCATGCCTGCCGCCGACTCCGGGCAGGCGCCGGCTGGCCGCGGCGTCGGGCCGGCGGATCGTCGAGATGGTGTGGGAGGATCTCCGGCCGTCGCAGATCCTCACGGCCGACGCGTTCAGGAACGGCGCGACCGTCGCGCTGGCGATCGGCGGATCGACCAACGCGGTGATTCACCTGATTGCGATGGCCGGGCGCGCGGGCGTGCGGTTCGGGCTCGACGACTTCGACGCGCATCTCGCGCTCGACGCCGGTGCTCGCCAACATTCGGCCCGTCGGCGAGTTCCTGATGGAGGACTTCTACTACGCCGGCGGGCTCGGCGCTCTGATGAACGAGATTCCAGAGCTGCTCTATCTCGGCGCCGACACCATCACGGGGCGCACGCTCGGCGAAAACCTGGCCGGCGCGACGCGTGTTCAACGATCGCGTCATCGTGCCGCGCGATCGGGCGCTGTCGCGCGAGGGCGGGCTGTCGGTGCTGCGCGGCAACCTGGCGCCGGACGGCGCCGTCATCAAGCACACCGCCGCCGAGCCGCGCCTGCTCCAGCATCGCGGGCCGGCCGTCGTGTTCCGCGACTACAACGACATGGCGGCGCGGATCGACGATCCCGCGCTCGACGTCACGGCGGACTCGGTGCTCGTGCTGCAGCATGCGGGGCCGATCGGCGGGCCTGGCATGCCGGAATGGGGCATGCTGCCGATCCCGAAGAAGCTGCTCGCGGCAGGCGTGCGCGACATGGTGCGCATCTCGGACGCGCGCATGAGCGGCACCGCGTACGGCGCCTGCGTGCTGCACGTCGCGCCCGAGTCGTTCGTCGGCGGGCCGCTGGCGTTCGTGCGCGATGGCGACGTCATCGAGTTGAACGTGCCCGAGCGGCGGCTGTCGCTCGACGTCGACGAAGCGGAGCTCGCGCGCCGCCGCGCCGCGTGGACGCCGCCGAAGACGATCTACCCGCGCGGCTACGGCTGGCTGTACTCGCGTCACATCACCCAGGCCGACCGCGGCTGTGATTTCGATTTTCTGGCTGCGCCGGGCGTCGTCCCGGAACCCGAAATTCATTGAGCCACGAAGGCACGAAGGAAGGCCGCCACAGAGGCACAGAGAGCACAGAGATCTTTGGGCGCGGCCACAGAGGCACAGAGCCGCGGTCGGCTCGATGGTCTCTGCGCCACAGTGGCCGGGCCTTCAAGAACGTATTCTCTGTGCTCTCTGTGCCTCTGTGGCTGAAGCCCAGCGCCTACTGTGCTCACGGGAGCGGGAACCGCAGCGTCACCACGATCGCCGCCTGGATCACCAGCGCAGCGGCGAGGACGAGCAGCCCGCCGGCGTAGCCGCCGGTCGACTCGCGCAGGTAGCCCATCACCGTGGGCCCGGCGAAGCCGCCGAGATTGCCGACGGAGTTGATCAGCGCGAAGCCGGCGGCCGCCGCGGTGCCGCCGAGCAGCAGCGGCGGCAGCGTCCAGAAGAGCGGCTGCACGGTGCGCTGCCCCGCCTGGCAGATCGTGAACGCGAGCACGAGGAGCGCGACGTTCCTGCCGGCCGCGGCCGCGAGCACGAGACCAACGGCCGCCCCGAGCGCGCACCACGCGAGGTGCCACTTCCGCTCGCCGGTGCGATCCGAGTGCCGGCCGACCAGCACCATCGTCGCCAGCGCGATGACGAACGGAGACGCGGAGATCGCCGCCAGGCGCATGTCGTGCCAGCCCGACGCGTCCTCGAGAATCTTCGGCAGCCAGAGAAACAGCCCGTAGCTCACCGTCGTGTTCAGGAAGTAGACGACGCAAAGCAGCCAGACGCGGGCGCTCTTCATCGATCCCGTGAGCGCGACGTGGCGCTCTCCGCCGCTGCGGCTCTCCTGCTCGGCGGCGATCTGCGCGGCGAGCGCCGCACGCTCGTCCTCCGGAAGCCACTGCGCGTCGGCCGGACGATCCGTCAGCCACCTGAGCGCGATCACGCCGAGCACGACCGCCGGCAGCCCCTCGCCGATGAACAGCCACTGCCATCCGCGCAGGCCGCCGAGGCCGTTCAACCGCATGAGGGCGGTGGAGACATACGGTCCGATGATCAGCGCGACGGGCCCGGCCGCCATGAAGAGCGCGCCCAGCCGGCCGCGCTCGCGCTGCGGAAACCAATACGTCAGATACAGCACCGCGCCGGGAAAGAAGCCGGCTTCGGCCAGGCCAAGCGCGATCCGCAGCGCGTAGAAGCTCCACGTGCCGACGGCGAACATCATCGCCACCGACACGATGCCCCACGTGATCATGATCCGGGCGAGCCAGCGCCGGGCGCCGACGCGCTCGAGGATCAGATTGCTGGGGATCTCGAAGACGAAGTAGCCGAGGAAGAACAGCCCGGCGCCGATCCCGTAGACGCGATCGCTCATCGCGAGATCGCGCTGGAACGCCGACGCCGCGAAGCCGAGGTTGACGCGGTCCAGGTACGAGACCACGTAGCAGACGAACAGGAAGGGGATCAGCCGGCGCGCCGCGCGAGACACCGCCGCGGCGGCCGCGGCGTCTGAAGCGGCCATGAGACGGGCCGCAGGATATCAGGAAGTGACCGCGCGCCGCCGCAGGCCGCGATTGGCGACGATGGTGACCTGCATGTCGGGCGCGAGGCTGACGATGCGCTGAATCAGGCCGCGGCCGAGCATCATCCGCAGCCCGCCATGCTCCTCGCGCGACACGAAGATCTGCGTCGCCTGGTAGACGCGCGCGAAGCTGACGAGCGTGAGCGCCACGTCGCTGCCCACCAGCACGCGCGTCTCGATCCGCAGCCGCCGGGCGAACGTCAGCTGTCGCTCCAGGCTCTGGCGATCCGCACGCGGCAGCTCCGACATGTCCGGCGTCTTCGCGACGTAGACCGCCGCGCACTCGGCATGCAGGTAGTCGGCGACGCGCCGTCCGCGACGGATCAGCGCCGCGCTGGACGCGTCGGCCGTCACCAGCAGAAGCAGGCGCTCGGGCGCGACCCGCTCGACCGGCCCGACCTGATCGACCTGCCCGACCTGATCGACCTGCCCGACCCGATCGACCTGCCCGACCCGGCTCGCCTGCTCCACCCGGCTTCTGACCGCCAGCGCCGTCTGGCGCATCGCCAGCTCGCGCAGCGCGCCGAGCGTCGACTCCTTGAAGAAATGCTGCAGCGCCTTCTGCGCGCGGTCGGGCGCATAGACCACGCCGCGCTCGAGGCGGTTGAGCAGCGCCTGCGGCGTGAGGTCCACCAGCACGACCTCGTCGGCCTGCTTCACGATCCAGTCGGGCACCGTCTCGCGCACGCGCACGCCGGTGCTCTGCCAGATCTCGTCGTTCAGGCTCTCCACGTGCTGCACGTTCATCGTCGTCAGCACGTCGATGCCGGCGTCGAGCAGCACCGAGACGTCCTCCCAGCGCTTGGATCGCGCGGAGCCAGGGACGTTCGTGTGCGGGAACTCGTCGACGACGGCAACCGCCGGATGCCGCGCGAGGATGGCGTCGGCGTCCATCTCCTCGAACAGCCGCCCGCGGTAAGGGATCGTCTTGCGCGGAATGGTCTCGAGCCCTTCGGCCAGCGCCATCGTCTCGGGCCGCGCGTGCGGCTCGAAGTAGCCGACGACGACGTCGATGCCGCGCTGGCGGAGGTCCCGCGCGAGCGTCAGCATCTGGAACGTCTTGCCGACGCCCGCGGCGTATCCGAGAAAGATGGTCAGCCGTCCGCGCGCGGAGTCGCTCACGGCGTCAATGCGGGAAGACGCGGACGTCGAGGCCTTCAGCCAGGCGAATGAGGCGATCCAGCAGGCTGCCGGTGACGCGGGTCTGCCACGTGCGCCGGAGGTTGTGGCCGACGTACAGCTGCGTGACGTTGCGCTGACGGGCGAACTCGAGGATGGCGGCGATCGGATCGTGGCCGTCGAGGATCGACACCTCGGCCTGCTGGGCGCGCGCCAGCATGACGTTGCGCGCGAGCGCCGACCGATCCTCCGCCGTGAGGTTCGGCTGGTTCACGTACACGGCGAACAGCTCGCCGTGGAAGCGATCGGCGTTGCGCCGGCCGCTGGCGAGCATCGCGGCCGCATTGGCCCGGGGCGTCATGCAGACGAGGATACGCTCCTGCGTGCCCCACGACGCGTCGACGCGATTGACGCGAAGGTAGTCGTCGAGCTGCCGCTGGACGGCGTCGGCCGCCAGCAGCAGCGCGCGCTCGCGCAAGGCCGCCAGCGCCAGTGCCTGCGCGTCCGAGCCGGCGATCTCGCCGAGCGGCGACGGATCTTCAGGCGCGTCCACGACGACGATCTCGTCGGCGCGGTCGATGAAGGACTGCGGCACCGTCTCGGCGCTGCGGCGCCCGAAGAGCTGTTCGATGAACGGCTGCTGCTCGTCGATCTCCTCGAGGTTGATCGAGGTCAGCACCGAAATGCCGGCGTCAATGAGCGCGGCGACGTCCTGATAGCGCTTCGGACGCGCCGCGCCGGCCGGGTTGTCGCGGGCGAGATCGTCCACGAGGCAGACGGCCGGATGCCTCGCCAGCACGGCGTCCACGTCGACCGCGCGCCGTCCGTCGGCCTCCAGCATCGGCACGGCCTCGAGCTGCTGGACGACGGCCTGCAGGTCCGCGTTGAGCTCCGGCGCCACGGCGCCGACGACGACGTCCTCGCCGCGCTCGTGCCGGCGGCGTCCCTCGTCGAACAGCCGGAACGACTTGCCCGACGCCCGGCGCGTAGCCCAGGAACACCTTCAGCGCGCCGCGCTCGGCCGCCTCGGCCTGGCGCAGCAGCGCCTCAGGGTCGGGACGCAGGTCGGGCATGGTTGGACTGCGGACTACAGACTACGGACTACGGACTACGGACTACGGACTGAAGCCCGCCCGCTGCCTACCGCCTCGCCTACTGCCTACTGCCGACTGCTTACTGCCTACTGCCGACTACCGATCCAAACCGAGCATCGAGCGCCAGGTTGAGTTGCAGCACGTTCACGCGCGGCTCGCCGATGAACCCGAGCCAGCGTCCCGCGGTCGTCTCCGCGACGACCGCGCGCACCGCCGCGGGATCCAGCTTCCGGGCGTGGGCGACGCGGTCAGCCTGGATGTCGGCGTTCGCCGGGCTGATCTCGGGGTCGAGCCCGCTGGCGGAGGCCGTGAGAGCGTCGGCGGGGATCGGCCCCGTGTACGCCGGGTTCTCCTGCCGGTACTGGGCGAGCGACGCCTTCACGCGGTCGGCGAGCTTCTGGTTGGTCGGGCCCCAGTTGGATCCGGTGGACGACGACGCGTCGTAGCTGGCCGCCGACGGGCGCGGATGGAAGTACTCCGGCCTGGTGAAGTTCTGCGCGATGAGCGTCGAGCCGACGACCTTGCCGTCGCGCACGACGAGCGAGCCGTGCGCCTGCGCCGGGAAGAGCACCCAGCTCGCGCCGGTCACCGCGAGCGGGTAGATGCCGCCGGTCAGCACGGTGAAGACCAGGGTCGTGCGGATCGCCGGACCGATATAGGACCACATGATTTACCTCACGCCAGGTGCAGCAGCACCAGGAGCTGATCGATCAGCCAGATGCCCGGGAACGGCGCCAGGATGCCGCCGAGCCCGTAGATGAGCAGGTTGCGCCGCAGCAGGGCGCCCGCGCCCTCCGGACGGTAGCGCACGCCGCGCAGCGCCAGCGGGACCAGCGCGATGATGATCAGCGCGTTGAAGATCACCGCCGCGAGAATCGCGCTCTCGGGCGTGTGCAGGTGCATGATGTTCAGCGCGTTCAGCGCCGGGTACGTCACCATGAACATCGCCGGGATGATCGCGAAGTACTTCGCCACGTCGTTCGCGATCGAGAACGTCGTCAGGGCGCCGCGCGTGATCAGCAGCTGCTTGCCGATGGCGACGATCTCGATCAGCTTGGTCGGGTTGCTGTCGAGATCGACCATGTTGCCGGCTTCCTTCGCGGCCATGGTGCCGGTGTTCATCGCGACGCCGACGTCGGCCTGGGCCAGCGCGGGCGCGTCGTTGGTGCCGTCGCCGGTCATCGCCACGAGCCGGCCTTCGCCCTGTTCCTTGCGGATGAACTCGAGCTTGTCCTTCGGCGTGGCCTGCGCCAGGAAGTCGTCCACGCCCGCCTCGCTGGCAATGGCCGCGGCGGTGAGCGGGTTGTCGCCGGTGATCATCACCGAGCGGATGCCCATCAGCCGGAGCTGCGCGATGCGCTCCTTGATGCCGCCCTTGACCACGTCCTTGAGGTGAATCAGGCCGAGCAGCTTCCGGCCATCCGCGACGGCCAGCGGCGTGCCGCCGGTTCGCGAGATCCGCTCGGTCGCTTCCGCAAAGCCTGCCGGCACCGATGCCGCCCTGCTCCTTCACGAAGGTCGCAATCGCGTCCGACGCGCCCTTGCGCAGGCGCCGGCCGTCGAGGTCGACGCCGCTCATCCGCGTGAACGCGGAGAACGGGATGAACTCGGCGCCGGTCGCCGCGACCTCGCGGCCGCGGAACTGGAAGCGCTCTTTCGCCAGCACGACAATCGACCGCCCTTCCGGGGTCTCGTCCGCCAGGCTGGCGAGCTGTGCCGCATCGGCCAGGTCGCGTTCCTCGATGCCGCCGAGCGGGATGAACGACACCGCCTGCCGATTGCCGAGCGTGATGGTGCCCGTCTTGTCGAGCAAGCAGCGTGTGCACGTCGCCCGACGCCTCGACGGCGCGGCCGCTCATCGCCAGCACGTTGTGCTGCATCACGCGGTCCATGCCGGCGATGCCGATCGCCGACAGCAGCCCGCCAATCGTCGTCGGGATCAGGCAGACGAGCAGCGACACCAGCACCGCCACGGACGGCACCGAGCCCGCGCCGGCGGACGAGACGCTGTAGGCGGCGTACGGCTGCAGCGTCGCGACGGCGAGCAGGAAGATCAGCGTGAGGCCGGCGATCAGGATGTTGAGCGCGATCTCGTTCGGCGTCTTCTGGCGCTCCGCGCCTTCGACGAGCGCGATCATCCGATCGAGGAACGTCTCGCCCGGGTTCGACGTGATGCGGACCTTGATGAAGTCCGACAGGACGCGCGTGCCGCCCGTCACGGCGCTGCGATCGCCGCCCGACTCGCGGATGACCGGCGCGCTCTCGCCGGTGATCACCGACTCGTCCACCGACGCGATGCCTTCGATGACTTCGCCGTCGCCGGGGATGATGTCGCCCGGCTGGCACATGACGACGTCGCCCGCGCGCAGCCGCGCCGCCGAGACCTCCTCGATGCGGCCGTCCACGATGCGCTTGCCGACCGTATCCGTCTTGGTCTTGCGCAGCGCGTCGGCCTGCGCCTTGCCGCGCGCCTCGGCCATCGCCTCGGCGAAGTTCGCGAACAGGACCGTGAACCAGAGCCAGATGGCGATCTGGATGCCGAAGCCGGTGCCGGCGTGGCCGCCGACGATGTCGCGAATCACGAAGACCGTCGTCAGCGCGGCGCCGACCTCGACCACGAACATCACGGGGTTCTTGATGAGCGTGCGCGGATCGAGCTTCCGGAACGACTCCCCGATGGCGCGCCGCACGATCTCCGGATCGAAGAGCGGACGGGCATGCGCCAGCCTCCGCGGAAGCAGCGTCGTCTCGTCCGGCGGCGGACCCGCGGGCGCCGGCGCCGCGGAACGGGGTTCGAGAGTGCTTACAGCCATGAGGTGCGCTCCGACGAGGCAGGCCTGAAGGCCTGCGCTACGGGCGTGGTTCCCACAGGCCTGAAGGCCTGCGCCACAGACGACGGTTGCCGAGACGACGGGCCCTGCGACATGTAGCGCAGGCCTTCAGGCCTGCCCACCTCTTCGGCAACACGATCGAAAACGGCTTGCCCTGCTGCATCAGGAAGTGCTCAACGATTGGCCCCAGCGACAGCGCCGGGAAGAACGTCAGCGCGCCCACGATCACCACCGTGCCGACCAGCAGGCCGACGAACAGGCCGCCGTCGGTCGGGAGCGTCCCGCTGGTCACGGGCACGCGCTTCTTCGCCGCCAGGCTGCCGGCCACGGCCACCAGCGGCAGCAGGAACAGGAAGCGGCCGATGATCGTCGCCAGCCCGATGGTCAGGTTGTACCAGGGCGTGTTGGCGCTGATGCCGGCAAACGCGCTGCCGTTGTTGCCGGTGCCGCTCGTGTAGGCGTAGAGCAGCTCGCTGAACCCGTGCGCGCCGGGATTGTTGAAGTTCGCGATGGCCGGCCCGGGCGGGTTCCAGTACCCGCCCTTGTCGAACGGGATGACGGAGCTGATCGCGGTGAACACCAGGATGCTGGCCGCCGTGGCGATGAGCGCGAGCATCGCCATCTTCACTTCCTTCTGCTCGATCTTCTTGCCGATGTATTCGGGCGTCCGTCCCACCATCAGCCCGGCGATGAAGACCGCCAGAATCGCGTAGAGCAGGATGCCGTAGAGGCCCGCGCCGACGCCGCCGAAGATCACCTCGCCGGTCTGGATGTTGAAGAGCGGCACCAGCCCGCCGAGCGGCGTGTAGCTGTCGTGCATGCTGTTGACCGCGCCGCAGCTGGCGTCGGTCGTCACCGTGGCGAACAGCGTCGACTGCACGATCCCGAACCGCGTCTCCTTGCCCTCCATGTTGCCGCCGGGCTGGCCCGCGGTGGCGTCGGCCTGAATGCCCAGGCCGCTCAGGATCGGGTTGCCCGCCTGCTCGGCCCCATACGCGACGAAGGCGCCGACGAGGAACATCACGCTCATCGCCGCAAACAGCGCCCAGCCCTGCCGCGTGCTGCGGACCATGCGGCCGAACGTGTAGGCGAGCCCCGCCGGGATCAGGAAGATCAGCACGATCTGCAGGAACGTCGTCGCCGGGTTCGGGTTCTCGTACGGATGCGAGGAGTTCGCGTTGAAGAACCCGCCGCCGTTGGTGCCCAGCTCCTTGATGGCTTCCTGCGAGGCCACCGGTCCCTGCGCGATGACCTGCGCGGGCCCCTCTACCGTCGTGACCTGCGTGTAGGGATCGAAGTTCTGCACCACGCCCTGCGACGCGAACAGCAGCGCCGCCACGAACGAGATCGGCAGCAGGATGTAGACCGTGCAGCGAATGAGATCGACCCAGAAGTTGCCGATCGTCTTCGACTCCTGCCTCGCAAAGCCGCGCGTCAGCGCGATGGCGATGGCGATGCCGCTGGCGGCGGACGTGAAGTTCTGCACCGCCAGCGCCGCCATCTGCGTGAAGTAGCTCATCGTCGTCTCGCCGACGTACGACTGCCAGTTGGTGTTCGTCAGGAAGCTGGCGGCCGTGTTGAAGGCGAGGTCGGCCGTCATCGGCGTCGCGTTCGACGGCGCGTGCCCGGTGCTGAATCCCATCGGGTTCAGGGGCAGCCAGCCCTGCAGGCGCATGATCGCGTAGACCACCACGAACTTCGCGACGTGGAACGCGAGGAACGCGCCGGCGTAGGCCGTCCAGTGCTGCTCGACGTCCTCGCGGACGCCCGACAGCTTGTAGAACAGCCGCTCGACGGGCCGCAGCAGCGGATGGAGAAACGTCCGCTCGCCTTCGAAGAGCCGCGCCATGAACAGGCCGACCGGCTTGGTCAGCGCGAGCACGACGACGAAGTAGAAGAGGATCTGGTAGATGCCAAGGGCTGACATGGCGGCCTCAGAAGCGTTCTGGACGCACGAGCGCGTACAGCAGGTACACGAACAGTCCCACCGCGGTCAGAAGCGAGACGATGTAGTCCATGGTCACAACCGTTCGCAGAGCTTCACGAAGTACCAGCACGCGACGAGCGAACCGACGCCGACGGCGAGAAACGCGAGGTCAAGCAGCATGATGAGCCTCGTCAACGAAGAGAACGAAATGTCCGAGCGCCTCGAGCGTGCCGCACAGGCGTGAGGTGGTCGTCGGCCACCAGTGACGCCGGCCGCACACGACGACGAGCGACCCGGGCGCCAGCGCGGCGCTGAACGCATCGGTGGCTCTCGGTGCGGCAAAGACGCGGAAGCGAACATCCCCGGCCGCACGCAACTGCAGCTGCAGCGCCTCGGCCTCGTCGTCCTGTGGGGTCGGCACCTGGCCGCCACGTGGCCCGAGCTTCGGGGTCTTGACGGCGATGACCACGACCCTGGCTCCCAGAGCGCGCCCAAGCCCGCGCGCAACCGCGAGAGCCCTGAGCGTCGGGCCAAGCCCCGTGAAGAGCACGGTGACGAGCTCCGTGTTCGGCCCGTCGATCTCGAACAGCCTCTCGGCGCAAGCTCCCGGCACCAGACGAAGGTCCCGCGCAGTGGACATGTGCGTGCCTCAGACACTGTCCACTCTAGGGCTGGCGCGATCAGGAAGTCATAAGGACGAACTGAGGAAAACACGTCAGCCGGGATCTGCTGTCGATTCAGGCACTTGCAGTCGGTAGCCGACCCACGGCTCCGTCAGCAGATAGACCGGCGCCGACGGCTGCGCTTCGACCTTCTTGCGGAGCTGGTTCATGATCACGCGCAGGTAATCGACCTCGTCGCCGTAGTCGGGCCCCCACACGGCCTGCAGCAGCTCGCGGTGGCTGACGACCTTGTTGGCGTGCACCGCGAGATAGCGCAGCACGTCGAATTCCTTCGGTGTCAGCCGGACGCGGCGGTCGCCGCTCAGAACCTGCCTGGCGTCGAAGTCCACGACGACACGGACCCAGCGTCAGCTGATGAATCTCGGCGGCCTTGCCGGCCGGCGCGCGCCGCAGCGCTGCGCGGATTCGAGCGAGCAGCTCCTGCGTCCTGAACGGCTTGGTGACGTAGTCGTCGGCGCCGGCATCGAGCGCCTCGACTTGATCGGCCTCGGCGTCCCGCACCGTCAGCATGATGATCGCGACTTCGGAGTCGGCCCGGATCAGGCGGCAGGTCTCGATGCCGCCAAGGCCGGGCATGTTCATGTCGAGCACGACCAGATCGACGCCCTCGCTGCCGCAGCGTCTCGAGCGCCTCTTCCCCGCTTCGCGCGTCGTTCACTTCGAACCCCTGGGCGACCAGGGTCACGCGCATCACGCGGCGGATCTGCGGATCGTCGTCCACGACAAGAATGCGCCCGGCGCTCATGGCGTGCCCCTGCGGCAAGCGTGATTCGAAATGACGTGCCCGACTCATCGGCCTCGAGGGCAACGTCGCCGCCGTGCGCGCGCGCAATCTGCCGGACGATCGCCAACCCCATGCCGCTGCCTGCGATGCTCCTCGACTGGCCCGCCGCGATAGAACCGGTCGAACACCCGCGCCGCGTCGTCGGCTGCCACCTGGGAACCGGTGTTGTGCACGACGAGATCCACCGTGCCGCCGGTCGGTCCTGGCGACGCGCCGATGGTGATCGTCGAGCCCGCGCGCGAATACTTGATGGCGTTGTCAGCCAGGTGGCGCAGGGCGACTCTCATCAGACTGCTGTCAATCTCCACCACGAGATCCGGCGTGGCGGCGTTGACGAACGTCCGCCCGTCGAGACGGGCGCTGAGCTCGGCGATGCGTCTGCGCGGCGAGATCGTGCACGCGTACCGGGGTCTTCCGCAGGCGGAAGTCGCCGGACTCGAGGCGGAGCACCTGCGTCGCGTCGTTGACGAGCCCCTCCAGCCTGTCCGATTCCTCGCAGATGATCGTCGCGAGCTCGTGCTCGCTGGCGCCCGCGGGCAATTTCTCGGCGAGAGCGCTCGCGGCAGCCTTCACCGAGGTCAACGGCGTCTTGAACTCGTGCGCGACGGCATCGAGGAGCGTGGCGCGCAGCTCGCCGCTGTGCCGCGCCGCTTCGGCCCGGGTGACGGCATCCTGCCCGCGCGCGCGTTCGAGCGCGATGGCTGCAAGGTTGGCGACGGACTGCACGACCGTGTCGGTCAGCGTCTCTCCCGCCATCGCCAACCCGCCAATGGGCGCGCCGCCAAGGCGAATCGCCGTGATGACAAGATTCGGTCGCGGCTGGAGCACCGTCCCCTGCAGCGCGACCTCGTGCAGCGCGGCATCGACGTCCGGCAAATCCACCGCGCCCGGCGCGCGCAATGGCGTCCGCGTGACGATCGTAGAGCGCGACCGAGGGCAACCCGAACGCAGCCGCGATGTCGGAGGCCACGGCCTGCGCCGGCGGCGACGTGCCGTCCCACAAGAGCAGCGCGCGGCCCAGCGCGTAGAGCTGCTCGAGATCCCGCTGGCGCGCCAGCGTCTCCATCGTCCGCAGGCGCGCACGGCCTGAGAGCTGGCTCGTGACGATCGCCGTCGCCATGAAGGCGAGCAGCGCGATCCAGTTCTGCGGGTCGGCGATCGTGAAGGTGCGCACGGGCGGCAGGAAGAAGAAGTTCAGGCACGCCACCGCCACGAACGATGCGAGCGTGGATTCGAAGATGCCCCACGTGGAGGCGATCGACAGGATGACGACCAGGTACGAGAGCGCGACGGTGGTGGAGTTGCCGGGGATGACCGCGACGAAGACGAACGTCACGACGCCGACGGCCGCGACCGCCACCGCTGACCGCACCGTGGAGCGGAGCGCCGTCGACATCCCGCCGAATCTATCGGGGAACGCCTGGACTGTCCAGCCGCTCAGAGGAGACCTGCCTGAGCAGGGCGAAGGGCCTGACCAGGCGCAGAGAAGGGCGCCAAACCACATGGCCGAGCGGCGAGTGCGACCGCCGTCGCAGCGGGCGACGCGTGCGTGGCCCGGTGCGCGCTGCGACGCCGAGCGGGACGTGAAGCGGATAGAGATTGCCGCAGCAGTCCGTTTCCGCCGCGATGCCGGCGAAGGTCGCCATGGCCGCGAGCGTAGCCGCGCACGCCGTCAGGGCCGCGCAAGGGTTCCCTTAGGAAGTCGTTAAGCCCGAGGGAACGCCGCAGCGCCGCCCGCACGTCGAAAGCAGCAGGACCTGGACTGCGATGGCGCGACGACACCGGTATCGAAACCCCTGGCCCGGCCAGGTCGAGCACGGCCCGGCGGCCGTCGCGCGATGGATTTTCGAGGGCCGGAAGTCGGCCGCCGCCGGCGAGTCCCCGGCGCCACGTTTCCCGACCGCGACGCCGTCGTTCGAGCGCCCACGCGCGCAGCCCGGCACGCTGACGGCAACCTGGATCGGTCACGCGACGACGCTGCTCCAGCTTGGGCCGCTCAACGTGCTGACCGATCCGATGTGGAGCGAGCGGGCCTCACCGGTCCAGTTCGCCGGACCACGACGGCGCACGCCGCCGGGAGTGCCGCTGGAACAGCTGCCGCCGATCGACCTCGTGCTCGTGTCGCACGATCACTACGACCATCTCGACCGCCGGACCGTGAGCGCGACTGGTGCGCCATTCGCCCGATGTCCGGTGGGCGGCGCCCGTCGGCGTCGGGCGGTATCTGAAGAAGTTCGGCGCGACCGCGATCGGCGAGCACGGCTGGTGGGATCGCGAGACCGCCAGCGATCTCGACGTCTCCGTGGTCTGCACGCCGGCGCGTCACTTCAGCGGCCGCGCGCCGTGGAACCGGAACCGCACGCTGTGGTGCGGATGGATCCTGCGCGCGCACGGCCTTTCAGTCTTCTTCGCGGGCGACACGGCGCTGCACCCGGAGTTCGCCGAGATCGCGCGGCGGTTCGGGCCCTTCGACCTCTCGTTGATTCCGATCGGGGCCTATCAGCCGCAGTGGATGATGCAGCAGGTCCACATGAACCCCGAAGAGGCCGTCCAGGCCTACGGCGACGTCGCGGCCGTCCATCGCGAGCGCGGCTGGACGCCGCCGGCGATGGTCCCGATCCACTGGGGAACATTCAAGCTGAGCGACGAGCCGATGGACGAGCCGCCGAGGCGCCTCACGGCCGCGTGGGCGGACGCAGGACACGACGCGCAGTCGCTCTGGCTGCTGCAGCACGGCGAGACGCGCGCGCGGCGCCTGCCCTAGCTCGGACGAGCCTTAGCGCGTCGCGGTGGACTCGTGTTTCGCGAGCGCCTCGCCGAGCGCTCTCAGCTGGTCTTCGCACTCCGCCGTCACGACACGCTTCCTGCCGAGCGACAGCGCCAGCGACCGCACGTTCGTGTTCTTGCGCGAGAGCGCGATGATGTCCGTGTTGACGCTCAGGAACCGCGCGAGCGCCGCATCGGCGGCGGCAAGCGGCGTCGCTGCCCGTGGCAGCATCGCCTTCAGCCGATCCAGCGCCGCCTTCGCCGACGTCGTCGAGTCGTTCATCGCCTTCTCCATCCGCGTCATCGCCGCGGCGTCTGACTCGGCGATGTGCGGCGCCTGCAACACCTGAATCTCGAGAACTCGCGATCTCGGCGCGATCGGCCAGGAGCGCCGCGGCATTCGCCTGCGCCGGCGTCGCGAGGCGCACGGCGGCGTCGAGCGACGCGCGAAATGCCTTCGCGGCCTCTTGCGCATCCCCGAACGACAGGCGCTGGGCCTTCAGGTTCGAGTTCTCGATGGCGAGCGGAAGAATCTCGTCGTCCAGGCGGCGGTATTCCTCGTAGCGTGTCTTGAACGCCGCGAGCGCCCGGAGCTCGTCGGCGTAGTCGAGCTCGGTCAGGATCGGCTGCAGGGTGGCGAGGTCGTGGTCCACGGTCTGCCGCGCCGCGGTGGCTTCGTCCTTCGCGGCAATCGAGGCTTCGTCGGTGTCGGCCATGACGGCGCGGTTCGACGCCTCGGCGGCACGTGTGAACGAGACGTGGAGCTCGGAGGCCAACCGTCTTGCCTCGAACAGCTTCGGCAACGCGGTGAGCGGATTGACGCAGCCGGCCGTGCCGACGCCCGTCAACGCCAGACCGAAGAGAACGATCGAGAGGACGCGCAGTCGCGGCATGAGCCCCCGGGGAGACGCTATGGTAACGCCGTTGGGCTCACGCTACCCGAGATAGCCTTCCACGCGGTCCGCAAGCGCACGGAGCCACGCGGCCTCTGCCGACAGCGCATCGCGCACGAACTTGAACTCCTTCGACACGGCCGGCATGTGCGCGCCCCAGTCGGGACGCCGGCCGTCGGCATCCACCAGACCATAGTCGCGGGCGAGCGCCCACGAGCTCGTGAGCGACCCGCTGCGCTCGCAACACGCGCGGATCGGCCGCCATCGCCGCCACGCCGCGCCCGAGGAAGCGCGGCGTCTCGGACTCGAGGAAGTGCTTGTCCTTGCGGCCGCCCTTCCGCCACGTCGCTTCGGTCACCTTGAAGTGCTCGAGCATCGATTCCGAGCGGAGAAACCCCGGCGTCGCCGCGACGACGGCGATGCGCTTGCCTTTCAGCTCCTGCCCGAGCACGAACGCGCTCACTTTCTGCAGGATCTTGGCGAGCGTGCCGATCGTCGACATGCCGCCCATGAACAGCGTGTCGCCTTCGGTCACCTCGACGAGGAGGCTGCCGCGCCGCATGAGGGGGATGGCCTGGCGCGACGGTGTCGAGGTGCGAGACGACAGCGCGGCGCAGCAATTCGAGCGCGGCGTCAGGCGCCAGCTCGCCGAAAGGGCGTCCGCCACGCCAGCGATGGGTCCTCGCCTGCGAGGCTGCAGACGACGACGTCGAGACGGCGATGATCGCGCGCGACGCGCTTCATGAGGGCTCGCGACGGCCTTCTGTGTCCGTGTGATCGACGCGGACGGCAATGCCATGTCCGCCGGCCTCGGTCACAAGCGCGGCCGTCTCGTCGATCGTCTCAGGGCGTCCGTACGGCGACGGCTTTCCGGCGACGCTGCGGCCGGTGCAATAGACCGTCGCCCCGGCTTCGCCGAGGGCCCACGCGATGCCGCGTCCCGCCCCGCGTGTCGCTCCCGCCACGAGGGCGACCCGCCCCTCGAGCGGCTTGCCTGTCGACCGAGACGTCTCGCGTGGAAGACCGTCGAGGCGTGGGTGTGGCCATGCGGAGTTCTCCGAGGAAGGACGAGTTCTGGCACTACGGCGAAGTAGGGTACAGGGATCAGGGGCCGGGGGCCAGCATGCACCGGTTCACGCTGACCGCCTGGTTCCTGGTCCCTGGTTCCTGGTTCCGCAGGCGCCGGACGCTCCCGCCAATTCGCTCGATGAAAACGTCTCAAGTGCAGCGTGCCACGCATGAAGGCTCCTCGCCCGGCGTCCGCCCGTGCCCGCGGCCATCATGGGCCGCCGGGGCGCGATTTCCTGTTGCCGTCAATCGGCGCCGACGGTAGGCTCAACCCATGAACACGTCCGACGCGTTTTTCCGGTCGGTCGAGTTCGCCGAGCTCACGCTGCGCGTGGCGGACATCGCCCGGGTCGGCGCCTTCTACGAGTCGGAGCTGGGTTTCCACCGCGTCAGCGGCGGCGCGCACGAGGCGCGCTTCTCGCCGACCGGCGCGGAGCCCGCGCTGATCGCGCTCGAGCACGCGCCGTCGGCGGCGGCCCGGCCGCGGGGTGCGGCGGGACTTTTTCACGTCGCCTTCCTCTATCCGAACCGCGCCGCGCTGTCGCGCATCTTCACGCGCCTGGTGGCCAACGGGTTCCGCCTTGGCGCCGCGGATCACGGCGTGAGCGAAGCGCTCTATCTGTCGGACCCGGAAGGCAACGGGCTCGAGCTCTACGTCGATCGTCCGGTCGGCGAATGGCCGCCGTCGGCGGCCGACGGACAGGTGGCGATGTTCACCGAGGCGCTCGACGCGGCGTCGCTCATGTCCGCCGTCACGCCGATCGACCGGTCCGCTGATGGCGCCCGAGACGCGCATCGGACACCTTCACCTGTCGGTGTCGAAGCTCGATCGCGCCGAGGCGTTCTATCGCGACGTCCTCGGGTTTCCCGTGCGTCAGCGCGACTATCCGGGCGCCCGGTTCTTCGGCCGTGACGGGTATCACCATCACTTCGGGACCAACACGTGGCAGACGCGTGCGCCGTCGCTCAGCGGTGCGCTCGGGCTCTGCAGTTACAGTTTGCGTTTCGCGGTGGACGCCGAGCGGAGGCACGTCGTGGACCTGGCCTCGGATGCGGGACGCCTCCGCCGAAGCGGAGAGACGCGGGCCGTGCTCGATGACTTCGATGGCCTGGAGGTCGTGATCGAAGGCGCGCAGGGCAGGCGTGGGGGTGACGGTATGAGCATGCTGGACGACATGAACCTCGCGCCGACGCAGGCGATGGAGCCTCCGCCGTCGCGGCAGTTCGACGTGCCGCCGCCGCGGCCGTCGAGAATCGGCCCAATCCTGTCGCTGGCGCTCGTCGCGGGTCTCGTCGCGGGGTTCTGGGTGTATCGCGTGCGCCAGACGGCGCCGGCCGAAGCGCCCGCGCCGGGTCCGGTCGCCTCGCCGAAGGCGCGCACGGCTCCGCTCGCCGAGGGCGGGCCCGCCGTCGTCCTGCCGCCGCTCGATCAACTCGATCCGTTCCTGCGCGACACGCTGAGCGGCCTGACGAAGGCGCCCATCGCGCTCGCGTGGCTGTCGACCAATCACCTCGCCGAGCAGTTCGTCGCCATCGTCCAGGGCACCGCCGAGGGACAGGCGCCGATGCGGATGCTTGCGGCCCTGCGCCCTCGCGGCTCGTTTCGAGTGACGACACGAGGGCGGACGCACCGTGATCGACCCGGCGAGCTATGCGCGGTACGACGGGATCGCCGATGCGGTGACGTCGATGGACGCGGCCGGCAGCGCGAAGATTTACGGGATGCTGAAGCCGCGACTCGAAGAGGCGTACGCGTCGCTCGGCATCGCCGACTCGTCGATGGATGCGGCGCTCGAAGGCGCCATCGTGAAGCTGCTGTCGACGCCTGTGCCCGACGATCCGATCGAGGTGCAGGCCAGCGGCGGCGTCTACGCGTACGCGAGCCCGGCGCTCGAGCAGTTGTCGTCCGCGCAGAAGCTGCTGATTCGCACCGGGCCCGCCAACGCGCGGAAGATCCAGGCGCGTCTGCGCGAAATCGCGCTGGCGCTCGGGATCCCGGCGGCGAGGCTGCCAGGGACTTAGGCCGGGCCGCAGTCGCAGGTCGGGCAGGTCGCAGGTCGCAGGTCGGTGCAGGTCGAGCGGGTCGGCAGGTCGCAGCTCGGCACCTGCACCGCTGCAGCACTCGCACTTCGCACTGCGCACTTGCACTTCGCACTGCCATGAGTGCAGTGATACCCTGCCACCCTGATGCGGCACTCCGGTGTCTGGGCCCTGGCCCTGGTCGGCCTCGCGCTCGCGTTCAGGCTCACCCTCGCCATCGGCTTTCCTAACGACGAGCCCGACGACGGGAAGGTGTATGCGCTGCTTGCGCACAACCTGGTAACGGCCGGCGTCTACTCGGCAGAAGACACGCCGCCGCTCACGCCGACCTACGTGCGCGTGCCCGGCTACCCCGCCTTCATCGCGATCGTCTATCGCGCGTTCGGCGACAACAACAACACCGCCGTGCGCGTCGTCCAGGCGTGCCTCGACACGCTGACGTGCGGCCTGCTCGCGGCGATGGCGATGGTGTGGGCGCCGCGCTCGTGGAGCCCCCAGCGCCGCAGGCGCGCGGCGCTCGTGGCCCTGGCGCTGGCGGCCGCGTGCCCGTTCGTGGCGATCTACGTGACGACGATCCTCACCGAGACCCTGGCGACGGCGCTCGGCGTGCTGGTGCTGCTGCTGGCGTCGCTCGCCGTGCGTCGCGCCGGTGGCGCCGCCGAATTCGGCGGCGTCCTGCCGTCGTGGCTGCCGAGGTCACGCACCTTGTGGGCGGCCGCGGGTCTCACCGGCGGCGTCATGACGCTGGTGCGGCCCGAGAGCGGGTTGTATGTCGCGGCCATCGGCGTCCTGCTCCTGGTGACGTCCTGGCGATGGGCGGGACGTGTCGGTCTCGGCATTCGCGAATGGTGGCGACGCGTGCTGGTGTGCGGCTTCGCGCTGTCGCTGGGATTCGCCGTGGCGCTGGCGCCATGGACGATCAGGAACGCGGTGGTGTTTCACACCTTCCAGCCGCTGAACCCGCGATCGCTGTCGATGCCCGGCGAGTTCGTCGCGTGGGGATACGCCGACTGGGTGCGGTCGTGGATCGACCATCCGCGCTACGTCGGCCCGGTGCTGTTCGCGCTCGATCGCGAGCCGATCTCGATCGATCAGATTCCCGCGCGCGCGTTCGACTCGCCGGACGAGCGCGACCAGGTCGCGCGGCTGTTGCGGCAATACAGCACGCCGGCGCCAGACGCCGAGCCGGACGAGACGGGACGCGTGCCGCCGTCCGGGATGACGCCCGAGCTCGACGCGGCGTTCGGCGCGATCGCGGGCGAACGCGCGGCGAGACATCCGCTGCGGCAGTACGTCGTGCTGCCGTTCAAGCGCGCCGTGATGCTGTGGTTCGACCCGCACGCGGACTACTACCCGTTTGCCGGCTTCCTGTATCCCTGGGCCGCGCTCGACGCCGATCGCGATCAGCAGTTCTGGCTGCCGCTGTTCACCGGGCTCACGTGGCTCTGGACGATCGCCGGCTGGATCGGCGCGATCGTCCTGTGGCGATATCGCGAAGGCCGCAAGTGGCTGCTGCTCGTCGCCCTGACGATACTCCCGCGCCTCGCGCTGCTGTCGTGGATGGAGAACCCCGAGCCGCGCTACACGATGGAGTTCTTCCCGCTGCTCACCGCGCTGGCGGGATACGCGTTCGCCTGGAGGTAGTGTGCGCCCCTTCGTCCTCGCGCTCGTCCTCGCTCTTACGACTCCCGTAAGGGGGACTGTCCCCACCCAGGGGTTCGTGTCTCAGAACGGAACAAAAGTTTGGCAGTTTCTGCCAACTGAGGTCCGGCTGCTCGACGGACCGTTCCGCGACGCGATGCTGCGCGACCAGCAGTTTCTCCTCGCGCTCGATCCGGATCGCCTGCTGCACACGTTTCGGCTGAACGCCGGACTGCCGTCGACGGCACAGCCGCTCGGCGGATGGGAAGCGCCTGACGTCGAGCTCCGCGGGCACAGCACAGGCCACTATCTGTCGGCGCTCTCGCTGATGTACGCCTACACCGGCGACGAGCGCTTCAAGACGCGCGCCGATCTCCTCGTCGCGGAGCTTGCCAAGGTGCAGGACGCGCTTGCCGCAAAAGCATCGCACCCTGGATATCTCTCCGCGTTCCCGGAGGAGCTCTTCGATCGCGTCGAGACTCGTCGCGCTGTCTGGGCGCCGTATTACACGCTGCACAAGATCCTCGCTGGCCTCATCGACGCGAACCAGCTGTGCGACAACAGGCAGGCGCTCGACATGGCGGAGCGCCTCGCGGGATGGGTGAAGTTCCGCACCGATCGCCTCACCCACGCGCAGCAGCAGGCGATGCTCGAGACCGAGTTCGGCGGGATGGCGGAGTCGCTGGCGAATCTGTCGGCGATCGCCGGCAAGCCGGAGTACCTCGACGCTGGCGCGCGTGTTCGACCACGATCGCCTCTTCGGTCCCGCTCGCCTCCGGCGTCGACCCCCTGGACGGCCTGCACGCCAACACCCAGATCCCGAAGATGATCGCCGCCGCGCGCGAGTACGAGCTCACGGGGGACACCCGCTACCGCGACATCGCGCAGACGTTCTGGACCCGCGTCGCGACGACGCGCTCATACGCCAACGGCGGCGACAGCGACGACGAGCACTTCTTCCCCGTCAGCCAGTTCGCCGAACGCCTCGGCGCCGAGTCGTCCGAGACGTGCAACACCTACAACATGCTCAAGCTGACGCGGCACCTGTTCGCCTGGGCGCCGTCAGCGACGCTGATGGACTTCTACGAGCGCGGGCTCTACAACCACATCCTCGCCTCGCAGGATCCGCAGACCGGCGGCGTCATCTACTACTGCCCGTTGAAGCCAGGCGCGTTCAAAACGTACTCGAGCGCCACGAACTCCTTCTGGTGCTGCGTCGGCACGGGCATGGAGAACCACGCGAAGTATCCCGACACGATCTACTTCCATGACGATCGCGCGGTCTGGGTGAACCTCTTCATCCCGTCCGTCGTCACCTGGCGCGAACGGAACCTCACCATCACACAGGACACGCGATTTCCAGACGACGACCAGGTCCGCCTCACCGTGACCGCGGATCAGCCGACGCGCGTGGCCATCAACGTGCGGTATCCGGGATGGGCCGGCGCCGATGCCACGATTGCCGTGAACGGGACGGCGGTCGCGATCTCGAGCGCGCCAGGCTCGTACGTCACGATCGATCGCGAATGGCGCTCCGGCGACCAGATCGTCGCGCGCTTCCCGATGCACCTGCGCACCGAGCCGCTGCCCGGCCATCCGAAGATCGTCGCGGTGTTCGACGGGCCGATCCTCCTCGCCGGCGACCTCGGGCGCGCCGGGCTCTCGGACGCCACGCGCTACGACACGACGACGCCCGCGCTGGCGAAGCTGCCGCAGGTGGACGTTCCGGCCTTTGTCCCGGACGCCTCCGGAGTGCTCGCGCACGTCACGCCCGCGGACGCGCCGCTGACGTTCGTCACGACGGGTCTCGGGCAGCCGCACGACGTGCGGCTCATCCCCTTCTTCCGCGCCAGCGCGACGCGCTACACGGTCTATTGGCAGGTGTTCACGCCGGATGAATGGACGGCGCACTCGCGACGCGCAGCGGCCGACGCCGATACGCGCCGCCGCATCGAGCAGTCGACGATCGACATCGTCGACGCCGACAGCAAGGCCTCCGAGCAGGCCCACGACGGACAAGGCCTCGACGACCACCGGCGCCCATGGTTCGAAGGCCGCGCCGGACGCGAATCGAAGACGACGCCGTTCGGCTATACGCTGAAGGTCGACGGCGCGCGCCCGGTGTCGCTGGTGACGACATGCCGCGGCTCGGACGAACAGCCGCGCACGTTCGACGTGCTCGTCAACGGAACAGCGATCGCGACCGATACCCTGCCGCTCGAGCCCGCGCGACTCATCGATCTGGAGCACCCGGTCCCGGCGTCGCTGACCCACGGCCGGTCGAGCGTGACCGTCACCTACCGCCCGCATGCGGGCAGTCAGACGGGGGCGGTCTACGAGGTGCGGACGATCACTCGGCCCTGAGCGCCTGGATGGGATCGATGCGCGTGGCGCGCCGCGCGGGCAGATAACACGCCAGGAGCGCCACCGCGGCGAGGATCACCGCGACGATCCCGAGGGTCATGGGATCGGTCGGCGTGAGGTTGAAGAGCAGGCCGGCCAGCGCACGTCCGGTCGCGGCGGCGGCCGCCAGCCCCACCACCAGGCCGATCCCGATCACCGTCGACGCCTGTCGCAGCACCATCCGGATGACGCTGTCGCGATCGGCGCCAAGCGCCATCCGGATGCCGATCTCCCGTGTCTGCTGCGCGACCGCATACGACATCACGCCGAAGATCCCGATGGCGGCCAGCGCCATCGCGACGACCGCGAACAGGGTCAGCAGCAGCATGTAGAAGCGGCGGCCGGCCACCGACGCCGACACCACGTCCTCGAGCGTCTTGACGTTGGAGAGCGGCAGATCCGGATCGAGCCGCGCGACCAGCCGCTCGACGTCGCGCTGATACGACCGTCGGCGGCAGGTCGCCGCGCACGACGACCGTCATGGTGCCGATGCCGACCTGGTCGTACGGCAGGTAGATCTCCGGCTGCGACTCCTCGTCCAGGCCCACTTCCTTCACGTCGCCGACGACGCCCACGACGGTGCCGCCGTTGCGGCGTCCGTCGATCCGCCAGCCCAGGTCGATGTGCCGGCCGAGCGGATCCTCGTTGGGAAAGTACTTCTGCACGGCCGACTCGGTCAGCAGCGCCACCTGCGGCGCCGTGAACACGTCGGCGCTCAGTGAACAACCGCCCCCGCTTCAACGGCAGCCCCATCGTCCGGAAGTAGTCCGGTGAGGCGACGCGCACCTGCAGCGTCGGCTCGTGCCCTGCGGGCGACTCGGGCCGCCCGTCTACCTTGAATGTGATCGTGAATCCCAGCTTCGTGAGCGGCAGTCCGACGACCGAGCCCGCCGAACGCACACCGGGCATCCGCCCCAGTTCGTCGAGCAAACGGTCGAAGAACTGGATGCGGCTCTGCTGGGTCTTGTAGGTCGCCTCTGGCAGCGAGAGGCCGAAGGTGAGCGCGTCAGTGGTGTGGAAGCCGGGGTCCACCTGCTGCACACGGATGAAGCTGTTCACCAGAAGCCCCGCGCCGGCCAGCAGCGCCACCGCCAGCGCGATCTCGCCGGCCACCAGCGTGCCCAGGATTCGTGCGCTGCGGCGTCCCGTCAGCGCCCCGCGGCCGCCTTCCTTCAACGCGCCGGCCATGGCGCGTCCCGTCGCCTGGAGCGCCGGCACCGCGCCGACGAGCAGCCCGGTCACCAGCGCGATGCCAATCGTGAACGCGATGACGGCGCCGTCCATCCGTACTTCGCCGAGGCGGGGGACGCCGAGCGGCTTGAGGCCTGCCAGCGCGTCGCTGCCCCAGGCCGCGACGAGGAGCCCTGCGACAGCGCCGATCATGCGACACCAGCAGGCTTTCGGTCAGCAGCTGGCGAACGAGACGCCAGCGGCTGGCGCCGAGAGCCGTGCGCACGGCGAGCTCGCTCTCGCGCGCGGCCGCGCGTGCCAGCGTCAGGTTGGCCACGTTGGCGCACGCGATGAGCAGCACGAAGCCGACGGCGCCCAGCAGCAACAGCAGCGAGGCTCGCGTGTCTTCGATGACGTAGCCGTGCAGCGGCGCGATCGCGAACGTCCAGGTCGGTGTTGTGCTTCGGGTACGTCTTCTCGAGGCTCTTCGCGACGTCCTGAGTGTCTCGCGCGGCGGCGTCGCGGCTCACGCTGTCCTTCATGCGGCCGATGACGTCGAGGAACCACGCGCCGCGATTGTCCACGCGGAACGACTGATCGTAGGCGAACGGCACCCAGAGCTCGCGCTCCGCCGGGTACGCCGAGCGTCGGCGGCGTCACGCCGACGACCGTGTGGGCGACGCCATCCAGCCGGATGGTCTTCCCGATGATGTTCGAGTCGCCGCCGAAGCGCTGCACCCACAGGCCGTGACTGAGCAGGACCACGTTGTCCTTGCCCGGCTCGTTCTCCTCCGCCCGGAACGAACGCCCGAGGATCGGCCGCACGCCGAGGACGTCGAAGAAATTCGCGCTGACGAACGAGCCCCGCAGTCGCACGGGCGCGCCGGCGCCGGTGAGCGTGATGCCCTCGTCCGAACTGGCGGCGACATCCGCCAGCGTGTGGCTCTTCGCGCGCAGGTCCAGGTAGTTGGGCGGCGACATGTTGTCGAGCCCGGAGGTGCCGCGCATCTGATGGAAGACGCCGACGAGCTGCTCCGGATGCGGATACGGCAGCGGCCGCAAGAGCACCGCGTTGACGACGGTGAAGATCGCCGAGTTGGCGCCGATGCCCAGGGCCAGCGTCACCACGGCGGCCAGGGTGAATCCGGGCGCCCGGGCGAGCCGGCGGACGGCGTAACTCAGGTCCTGCAGGAAGGTCTCCATCGAACCGGTCTATTGCGACGGCCGTGCCGGACACCGGCCATCCCGCCGTCGCCAATTGCTTGAGGATTTTCCCATTCGTCCCGTGACCAACGGCGCGGCGTGTCCGCGCACGGGATCGGGGGTCCCGCGAACGGACACCCCCAGATGATCTCCAGGCGGGCCCCGTAACGGGCTTACGGCGTCAGTAACGAGACGAGCCGGCGGGCTGGAGAAATCGCTCGGAGCGCGCGCGATCGGCGCGTGGCAGTCGTCTTGCCCTGGCCTGACCCGGGTCTGCTCTTGCTCGTGGCTGACGTGCTTGCCTGGTCCCCCGGTGAGTCGAGCGCGCGACGACGCCTGTGGTGGGCCGGAGGTGAAATGCGATCGTCTGTTCTCTTCCTTGGTGCGGCCGTGGTTGCGGCCGCGACCGCGCTGGGGGCCGCGCCGGCGTCGGCGCAGTTCTACGAGCAACACAATCTCGTGTCGAGCGACGGGGACGCGGATCTCATCAACTCGTGGGGTCTCGTCTCAGGACCGACAACCCCCTGGTGGGTCTCCGACAACGGCACGAATCAGTCCACGCTCTACGACAAGAACGGCGCAAAGCAGGGACTCAAGGTTCAAGTACCGGGCAAGCCGACGGGCGTCGTGTTCAACCTCACCGCCGCGGGCTTCCAGTTGACGGCGCAGAACAACACGCTGGGCAAAACCGGGAAGTCGGCGTTCATCTTCGCGACCGAAAGCGGGACGATCCTCGGCTGGAACGGCACGGGCGGAACGAATGCCAACATCGCCGCGGCCGTGATCACGACGCCGAACGCCATCTACAAGGGGCTGGCCATCGCGTCGCTCGACACGACGCACGCGCGGCTCTACGCCACGGATTTCCACCAGGGCAAGATCGATGTGTTCGACGAGACCTTCACGCAGGTCATGAACGTGAACGCATTCGTCGATCCGACGATACCCGCAGGCTACGCGCCGTTCGGCATCCAGACGGTTGGCAACACCATCTTCGTCACCTACGCGCAGCAGGACGACGACGCCGAAGACGACGTCGGCGGGCCCGGCCACGGCTTCGTGGACGCCTACGACACGGCGGGAACGCTGCTGATGCGCGTGGCATCAAGAGGCAGGCTGAGTTCGCCATGGGGCATCGCCATGGCGCCCGAGGGATGGGGGGCCTTCGGCGGGAAGTTGCTCATCGGCAACTTTGGCGGCGGGCTGATCAACGTGTTCGATCCGACCGTGCAGAACTCGGACGGGACGCTGGCGTACCTGGGCTTCCTGCACAGCGCGGCCGGTGGACCTCTGCAGATCCACGGCCTCTGGTCGATCCACTTCGCGCAGGGCGGCGCCAACGGCACGCCCGATCAGCTGTTCTTCACCGCCGGCCCGGACCAGGAGACCGGGGGGCTGTTCGGATTCGTGACCGTTGCGGGGCCGCCGGGACAGAACAAGCACTGACGAAGTGAAACGTGCAAGAGTGCTAGGTGCAAGGAGAGTGGGAAGCAGGGCACTTCCCACTCTCCCCTTCGGCTGCACTCAGGTCCAGCTCAGCACCGCTCCACGTAACGGATTTCGTGCGGTCGTAACGGGCCGAAGCCGCGCCTTGCGCGAATTCCGGCGCAGAACACGCGATGCGACCCGTGGCAGTCCTCTTGCGACGCGCAGGTCCGGTCCGCTGTCGCGCTCGTGGCTGCCGTGCTTGCCCGGTCCCCCGGGGTCGAGCACGCGGACGACGCCTGCGGTGGGCGGGAGGCGCAATGCGATCGTCTGCTCTCTTCCTTGGTGCGGTCGTGGTGGCGGCAGCCACCGCGCTAGGAGCCGCGCCGGCGTCGGCGCAGTTCTACGAGCAACACAACCTCGTGTCGAGCGACTCCGACGCGGACCTCGTGAACGCGTGGGGGCTCGTCTCCAGCCCGGCGTCGCCCTGGTGGGTCGCCGACAACGGCACGAATCTGTCCACGCTCTACAACTCAGCCGGCGTCAAGAACAGCAACTGATTGTCGACGGTCCCGGGCGAGCCCACGGGCCTGGTCTTCAACGCGGGCGCGCTCAACGCGAGCTCTACCAACTTCACACTGACCGCGACGAACAACTCCGGCCGGCAGGACCGGTAAGGCGGTGTTCCTGTTCGACACCGAAAGCGGAACGGTTCTCGCGTGGAACGCGCGGTGCGAATGCAGTGCCAGGTCGTTTCCCGCGCCCGGAGGCCCGGCGTCCGGCGCGATCTACAAGGGGCTGGCCATCGCGCAGCTCGACGCGACGCACGCGCGGCTCTACGCCACGGACTTCCATGGCAACAAGGTCGACGTGTTCGACGAGACGTTCACGCCGGTGATGAACGTGAACGCCTTCGTCGATTCGACGTTGCCGATCGGGCTACGCGCCTTTCGGCATCCAGGTGATCGGAACGCACCGTGTTCGTCACGTACGCGCAAGCAGGACGAGGACGCGGAGGACGATGTCAAGGGGCACGGCCACGGCTTCGTGGACGCCTACGACACGGCCGGGACCTTCCTGATGCGGGTCGCCTCGCGCGGCAAGCTCGAACTCGCCATGGGGCCTCGCGATGACGCCGGCAGGCTGGGGCGCCTTCGGCGGCAAGCTCCTCGTCGGCAACTTCGGCGACGGCCTGATCAACGTGTTCGATCCGACCGTCCAGAACTCAGACGGGACGCTCGAGTATCTCGGCTTCCTGCACAGCGCGAGCGGTCCGCCGCTGAAGATCGACGGGCTGTGGGCGCTGCAGTTCGCGCAGGGCGGGGCAAACGGGACGCCGGATCAGCTCTTCTTCACGGCGGGACCAGACGACGAGAGCGCCGGGCTGTTCGGGTTCCTGACGCCGGCAGGGTCGCCGGGACACAATAAACACTGACGTCGGACTTCGGACTTCAGACTACGGACCACGTCACGCCGGTACGCGTGATCTGGTCCTGTAGTCCGTCACGTCTGCAGTCTGCGTCGTCAGACCTTCAATACATCGTCTTCCTTCGCCACCAGCACGTACAGCACGGGCGCAAGGAAGATAGAGAGCGCCAGCCGCGAGATCAACCCGCCGACGATCACGATCGCGAACGGCTTCTGCGAGTCGCTGCCGATGCCGGTGGACATCGCCGCCGGCAGCAGGCCGATACAGGCCACCAGCGCCGTCATCATGATCGGGCGCAGCCGGAGCAGCGACGCCTCGAACGTCGCCGTCGCGATGTCCTTGCCCTCGAGACGAAGCTTGTTGATGAACGAGTAGAGGATGACGCTCGTCTGCACCGCGACGCCCATCAGCGCGACGAATCCGAATCCCGATGACACGCTGAAGTGCGTGCCGGTGAGCTTCAGCGCCAGCAGGCCGCCGACCGGCACCGTGACCACGACGCTGAACATGATGATCGCCGGGAACTTCATGTTGTCGTAGAGCGCGAAGAGGATCAGCAGGATCAGCGCGACGGTCATCGGGATGATGATCATCATCTGCGAGCGCGCGGCGAGATAGTCCTTGTATTCGCCACCCCAGTCGAAGGTGTAGCCCATCGGCAGCTGCACCTTGGCCTGCACCTGCCTCTGCGCGTCCTGGACGGCGCTCGCCAGGTCGCGCCCTTCGACGCTGAACTGGATCCCGACGAACCGCGAGTTGCTCTCCCGGTAGATGAACGACGCGCCCTGGCTCACCTTGATGTCGGCGAACTGGCTGAGCGGCAGGTGCTGCCCGTCGGGCGTCGCGATCAGCAGGTTCTTGATCGTGTCCATGTCGCGACGGAACGGCTCCTGCAGCCGCACGACCAGGTCGAACGAGCGCTCGCCCTGCAGCACCTGGGTGGCTGCGCTGCCGCCAATCGCCGTCTCGATGAGCGTGTTGATGTCGGCGACGTTCAGCCCGTACTGCGCGATCTTCGCGCGGTCCGGCTCGATGGTGAGGCTCGGCTGCCCCAGCTCGCGCACGAGCGTGATGTTCTCGATGCCCGGCACGGCGCTGATCACCGAGCGCACGGCCTCGGCCTTGGTCTCCAGCGTCTGGAGGTCAGGACCGAAGATCTTGACGGCCAGCGAGCTCTTGAGGCCGGTCGACGCCTCGTCCACGGCGTCCTCGGCTGGCTGCGTGTAGTTGAAGATGATGCCCGGGAACGCGTCCAGCTTCTTCTGGATGGCCTCCTGGAGCTCGGCCTTCGTCCGGATCTCGCCGCTCCAGACCGGATCGCCGTACGGCTTCAGCCCGACGAAGTACTCGTCGTTGAAGAACCCGATCGGATCGGTCCCATCGTCCGGACGCCCGAGCTCATTCGCCACGGTCGTGACCTGCGGGAAGCTGCGGAGCAGCCCGCGCAGCTGGGGCCCGAGCTTCGACGCCTCCTCGAACGAAATCCGGTACGGCATCGTCGCCCGGATCCACAGCGAGCCTTCGTCGAGGTGCGGCATGAACTCGGCGCCGATGAACGGGACCAGCAGCAGCGACGCGCCAAACAGGCCGACGCACACCACCGTCGTCGCGACGCGATGGCGCAGGCAGCGCATCAGGACGCGCCCGTAGGCGTCACGGATCCGGTTGTAGAACGGCACCTCGGGCTCCTTGATGTTCTTGCGCAGGAAGTACGCACAGAGCACCGGGAGCAGCGTGAGCGTGCAGATCAGCGAGCCGAGCAGCGCGAACGCCATCGTGTCGGCCATCGGCCGGAACAGACGGCCCGACGGGCCCGGTGAGCACGTAGATGGGCAGGTACGCCGCGATGATGACGGCGATCGCGTAGAAGATCGGGCGCTCGACGTCGCGCGCCGCCGCGCGCACGACGTCCACGACGTTGTATTTCTGGCCGTGGCGTTCGGCGAGCTCGCGGAAGATGTTCTCGACCATCACGACCGCGCCGTCCACGATCATCCCGAAGTCGATCGCCCCGATCGACAGCAGGTTCGCGGGGATGTGCGCCCAGTCGAGGCAGATGAACGAGAACAGCAGGGCAAACGGGATCGTGACCGCGACGATGATCGCCGTCCGGACGCTGAAGAGGAAGATCCCCAGCACCACCATCACGAGCACCATCCCGCGGACCAGGTTCTTCTCTACAGTCCTGGTGGTCTCCTCGATCAGATCGGTGCGGTCGTAGTACGGCACGATCCTCACGTCGGGCGGCAGGAACGACTTGTTCAGCTGCGCGGTCAGCTCGCGCACCTTCTGCAGCACGATCTGCGCCTGCTCGCCGACGCGCATCAAAATCACGCCCTCGACGGCATCGTCCTGCTGCATGTAGCCGAACTGTCCCAGGCGCGGCGCGTGATCGATGGCGACCTGCGCGACGTCCTTCACGTACACGGGAATGCCGTCGTGGGTCGAGATGACGATGTTGCCGATGTCCTCGACGCTGCGGACCTGCCCGAGGCCCCGGACGTAGAAGAACTGGCCGCCCTGCGAGTAGAACCCGCCGCCCGCGTTCGCGTTGTTCGCGGCGAGCTGGTCGAGCACCTGCTGGACGTTCACGCCGTACGAGAGCAGCCGGTTCGGATCCAGCTGCACCTGGTATTGCATCGTCGTGCCGCCGAGGCCCGAGTCGTCTGCGACACCCTGGAGCGCGCGGTATTTCCGCTCGAGCACCCAGTCCTCGAGGATCTTGAGCTCCTGCGCCGAGCGGTCGGGGCTCTGCAGCACGTAGCGGTAGATGAGCCCGCTCGGACTGAAGAGCGGCGACATCCCCGGCGTCACCCCTTCGGGCACTTCGGCGTTGGGGATGCGCTCGAACGCCTGCTGGCGCGCGAAGTACGGGTCCGTGTCGAACTCGAAATTCATCGTGATCGACGACAGGCCGTAGAGCGAGATCGAGCGGAGCGCCTCGAGCTTCGGGATGCCGTTCATCTCGACTTCGAGCGGGATGGTGATCTGCCGCTCGACTTCCTCGGCGGCGTGTCCCGGCCACTGGCTCACGATCTGCACGCGCGGCGGCGCGAGATCCGGGTACGCGTCGATCGGCAGGTTCTGGAACGAGATGATTCCCCAGAGCGCGAGGCCCACCATCGTGACGACGATGATGAAGCGCTGGGCGAGGGCGAAGGAGACGATGCGGTCGATCATCGCGGGCTAGCCTTGAAAGCTGTTGGCGAACTGGAGGAAGAGGCTGCCCTGCCCCACCACCTGCTCGCCCGGCTTGAGGCCGTTGACGATCTGGATCCGGTCCTGCTGCTGCCCGCCGACGGTGACCTGGCGCTGCGCGAACTTTCCGCGCTCGACCTGCACGTAGACGAACGGGAAGTTCTGCTCGTCGTAGAGGACGGCGCTCGTCGGCACGACCAGCGCCTCCTGATGACTCTTGTCCTCGAGCGTGACGTCGAGGAACAGATCCTTCTTCAGCAGCCGGTCGGTGTTTGCCGTCACGATACGCACCGGCGTCGTGCGGGTCGCGGGGTCGATCATGTCGCCGATGTAGCCGACCGTTCCGCGGAAGACCGTCGGGAACGCCGAGTTCCGCATCTCGACGGTGTCGCCCTTGTGGATGAAGCGCAGGTCCTTCTCGTAGATGTGCCCCTGCACCCAGACGGTCGAGACGTCGCTGATCACGAAGGCCGCGGTGGCTCCGGCCTCGATCACCTGGCCGGGCAGCACCAGCTTCTGCACGACCGTGCCGGAGATCGGCGCGCGCATCGCCAGCTCCGGCTGAATGGCGACGTTCTGGCGTTCGGCCTCCACCGAGATCCTTCGCCGAGACGCCGAGGACCTTCAGCGCCTGCAGCGACGTCTGCACGTCGGTGGCGGCGTCGTTGTAGTCGGCCTCGACCGACTCGAAGTCATGCTGGGAGATCGCCTCGTGCTCGAGCAGGTCCTTGTTGCGATCGAGGTTGCGCTTCGCCAGGTCGAGGCGATTTTTCGCCTTCCGGTAGGCCGAGATCGCGTTGGAGACGTCGGGGCTGCTCACGTAGAGCAGCACGTCGCCGCGATTCACGCGCGCGCCGGCGTCGACCAGGATGCGGGTGATCGGGCCGCTCACCTGCGTGATGGCCTGGGTGGTGCGATCGTTGTCCCAGTCCACGGTGCCGGTGGTGCGAAGCACCGTCGTCCACGTGGCGGTCGTGGCGGGGACCAGCTGCAGGTGCGACAACTGCTGATCCGGCACGGTGAAGTAGCCCGCGGTGGGCGCGGCCGCGGCGTCGCCGGCGCCGCTGGCCGCGTCGCGGCTGCCGCCGCAGCCCGCGAGGGTCAGCCCAAGCGCCAGACACAGAACAGCCGTTCTCATGGAATCACCTGCTTCCCCACTGCGAAGTTGATCTGCCTGACGCTGGTCATGTAGGCCGCCAGCGCCTGCCGGTAGGCCAGTTGCGTGTCGCGATACGTCTGCTCGGCGTCGAGCAGGTCGAGGATCGTCCCGGCGCCGTGCTGGTAGACGTAGGTCGAAATCTCGAGCGACTTGCGCGCCTGATCGAGATAGCCGGACTGGTAGAGGCTCACCACCTTCTGGCTGGTGTCGAAGGCGGCGTATGCGTTCACGACGTCGGTGACGGCCGAGAAGCGCGTGGCGAACTCGGTCTCCTGCGCCTGCCAGACGGCCACTTCGGCGTGGGCGATGTTGCCCTGGTTGCGATCGCGGAACGGCAAGTCGAACGAGACCGAGACGCCGAACAGATCCGCCGGCCCCGTCTTCGTGTAGTCCACGCCGGCCGAGACGTCGCGCGCCCGGTTGCCCTTCTCGAGCGCGACCGTGTCGGCCGCGAGCTTGACGCCCTGCGCGGCGGCCTGCACGTCGGGCCGGCTCTCGAGCGCCTGCTGCTTCAGGGCGTCGAGCGCGACCGTCGTCTTCTCGAAGGCCAGATCGCCCACGAGCTCGAAGTCGTCGGGCAGCGTTTCGAATCCCATGAGCTGACGCAGACTCGCCTTGGCCTGCACGAGGCCGACTTCGGCGGCGGAGACGTCCTGCTCGAACTGCAGCTTCTGCAGCGAGATCTTGTAGAACTCGCCCTGCGCAAGATCGCCGGCCTGCACGCGCTGCCGGTTGACTTCGACGACCTTGGAAAAGCTCTTGAGGTTCTCCTGCGCGAGATCCAGCGTCGACTTGGCGAGCAGCGCCGCGATGAATGCCTGCTCCGCCTGGAAGCGCAGCTGGCGCTCCTGGTCGGCGACGCTCATCCGGGTGACCTCGGTCGTGTCCTGCGCGACGTTCGTGCGCTTGTCGCGCTTGGCCCCGCGCTCGAACGTGTAGCCGAGGCCGGCGCTGTAGCTGATATCGCTGCCCAGGAAGCGGGTGTTGATCTGCCCGGGCGAGAACAGCGGAAAGCCTTCCGCGCCGAACGACACGTTGAAGTTCGGCTTCTGCCGGGCGGTGATCTCGTCCGCCCTGGCCTCCTCGATCGTGAGGCGCAGCGCGCGCAGCGACTGGTTCCGATCGAGCGACAGCCGGACGGCGTCAGCCATCGACACGCTCGAGATCGGCACCGGCAGCTGAACCGGCGCCTGCGCGCCGAGGCCCGCCTGCAGGCTCGCCACGACGAGTGCCGCCGAGAGTGTTCCGGCAACACGACTGGACATCCACGTGCTCCCAACGTCGGCCGGCGGCAGCCGTCAACGCACGCGCGTGGCCGCGAGGCGACGCAGGCGTACGAGACCGAATGCCGTCAGCAGGTAGAACTGGTACTGCGAGAAGAAACGGGGGTGGTCAGGCGAGCGGCGGAGCGCGGCCGGTGCGGTCGAGGAGACGCGAGGCCGAGTGGACGACCTCGATCGGCCCGACGAACGACGTGGTGTGCAGTTCGGGCGCCACGACAGCCGGGGCTTCGGCGGCGACGCCGGCGGCGGCCTGCGAGAACACGCAGCTGGTGCAGTGGGTTCTCGACTTCTCGTGGCAGTCGAAGTCGTGATGCAGGAAGGCGGATCCGAGCAGCACGAACACGTACAACAGGCCCAGAGCCAGGTGGCTCGGCCTGCGCACGCGGGTCGTGGTCGATCGGAGCAACGCCACTGTCGTCAATCTTAAGGCGTATCGGCTGGGCCGGTCAAAAACAGGAGGGTGCCGGGCCGGGGTTCCGGGTTCCGAGGTTCCGGTTCCGGGTTCCGTAGGCCGGCGGCTGCAGAGCCCGGGACCGCGGAACCGCAGGAACCCGGAACCCGGAACCCCGGAACCCCGGAACCCGTCGTGAGATGATGCCCCGCGATGACGACCGACGCGCTGCCGTCCACGGCCGACACCGGAGGCTGGGCCGGCCACCCCCGCGGGCTTTCGACGCTCTTCTTCACCGAGATGTGGGAGCGCTTCAGCTACTACGGAATGCGCGCCTTCCTGATCCTGTACCTGGTCGCGCCCGTGGCGTCTGGCGGCCTCGGGTTCGACCCGGTCGCCGCCGCGTCGGTCTATGGGACCTATACCGGCAGCGCGTGGGGCGCGGGGATCCTCGGCGGCCTGGTCGCCGATCGACTGCTCGGCCAGTTCAACGCCGTGCTCGTCGGCGGCAGCATCATCGCGCTCGGACACTTCACCCTGGCATTCAAGGCGCTGCCGGCGTTCTACACGGGCCTGGCCCTCGTCGCGCTCGGCACGGGCCTCCTGAAGCCAAATGTCAGCACGCTGGTCGGGTCGCTCTACGAGCCGGGCGATCGGCGGCGCGACGCCGGGTTTTCGATCTTCTACATGGGGATCAACAGCGGCGGCCTGTTCGGACCGATCGTGGCCGGCTATCTCGCGCAGCGCGTGGATTGGCACGCCGGCTTCGCCTGCGCCGGGTTCGGCATGGCGTTCGGCCTCGTGCAGTACTGGGTGGGACGCGGCCGCTTGAAGCACGGCCTGGACCGTCTCGCGCGGGATCGAGCGACCCGCAAGCAGGAGGTCGCCTCGAACGCCGGGGTCTCCATCGGATTCAGCCGCGCAGGAATGGTCGCGGATCCTCGCGATCGTCATCTTCTTCGTGTTCGCCTCTCTCTTCTGGGGCGCCTACGAGCAGGCGGGATCGACGCTGAACCTCTTCGCGGATCAGGTACAGCTCGCTGACCATCCTCGGCTACACGTTCCCCTCGTCCTGGCTGCAGTCCGTGCAGCCGGTCTGCGTCGTCCTCTTCGCGCCGCTCTTCGCGTGGCTGTGGCGACGCCTCGGAAGATACGAGCCGTCGAGCCCGGCCAAGTTCGCCTACGGCCTGCTGTTCGTCAGCCTGGCGTTCCTGCTGCTCGTCCCCGCCGGCGCCTTCGCGCAGGGCGGATCGAAGGTCAGCCCGTGGTGGCTGATCGTCGCCTACGCGATCACCGAAGTCGGCGAGCTGTGCCTCAGCCCGGTAGGACTGAGCGTCGTGACGAAGCTCTCCCCCGTTCGCATCGTCGGCTTGATGATGGGCGTGTTCTTCCTGTCGAACGCCGCCGGCAACAAGATCGCCGGCTGGGCGGCCGGCTTCCTGGGCGCGATGCCCATCGCGACGCTCTTCGGCACCGTGGCCGCCGTCACGCTGGGTGCCTCGGTGGTGCTGTTCCTGATGGTGCCGTGGATCAAGAAGTTGATGGGGGGAGTGCAGTAAGGTCGCTAGGTGGCAGCGTCCGCAGGTCCGCAGGTCCGCAACTCGCAACGTCCGATCCAGTGACGTCTTCAATCTGCGGCACTGGGACCTATGGAACCGTTGGCAGCTTGACGGACTCCCATCTCTAGAATTCGTACCTCAACGCAAACTGCATGCAGCGCCCCGCGCCGCCGTCGCAGGTCGCGATGGTGTTGTAGTAGCGGCCGAACGTCGCCCCGCGGTCGGGATACGCGTCCAGGAACTGCACGTCGTAGCTCGGGGTGTTCGTCACGTTGAACGTGTCCCAGCGGAAGCGCAGCTTCTGGTTCTCGGCCCACGGCATCGACCACGTCTTGCTCAGGCTGAAGTCGATCGAGAAGTAGCCGTCGCCGCGCAGCACGTTCCTCAACCCGACCTCACCCGGCAGCGCGCGCCGGAAGTAGTCGAGCGCCGCCTGCGGATCCTGGAACGGGCTCGGATAGCCCGAGATCACGTCCTTCGTCGTCGCGGTCGGCGGCAGCACGCCAGGCGTCGACCAGCTCCGCGTTGCTCTGGAAGTCCCAGTTCGTCGTCCAGCACTGACGGCAGTTGAGGACGTTGAACGGGAAGCCGCTGGTGATGCGGAACACGCCCGCCGTGGTCCAGCCGCCGATGATGGCGTCGAGCGCGCCGCCCATCTCCTTGCCGAAGTGACGGCCGCGGCCAAACGGAAGATCCGCGATCCAGTTCATGTTCACCAGGTGACGGACGTCGTAGTCCGAGTTGCCGTAGCTCTTGTCCGGGTTCCACGAGTCGAGCAGGAAGCCGGTGTACCCGCCCGTCGTGAAGTTCGCGAACACCGAGTCGCCCTCGAGCAGCGACGCGTGATCCTTCGCGTAGCCGAGCGTGTAGTTCACGTCGAACTGGTAGCCGTCGCTGAACCGCTTGCGCACGGAGAGCTGCATCGCGTCGTACTGCGAGCGGCCAATCGTGCTCTGCACGCCGAGCGTGTCGTACTGCGGCGCGAAGAACGCGAATGCCCCGAGCGCGCTGCAGGCCGGATAGCACCCCTCGTCGGCGTTGTAGAGCGGGGTGATGTAGTCGGGAGCGTGCCCGTTGAACTCCGCCGCCATGCGCTGGGTCGCCGAGAGGCCATCCTGCGCGGCGCCTGGGAACAGGTTCTCCCAGTACGGGATCGGCGCGATGCCGCTGTAGGCGGAGCAGATCCGCCGTGCGCGGGATGCTCTTCGACGCGTTGATCAGCTGCGTGCACCGCGGTGTAGTAGTCGACGCCGGACTTCGAGTCCACGAGATCGGCCGGCATCGCGACGTCGCGCCGCACCAGCTGATCGCGTCCCCGACGGCCGACGTACGCGGCTTCCACGGAGTAGCCGTGCCCCAGCTCGCGCCCGACGACCACGTTGAACGAGTGGGCGTACGGCGTGCGGATGTTGCCGTCGAGCGCCTGCGTGATGATGCCGGCGTACGACGGCGGCGTCTGCGGGAAGCCGCCGGGCGGCGCGTCGGGCAGCGTCGGCGGAATCACGTCGAGCCCCTGGAAGCGGATGTCGGGGTCGTCCTCGTTGTGCCCGCCGAACGGGCTCGAGAGCGTCGTCGAGAGGCCGAAGGCGCCGTCCTTGTCGAAGTTGGTCGCCAGCGCCGTGCCGATCCGGTCGTAGACGATGGAGTACCCGCCGCGGATGACGAGCTTGTCGCCGCCGGTCAGCTTGCCCCAGAGGCCCTCGTCCGCGTGCGGCGCCCACGCCACCGCGAAGCGGGGCGCGAAGTTGTTCTTGTCCCACTTGTAGTAGCCGGGCTTGCCGTTGGCCGGGCCCGCCAGGTCGAAGCGCACCGTCGGGGCAGCGCTGGTCGACTGCCCCGCCAGCATCAGCGCCTGGCGCTGATCGAACCAGTCGCCGAGGCTGATGTCCGGCGCGACCTGCAGGCCGTTGACCTCCCACGGCGGCGAGAACAGGCTGTAGCGCAGTCCGGCCGTCACGGTCAGGTTGGGCGTGACCTTCCAGCTGTCCTGCCCGTAGAACTCGTACTCGTCGGTCGCGTAGCGCCGCAGCACGGGCGCGCCGAGCGGCAGGACGGCTCCGGTCTTGTCGTAGTTGTAGTACGCGTCCACTTCCGAGATGACGCCGAGCAGCGGAATCAGCGTGTCGCCGTAGGTCGAGGCGCCCGATTCGGCCACCGCCGGCAGCGCGTCGCACGCCGCAGTGGACGGCTCGGGGCACGGCGCGCCGGGCATGTAGGTCGTGCCGACGCCGTCCACCCACGAGCCGTTGGCCTGGGGGATGTGGAACGAGTTCGAGTTGTTCGAGCTGCCGACGCGGGTGAAGCGCGCCGTGCCGCCGAACTTGAACGTGTGCGAGCCCTTGATCCACGAGATGTCGTCGACGATGGCGTTGGTCGGGATGTCGCGCGAGCTGGTGGCCGTCTGCGCCACGAGCGCGTCGATGTTGCGGAAGTCCACCTGCACGCTGCTTGGCGAGGCCGCCGATCTTCTCGTTGATCTGCGTCAGGCCGTAGCGGAACGTGTTGACCATCGACGAGGACAGCACCGAGTCCCAGCCGAAGGCGAACCCGCGGCTCGTGACCGTCCGCGTGGTGTTCGCGGCCGCGCCCGGATACTCCGGCACGCTGACGATCGTGTCGTCCTGGAAGTTCGCGCGGCCGAAGAAGGTCTGGCTCGAGCTCGCGCGGAAGTCGGCCCGTCCGATGTACGTGTTGAAGGCGTTGTTCAGCGGCGCCGCGAACCGGTAGCCCACGAGGTTCAGACCATCGATGCCCGGGTCGTTCGGCGTCGGGAACTGGCTGAAGTAGTCCGACACCGACTTGCTCGGGCCGATCCCCAGCGGATCCACGGTGGCGAGTTCTGCCGGCGTCATCCCGTGATGCCCGGCCGGGACGTCGTGGCTCGCGCTGAAGCCCTGCACCGACGTCGCCGGGCACGCCGCCGGATCGGCGCACTGGTAGATCAACACGCCGTCGCGCATCGACATCGACGGGATGTTGCGCAGCACCGGCGACTCGCTGTCCTCGGTCAACCGCTCGTAGTTGCCGAAGAAGAACAGCTTGTCCTTCTTCATCGGGCCGCCGAGCGCGCCGCCGAAGATCTTCTTGTCCAGCTTGGGCGGCACGCTCGGTTCGCCCGACTGCAGCTGCGACAGCTTCAGGAAGTAGTCGTTCGACGAGAACCGCGTGTTGCGCTGCACCCAGTTGGCGGCGCCGTGGTAGTCGTTGGTGCCGCTCTTGGTGACGAGCGACACCTGCGCGCCGGACGAACGGCCTGAGTCGGCGCCGTAGTTGCTGGTGCTGACGCGGAATTCCTGCAGCGAGTCGAGCGTCACGCGCACGGCGCTGCTGTATGCGGTGCCGAACTGCGGGTCGTTGACGTCGATGCCGTCAAGGGTGACGTTCGACTGATCGGCGCGGCTGCCGCTGACCGAGCCACTGCGCGGATCGATGTTCAGCACGGCGCCGGTCCGCGCGTCCGTGGTCGCAGAATTCGGGACGTAGACCGCGCCCGGCTGCAGGCTCAGCAGGCCGACGACGTTGTTGGCCTCGAGCGGAAGCGTGCGGACCTGCTGCCCGGTGATGACGTTGCCGAGCGAGGCGTCGGTGGTGTTGAGCGGCGAGACCTCGGTCGTGACGTTGACCGTCTCGCTGAGCGATCCGATCTGCAGCGTCATGTCGAGCTTGCTCGACGAGTCGACGGCGAGTGTCACCTGCTGGCGAACCGCGGTGCGGAAGCCGCTCAGCTCGACCTTCACGTCGTACGCGCCTGGCGGCAGCGCGAGCAGCTGATACGACGCCGCCGGCATCGGTCACGGTCGTTCGCGCGGCGCCGGTCGCGCTGCTCGACGCCGTCACGGTGGCACCCGGAAGAGCGCCTCCCTGATCGTCGGTGACCGTGCCCCGCAACGACGCGGTGCCTGCCTGCGCAAAGACATGGCCGGTCCCAATCAGCCACGCGAGCGCCAGAACCGCGAGAACCCTGGTCGTTCTCCACGAGCCCCTCACTGCGCACCTCCTCCTGAAACACGTCCGCGGCGCGCCATCGGATCCGGCGGTGCATCAAAGACGATGCGGAAAACGCCGGATCCCCGGGGGGATCGATCGCGCCTTGCGGTTGATTACGAGGTACTGCGACGGGCGAAATCAATTGCTATTACGGGAGGCGTAACAAAATGCGGTGCTCAGTTGTCGCGCGGTGAGGTTCGCAGGCGAGAGACGGCGACTCGTCCCAGGGGAAGGTCGGTGGGTCGCGTGGGTCTGTGGGTCCGTAGGGGCTGGGTACGTCTCACGATCCGTGGACCTATCCGGACCTATCGACCCACGACCTACCGGACCTACGGACGCTACGGACTTCTAACGACTTCCACGTAGTCCAACGGCGCGGGCTCGGCGCCGTCGGGCGTGCCTTCGACGACGATGGAGTCGCCGTGTGAAAGCTCGACCGCATGCGTGACGTGCCACGTCGAGGAGTGGCCGTTCGGTTCCTTCGTCGGGAAGCGATCGTCGGCCTTCCATCGATTGGCTGGTCTAAGTCGCGCCCGCGTGGAAGACGAACGTCGAGGCGCCCGTGTTGAGATCGAAATAGCGGACGCGGACGTCGTACTTGCCGGAAGCGCCATCGAACGTGAATGACGCTCGGCACGGCCCTGCTCCCGCACAGCTCACGGCCTTGCCTCCGCCGGCGGTCTCCCACGGCGTCACGTCGATCGGCGTGTAACCTTCCAACCGTCATCGTCTCGGCTTCGTATCGTCCCGGAAAGTGGCCGGCGCGACCCGTGGTGTCGGGGATGCCCGAGAGTTTCAGGAAGTAGCTGTTGATGGCATCGCGCCAGACGATCGCGTGGCCTTCCTGGTACTCGAGTGCCGCCAGAACCCGCTCGTAGCGCTCGTCGTCCACCAATCCCTTGAGCCGGCGCCACCGCTCCAGGAAGCGCGGCGACCTCATCCACGCCCTGATAGTGCGTGTCGTAGAAGTGCTGGATGACGGTCTTTCCCGAGTGCAGCACGTACGTATACGGCACGTGGTGCATGAACAGCAGCAGGTCGTCGGGACACGTCTTCAGCGACTCGTAGATCGCCGCCACCGGCGGCGAGTACTGGCCGATGTACCCGGTGCCGGTCTCGACCGTGCGATCCATCCCGATGCCCTGCGCGTCGGCGCGATGCCACTGTCCCCAGCCGTTGTTCTCAGACGACTCGATGCCGGGGCCATAGTGGGGGCCGGTGATGTCGGTGAGCGTCTGCGTGCCGAGCGGGCCGGTGTAGTGCTCGTACGCCGGCCACGACCCGAGCAGGATGCCGTTGGTGGTCTCGACGACTCTCGGGTCGTTGCCGAACGTCTGCCGTGTCCACTCGTCGGCGATGCGCTCGGCCGTGAGCGACGGGTTCCACGCGAGCCGGCCGAAGCCGTAGAGATTCGCCATCGCCAGGTCGGCGCCAAGCCACGTGGACGAGTCGCCGACGTTCGAGACGCCGACGAATCCGCCCGCCGGCCGGCGGAAATGCTTGCCGGTGACGAGCGTGCTGACCGGCGTCGAGCCGTCCGCCTGGAGATCGAAGTCGAGCACTTCCTTCCACATCGGCACGAGGAAGCAGACGTGGCGCTGCTGGCCGGTGTACTCCTGCGTGATCTGCAGTTCGATCGACTGGTTCGTCGCCTTCAGCGCGCCGAACAGCGGCGACACCGGCTCGCGCGCCTGGAAGTCGATCGGGCCGTGCTTGATCTGCAGGATGACGTTGTCGTCGAACTTGCCGTCGAGATCGTGGAAGTTGTCCCACGCGGCCCTGGCGCGATCGTTCTTCGGGTTGCGCCAGTCCATGTGGTGGTCGTAGACGAAGCCCGCGATAGAAGAGCACGCCGTCGATGCGGCGCCAGCGCGCGCGCGATGACGTTGGCGGCATCGGCGTGCGTCCGGCCGTAGGCGGACGGGCCGAGGCGGCCTTCGGAATCGGCCTTGAGCACGAACCCCGCGAGATCGGGCACCGCGCGGTAGATCGCGTCGAGCGCGCTCCTTCCAGAACGCCGCCACTTTCGGATCGAGCGGATCGAACGTGTCGAGCCCGCCAATCAGCTTCGGGCTCGAGAAGTCGATCGACACGGCGATGCGAACGCCCCACGGCCGGAACGCCTCGGCCAGCCGAGCCAGCTCCGGGAGGAACGGCGTCGGTGATGACGAGCGGGTTGGCGTTGACGCTGCTCACCGCGCAGGCGTTGATGCCGACCGAGGCCAGCAGTCGCGCGTACTCGCCGGCGCGCGTCAGGTCCGGAACGACGTGGTTGTCCTTGAAGAAGATCGAGCGGCCGCCGTAGCCGCGCTCGATCGAGCCGTCCATGTTGTCCCACTCGTCGGTCCAGCGCAGCGGCGCCGACGGCGCTTCGGTCCGATTCAGCGCGCGACAGGTCATGGCCCTGCGCGATCTCTCGCAGGAGCGCGAAGGCGCCGTAGAGGGCGCCACGCTCGCTGCCGCCCGCGACGACCAGCGACGGCGCGACGCCGGCGGGATGCGTGACGCCCAGCCAGAAGCCATCGGCGCTCGAGCGACGCCGGCGGTGAGGCGCGCGGCACGAGCGGCGCGCACTCGATCCAGCGTGCCCACGTAGATGACGCCGCCGACACGGCGGCGCCGTCGACGATCGGAACCGTCCGTGTCCAGTGAAGCCGCCAAACCCGCGCGCCAGCTCGCCCGCGGCGCTGCGCAGCACCTCGCCGTCCCCGGCCATGCACGATCGCGGCCGGCAGCGGCACGCGCAGCGACGACGATCGGCGGCTGGAGAGAGCGGGCGGTAACGCAGCCACGCATCGCGGCCGCTGTCGGCGAAAGAATCTGTCGCCGCGGCAAGGACGGTCAGCAGAGCGATGAGGTATCGTGAGGCGCGCACGCCTCAGCATATGCAGACATCGCGTGGAATCAAAGCGGCCACGGGCGTTCTTTTCGCGGCGCTCGCAGCGCTCGGCGCCTCGCTGTCAGCGACACAAGTCAGCTCCAACGACGACCTCGCGACGCTCCGACGGGCGTTCGACGCGCCGCCGGACGACGCGCGGATCATGATGCGGTGGTGGTGGTTCGGGCCGCAGGTGACCGACGAGGAGCTCGGGCGCGAGCTGCAGGCGATGAAGGACGCGGGCATCGGCGGCGTCGAGGTGCAGCCGGTCTATCCCGTCGCGCTCGATGACGCCGCGAACGGGCTGAAGACCGAGCCGTTTCTGTCGGACGCGTTTCTCGCGCACCTGAAGTTCGCGGCCGACCGCGCGGCGGCTCTCGGCCTGCGCTTCGATCTCACGCTCGGCAGCGGCTGGCCGTACGGCGGGCCGACGGTGTCGATCGACCACGCCGCCGGCCGCCTGCGGATCGAGCGCGTGCCGATTCCCCCGCAAGCCTCGCGCGTCGCGCTGCCGCACGTCGGCGCCGGCGAGTCGTTCATCGCCGGCGAGATCGTCGCGCCCGGCGCCTGGACCCGGCTCGATCCGTCGGGAGCGCCGCTCGCGCTGACCGGACCGTCGCTCGACGTCGCCGCCGACATGCGTCCGCGCGAGCTCGTCGTCTTCATCTCGAGCCGCACCGGCCAGATGGTGAAGCGCGCGGCCGTCGGCGCCGAAGGCTTCGTGCTCGACCACTACGACGCGGCCGCCACCAGCAGCTATCTCTCGAGCATCGGCGAGCGGCTGTGGAGCGCCTTCGGCCGCACGAAGCCGTTCGCGATCTTCTGCGACAGCCTCGAGGTCTACGACTCGGACTGGACGCCGAACTTCCCTGCCGAATTCGAGCGGCGCCGCGGCTACGACATCACGCCTCAGCCTGCTGGAGCTGGCGTCCGGCGACGGGCCGAAGGCCGCCGACGTCCGCCACGACTGGGGCCAGACGCTCACCGAGCTCGTGGACGAGCACTTCATCGCGCCGCTCGAACAGTGGGCCACCTCGCGCGGCACGAAGCTGCGCGGACAGATCTACGGCACGCCGCCGGCGTCCACGTCGAGCGCGATGCTGGTCGATCTGCCTGAAGGCGAAGGCGCGGACTGGCGCGAGCCTCTCCGCGACGCGCTGGGCGGCCTCCGCGAGTCACGTCAAAGGCGTCGCCGTCACGTCCGCCGAGACGTGGACGTGGCTCCACTCGCCTGCCTTCGCGGCCACGCCGCTCGACATGAAGGCCGAAGCCGATCGGCAGTTCCTGCAGGGCGTGAATCAGCTGGTCGGCCACGGCTGGCCGTACTCGCCGCCGTCGGCCGGCTCGCCCGGCTGGCGCTTCTACGCGGCCGCGGCGCTCTCGGACAAGAACCCGTGGTGGATCGTCATGCCCGATGTCGCGCGCGCGCTGCAGCGCACGAGCGCGATGCTGCGCCAGGGCTCGCCCGTCGTCGACGTCGCGCTGTACCTGCCCGTCGACGACGCCTGGGCAGACTTCTCGCCGGGGAACGTGCACCTGATCGAAGTGCTGAAGAAGCGCATCGGCCCCGACGTCATCCCGTCGATTCTCGACGCGGGGTTCAATTTCGATCTCGTCGATCCGGAATCGCTCGCGAAGGCAACGGTGGAGGGCGACGTATCTGGCGGTCGGCGCAGGCGCGATACCGCGCGGTGGTCGCTGCCCAACGTCGAGCGGATCTCCGGCAGCGTCCAGCGACGTCTTGACGCGTTCGCGAGGGCGGGCGGCATCGTTGTGTTGCGGTCGAGAAGGACGCAGGCGCCGTCGCTCGCGCGAGCGGTTGCCGCCCGATGCGACAGTTCGACGTCGGCCCGATGGTTGCCGGGCGACCTGTCTCCGTCGCGATCGGCGATCGGCGCCGTGCACCGGCGTGCCGGCGACATCGACTTCTATTTCGTCGCAAACACGTCGAATCTTCAACGGCATTCGATGAAAGCCGGGTTCCGTGTGTCCGCAGGCATCCGCCGAATGGTGGGATCCGGTCGAGCGGGCGAGCGCGCGACCTTCCGGTGAAGCCTTCCGGCTCCGGACCGAAGTCTGGTTCTGCAGCTGCCGGCCTACGGATCAGGATTCGTTGTGTTTGGAGGCTCAGCCGAAGCACCGCCCGGGGCCATCGCTGGCAGAACGTCGGCGACGCAGCCTATGAGCGAATGCGGTTCTGGCTGGACGACGCGGCACGCCGGCACGCAAGGTGACGCTGCCGCACTCGTGGACCGCGAGCGCCAGCCAGCGTTCACTGCTCCGGTGTTGGCGCACTACGAGTTCGAGGTCACCTGCCGGACGCGGCGGACATCGCACCGAACTCGGGTCTCGCTCGATTTCGGGCGACAGCACGCCGATTCCAGAGACAAATCCCGCGAAGAACGGCATGCGCGCCTGGCTCGACGCGCCGGTGCGCGACGTCGCGGTCGTTTACGTGAACGGCGTCCGCGCCGGCGCGGCGTGGTGTCCGCCCTACAAGGTTGCCGCTGGGCACGCTCCTTCATCCGGGCGACAACACGATCCGCATCGACGTCGCGAACACCGCGATGAACGAGATGGCCGGGATGGCGTCTGCCTGACTACCGGCTGCTGAATCTGCGTTACGGCACGCGCTTCGAGGCGCAGGACATGGATCGGATCGCGCCACAGCCGTCAGGGCTCCTGACGTCGGCAGATCACGATCAGCTGGGGCCGATCGAGTACAGATCCGCAAGATAGGCGAGCCTCGCGGAGCTGGCCCGGCTGAAGCCGGGCCCTACGTACCGGGGTTCGACATTCAACCCGCAACCCGCAATCCGCAATCAACAACCCTGAGCCGATATACTTTTCGGCGATGCGGATTCTCGCCGGGAGCGCCATCGCCGCTGCGCTCGCGCTCGTCGCGCTCTCGGTCGCGCACGGGCAGCAATCCACTGAGCGCTCTGTCAACTGGGAGCGCGCGCGGCAGGCGATCTCCAAGTACCGGCCGGTCATCGACAACTCCGGCCTCGTCGAAGTCGACGCGCAGATCTCCGTCCTCGGTGGACGCCGAGGATCTCGGCGCGCTCTGCCAGGCCCGCAAAGACGCCATCGTCGCCGCGCGCAAGCGCGGCACCGACGCGCTGAGCGCGATCGTCGCCGGCCACGATCCGATCACCGACGAGCAGCGCGCCAACGTCTACCGGCTGCTCGGGTCGGTCGACTCCTTCGAGGGCAAGGTCAACGACGCGGCGAAGAACTTCGACGCCGCGCGCGACGCCCTGGCGCCCTACCTGAAGGACTACCCCGACCTCTCGAAGAAATACGCGATGCTCGTCGAGGCCGCCGCCGTCGAGCACATGCGGCAGGGCGAGGTGGACAACTGCCTGGTGATGTCCACGCCGGATCGGTGCATCTTCCCGCTGCGTCCGGGCGGGCATCACCACGACACCGCCGGCGTCGACGCCGCGCTCAAGGGGTTCCTCGAGTTCCTGAAGCTGCAGCCGAACGACCTCGAGGTCCGCTGGCTCGCGAACCTGTCGACGATGATCCTCGGCCGCGACGAAAGCACGCTGCCGGCGGACCTGCGAATCCCGGTGAGCGTGTTCGCGTCGCCCGTGAAGATGCCGCGGTTCTTCGACGTGGCGCCGGCCGCCAAGCTCGGACGCTTCGGGATGGCCGGCGGCACCGTCGTCGAAGACTTCGACGGCGACGGCCTGCTCGACGTGGTGTTCTCGAGCGTGGACTTCTGCGAGCCGCTCGCCTTCTACCACAATCGCGGCGACGGCACGTTCGAGGACCGCAGCGCGGCGGCCGGCCTGACGATCGAGACTCGGCGGCCTGAACGCGACCGTCACCGACTACAACAACGACGGCAAGCCCGATCTCTTCGTGATGCGCGGCGGCTGGGAGATCCCGATGCGGAACTCGCTGCTGCGCAACAACGGCGACGGCACGTTCACCGACGTCACGAAGGAGGCCGGCCTCTCGAGCGGCGAGCACGCGACGCACTCGGTCTCGTGGGCCGACATCGACAACGACGGCTGGCTCGACGTGTTCGTCGGCCACGAATTGACGCCCAGCCAGCTGTTCCGCAACCGCGGCGACGGCACGTTCGAGGACATCACCGCAAAGGCCGGCGTCGGCGCGTCGACGTTCGCCAAGGGCACCAACTTCGGCGACTACGACAACGACGGCTACCCCGACCTCTACATCTCGAACATGTTCGGGGACAACCTGCTGTACCACAACAACCGGGACGGCACGTTCACCGAAGTCGGCAAGCACGCTCCACGTCGAGAAGCCGTTCGCGAGCTTCCCGACGTGGTTCTTCGACTACGACAACGACGGCTGGCTCGACATCTTCGTGTCGTCGTACGTGACATCGGTCGAGGAGTTCCTGAAGTACTACCTGCACCAGCCGATTCAGGGCGAGGGCGCTGGCGCTCTATCACAACAACCACGACGGGACGTTCACCGACGTCTCGAAGGACGTCGGCCTCGACCGCGTCGTCCCGTCGATGGGCTCCAACTTCGGCGACCTCGACAACGACGGCTACCTCGACTTCTATCTCGGCACCGGCTCGCCGTCGTTCGCGTCGCTGATGCCGAACATCATGTTCAAGAACGAGGGCGGCCGGCAGTTCGTGGACGTCACCGACGCGACGGGCACCGGGCACCTGCAGAAGGGCCACGGCATCGCGTTCGCGGATCTCGACGGCGACGGCAACGAGGACGTGGTGCTGAACACGCGGCGGCGCCGTCCAGGGCGACAAGTACGACGAGGCGCTCTTCCACAACCCCGGCGGCTTCGGCAACCACTGGCTCGAGGTGCGGCTGCACGGCGTCAAGACGAACCGCATGGCGATCGGCGCGAAGATCACGCTGACCATCGACGGCTCGGGCACGCCGTCGCCGATCCGCTACCGCGAGGTCACCAGCGGCGGCTCGTTCGGCGCGTCACCGCTCCTGCAGCACATCGGCGTCGGCAAGGCGAAGATCGTGAAGACCGTCGAGATCAAGTGGCCCGTCAGCGGCACGACCCAGGTGTTTCACGACGTGCCGGTGGACACGCGAATCGACATCACCGAGCTGGCAGACACCTTCAAGACGGTGCCGATCCCGCGATTCACGATGGCTGGGACGGAGAAGTGAATCCAGGCTGAGTCCCCATGGACCGCATGGACTCCATGGACCCACCGACCTACAGACCCACCGACCTACAGCCCCACAGACCTACTCCTGCGGCAACGTCGACGCCAGGACGAACACCAGCGGCGCGTTCCAGTTGATCGCGACCTCGTTGGTCGCGTAACTGGCCTGCTCGTCGAGGAACATCTTCGCGGGCGGCAGCTCGGGCAGCTTGCGCATCGCGGGATCCTGCCGACGCCCGTTCGGTCCGCCTGAGAGCAATCCCGGCCACGGCAACACGTTGTTGTCGGCGGCGCTCGGGCGGTGATGCGGGTTCAGCACGGCGTTGGCGCCCACCTGCGTCACGAACGAGCGGCCAAGCCCGTTCCTGCCGAGCAGGTAGTGCAGGTTGTCGAGCGCCGCGTCGACGTAGCGCGGGTCGTGCCGCATGCGATCGGCCAGCAACAGCTCCATCGCGTAGTTGGCGGCCACCGCGTTCGATCCCCACACGTAGTCCTTCCACGCCAGGCTCACGCGATAGCCGTCCGACGCCGTCCGCTCGACGATCGCGTCGGCCGCCGCGAACGTCGCCTGCTTGATGGCGTTCACGACCGGCGCCTTGCCGCCGGCGCCCAGCGCGTAGCTCCAGAGCCCGAGCGGCGCGACGCTGCCCCATCCCTGCGGGCCGACGGGGCGCAGCGCCGGCAGGAACTCGTCGTAGTGCGTCGTGACGTAGCGGTCGTAGACGGCCATGCCTGTCGTGTTCCACAACTCCGCCGCGGCCCAGAACCGCTCGTCCGAGCAGTCGGCGTCGCCATACTCGCCAGTGGAGACGCCGGCCGGGTTCTTGAAAATCTCCTTCGGATTGCGATCGGCCCACTCGTAGGCGTTCTTCGCGGCGGCCAGCGTGCGATCCGCGTACGCCGGATCGAATTCCCGGAACAGACGACTTGCGATGGCCGCGGTCGCCGCCAGATCGGCCGTCGCGCACGTGCTCTTGAACGGCTCGTGGCCGGTGCCGATCACGTAGCTCACCGACTTGTCGTCTTCCGGCTTCACGAACCCCGCGAAGCCCTCGCTCGTCTGCTTCTGCCAGACGCCGCCGTCGACGTCCTGCATCGACAGCATCCAATCGAGGTTCCAGCGGGCCTCGTCCAGCAGGTCCGGCGTCGTGTTCTTCGACTCGGGGATGTCGAGGCTCACGCGCTGCACGCGCCGGGCGAACTGCTGATACGTGAGCAGCAGCGTGCTCGTCGCGATGCCGGAGTTCACCACGTAGCGGCCGTAGTCGCCGGCGTCGTGCCAGCCGCCGGCCGACGGATGCGGGCCCGACTTCCCGGACGAGGGATGGTACGCGCCGTTGAGGTGACAGGCGTCGTGCTTGTAGCCGGGGAACTCCGGGCCGAGATCGACTGCGGTGCCGCAGCGCTGGCCGTAGTAGGAGCGCGCGGCCAGGTAGTACGCGCGGTGATAGACGTCGCGCCCCACGATGAACGGGTAGCTGCGGCCGACGCCGGCGACGTCGAGGTAATACGTGCCGTCAGCCGTGAGACCCGAGAAGTCGGCGACGCGCACGAGATCGCCGCTGTCGGCGTCGCGCTTCGGCGGGCCAAGCGTGCCCGTCGAGACCGACGTGCCGTCGCTGGCCCGCACGACCGAAAACGCGCCCGTCGCGCTGTCGTTGACGACCATCGCGAGCTTCGGCGCGCTCGACGCGTAGCCGACCTGGTCGACGCGAATGTCCGTCAACGACGTCGAGTCGTCCATCGACGCCATCGCCGCCAGCAGGACGACGAACGCGAGCGCCGCGCGGGTCATCACTTCGCTCCGAAGTCCACCGTGACCGGCGCGCCCGTGTAGGTGACGGTCTTCGTCGTTGGCGGCTCGGCGAGCAGCCCCACCGGCGAGGACGCCGAGACGAGCACGACCTTGAACGTGCGCGACTCGAGCATGCCGGGAAACGTTCCGGTGCGCGCGCCGATCGCGAGATGCCCGGACGCGTCGTCCCAGGCGATCGGAATGACCGCGCTTGCGCCCTTCTCGTATCCGTACGTCGTGCCGTCGTCTTCGTAGAGCGAGAACGCGCCGTCTGCGCCGGCGTAGACGTACAGCGTGATCGGATCGGCCGCCTTCTCGTCGGTGTATTCGAGGTCGGGCCCGACCGGCACGATCGATCCGGCGCGTACGTGCACCGGCAGCGTGTCATACGGCGCCGGCGCGCTGATGCGCTGGCCGCCCGCCATCGGCTGGCCCGTCCAGAGGTCGTACCAGAGCGTGCCTTTCGGCAGATAGACGGTCCGGCTGCGCGCACGATAGGTCGTCACGGGGCTGACCAGAAACGCGGGACCGAACATGTACTGGTCGCCGATGCCACGCGCCGCCGGGTCGAGGCGGAAATCCATCACCAGCGGCCGAAGCATCGTGCCGGCGTGATGCGTGACGTCGCCGGCCAGCGAATAGACGTACGGCAGCAGCCGGTAGCGCAGGCGATCGAACTTCAGCTCGGTCTGGTAGGCGGGATCGGACTCGCCGCCGAGGAACCACATCTCGCGGTTCGGCGACTGGCCGTGCACCCGCAGGAGCGGCGTGAACGTGCTGTATTGGAACCAGCGGACGTTGAGCTCTTTCCACTCGTCCGCCGCGTCGGGCGTCTGCGGCAGGTTGCCGAATCTCGGCGGCGTGGCAAAACCGCCGGTGTCCGTCGCCCAGTAAGGCACGCCCGACAGCGAAAAGCCGAGACCTGCAGGAATCTGCTTCCTGAAGGACGTCCACGTCGTGGTGATGTCGCCGGACCACATCGCGGTCGCGTAGCGCTGCAATCCCGCGAACGCGGAGCGCGTGAGGATGAACACGCGCTGGTCGGGCGCCGTGGCGCGCTGCCCTTCGTAGATGCCCTGGCTGTTCACCAGCGAATATCCGTTCAGCACGCGGGCGCCCGTCCCCATGCGCCGTCGGGTTCGCGTAGGTGCGCTGGCCGTCGAGCGTCTCGAGCGGCTGCATCAGATCCGGCTCCGTCGCGTCCATCCACCACGCGTCGACGCCCTTGTCGAACAGCGCCGGCTTCACCTGATCCCAGAACATCTTGCGCGCGCCGGGATTGAACGCGTCGTAGAAGGTGTAGGGATACCCGAGCCAGTCCTTGAGGTGATCCTTCAGCGGCCCTTCGTAGAGATAGCCGGCGCCGTGCATCGCGTCGAAGTTCGCGGTGCCCGGATAGAACTTGCCCCAGACCGACAGCATCAGCTTCGCGTGCTTCGCGTGAATCTGGCGGATCCACTCGTCAGGATCGGGGAATCGCTCCTTGTCGAACTGATGCGATCCCCACGTGTCGATCTTCCAGGTACTGCCAGTCCTGGACGATGACGTCGATCGGGATGTGCCGCGAGCGGAAGCCGTCGAGCACGTCGAGGCTTTCCTGCTGCGTCTTGTAGCGCTCGCGCGACTGCCAGAAGCCGAAGGCCCAGCGCGGCATCATCGGCGCCTGCCCCGTCACGCGGCGATAGCCGGCGACGACGGCGTCGAGCTCGGGGCCGTAGAAGAAGTAGTAGTCGATGCCGTCGCCAACTTCCGACCAGAGCGACGTGTTCTGCGATGGCGCGGGCGTCTTCCAGCGCACCTGACACGTGTCGCCCTGATCCTTCGACCACTCGACGACGAGCTTGTAGCGATGGCCCTTCGTCATCGCGATTCGCGCGACGTCGTTCCAGGGCAGCCAGCCCTGTCGCCAGTGATCGACGACGAGACGATCGTCGACCCACATCTTCAGGCCGGCGTTCGAGAACGTCTGGAACGTGAAGTCGCCGGTGGCCGGCGCGACGACGGATCCGACCCACCGCACGCTCGCGTCGCCCTCGGCCGGAAGCGCGGGATGGATCCTCGTGTTCTGCGACGGCTTGCCCGCCAGCTGGATGTCGATCGCCGGATCGACGCGCGAGGCAACCTCACGCTCGAAGTGCGCGCCGGCGAAGTAGTGGCCGGTCAGGCCGCCGGGCTTGCCGCTCTCGTCGAGGAGCGCCGCCGCCGGCATCGCCGCGGCCGTCCTGAGATCGCCGAACCGCGTCAGCGACATGTTGTTCCAGAGAATCCCGTAGCCGCGGCTCGACACGAGCACGGGGACGACGTCGCTGACGTTGTACTGCCAGAGATCGAGGTCGTAGCCCTTGATGTCCATCAGGCCGAGCTGTTGCTGGCCGAGGCCGTAGAGCGACTCGTCGGCGTTCGGCAGCCACTGCTGACGCACGTGAAACGTGCGCTCGCCCTGCACTTCGGCGGCCGCCAGGCTGCGGCTCGCTTCCGAGAGGATCGGCACGCCCTTGAGGTCGGTGAAGCGCACGCGACCCGTCATGCGGCTCACCGTCACGCGCAGCTTCGCGGTCTGCACGACGACGCTCGCGTCGCCAATCGTGGCGTGCCACGTCGCGCCGCCGCACTGCTTCGGCGCGGTCACCACGGACGGGCGATCGAACACCGACGCGTCTCCCGCATACGCGATCCGCACCACGTCGTCCGTGCAGACTTCCACCTTCAACGTCGCGCCGGCCAACGGCACGAGCACGCCGTTGTCGACCTTCTGCGGAGGGCGATCCGCGGCACGCGCCATCGGCGCCGCCAGGACAGCGGCACACACGACGGCGGCCGCCAACTTCACACGCTGCATCTGGGGAGACTCCACGGGGCGTTCATTGTATCGATGAAACGGGTTGATGGTTGCTGGTTGTCGATTGCGGATTGCCGGTTGCGGGTTAGGTCGCGGATTGCGCACGTCGGACGGAGCACAGCAGGGCGATACGGCACGAGCCTGGCTCGAACAACCCGCAATCGCCAACCGGCAATCCGCAATCCGGTCCTCGGCTTGACCGTGGCCGCGGCAACGCCGACAATCGATGGAATCACGTGCGACGTGCTGTTCTGCTGCTCGCCCTGCTCGGCCTCTGTGGCCTGACCGCGACCCGGCCGCGCGCCAGCGCCGCGCCGGTGCCCGCCGCGTTCGAGTCGTCGATTCAACCGTTCTTTGCGGAACATTGCTACGACTGCCACGACACGCGGCACCACAAGGGCAGCCTCGACCTTTCGAAATTCCAGACCGCGGCCGACGTCACTGCCGCGCCGGACACCTGGGACCTCGTCGTGCAGAAGCTCCGCAGCGGCGAGATGCCGCCGGACGACGAGATCCGCCCGGAGCCGGAAGATGTCGCGCGTGTGACGAAGTGGATCTCGGACGAAGTCACCGCGGCGGACGCGACGGCGCCGCCAAATCCCGGGCACCTGGTCGTCCGCCGGCTGAACCGCGCGGAATACAACAACACGGTTCGCGATCTGGTCGGCCTCGACCTGCGCCCCGCCGACGACTTCCCGCAGGACGACACCGGTTACGGCTTCGACACGATCGGCGCGGTGCTGTCGCTGCCGCCCGTGCTGATGGAGAAGTACCTGTCGGCCGCCGAGAAGGTGTCGCGCACGGCGATCTTCGGCGCCGCGCCGATGAAGCCGATGCTCGAGAAGCTGTCGCCGCGGTCCCGGAAGATCAACCCGAGCCCGCTGGTGCCCGCAGCCTACGACGTCACCGGCCTGAGCCTCGCCAACGCGTTTCACGCGGAGCACCGCGTCCCGGTCGAAGCCGACTACGTGATTCACGCCGTCGCGGGCGGCACGCGGCCGGCAGGCTCTGACCCGATTCAGCTGACGCTCTGGATTGACGGCGTCGTCGTCGAATCGAAGGGGCTCGACCCCGAAGCCCTGGCCTCGTTCTCGGACGACCAGCAGGACTTCCTGAGCAAGGGCGTCGAGTTCACCGTCCACCTGAAGCCGGGCACGCACTGGCTCGCCGTCGCGATCCCGCATCTGTACGAGGGCCTGCCCACGACCTACAACGGCCCGAACCCGTCGGCGCGGCCCATTCCCCCGCCGCCCGTGTTCAAGCCCTGGCCCGACGCGACGCCCGAGCAGATCGAGAAGGCCCGCAAGCACTTCGAGGAAGAGCACAAGGACACGCCGCCCGCGAACAACGTGCGCGTGTCGTACCTCGAGCTCAACGGGCCCTACAAGCAGGTGACCACGCCCTCACCCGTGGCCTACAAGAGGATCTTCATCTGCGGTCATCGGCCCGGACATCACCTGGCGACGTGCCCGCAGCAGATCGTCGCGAGCCTCGCGGCCCGCGCGTTCAGGCGTCCCGTGACCGTCGCGGAACGCCAGCCGTATCTCAAGCTCTACTCCGATGTCCGCAAGCGCGGCGGATCGTTCGAGGAAGGCATCGCGCTGGCCCTGCAGGGGGTGCTCGTCTCGCCCGACTTCCTGTTCCGCCTGGAACGGATGCCGTCGACGCCGGACCCGCGGGCCGTCTCCGACTACGAGCTGGCGACGCGGCTCTCCTACTTCCTCTGGGCCAGCATGCCGGACGCCGAGCTGCGGCGCCTCGCCGCGACGCACCAGCTGCGCACGCCGGCGGTCCTCGAGGCGCAAGTCGGGCGCATGCTGCGCGATCCGAAATCCGAATCGTTCGTCGAGCAGTTCGGCGGACAGTGGCTGCAGACTCGCGCGCTCGAATCGGTGCGGCCCGACGCCGACAAGTTCCCGGACTTCGAGGACTACCTCCGGCTGTCGATGCGCAAGGAGACCGAGCTCTTCTTCTCGACAATCATCCGGGAAGACCGCAGCATCCTCGACTTCCTCGACGCGAAGTACACGTTCATGAACGAACGGCTCGCGCGCCACTACGGCATCCCGGGCGTCACGGGTCCGGAGTTCCGTCGCGTGGATCTCACCGGCACGCCTCGAGCGGGCGTGCTGATGCAGGCCAGCATCCTCACCGTGTCTTCGTACGCGACGCGCACCTCGCCCGTGCTGCGCGGCAAGTGGGTGCTCGAGAACCTGCTGAACTCGGCGCCGCCGCCCCCGCCGAACAACGTGCCGCGGCTCGACGAGTCCGCCGTCGGCACGACGACGACGCTGCGCGAGCAGATGGAAGTGCACCGGAAGGATCCGACGTGCGCGTCGTGCCACCGGCGGATGGATCCGCTCGGCTTCGGCCTCGAGAACTTCGACGGCATCGGCGAATGGCGCACGGTCGACGGCAAGTTCGCGGTCGACCCGACGGGCCAGCTTCCCGATGGCCGCAAGTTCGACGGCCCCGTGGAGCTCGCGGCGATCCTCAACACGGAGCCCGAGCTCTTCACGCGCGCGCTGACGTCGAAGCTGCTGACCTATGCGCTCGGCCGCGGCCTCGAGCCCGCCGATCGCGCCACCGTCCGCCGCATCTCGCGTCAGGTCGCCGCGGACGGCTACAAGTTCTCCGCCCTCATCACCGACATCGTGCAGAGCCCGCAGTTCCAGATGCGGGCAGGGACCGCCGCGCAATGATCATCACCGGCAAGCACCTTCCGCGACGCACATTCCTGAAGGGCCTCGGCGTCTCGCTCGCGCTGCCGATGCTCGACGCGATGACGCCGGCGATGGCCGCCGCAGCGGTGAAGCGCGCGCCGACACGCCTGGCCTTCACGTACGTGCCGAACGGCGTGACGATGGACGCGTGGACGCCGGTCGAATCGGGCGCCGGCTTCGCGTTTCCCCGGATTCTGAAGCCGCTCGAAGCCTACCGCTCGCAGACGCTGGTGTTGAGCGGCCTGGCGCAGCACAACGCGAACGCGCTCGAGGACGGCGCAGGCGACCACGCCCGCGCGGCCGCCTGTTACCTGACCGGCGTGCACCCGAAGAAGACGGCCGGCGAAGACATCCAGGCCGGCGTGTCGGTGGATCAGATCGCCGCGCAGCACATCGGCGCCGACTCGCGCTTCCCGTCGATCGAGCTGGGCTGCGACGACTCGCGCACGGTCGGCAACTGCGACTCGGGCTACAGCTGCGCCTACACGAACAGCCTCTCGTGGCGCAGCCCGACCTCGCCGATGCCGCCCGAGACGAACCCCCGATTGGCCTTCGAGCGCCTCTTCGGCGGCGACGCAGGCCTCGATCCGGCGACGAAAGCCATCCGCCGCCGCGATCGCCGCAGCATCCTCGACATCGTCGCCGAGCGCACGTCGTCTCTGGTCGTCACGCTGGGCCCGGCGGATCGCCGGAAGGTGGACGAGTACCTGACGTCAGTGCGGGAGATCGAGCGGCGGATCGAGATCGCCGAGCGCGACACGACCGAGGTGACGCCGGACTTCGACATGCCGAGCGGCGTCCCGGTGCTCTACGGCGACTACGCGATCGCTGATGTTCGACATGCAGGCGCTCGCGCTGCAGTCGGATCTGACGCGCGTCTCGACGCTGATGATGGGCCGCGAGGGCAGCCTGCGGACGTATCCCGAGATCGGCGTGCCCGACCCGCACCACCCGCTCACCCACCATCGCGACAACCCGGAGTGGATCGAGAAGGTGACGAAGGTGAACGTGTTCCACATGGAGCAGTTCGCCAGGTTCGTCGGCAAGCTCGCGGCGATGCCCGAGGGCGACGGCACCGTCCTCGACCACACCGTCATCGTCTACGGCAGCGGCATCGCGGACGGCAACAAGCACACGCACGAGAACCTGCCCGTGCTGCTCGTCGGCGGCGGCGCCGGCCTCAAGGGCGACAGACACCTCGTCTACGACGACAACACGCCGATGACGAACTTCTACCTGACGCTGCTGGATCGCGTGGGCGTGCGGGAAGATCAGATCGGCGACAGCACGGGGCGGGTGGAACACCTCACGCGACGTGTAGCGCAGGGCCGGTTCATGCGTGCACGGTCGCGGTGCCGAGCCGTGCCGTGGGCGCGGCTCAGCCGCGCCGAGTCGGCAGGCTTGGCACGGCCAGAAGCCGTGCCCTACGGCAGCTATTCCGGCGCAAGTCCGCGGCGCCACTTTCACCGGCGACTCGTGACTGAGCTCCGTCCCCGTCGTCGTCACGTAGTACTTCGCCAGCATGTTCGGGCGCTCCCACGTCGGCAGCTTCGATCGGTCCTGCAGATACGACAGGAAGTTCCTGGTGACCTGCGCGAAGTGCGCTTCGTGGCCGACGCGGTAGCGCGCCGGGATCGCGACGTGAATCCGGCCGTCCTTCATTTCAGCAGTGACGCCGTCGAAGGTCGCCCCGAGCGCCTTCAGCCGCGCGTTCACGGCAGCGAGCAGCGCCGGCGCGTCTGACGCCTGGTTCGGAATCACAGACAGCTCCGGCAGGTAACTGTCGGCCTTCGTCTGCCGAATCTCGACGGCGGCCTTGCGGCCTCGATAGATCGCGTAGTGGCGATCGCCCGCGCCCGCCGGCGGCTCCCAGTCCCAGATCACGTTCAGCGTGACGTTCGTTCCGCGGACCGAGTACGAGACGAGCGTGTTGCAGTCGTACTGCAGGGTGCCGTTCTCGACCCGTGGCAGGACGCTCGCGGGAAACGCCTGTCCGCCGGTCACCCGCTTGAAGTTGGCCTCGCTGATCGGCGTCGGCCATCGCTGAGCCGACAGCACCTTCACGTCCTGCCGGTAGTCGATCGCCTGATTCGGGTACAGCGTCCACTGCACCAGATCGACCAGGTGCGTGCCGATGTCGTTCAGGCCCTCTCCCTGCTGCGACGGGATCGAAGAACCACGCGGGCCGGATGTTCGGCGCGCCGGCGACGAGCTTCAGCAGGTGATGCACGCTTTCCATGTAGACGGCGGGCTGATCGGGCGTGCCCGGCCCGATGCCGCCCGAGACGGCGGCGTCGTTCACCAGCTCCCGCTGGAGTGCGGTCGTCACCTCGAACCGCTCGGTCATGATGTCGTAGGCGACGACGCCTTTCTGGTCGGCAGTGGCGAGCGCCTTGTCGAGCGCGGGCAGGTCCGCGGATTTCAGAATCCACGGCTTGTCGGCGAGCACGTTCAGTCCTGCCTCGACAGATCGCCCGATCCGCTCGATCTTCCCGTTGTTCCGTCCCGAGATGACGACGACGTTGCCGGGCTTCTCGCGGAGCATGCGCTCGAAGAAGTCGGGGCCGGTGTGGATCTCGAGCTGCCAGGCGGTCGGCTTCTCGGCGCGCGTGTTGAACGCGACGATGCGTCCGAGGTGCTCGGTGAGGTCCGACCCGAGCGGCGCGTAGACATCGACCTTCGGCGCGACGCCCGGATACATCTCCTTCTGCACGAGGCTCGCGTGGAAGTGGCCGGGGTCGAGCGTCATGAAGCGGACCTCGGGCATCGGGCGAGACTCCTGGGAAGCGGGCGCCGGTCGCAGTCAGAACGGCGAGCGCCGCGAGCAGCGAGAGGCACACGAATGGACACGGACGAGACGCTCCGAAATAGCAAATAGGACAGATAGGAAATAGGACTACAGACATAGGCGACGGCTGCGTGACTCGGGCCTAGTCCTATTGCCTATTCGCTATTGCCTATTTCGCGTATCCTACAGTCGCGGTACCGCGAGCGCGCCGTCCACGTGAATCACCGATCCGGTGGCATACGGCACGTCGCCGGCGACGAGCGCGGCGACCACCTTCCCGACGTCTTCCGGCGTGCCCCAGCGGCCCGATGGAATCAGGCCGTCGGCGATGCGGCGGTCGTACGTCTCTTTCACCTTCGCCGTCATGTCGGTGGCAATGACGCCGGGCCGCACTTCGAACACCGGCACGCCGTCGGCCGCCAGCCTGACGGCGAAGAGCGAGGACGCCATCGCGAGCCCCGCCTTGCTCACGCAATACTCCCCTCGATTCGGCGACACCATCGTCGCGGAGACCGAGGTGACGAACACGATCGCGACCGGCTCGTCTGGCGCCGCGCGGCGTCGCTCCACGAGCAGCGGCGCGACGCGCTGCGTCAGGAAGTACGGGCCCTGCAGGTTCGTGCGCAGCACTTCCTCGAAGCTCTCTTCGGTGGCCTCGAGCAAATCCGCGCGGACGCGCGGCGCGCGGCCGGCGTTGTTGACGAGCGCGTTCAGCCGGCCGAAATGCGCCTCGGTGGCATCGACCAGCGCGGACCGATCGGCTGCGCTCGCGATATCGCCGGCCACGTAGACGACGTCGGCGCCAGCGTCTCGAAGTTCGCTGACGACGGCCTCGACGTCGGCGGCAGGTCGCATGCCGCCGAGCGCGAGATCCCATCCGCGCGCCGCCAGCGCGCGCGCGATGCCCAGGCCGATGCCGCGCGTGCCGCCGGTGACCAGCGCGACCGGGCGTCGCGTCGCGGTCATCGCGCCGCTCCGGCAGGACCGAAGAAGGTCAGATACGGCGCGGCGCTCGTCCCGAGCCGCAGCAGGTAGAGCGCGGCTTCACGGGCATGGTAGTCGCCCCACTGGCTCGATTCGCCGCGCGGAATCCGCGATCCGGACGGCACGTGGTCCCAACCGTTGGGCCAGTGATACACCGAGTGCAGCAGCAGCCCTTCGTGGCCCGGATCGCTCGAGAGGTACGGGCCGCCGGGATCGAAAAGCGTGCTGAGCGTCACGAGTCCGGCGCGCGTGTACATCTCGCCGCCCAGGTTGTGGGCGTCCATCCAGTGGCCGAGCCTGAGAAGTCCCTGCGCCGCAATGGCGGCGGCAGAGCTGTCGACCGGCTCGTGGTCGTTGAACGGATCCGCCGGGCGCGCGCCCCAGTCGCCGAGCGCCGCAAGGCCAGGCGCCCCGGTGTCCCAGTACGGAATGCCGTCGCTCGCCGCCGCGCAGGTGACGTAGAAGTCGGCCGTCGCCTGCGCGGCCTCGAGCATCCACTCGAGCACCGGCGTCTTGCCGTCGAATGCCGCAAGATCGACGTCCCTCAGCGTGTCGATGAACTCGAGCTCTTCGGCGAAGCCGAGGATCGCCCATGCCAGCCCGCGCGTCCAGGTCGAGAACGGCGAATAGCCCTGCTGGCTGCTTGGTCCGCGGTACGAGCCGTTCGCCGCGTTGAAGAGGCTCTCGTGCGCCGTGCGGCCGCGCAGGTCGTAGTGATCGCGCCCCTCCCCGTAATAAACGCTGTACAAGGCGGTGGCGCGCGCGTGCTGCACCAGGCGATCGAGGAGGCTGATCGACGCGTCCTGCTCTCCGGAGAGCCGATGGCCGAGGCGGTGCGAGATCGCCAGGGCCCGAAGCGAGCGGATGGTGTCGACGAAGAGCGAGTGCGCGCCGTTGAACGAGTGGATGAACCCGCCGCCCGGGATCGGCGTCCACCGCGAGGCCTGGACGGCGCCGCTCACCTTCAGCGCCAGCTCGTAGAACTGGCGCTCCCACTCGGACGCGTCGATCCGGCCTTCGCGCGCGAGACGCCAGAGCGTGCCGTAGGTGCTGACGTTGTTGAATCCGTGGTCGTGCACGCCGACATGCGTCAGATGCGACGCCATGCGCTCGACCGTCCGCGAGCGGCCGAGCTCGAGGAACGCGCGGTCGCCGGTGGCGTCGAACTGCAGCAGCGCGGCGCCGAACTGGAAGCCCTGCGTCCACTCGGTCCACCCCCGGGCGCGGTAGATGCCGTCCACCGTGAACACAGGCGCGCCGTCGGCCGGATCCCATCGCGCTTCGAGCGCCAGGATCTTCGCCGCCGACCGTTCGAAGACGCCTCTGGCTTTCGGCAACAGGTCGCCGACGGTGGGCGCCTGGTCCATGCCGATCATTCCGCTGACCTCCGGGGGACATGTTACTCGGGTCGAGCGGGTCGAGCAGGTCAAGGCGGGTCGATCAGGTCAGGCGGGTCGAGCAGGTCGAGCGGGTCGCGGGTCGAGCAGGTCGTGGCGGGTCTGTCGGGTCGGTCAGGTCGCTGATCCGCGTCGACCCGCCGAACTCAGTTCGACCAGACCCGACTCGACCTGATCGACCTGATCGACCTGATCGACCTGCCCAGACCCGCTCGACCCGGCTTTTCCCAATTGGAGCAGTTGACGTCACCCTGCGTACCGCCGTACGGTGAGCCGGTCAGGCTCCCCGGAGTCACGCAGTGTCCACTCGCATCGCCGATCCACGGCTGCCGGTCCCCGCAGAGGGGCTCACACGACGCGACCTGCTTTCCATCGCCTGGAGAAACGACGGCGAGCCTCGCGACGGGCATTGGATCCGCGTGCATCGCCGCGCGATGGCGTGCCGGTTCGAGATCACCCTCTCCGGCGAGCGCGCGTCGGAGATCCCTGCCGCGCGCGAAGCGCTCGAAGAGGCCGAACGCCTCGAGGCCCTGCTGTCGGTCTTTCGCGAGACGAGCGAGATCAGCCGCATCAACCAGCAGGCCGGCATCGGCGCGATCACGGCGAGCAACGATGTGGTGGCGCTGCTGTCCCGTTGCCAGCAGCTGTCAGCCGCCACTGGCGGCGCGTTCGACATCACGTCCACGCCGCTCAGCCGCTGCTGGGGCTTCCTGCGGCGCGACGGACGCGTGCCCGCCGACTCGGAGATCGATGCAGGCGCTGGCGCTCGTCGGGATGGACAACCTGTCCTGCGACGTCGAGACAAATCGCGTGTCGCTCTCGACGCCGGGCGCCGCAGTGAACCTCGGCGCCGTGGGCAAGGGCTTCGCCGTGCAGGCGATCGGCGCCGCGCTCTGGCGCCAGGGCGTGCGCGAGGCGCTGGTCTCCGCCGGCAGCAGCTCGATCCTCGCGCTCGGCGGCATGGACGACGGGTGGAGGGTGGACGTGACGGCGACGAGCCCGACGCGGCGCGTGCTCGCGCGCCTGCGGCTGCGCAACGCGGCGCTCGGCACCAGCGGCGCCGGCGAGCAGTTCGTCGAGGTCAACGGCCGCCGGTACGGCCACATCCTCGATCCCCGCACTGGACGTCCCGCGTCCGGCGTCGTGAACGCGACGGTGGTCAGCGCCGACGCCGCCACCGCCGACGCCCTCGCGACGGCGTTCTTCGTTGGCGGCATCGAGCTCGCGCGGGCGTACTGCGACGCGCACCCGGGCACGCTGGCGCTCATCACCCCGGACGACCAGTCCTGGCGTCCCCGCGTTGTCGGGCGCTACCGTGGCGCCGTTGTGGAGGAAGCTGTGAACCTCACGCCTGAACAGCAGGCGATCGGCCGACGCAACTTCCTGAAGGCCGTCGCCGGAGTGCCGGCGCTCGCCGGCCTTGGCGCCGCCGCGGCCGTCAGCGGGCCCGTGCGCGGCGGTCCGATGCGGATCGGCTTCATCGGCGTCGGAGGCGAGGGCCGCGTGCTGCTCGCACAGGTCGATCCCGCCTACGCGACCGTGCCCGCGATGGCCGACATCAACCCGTCGCAGCTCGCGAAGTCCGACGAGGTGCTGCAGAAGCAGGGACGCCCGGCCGCGAAACACTACGCCGACTGGCAGGACATGATCGCCCACGAAGACATCGAGGGCGTCGTCGTGGCCGTCCCCCTCTGGGCCCACGCGGACATCGTGTGCGGGTGCCTCGACGCGGGCAAGCACGTGCTGTGCGAGAAGATGATGGCGTGGGACGTCGCGGGCTGCGAACGCATGCGGCAGACGGCGCTGAAGAATCGGAAGGTCCTGGAGATCGGCTATCAGCGCAACTACAACCCGATGTACCAGGCCGCGCACGAAGGCATCATCAAGACGGGACTGCTCGGCGACGTCTATCTCTCGCGCATTCTCTGGCACAGGAACGGCAACTGGCGGCGTCAGGGCGAGCCGCCGTCGAAGGACTACAACCCGTCGAAGTGGGGCTACCCGACGTTCGAGCATCTGTGGAACTGGCGCCTCTACAAGCGCTACTCGCGCGGGCTCATCGCGGAGCTGGCCAGCCACGAGATGAACATCGTCAACTGGTTCTTCGGCGCGGAGCCGACGTCGGTGATGGGCACCGGCGGCATCTACCGCTTCAACGACGGCCGCGAGGTGCCCGACCACGTGTACGCGACGTGGGAGTACGACGGCGGACGCACCGCGGTCTTCTCGTCGATCGAGTCGAACGCGTTCGATCACTACTACGAGGCGTTCTTCGGCACGAAGGCGACGCTGATCCTGCAGGGCGAGGCCGAGGCCTACCTCTTCGACGAGTCGACCGGCAAGCCGGCGACAGGCCTCGAGGTGACGCCAAAGGGCAACGGGCCCGCGCTGGAGGCGTCCGAGAGCCGCGTGGCGGACGCCGCGGGTCGCGGCGCCGGCGCGTCCACGACGACCGGCGATCGGCTGCTGGCGTACAAGAACGAGATCTCCGCCTTCTGTTCGGCGGTGCGCACGGGCGCGCCGCTGCTGTGCGGCCCGGACCGCGCGATGGGATCGGCCCGCGCGTGCATCACAGCCGTCGAGGCGATCGAGAAGAAGACGCGCCTCGAGATCCCGCCGCCGACCGCGGCGCGGACGTAGCGGAGCGCCGGATGCCGACGCTCTCGCGCGCTCAAGGGGTCACGCTCGTCCTGCTCCGCACGTTGATCGGCTGGCACTTTCTGTACGAGGGCTACTACAAGCTCGTGCTGCCGGCATGGGCGCGCGGCGGGACGCCCATCGGAAAGTGGAGCGCCGCCGGATATCTCGCGGCCGCGACCGGGCCGCTCGCCGGCGTGTTTCATGCGCTCGGCGCCTCGGCGGGCTCCTGGATCGATCTCGCCGTCCCGATCGGCCTCGTGCTCGTGGGCCTCTCGCTGATGCTCGGGCTGTTCACGCGCGTCGGGTGCTGGGGCGCGATGGTGATGCTGGCGCTCTTCTACCTCTCGGCGATTCCCCTCACCGGCACGCCGGTGCCCGGCCAGGAGGGCGAGTACATGCTCGTGAGCAAGAACCTGATCGAGCTCGTCGCCGTCGCCGTCGTCCTGACGTTCCGCACCGAGCGGATCGCCGGCCTCGACCTGCTGCTTCCTTCATCGCGGACGTCCACGCCGGCGTCGCACACGGCCGCATGAGCGGCGATCCCGGCATCTTCTCCCTCTCACGGCGGCGATTCGTGCAGGCGCTGGCGATGCTCGCCGCGCAGGCACGATGGCCGCTGCGCCTCGCCGCCGACGGCAACAACACTGCGCCGCTCGAGCTGTGGTACGACCGTCCCGCCAGCCAGTGGGTGCAGGCCCTTCCGATCGGCAACGGACGCCTCGGCGCGATGATCTTCGGCGAGGTCATCGAGGAGCACCTGCAGCTGAACGACGACACGCTGTGGTCGGGCGCGCCGAGAGACTGGGACAACCCGAAGGCGAAGGACGTACTCCCCGATATCCGCCGCGCGGTCGCCGAGGGCCGCTACGTGGACGCCGACCAGCTCGCGAAGGGGATGATGGGCCCGTTCACGGAGGCGTATCAGCCGCTCGGCGATCTGCACGTCACCTTCGCGCACGGCGACATCGGCCAGAAATATCGCCGCGCGCTCGACCTGACGACTGGCGTCTCGACGGTGACGTACCGGGTCGGCGGGACGACGTTCAGACGTGAGTGCTTCGCGAGCGCGCCGGGTCAGGTGATCGCGCTCAGGCTGTCGGCGGATGCGCCTGGCGCCCTGACCTTCCAGGCGCGGCTGTCGAGCCTCCACCGGTTCCACACCGAAGCGCGTCGCCAGCGATCTTCGACTGACTGGTCGCGCGCCGTCGCATTCGGATCCGAGCTACCACGATCAGAAGACCCCGGTGCAGTACGCCAGCGACGCGGGGCTGCGCTTCGAAGTGCGGTGCAGGGCTGTCGTGCACGGCGGCTCGGCGGCGGCCGACACGGACGGCCTGCGCGTCGACGCCGCCGACGAGGTCATCCTGCTCCTGGCGGCCGCGACGGGCTACGACGGGTTCGAGAACTCGCGCGCGGGACGGTATCGCGACCCGGCGCCGGTCGTCCTCGGCACGCTCGACGCCGCGACGCGCGACACGTGGGAGAGCCTCCGCCGCGCGCACGAGTCGGATCACGCCGCGATCATGTCGCGCGTCACGCTCGACCTCGGCGCGTCGACGTCGCCTGCCACGGCGACGACCGTCGAGCGGATCGCGAAGTCGGGCGCGAGCGATCCGCAACTGGTCGCGCTGCTCTTCGCGTACGGCCGTTACCTGCTCGCCGCGAGCAGCCGCCCGGGCACGCAGCCCGCGAACCTTCAGGGCATCTGGAACGACATGGTGCGTCCGCCATGGAGCTCGAACTACACGACGAACATCAACGCCGAGATGAACTACTGGCCGGCCGAGTCCGCCAACCTCGCCGACATGCACGGCCCGCTGCTCGACTTCATCGGCGAGGTGGCCGTCACGCGGCGCGAAGACCGCCCGGACCAACTACGGCGCGAAGGGTTGGACCGTCCACCACAACTCGGATCTCTGGCGGCAGTCCGCGCCCGTCGGCAACTTCGGCGAAGGCGACCCGGTCTGGGCGTTCTGGCCGATGGGCGGCCCGTGGCTCGCCCAGCATCTCTGGACGCACTACGCCTTCGGAGGTGATCGGGAGTACCTGCGCACGCGCGCCCTGCCGCTGATGACGGGCGCCGCCGAGTTCCTGCTCGACTGGCTGATCGACGACGGGAAGGGACATCTGGTCACGTCGCCGTCGACGTCACCGGAGCACAAGTTCGTGCTCCCGGACGGAAGGCGCGCGGCGATCAGCCAGGCGACCTCCATGGATCTCGCCCTGGCCTGGGATCTCTTCTCGAACCTGATCGACGCCATCGACGCCGTCGAGGGCGACGCCGCCCTCAGGGCGCGACTCGTCAGGCACGCGATCGGCTGCTCCCCTATCACGTCAACGGCGCCGGCGCGCTGCAGGAGTGGTTCGAGGACTTCGCGCCTTCCGAGAAGGATCACCGGCACCTGTCATTCCTGTTCGGGCTCTTCCCTGGACGGCAGATCACCGCAGACACGACGCCGGAGCTCTTCGCGGCGGCGCGTCGAGGGCTCGAAATGCGCGGCGACCTCGCCACGGGCTGGAGCCTCGCGTGGAAGGTCAACTGCTGGGCGCGCCTGCGCGACGGCGACCACGCATTCCTGATTCTCAAGAACCTGCTGACGCTCGTCGAGGATCGGAACACGAGCTTTCACGGCGGCGTCTACGCCAACCTCTTCGACGCGCATCCGCCCTTCCAGATCGACGGCAACTTCGGCGTCGTCTCGGGAATCGTCGAGATGTTGCTCCAGAGTCACGCCGGGCTGATCGATCTTCTGCCGGCACTTCCCAGCGCCTGGCCCGCGGGCCGCGTGACTGGCCTGCGCGCGCGCGGCGGGTTTGAGCTGGATGTCGAGTGGGCGAACGGCGCGCTGAAGACGGCCACCGTCCGGTCGCGGCTCGGCGGCGTGTGCCGCGTCCGCGCGGCGACACCGTTTGGCGTGTCAGGCGCCTCGGCGCACGCGGCTCAGGGGCCGAACCGGAACCCGTTCTATCGCGTGCACGCCGTCAGCGCGCCGATCGTGGCCGCCGGGGCGACGGTCTCTCAGACGCAAGCGCCAGGCGGAACGGTGCTCGAGTTCGACACGGTCGCCGGCGGCACATACAGGATCACGACGTGATGCAGGCCTGAAGGCCTGCCCTACAGTTCCTGTGACGCAGGGCTTCAGCCTGTTCATGTGGGGCAGGGCTTCAGCCCTGCCAGGCCTTCCGGCCTGCCATCATCGATTCGCGACGAAGTCCGCGACGGTCTTCACGAAAAGGCCCGGCTGATCGACGAACGTCATGTGTCCGGACTGCGGGAGGATCACGAGCTTCGAGCCCGGAGATCTTCGCGTGCATCGCCTCGGCAATCGAGGGCGACACCTCGTCGTGATCGCCGACGGTGATCAGCGTCGGCACCGTGATGGTGGCCAGGCGATCGGCATATTCCACCGACGTCAGGTTGCCGTCGACGACGAACTCGCCGTGCGAGCCCCACATCTCGCGGTAGAGATCCCATGACGTGCCGCCAGGGCTGACCGGGTCGTACGTCGGGATCCGGATGCTTCTGGTAGACATACGGGAAATATCCCTCGCCCCAGGCCGCCTCCATGTAGTCGGCCGTGTAGCGGCTCTGCTCGTACGGCTTCCCGTGGCCGAAGAGCCCCGCCTTTTCCATCTTGTCGATCCGCGCCGCGCAACTCCGGCGTCATGTGCGCCTTCATCTGGACGAAGACGTCGTTCAGCGCCTTCGTGCTGTGGAAGGTGCTGCCGAGAATCAGGTGCGAGAGATTCGCCTGGTACTTGAACGCGTACGCCTGCGCGAGGACGCCGCCGTACGAGTGACCCAGCAGGCTGATCTTTCCGAGACCGAGGTGATCGCGCACCGCCTCGACGTCCTCGACCATGTTCTCGACGGTGTAGCCCTTCGGATCTTCGAGCTTCTCCGACTTCCCCGAGCCGCGTTCGTCGATGAAGATCACGCGGTTCGTGCGCGCGAGCGGCAGCAGGTACGGCAGGAAGTAGTCGTGCGAGGCGCCGGGCCCGCCGTGCACGATCAGCAGCGGCTCTCCCTTGCCGAGCGCCTCGTAGTAGATCAACACGCCGTTGGCGTCGACGAATCCCGACTCAATCGGGAACACCGACGCCGAGGCCGAAGGCGGCGCCGGCCGGTCGGCGGCCGCGGGCTCCGCGGGTTTCTGAGCACAGCCTGCCGCCGCCATCAGGGCGGCGGCCATCATCACGCGTCGCATCGGATCTCCGTTCTACTTTGGGGTCGGATCCTGCGCGGTCGGGTATTTCGGCGAGCCGAGCGGGCGCACCGCGTCCTCGCGATCGGCCAGCCACACCGACATCTCCCCGGGCCCGCGGTTGGCCCAGGCGTAGTACGGAATCGCAACGAAGGGCTGCTTCCGCGGCGTCACGGCCCCGGATGCGTCGCGCCGAGTACGCCAGCGCGTGGCCCGGCGATCACCTCGACGCCGTTCAGCAGCGTCGGCCGGAACTCGGCACGAAGCGGCTCGGCGTCCGGCAGCATCAGGTTGAGCACGTGGCCGCCCGCGTTGTCGGGCCATTCCGCAGCGAACACGATCGGACCGCGCTGCAACGCCACGCGACCGCGATCGGCGCTCACGTCGTTCGAGGCCACGACGCGCCTGATCGGCATCGGCAGGTGCAGCCACACGACGTCGCCGGCCTTCCACGGGCGCGTGACCACCGCGTAGCCCTGCTCCATCGTCATCGGCACGTTCTGCCCGTTGACCGACAGCGTCGCCGGCGTCGTGACGGGCGTCATGAAGTGGTAGAGATCGCTCGGCACGGCGTCGTTGCCCGCCCAGCCGGGCACGCGGATCCGCAGCGTGAAAGGTCCCGGCGTCTGCGGCCTGACGGTGATCCGCACATCGCCGTCCCACGGGTAGCGAGTCGCCTGCACGAGCTGCACCTTGTTCCCGCTCGCCATCGCGATGTCGGCGGAGCCGGCGATGAACAGGTTGACGTAGATGGAGTCGGCGCGCTGCGCGTAGACGTAGCCGGCGAGCGAGGCCAGGAAACGCGTGATGTTGCCCGGGCAGCACGCGACGCCGAACCACGGGCTGCGCTTGTACTGCCCCGCGGACTCCAGCGGGTTCGGGTAGAAGAACGACTTGCCGTCGAGCGAGACGCCCGCCAGCAGCCCGTTGTAGAGCGTCCGCTCGAGGACGTCGATGTAGCGCGACTCGCCGTGCAGCAGGAACAGCCGGTGGTTCCAGAAGTCGTTGCCCACCGCGGCGCACGTCTCGTTGTACGCCGTCGCATTCGGCAGCTCGTAGTCGTCGCCGAACGCCTCGCCTTCTCCACGCGCGCCGATGCCGCCGGTGATGTAGATCTTCCGCCCGACGACGTTCTGCCAGATGCGATCGATCGCGTGGAGGTAGGACTGATCGCCGGTGAGCGCCGCGACGTCGGCCATGCCCGAATACAGGTACATCGCGCGCACGGCGTGGCCCACCGCTTCGGTCTGATCGACGACGCGGATCTGCGACTGGTTGTACGTGCGGCCGGCGCCGGGAGTGCCGTCCGGCCCGCGCTGGTCGAGCATGAAACGCGCGAGCGCGAGATACCGCTCGTCGCCGGTCACGCGATAGAGCTTCGCGAGCCCCATCTCGGTGATCTCGTGGCCGGGCCAGATCGACTGCTTCCCGGGACCGAACGTCGTCGTCAGCAGGTTCGCCGTCCGCAGCGCGACGTCCAGGAGCGAACGCTTCGCCCGTCGCCTGGTAGTGCGCGACGGCGGCTTCGTACAGGTGGCCGAGATCGTACAGCTCGTGGCTGTCGACCTTCTCGTTGACCCACCGCTCCTGGCCGGACCACTTGTGTGGATGCTCGGGATCGATCGTCCGGGCCGTGTAGAGGTATCCGTCGGGCTCCTGCGCCGAGGCGATCGTCGCGATCATCCGATCCAGATACGCCGAGAGCTGCGGGTTCGGCTGGACGCTCAGCGAGTAGCTCGCGCCCTCGAGAACCTTGTAGATGTCGGTGTCGTCGAACGGGTAACCCGGCGGTTTGCGGTCCTCGGGTGGATGCCCCTTCAGCACCGCGGCGGCGCGCTCGAAGTTGCCGACGCGGCCGGTCTCCTCGTTCTTGCCGAACGCGAACGGGATCGTGATCGTGCGATTGATCTCGATCCGAGGCGCCCAGAAGGCGTCGGAGATGTGCACCGCGGTGAAGGGCACCGGCTTCACCGGGTAGTCGTGTGGTGGCGCGGGTGCAGGCGGCGGCGCCTGCACCAGCGGACCGGCGAGTAGCAAGCGAGATGAGCGCCGGGGACCACGACCGCATGGCTTACTCCGTCTGCGGGATCAGGCCGGTCCAGAGCGCCATGCGTTCGGCGACCCTCACGCCGGTCACGCCGCGGATGATGCCCACGTTCTCGAGGTGCATCGTCGCGCGGGTGATGTGCATGATCCACTCGGCCGACGACAGGAACGTGTCGAGCTTGGCCGACTCCGCCTTGATCAGGAAGAACCCGCCCAGGTCGCCGCCGTGCGCGTCGAGCAGGACGATCTCGTAGTCGTCGATCGCCTTGGCCTCCTTGCGGCCGTTCAGGTACTTCACGAAGTCTTCGAAGTGCGCGCCGCTCAAGTGCTCGCGGCCGGGGTTCGAGCGCGACCATCCGAACAAGACCGTATTGGTCCCCATGAGAGCCTCCAAGGGCAGAGCATAACGCCGATTGCGGATTGCGGATTGCCGGTTGCGCCGAGTTCCGGAGTGGGGCAGGGCTTTAGCCCTGCGTCGCGGATTGCCGACGTCGTCGCGGAGTTCCTGTAGTCCGTAGTCCGTAGTCCGCTTTCAGAACGTCACGCCGAGCGTGACGTGGCCGCGCGTGCCGTGGTCGAGGCCGTGGGCGACATCAAGGCGAAACGACAGCACCGGCAGCTGCAGGAACCAGCCGGCGCCGATGCCGGTGTCGTACTTGGCATGGTCCAGCGTCGTGTGCGCGTCGTACACCGCGCCGCTGTCGGCGAAGATCGCGATGCCGGCGCGGCCGATGTTGCGCGGCGACGAGATCGGCATCCTGAGCTCGAGCGTCCCGGCCGACAGGCGGTCGCCGGAGCGGTAGCCGAGCGCGAAGCCGCGGAGAGACGAGGTGCCGCCGAGCAGGGCCTGCTCGAAGACAGGCAGCGGATCCGCCGCGCGCGACTGCTGCAGGCGCAGCGCGAGCACGGACGATCCGAACAGGCCGATGAAGCCGCGAACGTCGGCCTGCAGGCGGTTCGTGTCCTGCGCGTGATCGAACCACAGCCGCTCCCACTGGACGGACGCGAAGATCGCATTGCGTGGAAACGCGGGGTCGCGGCGCGTGTCCACCGTGGCCTCGACGCCGGCCGTCGACAGCGTGTCGCTCGTGTCGCCGAAGTGCACCGATGCGGCGCTTGCCGTGCCGCCGATGCGGAACCACGACCTTATCGCGCGGTCCGCGAGGATGGTGCCGCCCTCGCGGCGGTCGCCGACGTCGAGCGACGGATGCTCGCGGCGCCACACGCCGCCGGTCGCCAGGATGCGCGAGAACGGGCCCTTCTCGAAGCCACGCTCGAGTTCCACCGTCGCGCGCCGCTCGCCGCCCCAGGTCAGCGGCACGGACAGCCGCGACCGCTTGCCGAGGACGTCCACGAAGCTGACGCGCGCGCCGTAGGTGAAGCCGTAGCCGTCCTCGTACCGCAGCACCGGCAGCCACATCGTGTTCGCCTTGAGCACGCGCATCGGCCCGGGCATCGGCACGTCAATCGACACGCCTTCTCGCTCGGTCAGGGTGATCAGGACGAGCACGGCGGAGAAATCCGTCAGCGACTGATAGCGCTTGAGCACGTCCACCGCCGCGAATCGATCGCTCTTCTCGAGACGCGCCTTCATCGCGGCCAGCGTCTGATCGGTGAACGGGTCGCCGACCTTCACGCCCGCGATGCCAACGACGACGTCGTCCGGGGTCGTGTGGTTGCCGCGTACTTCGATGGCGCTGATGTGGGCGGACGCCGGTGCCGGCTGCGCGTCTGGCGCGGGCGACTGCAGCACGACGGCCGCGGCAAGCAGGACCGCGGCTGGCGTCATTGCGCGTGCACCTTCATGCCGACGTTGGCTTCGCGGAAGTTGCGATAGCGCACCGCGTAGCCGGCGTCGAACGTGCCGAGCGCCAGGGTGAACGTGCCCGTCGCGTCGATGTCCTGCGGCAGCCAGACGCCAGGGAACGGCTGCCCCATCTTCATCGTCGCGCCGAAGCCCTCCACGCGGACGAGCGAGCGCGCGGGCAGGAAGTCGAGCGGGAGGTTTTCGAACCGGTACTGGACGATCTGGTGCTCGTTCGGCTCGACCCAGAGGGTGACGAGCGCGGTCTTGTTCATCTGCCGGTTGATGCGCTGGTCGATCTCTTCCTCCTGCTTCTGCTCCTTCGCCTCCTTTGCCGTCCTTCGCCTTCTCCTTGTCCTTCTCCTTCTGCGCTCTCCGCGTCGTGGCCCGGTCCGTCATCGTCGTAGAGATGCCGCGGGTAGTACTCGATGCGAAGCACCTGATGGCCGTTGTAACTCTCGGGGCCGACGAGGGCGTAGTGGCCGGGCTCGAACTTGAAACGCAGGAAGTAGGACGACGAGACGAACTGCGGCTCGCGCGTGGACTTCAGGATGGCGTCGATGGACGAGGGCGAGGCGTCGGAGGACGAAGCGGGAGCCGGGACGCCCTGACGCGCGGCGGCCGCCTGCGCGGCGGCGTCTTTCTCGCGCTGCTTCTCCTGCGCGATCCACTCGTCTTCGGCCTTGCGCCGATCGCTCTCGCTCAGCGTCACGCCGTCGAACTTCACCGGGCTGCGGACGAACACGCCGTCGCGGATGAACCACGAGTACTCGCGATCCATTCCGAACAGCCGTACCTTGCCGGGAGCGAAGAAGTCGGCCGTCTCGCGCTCCTCCAGGATGTACTGCTGCAGCTTGCGCCAGTTGTCGTCACGGCGCTTCAGCACCACCGCCATGAACTGATCGAGATCGTTGGTGGCCTGGCGAGCCGAGACCGGCGCCCCGGCCGACAGCAGGCTCAGGCAGACGAGCGTCAGGAGCGGCGGCAGAGCGCGCATGGGCGTGGGCATGGTTCTCCCGGCAGGCTGGCATCGGTTTGGACGAGTCACAGGGCGGCCGGGTTCCGTTTTCGAGGTCCCAGGAAAAAGACACCTGGATTCTGGGATTCAAGGGGATTGGCGTCACGCTGCAATCGCGCCACGAGCCTTGGAACCGCAGATTGCGCCGATTACGCAGATGTTCAGATCACTCTGCGGCTTGCTGCTCAGGGCAGGCCGGCGGCGAACCGCGCACAAGGCGAATCCAGTGAATCCCTGAAATCCCGGAATCCAGGTGCTCTGAGGAGTGCGAAGTAGCGCGACACGCAAGTCATCTGCGCAATCTGCGTCATCTGCGGTTCATTCCAAGGCGATCGAAGACGGCGTGACAGCGCTCCCTGAAGACTGCCCGGCGACATATACTCCCGCCATGAATCGTCGGGACTTCCTCAAATCAGCCGGCGCGGCCGCGGCGCTTGCGGCGGTGCCGCGTTACGCCGGCGCGTGGGCCGCGGCGCCGAAGCGGGTCGGCCTCATCGGCACCGGGTGGTACGGCAAGACCGACCTCTTCCGCCTGCTGCAGGTCGCGCCGGTCGAGGTGGTCTCGCTCTGCGACGCCGACAGCCGCATGCTCGCCGACGCGGCCGCGCAGGTCGCCACGCGCCAGGCCTCGAAGAAGACGCCGCGCACCTACAGCGACTACCGGAAGATGCTCGCCGAGAAGGACCTCGACCTCGTCCTCATCGCGACGCCGGACCACTGGCACGCGCTGCCGATGATCGAGGCCGTCAAGTCCGGCATGGACGTCTACGTCCAGAAGCCGATCAGCATCGACGTCGCCGAGGGCCAGGCGATGCTGGCCGCGGCGCGGAAGTACAACCGCGTCGTGCAGGTCGGCATGCAGCGGCGCAGCACGCCGCATCTCGTGACGGCGCGCGATCGCATCATCCGCGAGGGCAAGCTGGGGACGGTCGCGTTCGTGGAGATCTACTGCTACTACCACATGCGCGCGACGGCGAATCCGCCCGACACGGCGCCTCCCTCGTATCTCGACTACGAGCTCTGGACGGGCCCGGCGCCGATGCGTCCCTACAACGAGCTCGTGCACCCGCGCGGCTGGCGCGGGTTCATGGAATACGGCAACGGCATTCTCGGCGACATGTGCGTGCACATGCTCGACATGGTGCGCTGGATGCTCGACCTCGGCATGCCGACGCGCATCAGCTCGTCGGGCGGCATCCTCGTCGACAAGGCCAGCAAGGCGAACATCACCGACACCCAGGAAGCGACGTTCGACTTCCCGAACGTCAAGGTGGTGTGGACGCACCGCTCGTGGGGCGATCCGCCCGATCCGAAGTATCCGTGGGGCGCGACGATCTACGGCGACAAGGGCACGCTCAAGGCGAGCGTGTTCGGCTACGACTTCACGCCGGCGGAGGGTGGCGGCGCGCCGATTCACGAGGACGTGCGCTACGAGCTCGAGCAGTTCCCCGAGGACAAGACCGAGAAGGACCTCGAGCGCCATGTGGCGCCGGCCATCCGCGCGCACATGAAGAACTTCCTCGAGTGCATCGAGACACGCGCGCATCCGGTGTCGGACATCGAGCAGGGCCACATGTCGACGTCGGCGTGCATCCTGGCGAACATCTCGCAGAAGCTCGGACGGTCGCTGGCCTGGGATCACGCCAAGGGCGTCGTGATCGGAGACGACGAGGCCACTCGCCTGCTGCGACGCGAGTACCGCGCGCCCTGGCAGCATCCCGACGCCGCGACGTGTAGAGGACGAGAGCCGCCATGCCATCCCGCCGGACGTTTCTGAAGAGCGTCGCCGCCACGTCCGTCGCGACCGCGGCGTCGAGCGCGTCGCATGCATGGGCGCGAACGATCGGGTGCGCGTCGGGTTCATCGGCATCGGCCTCATCGGCACGCGACACCTGCTCGACTTCCAGGCGCAGCCCGACGTCGAGATCGCCGGCATCTCGGAGCTTTCCGACGAGCGGATGGCGCAGGGCGTCTCGATGGCCGGCAACAACCCGTCCACCTTCTCCGACTTCCGGCGCATGCTCGACCGCCAGGACATCGACGCGATCGTCGTGTCGACGCCGGATCACTGGCATGCGCTCATGACGATTCTCGCCTGCGCCGCCGGCAAGGACGTCTACGTCGAGAAGCCGCTGACCTGGGCCGTGCGCGAAGGCGAGTGGATGCTGGCCGCCGCCCGGGCTCACAAGCGCGTGGTCCAGGTCGGAACCCAGCAACGCTCGGGCTCGCACTATCAGCGGGCAAAGGGCCTCTTGCGCGCCGGCGAGATCGGCGACGTGCGCGACGTCCGGATTGGCGCCTTCCGCAACATCCTGCCCGGCTTCACGCAGCCGGTCGGCAAGCCGCTGTCTCCGGCGCAGTGGGACATGTGGCTCGGCCCGGCGCCGTTCGTGGCCTTCGATCCGAACCGGTGCCTCTACCACTTCCGGTGGTTCGACGCGTACTCCGGCGGCCAGACGACGAACCTGCTCGCGCACGAGATCGACGTCGTGCAGTGGGTCAGCGGCCAGATGCCGGTGCGCGTCGCGGCCTTCGCCCAGCGCAAGTCGCTCACGGGATTCGGCGAGACGCCCGACGTCTTCGAGGCGATCTTCGAATACCCGGACTTTCTGGTGACCTGGTCGAGCCGCGAGATCTCCGCCGGCGGCCGCGGCGACGGCATGCAGTTCTACGGGACGAAAGGCACGCTGACGATCAGCCGTCGCGGATTCGAAATCACGCCTGACGAGCGGGTGCCGCCGGAAGTGCAAATCCCGACGCCTTCGTTCGGCGGAGGACCACCGCCCGCCTACGAGAAGACGCTGCGCACCGAGCCGCTCAAGGCCGACGGCTTCGAGCAGGTGCGGGATCAGTTCCGGCCGCACGTCCGGAACTTCCTCGACTGCGTGAAGAGCCGCGACGTTCCGGCCGCGCCGCTCGAAGGCGGCCAGAAGACGGCGATTGCCTGCCACCTCGCGAACATCGCCGCCCGGGTCGGACGCGTCGTCCACTGGGACAACGAGCGGCAGACGATCACGGGTGACCCCGAGGCGGCCGCCCTGCTCACGCGCACCTACCGTGCGCCGTGGGATCGGGAGCTGCATGCGATTGTGCCGGAGGCGCGTTCGTGACGCTGTCACGCCGCGCGTTTCTCGCGAGCGTTCCGCTTGCCGCGCTCGCCTCGAGGATTCGCGCCGAAGGAGAAGGATCCGGCATGTGCCTCGCGTATACGTCGTTCGCCGTGCGGATGCTGCAGGGACGCGACATCCTGAAATCCACGGCCGCCGCGCTGCCGGCGTCCGCGCTGCTGGATCTCTGCGTCCGCTTCGGCGCGCACGGCGGCCAGATCGACTGGTCGCAGATCGAGTCGCATGAACCGGAGGCCGCTCGCGGCGTTGAAAGCGCGGGCCGATCGCGACCATCTGAGACTCGAGCTCTCCGTTCCCGCGTCCTGCCTCGAGTCGCCGCAGGCGTACGCCGACATGGTCAAGACCGCGACGGCGCTCGGCGTCACGCACGTGCGCATCGCGCTGCTGTATGGCCGGCGGTACGAGAGCTTCAAGACGCGCGACGAGTGGACGGCCTGGCACGCCAAGTGGGTCGCGCAGCTGAAGACGATGAAGCCGGTCATCGAGGCGCATCCGATCGTCGTGGGCCTCGAGAACCACAAGGATCATCTCAGCGCCGAGATGGCCGCGCTGCTGCGCTCGCTGGACAGCCCGAAGCATCGGCGTCTGCTTCGACTTCGGGAACAACATCTCGCTGCTCGAGGAGCCGAGACAGACCCTCGAGACGCTCGCGCCGTTCGTCGTCACGACGCACCTGAAGGACATGGCGGTGAAGCCCACGGCCGACGGCTTCGAGTTGTCGGAGGTCCCGCTCGGCGAGGGGCTGCTGCCGCTGGCCGACATGATCGCGACGCTCCGAAAGCATCGGCCTGACGTCCCGATGTGCCTGGAGATGCTGACGCGCGATCCGCTGCAGGTGCCCTACAAGACAGATCGCTACTGGATCGCGATGGATCGCCCGGCGCCCGACGCGCTCGCGGCCTTCGAGCAGCACGTGCTGTCCAAGGCGTCGGCCGGTCCGCTGCCCCACATCACCGGCCTCGCGCCGGCGGATCAAATCGCGCTCGAGGACGAGCTCGTCCGCCGGTCGATGGAATACGGGCGGAACGTACTGAAACTGTAGGTTCGTCGGATTCCGGTTCGGGTTGCGGGTTCCGGATTCGAAAACGCTGCCCCGAACCGCACAACCATCAACCAGCAACCTCGGAACCACCGAACCCGGCAACCAACAACCCGCAACCAACAACCCGCAACCATCAACCCATGTCTGTACTCGACCAGTTCAAGCTGACCAACCGCCGCGCCCTCGTCACCGGGCGGCGCGCGCGGGCTCGGCCGCGTCATGGCCGAGGCGCTCGCCGAGGCCGGCGCCGACGTCGCCATCACGAGTCGCTCGCTCGACAGCGCGCGCGAGGCAGCGACCGAGATGGCGGCCGTCCACCGGACGCCGCGTCGAGGCATTCCAGGCGGACGTCACCGCCTCGGCGGACATCGACCGGCTCGTCGAGAGCGTCGAGCGCTCGCTCGGCCCGCTCGACATCCTCGTGAACAACGCCGGCGTGAACATCCGCGGCGCCAGCGAGTCGCTGAGCGAAGCCGACTGGGACACCGTCATCGACACCAACGTGAAGGGGCCGTTCCTGCTGGCGCGCGCGCTCGGCCCGCGCATGGCGGCGCGCGGCTGGGGCCGCATCATCAACCTGGGGTCGATTCTCAGCGTGATCGGCATCGCCGGCCGGGCGCCCTACGGCGCGTCGAAGGCCGCGATTGCGAACCTGACGCGTGTGCTCGCGCTCGAGTGGGCGACGCGCGGCGTCACCGTGAACGCGATTTGCCCCGGGCCCGTTCGGCACGGAGATGAACCGCCCGCTGATGAACGACCCCGAGAAGTACGCGGCGTTCGTCGCGAAGATCCCGATGGGCCGATGGGGCGAGCTCACCGAGATCGCCGGCGCCGTCGTCTTCCTCGCCTCTGACGCCTCGTCCTTCGTGACCGGAAGCCTGCTCTTCGTCGACGGCGGCTGGACGGCGCAATAGCCAGGTCGATCGGGTCGGTCGGGTCGAGCAGGTCGGTCGGGTCGAGCGGCGAGTTACACTGATTCGATGGGCTCTGGCGAGGTGATCGACGCAGACGGCGCCCGCAGCGGGCGGCGGATGGCTGTTCCGGCATCGCTCGTGGCTGCCGGTGCCGCTCGCGCTGATCCTGGTGTTCGTCCGCTGGGGTGTCTTCGTGCACCCCGCAATCTTCGTCGTCGGCCCTCTCATCGTCCTCGCCGGCGAGGGGCTGCGCTGGTGGGGCGTGAGCCAGATCGGCGTCATCTCCCGCACGCGCACGACGCGTCTCGGGCCGCTCATGACGAGCGGGCCGTTCGCGCTCTGCCGCAATCCGCTCTACGTCGGGAACCTGCTGCTGTGGGCCGGCTTCAGCGTCTGGTCAGGCCTGCTGTGGATGCTGCCGGTGACGCTCGGCGTCTTCGGCGCGTACTACGCGAGCATCATCGGGTGGGAAGAAGCGCTGCTGACGGAGCGCTTCGGCGAGGACTATGTCCGCTACTGCCGCGAGACGCCGCGCTGGTGGCCGCGGCTGAACCGTCTCGGATCTGCGCTCGCGTCGAGCGCCCTGCATGGCTGGCGTGAGGTGGCGTTCAGCGAGCGCGGGACGCTTCATCGCCATCGTGCTGGGCGGAGCGCTGCTCGCGCTCCGCCACCGGTTCCTGTTGTAGGGCGGGGCTGAGCCCCGGCCTACTGGACTAGTTCCGCCTTCGACCGCTCGCTGGCCCTCGATCGACCAGTCGACCTGGACTGGCTCCGCCTACTGCACGTCTTTCGCGTCGTCGTAGTAGTGCATGAGCGGCTTGCGCTCGCCGCTGTCGCCGGACGCGCCGTGGCCCATGCCGCCGCCCCCGCCGCCTTCCATCTTCGTCGCGAGCACCAGCTGCCGCTTCTCGCCCGCCGCGATGGTGTAGGTCTGCGTCAGCTTCATGCCGTTCTGAAGGTCGGTCTCGATCACCAGACCGGTGTTGTCCCACTTCGACTTGGTCTCGACCGTGCCGTTGTCGAACTGGTGCTTTTCCTTCTTGCCGTCGGTCTTGAACTTCCGCACGCGGCCATCCGACTCGGTGAACGTGACGATGTCGTTCTCGACGGTGACGTTCATGCGATCGGACGGCTGCAGCAGTTCCTTCATCAGCGCGCGACGCCGCTCCATTTCCTGCTTCTGCTCGTCGCTCATCTGGCCGCCGCCGCCCATGCCGCGCCCCATGCCCATCCCGCTGACGCCGTACCCGCCGCCACCACCGCCGTGGCGATGTCCGCCGCCGCCCTCGCGCGTCGCCGCCTTCACCCCCGCCGCCGCGCTGCATCTGATCGCCCATGTCGCGATTGAGCACCCACGCGCCGTCGATGTTCGGGTGATCGGCCGCCGGGGCCTGGGCGTGGGCGGACGCGACGAATGAGCCTGGAAGCGCCAGGGCGCCTCCAAGGGCGGTGATGACGAGTGCCGTGCGCATGGATCCTCCGCGGAATCCTGTGAGGAAGGAGGCCCGGGCGGCCGGACCAGGGCGAAGCCGCCCGGGAATGATGAGGTGCGATGCCGTAGGCCTGACCGCAGGGAGCGCCCTGGCGTACGCTCCAGCCTGCCGGCTTGCACTCATTATGACGCTGCCCGGCCCGTTCGGTCTGGACGTGCCGACGTAAAGATTTCTTCCGCGATCAGGCGGTCGCGCTCGTGTCCACGCAGAACAGATACCCGACGCCGCGCACGGTGCGGATCAACGACGCGCGATCCGCCATCTTCCGCCGCAGTCGGCTGATGTGCACGTCGAGCGAGCGATCGAGGCTCGAAGGCTCGCGCTGGCAGACCACCGCCATCAGCTCGTCGCGCGGGACGATGCGGCCGGCGTGGCGCACGAGGTATTCGAGAATCTCGTACTCGGTCGACGTCACCGGCAGGTGCTCGTCGCCCGCGTGGACGTCGCGCGTGCCGGTATCGAGGTGCAGGCCGCTCGCCTCGAAACGTTCGGGGCGTGCCATCTGGGCGCGTCCGCTGCGCCGGAGCACGGCGCGAATGCGCGCGAGGAGCTCCTCGATGCCGAAGGGCTTCGCCAGGTAGTCGTCGGCGCCTGCGTCGAGCCCTGTGACGCGATCGGTCTCGTCGCCGCGCGCGGTGAGCATGATGATCGGCACGTGGCTGCGACGGCGCACCTGCCGCAGCAGCTCGAAGCCATCCAGTCCGGGAAGCCGCACGTCGAGGAGCACGAGGTCGTAGCCGCCCTCGAGCGCCTGCCGGAGTCCGTGGTAGCCGTTGTGCACAGCGCTGAGGCGCATGCCGTAGTACGGCAGCACCTGGCCCATCACTCCGCACAGGCTTTCGTCGTCGTCTATCAGGAGCACCGAGACGGAGGGTTCGTCGAGCGGTGCCGTGTGAGGCTGCGTCGCAGCTGTAGACGAGTTCAGTTCCACGACTGGGATTCTGCCGCAGTTCTCCGCTGTATTACGCCCTTTAACAATCATTTAACAACGGTCAACCTTTCTTAAGGACGCAAGCGCCAACGGGCGGCCATACGATGCCGATAGTTCAGCCGGGTGGAGTTTTCACCTGGGATGAACCGAGGGTCATGAGGCGCGCAACTCTGATCGTCGCGGTCGCAGTGCTGCTGTTGAGCTTCGTGCCGTTCGTCTCGACGGCACCGCGGGCTCTGCTGCTGACGCTGGCGGCCCTCGCGATGACGGCAGCTGCCTTCCGCGACTACGGTCGTGTTGCCGCCGCGGCGACGCTTGTCGCCTTCACGAGCTCGGCCGTGGTTTTAATTGGAGGGTTGACTGCTGCACGCCCGGCGGCAGGCTCCCTCCCCACGGCCGGGGTTCTCTGGTGGTGGCCGCTCGCGGTCGGTGGCCTGTTGACCGCGCGGCTGTCCTTCGAACTCCAATCACACTCTCGCGACGCGGGACGCTGGCTCGCGGCCTTCATGCTCGCGACGTTCGGCGCCTGGGGACTTCAGGGACGGGCGGCCGAAGTCGCGCGCGTGCTCGCGCTCGTGCCGCTGTCCGCGCTCGTGGGTCTCGCGATCGCCGCGTTCACCGACCCGCGAGTCCGCTCGACGTGGCGCGGCCCGGCCTTCCTCGCGTCGCTGGCCGCGACGGCTGGCTGGCAGGCGTGGATCGTGCGCGGGATCCCGATCGAGGCGCGGATTGTCGTGCCGCTCGTCGTGACGAGCACGCTCGTGTTGTTCGTCGACGCGTTGTCGGACGACGAAGTGACGGAGCGAAGCGCAAGCGGCGCCGTCAGCGGCGGCCATGCTCGTCGCGCTCGGAACGCTGGGGCTCGTCCCGGGCATTCACGCCGTGCTCGACGCCGTGGGCACTCCCCGGCTGACCATGCCGCGCAGCGGCGCGGTCATCGAGGCGCGCCAGCACGAGTTGCCGCTCGCCGCCGACGGCGTCCAGCCCGGCCCGTAGCCGCCTGGCCGAGCACGGGTGTCGAAGCTCAGTCGCTGACCGACACCAGCACCTTCCCGACACTCGACGGGTCCGACGCCCACCGCGCCAGGACCTGAGGCACCTCGTCCAGCGTCACGCGATCCGTGACGACCTGCAGCGGATCGACGCGGCCAGACTCGAAGAGCGCGATCACCTCGGCGAACTCGTCGAGCGCGTTGCGCGATCCCACCAGGTCCACTTCCTTCGCGACGAGCTGCCGCGCCTCGAGCGCGACGTCGCCCTTGACCCAGCCCAGACAGGCGATGCGCCCGCACGACGCGACCACGTCGAGCGCGAACCGGTAGGTCCCGGCGCTGCCGACGGCTTCGATCACGACGCTGGGACCGTCGCCGCCGGTGAGCGCGGCGATCTGCGCGGCGGCATCCGCGGCGCTCGCGTCGACGGCCGCCGACGCGCCCATGCGAAGCGCCAGCGCACGCTTGGCCTCGCTGACGTCGAACGCGATGACCCGGGCGCCCCGCCCGGCGGCGCCAGCCACGGCGCCGGTGCCGACGCCGCCGCACCCGATCACGAGCACCGTGTCGTCGCCGGTGACGCGTGCGCGTCCCACGGCGTGCATCCCGACGGAGAACGGCTCGACGAGCGCGAGATGTTCGAGCGTGAGCACCGGCGACGTATAGAGCCGGCGCGCGCTGACAACGGCTCGTTCAGCCAATGCGCCGTCGCGCTGCACGCCAAGCGTCTGGTTGTTGCGGCAGGCGTTGGGCCGATGGGCGCGGCACGCGGGGCAGGCTCCGCAGTTCTTGTAGGGGCTCACCGCGACCCGGGCGCCCGGCGCCCAGCCGGCAACACCAGGGCCAACGGATTCGATCACGCCGGCGATCTCGTGGCCGATGACGCGCGGGTACGAGACGAGCGGGTTCTTGCCGAGGAAGCTGCTCAAGTCCGTGCCGCAGAGACCCACGCGCGCGACACGGATGACGACCTCGCCGTCCCCGGCGGCCGGCTCGGGTCGATCGACGACGTGGGCGACGCCCGGAGCGTCGATGGCGAGGGCGCGCATCAGGCGTCGGCGCCGCGCGCGCGCTTCTCCGCGAGCAGCCGCGCGATGTCGTCGAGCGCGTGCGCAATCGACTCGCCCACCTTCCGCCGCTCGGTCTCGTCGAGCGCGCTCAGCAGGCTGTGCGTGCCCGGCGAGCGGCTCCTGAGCGCGAGCGACAGCAGCCAGTCGCCGCTGTCGTCCAGATAGCGATCGCGTTCAATCACCATGCGGCCGATTGTAGGTGGGATCCCGCGGGCTGTGGTATTCCTGCCGGCGCATGGAATCGACTGCCCTGGTTGTCCCGGGCTTCTGCGACCTGCAGGTCAACGGCTTTGCCGGCGTCGATTTCAACGACCCGGCGACGACCCCGGAAGACGTGGCGCGAGCCGCCGCCGCCATGGAGGCCACGGGCGTCACGTCGTTCCTGCCGACGCTGATCTCGTCAGACCTCCCCGGTTCGCCGCCTGCGCGAAGCGCGTGCTCTCGAGCGGCGCCCCCGGAATCCTGGGCCTGCACATGGAGGGCCCGTACATCGCGGGCGACGACGGCCCGCGCGGCGCGCACGATCCGGCCGCGATGACGGCCGCCTCGCCGGACGACTTCGCGCGGCGTCAGGACGCGGCGGACGGGACGATTCGTCTCGTGACGCTCGCGCCCGAAGTGCCGGGCGCGCTGGACCTCATCGATCGTCTCGTCGCGGCGGGCGTTCGCGTCGCGATCGGTCACACGGCCGCGAGCGCGGAGACGATCGTCGAGGCCGTGCGGCGAGGCGCGACGCTGTCGACGCATCTGGGCAACGGCTGCGCGTCGACGCTCCCGAGGCATCCCAACCTGCTCTGGGAGCAGCTCGCGCAGGATGCGCTGTACGCCAGCTTCATCGCGGACGGCCATCATCTGTCGGCGTCCACGCTGCGGGCGATGGTGCGCGCGAAGAGTCCGGCGCGAAGCCTGCTCGTCACCGATGGGACGGCCGCGGCCGCCGCCCGGCCTGGCGAGTACACGCTGGGCACGCGCCGCGTGCGCCTCGGGCGCCGACGGCCGGGTGACGCTGACCGACGGCACTCGCCTCGCCGGGTCGGCGCTGACGCTCGATGCCGCGATCGGTCACGTCGTGAGGGCGGCCGGCGTCACCGTCGACGAGGCGGTGGCGATGGCGTCCTCGCAGCCGGCGGCGTACCTCGGCGTCCGGCCGCGCGGGACCGTTCACGCCGATTGGGACGCGGCGTCGGCGCGCCTTCGGATCGTGCGGGTCGTCGCGTGATGCGCGGCGTCCTCGGGCTTGTCGTCCTTCTGTGCGCGCATCCGCCGGTCGACGCACAACAGCTGCTGGCGGGACACGTGATCGCCGTGCACGACGGCGACACGGTCTCGATCCGGACGTCGAAGACGACGCTGCGCGTGCGACTGGCCGACATCGACTGCCCGGAGATCGGCCAGCCGCGCGGGTCGCAGGCGAAGGACTTCACGTCGAAGCTCGTCTTCGGGCACGACGTGTCGATCGAGACCCGCGGGCTCGATCAATACAACCGCGTCATCGGACGCGTGACGGTCGACGGCAGGGACGTCAGCGAAGCGCTGGTCCGCGCGGGGCTGGCGTGGGTCTACAGCCGCGGCCCGGCCGATCGCGCCTTGAGCGAGGCCGAGCGTGACGCCCGATCGCGGCGGACGGGGATCTGGGCCGATCCGTCGCCGGTGCCGCCGTGGACGTGGCGCCGCGAGCACGACCCGAACGGCGCAAAGCCGACGACACCAGGCAGCTCGCGCCCGGCGTCAGAGGAACGGGTCGACGTGCGCGACGCGCGAGGGCCGTTCCACGGCAACACGCAGAGCCACGTGTTCCATCGGCCCGGCTGTCCGCACTACAACTGCAAGCACTGCGACGAAGCGTTCCTCACCGTCGAGTCTGCGATGGAAGCCGGGTATCGGCCAGCGGGAGACTGCCTCAGGGATTGATGGTTGCCGGTTGCGGGTTGCGGGTTCGCGGGTCTGGCGGGTTCCGAGGTCTGCGGTACCAGTGATCGCGGCGACGCACCGACAATCCGCAGCCAGACCGTCAGGCCGCACCGACCGGCAACCCGCAATCCGACAATCCGACGAACCAATCCGCAATCCACAACCGGCAATCCGACAACCCGCTGTTATATCGTTAGTGCAGGAGCAACCATCACGTGCAGACTCGGCGACTCGGCAATTCTGATCTCGACATCACGGTCATCGGCTTCGGCGCATGGGCGATCGGCGGCGGCGACTGGCTGTTCGGCTGGGGACCGCAGGACGACGCCGACTCGGTGAAGGCCATTCATCGCGCGGTCGATCTCGGCATCAACTGGATCGACACCGCGGCGGCGTACGGGCTCGGCCACTCGGAAGAGGTCGTCGCGCGCGCCGTGCGCGAGCTGCCGGCCGGCGCGTCGGCCGTACGTCTTCACGAAGTGCAGCCTCGTGTGGGACGAGTCGCGGACCCTGACCCACAACCTGCACCCGGACTCCCTGCGTCGCGAAGTCGAGGGGTCGCTCACGCGTCTCGGCGTCGACGCGATCGACCTCTATCAGATCCACTGGCCGCGCTGGGGCGCCTCGCCGGCAGGACACAACCCGGGTTCGGTCGAGGACGCGTGGCGCACGCTCGAAGAGCTCAGGAAGGCCGGCAAGCTGCGCCACATCGGCGTGTCGAACTTCACCGTCGCCGACCTCGAGGCCGCCAGCCGGATCGCGCCCGTCACCAGCCTGCAGCCGCCGTACTCGGCCATCCGCCGCGACATCGAGCACGACGTCCTGCCCTGGTGCCTCGCCCACCACATCGGCGTCATCGTCTACTCGCCGATGCAGTCGGGCCTGCTCACCGGCACGATGACGCGCGAGCGGTTCGCCGCGATGCCGGCCAACGACTGGCGGAAGAAGGCCAAGTATTTCCAGGAGCCGTACTTCACGCAGGGACTGGAACTGGTGGAGCGCCTGAAGACCGTCGGCGCGCGCTACGGCAAGTCCGCCAGCGAAACGGCCATCGCCTGGACGCTGCGCCACCCCGCCGTCACGGCCGCCATCGTCGGCGCCCGCCACCCCGATCAGCTCGACGGCATCGTCGGCGCCGCTGCGCTGGCGCTCACGGATGACGACATGAAAGAGATTGACGGTTGATGGTTGCGGGTTGCGGGTTGCGGGTTGCGGGTTGCGGGTTGCGGGTGCGGGTAGCCTAACCCGCAATCGACAATCGACAACCGACAACCAATCCGCAACCGGCAATCCGCGACCTCACCACGCGCCGTAGAAGCCGTCGCGCGCTTCGACGTCCACCGGGACCCCGAAGGTCTCGCTGAGGACGTCACTGGACAGCACGTCCGCCTTCGGCCCGTCGCGGAACACGCGTCCGTCCTTGAGCACCACCACGCGATCGATCTCGGGGACGATGTCGGGCAGGTGGTGCGTGACGAGAATGATGTTGGTGCCCTGCCCCGCCAGCACTCGCAGGCGCGCGACGAAGTCGCGGCACGCGCGCAGGTCGAGGCTGTTGGTCGGCTCGTCCAGCACGAGCGCCTGTGGCCCGTGCGCCAGCGCGCGAGCGACGAGCAGCCGCCGCGCCTCGCCCGAAGACAGCTGGTTCACGAACCGGTCCGCGAGGTGCCCGACCTCCATCACGTCGAGCGCGGCGTCGGCGCGCGCCTCGAGGTCCGGCGTCACGACGTGATGCGGCCACAGCCCGACGCTGCCGAAGAACGCCGACAGCACGAGGTCGCGGCCGGTGATCTCGCGCGTGCACTGCGTCATCAGGTCGTTCGAGACGATGCCGATGTGCTCGCGCAGCTCGCTGAGCACCCAGCGATCGCGTCCGAGCACGCGAATCGCCGCGTCGGGCGCGACGACCGGGTACAGCTCGCGCGTCACCAGCTTGATGATCGTGGACTTGCCCGAGCCGTTGGGGCCGAGAATCGCGACGTTCTGGCCGGCCGGAATCGTCAGCGAGAAGCGATCGAGCACCCGCGTCTGGTCGCGGAAGACCGTCAGGTTGACGAACTCGAGCAGCGGCTCCGCCATCACGCGAGATAGGGGATCGTCATCGGCCCCTCGGGCAGCACGGCCACGTCCACGCCTCCGCCGAGGCGATCGAGCTCGGACGTGACCGCCGCGCCGAGGTCCTCGAGCGGCTCGAGGTGCGCGCGCCTGACATCGTCCGGCGGGAATCTCGCTCAGGAGGCCGACACGCGCCTTCAGCCGGATGTTCGCGAGGATCTGCGCCTCCCATTGGTCGTAGAGGCTGAAGCCCGGCGCCAGAATCGTATCGAGCAGCGCGCGCGGCGAGTCGTGCCGCATGAGCAGCGTCCGGAAATTCCCGTGCGCCGGGAAACCCGTCGTTGCATCGCGCCGCGGCCGCGATGTAGCCGCCGTCGTCCACGATTTGCGCGGCCGCCGACATCCCCTTCACGGCCTGGTAGAGATTCTGATCGAGCGGATAGCCGCTGTTCGTCGTCACGACGATCGGGAACGGCCGGTCGACCGGCGCCATCGCCGTCTCGCGCGAGAACGCGCAGCCGGCGTCGTGCGCCGCGCCGGACATCGCCGCAGAAGAACCGCGTGATCCGCCGATCGCGGTTCAACGTGACGTTGATGCAGAAGTCAATCGGCACGAGCGCGCCGTCGTGCCGGATGCGCCGCTGCGTCGGATTCCCCTCGAGCCTCCCCCACGTCGTCGCCGGATCGCCGATCATCCGCGCGTCGTGGTAGCGCATGATCGACGCGATGTCGGCAACGCCGGGAAAGACGGCCTTGTAGCCGCCGGAGAAGCCCGCCATGAAGTGCGGCTCGATGAAGCCCAGCACGATTCGCCGATCGGCCTCGACGTAGTCGCGGTTCAGCCACACCTCGTGGCCGTCTTCGCCGATGCCGGCGCGCACGAGGGTCTCGCGCGCGTGCGAGTCGTGGTTGACGATCCGGTATCGCGCGGCGACGTCGCGGCCCACCATCGCGGCGAGCTCGTCGGGCGTGTTGACGCGATGCGAGCCCGTGCCGTTGACGATGACGATCTGCGAGGCGGGCACGTGGCCGAGCGCGGAGAACAGCCACGGCAGCAGCCGATCGGACGGCAGCGGCCGCGTGATGTCGGGGATGACGACGGCGACGCGGTCCGTCGCGCGCACGATCTCGGCCAGAGGACGCGCCTCGATCGGCCGCGCGATCGCGTCGAGAAATGCGGCGTGCTCGTCGTCCAGTCCAGCCACGAAGCGCGGCTGGAGGACCGTCACGCGGCCAGGGATGTCGACGTCGAGCCCGGTGCGCCCGTACTGCAGATGCACTCGCACGAGGTCATGATAGCGGACTACGGACTGCGGACTACAGGCTACGCCGGGGCTGAAGCCCCGGCCTACTGTCAGGGCGGACAGCAGTGCGCGACTTCAGGCGCGCCAGCGGCTGTTCTGTACGTGGGGCACGACTTCAGTCGTGCCTGGCACTACCAGTCGGGCGAATCGAGGCGATATCGATGGCGGATGTCGCGCGCTTCGCCGGGGAAGACGCCGGCGCGACGCGCCGCGTCGGCCGCGTCGCTCATGCGGCGTTCGAAGCCGCGCGCGGTGTTTGCGAGGTCCGCGTAGTAGTTGCTGCAGCCGGGCGACACGCGGTTCTCGTCGAAGCCTTCCCAGATCACGAACCACTCGCGGTCGCCACGCGCGTGAGGCGCCGGTCCGGACATGCACTGCGCGCGCAAATCCGCCCACGACCGATCGATCGACTCGACCTTCTTCGCCGCGTCGGCGATCAGCCGCTCGTAGCCGGCCACCGCGTCGTCGCGATCGCTGTCGGTGTCGGCCGTCCCGCCATTGAGGACGTCCACAGGCCGCCGGGCGCTGGCCGAGAGCGACGCCTGGCCGTCGATCAACGCGCGCACGTGCTCGGCCGCGACGCCGAAGCCAATCGCCTGGGCATCGCCGGCCATCTTCATCGTCGCGACCGCCACCACGCGGCCCGAGTGGTCGACGATCGGCCCGCCGCTGTTGCCGTGGTTGATCGCGGCGTCGGTCTGCACGAGCACCACCGGCCCGAGCCGGCGCAGGCCGCTGACGATGCCGCGGGTGACGGTGTTCTGCAGGCCCATCGCCGATCCGATGGCGACGACCTCTTCGCCGACGCGAACGTGCGACGAGTCCGTCAGCGGCAGCGTCACCTGGCCGGGACGCGGCCTTGCTCACGTGCAGCTCCGCAAGATCGAGCTCGTTGCTGCGGACGGTGACCATGGCCGGCGTCTCGTCGCCGGACGACGTGCGGAGCGTCACGTAGGTCGCGCCGTCGACGACGTGGGCGTTCGTGACGACGGTGTCGGATGAGACGAAGAAGCCGGTGCCGCGCGCGTCGGTCGTCTGGACGAGCACGACGGCGGGCAGCGCGGCGCTGACGACGTCCTCCAGGCCCATCGTCTCGGCGGGAGCGGCGGCAGCAGGCACGGGCGCGCCAACGGCGCTCTTCGGGGACGACCCGTCCTTCCACAACGCGGGATCCGTGGGCCACGTCCCGGCCGGTTGCGCGGCGGGCGCGGAGACGGGAGTCTCGTGCGCGGGTTCGCTTTCGCTCGAGACCGCGGGCGGCGCGGGAGCAGGGCGCGACCGCATCAGGAGCGCGGCGCCTGCGAGGACGACGATCGCGATCAGCGCAACGGCAGGCCACGACGAGCGCGACGGCCCCGGCTGCGACGCCGCAGTGTCCGCGGCGGCGGCCGACATCAGCGGCTCGGCGCCGAGCACTCCCATCCGTTCGCTGCCGGTCCATTGGTGCCCGCAACGGCAGACGGTGACCTTCTTTGGCACCATATGGCCGCACTTCGGGCACTCCCAGGCGTCGATCCGGCTCATCTCCTCAGGTCTTATCGGCCCGAGGCGGCGCCGGTGCATGGAGGTTGGGGCTGCAGTGCAAGTGCTGCAGTGCCGCAGTGCTGCAGTGCCGCAGTGCTGCGCTCCGCACTCTTCGGCCCATGGACCCATGGACCCATGGACCTATGGACCCACCGACCTACAGACCTACAGACCTTTCCGCGACCTGCCGGGGACGCAGCACTTCCTGCGCGAGGTCGGGGTCGAGGCGCCACGGCGACCGAGGCGCCGGGCGCGAGACGAGCTGCGCGATGCGCTGGAGGAACACGGCGCGCGGGACCTCGCGCGCGCCGAAACCCGCCAGATGCGCCGTGCTCATCTGGCAGTCGATGAGGCCGACGCCCCAGCGCCGCAACTGGCCGACGGCGTGAACGAAGGCAAGCTTCGAGGCATCGGTGGCTCGCGCGAACATGCTCTCGCCGAAAAACGCGCCGCCGATCGCGAGGCCATAGAGCCCGCCGGCGAGCGCGCCGTCGATCCACGTCTCGATGGAGTGCGCGATGCCCTCCGCGTGGAGCGCCACGTAGGCCTCGACAATGGCCGGGCTGATCCACGTGCCGTCCTGGCCGCGGCGCGGCTGTGCGCACCCGGCAATGACCTCCGCGAACGCCGTGTCGGCGCGAATCTCGAACCCGCCTTGTCGCACGTGCCTGGCCAGCGACTTCGAGACGTGGAGCTCGTCGGGCACGAGCACCATGCGCGGGTCCGGCGACCACCACAACACGGGCTCGCCTTCGTTGAACCAGGGGAAACAGCCGCGGCTGTAGGCGTCGACGAGCCGGGCGCTCGAGAGGCCGCCCCCGGCGGCGAGCAACCCGTTGGGACGCCTCAGCGCGCTCGAGATCGGCGGCAGCGGGTCGTCAGGCTCGAGCCACGGGATACGCATGGGACAGGCACTCGTTCAGGCGCCGGGGCCGACGCCAGGCTTGAACCCGGCCAGGAATTTGTCGACCCGGATGCGCACGTTGGAAATGTACGCGCCGTCGCCGCCGTCGAGATCCGCGGTGACCCAGGTCAGAAACGGCGCCTCGCTCATGGCCTTGCGAACGGCTTGCCAGTCGACGTCGCCGTCGCCGAGGTTGCGGCGCTCCGCGGTCCCGGCGGCGCGATTCAGATGGCGGTCGTTCAACCTGAGCCCCGTGAGGCGACGCGCGAGCGTGCGAATCCACTCCGGCGGCGTGCCGACGATCCCCGCGCCGGATGCCTCGCAGACGCGAAGCGATGCCCGGATCCACGGCGATCGCAGCTCGTCGATGTAGCGGTTGCAGTCTGCGGGACTGAGGATGAACTTGTCGGTCGGCACTTCGATCGCGACGTGCACCTTGAACCCGCCGGCGAGCGGCAGGATCTGATCCCTCAGCACCGCCTGCGATCGGCTCCACGCCGCGCTCGGCGGCGTCGTCTCGTCCACGACCGCCGGCGTGATGACCACGTCCTCGGCCCGCCACATCGCCGCGGCCGTCAGCGCGGTCTTCAGCGCGGCAACGCCCTTCGCCTGAAGTTCGGGGTCGGCGCTCGAGAGCGGATAGCGCCTCGTTGCGGTACAGACCACGCTTTCGATGGCCAGCTTGTACTGCGCCGCCGCCTGTGCAATCTCGTCGGCTTCCACGGGAGATTCGACGGCCTCGACGTCCAGCCCGTCGAAGCCGGCAGCCGCCGCGACGGCAATCCGCGACGTCCAGCTCGCGCCGGACGGCAGCATCGACGTGCGGACCGCGCGGCGGATGGCCGGCGCCTGCGGAAGCGGCTGCTGCATCGCTCCGCCGGACGGACGAAGGATCTGCCCGCCGGCCAGGGGCATCGCGGCTGCGGCGGAGAGGAAGGCTCGTCGAGAGAACCTGCGAGGCATCAGGACTCCCTGGGAGGGCAACTACCGCCGCCCCTCGAGTCTTCGCGATTCTAGCCCATCGGTGCCCGAAGGCGGCTCATCGGGGTGACAGATTGCGCAATCGGGCGGCGAGATCGCGGAGCGTCATGTCGGCCAGCGAGCCGAGCACGAGGTCGTGCGCGGGCAACTCGAGCGGACGCGTCAGGGCGTTCGGGACTGCGACGGCCCACATTCCGGCGGCCCGCGCCGCCTTCAGGCCATTCGGCGAGTCCTCGAACACCAGGCAGTCGCGCGGGGGCACTCCCAGCCTCGATGAGGCGAGCAGGAACAGGTCCGGCGCCGGTTTCACCGCCTTCACGTCGTCGCGCGTGCAGACGGTCGCGAAGCGGCTGGCCAGCCCGTGACGCTCGAGCCAGGGCTTCACCCATGCGCTGCTGCTGCTCGACGCGACGGCAGCCGGCATGTCCATCGCCGCGGCCTCCGCCAGGCGATCCGCGACGCCGGGCAGCAGCGGCTCGTCCTCGCACCGGCGCCAGTGTTCGTCGCGGATGCGAGGGACCCATTCGTCGCGGCTGAGCGTCACGCCGCTTCTGGCCGCCAGGTCCGCGTAGGGGTCGAACCCGTGCTGCGTCCCCAGCGCGTGCTGCCACATCTCCAGCGTCAGCGCCGCGCCGTTCTGGACGTAGATCTCCTGCCAGATGCGGAAGAGCGGGGTCTCGCTGTCGATGATGAGGCCGTCGAAGTCGAAGATGAGGGCGGAGAAAGGCACCGGGGGAATTGTAGATGGTCCATGGGTGCCATCCGGGTCCATGGGTCGCATGGGTCCATGGGTTGTAGTAACCTCCCCCGATTGATTCGGTGAAGGAGCCCGCGATGATTCGTTCGAGAGTGTCCGCCGTCATTGCCCTCGCCGCGCTCGTCTCGGGTGCAGCCGTCCTCGCGCAGCGCGCAGCAGCCCTCCAATCCCGCGATCGAAGACTGGAAGCCCGAAAAGCTCGTGAACGTCGAGATCCTGCCCGAAGACGATGGCGCCAGACGACGTCATCAAGCTGATGAAGTCGTACAACGCGGCGCTGAACGTCGACTGCGTGTTCTGCCACAAGGGGCAGGTCGGCAAGCCGTGGTCGACCTTCGACTTCACGGACACGAGCAAGAAGCGCCACGAAACGGCCCGCCTGATGATGCGGACGACCGGCGACCTGAACCAGAAGTTCAAGGATCTCGGCGACATGGACGAGCCGACGAAGGTGACCTGCGCCAGCTGCCACCGGCGGTCGCGTCACCCCGAGATCGAGCCGCCGGCCGGCCCGGCCAAGCCCGACGCGAAATAGGCCGCAATCCGGCCTTTTTCAGCGGCCTCAATTTTGAGATTAAGTCTCATTATTCCAACCAAATAGCCAGGCTTGACGGAGCGCTCCCCGCGCCCTAAAATAGGACTGTAACGGTCGGAGTTCCTCCGGCGTCCAACTACCATGCTCAGGCTGTCCAAGAAGACCGACTACGCGCTGATTGCGCTCACGTTCATCGCGTCGTCGGAAAAGGCCGCCAGCGCGCGGGAGATCGCCGAGCGGCACGACGTGCCCCTGGAGCTGATGGCGAAAGTGCTTCAGCGCCTCGTGCAGCGTGGCGTGCTTCGGTCGCAGCAGGGCATCCACGGCGGGTATCAGCTGTCGCGGCGTCCGGACACGGTCAGCGTGGCCGAGATCGTCGAGATCATCGACGGCCCGCTGCAGTTGACGGTCTGCGGGACGACGGACGAGCGGTGCGTCCAGTTCAGCAAGTGCAACATCAAGGATCCGCTCCATCGCATCCGTGACCGGATCATCGGCGCGCTGATGGCGTGCACCATCGCCGAACTGGCGTCCGGGCATCACGAGGAGGCCGTCGCGATGCCGATTGCCACCGGCGGCATCGCCGTCGCCGGCCGCCGGCCGGCTCGTAGTACGTCGGCCCGGCACGTAGGCCGGGGCTTCAGCCCCGGCGATCGAAGTTCAGTACGTAGGGCCCGGCTTCAGCCGGGCCAATCGGGAAACGCCATGGTCCAGATCACCGAGAGCGCATCGAAGCAAATCCTGAAGATGCTCGTGAAGAACGAGCTCGCCGGCGGAGGGCTCCGCGTGGGCCTCAAGGCCGGCGGCTGCTCCGGCTACGAGTACACGTTCGCGTGGGAGTCAACGCCGCGCGCGGACGACCAGGTGTTCGAAGGCCCCGAGGGCGCGCGCGTGTTCGTCGATCCGCGCAGCTTGCGCCTGATCGACGGCACGGTGCTCGACTACGACACGAACCTCGTGAGCAAGGGCTTCGTCTTCAACAACCCGAACGCGAAGAGCACCTGCGGGTGCGGGATTTCGTTCAGTGCGTGGCCAGCAACCTGGACACGCTGAGACCCTGAAACTCTGAAACCTCAGATGTCCACATCCACCGAAACCATCGAACAGCTCGCGACGCGTGAGTACAAGTACGGCTTCGTCACGGACATCGAGTCCGAGACGCTGCCGCCCGGCCTCAACGAGGACGTCGTCCGCGCGATCTCCGCGAAGAAGAACGAGCCGGAGTGGCTGCTCGAGTTCCGCCTGAAGGCGTTCCGCGCCTGGCAGAACATGACGGAGCCGACCTGGCACAACGTGCACTACGCCAAGATCGACTACCAGGCCATCAGCTATTACTCGGCGCCGAAGAAGAAGCCCGTGCTGAACAGCATGGACGAAGTGGATCCGGAGCTGCGCAGCACGTTCGCCAAGCTCGGCATCCCGCTCGAGGAACAGATGCTGCTGGCCGGCGTGGCCGTGGACGCCGTGTTCGACTCGGTGTCGGTCGCCACGACCTTCCGCAGCAAGCTCGCCGAGCTGGGCATCATCTTCTGCTCGTTCAGCGAGGCCGTGCACGATCACCCCGAGCTCGTGAAGAAGTACCTCGGCACGGTCGTGCCGTACACGGACAACTTCTTCGCGACGCTGAACTCGGCGGTCTTCAGCGACGGCAGCTTCGCCTACATCCCGAAGGGCGTGCGCTGCCCGATGGAGCTGAGCACCTACTTCCGGATCAACGCGGCCAGCACGGGCCAGTTCGAGCGGACGCTGCTCATCGCGGAAGAGGGCGCCTACGTCAGCTACCTCGAAGGCTGCACGGCGCCGATGCGCGACGAGAACCAGCTGCACGCCGCGGTCGTCGAGCTCGTCGCCCTGGACGACGCGACGATCAAGTACTCGACGGTGCAGAACTGGTACCCGGGCGACAAGGACGGCAAGGGCGGCATCTACAACTTCGTCACCAAGCGCGGCGCATGCCGCGGCCGCCGCTCCAAGATCACGTGGACGCAGGTCGAGACCGGCTCGGCGATCACGTGGAAGTACCCGAGCTGCCTGCTGATCGGCGACGACTCGATCGGCGAGTTCTACTCGGTGGCGACGACGAACAACCGCCAGCAGGCCGACACCGGCACGAAGATGATCCACCTCGGGAAGAACACCCGGAGCACGATCGTCTCGAAGGGCATCTCGGCCGGCTTCGGGCAGAACACGTATCGCGGGCAGGTGAAGATCGGCCCCAACGCCGCGGGCGCGCGCAACTACTCGCAGTGCGACTCGCTGCTCATCGGCGATCGCTGCGGGGCGCACACGTTCCCGTATCTCGAGATCAAGAACGCGACGGCGCAGGTCGAGCACGAGGCGTCCACGTCGAAGATCGGCGAGGACCAGATCTTCTACTGCCGGCAGCGCGGCATCTCGACCGAGGACGCCGTGAACATGATCGTCAGCGGCTTCTGCAAGGACGTCTTCCGCGAGCTGCCGATGGAGTTTGCCGTCGAGGCGCAGAAGCTGCTCAGCATCTCGCTCGAAGGATCGGTTGGGTAGGGGTTAACCGAAGTAACGGGTCAACCGCGTTAACCGGTCAACCGGTTTTCCGGTTCTGTGGAGGCGGGCCGAAGCCCCGCGGTTTGAGGATCGTAATGCTTGAGATCAAGGAACTGAAGGCGGGCGCCGAGGGGCGCGACATTCTGAAGGGCGTCACGCTCTCGGTGAAGCCGGGCGAAGTGCACGCGATCATGGGGCCCAACGGCTCGGGCAAGAGCACGCTGGCCCGCGTGCTGGCCGGGCATCCCGCCTACGAAGTGACCGGCGGCGCGGTGGAGTTCAACGGCAAGGACCTGCTCGACCTGGATCCCGAGGAGCGCGCCTGCGAAGGCGTGTTCATGGCGTTCCAGTACCCGGTCGAGATCCCCGGCGTGAACAACTCCTACTTCCTCAAAGCGGCGCTGAACGCGCAGAGGAAGCACCGCGGCGAGCCCGAGCTCGACGCGATGGACTTCCTCGCGCTGGTGAAGGATCGCCTGCAGGTCCTGCACATCGACGACGAGCTGATGCGGCGTCCGGTGAACGAGGGCTTCTCGGGCGGCGAGAAGAAGCGCAACGAGATCTTCCAGATGCTCGTCCTGCAGCCGTCGCTGGCGATCCTCGACGAGACCGACTCGGGCCTCGACATCGACGCCCTCAAGACGGTCGCCGAAGGCGTCAACGCGATGCGCAGCCCCGACCGCGCGATCGTCGTGGTCACGCACTACCAGCGCCTGCTCGAATACATCGTGCCCGACTTCGTGCACGTGCTGAGCGAGGGCCGCATCGTGAAGTCGGGCGGCAAGGAACTGGCGCTCGAGCTCGAGGCCAGGGGCTACGGCTGGCTGGAGGCCGACGCGGCGCCGGCCGGAGCGAGGGGCTAGCGATGTCGTCAGTCGTCGAACACCCGGGCGCCGGCCCGGTCGAGCGTTACGTGGCCGAGTTCGAGGCCGCCGCGGATCGGCGTCCGGCCGGACCGGCCTGGCTCGAGGCGCGTCGGCGCGACGCGATGGAACGGTTCACCGCCCTGGGGCTGCCCACGACCCGGGACGAGGAATACCGGTTCACGAATGTCGGGCCGATCACGGCCACCGAGTTCGTCCGCGCCGCCGAAGCGAGCGTCGATCGCGCGGCGATCGCCGAGCACCTCTACGGCGACGCCGTGGCGGCCGAGATCGTCTTCGTCAACGGGCGCTTCGCGGCGTCTCTTTCGACGGTCGGAACGCCGGCCGCCGGCGTTGTCGCGGGCCGTCTTGCGGATCACCTCCAGACCGCAGACGCCGCGTCGCTCGGGGCCGTCGCGGGACCGGACGCGGCATTCACCGCCCTGAACACCGCCTTGTTCGACGACGGCGCGATGGTCTGTGTGCCGAAGAACGTCGTGCTCGAGAAGCCGATCAACATCGTCTTCGTCACGACGGGCGCGGCGCAGGCGACGGTGAGCTACCCGCGCGTGCTGCTCGTCGCCGGAGAGCACAGCCAGGCGCAGGTCATCGAGACGCACATCGGCCTCGGCGGCGGCGTGCACTTCTCCTGCGCCGTGACGGAAGTCGTCGCTGCGGCCAGCTCGCGGCTCGAGCACTATCGCCTGCAGTTCGAGCGGCCGGACGGCTACCACTACTGCCGGCTGCAGCTGCAGGCCGCACGCTCGGCGACGTTTCTGTCGCACGCGTTCTCGCTCGGCGGCGCGATCGTGAGAAACGATCTCGGCGCGGTGCTCGGCGGCGAAGGCATCGACTGCACGCTGAACGGGCTGTATCTGGCCGACGGCGACACGCTCGTCGACAACCACACGACCATCGATCACGCCCAGCCGCACTGCGGCAGCCACGAGGTCTACAAGGGCATCCTCGGCGGCAGGGCGCGCGGCGTCTTCAACGGCAAGATCATCGTCCGGCAGGACGCGCAGAAGACCGACGCGAAGCAGACCAACAAGGCGATGCTGCTGTCGGGCCACGCGCAGATCAACACCAAGCCGCAGCTCGAGATCCTCGCCGACGACGTGAAGTGCACGCACGGGGCGACCGTGGGTCAGCTCGACAGCGACGCGATGTTCTACCTGCAGGCGCGCGGCATCGCGCGCGGCGACGCGAGGGCGCTGCTCCTCCGCGCGTTCGCGGGCGACATCGTGAACCGCGTGCGGTTCGAGCCGCTGCGCGAGCGGCTGGACGGCTGGCTGCTGGCGCAGATTCCAAAAGACGCGGTGTAAGGCGGTTGGCGGGGCTGAAGCCCCGCCCTACTGCAGCAAAGCAATCGCGGACATGACGAAACTCGCTGAAGCCACTGCCGCCTTCGACGTCGCGAAACTGCGCGAGGACTTCCCCATCCTCGCCGAGCGCGTGCACGGCAAGCCGCTCGTGTATCTCGACAACGCGAACACGACGCAGAAGCCTCGCCAGGTCCTCGACGCGCTCGATCACTACTACAGGCACGACAACGCGAACATCCATCGCGCGACGCACCTGCTGAGCGAGCGCGCGACGGCGGCCTACGAAGGCACGCGCGCGACGGTGGCGTCGTTCATCAACGCCCCCGACAAGCGCGAGGTCGTCTTCACCAAGGGCTGCACCGAGGGCATCAACCTCGTCGCGCAGACGTGGGGCCGCAGCACGCTGACGCCCGGCGACGAGGTGCTCGTCACCTGGATGGAGCACCACTCGAACATCGTCCCGTGGCAGCTGGTGTGCGCCGCGACGGGCGCGACGCTGAAGGTCTGCCCCATCACGGACCGCGGAGAGCTGGACCTCGACGCCTTCGATCGACTGCTGACGCCGCGCACGAAGATCGTCGCGATGATTCACGTCAGCAACGCGCTCGGCACCATCAACCCCGTCGCCGAGCTGACGCGCAAGGCCAGGGCCGTCGGCGCGGTGGTGCTGGTGGACGGCGCGCAGGCCGTGCCGCACCTGCCAGTCGACGTCCAGGCGATCGGCTGCGACTTCTACACGTTCTCCGGGCACAAGATCTACGGCCCGACGGGCACCGGCATCCTCTACGGGAAGGCGGCGCGCCTCGAGGCCATGCCGCCGTACCAGGGCGGCGGCGACATGATCTCGTCGGTCACCTTCGAGAAGACCGACTACAACGTGCTGCCGTACAAGTTCGAGGCCGGGACGCCGAACATCGCCGGCATCGTCGGACTCGGCGCGGCGATCAAGTACGTCGAGGGGATCGACCGCGAGGCGGCGCGCGCGCACGAAGACACGCTGCTCGAGTACCTGACGGCGCAGGTGGCCGCCGTGCCGGGCACGCGCCTGCTCGGCGAAGCGCGCGAGAAGTCGAGCGTGCTCTCCTTCGTCATGGAAGGCGTGCATCCCCACGACGTCGGCACGATCCTCGACACGGAAGGCATCGCCGTGCGCACCGGGCAGCACTGCGCGCAGCCGATCATGGACCGCTACGGCGTGCCCGCGACGGTGCGGGCGTCGATCGGCCTCTACAACACGCGCGACGACGTCGACGCGTTCATCCGCGGCCTGCACAAGGTGCGAGAGGTCTTCGGCTGATGTCGGATCTGCGGGAGCTGTACCAGGAAGTCATCCTCGACCACAACAAGCGGCCGAGGAACTTCGGCACGCTCGACCATCCGTCGCGCACCGCCAGGGGGCACAACCCGCTCTGCGGCGATCGGCTGACGCTGCAGCTCGCCATCGAGGGCGATCGCATCGCCCAGGTGGCGTTCGAGGGATCCGGCTGCGCGATCTCGAAGGCGTCCGCGTCGCTGATGACCGAAGCCATCAAGGGCCACACCGTCGCCGAGGCCGAAGCCCTCTTCGATCGGTTTCACACGCTCGTGACGACGCCGCCTGACGCGCCGGTCAGCCTCGAAGGCCTCGGAAAGCTCGCCGTCTTCGCCGGCGTGCGCGAATATCCCGCACGCGTGAAGTGCGCCAGCCTGGCCTGGCACACGATGAAGAACGCCGTGGAAGCCGTCCCCGTGACGGCGCGGACCGAAGAAGAATGAAGCCGCTGACCGTGATCCAGCCCGAAACGCCCACGCCCCAGACGGCGCCCACGGACCGCAAGACGGCCGACCTGGTGCGCGACGACGCGCGGACGGCTGCGCTCGAGCCGGCGATCATCGCCGCCATCAAGACCGTGTTCGACCCTGAAATTCCGGTCAACATCCACGACCTCGGGCTGATCTACGAGGTCCTCGTGGACGCCACGGGCGTCGCCGGGGTACGGATGACGCTCACGGCGCCGGCGTGCCCGGCCGCGCAGTGGCTGCCCGGCCAGGTCGAGCAGAAGGTCAAGGCCGTCGAGGGCGTCACGCGACGCCAGAGTCGACGTCGTCTTCGACCCGCCCTGGACGAAGGATCGCATGTCCGACGCGGCGAAGCTGCAGCTCGGCATGTGGTAGAAAGAGGCCCATGCCAGGGACCGTCCCGCTCAATTCAAGCCCGCTGAGCACCTTCCACGGCATCGACGACGACGTCGCCACCTACTGTCTGGAGCACGCCTCGCTGGCGACCGTCAAGCGCGGGGAGTTGCTCATTCGGCAGGGCGAGAAGGCCACGCATGTATACGTCGTCCGAAGCGGTTACGCGAAGATGGTCTCGATGTCGCCCGACGGCCACGAAGTGATGGTCGGCATCGTCGGGCCGCGCGACGTGCTCGGCCAGGCGGCGGTGCTGGACGAAGGGCGCGACTATGTGGTGACCGCCACGGCGCTCACGGCGATGGAAATGGCCATCTGGTCGCGCGCCAAGGCCATCGAGCTCTCGAAGAGATTCCCGGAGATCCACGCGCGGCTCGACGTGCAGCTCGCGCAGAACGTGCGGGTGCTCCTCGGCCGCGTGCACTCCGTCAGCGAGGGACGCGTCGCGCAGCGCCTGGCGCGCGTGCTGCTGGAGCTCGCCGAGCGGCACGGCGAGCCGCGTCCGCCTGGCGTCGCCATCCTTCCTCCGCTCACCCGCCAGGACCTCGCGGCGCTCACCGGCACCACGCTGTACTCCGCCAGCCGGATGCTGGCCGACTGGGAGCACAAGGGCCTGCTGACGACGTCGCGCGGCAGCGTCCGCATCCGCGACGTCGCCGGCCTGACGACGATCGCCGAAACGCCGGACTCGGACGGACGTCGGACTACAGGATGCACGCCGGGGCTGAAGCCCCGGCCTACTGCGTTCACCTCGGACAGTAGGGCGGGGCTTCAGCCCCGCCTGCGAGTGATCCCCTTTCGCAGCCTCACGACTCGATTATTTTTACCGGCTTTTTGCGATTTGCGCCCGCGCAACGACCGGTCCGGCGGCGACGCGTACTCTCGAGAACATGAACACCCTCGAGTTGTCGGCGTTGTCCGACTGTGAGCCTCAGTGGCTCGAGCGGCCCGTGAGCGTGGTCGCGACCCACATCAGCCGCGTGTATCACGAGTTCACGCGCGATCAACTTCCGGTCATCGCCGATCTCGCCACTCGCGTGCAGTCGATTTCAGGCGACGGCTGGAATGCGACGCTTCCCGGGCTCGTGTCGCTGCTGGCGCAGCTGCGGGATTCGGTCGAGACACACGCCTGGACCGAGGACGATCTCCTCTTCCCCGTCCTCGTCGCCCACGAATACCCGACCGTGCTCGAGACCAACGTCTCCGCCGAAGAGCTGCTCAAGCTGGTCGAGACACTGTCGGCGGAACACGTCGAGATCCGCAGGCTCATCGAAGAGATCGCGCGCGTCACCGACGGATTTCGCGCGCCGGCCAGCGCGCCGACGGAGTTCGAGGATCTCGTCCGTCTCGCCGAGGAGCTCACGCAGTCGCTCACCGAGGAGCTCGACCTCGAGGATCGCTGCCTGCTGCCGCGCGCGCGGATGCTCGCGATGGCGAGCAAGTAGGAGGCAGGTGCATGGGTGCATGGGTGCATGGGCGCATGACGGTGCAGCTGACGGCTGCCCTGACCTATTCACCCATGGACCTATACACCCATGGACCTGATTTCCTCCCACACCTGCTCGTCCACCGGCACGCCGTGCCTGCGGTTGTCCTCGCGGATTCGCAGGACGGATTCGCCGGGATAGCGCGCGGGCGATCCGTCCGGCGCGGCGACCGCAGAGTGCAGGTCGTCGATCACCGCCGACACGACGGCTGAAACCGCGTGCGGGCCGGCGGGCCGGCTGATGTCGATGGCGATGAACACCTGCGACAGCGCGTGTTCCTCGCCGCCGGCGCCGATCTCCCTCGTCGTCAGTCCCCCCGAGAGCGTCGCCGCCAGCAGGTCGAGCACCATCGCCAGCCCGGCGCCCTTCCAATAGCCTGTCGGCAGCGGACGCCACGTCTCCAGGATCGCGGCCGGGTCGGTCGTGAGCTGTCCGTCCGCGTCGTAGCCGCCGGGCAGCGGCAGCGCCTCGCCTCGCAGCGCCAGCCGTTCCATCTTTCCGTACGAGAACTGCGACATCGCCATGTCGAGCACGACAGGCGCGTGGTCGCGCGGGATCGCGACGATGAGCGGGTTGTTCCCGAGCTTGCGCGTCACCGTGCCCCATGGCGGCATGTTCGGCGTGGTGTTCGTCCAGCCGATGAAGGCGAAGCCGGCAAGCGCGGCCTGCCATCCGTAGGTGCCGCCGCGCATCCAGTGGTTCGTGTTGCGCAGCGCCACGATCCCGATGGCGTGCTCGCGCGCGAGCGCAATCGCGCGCGACGTCGCGAACGTCGCGTTCAGGTTCCCCGGGCCGAGCCGGCCGTCCCACTGCTCCCAGCTGCCGTGCGCCGCGACGATCTCGGGCTCCGCCTGCACGTCCACGACGCCCGCCCGGATCTGGCGCACGAAGCGCGGAAAGCGGTTGAGTCCATGCGACGCGACGCCGTCGAGCTGTGTTTCGGCGAAGATCGTCGCCGACTGGCGCGCCCGCTCGGGCGTGAAGCCGAGCGACACCAGCACGGCGGTCAACTCGCTGACGATGACGTCGAACGGGAGACGAAGCATCCGCCAAGTATGACAAAGGGTTGCGGGTTGCGGATCGCAGGGCTGAAGCCGCTGCCCTACAGGTCGAAGAGCGGAGCCGTCTAGGATCGGACGGCGCAGGTGCATTGCAGGCTTGGATCCGTGACCGGCAGCTGGCAACTCCGAGGTTTTTCAATCCGCAACCGTCAACCGGCAATCCGCAACCGACGTGTTGCCCGTGGTCGTGTCGACGTCGGCGGGGACCGGCGCCGGACGAGGCCTCGAGGCCACCCTCCACGCGCTCCTTTCGCCGCACCTCGAGCCTCACTTTCTCTATCCCGTCCACCCTGGAAGAACTTCAGCACGCAATCGACTCCGTCGTCCGCTCCGGCTCGCCGCGCCTCGCGGTGGCCGGCGGCGACGGCACGCTGCATCGCGTCGTCAACGCGCTTGGCGATGCGCCGGTCGTCGTCGCGCCGCTGCCGACCGGCAGCGGCAACGATTTCTGCCGCGGCATCGGCCTGACGACGCGTCTCGTCAGCCGCCGTGGACGCGCTGGTCGCGGGCAAGACACGACGCGTCGATCTCATCGAGGTGAACGGCGTGCGCGTCTGCACGGTCGCGGGCCTGGGGCTCGTCTCCGACGTGGGCGTGCAGGCGGGGCGCTGGCTGGCGCCGGGCTCGCCGTGGCGCGCCATCGGCCGCGCGCTGGGCGATCTCACCTACCTGGGGGCCGCGGCTGGCCGCCTCTTCTTCTCTCGACGTGTCGCGGGCGACGCGACCGTGTCCTGGCGCGATGCGGACGGGCGATCGCACGAGACGCGCCGCCGCCTGCATGGCGTCATGCTCGCGAACCTGCCGACGCTTGGCGCGGGGCTGCGCCTGCCCGTGCCGGGCGCCCCGACGACGGCGCGTTCGAGCTCGTCCAGATCCTGGAAGGGTCGAGGGTGAAACTGGCGCGCGCGCTGTCGTCGCTGCGATCCGATCGCCCCGTGCCGCCCGGGACGCTCGACGTCGCGCGCGCGGTCGAGGCGACGATCGAGTGGGACGGCGGAAGCGCGCTCCTGGCCGACGGCGAAGATCTCGGCAGCGCCCGCGCATTTCGAGGTGCGTGCGGTCCCGGGCGCGCTGCGCGTGCCGGCGGCCGACGTTGGCGGCGCGGCGAAGCCGCGCCCTACTGCGCTCGACGGCAATCCGAAACCTGAGCCTTAGCTCGTGGACTCGCATCAGAACGTGTATCCAGGCCGATGAGCGGCGTCACGCGATCGGTGAGGCCGTTGTCGGTGACGGTGAAGCGCAGGTTGAAGTCGACGAGCAGCCGCCCCTTCGCGTTCATCTTGCAGCCAACGGCGGCGCTCGACGCCCAGAACGAGCTGCGTTCGAACGCGATGTCCTGCAGCGTGACGCTGCCGTACGTGCCGCTGATGGTCTCCGACACCAGCTTCACGCGCGGCGAGTCGATCGACAGGCGCGAGATCCAGTCGCCGGTGATGCTGAACCGGTCGTTGACGCCGAGGTCGGCGCCGATCGCGTACTGGAACTGATCGGGGACGTCGCCTTTCTCGCCGGTCGCCGGATTACCCGCCAGGACGCTGGAGCCGTTCCACAGATACGCGACGTTGACGTGCGGCGACACGCGGCCCGACGCGCCCGAGTACGCGAAGAACGGCCGCACGCCCCAGGCGCCCGAGCCCAGCAGGTTGCGCTCGTCGCCGGTCGGCAGCCGCAGGTCGATGCCTCCGGTAAAGCCCTGGCTTCCCCGCCGGAAGATTTCGCCCTTGCCGCGCACGATCACGTCGCCCAGGCCACTGGCCGTTCCGCCGGCCTCGAAGGTGCGCTCCGACCCGAGCTCGTCGGTCGCATCGGGATCGCGAAAGAAATGGATGTTATGGGCTGGCCCCGTGCCGACGCGCTGGATCGTCGCCGCGGACAGGACATGCAGGCTGGTGCGCACGACGGGAACCGCCACGGAGATGTCGAAGTGATCGCTGACGCCGTAGGTCAGCGCGCCGGTCCACTGTCCGACGGACGCGTCGATCGCGTTGGTCGTCGACACCACGTCGGCACGGCCCCCGCCCTGCTCGAAATCGTCGTGCCTGAAGATCGACGGCACCGTCGCGAGGTTCATGCCCTCGAGCTTGTCGAAGGAGAAGTACTGGAAGTTGTAGCCGAACGAGAAGCGGCCCCGGCCGATCGTCTCGGCGCGATCGGTCAGGATGGGCCCGAAGCTCTGCGAGGTTCGCACGAACGTGCCGGTGGATGGATCGAACCGGTACGTGAAGCCGGAGGCCGGAGACGGCAGCGGCAAGCTGGCCAGCTGTGTGGCGAGTGCGACGTCGAACTGCTCGAAGTTCGACTGGAAGGCGCTGTTGAAGTGCCCCGAGTGCGTCGAGCCGTCCGGCAGGACGGCCTCGCTGTCGACCACGAGGCCGTTCGGGCCGAAGAGGTCCTCGAAGACCTGCGAGAGCGTCGGCACCGGCTGCTGCGCCGACGACCGGAGCCGCCATCGCCAGCGCGAGGCACGTGCTGAGAAGAACCCGTCGAGTCATCTCGTCCTCCGAACGTGTCGATGCGACGGCGGACTGCGAGCGCCCCGGCCTGCTGTCAACCGTCAGTAGGGCGTCCCTTCAGGGGCGCCGAAGACGAATCGACGCGCTGTTCATTTCGGCTGGTGGCGCACCGAGTCGATGAGCCAGTCGTTGCCGACGTGCTTCAGTGACAGCGTCGTCAGCGTCTCGCTGCGAAGTGCCTGGCGATCGCGCGTCTCGAGCGAATACTGCCGGACGCCCGTCACGGTGGCGGCGCCGCTCGAGAGCTCGACCTTCGGATTGGCGAAGGTCACGCTGATCGATCGCGCGTTCTGGAAATCCGTCTCGATGGCGCTCTGCTCGCGGCCGCCGAGGCCGGGCCAGATCGCCTTGAGCGCCGCGATGTCCCGATGCTCGAGGGCGCTCGTGTAGCGCCGCAGCACGCCGAGCGCGGCTTCGCGTGCGGCGCGGCTGTCGTCGGCCGGCGTCACGGCCTCCGCAGGTTTTGCCGGCGCCGTCTCCGCTGGCTTCGGCGGCGCGGGCGCCGGCGGCGGGGCCGGGGCAGGCGCGGGCGGCGGCACCTCGGGCCGAGGCGATTCCGCCTTCCTCGGCGACGCCTCGGGCAGCTTCATCTGCGCCGCTTCAGCGGCGCGAGCGGCGGCCTCCGCCTCACGCTGCCGTGTCGCGCGCGCTTCCTGCTGCAGGCGCGCCGACGCCGCGGCGTTGGCGTAGAGCGTCGCGGCGGCGTCCATGCGCGCGGCCGCGGCGGCAAGTTGTCCGCGATCTCCGGCATCGCGAGCGGTGCGCTCCTGCTTTTCGGCGGCGCTGAACAGCTCGGGCACCATCGCGGCGGCATTGGCCGACACGGCTGACGCCTTTGCGGTTCGCATCGCGGCCGTCGCTCGCTTGAGATGCTCCTGATCGGCCGCCTTCAGACGATCCTGCACTCTGCGCGGCGTCGACGCCGGTCTCAGGCGGCGATGCCGGGATCTGCGGATCCGCCGCGGCAGGTTCCGGCTCGGGCGGAGGCGCTGGTATTGGCGCCGGCCGTTCGACCGGCGTGGCTGCGGGCGCTGACGGCAGGCGCCGCGGGACCGGGCTGTTTCACAGTCACGGCAGGACGCGAGTCGTCCTGACGCACGAAGAGCGCGGCGAGGAGCACAACGGCAATCGCGGCCGCGGCCAGGGCCGGTGTCCGCCAGTTCCGTCCGGGCGGCTGCCGCGATCGGCGCGGGCGTCGGCACGCGCCCGACCGCGCTCGGCGTCGGCGGCTCGAGCATCGGCCGCGTCAGATCCGGCACCGTAGAGACGATGGTCGGCGCGTCGGGATCGCCGAGCGGGATCGGCGGATTCGACTTCGGCTTGATCTGCGACGAGACGCGCAGCGACGACTCGATCTGGCTGACGAGATGGTGATCGGACCCGCGAATCGGCTCGTAGGCCGACTCGAGGTCGCGCAGCAGATCGAACATCAGCTGGTACCGATTCTCGCGGGCCTTCGCGATCGCGCGATCGACCACCGCGATCAGCCGCGGCGGCAACGTCGGGATCCAGGCGCTCCAGCGGCTCCGGCGTCTCCTCGAGAATCTTGTACATCGTCGAGGCGAACGATTCGGCCTGGAACGGCTTCTTTCCGCCGAGCAGCTCGTACAAGACGACGCCGAACGAGAAGATGTCGACGCGATGGTCGGTCTTCTCACCGCGGAGCTGCTCCGGGGCCATGTAGTTGACCGTGCCGACCATCACGTTGCTGCGCGTGAGCTCGGAGGTCACCAGGCGCGCGAGCCCGAAGTCGAGCAGCTTGACCTGGCCTTCGCTCGGTGATGAAGACGTTGGCCGGCTTCACGTCGCGATGGACGATGCCCGATGCGTGGGCGTGCGCGAGACCTGCCGCGACGGCCAGTCCGATCTCGACCTTCCGCGCCAGCGAAATGCCCTCGGGCGAGCGCATCCGGTGCTCGAGGTCGCGGCCCTCGAGGAACTGCATGGCGAGGTACGGCACGCCGTCCTCCTCGCCGAGGTCGTAGACGGTGACGATGTTGGGGTGATCGAGCCGGGCGACGGCGCGGGCCTCGCGGAAGAAGCGCTCCCGCAGGTCGGGCTGCGTGGAAAACTGTCCCGAGATGACTTTGACGGCGACGACCCGCGCGAGCAGCGGATCGTACGCCTTGTACACCGTGCCCATGCCGCCCTGCCCAAGCGGCTCGGTGATCTCGTATCGGCCTATCCGGTTCACATCAGGACTCGATCGTCAGCCCATGCCGCGCGGGGCGCGGCGCCGAACAGCATATCAAGGTCGCGGACCCGAAGTCAGGATCCGCGCGATGGCGCTGGCCCATATCGAGTCGGCGGCGGATCCGCGGCTCGACACGTTCCGGTTCGTCGGCGATGCTGCCGAGCTGGGGAGGCGCGGGCTCGTCGTGGTCGAGGGACGCCTCGTCGTGGAACGGCTGCTCGCCGAGTCCACGCTTCAGGTCGACGCGCTCCTGCTCACCGACGCGGCCGCGCGCGCGATGGGCGCCGGCCTCGCGCGGGTGCCCGCGTCCGTCGAGGTCTTCGTCGTCCCGCAGCCGTGGATGCAGGGTATCACCGGATTCAACCTGCATCGCGGCTCGATTGCGATTGCCCGGCGGCCTCGTGCGGTCGGCGTCGCGGAGCTGCTCGCGGGCGGCGCGCGTCGGCTGCTCGTGCTCGAAGGCGTCGGCAACCCCGACAACGTCGGCGGCCTGTTTCGCACCGCGCGTGCCTTCGGCGTCGAGGGCGTCGTCCTCGGACCCGGGTGCGGCGACCCGCTCTATCGCAAGGCGATTCGCGTCTCGTGCGGCGCGGCGCTTGTCGTGCCGTTCGCGCACGATCCGGACTGGCCGCGCGCCCTCGACGTCATCAGGCACCACGGTATCGAGATCGTCGCGCTCTCGCCGAATCCCGCGCTTCCATCGATTGACGACGTGGCGGCGAACCGCTCGCCATCGCGCGGGATCGCGCTGCTTCTTGGCGCCGAAGGCCCCGGGCTGACCGACGCCGCGCTCGACGCCGCCGACGTCAAGGCGCGCGTGCCGATCGACGCCGCCAGCGATTCGCTCAACGTGACCGTCGCGGCGGCCATCGCGCTGCACGTGCTTCGGTAACCACAGATTCCACAGATTTCTTCGTGTCACGCTGCGATCGCGCCTTCAAAGACACCTGGATTCAGGGATTTCAGGGATTCAATCGATGCCGGGGCTGAAGCCCCGGCCTACTGCAGTAGGGCGTCCCTTCAGGGGCGCCGTCGGTGCCCGCCGAGGGTGGAGCGACCAGCGACGACCGAATCCCTGAAATCCCGAAATCCAGGTGTCTTTCAAGCTCTTGGTACAATAGATAGCTGGACATGCGCTTCGCCCTCGCCCAGTTGAATTTCACGGTCGGCGCGTTCGAGGCCAACTTCCTCAAGATCGCCGACGCGGCACGCCGCGCCCGCGAGGCGGGCGCCGACCTGCTGGTGCTCTCGGAGCTGGCCACGACGGGCTACCCGCCGCGCGACCTGCTGAATCACAGCGGCTTCATCGACGCCAACCTCGCGCAGCGCGATCGCATCGCGGCGCTCTCGGATCACGCACTGGGGATTCTCGCCGGGTGCGTCGAGCGCAACCCCGCGAGCGGCGGCAAGCCGCTCTTCAACACCGCCGTTCTCTGCCACGAGGGCCGCATCGTCGCGCGCCACGCGAAGACGCTGCTGCCGACGTACGACGTCTTCGACGAAGACCGCTACTTCGAGCCCGGCGCGTCGACGACGCCCATGACGTTCAAGGGCGTGCGTCTCGGCGTGACGGTCTGCGAGGAAGTCTGGAACGACGCGACGTTCTGGGCGCGGCAGCTCTATCCGCGCGATCCGATTGCGGATCTCGCGGCCGCCGGCATCGACCTGTTCGTCAACATCTCGTCGAGCCCGTTCACGATGGGCAAGGCCGCGCTGCGCCGCGACATGGTCCGGCAGCAGGCCATCAAGCATCGGCGGCCGTTCATCTACCTGAACCAGGTCGGCGGCAACGACGAGCTCATCTTCGACGGCCACTCGCTCGCGCTGGACGCCGCCGGCGCGCTCGTCGGACGCACGCGCGACTTCGCGGAGGATTTCCTCGATCGTCGACCTCCCTGGCGAGCGTGTCGCGACCCTGGCCGACGTCAGCACGTCGCGCGAGCAGGAAGCCTGGAAGGCGCTGACGCTCGGCCTGCGCGACTACACGCGCAAGTGCGGCTTCACCTCGGTCGTGCTCGGACTCTCCGGCGGCATCGACTCGGCGCTCACCGCCGCGCTGGCGGCCGACGCGCTCGGGCCGTCACAGGTCACGGGCGTCGCGATGCCGACGAGATATTCCTCGCAGCATTCGCTGGACGACGCGGAGGCGCTGGCGCGGAACCTCGGGATCGGCTATCGCGTGGTGCCAATCGACGGCGTGTTCCAGAGTTACCTCGACGCGCTGCGGCCGGCGCTGCCCGGATCGCTCGGCGTCGCGGAAGAGAACATCCAGGCGCGCATCCGCGGCGCCACGCTCATGGCGTTCTCGAACACCGAGGGCGCGATGCTGCTCTCGACGGGCAACAAGTCGGAGCTCGCGGTCGGCTACTGCACGCTCTACGGCGACATGTGCGGCGGCCTTGCCGTGATCAGCGACGTGCCGAAGACGCTCGTCTACGATCTGGCGCGCTACGTGAACCGGGAGCGCGAGATCATCCCGCGCTCGAGCCTCACCAAGGCGCCGAGCGCCGAGCTCAGGCCGAACCAGACCGACCAGGACACCCTGCCGCCGTACGACGTCATCGATCGCGTGATCGAGGGATACATCGAGCGAGACCTCGATCTCGCCTCCATCGTGGCAAGCGGCATCGACCGCGCCGTCGCCGAGGACATCGTCGGACGCATCGATCGGAACGAGTACAAGCGCCGGCAGGCGGCGCCCGGACTGAAGATCACGTCCAAGGCGTTCGGCGTCGGGCGGCGCTATCCGATCGCGGCGCGCTACGGCGCGACCCTGCCGACCGCGCCGGAGGCCGCCACGTCCGCGCCGCGGGCGTGATGCCGGCGCCCGTGTCGCCGCGCGTCGATCTCCGCGCGCTGGCGTCGCGTCTCCCCACGCATCCGGTCACGCGGTTCGCGCCGTCGCCGACCGGACTCCTCCATCTCGGGCATCTCGTCAACGCGATCTACACCTGGGGACTTGCGGGGGCGCTCGGCGGCTCCGTGCAACTGCGGATCGAAGATCACGACCGCAGCCGCTCTCGTCCCGAATACGAGAACGGCATCCTGGAAGATCTCGCCTGGCTCGGCTTCGTCGCTGACGGCCCGCCGGTTCGGCAGTCCGATCGCCTGCGCGCGCTACGCCGCCGCGCTCGCGTCGCTCAGCGACCGCGGCCTGACGTACTGGTGCGACTGCTCTCGACAGACGGTTCGCGCGGAGGGCGGCACCGTCGGCGGCGAGCTGCGCTACTCCGGCCGCTGTCGCGATCGGCGGCTCGGCCCCGGCGGCGACCGCGGCGTCCGCGTCAGGCTCGACGAAGGCGACGAGCGATTCGACGACGGCCGGCTGGGGCCGCAGGTGCAGCAGCCGTCAGCGCAGTGCGGCGATCTCCTGGCGAGAGATCGCCACGGCCAGTGGACGTATCAGTTCGCGGTGACGGTGGACGACATGCAGGACGGCGTCGATCTCGTCGTTCGCGGGATGGACCTGTTGCCCTCGACGGGACGGCAGATCGCGCTCGCGCGCCTGCTCGGGCGTCCACGACCGCCGGTGTTCGTGCACCACCCGCTCATCCTCGCGGCGTCCGGCGAGAAGTTGAGCAAGTCGAATCGCGACGTCGGCCTCGCCGCGCTCCGCGCCGATGGCGTGTCGCCGGAAGAGGCGATCGGTCGCGCGGCGGCGGCGATTGGGCTCATTGAATCGCCGCGGACAGTCCCGAATGAATGAGGTCGCGGCGGCTCGTTGGACGGTAGTGCAGGGTGCCGGGTGCTTAGTGCGGTGCTAGTGGTGCTGGTGCTAGTGCCTCGTGCTAGTGCGGTGAGAGGTGCGTTGCCCAGCTGGAGCCGGCGCACCAGGCACTGGGCACGTGGCACCGCACGAAGCACCGGGCACCGGCACCGGCAGTCAGCTTTGTCGCCCGAGCTCTACCAGCAGCTCCGCCGCGAGCGCGAGCAGCAGTCCGACGGCCAGCCCCCACATCGCCCCGACGGCGCTGACGTCTTCGAGCCGGCCTCGAAGCAACTCGCGGAGCACGTAAACCAGCGTGCCCGCGGCGAGCGAGAGCACCAGCAGCTCCAGCCCCGGTCCCACCCACGACGTGCCGACGATGATGCCGCCGACGCTGGGGCCGGCGACGATGGCCGCCAGCAGAAGCAAGCGGCCGGGCGACATCGGCTGTCCGACGACCGGCGCGGCGACGACGGCGCCGGAGATGAGGCCCTGCAGCGCCACGCCGAGCAGGACGAGCATGCCGGGGCCCTGGAGCGCGGTGGCCATCGACTGGCCGACCGAGAGTCCCTTCGCGAAGCTGTACAGTCCCACGCCCGCAGCGAGCATCATCGCGACGTCGAGCGGCCGCGGATCGTAGGCGCCCGGCTGGCCGCGGCGCGTCTCGATCCACGCCAGCCCGACCATTCCGCAGAGCAGTCCGATGATCAGGAGCCCGGCGCTGAGCGCCAGCGAGCCGGGCGTGTCGCTCAGCGCGCCGAGCTCGACCGTGCCGAGCGCCTGGTAGCCGACCTCGATCACGACGAAGAGGGCGAACCCGGCGGCGCCCATCGTGAAGAGCCCGCGCTCGCGCGCGCTCCGAGGCAGCCTTCGCACGAGCGCGAGGCCCGTGCACACGCAGAGCGCCGACAGCGCGGCCAGTGTCGTCCCCGAAAGTTTCATCGGGCGCTCACGTTAGCACGGCTGTAGCGGACTACGGACTTCAGACTAGCGGACTGCAGCGGCCAGCAGACGGCGCGGCTGAAGCCGCAGCACCTGCACCGCAGCACCGCAGCACCGCAGCACTGCAGCACCGCAGCACTGCAGCACCCTGTCCCCTCGTCCCTTCATCCGCACCGAGCCGCACCTGGTCCCAAACGCGATCCAACGGTTTGAAGATCATCACGGCTGTGACAAGCCGTTCAAATTGGCCATACAACTGTGACAAAGCTGTTGACTTCGGCTTGGGGGCGGCTAATCTACAGCAAATTCCTTCCCCCTATCCCCGCAAATCGGCTGTTCGTCCTCTTGACCGATAGCGGGTGTGGCTCATCCTGAGCCGTTGCAAGTCGTGACCGGGCCGCTGGCCCGGAATGGAGGTGGGTGTGAGGTTGTCTGGTGCATGGGCACGCCTTGCGTCGGTTGTGGCGCTGGTGGGTCTCGTCTTCGCAGGCACGGCGCGCGCGCAATCGGGCACCGCGGCGCTGTATGGAAAAGTCACCGACCAGTCGGACGCCGCGCTTCCGGGTGTCACCGTGACGATCACGAATGCCGCGGCTGGTATCACGCGCAGCACCGTCTCGGACGCCGAGGGCGGCTATCAGTTCCTCGCGCTGCCGCCGGGCACCTACGCCGTCAAGGCGGAGCTGACCGGGTTCCGCACGGCCACCCGCGAGAAGGTGGAGCTGCCCGTTGATGTCCGCACCAAGATGGACCTGCCGATGGCGATCGGCCAGATGTCCGAGACCGTCGAGGTCACCTCGATGGTGTCGCCCATCAACACCACCGACGCCAGCCTCGGCAACACCATCAGCGGCACCCAGATTCGCGCGCTGCCGCTCGAAGCCAACAACGTCGTCGGTCTTCTCAGCCTTCAGCCCGGCGCCGTCTACCTGCCGCACACGGCCAACACCGACCCGCGCAGCGGCTCGGTGAGCGGCAGCCGCGCCGACCAGTCGAACGTCACGCTCGACGGCGTGGACGTCAACGACCCGCAGTTCGGCACGGCCTACACGAGCGCGCTGCGCATCACGACCGACGCCCTGCAGGAATTCCGCGTCGCCACGAGCAACTACGGCGCGGACACGGGCCGGTCCAGCGCGGCGCAGGTCTCGATGGTCACCAAGAGCGGCACCAACATGTTCCACGGCTCGGGCACCTACACCGAGCGCGACACGAAGTTCTCGTCGAAGGAATATTTCCTGGGCCTGTCGGGCCAGGACAAGGCGAAACTCGACAAGAAGATCGGCGGCGGCGCCGTCGGCGGCCCGATCAAGAAGGACAAGCTGTTCTTCTTCGGCAACTACGAGCGGCTGCAGGAGTCGTCCGAGTCGCCGGTCAATCGGGCGGTGCCCTCTGACACGATGCGTGATGGCGTGCTCGTCTATGGCTGCTCGGTCGCTTCGGCGTGCCCGGCCAGCACCGTGCAGGGCTTCACGGGCTCGCACGCGGTTCCGGCCGGCTTCTACGGTCTCGGACCCTGCGCAGCTGGCGGCCATCGACCCGCTGCACCTCGGTCCGAGCAAGCTCGTCTCCGAGTTCTTCAACAAGTATCCCGCACTCGAACGACCCCGGCCTCGACGGCTACAACATCGTCGGGTACCGCTTCGCGTCGCCCATCGAGAACGAGTTCAACACCTACATTGGCCGCGTGGACTACCGCGCGACGCCGTCGCAGAGCTTGTTCGTGCGCCTGAACTTCCAGCACGACGCGACGGCCGATGCGTAGCAGTTCCCCGGACAGGCGCCGCAACAACACGCAACAAGGTCAGGAGCCGTGGCTCGCGGTCGGTCACGACTGGGTGCTCGGCTCGAACAAGGTCAACACCTTCCGCTACGGCTACACGAACATCGTCGAAGACTCGATCGGCCTGCAGACGGCGCCGACCGAGCTTCCGCTTCATCGACGATATCAGCGCCCTGACGGCGACGTCGGGCCGCCAGACGCCGACACACAACTTCGTGGACGACTTCAGCTGGATCAAGGGCAACCACACGCTGAAGTTCGGCACGAACCTGCGCTTCACGCGCGTGCCGCGCTACGACAACACGTTCTCGTTCAACTGCGCCACCACCAACGCGCTCCTGGATGGTCGGAGTTGCGGCACGAAATACGCGCCTGGCTGGGAACATGCCCCGGCACCGAGGCTGCCTGCGCGCAGTTCCTGGCGTGTCGCCCGGACTTCGCAGGCAACATACGGGGACTCGCTGGCGCCCCTGCTGGGTCATCGTGACCGAGAGCGACCTGAGCGCGAACTACAACGTCGACGGCTCGGTGCTCGGCATCGGCGTGCCCGGTCACGCGCAAGTACGGGTCGGACGAGTACGAGTTCTACGTGCAGGACAGCTGGAAGGTCGGCAGCAGCCTGACCGTCACGGCGGCCTGCGCTACGGCCTCTACTCGCCGCCGTGGGAAGTCAACGGGCAGCAGGTCGCGCCGAGCATCGACATGGGCACGCTGCTTGCCACGCGCCAGTCGAACATGCTGGCGGGCATCCCCGACAACACCCTGCCGCTCAGTCGACTTCGATCCTGGCGGGTCCGGCAAACGGCAAGCCGGGCTTCTACTCGTGGGACAAGAACAACTTCGCGCCGCGCTTTGCGGCCGCCTGGTCGCCCCACGGGGAAGGCGGGCTCTGGGGCAAGCTGACCGGCGGCGACAAGTTCGTCGTCCGCGGCGGCTACTCGATGGTCTACGACCGCATCGGACAGGCCCTGGCGACACGCTTCGATCAGGTCGGCTCGTTCGGCCTCTCGACGCAGCTCTCGTCGCCGTTCGACGCGAACAACGAGGACAACCCGGACATCCGATTCCAGGGCTCATCAACGTTCTGCCACCGACGCTGCCGGCAGTTCCGCCCGGCGGGTTCCCGTCAGACGCCGATCGTGAAGTCGGGACGCCGCGGGGGTCATCACTTCTGCACTCGACAGCTCGGATCACGACGCCGTACTCGCACGTCTACAACATCGTCGTGGGGCGCGAGCTCGGCGGCGACTACTCGTTCGAGGCCGCCTATGTGGGCCGCACCGGACGCAACCAGATGATCCGGCGCGACCTGGCGATGCCCCTCGACTTCGTCGACAAGAAGTCGGGCGTGGACTACTTCACGGCGGCCAAGCAGATGATCGACGCGATGCACGCGTCCGGCGATCCGCTGACCATCGCACCGATCCCGTACTGGGAGAACGTCTTCCCTGAGCGCGGCCTTCGAGACGGGCCACACCGCCACGCAGAACATGGCCGAGCTCGTTCAGCGAGAACGAGCCCGACTGGATGACGGCGCTCTATGTCGCCGACGAGTACTGCTTCCCGGCGTGCGCCAGCACGGGCGCCTTCACGTTCTTCAACCAGCAGTGGGACTCGCTGGCGGCGCAAAGCTCAATCGGTCGGTCCCAGTACAACGCCCTGCAGCTCACGCTCCGCAAGCGCTGGAGCCACGGCTACCAGTTCGACGTCAACTACACCCTGGCCCACTCGATGGACTCGGGCTCGGCGGTAGAGACCGGCAGCTTCTTCACGACGTTCGACAACGGCGGCTACACCGGGTTCGCGATCAACACCTGGAACCCGGACCAGCAGTACGCCAACTCGGACTTCGACATCCGCCACCAGATCAACGTGAACTGGGTGACCGACCTGCCCTTCGGGCACGGCAAGAAGTTCGGCCACGACTCGCCGGGCTGGGTGAACGCGATCATCGGCGAGTGGTCGTTCGCGGGGTTGTGGCGCTGGACGAGCGGCTTCCCGTTCAACGTCTTCAACTGCCGGTCGTGCTGGGCGACGAACTGGAACCTCCAGGGCAACGCGTCGCTCGCCACCCCGGGCGTGTTGCCTCCGACGAGCACGACGCTCGACGCCGTGAACGGCTTGCCGAGCCCGTTCACGGATCCTTCGACGGCGCCCGACTTCTTCCGCCGCGACTACCCGGGCGAGTCGGGCATCCGCAACCAGCTGCGCGGCGACGGCTACTTCACGATCGACACGAGCTTCTCCAAGGCGTGGACGATGCCGTGGGCGAAGGACCAGAAGATCCGGTTCCGTTGGGACATCTTCAACATCACCAACACGCCGCGCATGGACGTCGGCAACGTGACGATGTTCCCGGATCGTGCCAACACGTTCGGGACCTACAACGGATCGCTCGCGAGCTGCGACGGCGGCGCCGGCCGCTGCATGCAGTACGCGATTCGGTACGAGTTCTAAAGAAGGTCCGTGGGTCCGGTGGGTTCCGGGGTTCCGGGGTTCTGAGTAGCGAATCGTAGGGCCGAACTTTAGTTCGGCCTCATCAGCAAACAGGGCGGCGGTTCCTCGCGGAGGGATCGCCGCCCTTCGCTTTTGCCGAGCGCGCAGGGCTGAAGCCCTGCCCGCAACCCTACCCGCAACCCGCGCAACCCGCGAACCCGTAGTACCGTTATCCCGTGTCCCCGACCGCGCTTCGGGCCATCGGTCTCGCGCTCTCGCTCCTCTACGCCGCCGCGATCGTGCGCGTCTACGTGCGGCAGCCCGCGACGCTGCCCGAAGTCACCGGAAGCCTGACGGCGTCTGTGGGCGTCTATCGCATCGACCAGGCGCGATTCGACGCCGGCCTCTCGTACTTCCGCGCGGACAAGTTCCTCGAGGCGCGCGACGCCTTCGCGCAGGCGGATCCGGCGCGGCAGGACCCGAAGGTGCAGTTCTACACGGCGTACAGCTTACCTGCGCGAGGGATGGGGCCGCGTCTACAACGACGCGACGCTCTACCGCGCCGGCAAGGCCACGCTCGACCACGCGCGCGAGATCGCGCCGCATGGCACCATCCTCGTCGACGATCCCGCGCTGAGGCTCCACAGCGCCGAAGAGCTCGAGGCCGAGTTCGATCGCGGCCTCACCCACGGCGTGTCCGATCTCAACCCGATGCGCCTGTTGAGGGAGCGTCCATGACGGAAGCGTCGATCGTCCGGCCGCCGAAGGGACTCCGGCGTCCCGTCGCCGCGACCGGCGACCTTCCCGTTGGACGCGAAGCGATCACGCTGCCGTTGCTGCTCCTGACGGTCGCGGCGCTCGGCGGCGTGCGCGTGACGACCGCGGGTGCGCTCGTCTTCGTGCCGCCCACGCTGATGTCGCTCGTGCTCGGCGTGCTGCTCGTCGCCGCGCTGGTGCGATCCGGCGCGCTCGCTCCGGAGCGGCTGATGAACAGCCAGCGAACGCCGCTCGAGAACGCGTCGGGCGCGATCGTCGGCGCCGCGCTCCTCGTGGCCTCGGCGCAGGTCTTCGCGCTGGTGACGCCGGCGGCCGGCTTCCTCGCGTTCGTCTTCACGGCGTTCTACGTCCTGCTGCTCTGGAACACGCTGGCCGTGGAGCCCGACCGCCGGCAGCTCCTTCGCAGCCTGCTCGTCGTGCTGGGCGGCGCGTTCGTGCTGAAGTTCGTCGTCCTGGCGGCGGTGTACGACCCGTCGAGCGGCCTGCTTCGCCGGGTCGTCCTGGCGATGGTCGAGGGCGTCTCGCTCGGCGCCCTGGGGTTCGTGCCGGACGGTCCGGCGACGGGATATCTGGCCTTCGCCACGCTCGCGGGCTTCTTTCTCGCCCTGATCCTTCTGCCCGGCCGACGGGGCGCCCGCACGATTTCTTAACATTCGGGCCTCCCAGGACAGGCCGAGCGCGTGTTACCTTGCCGTCGCGGGAAATTTACGTCCGCGGAGGTGCCGCACGCGCTCGACGGGTCTCTCTTCGTTCCATCTGCTTGGCCTCTGGGCCTTTGCGATTGCCGAGCCTCTCTACGAGGTCCTTGGCCGCAACCGCGAGTTCTTCGTCGCCCATCGCGTCACGGCCGTTCCGCTCCTCGGCTATATCGCCCTGGTGTCCTTCGTCATTCCAGGGATCCTCGCGCTGGCCATCACCGGCCTGACGGCGCTGAACCGCCGCGCCGGGCGCGCCGCCCAGCTCACCGCCGTCGGGCTCCTGGCCGCAATCGTCGCCTCAGAGGCGCTCGTGAAGGCGACCAGCCTGCCCGGGTTGGTCCACGTCGGCCTGGCGCTGACGATCGGCGTGGGCATCGCCTGTGCGTACGCGATGGTGCCGCTCGTCGGGACGTTCGTGTCGATGCTGTCGGTGGGCGTCGTCGCGTTCCCCGTGCTGTTCCTGATCGACCCGCCGATGCGGCCGTTCGTGAGGCCGCACGACCGCACGGAGCGCGCCGCCGTCGCGCTCGGCACGACGCGGCCGCCAATCGTGTTCGCGGTGTTCGATCAGCTGCCGCTCACGTCGCTGCTCGGCGAGGATGACCGGATCGACGCGGCGCAGTATCCGGGCTTCGCCGCGCTGGCGGCCGACACGACGTGGTATCGCAACGCGTCCACGACCGCCGAGTTGACGGGCTGGGCCATCCCGCCGATCGTCACCGGCCTCCGGCCGCGCAGCGACACGCTGCCCACCTCCGCGGACTTTCCCGACAACCTCTTCACCGCGCTGGCGAAGGGGTACCGTTACGAGGTCGAGGAGCCGATCACCGATCTCTGCCCCGATCGCCTGTGCACCGCCGATCTGCCGCCGCTCCCGGAACGCCTGGCCGCCATGCTGGTCGACTCGGCCGTGGTGGTGGCGCACGTCATGACGCCGTCCGATTTCGAGCTGCTGCTGCCGCCGCTCACGGAGGACTGGCGCAACTTCGTCAAGAACCAGGTCATCGGCCGCCGCTGGGTGAGCGAACGCGACCAGGACCGCCGCGTCGGGCCGCAGCAGTGGATCGCGGGGATCTCGGGCACCGACCCGCAGCCGACGCTGTACTACCTGCACGCGCTGCTGCCGCACGAGCCGTACATCTACCTGCCGACCGGCCAGTTGCTTCTCGACGGCGGCGGCATGCCGGCGCTGACGCGCAGCGGCGACTGGGCGAACGACGAGTGGGCGGTCGCGCAGATCTACCAGCGGCACCTGCTGCAGGTGCGCTACGTGGATCGCCTCGTCGGCGACCTGGTGCTGCGCCTGAAGCAGGAAGGCCTGTGGGATCGCGCGCTCGTCGTCGTCACCGCGGACCACGGCGTGAGCTTCCGCGCGGGCAGCCCCTTCAAGGAAGTGGACGACAAGAACGTCGCCGACATCATGAGCGTGCCGCTCTTCATCAAGCTGCCGGGGCAGCACGGCGGCAGCATCAGCGATCGCAACGTGCAGAGCATCGACGTGTTGCCGACGATCGCCGATGCGCTCGACGTGGAGCTCCCCTGGCAGACCGACGGGCGCTCGGCGTTCGGCGACCCGCAGCCGCCGGGCAAGGTGATTCAGTACTTCGGGGCGACGAGGACGCGGGCCATCGACACCGCCGAGTTGGCGGGGCTCCGCCAGGAGGCGGTCCACCGCAGGCTGACGCTGTTCGATCGGGAACGATCCGGATCTGTCGCCGACGATCGCCGTCCATCGGGAGCTGATCGGCCAGCCGTTGTCCGCGCTGACGCTCGTGGACGAGCAGGGACTGACAACGACCCTGGACAAGGCGGAGCGCTTCCTGAACTTCGATCCGGGAGCGTCGGCGCTTGGCCCGCGCCTCGACGGCATCGTCCGCGACGCCAGCGGCGCGCCGGTGGCCGCCAGGCTCGCAGTCGCGGTGAACGGCGTCGTCCGGGCCACGACGCGCACGTTCGACTTCGAGGGGTCGCCCGCCGGAAGGTGGCAGGTCTTCGTGGCGCCCCGTCACTTCACGAAGGGCGTCAACCGCGTGAAGGTGTTCGTGATCAGGGACACGCGTGACGGCACCGTGCGCCTCGATGAAGCGTTCGCGCTCAACGCCACCACCACCGCCAGCGCCGTCAACTGACGGCTACTTCAGCAGCCCCTTGCCTTCTTCGATCTTCACGAACTGATTGGCGGCCACATCGGCGACGCGATCCTTCGCGCCGCTCGGCCAGAGGACTTCCACCGCGCGCGCCGACGTCGCGCTGCCGAGGCCGAACGTCACCGCGAGATCGCTCTGCGAGCAGTAGCTCGAGCCGCTGTGAACGGTCTGCCAGAGCGTGCCTGACGGCGTCTCGACGCGGACGATCGCGCCGATGCCGTCGCGGTTCGACTTGACGCCGACGGTGCGAATCGTCAGCCAGTGATTGCGGTTGCCGCCGTCGTTGCGCAGCAGTCGCGCGGAGCCCTGGTTGTTCGTGATCAGGATGTCGAGATCGCCGTCGCGGTCGTAGTCGCCATACGCCGCGCCGCGGCCCACCTGCGGCACGTTGAAGGCGGGCCCGAGCGACCCGCCGACGCTGTCGAAGCGCCCCTGCCCGAGGTTGTGGAACATCAGCGGGATCTGCTTGTACTGCACCTTCGGCTGGACGCGTCCGATCTCTTCCTCGATGTGGCCGTTGACCGCGAAGATGTCGGGGCGCCCGTCGAGGTCGTAGTCGAAGAAGAAGACGCCGAAGGCGAGCGACAGCAGGCTGGCGCGGCCCACCGTCGACGTCGGCGCCTCGTCCACGAACAGGCCGTTGCCCTCGTTGCGATAGAGCGCCAGCATCTGGTTCGCGAAGTTGCCGACGAGCAGGTGCGCGCGCCCGGAGCCGTCGTAGTCGCCGGCATCCGCGCCCATCGCGCCGCGGGCGACGCCGTCCTCGGAGAACGCCACGCCGGCCGCCACGCCCTTCTCGGTGAAGGTGCCGTCGTGGTTGTTGCGATAGAGCTTGTTGGGCTGCGTGTCGTTGGCGACGAAGAGATCCGGCCAGCCATCGGCGTCGTAGTCAATCACGGCGACGCCGAGCGACTTGCTCGTGGGCTCGCCGACGCCGGCCTTCGCGCTGACGTCCTCGAACTTCCCGTTCCCGAGGTTGTGAAAGAGCTTCGATGCGGTGGCCTTGTACGACTCGGGCGTGCAGTACGACTTCGTGGTGCCGTCGAGCGAGCAGTAGATGTCCTTGTCGGCCTGCCACTGCACGTAGTTGGCGACGAAGAGATCGAGCCTGCCGTCGCGGTCGTAGTCGAACCACGCCGCGCTCGTGCCGAAGTTCGCGTTGACGATGCCGGCCGTCTTCGTGACGTCCCGGAACTTGAAGTTGCCTTCGTTGTGGAACAGGCGGTCGCCTTCGAGCGACGTGATGTAGAGATCGTCGCGGCCGTCGTTGTCGAAGTCGCCGGCGGCGATGCCCATCCCGTACATCTCGACGTCGAGGCCGCTGGCGGCCGTCACGTTCGTGAACGTGCCGTTGCCGTTGTTGCGGTAAAGGGCCGACAGCGATCGCTTGCCCGGCCGCGGCTTCCAGTCGCGGCTGTTCACCAGGACGATGTCGGGCCACCCGTCGCCGTTGAGATCGACGAACGCGCCGCCGGATCCCATCGTCTCGGGCAGGAACTTCTGGCCCGCGCGTCCGCTGTTGTGAATGAAGTTGATGCCGGCGGCGGCACGTGGCGTCGGTAAATGTGATCGGCGCCGGCGTGGCCGCCATGGGCACGCGCACGAGCGCCGTGACGATGGCGACTGCAGCCGCCATGGCTCCAGCAATTTTCATGACCCGAGAATTGTAGTGGACACGCCGCGCACGCGAACGCGCCGGCCTAATAGGAAAGAACTATCGCGGCGCGATTTTTTGTCGCTTGAAAGACGGGAACCACAGATTACACAGATTCCACAGATGGCCTTGCGCCGGTCGTCACGCTGACTTCGCTGTCTTCAAAGACACCTGGATTCCGGGATTTCAGGGATTCGATCACGCGCTTCGGAATGCGCCCGGATTCGCGCGCGCTCGGTCGCTTCGTTGCGGTCTCCGAAATCCGCTGAAATCTGCAGAATCCAGCGTGGACTGTCGATGCAGCGTGACGGCGAATGCAGCGGTGATCGCGTTCGACAGGCTCAGGGCAGGCCCGCGATCTTCTTCTGCGCGGCGAGGATCGCCTGGATGAGATCCTCGGGCACTTCGACCGGGACATCCTGCTCGCGCACTGTGAACGACTCGCGGCAGAGGACGACCGTTTCGCGGTAGGTGGCCAGATACGTCACGCAGTCCGGGCACGCGTTGACGTGCAGCTCGAAGACCGTGCGCGTGTCGTCGGGGAGGTCCTCGGACAGGTAGTCCATCAGGAACTGCACCATGTCCCGGCAGGTCATTCGGGTGGCGCTCATGAGCGTCCTCGGCGAAGGTGCTGTTCCAACTGCGTCCTCAGGGCCTGCCGCGCGCGGTGCAGGCGAATCTTCACGGCATTCGGCGTGATGCCCAGCGCCGCCGCGGTCGACGCGGTGTCCTGTTCCTCGATGTCGCGCAGCACCACGACCTCCCGGTACGCCTCCGGCAGGTTCAGAATCGCCTCGCGAACGATCTGCTGCATCTCGTTCCGCTCCGCCGTCTCGTCCGACGCGGCCGCCCACGCGGGCAGCTCGTTGCGGTAGTGCCCGTCCTCGCGGAACGTCGGCAGCAGCGGCTCGATCGATTCTTCCGGCTTCCGGCGCCGCGTCCGGAGCTTCATCAGCCCCGCGTTGACGACGATCCGGTGCAGCCAGGTCGACACGCGCGAATGCGCTTCGAACTTGTCGATCGAGCGGTACGCCGAGAGCATCGCGTCCTGCACGACGTCGCGCGCGTCCTCGTCGTTGCCGACGAGCCGCCGCGCCACGGCCAGCAGGCGCGGCGTGTAGACGCGGACCATCGTCTCGAATGCGTCCGGCCGCCGCGCGCGCAGGCCCGCGACGAGGGCCGCTTCGTCGGCCACCGCCGCGCTCGTGCCTGTCTCGCTCATGGCAGCCACGCTAGCACAGCCGACGCATCCAACTCCACTCGCCTACTCGCCCGACTGCTGCAGCAGCTTGGCCACCAGCGCCGTCCAGCCCGTCTGGTGGCTCGCGCCGAGCCCTTCGCCGGTGTCGCCGTTGAAGTACTCGTAGAACAGCACCAGGTCGCGCCAGTGCGGGTCCTCCTGGAACACCCGGCTGCTCCCGTTCACGGGACGGCCGCGGCCGTCCTCGGGCAGGAAGATCCGCGTCAGCCGGCGCGACAACTCCTGTGCGACCTCCCCGAGCGTCAGATACTGGCCCGACCCGGTCGGGCACTCCACGGTGAACTCGTCGCCGTAGTAGTAGTGGTAGCGCTGCAACCCCTCGATCAGCAGCAGATTCGCCGGAAACCACACCGGCCCGCGCCAGTTGGAGTTGCCGCCGAACAGCCCCGACCGCGACTCCGCCGGCTCGTACCCTACCGTGTATTCGATGCCGTCCACCTGCAGACGGTACGGCTCGGCCATGTGCCGCCGCGACAGCGCCCGGATGCCGTGGTCCGACAGGAACTCGTTCGGGTCGAGCATCACCTTCAGAATCCGGCGGAGCTGGTCCCGGTCGACGATCGAGAGCAGCCGCCGCTCGCCCAGGCCGGTCTCGGTCATCGACGCGGCATGCTCGACCAGATCGGGCCGGTTCTCGACGAACCACTCGAGCCGCCGCTTGAAGCCCGGCATCCGCGCGAGCAGCTTCGGCTCGAGCGTCGCGTTCGCGATGAGCGGGATGAGGCCGACCATCGATCGGACCTTCAACGGCATGCGGAGCCCGTCCACGTGCAGGACGTCGTAGAAAAAGCCGTCGTCCTCGTCCCACAGATCGATGCCGCGTCCGCCATCGCTGCTCATCGCGTTGGCGATGTAGAGGAAGTGCTCCCAGAACTTGCTGGCGACGTCCTCGTACGCCGGGTTCTCGTTCGCCAGCTCGAAGGCGATCGCGAGCATCGTGATCGAGTAGGCCGCCATCCAGCTGGTGCCGTCCGACTGCTCGAGGATGCCGCCGGTCGGCAGCGGCTTCGACCGATCGAACACGCCGATGTTGTCGAGGCCGAGGAAGCCGCCCTGGAAGACGTTGTTGCCCTCGGCGTCCTTGCGGTTGACCCACCACGTGAAGTTGAGAAGCAGCTTGTGGAACGCGCGCTCGAGAAAGAGGCGGTCGCCCTTGCCGGTCCGGCGCCGCTCGATCTGATACACGCGCAGGACCGCCCAGGCATGCACCGGCGGGTTCACGTCGTCCAGCGCCCACTCATACGCGGGAAGCTGGCCGCTCGGGTGCATGTACCACTCGCGCAGGAAGAGCGTGAGCTGGCTCTTGGCGAACTCGGGATCGATCAACGCGAGCGCGACACAGTGGAAGCCGAGATCCCACGTGGCGTACCACGGGTATTCCCACTTGTCGGGCATCGAGATGACGTCGGCGTTGTACAGCTGCACCCAGTCCGAGTTTCGTCCCTCCAGCCGATCGCGCGGAGGCGGCGGGCTGGCGGGGTCGCCGTCGAGCCACTCGCGGACGATGTAGTGATAGAACTGCTTTGACCAGAGCAGGCCCGCAAACGCCTGGCGCATCACGCGCCTGGCCTTCGACCGACAGGTGATCCGGGATGACCGTCGCGTAGAACTCGTCGGCCTCGCGCAGGCGAAGCGCCATCGTCTCGTCGCACCTGTCGAACGGACCCGCCGGCGGCATCTCGCCCGGCGACTTGTCGGTCAGGCGCAGCCGGATCTCGACGCTGCCGCCGGCCGGCACGTCGTAGCGATAGTGGGCCGCGGCTTTCGTCCCGCGGCCGTCCGCGGCAATCGTGTCGACGCGACTGCTGACGATCGCGTCGTTGATGCCGTCCTTGAAGAACTGGCCGTTGCGCGGCACGCCCCAGAGGCGCTCGACGTTGCTGTTGTTCTCCGTGAACATCCACGCCGGCGCCTGGTCCGCATACAGCCACCGCGGTCCGTACTGGCTCGTCTCCACCTGCAGCAACGACGTGCCGGCCGGCGCGTCGCCCATCGCGACAATCACCGGAGCCGGCTCGGTCGAGCGGCCCCAGGACCAGGTATTCCGCAGCCAGAGCGTCGGGAGCACGTGCAGCGGCGCGGCAGCCGGTCCCCGGTTGTCGGCGCGGATCCGCACGAAGAGATCGTCCGCGTCGAGCTTCGCGTACTCCACGGTCACGTCGAAGTAGCGGCTCTCGTCGAAGACGCCCGTGTCGAGCAGCTCGTACTCGGGATCGTCTTTCGTGCGCTTATGCGTTCTCGGCGACGAGGTTCGCGTACGGGTAGGCACGCTGCGGGTACTTGTAGAGGTACCGCATGTATGAGTGCGTCGGCGTGTTGTCGAGATAGAAGAAGTACTCCTTGACGTCCTCGCCGTGGTTGCCCTCGTTGCCGGTGAGGCCGAACATCCGCTCCTTCAGGATCGGATCGCGTTCGTTCCAGAGCGCCGAGCGCGAAGCAGATGATCTGATGCCGATCGCAAATGCCGGCGATGCCCTCTTCGTTCCACCGGTAGGCGCGCGATCGCGCGTGGTCGTGCGGAAAGTATTCCCAGGCGGTGCCGTGCGGGCTGTAGTCCTCGCGCACCGTGCCCCACGCGCGCTCGGAGAGGTACGGCCCCCAGCGGTTCCAGTGCACTTTCATCTGACGCGACTCTTCGAGACGGACAGACTCCGCGATCGCGGGCATGAATGACTCCCCGGGCCACAGTATCATCAACACTCGTGCAGGGAGATGACCGCCGCGAGTGGCTCGAAGCCGATGGGCTCGGCGGGTTCGCCTCCGGCACGGCGTCGACGATCCGAACGCGCCGCTACCACGCGCTGCTGCTGGCTGCGACGACGCCGCCTGCAGGGCGGATGGCGCTGGTGAACGGCCTCGAAGCCTGGGTGACCGTGAACGGCACCCGGGTGGCGCTGACGACCTCGCGCTATGCCGGCGGCGTCGAGTACCCGGACGGGAACTCCAGGCTCGCGAGGTTCGAGCACGATCCGTGGCCGCAATGGACGTTCACATTGCCCGACGGCTCGACCGTCGTCCACGAAGTCTTCGTGCCTCGTGGTCGTGCTGCAGTCGCCGTGACGTGGCGGTGTGAGAGGCCGACCGGCCACGCCGGCGCCGAGCGGCGACGCCCGTGACGCTCGATGTCCGGCTGATGCTGTCGGGCCGCGACTACCACGCGCTGCACCACGAGAACCCGGCATTCAGGTTCGAGCCCGACCAGGACGCCGGGCGGCTGACGTGGCGCCCGTACCGTGGCGTGCCGCCGATCCACGTCTGGTCGAACGGGATCTACTCGCATTCGCCCGAGTGGTACCGGCAGTTCTTCTACAGCGTGGAAGAGGAACGCGGCCTCGATGCGACCGAGGATCTCGCGGCGCCGGGTGTCTTCACGTTCGACCTCTCCGTCGGCGAAGCGCTGATGATCTGCGCGACGGACGCCGACGCCGTCGACACCTCCGCGGCGCTTGCGGCGACCATCGACACGTGGCGGACCGGCGAGCGCGCCCGTCGCGGCGCATTCGCGTCGCCGCTCGCCCGCTCCGCCGACGCGTACCTCGTGCGCCGTGGGGCCGACGGCCGCACCGTCATCGCGGGCTATCCCTGGTTCACCGACTGGGGCCGCGACACGGCCATTGCCGTGCGCGGCCTCGTGTTGATCGACGGCGACGTCGGCCTCGCCGCCGAGATCCTCGCGACCTGGGCCGGCGCGATCTCGGAGGGCATGATCCCGAACCGGTTCGCGGACGTCGGCGAGACGGCCGAATACAACGCCGTCGACGCGTCGCTCTGGTTCGTCGTCGCGTGCGGCGAGTGCCTCGCCCGGGCCGACACCGACGGTCAGCCGCTCGCGCCCCATCTCAGAGACGCGCTCGAGCAGGCCGTGCTGGCGATCGTCGGCGCGTACGATCGCGGCACGCGGTTCGGCATACGGAGGGATGCCGATGCGCTGCTCGCGTGCGGCGTGCCAGGCGTGCAGCTCACGTGGATGGACGCGCGCGTCGGCGATCGAGTCATCACGCCGCGGATCGGCAAGCCGGTCGAAGTGCAGGCGCTCTGGGTGAACGCGCTGACCGTGGCCGCAACGCTGGAACCGCGCTGGCGCGACATCGCCGAGGCCGCCGCGGACGCGCTTCGCCAGCGTTTCTGGAACGAGGGGCGCGGCTGCCTCTTCGACGTCGTGGACGAGGATCACGTCGCGGGGCGCACGGACGCGACACTGCGACCCAATCAGATCCTGGCCGTGGGCGGATTGCCGGTACGCGTGGTCGGCGGCGATCGCGGACGGCGCGTCGTCGACGTCGTGCGGCGGACGCTGCTGACGCCGCTCGGCCTGCGATCGCTGGCGCCGGGCGAGCCGGGCTATCGCGGATCGTGTGCGGGCACCGCCTCGGACCGGGACGAGGCCTACCACCAGGGCGCGGTCTGGCCGTGGCTCATCGGCCCCTTCGTCGACGCCGCTCTCGCCACGGCCGAGGATCCAGCGGGCCGAGGCGCGCGTGCTCAACGGCGAGCTGCAACCGCTCGTCGCGCACCTCGACGCGGCCGGCCTCGGCCACGTGTCCGAGATCGCCGACGGCGAACCGCCGTTCACCCCGCGAGGCTGTCCATTCCAGGCATGGTCGCTCGGCGAGTTGCGACGCGCGAGAGCCGCCATCGATCACGCGCTCGCGCGCTGACGGATTTCAGCGTGCAGGCGCCGCGGGATTTTTCACGCGGCGCGGCTATCATGGGCTGTCGTGCCCGAGACCGCCCAACCCGCACGCGCGCGCTGGCTGCTCGACGTGCTGGCCGTGGCGGCGGCCTACATCGTCGCGGCGCTGCTCCGCCTCGTCTTCCCGTTCACCGAGCACGGCGCGAGCTGGGTGTGGCTGCCGTCGGGCGTCGCCCTCGCGTCGCTGCTGCTGCTCGGTCGCGACCGCTGGCCTGGCATCCTCATCGGCGCGCTCGTGTCGTCGGTGCTGAGCGACAGACAGGTGATGCCCGCCGTCGTCGCCGCCTGCTACGCGCCAGGCGAGGCCCTGCTTGCCTACACCATCGCCACGCGGGGCGGCGGCTTCGAGCGCGACCTCGGCTCGGTACGCTCGGTCCTTCGGTTGTTTCTCGCCGCCATGCTGGCAAGCACGGTCACCGCGCTCGATTGGCGCGTGGAACGTCGGGATGCTGACGCCGGTTCCCGATCCCGACTACGGGCGCGCCTGGCTCACGTTCTTCGTCGGAGACGTGCTGGGGATGCTGACGGTGGCGCCGCCGCTGCTCGTCTGGGGCAGCACGCGTGTGCGGTTCTCGCCGAACTGGCGGCGCCTCGAGTTCGCCGGGCTGCTCACCGCGGCCTTCATCACCGGCACCATCGTGTTCGCGCAGTCCGCGTGGCCGCCGAACGTCGTGCTGCCGGTGGCGTACGTGACGTTCCCGATCATGGTCTGGAGCGCGTTCCGCTTCGGCCAGCCAGGCGTCACCGCGGTCATCGTGGTGCTCGGCACGCTGACGCTCTCGGGCAGCGCGCGCGGCTTCGGTCCATTCGCCCACACCACCCATCGCGGCGAAGCACTGCTGCTCGCCGGCTTCCTCAACGTCATCGCGATCACGGCCATCATCCTGGCGGCGCTCGTGCAGGAACGGTCCCGCGCGCAGGCCGAGCATCGATCGGCCGAGGCGCGCTTCCGATCGTTCATGCGGTTCACGCCGGCCATGGCGTTCATGAAGTCCGTCGATGGCCGCTACGTCTACGGCAACGAGGCCTGGGCCGCGCAGTTCGGCAAGCCGCTCGAGGACGTGATCGGCAAGACCGATCGCGAGCTGTGGCCGCCCGACACCGCCGCCGGATTCCAGGCCAGCGATCGACAGGTGCTCGAGACGGGCCAGCCGCTCGAGGCCACCGTCACCGGCCTGGCGATCGACGGCACGACGCACTGGTGGACGACGCTGAAGTTCGTGATCGAGCAGCCGGGCCCCGGCGGCGCGCCGCTGGTGGGCGGCATCTCGATCGACGTCACGGCCCGGCTCCGGGCCGAGCTCGCTCTGCGCGCCAGTGAAGACCGCTACCGCTCCGTCGTGGAACTGGCTGGCAGCGTCATCGTCATCATCGACGACGACAATCGCATCGTCGAGTTCAACCGCGCCGCCGAAGCCTTCTACGGGCTGCCGAGGAACGTGGTCATCGGCAAGGAGTTCCTCCAGCGCTGCGTGCCGGCGAGCGAGCGCGAGCAGGTCAGGCGCGACCTGGCGCGGGCGCGTGAGGGCGAGCCGGTTCGCGATCGCGAGACGCGGGTGGTCACCGACGGAGCGAACCGCTCGTTCCTCTGGAACGCGTCGCCCATCGTCGAGCCGAACCAGCAATCGCCGAGCATCCTGATCATCGGCCAGGACATCTCCGAGCTCAGGCGCCTGGAGACGCAGCTGCTGCTGTCGCAGCGCATGGAGGGCATCGGACGCCTGGCCGGCGGCATCGCGCACGACTTCAACAACCTGCTCACCGCGATCCTCGGACACGCCGAGCTGGCGGGCAAGGACGTGGCGCCCGGCGATCCGGCGCTCGGGAACATCGCCGAGATTACGAGAGCCGCGCAGCGCGCCGCCGACCTGACGCGTCAGCTGCTGGCGTTCGCGAGACGGCAGATCATCGAGCCGCGCATCGTCGATCTGAACGGGCTGGTGCTGAACGTCGACAAGATGCTGCGGCGGCTGCTCGGCGAGGACGTCGAGCTCGTCACGGTGGCCGACCCGAAGCTCTGGCGCGTGCGCATCGACCCCGGGCAGTTCGAGCAGGTGCTGGTCAACCTGGCGGTCAACGCGCGTGACGCCATGCCTGACGGCGGCCGGCTGCTGCATCGAGACCGGCAACATCGAGCTCGACGCGGATTTCGCGCGCCAGCACGCCACGGTCCAGCCAGGCCCCCACGTGCTGCTGGCCGTGACCGACACCGGCACCGGCATGGACCCCGAGGTGCTGGCCCACATCTTCGAGCCGTTCTTCACCACCAAGGAGGTCGGCAAGGGCACCGGCCTCGGACTGGCGACCTGCTACGGCATCGTGAAGCAGAATCGCGGCAGCATCTGGGTGTACTCCGAGCGCGGTCGCGGGACGACCTTCAAGATCTACCTGCCGCGCGCGGACGCCGCCGTGGAGTCGCGGGAGGCGCCCGAGCCGCGGCAGGCCGACGCGCTCCGCGGCAGCGAGACGGTGCTGCTCGTCGAGGACGAGTCGGTGGTGCGCGCGCTCGCGGCCGACGCGCTGCGCCGGCACGGGTTTCAAGTGCTGACGGCATCAACCGGCACCGAAGCGCTCGAACTGGCGGGACAGACCCTGCGGCCCTTCGATGTCCTCGTCACCGACGTCGTGATGCCGCAGATGGGCGGTCAGCAGTTGGCCGAGCACCTGCTCGCGCAGACGCCGGCGCTGAAGGTGCTGTTCATCTCGGGCTACACCGACAGCGTCCTGACACGCGACGGCGTGCTGAAGCCGGGGATGACGCTGCTGCAGAAGCCGTTCACTCCCGGACAGCTCGTGCAGCGCGTCCGCGATCTCATCGATCTGGGGCAGCGCTCCGCGTGAAGACGAGCAGGTGTTGCCGAGGCAGCGCCTCGTTGACGTCGGCGAGTTGAAAACCTTCGGCCTCGAGCTCGGCCTTCGCGTCCGCCACGGTCATCTTGTGCTCTTCGCGAATCGGCACCGCAGGATCTTCCTTCCGGTATTCCAGCAGCACGAGGCGGCCGTCCGGCCGAAGCGCTCGCCGCAGATGACGCGAGCACGATCTGCGGATGCTGGAGCTCGTGATAGACGTCCACCATCAGCTCGAGATCGAGGCGGCCGTCGGGCAACTTCGGATCGTCGGGCTCGCCCAGCACGGTGATGATGTTGCCGAGGCCTTCCTTCTTCGCCCGCGCGTCGATGAGGGCGAGCATCTCGGGCTGGATGTCGACGGCATACACGCGGCCTGAGGGCCCCACCGCCCGCGAGAGCTTCTCGCTCATGTAGCCGGACCCCGCGCCGACGTCCGCGACGACGGAGCCTGGCTTCAGCCCGAGCAGCTCGATCGCCTTCGACGGCGCCTCTTCTCCCTCGCGCTCCGGGCGATCGAGCCAGCCGGCCCCGAGGTGGCTCATCACCTGCGCGATGGGCCGGCCCGTAACGGGATGGACCGCCTGGCGCGCCGCGAGGACGACCTGCAGCGCGACAAGCGCGCAGGTGACGCTGCCGGCGATGGCGGATTCTACGCACGATCAGTTGGACCGCGGCGCGGGGGATCTGGCCGCGGCCGTGCCGGATTCTGGCGGGACGACCCGGTAGATTGGCACTTCCTTCCCGGCTGCCAGCCATTCGTCCACGAGGTTCCACGTCACCACGCCGTCATCCGCGGATGGCTCCAGCAGGTGGAACGCCAGCCTTGCAAGCGGCTGATCCATCGGCACGCGAAGCGAGCCGGCCGGAAACGTCACCACATGGCGGTCCACCTGGGTGTCGAGCAGGTGCGTCTCCATGTGTCCCTGGAAGCTGCGCGCCGCGTGATCCACGTGGCCCGGCGTCGTGGCCTCGACGGCCATCGTCGATTCCTCGGTGAGGTGCTCCGTCCGGATTCCGTGCAGCGCGAGCAGCGCGCCGATCTTCTCGGCGGCCTTCGTCCCGTCCGCCGGCACGAGATACGCCCTGGGCGCCATGCGCGGGTTCACCGCCTCGAAGAGGCCGTAGTCCTGCATCAGCTGCTCCCGGACGAGGGTCTCCTTCATCACCGTCATCTGGCGTCCGGAGCGCGGGTTGATGCGCGTCTCGACGTCGCCGACGAGAATCGGCACGGCGCCGTCGAGGGGCACGAGGCGGCCCGACGTCCCGAGGGGGCCGAGGGCGCCGCGTGCGCCGGCCGCGGCCGTCTCGCGGTCCAGGTCCGCCAGCAGCTTCTGAATCGCAGGGCCGCGCCGCGAGACCTGTCCGAGCAGCGTCTCCACGAAGGCTTCGGTGACGCGCACCCGCCGCTCGAACGGGAGATAGCTGTAGGCCTCGGAGAGCACGCTGATCCGGTTTCTCAGGCCGATGCCGTTGGTGACGAACCGCGGACGCGCGTCGAAGGTTCTCCACGCCGGTGCGCCGGCGCCGCTGCCGGGCGGCCGATCCTGCTCGCGATCGAGCTGCCCTTCCGTGGTGAAGTTGCCGTAGTAGTAGGTCCGCCACCCGCGGTTCAGCATCACCTGTGTCGCCGAGGCCAGCAGCGTCCCGCGCACGAACGTCACGAGCTTCGGATCCGCGCCGACCGCCAGGGTTGGCGCGTACGTGAGGTGGTAGCCGTGATACGACCCGTCCGTCGTATGCAGGTCCAGGACGACGTGCGGATCCCAGTCGGTGAGGAGCTTGACGAGCGCGCGCGACTCGGCGGCTTCGAGCTTCGTGAAATCGCGATTGAGGTCGAGGCCGTTGGCGTTTTCGCGCGTGCCGACGCCCGCGAGCGGCCCGAACTGCGCGGACCGGTGATCGAGGCTGATGCGCTCGTTGCCGTCCGCGTTGTAGAGGGGCGCGATGAGGACGACCATCCGCGTGAGCAGGAGACGCAGATCGCCGACCGCGAGGCGCCGCGCGATGATGAGCGCGGCTTCCTTCCCTTCCACCTCGCCGGCATGAATGTTGGCGAGGACCAGCACGCGCGGCTTCCCGCTGCGTCGCGCCGCCGCGGGATCCGCGACCGCCGGCGACGACAGGATCGCCAGCGGCAGCGGGCGTCCTTCCTCGGACCTGCCGAACGAGGTCAGCCGTGACATTCGGGCTCGCGTCGGCGAGCGCGGACAACACGCGGTCGACGTCCGCCGCGCGGCTCGTCTCCTCGAAGTTCGTGGCCTCGGCACGGGTTTTCTGGGCGTCGGGAACGTCGGCGGCATGCACCATCGCGCTCGCCACGAGTATCAGCAGGAACAGGGCTCTCCGCATCGGCAAAGCAGTCTATCGCAGACGGACTCGCCAGACGGGTTGCGGGTTGCGGGTTGCGGGTTGCGGGCTGCAGTGCGAGTTGCGGGTGCGGGTTGCGTCGGATTCGGGCAGATTCGGTTGCGGGTTGCGGGTTGCGGGTGCTGAAAGAGTCTCACGGGAAGAATCTGTGTCAATCGGCGCGGATTCGCATGTGGATTCCGCTGGCGCAATTGCGTTCCAAGTTGCCAGGCAACCGACAGCCTGCAATGCCGCGACGCAGCGCTGCAGCCCTGCCCCAGCAACCCGCACCGCACCGCACTCCGCACCATGCACGCCGCACCTGCCCGTTCGGCTGATCCCTCCCGCCACGCCGGCATCTCATAGTGGAGCCATGTCGATCACCTCCTTTTCTGAACTGTCGGTTGCGACCGCGGATGTCGTGACCGCGTCGACCGACGCGATCGTCCAGGTCTTCGGCCGCCCGCGACGCCCGGCCAGCGGCTTTCTCGTCGCGCCCGACCGCGTCGTCACGACCAGCCACTCGGTCGAGTGGGACGACCACACGCGCGTGCGGGCAGCGGATGGACGCGTCCTTCCCGCCGAGATCGCCGGCCGCGACGCGCAATCCGATCTGGTGCTGCTGCGAGTGCCCGGCCTTGGACAGCACGCGCTCGCCGACACGGATGCGCTGCCTCGCACGGGCACGCTGGCGCTCGTCGTCGGACGCGCGTGGAACGGCCACGTGCGCGCCCGCCTGACGACGATCACGCGCATCGACGGGCCGGTCCGGGTCGCCGCGGGCGGCACGCTCGATCAGTTGCTCAGCCTCGACGTCGGGGTCTATCCGGGCGTCTCCGGCAGCGCCGTGCTGCTGCCCGACGGCCGGCTCGCGGCGATTGCCACCGCGGGCCTCGTCCGCGCGACGTCGCTCGCGATCGGCGCGGCGCACCTCCGATCGATCGTGGACTCGATCGAGAAGCATGGCAGCGTCAAGCGAGGGTTTCTCGGGATCACGAGCCAGCCGGTTCGCCTCCCCGAGCGTCAGCGCGACGGGCGGGCCGAGTCGGTGGGCCTCGTCGTCATCGGCGTCGGCGGCGAAACGCCGGCGGATCGCGCGGGCCTTCTCGTCGGCGACGTCATCGTCGGCTTCGGCGGCACGGCCGTCGGCGATCCGGAAGCGCTGCTCGGCCTGCTGACGGGCGATCGCATCGGCCAGCCCACTCCCGTCACCGTGCTGCGCGGCGGCCGCGCGACCGAGGTCGCCGTGACCGTCGGCGAGCGGCCGGCCGACTAAGATCGATCCTGGTATGGCGGCGGTGGCGGTGTCGACGGCGCCCCGGGTGCGGGTCATCGCGCGGTCGGGAGACTCGCGCGCGCGGCTCGTGCGCGCCGTCGAGCAGGCGGGAATTCCCGTGCTGGGCGACGAGCGGCGGACCGACCCAATCGACGTCGTGGTCGCGACGCCAGGCGACTTGCCGGCGCTGGCGTCCGTGCCGCTCTCCACGGGCGTCGTCGTGATCGGCGGGGATCCGGCCGCCGTCGCCGCCTCACTGCCTGCGTCCGGTCGTGCGTGGGGCCTGGTCCCGGACTCGGTGACTCCTGAGGCCTTGAGCGCCGCGATTCACGCCGTCGCCGCCGGGCTTCGGGTGGTGCCGTCGACGGCGGCGATCCCGACCCGCCTGGCGCCCGAGACCGAAGAGACGCCAGACGACGGCCCGATGTTCGAGGAGGCGCTTACGCCCCGCGAGCATGAGGTGCTGGAGCTGGCGGCGCTCGGCCTGTCGAACCACGCGATTGCCACCAGGCTGGCGATCAGCGACCACACCGTGAAGTTCCACCTCGCCTCCGTGTACAGCAAGCTCGGCGTGCGATCGCGGACGGCGGCCGTACGACGCGGGCTCTCGCGGGGCCTCATCACGATTTAGGGAACGCCGGTGGCACAGACTGACGACGAACTGCTCGACGCGTATTCGAGGGCGGTCGTGGGCGCGATCGAGCTGGTGGGACCCGCCGTCGTCAAGCTCGACGTGACGACATCGGTCCGCGGACACCGGCGCGACGGGTCAGGCTCGGGACTGGTTTTCGCTCCCGACGGCCTCGTGCTCACCAACTGCCACGTCGTCGAGGGCGCGTCCGGCATTCGCGTGCGGTTTGCCGACGGCGCCGTCCTGGACGGCACGGTGGTCGGCAGCGACGCCGACACGGATCTGGCCGTGGTTCGCGCGACGGGGAGCGGCCTGCCGTGGCGGCCCTTCGGGGACTCGGCGGGCCTCAGGCCGGGCCAGGTCGTCATCGCGCTCGGCAGCCCGTACGGCTTTCAACACACCGTCACCGCGGGCGTCATCAGCGCGCTCGGCCGTTCGCTGCGGTCGCGATCGGGGCGGCTGATTGAAAACCTCATTCAGACCGACGCGGCGCTCAATCCCGGGAACTCGGGCGGACCGCTCGTCACGAGCCGCGGAGAGGTCGTGGGCGTGAACACCGCCGCGATTCTCGGCGTCCAGGGCATCAGCTTTTCGATCCCGATCAACACCGCACGTCAGGTGGTGTCGCTGCTGCTGCGCGACGGCCGGGTGCGCCGCGGCGTGCTCGGCATCGCGGCGCAGGACGTCGCCGTCCCCCGCGTCGTCGCCCGCGCGCTGGGCCTGAACGCCGACCGAGGCGCCGGCATCGTGCAGGTCACCGACGGCGGCGCCGGCGAGGCCGCCGGTCTCCGCCAGCGCGACATCATCGTGGGCTTCGACGGGTCGCCGGTGGCTGGCGTCGACGATCTGCATCGCCTGCTGACCGAAGAGCGCATCGGCCACCCGTTGCCGCTGACGATCGTGCGCAACACCGAACGCCGCACGCTCGTCGTCGTGCCGCGTGAAGCGTCGGCGGCCTGACGGAACAACCAGAGAAAACAGACACCTGGATTTCGGGATTTTTGGGATTCAGAGGCACGTCCAGATCTCGATCCCTGAAATCTCAGAATCAGGTGTCTTTGCGTAGGAAAACACCCTGGATTTCGAGATTTCTGGGATTCAGAACTGGGCAGACGCTCAACATCTTCTCAATCCCGTGAAGGAAGACAACCAGAATCGGTGTGAATCGGTGAAATCTGTGGATTCTTTCTAGAGCTGTCCACTCCGCGACGGGCATCGACAGCAGCATGTAGCGTCCGCGCAGCGTGAGCACGTGGTCCACGTAATCCTCTTTCGGAAACTCGCCGCGTAGCAGTCTCGCCCGCAGCCGTCGAATCTCGTACCGATAGAGATCGTTGAGGTGATCGCGAATCTGCGCCGGGGATGTCTCCTCGAGCGGGCGCACGCCGTGCCGCGCGAGCGCGTCGAGCACTTCGGGACGATAGCGATACGCCATCGGTTCAGTATAGGGCGCACCACGCGTGCGGTATGCTCTGCGCGATGACGCAGCTGGTGGAACGGCTGTTCACGCTCGAGGCGCGCCGCACCACGGTTGCGCGCGAGCTCGGCGGCGCCCTCGCGACGTTCCTCACGATGGCGTACATCCTGTTCGCCAACCCTGGCATCCTCGCGGCCGCCGGCGTGCCGTTCGAATCCGCGGTGGCTGCCACGGCGCTGGCGGCCGGCATCTGCTCCATCGCGATGGGCCTCATCGCCAACGTGCCGATCGCGCTCGCGCCAGGCATGGGCCTCAACGCCGTCGTCGCGTTCCAGCTGACGGCCGCGACCGGATCGTGGCAGGCCGCGATGGGCCTCGTCGTCGTCGAGGGCCTCGCGGTGCTGCTGCTCGTCCTCGCCGGTGTCCGCGCGGCGGTGATGGCGGCGATCCCCGTCGACCTCCGTCGGGCGATCGGCGCCGGCATCGGCCTGTTCATCGCCTTCATCGGCGCCGTCAACGCGCGCCTCGTCGTCGTGCCGGCGGCCACCGTCGCCGGCCTCGCGCATGACCCGTCCCTGCGATTGCCTCCGGTGACGGCCGGATCGCTTCGCAATCCGGAAGCGCTCCTCGCGGCGTTCGGCCTGCTGCTGATCGCCGTACTCCTCGCGCGACGCCAGCGCGGGCGCGCTCCTCATCGGCATTCTCGGCACCACCGCGGCGGCGGTCGCCATGGGTCAGGCATCGCTGCCGGCAGGCGCCTGGTGGTCGTGGCCGCACGTCACCACCGCCGGCGCCGCCGACCTCTCCGCCGCGATGAAATGGTCCGCGGTGCCGCTGGTGATGTCCCTGATGCTGGTCGACTTCTTCGACACGATCGGCACGGCCACAGGGATCGCCGAAGAGGCCGGCATCGTCGAGCCCGACGGCACCATCCCGCGCCTGAAGGCGTTGCTCGCCGTGGACGCTTTGAGCGCCTCGATTGGCGGCTGGCTCGGCGCCAGCTCGGTGACGTCCTACATCGAATCTGCCGCGGGCGTCGCCGACGGCGCGCGCACGGGACTGCACTCGGTGGGCGTCGGCCTCATGTTTCTCGCCGCCGCGTTCTTTGCGCCGATGGCGTCGGTGGTGCCGGCGTGCGCGACCGCGCCGGCCCTGATCGCGGTTGGCTTCCTGATGTGCGGCTCGCTGGCCCGCATCGACTTCGGCGAACCGGGAACGGCGATTCCCGCCTTCATCATCGTCCTGCTCATCCCTCTCACCTACTCGATCGCCCACGGCATCGGCTTCGGATCGGTGGCCTACGTCGCCATCGCGGCGCTGCGCGGACGGGTCCGCGACGTGCACCCCGTGATGTACGGCGTCGCCGCGGCGTTCATCGCGTATTTCGTGCTCGCCTAGCTGCGCGATGCCAGGCTTGTCGCCAGACGACGGGGCCGGGTACGCTCGACGGGATGCACGGGCGGCAGCGCGGGCGGCTATGGAGCCGAGCTCGCGGAAACGATTCGTCTCGCGTGGCCGGTGATCGGGGCCGAACTGGGCTGGATGTTCATGGGCGTCGTGGACACGCTCATGGTCGGACGGCTTGCGCCCGAGGCCATCGGCGCAGTCGGACTCGGCGGGATTCTCTTCTTCACCGTCGCCGTCTTCGGGATGGGCGTGCTGCTCGGCCTCGACACGTTCGTGTCGCAGGCCTTCGGCGCCGGCAACCTGGACGAGTGCCATCGCTGGCTGAGGGCCGGCGTGCACCTGTCGTTCCTGCTGGCGCCGGCCGTCATGCTCGCCACCTACGGAATGCTGCAGGCGCTGCCGTTGCTGGGCCTGCACCCGCAGGTCCGCGCGCTGACGATCCCGTACGTCGCCGTGCTCATCTGGAGCACCCTTCCGCTGCTCCTCTATGCGTCCTTCCGCCGCTACCTGCAGGCGCTGGGCGTCGTGCGGCCGGTGATGCTGACGCTCCTCGGCGCGAACCTCGTGAACGCCGGCTTCAACTGGCTGCTGATCTTCGGGCGCGCGGGATTTCCCGGCGCTCGGCGTGGCCGGCTCGGCGTGGGCAACGGTCATCGCGCGCGTCGCCATGGCCGCGGTGCTGCTGGGCGTCATCGTCCGGCACGAGAGAAAGCACCAGCTGGGCCTCGGCAACATCTCGTTTCTCGAAATCGAATGGGATCGCATCGGCCGCCTGGTCAGGCTCGGGACGCCGGCGGCGCTGCAGATCACGGCGGAAGTCGGCGTCTTCGGCGCGGTGGCCGCGCTTGCGGGCCGGATCGATGCCGTCGCGCTCGCCGCGCACCAGGTCGCGCTCAATATCGCCAGCGTGACGTTCATGGTGCCGCTCGGCCTGGCGTCGGCGGGGGCGGTCCGCGTCGGGCACGCGGTCGGGCGCCGTGACGCGCTTGGCGCGGAGCGAGCCGGCTGGTCGGCGATCGTCCTTGGCGCCGCGTTCATGACCGCCTCAGCCGTCGTCTTCATCGTCGCGCCGGCGTGGCTCGTCCGCCTCTTCACGACCGACGCAGCCGTCATCGCGACCGGTGTGACGCTGCTGCGGGTCGCCGCCGCGTTCCAGCTGTTCGACGGCGTGCAGGGCGTCACGACCGGAGCGCTGCGCGGGCTCGGCGACACGCGGACGGCGATGGTGGCCAATCTCGTCGGTCACTGGCTGATCGGGTTGCCGTTTGCCGCGTTCGTCGCGTTCCAGCTCGGGTACGGCGTGGTGGGGCTCTGGGTGGGGCTCTCGCTCGGGCTGACGCTGGTGGCCATCGTCCTCGTGTGGGTGTGGCGACAGCACCTGCATCGGCTGGCGGACGCGCTCGCCCTCGCCCCAGGCCCCGGCGCACCGGTGAGGGCGCAATGAGCGCGGGCGATCGGCTGTTCACGCCGCGCTTCTTCCTGATGAGCACCTTCACGTTCACGGTGTTCCTCTCGGTCTTTCAGCTGATTCCGACGGCGCCGTTCCACCTGCACGATCTCGGCGGCGGCGCGCTGGCCTCGGGACTCTTCCTGGGCTTCCTCACGTTCGCGTCGGCGTGGTCCGGTCCGTTCACGGGCGCGTTTGCGGACCGATTCGGCCGGCGCCGCACGCTCGTGACGGCGAGCCTCGGGCTGGCCGGCTTCACCGCGGCCTACGCGGTGATCACGGACTACCGGCTCCTGCTCGCGCTCGTGCTCATCCACGGCATCGTCTGGTCGTCGCTGCTCGTGGCGTCGGCGGCGTATCTCACGAGCATCCTGCCGCCCGCGCGCCGCGGCGAAGGCATCGCGTATTGGGGGCTGGCGAGCGTGCTGGCCGTCGCGATGGCGCCGTCGATCGGGTTCTGGGTGTACTCCCACGGATGGATCTGGCTCTGCGCCGGCACGACGGCGCTGAACCTGACGATGGCGGCGATCGCGTGGTCGATGGAGGACGACAGGACGTCCGGCCACACGCACGGCGCGTTCGACGTCAAGCACGCGATCGAGTGGCGCGTCGTCGCGCTGTCAACGCCGCTCTTCCTGTACACCTACAGCTACGGCGCGGTCAGCAGCTTCAGCGCGTATTACGCCACTGCGCTCGGCATCCACCCTCGCGCCGTCTATCTGACGACGATGGCGCTGGTGACGCTGCTGTCGAGACCGATCGCCGGACGCTTCGGCGACCGGATCGGTCATCGCCGCCTCTTCATGCCGAGCCTCGTCGTCATCGCGACAGGGATGGCGGTGCTGGCCTTCGCCGACACGCGGGGCGGGCTGATCGCGGCCGCTGCGCTCTTCGCGCTCGGATTCGGCACCGCGTATCCGGCGTTCGCGGCCTGGGTGATGCTCGACATCCACGACTCGCGGCGCGCGGCCGCCTTCGGCGCGATTCTGGCGGCGTACGACACCGGCATCGGCTCGGGCTCCACGATCACCGGCTGGGTCATCGGCCGCTGGGGATTCAGCCCGGCCTTCGGCGTGGCGGCCGTCCTCGCCGCGCTGGCGCTGCCGACCTTCCTGCTCGTCGAGCGACGCTTCGGCCACTCCCCGTGGAAGCCCGAGCCAGAGACGACGCCGCCGCCGGGCGATCCGTTGTACGCGCCGGCGCCGTTCGAGGAGTAGTGGTCCGCCCGAGTCATATGTGATGCGGATTTCGGAGCGCGGCGCCCGGCTGGCAAGGCGCGAGAAGCGAGCATATCGGGAATATTCGAGCGACGAGCAACGCCGCCAGGCGGATGCCCCGCCCGAAAGACGCGTGACATATGACTCGGACGGACCACTAGCGTGCGGCGTAGCGTCGCGGCTCTTCTCGTCGTCGTCGAGCCGCTCGCGCTGGCGCTGCGGCGTCGGCCGCGCTCGAATGGCTCCTGTCTCGCGGAGCCATCGCCGTCGCGTTCCTGCTCGCGCGCCTCGCGATCACCGGGCGTCGGGATGGTGGCTGGCATGCGCCTCTGGGACGAACGTCCGGGAGGCATCGCGCTGGCACGCTGGTCGTATGCCGGCCAGCTCGCAGCCACACTCGTGGCGCACACGACGCGGCTGTGGCCGACCACGCTCGCGCCTGGCGTTGCCGAGCCAGCGTTCGTGTTCGGCCTCGCGTGGTATGCCGGCTGGCTCGCGTGGACGTTCTTCGCAGATCGTACGTCGTCGTAGGGCGGAACGTGGCGCGACCTTCACGCTCCGTACGTAGGGCGCAACTTCAGGCGCGCCAGTGGCGGGCTGAAGCCCCGCCCTACGACCCGGAATCCGCAACCGCAACCGGGCAACCGTCACACCATGAGCACGATCTTGCCGACGTGCTGACCGCGCTCCAGCTCGGCATGCGCCAGCGGCGCATCGCGCAGCGGGAACGTCGCGTGAATGACCGGCCTGACCTCGCCCGACGCGACGTGCGGCCACACCTTCTCCTCGAGCGCTCGCGCGATGACGCCCTTCTCGGCCGGCGTGCGTGGCCGGAGCGTCGAGCCCGTCAGCGTCAGCCGCTTTCGCATCAGCGGGTTCAGGTTCAGCTCGACGTGTGAGCCCTTCAGGAACGAGATCTGGACGAGCCGCCCGTCGATCGCGAGCGCGTCGAGATTCCGCGGCAGATAGTCGCCGCCCACCATGTCGACGATGACGTCGACGCCCTTGCCGCCGGTGATCTGCTTGACGACCTCGACGAAGTCATCGGTCTTGTAGTTGATCGCGCGCTCGGCGCCAAGCCGCTCGCAGGCCGCGCACTTGGACGCGGACCCCGCCGTGGCGAAGACACGCGCGCCGAAGACGCGTCCGAGCTGGATCGCCGTCGTGCCGATGCCGCTCGTGCCGCCGTGGACGAGCAGCGTCTCGCCGCGCGCGAGTCGTCCGCGCTCGAAGACGTTCGTCCAGACGGTGAAGAACGTCTCCGGCATCGCCGCGGCCTCCTCGACCGACAGGCCCATCGGGATCGGCAGGCATTGCGGCGACGGCACGGCGCAGTACTCCGCGTATCCGCCGCCGGCCACGAGCGCCATGACGCGATCGCCGACGTGCCAGCGCTGCACGTGTGCGCCGACGGCGGCCACCTCGCCGGCGACCTCGAGCCCGGGAATGTCGGACGCGCCAGGCGGCGGCGGGTACTTGCCCTGCCGCTGCATCAGGTCGGGACGATTCACGCCCGCGGCGCGCACGCGGACGAGCACGTCGTCGGCGCCGAGCGGCGGCATCGGACGCGACACGGGCGTCAGCACGTCCGGCGCGCCCGGCGTCCGGATCTCGATGGCGGTCATCGTCTGAGGCAGCACGTCAGTCATCATTGATACCGCTTTCGAATCGTGGGGATGAGGTACTCGCTGAACGCGCGCGAGAGATCGAACGCCGGCGCGAAGCCCCAGTCCTGCCGTGCCGCGGAATCGTCCACCGCCGCGGGCCACGAGTCCACGATGCCCTGGCGCTTGACGTCGACGGCGTAGCCAATGCGCGCGCCCGGGAACGCGCGCGTGACGATCTCGCGAATCTCGTCGGCCGACGGGTTGAACGCCGCGACGTTGTAGGCCGTTCGCGTGAGTCGCTCGCGCGGCGCCTCGGCGAGGCGGATGAGCGCGTCCACGCCGTCGGGCATGACCATGAACGGGATCCGCGAGTCGGGCCGCACGAAGCACGAATACGCCTCGCCGCGCGCGGCCGCATGGATCATCTCCGGCGCGTAGTCGGACGTCCCGCCCGAGGGCACGGTGAGCGCGGAGATCAGTCCGGGAAACCGCACGGCGCGAAAATCGACTTTCCCGCTCAGCGTCTCGGCCGCCAGCTGCTTGTAGTGACGCGCGTAGTAGCGCCCGAGCAGCTCGCAATACAGCTTGTTGGCGCCGTACATCGTCGTCGGATGGTTGAAGTCGTCCTCGCGGACGGCCGCCGCGCGCGCCTTGGTCGGCAGATCGGGCAGGCCGTACGCGGCAATCGACGACGGATAGAGGAACTTCACCGGGCGGCCGTGAGACTCGGCTTCCTTCTGCGCGAACTCGAGCAGCGTCAGCGTGCCCTCGACGTTGACCTCGTGCGCGCGCTTCGGCGTGAACTCCGAGCGCGTCGAGAGCAGCGCCGCGAGGTGGAAGACGAGGTCGACCTCGAACTCAGAGAGGATGCGCTCGAGCAGGCCCTCGTCGAGAATCGATCCGAGGAACTCGCGCTGCCACGAGCGGCGCCAGCGTCGAATCGAGGGGCGCCAGGTCGAGCGTCACGATCGGGCGCCCGGTCTCGGCCAGGCGCGTGATCAGGCCGTGGCCGATCTCGCCGCCGGCGCCGGTGATGAAGATGACGGGCTTGCGCATCCGCCCATTCTGCCTCAGACTCTTGGCCGCCTGTAGCGCAGACCTTCAGCTCTGTTCCTTCTCTCCGTCTGTAGCGCAGACCTTCAGGTCTGCTCCCTCGGCCGGTGGAAGCAGGCGCTGAAGGCCTGCGCTACAATTCGCGCGTCACCCAAGGAGCCCCATGAACCGCGAGGACTGCATCCTCTTCAGCGGCGCCGCCCCGGGCGCCGAAGCCGCCTTCGGCGAGATGGCCGAGCGCTACGGCATCGACGAAGTGAACTTCACGTTCGAGGGCCACACGATTACGCGGACCCGCGGCCTGCGCGTGCTGAACCACGAGGAGCTGCTGGCCGGCGACGTCAGCCTGGAATACGTCTCGAAGCTGATGAACCGCCGCTACACCGAGGGGCCCACCCTCCGGAAGATCCTGCAGACGATCTGGTATCAGGTGAACAACGGCCAGGAGATCTACGTCATCGGCCACATCGAAGAGGACTACACCGTCCGCGGCGGCACCGGATGGGGCGCCGAGTTTGCGAAGCTCTGTAACAAGCCGCTGTCGGTCTTCGACCAGCAGCGCGATGGCTGGTTCACCTGGAACGGCTCGAAGTGGAACCGCCGGACGTCCGACGACCTGCCCCGCATCACGCACCCGCACATCACCGGCACCGGCACGCGCGTGCTCGAAGACAACGGCCGCGCCGCAATCGTGAGCCTGTTCGAGCGATCGTTCGGGAAGATTCTAGAACGATTGATGGTTGTGGGCGATTGACGTGCTTGCGTTGACGTTGCGGGTTTTCATCCGCAATCCGCAATCCGCAACCTGGCAATCCGCAATCCGGTTCCTACCGTCAGACAGTCACGATCCGGATCGGGTTGCTCATCGTCCGTGTCACCGGGCACTTGTCGCCCACCTCGAGCAACCGTGACAACTGCGCGGCGTCGATGTCTCCGTCGACGTCGACGTGTTTCTCGATGAGGAACACACCGTCCTCATGGCGTCCGTTGACCGTGACCTCGACGCGACGCAGCACCAGGCCCTTGCGATCCGCATAGCCCTGGATCGTCATCGCGATGCACGACGCCAGCGACGAGAGCAGCAGCTCGTGCGGCGCGGGGCCGGCGTCGTTGCCGCCCTTCGCTTCCGGCTCGTCGGCCGGCAGCGCGTGACGCCCCACCGTGATCGTCTGCCCGAACTTGCCCTGGGCAGTCGTCGAACGCACTTCTCGCAGTCCGCTCATGACGTCACTCGTTGATCGTCGTGGTGCACGGGCGGCGCGAGCCCGGCCGGCGCAATCGACAGCGCCCCCGACGGACACTTCGCCACCTGCGCGACGATCTCTGCCGTCGTCGCGGCGGTCACGTCGATCCACGGCCGCCGGCGCGGGTTGAACACGAGCGGCAGCCCGCGCGCGCAGATGCCCGAGTGCACACAGAGCGTCGGCTGCCACACGACCGTGATCTCGCCGTTCGAGTAGCGCTTGATGATGTCCTTCATCTGGATTGACGGATGGTGTCGTCGATTTCTTTAAGAAGAACAACCACCTGGATTCTGGGATTTCAAGGATTACAACGTGCTGCTTTCTGAATCCCTTGAATCCCGAAATCCAGGTGTCTTTTTCGTTCTCCTGAAGAAGAACAACCACTTGGATTCTGGGATTTCAGGGATTACAACGCGTGCCTTTCTGAATCCCTTGAATCCCGAAATCCAGGTGTCTTTTCTTCCGTGACGTCATCAGAACATCCTCGAATCAGGCGAGCGCCTCGAGCTGCCCGAGATGCCGGCGCTCGTGTCCCGCGCACCACGCGAGCAGCCACGCCACCGAGATGTCGCCGTAGTCGGCGTGACGCATCGGCGTCGCCAGCTCGGCTGCGGTAAGCCGCTCGATCAAGGGTAGCGCGAACCGCCGCAGGCCAAGATACGCCTCGAGCGCGGCGCGGCCGTCGTCGGTCCCGCCGGTGCGCATGAAGTCGTCCTGATCGAACGGCTGCAGCGCGATGCCCGGCGTCGCGAGGCCCAATCTCAGCCGCGCCTGGAACATCGTCTCGACCTGCGCGAGATGCACGAGGATCTGCGCCGCGGTCCACTTGCCCGGCGCGAGACTCCGCTGCAGCCCGGCCGCGCCGAGACCGGTCGACGGCGCGGACAATCGCCGTCGGCGTGTCTGCCGCAGCGCCTCGCGCGCGTCGATCCCGCCGAGGTCGCCGCCGTACGGATTCGGTGCGTCGCTCATGGCTCTCCCTGCCAGAACATCTTCGGAAGCGGCGTCTGTGTCGGCCACTCCGACGCCAGCGTCGGCCCGTCGAAGAGCTGCCCGTTCTTGATGACGTAGCGGATCTTCACGCTGTTGTGGATGTCGGCGAGCGGGTCGGCGTCGAGCACGATCAGATCCGCCAGCTTGCCCGTCTCGACCGTGCCGAGATCGGGCAGCAGGCCGAGCTTCTCCGCCGCGCTTCTCGTGGCGGCCTTCCACGCGTCGAGCGGCGACAGAGCCGATCCGCCGTCCAGTGATGCCCTCACCGGCCATCGCCCACAGCTCCCAGTGCGCGCCGAGCCCCTGCAGTTGCCCGTGCGCGCCGAGCGAGACGTGACCGCCCGCCTTCACGACGCGCGCCGCGCCCTCGGCGACCGTCGGAAAGTGGTACTCGTCGGGCCAGACCCACGGATGCCGGCGTCCCAGCTGGTCGAGCATCCGGTGCGGCACGAAGCGGCGCAGCTTCTCGTCGTCGTGCGGGTTCTTCATCTGGTAGAAGTAGTCCTCGGCCTCGGGCCCGCCATACGCGACGATGAGCGTCGGCGTGTAGTAGCGTGCCGGCGTGCGCGAGCAGTTGCACGACGTCGTCGTGGAGCTCGTACGGCAGCGCGTGCTCGAACGCCGTGAAGCCGTCGATGACCATCGACAGATCCGTCTGCAGCTCGCCGGCGCCTTCCGCGGTGAGGAGCATGTGCTCCTCGCGGCAGGCCTGGGCCAGCCAGAGCCGTTCGTCGCGGCGCGGCTGCTGGTAGACCTTGATCATGCGCGCGCCGTACGCCTTCATGCGGCGCACCTGCCGGCGCGCGTCCTCCTGGTCGTCGACCTGCGCGTAGATGTCTTCCTGCTGGCCGCCGTAGAGCACGTCGCCGGACGAGTAGACGCGGGGCCCGAGCATCCGTCCCGCCTCGACCATCTCACCCTGCTCGAACACGTCGAGCGACGGCGCCGACGGGTCGTACGTCGTCGTGACGCCGAACGCGAGGTTCGCCGCGTACTCCCACTTCGTCTCGGGAAGGACCTCGAAGCCCGAGTAGTGGAGGTGCGCATGGGTGTCGATCAGCCCGGGCACGATCGTGGCGCCGGCGACGTCCACCTTGTGCGCGGTCGACGGAATCGTGACCGTGCCGCTGGCGCCCATGGCCGTGATGCGATTCCCGGTGATCACCAGGTCGGCCGACGCCAGGATCTGATCGCCGTTCATCGTGACGACCCGCGCGTTGGTGAGGGCGAGCACGCCCTCAGGAGCCGCACGCGGAACGGACACGGCGATCGTGAACGCCTCGGACTTCGGCACTTTCGGCTCGTCGTCTTTCTTCGCCGTGTCAGCCTTCTGCCGCCTTGCCGTCCTTGCCCTTCTTGCCTTTCTCGGCCCCTTTGCCCTCCTCGGCCTCCTTCTTTGCCTCCTTCGCCTTCTGCGCCTCCTCGAACGCGATCGCGTCGGCAAGCGTCAGGCGGTGGAACTCGGCGCCAAGGGTCCACGTGACGGCCTTGCCGCCGTCGGCCCAGGCCGCGTAGCCGCCCGCGGCATCGGTGAGCCGCCAGACGGGCACGCTGCCATCCGTGTTCGAGACCTCGGGTGCGGTTGCGAGATTCGCCGGCGGCATCGCCGAGACGTACACCTCGTCACGGTCCGAGAAGAGCAGCCACTGGTTGTCGGGCGACGGCACGAGATCGTCGACCGGCGGCAACCGGAGCACCGTCTTGCGATCGGTGCCGTCGAGGCGAATCGAGATCAGATCGGTCTTCGGATCGTCGGTCGGGGTCTTCCGCTCGACAGGCCGGCCGTAGAAGAGCCGCGTGCCCTCCTTGTTCCAGTGAACCTGCGGGTGAAACCGCAGCCCGCCCGGCGCGTCGACCGACGTGACGTACTCGGGCTCGCCGCCAGCTCGCGTTGAGCCAGCGAAGCTCGAACGATCGCTCGTCTTCCGGCTGCTGGCCGCGGAACTCGAGGCCCGAGCCCCGGACGACCGCGAGGCGATCGCCCGACGGCGACCACTCGGGGTTGATGTAGTGGCCGGGAGTCGGCGTGAGGCGCTCACCCGCTGCGGGAGCCGCGCTCGCGTCCGCAGGCACGCGCACCTTCCACACCGCGCCGCCCTCGGCGTCGCTCCACGTCACGTAGGCGACCCACTGCCCGTCCGGGGAGAACGCCGGCGTGTATTCGCGCGCGGGCCCTCCGTCGGCCGTCAGCCGTCGCGGCGCGCCGGCCGGCTTGCCGTTGTCGAGACGCTGCAGCCAGCACCGCCCGAACGCCTCGAGGACGATCCAGTGGCCGTCCTGGGACTGCGCGGCGCGCCGGAGAATCTTCGCTTGCGACCGGTCCTGATGCGGCGTGCTCCTGCCAGGTCACCGTCGGCGCGAGCCACTGCTCGACTGATGCGCGGAACGGGATCTCGACGGGCTTCGCGTCGGCGGCCAGCGCCAGGCGCTGCAGCTTGCCGTGGCTGCTGTAGACGATGGCGCTGCCGTCGGGGAGGAAGGCGTAGTTCGGCCAGACGTCCATGGCCGTGAAGCCCTCCTGATCGTCGCGCTCGACGTTGCGGGCCAGCACGCGTTCGGCGCCGGTTGCGAGCGTGCGCGCGACGAGCACGCTCACGGCGTCGCGGCGGCTCACGAAGACGAGCGTCTTGCCATCGGGCGACAGCGCCGGCCGCGTCGCGCCGCCGATGCCCGACGTGATCTGGGACTGCTCGCCGGTGGTGCGATCGAACCGGTAGATGTCCCAGAGCCCTCCGGCAAGCTTCGGCTGGTAGCTGAATCGCGCCTCACGCGCGGAGAAGTAGATGAAACGCCCGTCGGGCGAGGCGACCGGGCCGGCGGCGCTGTTCAAATCGTCGGAGGACGTCAGCTTGATGCCGTTGCCGCCGCGGCGATGGTAGAGCCACAACTCGGTCGGGCGGGATCCCCGCGCGCTTGCCGTCTTCCTTGCGCGCGACGAGGTATTCCCCGCCCGGGAGCCACGCGGCGCTGCGAACGTACGCGGTCTTCTCGGTCGTCAGCGCGCGGCGATTCTTGCCGTCGGCGTCGATCAGCCAGAGATTCTCCATCCCGTTCTCGTCGGACGTGAACGCGATGGTCTTGCCGTCGGGCGAGTAGCGCGGGTGGTAGTCGAAGGCCGGCCCCTTCGTGAGCGCCGTGGCGGCGCCGCCGGCGATCGGCACGGTGTAGAGATCGCCGAGCATGTCGAACACGATCGTCGTGCCGTCGGGCGAGACGTCGACCGACATCCACGTGCCTTCGGTCGTCTCGAACGCGACGTGCTTCGCCTCGGCGCGCGGCGTGTTGATGTCGGCCGCGGCGTCCTTCGGTTTGGCGGGCTCGGCCGCAGCAGGCTTCGGTCCGCCGTCGGCGGTCGAGGCCACCAGACACACGGCCGCAAGGGCGGCCCATCCGGAGCGCATCATGAGGTCACCTGTTGGACGTCGCGCCAAGGCCGCTCGGGAGGCGCGGAGATGAAATGAGGGCGCGGAAGACGCGCCAGCGGACATCCGGATGCTCGACGGTGCCGCCGCGGCCCTCGACGAAGTGGCGGACGAGATCTTTGCCGTAGTTGTAGTTGATGACGTAGCTGCGGTACGTGTCGAAGAAGCGCACGCGCTGTTCGGCGCGGGGACGCGAGGTGAGCGTGTAGCTGACGAGCCAGTCGACCGCCTGCGCGGCCGTGCGCCGGCCATCGAGGTAGTCGCGGGCCGCCTCGTTGCCGGCGTAGCTCAGGCCGTCGAGCCGCGCGAGCACCTTGTAGTAGCGCTCCGCGGTCGACGGGTCGAGTCCCGCCAGCGGAAACAGCACGTCGCGCTCGAACGCCACGCGCGCCTCTCCGGGGAACGCGACCTCAATCCCGAAGTTCGCGCTGCCTTCCGCGATGAGCGACTGCGGCGAGAAGAGCGGATACACGGCGAACTCACGCCAGCCGCGATCCTTCACCATGTGCTGCTCGAGCATCAGGTTGTAGACGTGATGTCCGGGATAGCCCTCGTGGCACGCGAGATCGATCGCGCGATCGATGAAGATCGGCAGCTCGGTGTTGACCTGGATCAGGCTGTGGAAGTTGCCCTGATACCAGTTGTAGCCGCTCCACGGCTTGTTGGTGACGAACTCGAGGTGGAACTCCTCTCCCGCGGGAAGCTCCATCGCAGCCGCGGTTCGCGCGCGGCACTCGGCGATCGCGCGGCGGAACACGGGCTCGAGCTTCGCCGGCGGGATCACGTATTGCTGCCGGAACGCCTCGACGCGATCGGCGAGCGCGCCGGGCCCGGGCACGAGCGCGTCGAGCTCTTTCAGCACGGCGTCGAAGTGCGACGCCGGATAGGTGGGCGCGACGGCGTCGTAGAGCGCCTTCGATTCCTGATCGAACGGCAGCTTCGTCCCGGAGAGCATCCTGATTCGCGCCTGCACGGCGCTCACCTGGGCGCGGAGGTATTCGTGCCTCAGCCCCACCATCTCCGCGTCAGAGCCGGCGCGCGTCCTCTGTGCCGTCTCCTGTCGGAGGACGGACCGAGCGCCGCGGCAATCGCATCCGCCTCCGCAGCCAGCTCCGCGAGTGGACGCTTCCCTGCCTTGGCGGCCTCGGCCTTCCACTCCGCCGGGCCGTAGTACGCGTCGACATACCCGTCGTCCTGCTGGCCGACGGCGAGCACGAGCTTCACGTAGCGATCGGCGAGAGCGTTCATGGTTCCGGGGTTCCGCGGTTCCGGGGTTCCGGGGTTCCGGAGTTCCGGGGTTGAGGAGGGAGCAGCGGCAAGGACGAGCGGGGACGCGATCAGCACAGCCAGGAGCGCCGGCCTGCGCATCAGTGGACCTCGAGCAGTTCGACCTCGAACTTCAGCGCCGCGTTCGGCGGGATGTTCTCGCCGGAACCGTGCGCGCCGTACCCCATGGAGGCCGGGATGACGAGCTGCCGGATGCCGCCGACGCGCATGCCCTTGACGCCCTCGTCCCAGCCGTCGATGACTTCACGCTGGCCGAGCGTGAACTCGAACGGCTCGCCGTGATCGCGCGAGCTGTCGAACTTGAGGCCGTCCAGGAGCGTGCCGGTGTAGTGGACCTTCACCGTGCGGCCGGGCACGGCTTCTGCGCCCGTGCCGACCTTGGTATCGGTGATCTGAAGCGTCGTGATTGCCGCCGACGCCTCGACGTTCTTCCGGAGCCGCGAGGCCTTGTCGCCGTCGCTGGCGGCGCCGCTGCACGCGGCGGTGAACAGCAGCAGGCCGAGCATCCATCTCGTGCGCATCGGCTCATCTTAATCGAAGCTCGAGCGGCCCCTTGGCGGAACGGCAGAGCTCGGTGTCGAACGGTGGGATGGACCGAGTAAGGGAGAACCGCAACCGTGTAAAGCACGGTGCCGCCGCTGCCCGCGCGCGATCGCTTTCGGTGCCTTTGCGCATGACGTTCTCGTCACCCGCGCGTGGCACATGCTTTGATGGATCTCTCTTCGAGCGGTCCTTCCCAGCGACCGCTGGCAGCCCGTGGGGAAACGCTGGCGTCGCACCGAGACGGGCGAGGCGCCCCGCGGGCAAGGCGCGACGACCGACAATACCGGGCTGTATTCGAGGGAGGAGCAACGCCGCCCCCGGGGATGCATCGCCCGTCGAATGCAGCCGGCGTTTCCCCACGGGCTGCAAGGGAGGCACGAGATGAATCAATCACTGCTGTTGGCCTCGGGGCTGGCCATCGTTCTGGGCAGCGGCGCCCTCGCCGCCCGGATCGACAACCCACAGGCACAGGATCAGAACACGACGACCGTCACCGGCTGCCTGACGGCCAGCGCTGACGGCAAGACCTTTACGATCACCGAGTCGAACGCCGCGTCAATGGCGCGCCCGAAGAACTGGACGCTCGTGGCGACCGGCGGCGTCGATCTCAGCAAGTACGCGAACCACAAGGTCGAGGTGACCGGATCGGCGCCGAAGGGCGCGTCGGCGTCGCCGACCATGAGCGAGGACAAGACGCCCGCAGCCGCGGCGCTCGGACCGAAGCTCGAGGTGAAGGACGTCAAGGACATCTCGAATACGTGCTCCGTAGGCGGACGGCCGGAGCAGTAGGGCGGGGCTTCAGCCCCGCCAACGGGGCCGGGGCTGAAGCCCCGGCCTACTGTTCTTCAGAGCGCGTGATCGATCGGCACGGCCTCGCCGCGCCACGCGCGGACGGACGTCCAGGGAACCGGCGCCGACGCCCAGAACGGATCGGACGGCGCCAGTCCCGAGCGGAAGAAATGCGACCGCGCTGAGATAGAGACTTCCCGTCGAGATGTAACGCTCGCCCAATGTCGGCTGGTGGCCCGCCAGCCCGATCGTCAGCCATCCATTCGCATCGAACGTGTTCGCCGCGCCCAGCGTGCGCTGGATGACGGCGGTGAGCGCCGCGCGAACCTGACCGGGCGCGAGCGCGTCAGGCAGCTGGCGCCTCAGCGCGAGCGCCGCGAGGAGCTGGAACGCGCCGCAGCGATACGCGAGCGAGCGGCCGATCGCGGGAAAGCTGCCGTCCGGCGCAATCAGGCGCTCGAGGATGACGGCGTAGCGCTGCGACCGCTCCAGGATGCGCGGCCGCATCTCGCTCCAGGCCGGCGAGTCGCCGCCGCACGTCTCGAGCACGTCCAGCAGCATCGGCTGGATCACGAAGCTGTTGTAGTAGTCCCAGTGGAACTGCGGGCCGTCGCCATACAGGCCGTCGCCCTTGTACCACTGCTCGTGCTGGCGCAGCGCGTAGTCGACGCGCAGGTGGTCCCACGACGCGTCGAGTGCCTTGAGCGCCGCTTCGACCGTTGCCGAGAACAGCAGCCAGTTGTTGAACCCGGGCGTGATGGTCCGCGTCGACTCCAGCGCAGCGACCAGGCGGCGCTTCGTCGCCGAACTCATCGCGTCGCGCAGTGCGGTCGGCGCCCGCAGGATCGCCTGCGCCAGGAACGCGGCGTCCACGAGCGGCTGCGATTCGCGCGTGAAGTTCATCGCGTCGGGCGACGCGGGATCCACCGCCACCTCGAGCGCATTGCTCGCGAGCGTTCGCGTCCGCGCCTGGAGCCGCGCCTCTTCGCCATCGAGTCCCGGCAGTTCGAGCCACGGCGCCAGTCCAGCCATCAGGCGCCCGAACGCCTCGAGGTGCGTGACGCCCCTGCGGTCGGCGCCCGCGGCCTGTTCGATCGGCATCTGCGCGCGCAGCGTGCCGCCGGCGAGGTTCGTGAGGACGGGATCGGACAGCCGGGCGAGATGCTGCAGCCATCGCTCGCGGTCGGCGGGCTCGGCGGCCGCGGCCTCGGCGGGCACGCCTCGGCCCGTCAGCGCGACGGCCGGCGCCAGTGTCGCGGCCCGGAGAAAGTCGCGCCGTTCCATCAGGACTGCGGCGTCCGCTGCCGAATCGGAGGATGGCAGACCGGGCACGGCCAGAACTTCTTGCCGGCTTCCTCCAGCGTGATCTCGGTGCGGGTCGCGCCGAGCTTCTGGCACGACGCCAGGTGGTACTTGTTGTCGCCGGGCTGCGTGTAGACCTTGACGGTGTTCGGGTCCACGTACGCGCCCGGGCATGCTTCCGCAGTCGTGCGCGGTGAGGCCCTTCCTGACGGCCTCGGATCGCTTCATGACCTTCACGTGCGATCCGGCCTTCGCGACGAGCGGGACACGTCGGCTGGTGAAACTGCTTCGTGCCGGTGACGACCACGACGAGGTCGTTCGGGGACTGCGCGACCAGTGCCGTCGCGCCGGTCGTCAGCACCAGAAGAATCAGAGCCAGTGTGCGCCGCATGGACAGTGCCGCGAGTAGGATAGCATTCCGCCGATGGCTGTCCGGACCGAACCGCTCGGCGTCGGCATCGTCGGGATCGGCTGGTGCGCTGCCCAGCACATCACGGCGTTCAACCACAACCCGCACGCCGAGGTCCGGCTGCTCTGCGGACGAGATGAGGGCCGAGTGCGCGCGTCGCTCGCGCGGAGCAAGGTCGAGGCGCCTGCCGCCCGAATCACGACCCGCTTCGACGATCTCCTCGAGTCTCCGGACATCGACATCATCGCGATCGCGACGCCGAATCATCTGCACGCCGCGCAGGCAGTCGCCGCGGCACGCGCCGGCAAGCACATCCTGCTCGAGAAGCCCACGGCGTTGAACGCCGAAGAGCTGGCGGCCATTCACGAGGCCGTCGCCGCGGCCGGCGTCCGCACGATCGTGTCCTTCGAGCTGCACTACAACCCGTACATCCGCTTCGTGCGCTGGCTGCGCGAATCGGGCCGTCTCGGCGCGATTCATTTCGCCCGCGTGCAGTACCTGTCGCGCATCCTGGACTGGTATGCCGGCTGGGAGTGGTGCCGCACGCGACAGGGCGGCGGGTCGCACCTGCTCGCTGCCGGCTGCCATGCCGTCGACGCGATTCGGTGGCTGAGCGGTCAGGAGCCGGTCGAAGTGTCGGCCTACCACGCGCGCATCACTCCAGGGTACGAGTGGCCGACGACGATCGTCGCGAACCTGCGGCTGTCGGGCGGGGCGCTCGGCCACGTGACCAGCTCGACGGATTTCCAGTTGCCGTACACGTTCGGCGTCGAGCTGATGGGACACCTCGCCAGCGTTCGCGACACGCTGATTGCATGGAACGACGAACCGGTGGATCTCGAGGAGCTGCGCGCGGCCAACCCGATCCCCGAGGTGCGGCTGGCCGCAGCCGACTACGGCACGGCCGGCCACGCCATCCGGATCGAGGCGCCGATGCCTGACAGCGCCGACGTGAGCCATCATCCGTTCCAGGGCGAGATCGACGAGCTCGTGGACGCGGTGCGCCACGATCGGGAGACGCACCTGAACGTGTTCGACGCCGAAAAGACAATGGCCGTGTGCCTGGCCGCCGACCAATCCGCGATGGCGGGCGGTATGCCCGTCGCCATTGCGAACCGACACAAGGAGAGATGCGATGACGCGCTTCACACGACGAGGCTTCCTGGGCAGTGCGGCCGCGGCCGCCGGGGTCGCGCTGGCGCCGGCCTTTCCGGCACGCGCCGCGGCGGCGGCAGCCGCCAAAGGAACACTGCGCCTGGGCGTGGCGTCGTACTCGATGCGGAAGTTCTCGCTCGATCAGACGCTGGCCATGGCGAAGACGCTCGGGGTGACGAGCATGACGTTCAAGGACGTCCACATCCCGCGGACGGATCCGCCCGAGGTGACCAAGGCCCTGCGCGCGAAGATCGAAGCGGCGGGCATCACCGTCGCCGGCGGCGGCACCATCACGCTGCCGAACGATCCGGTCGAGATCCGGAAGAACTTCGAGTACGCGAAGAACGCCGGCTTCCCGCTCATCTTCACGTCGCCCGATCCGGCGGCCCTGGACACGATCGAGAAGATGGCGAAGGAGTACGACATCAAGACCGTCATCCACAACCATGGGCCCGAGGACAAATGGTGGCCTCGCCCGCAGGACGCCTACGCCGCCGTGAAGTCTCGCGACAGCCGCCTCGGCCTCTGCATCGACGTCGGGCACACGACCCGCACCGGCACCGACCCGGTCGCCGCGGTCCGCGAGTGCAAGGACCGGCTGTACGACATGCACGTGAAGGATCTCGCGGTGAAGACCGAGCGCGACAGCCAGGTGGCCGTCGGCCGCGGCCTGCTCGACTTCCCCGGCCTCTTCCGCGCGCTGCTGGAGATCAACTACACGGGACAGGTCGGCCTCGAGTACGAGATCCACGAGGACGACCCGCTGCCCGGCATGATCGAATCGCTCGCCTACGAACGCGGCGTGCTGGCCGGCATCACGTCGTAGCGAGAACAGCGTGCTGCCGGGGCTGAAGCCCCGGCCTACTGCAGTACGGCGGTCGACAGTAGGGCGGGGCTTCAGCCCCGCCGTTCCGCGAGCAGCAGGCCTGCAGCGCCTGCGCTCTGCACGTGCACTTCTGCACCTGCACTGCTGCACTCGGCACTGCAGCACTGCTGCACCTTGTTTCGAGTCTGTGTTCCCTGAAACGAGGCTGTTTTGTGTTTTTGCCGTGACAAGTGCTGGGACGAACCGTCGGGATGGCCCGCGCGGGCCACGGGTTCAGCCGCACTCGCCGGTGACTATCCGAACGCGCGTGTGACGAACGGATCGCGCGCGCGTCGAGCGCGCGTTCCGTGATCCTCCAGCGCACCCGTCTGCCCGCGAAACGCTCCGTCTAACAGCCTGAACGTCGCTCATTCGCATCCCTCGGCGAGATGGGCGGCAGGCCGGAGGACGGATCATGCGTGCAGCTCTTGCCGTCGTCGCCAGCGCGCTCGTCATCGCGCCACTTCATGCGGCGCCGCCGAAGGCGGTCAATCCCTACGCGCACGTGCGCCCGATGCAGAAGGACGCCGAGGATCTCATCGCCCAGGGCATGGCGCAGTCGCCGACGTTCCGCCGGCTCGTGAACCAGATCGAGCGCTCGGACGTGATCGTCTATGTCGATCTGCGCCCCGACATGCGCGAGTCCATCGGCGGCTCGCTGCGCTTCCTCGCGAAGAGCGCGACGCATCGCTTCCTGCGGGTGCAGGTGAACCGCGCGGACGCGCCGCTCTGGCGCGTGGCGCTGCTGGGGCACGAGCTGCAGCATGCGGTCGAGGTCGCCGAAGCCGGCGACATCGCGTCCGCTGAACGACATGCGCGCGCTCTATCACCGCATTGGCGTCCGCACCGGGCCCGACGCCTACGACTCGATGGCCGCCCGCGAAGCCGGCTACACCGTGCGCGACGAGCTCGTCGCGAGCCACGGCGGCAACCTCCGGCTGGCCCGCCTCGCGGCCCTCCATCCCGTCTCTGACGGCGAGACCCTCGGCGACGACGGCTCGAGCGAGACTGCGGCGCGTCCGGCCCGCGACGACAGCAGCCGATAGCACGCCCGCCTGCGACGAACGGGCGGGGCTGAAGCCCCGCCCTACTGCGCTCGGCACGTCGGGGCAGGGCTTCAGCCCTGCGTCAAGGGCCGCTCCTGCTAGACTGCCCGCGGCCCGCATCGGGCCAGCCAGCGAGGGCAGGCATGCGGCGCGGCGGTGACGTAGCCGCTCAGCCGGGCGGCGATTGCATTCGCAGTTCTGGCCGTCGGGACGTCGGCAATCCTGGCGGCCCGCACGCAATCTCCGACGGCGGTTTCTCCGCGTCACGTCGTCCTCGTCACGCTGGACGGCGTCAGGACCGAAGAGATCTTCGGGGGCCTCGACGCCGTCGCCCTCGCGTCCACCACGAAGGACGGCACGATTGCCGGCACCGGCGCGTATCAGAAATATTTCGCCGACACGCCGGAATCGCGTCGCGAGAAGGTCATGCCGTTCGTGTGGCAGACGCTGCTGCGCGACTACGGCTCGATTGCCGGCAACCGGGCGCGCGGCAGCGCGTTCGGCGTCACCAATCGCCAGCGCTTCTCCTATCCCGGCTACGCCGAGCTGCTGACCGGCGCCCCGCACGACGCCGACATCCGCAGCAACGACAACCGTCGCTATCCGTTTCCGACGGTGCTCGAGTTCTTCGCTGGCCGGTGGTCAACGCCTGGCGCGGTGGCGGTCTTCGGATCGTGGGAAACGTTCCGATGGATTGCCGCGCACGAGGATGGCGCCGTCACCGTGAACGCGGGCTACGACGCGTTCCAGAGCCCTGATGCACGTGTCCAGGCGCTGAACGACGCGCAGTTCGAGGCGACGACGCCCTGGCCGAGCGCCCGGCACGACGCGTTCACGTTTCGCTTTGCGATGGACGACCTGCAGCGCCACCGCCCGCGCGCCCTGTACATCGCCTTCGACGAGACCGACGACTGGGCGCACGATCGCAACTACGAGCGGGTGCTCGACGCGCTGCACCGCATCGACGGCTACCTGCGCGAGTTGCACGCGTGGATTCAAGCCGACCCGGAATACCGGGATACGACGTCCCTCATCGTGACCGTCGATCACGGCCGCGGCCATCACGCGGACGACTGGTCGAAGCACGGCGACGACGTGGTGGGCGCCGATGAGACGTGGCTGATCGCCGCGGGACCCGACTGGCCACGGCGCGGCGAGTGGACCAACGCGCCCCCCGCCTACGCCAGCCAGGTCGCGGCCACGCTCGCGAAGGCCGCCGGCGAGGACTTCAGGCAGCTCGTGCCGGATGCCGCCGCGCCGATTGACTACTTCTGGAATAGAGAATAGCGAATAGGGAATAGGGACAAAATGCAGAACGGGCCAGGCACGGCCCACGGGAGTTGCCCGGGCGCTCGTTAATCTTTTCCTATTTCCTATTTCCTATTTCCTATTTGCGATGCTCTTCTTCCCCTGGCTCGTCCACCTCTTCACCGCCACCGGCGCCTTGTGTGCCTTCCTGTCGCTGACCGCGGGCATCGACGGCCGTCTTCGCGAGGCCTTTCTCTGGCTGGTGCTGTCGACGGTGATCGACGCCGTCGACGGCGCGCTGGCGCGGCTGGCGCGCGTGAAGGAGCGCACGCCGCACTTCAACGGCAACCGGCTCGACGACATCGTCGACTACCTGACGTTCGTGTTCGTGCCGGCGGTGCTGCTGGTCCGCAACGGGATGCTGCCGGAGGGGATCCTGGGACTGAGCGTCGTCGCGGGGATTCTGCTGTCGAGCGCGATCGCGTTCTGCCGTGAGGACGCGAAGACGGACGACTACTTCTTCACCGGCTTCCCGTCGTACTGGAACATCGTCGTGCTGTACCTGGCGGCGCTTGCCTGGGGACCAGCGGCGAACGCGGCCGTGCTGGCGACGTTCGTCGTGCTGGTGTTCGTGCGGATTGGCTACATCTACCCGTCCAGGACGCCGCAGTTCCGCCGTCTGACCGTGACGCTGGGCATCGTCTGGGGGATCTCGATCGTCGCGATCATCTGGCTGCTGCCGACGCCGCCGGCGTGGCTCGTCTACGGATCGCTCACCTATCCCGTGTACTACGGGGCGCTGTCGCTCTATCTCCACCAGGCACGCAGGCGGGGCTGAAGCCCCGCCCTACTGTCTGCCCGTGGACGACGTCACAGAAACCAATCTGTGATCAGAATCTGTGTAATCTGTGGTTCCTGCCCTACGACTTGAGGTGCGCCTCGAGGCCGGACCAGGTGTCGGGGTCCTGCGCCAGCAGCGTCGCGAAGTAGCGCTGCACGTCCTCGGCTGGAAACGACGCTTCGAGCGCCTTCGCGCCGGCGGCGACCTTGTCGGCCGCCACTGCGCCGCCCTCGACCTCGCTCGTGATGAGGCCGTTCTCGTGCGCGAATGCCCACGCGCGTCGAGAAACGCCGCCATCATCGGGCGCTGGTGCGCCAGGTGGTAGCTCACCAGCAGCCGCGCGGCGAGCAGGTCGGGCATCCCGACGTAGTGCGCCAGATGCTGCGCTCTCTTTTCGATCGCGAGCCCCTGGATGTAGCGCGGCCTCGCCTTCAGACGCTGCGCGAGCAGCGCCATCGCTTCGATCTGCTGCGGCGCGCCCTCGGGATCGCGCCAGAACGCGTCCGCGGCCCGCAGCTTCTCGGCATCCGGCATCTGCTTCCAGAGACGTGCCGGATGAATGTCCGCCTGATCCACCATCAGAATCCCACCCTCAACTCGCCGACCATCTGCAGTTTCGTGATGTCGCCGAAAATGTGCTGCTGAATCTCCTGATTCAGCAGGTTCGTGACCTTCAGCATGGTCACGATGTTGCGCTTGTCGCCCCACTTCACGCCGGCGCTGCCGTTGACCAGCGTGAAGGCGTCCGTCGGCCCGTGATACCGGCTGTCGAGCACGTCCTGCCAGTAGGCGCTGCCCTGGTAGCTGAGCTGCACCGTGCCGAGATACTTCGGCCCACTGTAGTTCAGCCCCGCGTTGAAGCGATTGTGCGGCGGCAGGTTCAGCTCGGACTTGTCGAAGCCGATCGCTTCGGGATCGGGCTGGTACGAGTAGTTCGCGAACGCGCCCCACTCCTTCGTGATCGCGCCATCGATGCCAAGCTCGATGCCCTTCTGGCGCGTCTTGCCGAAGTTGCGGTAGCTGAACGCCGCCGGCAGCCCGTTGCCCACGCCGAACGGGCACGGCCGCGCCTGTGACGGCGTCGTCCCCGGCGGGCAGTAGAGCGCTTCGAGCACGAACGGCGGCAGCGGCCATCCGGGAGGCGGCGTCGCCGCGCGATACGAGGCGACCTGCGTGAAGAAGATATCGTTCTTCGCGTCGTTCACGAAGAAGGCGGCCGACACGGTGGCGCGCTTCTTGATGACGCCCGTGTAGCCGACCTCGTACGCCGTCATCGAGTTCTCGACCAGATCCTGCGGCGGCACGACCGGCGGCACGCCGACGTTGCTGCCCACGGCTTTCACCGGGAAGTTGTAGACCTGCCCCGCCAGCGCCGGGTTGATCGCCCCGAGATTCAACTGGTTGACGATCGTCGTATCGAGGTAGTTGTTGATCACCGACGGCGCGCGATACGCGCGGTTGAACGACACGCGGAACGTCTGGTCCGCGGTCGGCTTGAACATCAGCGACGTCCGGGGCGAGAACTGCGCGTCCTTGATGATGTCGAACTTGTCGAGCCGCGCGCCGACGAGCCACCGGAAATACTTGCCGAGGAAGATCTCGTCCTGGCCGTACACCCCGCCCTCGTTGCGCGTGTCCCCGAGCGGCGCAATCGACAGATCGAAGTTGCTGTGCCGGAAATTGCCGCCGTAGCTGACGACGTGCCGCTGCTGGAACGTCTTCACGTCGCCGAACTCGACGTCGTAGGTCTGGCTCTTGAACTGGAACAGCAGCGGCTGCCCGTGAAGGTCGACGGCCAGCAGGTTCGTCGCGTCGCCGTTCAACAGGTTGACGAAGAAGTTCAGCTTCATCGCCTTGTTGGTGTAGTTCACCTTGCCGTAGCCGAGCACCGTGCCGCTGTCGATGTCGAACGGCCCGATGCCGCTGTGCAGAATGCCGTCGGTGCCGGCGACGCCGCCCTGGAAGACGAGCTTGCGCTCGCCGTCGGGGAAGTCGTAGTCCAGCCGTCCGTCCAACTTCGGCTGCGTCGTGCCCTGGTTGACGTAGTTGGGATACTGCGTGCCGGTGCCGTTGGGGATCGTGCCGGTCGGCCGCGCCAGCGGCTCCTGCGAGTAGACGCCCGCGGACACCTTGTACGCCCAGCGATCGTTGATGGCCTGGGCGTGCGAGCCGTTCACGTAGAACAGCGAACCGGGCCCTTCGTCCTTGTTGGACGTCTCGCGGCCGAAGCCTCCGACGCCCATCGTCACGTGCGTGCCCTGGAACTCGCGCGGCGACTTCGTGATCACGTTGACGACGCCATTGAGCGCGTACGAACCCCAGATCGCCGAGGCCGGTCCGCGGATGACCTCGATCTGCTTGACCTCATCGGGGCTGACGGGCAGGAAGTCCCACGCGACGAACCCGAAGAAGTCGAGGTAGATGCTGCGGCCATCGACGAGCGCGAGCTCGCCGGTCGACAGGGTCGAGGTGGCGCCGCGGCTCGTCAGGTTGATGTCGCGCGCCGACGTCTGCGTCACGTTGAGGCCCGGCACCGCCCGGAACAGATCCGCGTAGCTCGTGGAGCCCGAGTTCCTCAGCGTGTCGCCGCTGATCAGGCTGACCGAGGCGGGCGCGTTGACGAGCGCCTGCTCGGTCTTCGACGCCGTGACGACCACCTGCTCCTTGTAGACCGGAGACTCCTGCTCGCTCGGCGGCGCCTCGGGCTTCTGCTCGGCCGTGTCGGGCTTCTTCGGTTGTTCCGGCTGCGGCTGCTGCGCGCGGACAGGCAGGGCCAGCGCCAGGGCCACCATCACGGCGCCGCCGACGGTTCGCGATCGCATGTTGGGGGACTCCTCCGCCGCGCGACCGCCGCGCGCCCGGCGCGGCAGGTCCACGAAGCGGCCGTATTGTAACGGCACATGGGGAGGTCGCGGATCCGGGCGAAAATCGCAGAATTCCCGATGAAACCAGAAAATCATCCTGCTCTTGCCAAGGCGGCTTGAGTCAACGGATGTTGTCGGCAACGACGATGTCGCGCGGCCAGTTGTCGATGTGGCTGACGAGCGCCCAACGGCCATCGCGCGAGACCGACAACAAGCGGGAAGCGCCGAAACGCGCGACCATGAAGGGGAGCGTGCCGATCTGCCGAACGCGACCGTCGGCGAAGCTGTAGAGCTCAACGGCATCGGCCGCCGGTGAACCGTCGACGGACCGGGTGCACCCGATACGAAGACGATGCCGGTGTCCGTGACGTCCCAGGCACCGGGCGGCACGCCGGAGAGGACGACTGACGTGGGGCCTCCGTCCACGGAGATCTGCTTCAGTGTGGAGCCCGCGCCAAGGCCGTTGCGGTGAGCCGCGACAACGTAGAAGAGACTCCGTCCGTCAGGCGGCTTCGCGAGGCTCGAAGCCACCGTCGGTCGTGATCTGGGTGGCCTTACCGTCGTCGACGCCGATCTTCCAGATTTCTGAGCGCCCCGACGCGTCGGACGCGTAATAGATCCACCGCCCATCGGATGACCAGTCAGGGTCGCTTGCGTGGGCGCGTCCATCCGTCAGCCGTGTGTGAGGCCCGCCGTCAACGCCGACGATGTAGATGTCTGACGCGCTGCCGACAACGGCGTCGATCGCCACCGAGCGACCGTCTGGCGACCAGGAACCGACGTTCACTCCCGAGGCTTGAAGGCTGGGCACGCGTCGGAGACCTGCCCCCGTCCGTTCGGCCAGCCACACTTCCGAACCGCCTCCGCGGTCGGATGTGAACGCCACATTGGCGCCGTCGCGAGAGAACCGTCCGGGCATGTCCATGCGCGTCGAGTCGCAGAACGGTGTGCTGTTGGCAATTGCACCCCCTGCTGTCGCGGAGCGCAGATCGACAAGCCGAAGGCCCACGTCCGTTTGCCCATATGAGAACGCGAGCCTGAAGGTACCCGCTCTCGCGCATCCGCGATACCGAGACCATGTTGGTCCCGAAGGGGATCCCAGGTATCGCCGCTGGCGGTGGTCCACCCGAGACGGCGACCCGAAACACCCGCATGCCGCCTGATTCGCTTCTCGGGTAGAGAATCTCGCGGCCGTCCGGCGTCCAGTCCAGCCGCCCGACATACTGGGACACATCGGTGAGACGGACCGGTTCTCGCCCCTCCTTGTTCGCCATGGGCACGAGGAACACCGCGGCCTGGCCGTTCTGCACTTTCCGACATCCGCGCGAACGCGAGTGTTGCGCCGTCGGGGGAAACTTTCGGGAATTGATCGACGAATCCTGGCGGCGGTGACGTCAACTGTCGGCGCTCGCCAGTGTCCAGCACGAGTTCGAAGATCGCTGGCAACCCGGCCGCCGTGCGACCTCGCATGACCAGGGCCCGACTGTCGGGTGTCCAGGATGGATCCCCGCCTTTGTCCGCGACCTTCTGCTCCGGTCCGCCATGCGGCGACACCAGGTATACCCCCCGGCTTATGGCCCCTTCCGAACGTTGAAAGGCGATCAGCCGACCGTCGGGGGACCAGCTCGGCAGCGCCTCGTGGAATTGCGGCGTGTCGGTGAGGCGCCACAGCGCGTCGCCGTCAACGGCCTTCACCCACACGTCAGAGGTGTCGGAAAAAACGGGACCCGTCCAGTTGAAGGCGACGAAGTTTCCGTCCGGGGAAAAGCTCGGCATACCTTCCGCCCCTGGAAAAGTTGTCACGGTGATGAGCCGAAGCTGCGGCGATGTGGATGTCGCAGCCCGGCGGGCGATGACGAGCCACGCGACGCTGCCGAGCAGCACACCAGCAACGGCAATCAACCAGAGACGTGACCCGTGTTGCCGTGCCGGCATGTCGGCGGGCGGCTCTCCGGCGGTCGGGAGAGTAGCAGCGTCGAGACCTGGCATTTTGCCATTTTCGTTCGCGTCGAAAACCGGCGTATAGCTGCCCTTGGGCATCGAGATCACGACGACGTGGTGTGGTGCCGAAGCGTAGTACTCGCGCAGCTTGTCGCGCAGCCGTCGCGCGTCGACGCGCACGATTGGATCCGCCGCGGTACTGAAATCCGTGCTCCTGCCGTACAACTCGATCGCCAGCACGTGCTCTTTGAGCTGATCGCCATGACCATCGAGCGTCTGCTCGACGACGAATTTCAGAAAGGCTGACAGGCGTTCCGAGCGGGAGAACACGTCGCTGGCGAGGATATGCGCGAGCTCGGCCCGTACAGGCCGAAGCTGGCAGTCGTCACGACGCGGAAGGGCAGGCGCTGGCGAACGGGACATGTGCTGGCTGCCACCGAGGAGATTGTAACGGAACTCGTCAGACCAGTGACGCGGCCGCGCCGCGGTCGGCCAGGCGCACCGGGATGAGTCGTGCTGCCGGAATGGCCCGCGCCAGGCGAGTCGCAAACGCCGCCCGCGCTTCGACGACGTCATCGCCGAAGAGGATCGCGACGGATCCGCCGTCGCCGCCGGCGCCATTGACCTTCCAGCCGAGCGCTCCCACCGCGTCGGCCAGTTCGCCGACCGTTTTCGCGGCTGTCGCTGACCACCGACGGATGAAGCTCAGCCTGCGCCTCGACGTTCCGGCGCAGCGCGCGGCCGAATCGGTCGAGATCGCCGGCCACCAGCGCGTCGCGCGCCTCGAAGGCCGCGCGTTCGAGCGCGTCCAGCGCGCGCCGTGGTTCGCCTCCGCCCGCGAGCCCGGCGATCACCGTCTCGTGCACGTGCGACGACAGATGCGCGCGCCCCAGGTAGACCACGGCAAGCTGTTCGTCGAGGCGACGCCTGAGGTCGTCCGAGATCGGCAGCGGCGTGACCACTGCGCTCGGGTAGTCGACGATCTCGATGAAGTTCACGCCGCCGTGGGCGGCGGCAATCTGATCCTGCACGCCGGATTGCAGGCCGAGGCGCTCGGTCTCGAGGCGATGGGCCGCGCGCGCCAGATCGTCGGCCGTCGCAGGCTGGCCGTCGAGCGCCTTCAACGCGGCGATCACCGCCACCGTGACGGCGGCGGACGTGCCCGTGGACGCCCCGGGCGGCATGTCGGACGACACGTCCAGCGTCAACGTCGAGCCGCGGAGCGGATACTCGGCGACGGCGGCCTCGATGATCCGATGGCGCCCCGGAGGCCGAGACGTCGTGAACGCATACGTCTCGTCGTAGCTCGCCAGGCGGACGGTCGTCGTCTCGTCGCCAGGCGTCGCCGACGCGTGCACGGTGACGCCCGGCCAGATCGCGATGTGCAGCACGGCCCCGCGCCTGGCGAACCAGGTGTCGGTCCATCCGCCGCAGTCGCAGATGCGCACGGGCGCAGTGACGGTGACGGTGGGCATGGGTGATTGTATGCAACCCGATCGGTGCCTCGTGCCTAATGCTTGGGCCTGGTCGGTGCCTTGTGCCAGGTGCTCGTGCGCAGAGCTCTGACTTCCGCACCCAGCACCAGGCACCGCACTGAGCACCCGGCATCGGCACCAGGCCGGAGCCGTATCCCCAATCCGTTAGACTACCGCAACGTGCGCCACGAGCTGCCCAAAGCCCTGCGAGACGACGTGCGCCTGCTTGGGGAGCTGCTGGGCGAAACGCTTCGGAGACAGGAAGGCCAGGCGACCTTCGATCGGGTCGAGCGCGTCCGCGCGCTGTCGAAGAAAGCGCGAGGCGGCAGCGACGCCGACTTCGCCACGCTGACGCGGCTGCTCGAGCAGATGCCCGTCGAGGAAGCGCTTCCCGTCGCGCGCGCGTTCTCGCAGTTCCTCAATCTCGCCAATATCGCCGAGCAGCATCACCGGATCCGTCGCCGGCGTGCGTATCTTCGAACGCCCGACGCGCCGCCGCAGATCGGATCCTGCGACGAGACGTTCGGGCGATTGATTGCCGGCGGCATCGCGCCGGAGCGGCTCTACGACGCGGTGGTGAATCTGCGGGTGGAGCTCGTCTTCACGGCGCATCCCACCGAGGTCACGCGTCGCACGCTGATGCAGAAGTTCGGCCGCATCGCGGATCTCCTGGCCATGCGCGATCACGTGGACCTGACGCCGCCCGAGCGCGACGAGCTGGTCGACGCGCTCCGACTCGAGATCGCGGCCGCGTGGGAGACCAGCGAAGTGCGTCCCGTGCGGCCGTCGCCGGAGGACGAAGCGCGCTCGGGCATGGCCGTCTTCGAGCAGGCGCTGTGGGACGCCGTGCCGCGCTTCCTGCGGACGCTGAACACCGCGCTCGTCAAGCACACGGGGCGTGGCCTGCCGCCCGATCGCTCGCCGGTACGGTTCGGCTCGTGGATTGGCGGCGACCGCGACGGCAACCCCGCCGTCACCTCCGAGGTGACCGCGTCGGTCGTGCTGCTCGCGCGGTGGCAGGCCGCCAGTCTCTACCTTCGCGAGATCGAAGCGCTGCGACTGGAGCTGTCGATGAGCGACGGCAGCCCCGAGCTGATGGCGCGCGCGAACGGCGCGCCCGAGCCGTATCGCGAGGTCCTGCGCGACGTGCGCGATCGGCTGGCCGCGACGCTCCGCGACATCGAGGAGCGCCTGGACCGAAGCGCACCGCTCGATCCGTGCACGTTGGTGTCGTCCGTCCAACTCGCCGAGGCGCTCGCCCTCTGCCGCCGCTCGCTCGAGCAGACGGGCAACGGCCTCCTCGCGCGCGGACGGCTGCTCGATCTGCAGCGACGCGTCGCCGCGTTCGGCGCGACGCTCGTGCGGCTCGACCTGCGTCAGGACGCGTCACGGCACACCGCGGCGCTGTCGGTCCTCACGCGGGCGCTGGGCGCCGGCGACTACGCCGCCTGGGACGAGCCCGCGCGTCAGCGGTTCCTGCTCGCGTCGCTCGAGTCGCCGCCCGCCGTTCCGCCGTCGGTGCTCGAGTCGCCGGACGCCGCCGAAGTCTTCGCGACGTTTCGTGTCGCCGCCGGGCTGCCGCCCGAATCGCTCGGCGCCAGCATCATCTCGATGACCGAACGGCCATCGGATGTGCTCGCCGTCGAGCTCCTGCAGACGCTCGCCGGCGCCTCGACGCCGCAGCGCGTCGTCCCGCTGTTCGAGACCATGAGCGCGCTCGATGCGGCGGGCACGATCGTCGCGGACCTGCTGGCGATTCCCTGGTACCGCGCGCGCTCCGGCGGCCGCCAGGAGGTGATGGTCGGCTACTCGGACTCGGCGAAGGACGGCGGACGGCTGGCTGCGAGCTGGGCGCTCTACAAGGCCCAGGAGTCGCTCGTCGCCGCCTGCCGCAGCGCCGGCGTCGAGCTGACGCTGTTCCACGGCCGCGGCGGCAGCGTCGGCCGCGGCGGCGGCCCGACGTATCTGGCCATCCAGTCGCAGCCGCCGGGCTCCGTCGATCTCCGGCTTCGCGTCACCGAGCAGGGCGAGATGGTGCAGGCGAAGTTCGGCCTGCCGGGCCTCGCGCTGCGGACGCTGGAGCTCTACATCACGGCGACGCTCGACGCGTCGCTGGCGCCGCCGGCGCCGCCGGAGCCACAGTGGCGCACGCGAATGGACCAGCTCGCGGAGACCGCTCGGACGGCGTATCGGAGCGTCGTCTACGACACGCCGGGCTTCGTCGAGTACTTCCAGGCGGCGACGCCGGTCGGCGAGCTTGGCGATCTGACGATTGCCAGCCGTCCTGCGCGTCGACGGACCGGTGGCGGCATCGAGACGCTGCGCGCGATCCCATGGGTGTTCGCATGGACGCAGACGCGACTCCTGCTGCCGTCGTGGCTGGGCGTCGGCGAAGCGCTCGAGAGCGCGACGAAGAGCGGCGCGGCCGCCGAGCTGCGTGCGATGTACGCCGGGTGGCCGTTCTTCCGATCGACGCTGGATCTGATCGAGATGGTGCTGGCCAAGGCCGACGGCCGCATCGCCGCGCATTACGAAGCGGTGCTCGTGCCGCCGGAGCTCCATGCCCTCGGCGCCGACCTGCGGCGTCGGCTTCCGGCGACGTCGGCGAGCGTGCTGCACGTCGCGGGGCGCAAGGAACTGCTTGACGACAACCCGGTGCTGCGGCGATCGATCGACGTGCGCAACCCGTACGTCGACCCGATCAATCTCGTGCAGGTGGAGCTGCTGCGCCGGCTCCGCCAGTCGGGCGGCGACGAGCGCCTCAGAAACGCCTTCCTCGCGACGGTCAACGGCGTCGCGGCGGGGATGAGAAATACGGGTTGATGGCTTGCGGATCGTAGCGGGTTGCGCGGTTGCGGGTCGAGTAGGGCGCGGCTTCAGCCGTGCCACGAGAGTGGGGCAGGGCATCTGTAGCGCAGGCCTTCAGGCCGTGCCTGGAGGGAATCGTGCTGAGAGCGGTCGTCGTGATGAGCAGCTTCTTGATTCGCCGGATCACCGCGTCCGCACAGGACTGGATGGCGCCGAACGCGACGCCGAAGACCGAGCTGCTCTGGCCGGGCGCGGTGCCAGGCGCCGTCGGCACCGAGGACGTCGACAAGCCCACGCTGACGATCTACCTGCCGTCCAAGGGCCAGGCCACCGGCGCGGGCATCGTCATCTGTCCGGGCGGCGGCTATCGCAACCTCGCGATGGATCACGAGGGCTTCGAGGTCGCGCGCTGGCTGTCGTCGCGCGGCATCGCGGGCTTCGTGCTCAAGTACCGGCTTGGGCCGCGCTATCACCATCCGGCGATGCTTCAAGACGTCCTCCGCGCGATCCGCGTCGTCCGATCGCGCGCGGACGAGTTCAACATCAAACCCGATCGCGTCGGCATCATGGGCTTCTCGGCAGGCGGCCACCTGGCGTCTTCCGCGGCGACGCTGTTCGACGCGCCCGAGGCGAAGGTCGCCGACGGCCTCGACGCGGTCAGCTCGCGGCCCGACTTCGCGGTGCTCGGCTATCCGGTGATCCTGATGGGCCAGGGCAGCGCACATCGCGGCTCGCAGGACAACCTGCTCGGCGAGAACGCGCCGGCCGATCTCGTCGCCCACATGTCCACCGAGCAGCAGGTCACCGCGAAGACGCCGCCGACGTTCATCTTCCAGACGAACGAGGACACCGCCGTGCCCGCGGAGAACGCGGTGAAGTTCTATCTGGCGCTGAGGAAGGCCGGCGTGCCGGCCGAACTGCACATCTACCAGAAGGGACCGCACGGCGTCGGCCTCGACCCGCAGGACCGCGAAGTGTCGACCTGGACCGATCGGCTGCTCGGCTGGCTGCGCGTCGAACGGTTTCATCCCGCAATAGGATTGCGGGCTTGCCCGGCTGTAGCGGCGAAGCCGCGAAGGTCGGCATCGCAGCGATAATGATCTGAATGGCCGAACCCGAATCCGCAATCATCGAGAAGCTCGGGCTTCCCGTCGCTCGGCGGCACATTTTTCTCTGCTGCGACCAGGCGAAGCCGAAGTGCTGCGATCGCGAGCGCTCGATCGTCGCGTGGGACTACCTGAAGCGGCGGCTGATCGAGCTGGACCTGGCCGATCGCGGCGTGCTCCGGACGAAGGCGAACTGCCTGCGCGTCTGTCAGACCGGCCCGATCGCCGTCGTGTATCCCGAAGGCGCGTGGTATCGCGAATGCGATCCGCCTGTGCTCGAGCGGATTATCCAGGAGCACCTGATCGGAGGACGCGTCGTGCAGGACTACCTGATTACCGAGGCCAGGCTGTCGGGAGACGCGGATCGGGATCGACTTCCCCACCGATCGCCATCGCAGGCGCTGAAGCCCTGCCGCAATCTACAAGCCATCGCAATCCGCAACCGCAACCCGCAACTTGGTGTAAAACTCCTCCGTGCACTTTTCCGGGCGCTGGAGATCATTCCGATGAAACCGACCGCTGTCTTTCTTTCTGCCGTGCTGCTCGCCGGCGCGACGCCGCTCGCCGCCGACTCGCCTGCCGCCGACGACATGGCGTGGCGCATCCGGCGCGAAGCCCTCGAGCACTCGCAGATCATGAAGACCCTGCACATGCTCACCGACGTCTACGGTCCGCGCCTCACCGGCTCGCCGAACCTCAAGCAGGCCGGCGAATGGGCGGCCGGCCAGATGAAGACGTGGGGCCTCGCGAACACGCATCTCGAGCCGTGGAGCTTCGGCCATCCGGGATGGCTGAACGAACGGTTCAGCGCGTTCCTCGTCTCGCCGGTGAAGGACTCGCTCGTGGGCGAAGTGCTCGCGTGGACGCCGTCCACCAACGGACCGGTCCACGCGGCGACCGTCAAGCTGACGCCGCCCGATCGTCCGTCGGCGGACGCGCTGAAGACGTATCTCGACAGCGTCGGCGACACCGTCAGCGGCAAGATCGTCCTCGTCGGTGAGCCGAAGGTCGTCCCCGTCGACACGCAGCCGCCGGCCAAGCGGCTCTCGGACACCGACGCCCGGGCGCGCTTCGACCCGGTGAACCCGGCGCCGTCGCCCTTTGCCAATCGCGTGCCTCCGACGCCGACACCCGGCGTGCTGACGCCCGCGCAGGTGAACGAGCAGATCGACGCGTTCCTCGTCGCGCATCACGCGGGCGTGCGCGTCAACGACGCCGGCCGCGAGCACGGGCAGATTCGCGCGTTCAACAACCGCACGTTCGACGTCGCCAAAGCGGTGCCGACGATCGTCCTGCGCAACGAGGACTACGGACGCATCTGGCGGCTGATGGCCGACGGTCGCCCGGTCGAGCTCGAGGTCAACGTCGTCAATCACGACTACCCGGAAGGCGCGACCGTCTACAACACGATTGGCGAGATCCCCGGCACGGACAAGGCCGACGAGGTCGTGATGCTCGGCGCGCACCTCGACTCGTGGCACGCGGCGACCGGCGCGACTGACAACGCGATCGGCTCCTCGATCATGCTCGAGGCCGCGCGGATCCTGCAGACGCTTGGCGTGAAGCCGCGCCGCACGATCCGCGTCGCGCTCTGGAGCGGCGAAGAGGAAGGGCTCCTCGGATCCAAGGCCTACGTCGCCGAGCACTTCGGCAGCTTCGAGCAGCAGAAGCCGGAGTACGCGAAGTTCAACGGCTACATCAACATCGACAGCGGCACGGGACGCGTGCGCGGCCTGACGATCTTCGGGCCGCCGGCAGCCGCCGACGTCGTTCGCGGGGCCGTCGCGCCGCTCGCCGATCTCGGCATCGCGGGCGCGATTGCCACCAGCAGCCGCAGGACCGGCGGCACCGACAGCACGTCGTTCAACGCGGCGGGCCTGCCTGGCATCGGCAGCCAGCAGGATCCGATCGAGTACCAGAGCGACACCTGGCACACGAACCTCGACACCTACGAGCGCGTCATCGAGGACGACGTGAAGCAGGCGGCCATCGTCGTGGCGACCACCGTCTACACGCTGGCGATGCGTGACGAGGCGATTCCCCGGTTCGCCGCCGACGCGATGCCGAAGCCGGAGCCCGAAACGCCGGCCACGCCGCCGCCGGCTCAGCCCGCCCGTCCGGCGACCTCAAGGTGAACGCGCCGCAGGCGATCGAAATCGGCCTTGTCGGTGCGGTGCGCGCCTGCGAGTGGGCGGTGACGGTTTTACGTCGAGCACGGCTGGCCGCTGCTGGCGATGGCGGCAGTGCCCGCGTTGGTGCGCGCGCTGATGGCGCTGCGCGTGCGTCAGATGCTGCCCCCTGGCGCCCACGAGGCCACCGAGGCACTCGTCGGGGCGTCGCGCGCCGTGCTGATGCTGGCGATTGCCGGGATCGACCTGCTGCCCGACACGCCGTGGTGGCAGTCGATCTGGCCGGGCGCGTGGACGACCCAGCTCTCCGCGCGCCTCAGCGGGATGTCGGGTCGCGGGCTCGAGTGGATCAGCCTGTGCGTTGGCGTGGCGCTTGTCGTCTTCGTCCTGGCCGGCCTGCTCCGCTTGATGACGCTGCCCCGCCTGCTCGGGTGGGGGCTCTCGCTGACCGGCATGCGTCCACGGGCAGCGACGGCGCGTGCCGAAGCGATCGGGTTCACGGTCGGCAACCTGATCACCATCCCGCTCACGACGCTGCTGATGTATGCAGCCGTCGCGCGCGCGGCGCTCTGCCTGCGCGCCTGAGCACCGGCATGGCCTTCAGCGCGGGCACCGAGGTCGTCGTCCTGTCGCTGAACCGGCGCGGCGAGATCGAGGCCTGCCTCCGCGCCGGCGTGTATCGCGTGCGCGTCGGCGGCATGGTCACCACGGTGCGCGAGCAGGACCTGCGGCCGGCGACGACGAAGAAGGCTCGGGATCGGCCGCGCGGTTCAGACGAACAGCCGGGAGCGGCGGCCAGCCAGGATCCGCCGCAGCGCGTGCACGCCGTCGCTCGACCTGCACGGCTTGACGGTGGACGAGGCGCGGAATCGCGTGGCGGCCTACATCAGCCGCGCGATCCTGGCCGGGCTCGACCAGGTCGAGATCATTCACGGCATCGGCACGGGCCGTCTGAAGAAGGCCATCACCGCGGACCTGAAGTCCATTTCCGCCGTCCGCCGCGTGACGCCGCACCCGGGCAATCCCGGGGTGCTCATCGCGTATCTGTAGCGAGAAGTAGGCAGTAGGCGGTAGGCAGTAGCCAGTTGCGTCACGCTGGCCATGCCAGAGGTCACCCCATCGGTGACTCGCTGCCGCAGGGGCTAGTCCCGTGTCAGAGGCCGCCTCGGATCCGGGCTTTCAGCGATCTCTGGATCAGGCTTTCGAGGCCGGCCCATGCCAGCCGCGGCGTTCCTGACATACCTCGAGGACACGCATCGACGCCAACCAGTCCTCGGAACCTCACAGGCCGGACCCAATGACTGCGAGATCCACGTCGGGTACGTGCGCGTTGATCGGACTGCTCGCTGCCGCCCTGGCGATGAGCAGTTGCCACACCAGCGAATCGAACATGTCCCGGCGTCTCATCGGCCACCGTGCTCGACGGCGAGTCTGTCGGAATTCGAGCCGCCGGTGCAACGCCGGCGACGATCGTCCGGATCACAATGCGGACGGGGGAGACGTCTCGACTTTCCGATCGAGGAGGTTCAGCCATGACGCCCTCATCGCGAAGGGGGGTTCGTCGGTTTCCTGTACGCGGACATCGCGCAGGCTCGAAAAGCGGCAACTGTCGAGAAGGCCAAGACCATTGCGCTCGCCGTTGGCACTTCGGGCTTGCGGCGTTTCCCGTTCCTGATTCTCGTGGTTGTCGCCGCCGAAGGCGGCCCGTCAGCGGCCCCCTGTCTAGCGCTGAATTGATCGTCGCGGCTCCATGGCAGATTCCCGAGCAGTCCTGAGGCCTGCGCTCAGACGCAAGCGTGCAGCGGACGTAACTGCCTACTGCCTACTACTCCGTCCGCCCCCACTGAAAGTTCTCGAGAATCGATCCTCCGATGAACTCGCGCAGGATTGAGTTGTCGGGCACCGCCTGCGCTGGCGCCGGCCGGAACCACTGAAGGAACGAGAGCACCCGGCTGGCCTCGCGGTACTCCGGCGTGTCGGGCCGCACCTGCAGCAGCAGCGGCTCGGCGAACGGCCGCAGCACGGAGAGCTCGTGCACGAGCGACGAGTTGAAGATCGCGTCGCTGTTCTCGGTGAACGGGAAGATGTGCAGCCGCTCGCCGCGCTGCACCGAATCCCACCGGCCAAGGGTCTGCGCGGCGCGGTATCCGCGCGTGGCGGCGTCGCGGACGATGCGACGGACCAGCCGCGTGTCGGAGATGCTGACGCGATTGTGCCGGTCGAGATTCAGCTGCGTGATCGCGGACACGTAGATGCGATACACCGCCGAGGCCGGCAGCGCCGGCACGAGCTTCGGGTTGAGCCCGTGGATGCCCTCGATGATGACGACATCTCGTGGGCCGAGCGTCACCGTGGGGCCGGTCTCGCGCGTCCCCGTCAGGAACGAGTAGCGCGGCAGCGACGTCGGGTGTCCGTTCATCAACGACAGCAGGTGCTCGTTGATGAGCGGCACGTCGATGGCGCCGAGCGCTTCGAAGTCGAGCTCGCCGTCCTCGTCACGCGGCGTGCGATCGCGGTCGACGAAGTAGTCGTCCAGCGCCACCGCGAACGGCCGCAATCCTCCCGCCAGCAGCTGCACCGCCAGCCGCTTCGAGAACGTCGTCTTGCCCGAGGACGAAGGGCCCGCGATCAGGACGACGCGAAGCCCGTCGCCGCGGCTGATGATGTCGGACGCAATCGACGCGATCCGCGCTTCGTGAAGCGCCTCGGCGACCAGCGACACTTCGGGCAGCCGGCTGTCCACGATCGCGTCGTTCAGCGCGCCCGTGCCGCGGACGTCCAAGCTTGTCGAGCCACTCACCCGCTTCGGTGAACGTCGCGAACAGGCGCGGGTACGGCTCGAACGGCGTGAGCTCGCTGGGGCTGGCCTGATGCGGATACTGCAGGACGAACCCGGGCGGATGCGGAAGCAGCCGGAAGCGCTCGAGGCAGCGCGTCGAGGGCACCATGTAGCCCTGGAGGTAGTCGCGGCGCCCACGCAGCTCGTAGAGGACGACGCTTTCCTGGCTGCGATGTGCGAGCAGCCGCACCTTGTCGCGCTCGCCGCGCTCTTCGAAAAGCGCCATCGCCTGCTCGCGCGTGCCCGGCACTTTCGTGATGCGCTCGTCGGCCGCGACGATCGCGCGCATCCGCTCTTCGATGCGCGCGAGCTCGTCCGCGGAGAAGGACGCGCGGCCGCGGACGCGGCAGTAGTACGCGCCCAGCGTCGGCGCGGAGTGCTCGATGTAGATGCTGGCGTCTGGAAGGACCTCGGCCGCGGCGGTGATCAGCAGGAAGGCGAGCGACCGCCGGTAGATGCGCATCCCGTCCGCATCGGTGAGCGTGACGGGACGCACCTCGACGTCCGCCGTGACCGGCGTCGTCAGCTCGCGCAGGCGGCCGTTGATGAGGGCCGCGACCGTTTCAGCCGCGCCAGTCGTCGAGCGCGCGGCGCTGAGGATCTCGCCAACGGGAGTGCCAGGCGGCGCCTCGAAATGCCTGCCGTCCGGCAGCGTGACCAGGATGGTGCCGCGCGGCTGCGCGGGGCGAACGTCGCTCACGCGCGGATCTTAATGGACTTCGGACGAATGGCGCGACTGACAGCCGCGGCGCCTACGTGCCATGGACGCGGGCTGAAGCCCCGCCCTACTGTCGGGGGACGACTGCAGTAGGGCGCGGCTTCAGCCGCGCCTCCGTAGCGTCTTCGTCCCCGCTCCCTTCGCGGCCTTCGCGTGGATGAACGAGAAGTTCAGCTCGGGCAGCGGATAGAACTTCGCGGCCGCGTCACACCGCTCCGCCGCCTTGGCGGCGTCGCCCTTGCCCTTGTAGGCCAGGCACTGGCGGTAGACGTTGTAGACGTTCTGCAGGCTCGACTGGTCGAGCTCCTTGAGCGCCGTGTCCCAGTCCTTGCTCTGAAGGGCGATCATCGCCGCCAGTTCGTGGGCCTGCCGGACCTGGAACGGGCCGCCCTTCAGCGCGACCCCCGAGAACTCCTCGGTCTCGCGTCGCGCGCCGGCGATGTCGCCCTTCGCCAGGGCCACGCGCGCGAGCGCGTTGTGACGGAACAGGTGCTGGTTCGCCTTGATGGGATCCGGCAGGCTCGAGGCGTCGACGAGCGCGATGGCCTTGTCGAACATCGCCTGCGCGTCGGCCGGCTTGTTCATCTCGATGCAGATCGCGGCCTTCGCCTGCAAGTCGCCCACCATGCCGAGGGTGTCGTTCGACTTCTGCGCGACGCGCGAACTGATCGTCGAGGCTCTTCAGTGCGTCGGCCATCTCGCCGTCGTAGACGTGGAGGGAGGTCGTCACGAACTTGCCGGTGCGCGTCTCCGCGTCCGTCCTGGCCTTCTTCACGATCTGCGCCGCCTCGGCCGCAGCCTCGGCGGCCTTGTTCTGGTACATCAAGTCCGCTGCGATGCCCATGTGCGAGTTGAGGAAGTGCTCGTCGATCGACAGCGCCTTGCGGTACTGCGCGATCGACTCGTCGAAGCGGCCCATCTTCAGCAGCAGCTCGGCGTAGCTGTCGTACGGGTTCGGATCGTTCGGGATGAGCTCGATGTACTTCTTGAACGCCTGCTCGGCGTTCGCGAAATCACCCAGCTGCCGGTAGGCGTATCCCATCTGGTTGTACGGCGCCGAGTAGTTCGGCGCGATCGCGTTGGCGTGCTTGAAGTGCTCGATCGCCGCCGGCCGGATCCTGCTGGCCAAACAGCACCGCGCCGAGCGCGAAGTGCGCGCGCTCGTCCTGCGGGTACGCGGCGACGAGCTGTTCGAGCAGGCGGCGCTGCTCGGGCCCCCTGGCGTTGGCGCCCGCGTTGGCGGCCGCGAATCTGCAGCTTCTCGCCGTCGGACAGGCGATCGGCCGCCGCGACGGCCTTCGCGAGGTGCGCGAGGAACTCGGTGCCCGTCGGCGACGCGTTCGCGCGCGCGAGCTCGGCGAGGCCGAACGACGGATCGAGCGCGATGGCCTTGTCGAAGTGCGCGATCGAGTCGGTCACCCGCAGACGCTCGGCAAGGCTTCGGCCCTCGAGAAATTCCTGACGTGCCCCGTCGGCGCTCGTCGTGATGGGAATCTTGCCTGCGTCGGCCGGCGCCGCCGCGGCCTGCGCCGGCGGATCGATCGCCTTGTTGCTGCAACCCGCGGCCAGCGCCGCGCCCGTGAACACTACCGTCGCGAAAATGGCGCGCATTCAGATCCTCCTGCCGCGAGCCGGCCGCGAGGGCGAAGCCTGCCCCAGCGAACCGGCGCGCAGCCGCCGTACCCCACGGCGACGCCCAACCGCCGGAATCTACCGCCGCCTGCAGTTCAAAAAGTGCGTTCTGTCCCAGAAAACCCTGGGATTGACCCAGCAATCTGATTGATGTATCCTTACAGCCGGATTGACGGATTGATGTCTGAGCCGACACTGGCCATCCTGGACGACCTGACCGCCCTCGCGGACATCACGCGCGACCGGCTGCTGCTGCTGCTCGAGGCGCAGGAGCTCACCGTCTCGGAGCTCTGCACGGTGCTCCAGCTGCCGCAGTCCACGGTCAGCCGCCATCTGAAATCACTCGCGGACGCCGGCTGGGTCCTGTCACGCGCCGAGGCGACGAGCCGTCTCTACACGATGGCCACCTCCGAGCTCTCAGCGGGCAGCCGTCAGCTCTGGCTCGTCGTGCGCGAGCAGGTCGCCGACGGCCGCGCCGCGCTCGAGGATCACCGCCGCCTGCAGGCCGTGCTGGCCCAGCGCCGGTCGCGGTCGCAGGCATTCTTCTCGTCTGCCGCCGGTCAATGGGATCACCTGCGCGAGGAGCTCTTCGGCGCGACGTTTCATCTGCAGGCGCTCGCCGGGCTCCTGGATCCGACGTGGACGGTCGGCGACCTCGGCTGCGGCACCGGCCCGATGACCGCCGCGATCGCGCCGTTTGTCGACCGCGTGATTGCCGTGGACGACTCGCCCGAGATGCTCGCGGCCGCCCGCCGGCGCATCGGCAACGAGTCGAACGTCGAGTTGCGTCGCGGCGATCTCGAGGCGTTGCCCATTTCCGACGGCGAGCTCGACGCGGCGATGCTGACGCTCGTGCTTCCCTATCTCCCCACTCCGCCGAAAGTGCTCGCCGAAGTCGCGCGCGCGATGGCCGGGGAGGCCGCCTGCTCGTCACCGATCTCGTGCCGCACGATCGCGAGTCGTTCAGGCAGCAGCTCGGCCACCAGTGGCTCGGCTTCAGCGAGTCGCAGATCACCGAGTGGCTCGCGAGCGCGGGCTTCAAGAACATTCGCGTGCATCGCCTGCCGCCGTCGGCGGAAGCGAAAGGACCGGGCTTGTTCGTGGTCCGCGTGCGCGGCCACGACGGATTGACGATTGACTGATTCGACCGATCGACGATGACCTGATCGACCTGACTGACCTGATCGACCCGATTGACCTGATCGACCTGACTGACCCGCAACCCGATTGACCTGGAGCTCTTACATGACACCGACTGCAGAGAAGATTCAGCATCCCTATTCCGCCGCGAAAGACGCCGGCCGCGAGCCGTTCAAGGTCCGCGACCTCTCACAGGCCGAGTTCGGCCGCAAGGAAATCCGCCTCGCCGAGCAGGAGATGCCCGGCCTGATGGCCCTGCGCAAGCAGTACGGCGCGAGCAAGCCCCTGGCCGGCACGCGCGTGATGGGCAGCCTGCACATGACCATCCAGACGGCCGTCCTCATCGAGACGCTCGACGCGCTCGGCGCGGACGTGCGCTGGGTCTCGTGCAACATCTTCTCGACGCAGGATCACGCGGCGGCCGCGGTGGTCGTGGGCCGTCCTGAAACCGGCGGCACGCCGGCCGATCCGCGCGGCATCCCCGTCTTCGCCTGGAAGGGCGAGACGCTCGACGAATACTGGTGGTGCACGAAGGAAGCGCTGCTCTGGCCTGACGGCAAGGGACCGACGCTCATCGTGGACGACGGCGGCGACGCGACGCTGTTCGTGCACAAGGCGCTCGAGTTCGAACAGGCCGGCACGGTCCCGGCATTCAAGCCCGAGAGCGAGCCGGAGGAATGGGGCGTGATCCTCGACACGCTGCGCGCCGAGATCAAGGCGCGGCCCGGCGTGTGGTCGGCGCTCGCGCAGGGCATCCGCGGCGTCAGCGAAGAGACGACGACCGGCGTGCACCGTCTCTACGAGATGGCGAAGAAGGGCACGCTGCTCTTCCCCGCCATCAACGTGAACGACTCGGTCACGAAGAGCAAGTTCGACAACATCTACGGCTGCCGCCACTCGCTGCCCGACGGCCTCGCCCGCGCGACCGACGTCATGCTCGGCGGCAAGGTCGCCCTCATCATGGGCTTCGGCGAAGTCGGCAAGGGCTGCGCGCAGGCGCTGCGCGGCCAGGGCTGCCGCGTGATCGTCACTGAGGTCGATCCCATCTGCGCGCTGCAGGCGGCGATGGAAGGCTATCAGGTGACGACGCTCGACGCGGTCGTCGAGACGGCGGACATCTTCATCACGGCCACCGGCAACAAGGACATCATCACCACCGCGCACATGGCCCGCATGAAGGACAAGGCCATCGTCGGCAACATCGGTCACTTCGACAACGAGATCGACATGGCCGGCCTGAAGAAGGTGAAGGGGATCGAGCGGATCAACATCAAGCCGCAGTACGACGAGTGGAAGTTCCCGGACGGCCACTCGGTGCTCGTGCTGGCGGAAGGCCGCCTGCTGAACCTCGGCTGCGCGACGGGCCACCCGAGCTTCGTGATGTCGGCGTCGTTCACCAACCAGGTGATCGCGCAGCTCGAGCTCAACAGCAACAACGGCAAGTACGAGAAGCAGGTCTACATGCTGCCGAAGCACCTCGACGAGCAGGTGGCGCGGCTGCACCTCGACCACCTCGGCGTGAAGCTGACGAAGCTCACGCCGGATCAGGCGGACTACATCGGCGTGTCAGTGGACGGGCCGTACAAGCCGGAGCACTACCGGTACTAACGCGTCGGCATGGGTCGGGATGGGTCGCATGGGTTCGATGGGGCACGGACTGCGGCGCATGACGCCACGGACCTGACTGGACCTCGACCTAGCAGCCCCATCGACCTCTACGTCCGTCGTGGACCCTTCGGACCGCCAGGGCCGGAAGGTCCGCGGCGCGAGTTGAAGAACCGCTGCGACGCTTTCTGGAACCGCGCCGTGAGCGCCGCGGCGACCTGCTTCCGGCACGAAGCCCACCTGACGCCACGCGTCCTGCGCGGCGCGGGCTTCGTACTCCGCCGACTTCCACTTGCTCTCGTCGTCGGCGCGGCCGCCGATCGTGTTGGCGGCAAGCGCCTCGCGCAGCTGATGCGCGAGCACGGTGAGCGGCGACTCGGCGGGCTGCGTCGCGGCCGCCGTCTTCGCGGCGAGCTTCTCGACGCGCTCGCAGAGCAGCTCGAGCTGCCGCGTGTTCGCGGGCACGTCCAGCTCGGTGTGCTTGAACGCGTCCGGCGCGGCCTTGACGACGGCGCCGAGGGCGCGGTCGAAGCGCTCGGTCAACGTCCGGCCCGCGTCGCGCGGCATGCGTCCCGGCCTGCTGCCAGCCGGTTCTCAAGCTCCGCACCTTCTCGAGCAGCCCCGTCTCTGAGGCGAGCGCGTCGCCCTTGGCGGCGAGCGCTTCGAGCTCGTCGCAGAGGACCGTGCGGCGCGACAGGCGGTCCGACACGGCCGCGGCGTCGCGGTTCCGGTACCGGTCGAAGATCTTCTCCGACGCGGCGCGGAACTTCTGCCACACGTGCTCGGACTTCGACTTCTTGACCGGGCCAATCGCCTTCCACTGCGCCTGGAGCGACTTCAGCTCCTGGAACGCGGCGTCGGGCTCCGGCGAGTCGCCGAGCGCCTCGGCGCGCGCGATGAGCGCTTCCTTCTTCTCGAGGTTGCCGCCCCAGACTTCCTTCCGCTGCTTCAGATCCTCCTGGCGTCGCGTGAAGAACGCGTTGCACGCCGCCCGGAAGCGTTCCCAGACCGCCTGCTCTTCGCGGCGCGGCGCCGGGCCAATCGTCTTCCATTCGGACTGGAGGTTCTTGAGCGTGGTGGCGGTCGCAATCCAGTCGGTGGAGTTCGAGAGCGATTCCGCCTGCTCGCAGAGCGCAATCTTCTTCGCGAGGTGATCGGCCTGCGCGGCGGACTGCTGCGCCAGCGCCGGCTCGATGTGCGCGCGGACGGCATCGGCCGCGGCGCGGAAGCGGCGCCAGAGCCCCTCGGCGCGTTCGCGCGGCGCGGCGGCGACGGTCTTCCACTCCGCCGACAGCTCGCGCATGCGGCGACGCGGCAAGCGACGCGTCTGCGTCCTTGGCGAGCGCTTCCATCTCGCCGATCAGCCGTTCCTGCACGTTCGCGTTCGCCCAGCGCTGCCAGTCGTCGGCCTCGCGAAGCGCCAGCGCCTTCGGCTGCAGCTCGATGCGCGCGGCGCGCAGCTTGCCGAGCAGCTCGTCGCGAGACTCGTCCTGCGCCGACGCCTCGAGCGCGGTCTCCGCGCGCAATGGCGTCGGCAATCGCGCGGTCGAGCGACTTGAGCGTGGGGTTCTCGACGCGCACGAGATCGCCGAGGCGCTGGATGGCCTGCAGGCTCTTCCGGCGCTGCTCGTCGGACTCGGCGACGCGCTGGTCGCGCCACTTCGTGTCGCGCTCAGCGAGCGCGGCGTCGGCGGCCCCTCCACGGGCGAGCGTGTCGGCAGCCTCCGGCGAGCCGGCGAGCGCCTCGGCCGCGGCAGTCCAATCCTGCCGCAGGCGGCGCGCGCGCTGACGCAGCTCACGCGCGGCCGGATACCGCTCGTCGGCGACGACCGCCTCGAGCGCCGTGGCCAGGTCGTTCAGCTGCCGCAGACGGTCGGCAGCCGAGGAAAGGTCGTCGCGCCGCTTGTCCGCGTCACGGGCAGCGGCGTCGAATCGCGCGTTCAAATCGCGCGCGGCGGGATGATCGACGGTATCCAAGGTGTTCCACTCCGCGATGATGGCGGCCTGCGCCTCGACGGGCGCGTCGGCGGTGAGTCCCTGCAACCGCGCGATGAGGACGCGGCGCACTCCAAGCGAGGCCTCGAGCACGTCGGCGGCGCGGTCCGCGGCCTCGCGCGCGGCCCGGGCCTTCGCGAGCGCGTCGCGCGCGGCCGACACGGCCGTCGCGTAGCGATCGGCCAGCCCGGCATCGGCGTCGGCGGCGCTGTCGTTCCACTGGGCGACGAGGCGATCGAGTCGCGCGTCGGCGCCTGCCACGGATGCCGCCTGGGCCAGCCCCTCGATGTCGTGCACCAGGTGCCCGAGCTCGCGGCGCGACTGGACCACGGCCTGCTGCCTGGCCACGCTCGGCCGCCGCGGCTGCGGCGTCGGCCTCGTCCATGCGCGCGAAGAATCGCGCGCGCCCGGCGCACGGCGGCCTGGTTCGTGCCGCGCGTCGAGACATTCTTGACGGCGGCGCGATCCGTGGCGATGCGCTCGAGCGCGCCGACCGCGACGTCGCGGAATCCGCTGCGCAGGGCCGTGGCGACCAGCTCCGCCGGGTCGGAGAGCCCGGCCAGCGCCTCGAGACGAATCGTCTCGTGCTCGGCGCGCCGGGCGATGCTGCCGAGCGCCTTCTGGTCGCCGCCGAGGCGCGGGAGCGCGGCGAGGCTGACGCCCTCGCGCTTCGCGGTCTTGGCGACGAGGACGAGCTGCTTCTGCGCGGCCGGCCCTGGCAGCGCCGCCAGCGCGTCGAGCGCGGCAAGACTCGCCGGCTCTTCGGCCTCGAACGCACCCAGGGCGATGTCGAGCAGGACGCCGGCGGCCTCATCGCGGACGCCCTCGTCGGCGTCGGCGCGGAGCGTCTCGGCCAGCACGGCCACGGTGCCGAGCTTGCTGACCGCCGCCCTCCGCACGCGCGGATCGCCGTCGTCGCGAGCGATCGAGGCCAGCAGGTCCTGCTCGTCTTCCGGAATTTCCTGAACGCCCGCGGCCCGTACCGACGGATCCTCGGACTTCCATTTCGGCTGCGTCTTGAATCGGTCCAGAATACCCATCGCTTCCGACGTGTGGGGGAGGGCACGGGCACTCCTGCCCGCGAGGGTCGAGATCGATAAGTCTACAGGACACCAGACCCTCGCCGCCACATCCGGGGCCGTGGGCGACAACTCCGGCCCCGCCGCGCCGGAGCCGGGCTCCATGCAAGTGCCGGCGAAGGCGGGCCTCCTTCTTGCACAATGTTGCGACGATGAGCGTCCGGATTTTTCACCTTGTCGGCACCGTCGCGTGCCTCGCCGCGCTGGCGGCGTGCTCGAAAAAGACGGACGATTCCGGGTCGAACGGCCCCGGCCCGACGCCGCTGCCGCCGGGCCCCGTGACGTATTCGGCCATCGCGGCCAGCGACGGCGCGGGGGTGGGATCTCGGCGCCCTGCCTGCCGTTCACGCCATGTACAGACGGCACGGGCTACGTTCCGGTCGTGACGCGGCAGCTGCGCGCCGACGGGCACACCGTCACGCTTCTCAACATGGGGATCCCCGGCGCGGTGCTGAGCCGAGCCACGCAGGACCTGGGCAACAAGTACGGCCTGGGCATCAACGCCAACTTCATCCAGGACGAAGCGCAGTTCACGCTGAAGGACTCGACGCTCGTGACGATCTTCGCCGGGCGGCAACGACGCCAACACGATCGGCACCGTGATCGAGCGGGGCGAGACGACCAACGAGAACGCGACCAGTTACATCGACGGGCAGATCCGCCAGTTTGCCAGCGACTACAAGCAGCTGGTCTCGATCGTCCGCGACCGCGCGCCGAACGCGCGGCTCGTCATTCTGAACCTGCCGAACCTGGCGGGACTGCCGTACACCGCCGGGCGAACACCGACCGAGAGGCGGTGGATCCAGCAGCTGTCGGTCGGGCTTCACGCGGCTCGGCGCCAACCCGTTCGCCAGCCAGGGCGCGATCGTGATCGATTTGATGTGCGATCCGCGCTCCTACCAGGCGTCGAACTACTCGTCCGATGGATTCCACCCGAACGACGCCGGCTATCAATATCTCGCCAACGAGGTGCTCGATGCCGTCAAGGCCGGCTCCTGGCCCGCGCCCTCCGACAGCTGCGCGCAGATGACGCTGGCGCCATAGCTCGCGCTGACATCGCGTGGTTGCGGGTTGCGGGCTTCAGCCCTGCATGCACGTTAGCCCTGCACGTCGGTCCAGTCCTCCTGCCACGCGCAATACGAGTACGGATACTCCGACGGACGTTCACGATCCTCGCTACTCACGGCGATTCGCGAGGATGTAGCGCGCGACGTTGCGGACTGGTCTCGATCCTCTCGCAGAACTCGCTCGAAGAAGCTCGGCTGCCACAATCGTCGTGATGCTCAGCGGACTCGAATCGAAAGCCTCGCTCCGCCATCCGCTTCCAGCGTCGAGATGAAATCTCGCATGGGCCGCAGCGCCGGCGATGCACGCGCTATCGAGCGCACAGACGGATGTCGCGCTCCGTGCATGAAGCGTTGGCAAGTATTGCCACGTAGCGCGGCTCGATGCGGCAAGAATTGCCACGAACTTCGACGACTGCTCACGGCGACGTCGACCGGTCCAGCGACTCAGAGCTCGGTGGGGTCCATGGTCGAGGAGACGTGCACAGCGCCTGCCATGGTTCGGTTCCGCGCTTCGCACGGAAGCTCTCCCGCAGCGCGTCAGACGCGGCAATTCTGCCGGAGCTGGGCTTCTGCGAAGCCCTGGCAGCATCTACGACCGCGCAATTCTCTCAGATCCGCAAGCTGAAGCCCTGCCCCAATCGAGCCGCCCTCCTAGTAGACTTGCGGCTCGATGGCGGCCGACGCGGACGTGACGCTGCGGGCGGCGACGGCAGAGCGATCTGCCGACGATATTGACGTTCATCCGCGGGCTCGCGAAGTACGAGAAGCTCGAGCATCAGGTGATCGCGACAGAGGATCTGCTGCGGACGCATCTGTTTGGCGCGCGGCCCATGGCGGAAGTCGTGCTCGCGGAGCGCGATGGAACGGCGGTCGGGTTCGCGCTCTTCTTCTCGAACTTCTCGACGTTCCTCGGACGGCCGGGGCTCTACCTGGAAGATCTGTACGTCCACGAGCACGAGCGCGGGCGCGGCGTCGGCCGCAAGCTGCTCGAACACCTCGCGCGGCTGGCCATCGATCGCGGCTGGGGACGGATGGAGTGGGCCGTGCTCGACTGGAACGAGCCGGCGATTGGTTTCTATCGTCGCCTCGGCGCGACGCTGATGGACGACTGGCGCATCTGCCGTCTCACCGGCGACGCGTTGAATGAGTTGGCGAAGCAGGCCTGAAGGCCTGCCCCACGGACCATTCGACACGTAGCGACAGGCCGTCAGGCCGCCGGCAGCCGTATCCGAAGCCCGCAGTCCAGTCCGATGACGAGATGGCCAAGCGCACACCAGACGACGAACCCTCGCTGTGGGATCTGCCTGAAGACACCAGCGGCGCCTCGACGCCGCGGCCGCCGGGCGACACGTCGGTGGCGCTGCACGAGGCCGCGCAGTCGCGGTATCTGAACTACGCGCTGTCGGTCATCACGTCCCGCGCCCTGCCGGACGTCCGCGACGGCTTGAAGCCGGTCCAGCGCCGCATCCTGTTCACGATGTGGCAGCAGAACCTGACCGCCGACGCCAAGCACCGCAAGTGCGCGAAGGTCGTCGGCGACGTGATGGGCAACTTCCATCCCCACGGCGACCTCGCGATTTACGAGACGCTCGTGCGGCTCGCGCAGTCGTTCTCGCTGCGCAACCCGCTGGTCGACGGCTCCGGCAACTTCGGCTCGCTCGACGGCGACAACGCCGCGGCCATGCGCTACACCGAGTGCCGCCTGGCGCGCCTCAGCGACGAGATGCTCACGGAGATCGACCAGGACACGGTGCCCTTCCGTCCGAACTACGACGGCACCAAGACCGAGCCGGTCGTCCTGCCCGCGCGCCTGCCCAACCTGCTCGTCAACGGCTCGACGGGCATCGCCGTCGGCATGGCCACCAGCATCCCGCCGCACAATCTCGGCGAGCTCTCGACGGCGCTGCTGCGCCTCATCGACAACCCCGAGCTCACCACCGCGCAGCTCTGTCGCTGGGTGAAGGGACCCGACTTCCCCACCGGCGGCCAGATCCTGAACTCGGCCGACGAGATCAAGGAGATCTACAGGACCGGCAACGGATCGATCCGCCTGCGCGGCGGCTGGGAGATGGGCCCCGTGAATCGCGGCGGCCAGACGATCTTCATCACCAGCATCCCCTACATGGTGAACAAGTCGGTGCTCGTGGAGCGCATCGGCGAGATCGTCGAGTCCAGGAAGCTCCCGCCGCTCGTGGACGTGAAGGACGTCTCGACAGACGACGTGCGGATCGAGCTGACGATCAAGCGCGACGCCGACGCGAAGCTGGTGATGGCGTACCTCTGGAAGCAGACGCCCCTCCAGACGACCTTCCCGGTCAACATGACCTGCCTGGTCCCGACGGAGAACGCGGAGGTCGGACGTCCCGAGCGCCTGGATCTGCACCAGATGCTCTGGTACTTCCTGAAATTCCGCCTCGACGTCGTCACCGCGCGCCTCGAGCACGAGCTCGGCGCGCTCAAGAAGCGCATCCACATCCTGGAAGGCTTCGAGAAGGTCTTCGACGCGCTGGACGAGATCCTGCGGATCGTCCGCAAGGCCGACGGCAAGGCGGACGCGGCCGAGAAGATCATCGCGAGGTTCGGCCTCGACGCCGAGCAGACCGACGCGATCCTCGAGCTGAAGATCTATCGGCTCGCGCGGCTCGAGATCCTCGTCATCACCAACGAGCTCGCCGAGAAGCGCCGCCGCGCGAAGCAGATCGGCGGACTGCTGAAGAGCGAGCAGGACCGCTGGGATCTCGTGCGCGACGAGATCGCCGCCGTCCAGAAGCAGTACGCCGATCCGAAGAAGGACCCGCGCCGCACGGAGCTCTCCTCCGACGAAGGCGAGGTCGAATACACGGCGGACGACTTCATCGTCGAGGAAGACAGCGTCGTCATCGTCTCGCGCGATGGATGGGTGAAGCGGCAGAAGGAAGTGAAGGACCTCGCCTCGACGCGCCTTCGCGAGGGCGATGCGGTGCTCGCGGTGCTGCCCGGCAGCACGCGCGCGACGGCCGTGTTCTTCTCGAACTTCGGCACCGCCTACACGTGCCGCATCGTGGACGTGCCCGCGTCGACCGGCTACGGCGAGCCGATCCAGAAGCTGTTCAAGTTCAAGGACGGCGAACGGATCGTGGGCGCGTTGAGCCTCGATCCTCGAATCGCGAAGCACATCATGCCGGCGAAGGAAGGCGCGGAGCCGCCGGTGCACGCGCTGGCGGTGACGACCGACGGCTACAGCCTGCGGTTCGGTCTCGACGGGTTCGTCGAGCCGAGCACGCGCGCAGGCCGCCGCTACGCGCGCGCGGCCGATGGCGCCGAAGTCGTCGGGCGTCGTGAAGATCGACGGCAGCGAAATCGTCATCGCCGCCACGCAGTCGGCGCGCGCGATGCTCTGCAAGGTCGAGGAGATCAACTTCCTGTCGGGACCGGGTCGCGGCGTCATCCTGATCAAGCTGACCGAGGAGGACGACAAGGTGCTGGGCTTCATCGCGTCGGTCGGCGACCGGGACCTGCTGACCGTCGAGACCAGCCGCGGCGCCGAGCAGACGATCAGCACGACGAAATACGAGGTGACCGGCCGCGGCGGCAAGGGCCGGGAATTGCTCCAACGCGGCCAATTCACGCGGATCGTCCCCACAGCGCCGGAAGTGCCGACGCTGTAGCGGCAGACTACGGGCTTCAGACTGACAGGACTCGGACTTGGCTGCGCGCTGCAAGCCGCGCAGCCGCACGTGCTAATCGGCGTGAATACGCGTGCCGGCCGAAGTCCGTAGTCCGACGTCCGTAGTCCGTGCTATGCTTCCCCCAGCCCTCCGCCCGGCCAACGCCCGGCGGGAGGCCCTGCGTCCTGGTCCGTGCCGCCTCGGCACGTTCCCCGCCGAGTGGCGGGTTGATTCGGCCTGCGGACGACATGACACCCACGCATCAGCAGGAACGTTCCGTGACAGACACCCGATTGAAGATCGCGGTCTTCATCGATTTCGACAACATCGAAATCGGCGTGAAGACCACCATGAACCAGAATTTCGACGTCGGCGTCGTGCTCGAAGCCATCAAGGAGCGCGGCGAGGTGGTGACCAAGGTCGCCTACAGCGACTGGAAGCGCGCCGGCGACTACAGCCGCCAGCTGTCGCACCACGCGATTCGCATGGTGCAGAGAAACCTCACCCCCGGCGGCGACAAGAACGGCGCCGACATCAACCTGGCCCTCGACGCGCTCGAGATGGCCTTCACCCACGACCACATCAACGCCTTCGTCATCGTCGGCGGCGATTCCGACTTCATCACGCTGGTCGAGAAGCTGAAGCAGTACGACAAGAAGGTGTTCGTCGTCGGCGGACGGCAGTTCACCAGCCTGGTGATGCAGAAGAACTGCCACGAGTTCATCGCCTACGAGAACCTCGCGGGCGCGCGCCGGCCCGCGGCCGGCGGACGCTCGCGTCCGGGCGGCGCGGTCGTCGCCGCCGCGGCGGATCTCGAGAAGGCGCTGCCGATCGTGAAGCGCGCGCTGAAGGTGCTGTCGGATCGCGAAGTCACGCCGCAGCTCGGGCTCCTCAAGAGCACGCTGCTGCAGCTCGACTCGACGTTCTCCGAGCGCGACTACGGCGCCAGCACGTTCCGCGACTTCATCGAGAAGGTCGCCGAGCGCGGCATCGTCACGCTGAAGCAGGCGGGACGCAGCGTGCTCGTCGAGCTGAGCGACTCGGCGCTCGGCGAGGCCGTCCCCGACCACGCGCCGACCGTCGAGAGCCTCGCGCCGGAGGCCAGCACGGAGGGCGCGGACGCGCGCGAGGATCGGCCGGTCGACGGAGAGGCGCGGCGCACCGCGACGAACGCGGAAGCGGGCGAGGCCGTCAAGCTGGCCGCGCGGCTGTTCGAGCAAGGCAAGCAGCCGCGATGGCCGATGTACATCCGCCAGATCCGGCAGTACCTGCGCAACGCGGACGAGTCGTTCGACGAGCGCAAGCTCGGGTTCGGCGGCATCGTCGACTTCCTGCGCGCGTGCCAGCGCGAGGGGCTGCTGCGCCTGGAGCGCGATCGGCAGGGCGTGATGCGCGTGTTCCCGGGATCGTCGTTCCCGAAGCAGACTGCCGCGGCGTCACACGACGATCAGGCGTCGACGCCGGGCGTGGCGACGGAGCCGTCGTTCGACGGCGGCGAGCCGGTCGTGATCGTCGAGCAACCGCGCTTCCATCGGATCACCGACGAGGTCGTGGACGAGCCGTCGGAGATCGTGATCGAGACGGTTCCAGTAGAGGCGACGACCCGGCCGGCGGAGTACCGAAGAGGATCTGAGCGTCGGGCCCGGCAACGTCGCCGGCAGGGAAACGCACACGATGACGACGACCGCCAAGGTCGGGCGGCCCGCGCGTCATGCCGTGCGGAAGGGCGCCCCGCGAGCGCCGAAGTCCACGGCGCCGGTCGCGCGGACCCGCCGCGCCCCGCGCGCGCGCAAGCCGAAAGAGTAGGGCGCGGCTTCAGCCGCGCCGCCACAAAAGCATCCACAGATTCCACCGATTCCACAGATTCGTCTTCTTGCTGAAGCGTGACGACAAGAACTGAATCTGTGAGCATCAGTGGAATCTGTGGATTTCCTTTTGGGGCGCGAAGCGTTAGCGACGTAGTACCATCGCCGCGATGGCTCGTCGTATTCCGCGAAAGACATCACCGTTCTCGAAGGGCTCGAACCGGTTCGCAAGCGCCCCGGCATGTACATCGGCGGCGTCGGCTCGACGGGCCTCCATCATCTGGTCTGGGAAGTGGTCGACAACGCCGTCGACGAGGCGATGAACGGCTACGCCTCGGCGATCGGCGTCACGCTGCACAAGGACAGCTCATCCATCACGGTGACCGACGATGGCCGCGGCATCCCCGTGGACAAGCATCCGAAGACGCACCAGAGCGCGCTCGAGGTGATCTTCACGGTGCTCCACGCGGGCGGAAAGTTCGAGGGCACGAACTACAAGACGGCCGGCGGCCTGCACGGCGTGGGCGCCTCGGTCGTCAACGCGCTCTCGCGCGACCTCGTCGCCACGGTGAAGCGCGATGGCTCCGCATGGGAGATGCGCTTCAAGCAGGGCAAGCCCACGGGGCCGCTGAAGAAGATCGGCCCCGCCCGCGGCACGGGAACGACGGTCTACTTCCACCCCGATCCCGACGATCTTCCCGAAGGTCGAGTTCGACGCGGCGATCATCCGCGAGCGGCTCGAGATCTCGAGCTTCCTCCACAAGGGACTGAAGGTCGCCTTCGAGGACGAGAGCACGGGCGAGAAGGCCCTCTACGCGCACGAGGAAGGGCTCGTCGAGTACCTGCGAAAGATCGTCGCCGAGCGTGGCGCCAAGCCCGTGCACGAAGCGGCCTTCACGGTGTCCAGGGAGAACGGCCTCAGGCTCGACTGCGTCCTGCAGTGGACCGAGGCCACCGACGAGCACATCCGCAGCTACGTCAACGGCATCCCCACCGCGTCGGGCGGCACGCACGAGAACGGCCTGCGCGCCGGAATCGGCAAGGCGGTGCGCAATTTCATCGAGACGCACAACCTGACGCCGAAAGGCGTGACGCTCACCGCGGACGACATCCGCGAGGGGCTCACCGGCGTGCTGAGCGCGTTCATCGCGGAGCCGCAGTTCCAGGGGCAGACCAAGGACAGGCTGAACAACCCGGAAATGATGGCGGCCGTGGACGGCGCGATTCGCCCGGCGCTCGAGCACTGGCTGAACCACAACATCAGCGTCGCCGAGTCGATCGTCGCGCGCATCGTGCTCGCGGCGCGCGCGCGCGAGGCGAGCCGCGCGGCCGAGCAGGAAGTCACGCGCAAGTCGGCGACGTCGTCACGCCTGGCGCTGCCCGGCAAGCTCTCCGACTGCAGCAACTCGGGCCGCGACGACTCCGAGATCTTCATCGTGGAAGGCGATTCGGCCGGCGGCTCCGCCAAGCAGGGCCGCGACCGGGCGCGGCAGGCCATCCTGCCGCTGCGCGGCAAGGTGCTGAACACCGAGAGCGCGTCGCTGTCGAAGGTGCTCGAGAACAAGGAGCTCTCGGATCTCGTGACCGCGATCGGCTGCGGGCTCGGCAAGAGCTTCGACCTCTCGCGCCTGCGCTACGGCCGCGTGATCATCCTCGCGGACGCCGACTCCGACGGCAACCACATCGCGACGCTGCTGCTGACGTTCATCTACCGGCACATGCCGCAGCTGATCTCGGCCGGCAGGGTGTTTCTCGCGCAGCCGCCGCTCTACCGCATCGACATCGGCAAGGAGACGCACTGGGCCCTGGACGACGCGCAGAAGGACAGGATCGTGGCCACGGCCGGGCGCGGCCCGAACGGACGCGCGACGCCGGAAATCACGCGCTTCAAGGGCCTGGGCGAGATGATGCCGAAGGTGTTGTGGGAGACGACGCTCAACCCGAAGACCAGGCGGCTGCTGCGCGTCGAGGTGACCGATCAGCTCGTCACCGATCGCGTCATCAACGAGCTGATGGGCAAGGACGCCTCGGCGCGGTTCCGCTTCATCATGGAACGCGCGGACGAAATCCAGGAACTGGACGTCTAGCGACCAGGCCCTGCCGGGTCACTCCGATCCTCTCCGAGTCTCGGCCGCCCGCGTCGCGAGCGCCGCCGCTCGAACGCCTGCGGGGCCTCCGGCGAGCGCGGCTCGAAAACGGCCTGTCGTCCGCGCGGATTGCGAACTGACGCCGAGCGCGGCCGAGCCCACATGTGTGCGCCGGACGCGATGCACTCGACGGCTCGGACGCTCACGGCTGCGGCCCTCGCATTCCGCGCTCCCTTCGCGTCCGGTTTCACACTCGCGCCCGTCGCCGCGCTCCCAGTCGGCCCCAGTCGCAGCGGCGCATTCGGCCGCGACGTCGTGTTGCCGCAGGACCCGACCGCGTCAGTGCCGCAGGACCCGACTGCGTCAGTGCCCAAGGACCCGACTGCGTCAGTTCCCAAGGACCCGACCGCGTCAGTGCCTAAGGACCCGACTGCGTCAGTTCCCAAGGACCCGACCGCGTCAGTTCAGAGCTCCACTTGCATTCCGATTTCGACGACGCGCTCGGGCGGGATCTTGAAGAACGCCGTCGCGCGCATGGCGTTGCGCGACATCACGGCAAACAGGCGTTCGCGCCAGGGCGCCATGCCGGGGCGGCTGGTGGCGAGCAGCGTTTCGCGGCCGAGGAAGTACGTGATGTCGTCCTTGTCGATGGGCAGGCCCTTCGCGCGCGCGTCGCTGATCGCGTCGGGCACGTTCGGCTCTTCCATGAACCCGTAGCGCAGGACCAGCCGGAAGAACCCCTCGCTGAGCGGCTCGACGGTGATGCGGCGGTCGAGCGCCACGTGCGGCACGTCCTCGGTCGTCACCGTCAGCAGCACCACGCGCGCGTGCAGCACCTTGTTGTGCTGCAGGTTGTGCAGCAGCGTGGGCGGCACGCCGGCGCCGCTGCCGGTCATGAAGATCGCCGTCCCCGGCACGCGATAGGGACGCGACGCGCGTCAGGTCCTTGAGGAACAGCTCGAACGGATACGCGCGCTCGCGCAGCCGCGCGCCGAGCGTGGCGCGGCCCGTCTTCCAGGTCGAGAGCAGCGTGAAGACCACCGCCGGCGATGACGAGCGGCACCCATCCGCCGTGCAGGATCTTCAGCGCGTTGGCGCCGAAGAACGCCAGGTCGACGGTCAGGAAGACCGCCGTCAGCGCAGCCGCCACGAACTTGTTCCACTTGAAGACCTGCCGCGACACGACGTACGCCAGCATCGGTCGTGATCGCCATCGTCCCCGTGACCGCGATGCCGTAGGCGGCGGCCAGCGCGCTCGACGAGCCGAAGCCGATGACGAGCGCGATGGTGGCGATCGGCGAGCGTCGAGTTGATCACCGGCACGTAGATCTGGCCGATGGTCGTCGCCGACGTGTGGCGGATCTCGACGCGCGGGCTGTAGCCGAGCTGCACGGCCTGGCGCGTCAGCGAGAACACCGCCGAGATGAGCGCCTGCGACGCGATCACCGCGGCCACGGTGGACAGGACCGTGAGCGGCAGGATCATCGACGGCTGCACGAGATGGAAGAACGGCGAATCCACCGCCGCCGGGTTCGACAGGAGCAGCGCGCCCTGGCCGAAGTAGTTGAGCAGCAGGCCCGGCATGACGATCGCGAACCACGCGAGGCGGATCGGAAACGCGCCGAAGTGCCCCATGTCGGCGTAGAGCGCTTCCCCGCCGGTCATCACCAGGAACACCGCGCCCAGCACGACGAACGCGTGGTAGCGGTTCTGCTCGAAGAACGTCACCGCGTGCATCGGGTTGACGGCGCTGAGCACGTGCGGGTTCGTCACGACCCACGAGAACCCGATCGCAGCCAATCGTGATGAACCAGAGCACCATCACGGGCCCGAACATCGCGCCGACGCGGGCGGTGCCCTGCCGCTGCACGATGAACAGGCCCGTCAGGATCAGCACCGACAGCGGCACGATGTAGGCCGAGAGCGCCGGCGTCGCCGTGCCCAGCCCTTCGACGGCGCCCAGCACCGAGACGGCCGGGGTGATGACGCCGTCGCCGTAGAGCAGCGCCGATCCGAAGAGCCCCAGGCCGAGCAGCACGCCGCGGCTCTGCGGCCCGCGATAGGTCGGCGGGATGAGCGCCATCAGCGCGAGGATGCCGCCCTCGCCCTGGTTGTCCATCCGCATCACGTAGGTGATGTACTTGATGGAGATGACGAGCACGAGCGCCCAGAAGATGAGCGACAGCACGCCGAGCACGTTCACCGAGGTCGGCGCGACGCCGTGCTCGCCGTAGAAACATTCGCGCAGTGCGTAGAGCGGGCTGGTGCCGATGTCGCCGAAGACGACACCGAGCGCGGCGAGCGTGAGCTGGGCGCGAGAGGCCGACGAGGACACGGGAGAACGCATTCTACACGGGCGCCGCCGGACGACCGGCCGAGGGCCGCGAACTGCATGAAATGCAAAAATCAGATGTCAGTTAGCAGTTTTTGAGCGCAATTACTGCGCCGTGAGCGCATTTTTCTTGCGGCTCGGCGCTCAAAATGTGCATAATTTGCCGTCCGGAACCACCTCACGGCACTTCTTTTCCACGGAGAGGACTACCGATGGGATCTGCAGCACTGCGCGACGCCATCCAGGGCATCATCGATTGGGGTGAAACAGTAGGTGGAGTGGGAGGCGGGCTCCCGAAGGCGACCGAGAGCTTCGGGTCGCTGACCTTCAACGACGAGGCCCAGAAGGCGCGTCTGCCGAAGCCCGCGTACGCGGCGCTGCGCCAGACGATCGTGCATGGCCAGCCCCTCGATTCCGCCGTGGCCGACCAGGTCGCCACCGCCTTGATGGAGTGGGCCATCGAGCACGGCGCGACGCACTACACGCACTGGTTCCAGCCGCTCACCGGCATCACGGCTGAAAAGCACGACAGCTTCCTCTCGCCGAACGGCGACGGCAAGGCCATCGCCGAGTTCCGCGGCAAGGAGCTGATCAAGGGCGAGCCCGACGCGTCGAGCTTCCCGTCGGGCGGCATGCGCAGCACGTTCGAAGCGCGCGGCTACACGGCGTGGGATCCGACGAGCCCGCCGTGGCTGCTCGTCAACCCGAACGGGACGCACGCTGGTCATCCCGACGGCGTTCGTGAGCTGGACGGGCGAGGCGCTCGACAAGAAGACGCCGCTGCTCCGCTCGCAGGAAGCGCTGTCGGTGCAGGCGCTTCGCATCCTGAAGCTGTTCGGCTCGCACGCCAAGCGCGTCATCACGACCTGCGGCCCCGAGCAGGAATACTTCCTCATCGACCGGCACTTCTATTTCAACCGTCCGGACCTGATCAACGCGGGCCGCACGCTCTTCGGCGCCAAGCCGCCCAAGGGCCAGGAGCTCGAAGATCAGTACTTCGGCGCGATTCCCGATCGCGTGCTCGCCTGCATGATGGACGTCGAGGCCGAGCTCTACAAGATCGGCGTGCCGGTGAAGACGCGGCACAACGAGGTCGCGCCGAGCCAGTACCGAGATCGCGCCGGTGTTCGAGAACGCCAACGTCGCCACCGATCACCAGATGATGGTCATGGAGACGCTGAAGCGCACGGCGCCGAAGTACGGCCTCGCGTGCCTGCTCCACGAGAAGCCGTTTGCCGGCGTGAACGGCTCGGGCAAGCACCTCAACTGGAGCATGGGCGACGACACGGGCAGCAACCTGCTGAACCCCGGCGACACGCCCGAGGCGAACCTGCAGTTCCTGCGTCTTCTGCGCCGCGGTGCTGAAGGCCGTGGACACGTGGCAGGGCCTGCTGCGCGCGTCCATCGCCAGCGCGGGCAACGATCACCGCCTCGGCGCGAACGAAGCGCCGCCGGCCATCATCTCGATCTTCCTCGGCGAGGTGCTGACGGATCTCTTCTCGCAGATCGAGAAGGGCAAGGTGACCGTCTCGAAGAAGGGCGGCGTGCTCGACACCGGCGTCAACTTCCTGCCGAAGCTGCCGCGCGATCCGGGCGACCGCAACCGCACGAGCCCGTTCGCGTTCACCGGCAACAAGTTCGAGTTCCGCGCGGTGTCGTCGGGCCAGAGCATCGCGATGCCGAACATCTGCCTGAACGTGGCGGTCACCGATGCGCTCGACTCGATCGCCTCCGATCTCGAGAAGGCCGTTGCGTCGGGCAAGAAGGTCGAAGAGGCGGCATGGGCGCTGCTGCCGAAGGTCGTCAAGCAGCACAAGCGGATCATCTTCAACGGCAACAACTACTCCGACGAATGGCAGAAGGACGCGAAGAAGCGCGGGCTGTTGAACCTGCGCAACACGGTGGACGCGCTGCCGGAGCTGGTCGGGCGCGCCCGTCATCAAGGCCTTCGAGAAGCAGAAGGTCCTGAACGCCCGCGAGCTGCACGCGCGCGAGGAGATCGCCTTCGAGATCTACAACAAGACGGTCAACATCGAAGCGCAGCTCATGGTGCTCATCGCCAACCGCTACATCCTGCCGGCGGCGCTCGGGTACCAGAAGGAAGTCGGCCAGGCCGTCGTCGCGGGCAAGGCCGCGGGCGCGCCGTCGAAGGAAGGCAAGGCGCTGGCGAAGACGCTGGCCAAGCAGATCGACGCGCTGAAGGGCACGTCGACGCAGCTGGCCAAGGCGCTCGAGCACAACGGCGGAGCAGCGCGTCGAAGCACGCGAAGTACTTCCGCGACAAGGTCATCCCGCTGATGGAGAAGCTGCGCAACGCGGGCGACGCGCTCGAGCTGAACATCCCGCACGAGATGTGCCGCTCCCGCATGATCCCGAACGTGTTCATCGAGTAGGCGAGCCCAGGCCTGTCCGGATCCGACAGTGAGCGGTCCGTGAGGTCGAAGCGTCCATCGGCGGCAGGATCCGACAGTGCGGCGCGCCATGCGTCTGTTCTTGCAGCACCGCGGCCGACCGCTGCCTGCTTCGACCGGGCGGCAGCCGCAAGGTTGCCGCCCGTTCTGACTGATCCGGACTGACCTGAATTGGGATAGCCTCTCGGCGCAGTGACTCTCCTTCTGGCAGCGGGCCGTGCTGGCGCGCGCCGTTGTCGTCCACGCACCTGCTCGTCTGGTCGATCGTCTCGCAGCCGCTCGACGGCGGCACGCCGCCGACGACGCGGCGGTTCGTCACGGCGGCGACTGTCGTACGACTCGGCGAACTGGCCCGGGCCCGGCGGCGACTTCTTCGCGCTGTACCACGCGGGCCTTCAGGTCCGCGCCGGCAAGTCGCCCCACGATCTCGACGAGTCTCCGCGAGTGACTCCGTACTTCTTCCGCTACATCTACTCGCCGCTGCTCGCGCAGACGCTGGGCCGCGGCGTCTCGCTCGCCTCGCCCGCGCTGCCTACGTCGGGTGGGTCGTCGTGATCGAGCTGTGCCTCGCGGCGTGGCTCGTCGTGCTGTGGCGGTCTTCGCTCGACGCGCTGACGAAGACGGCGGCCATCAGCATCCTGCTCGTCAACCAGCCGTACCTGCTCGAACTGCACATGGGGCAGTTCACGTTCGTCGCGGCCGCGTGCGCGCTGCTGGCGGCAATGGCAGCCGCGCGAGAGTGGCATCGGAGGCGCGGCGCTGCTGGCGGCGGGCGTCCTGATCAAGACGTTTCCCGTGGCGACGCTGCCGGCCTTTGCCCGCGAGGGGCGGGCACGGCTCGTCGGCCTGGGGGGACTGGCGGCGTTTGCGGCAATCCTGCTGGCGTCGGCCGGATCGGCGCGCGGCCCGCTCTCACTTGGCGCGCAGGATCTCGTCGGGGTCCCGCATCCCGGCGCCTACAGCATCCCGCAGGCGCTGTTCGTGCTGGTCCTCGCGGTGTCGAACGTGTGGCTGCCAACCACGTCGCCGCTCGTTCCCGGCGCGATCACGGCGCTCGTCGTCGGCGTCGCGGCCTTCATCGTCTGGCGGAATCGTCCGTCGACGCTCGCCGGGGCCGCGGTGCTGCTTCTGGCGTTCCTGGTGTCGTACTTCCACGCGTGGGAGCATCACTACAGCGCCGCGATCCTCGCGGGAACGGCGCTGCTCGTTCCGGGCCGGGGAGCCATCCCGGACGAGAGACGCCCCGTCGTCCTGCTGCTGCTCGCCTGGCTCGCGCTCCCCACGCTCTACGCCTTCACGCCCGCGCAATGGTCGGCCGGCGCCTGGATCGCGATGTCGCTCTGGAAGGCCGTGCCGCTGGCGGGCATCGTCGCGATCGCGACCCGCTCGACCCGACTCGACCTGATCGACCCGCTCGACCTGCTCGACCCGGCTACTTACTCCTCCACTTCACCACCAGCCACTTCAACGGCTTGTCGGACGTGTTCTTGATGCCGTGCAGCACGCCCGGCGCGCTGTACAGGATGTCGCCGGCATGCGCGGCCATCGTCTTGTCGCCGAGCGTCCACGTGCCGTCGCCGTCGATCAGGTAGAGGAACTCTTCGTCCGCGTGCTGGTGCGGCGCGTGGTTCTGCTGGCCCGGCTTGATGTCTGCGATCCCCACGAGCATCGCGGGCGTCTGGCTCGTCGCGCCCTCGTAGTACGCGTGGAACTCGCCCCACGCGGCCTGTTCCGCCAGCGTGGATTGCGACGCGGAGATCACCGCGGAATCGATCGCCTTCCCCTGCGCGCGGCCGACGGCGTACGCCGCGGCGACCATCACCCCTACACCGACAATTTTCAGCGCTCGCTTCATCGTGTCTCCTCAGTTCAAGTTTCGCTGCTTGCGGGGCTGAAGCCCTGCGCCACACACCCACGTTCCGCAACTCCGCAAGCCCTGCAATCACGCAACCATCAACCGACAATCGTCCTGAGTCCCTCAATCAGCCTTCCCATCCCCTCGTCCACGGTCTCGGGCGCCAGCGCGCCGTACGAGAGGCGAAGATAGCACCCGTCGCCAAGGCCGAACGCCGCTCCCGGCGCAGTCGCGATCTTGTGCTCCACGATCAGGCGCCTGGCCAGCGTCATCGAGTCCATCGACGTTCGCACGCGCAGGAAGCAGTAGAACGCGCCGTCGGCCGACGGCGCCTCCGCCAGCCCGCCAAGCTCCTCGAGTCGGGCGAGCACTTTCGATCGGACTGTCGCCAGCGTGCTGACGTGCGGCCTGCAATACGCGCGGCCCGCGCGCAGCGCGCCGACGGCGGCCGCCTGCGAGATGTGCGGCGCGCAGATCAGGATCGTGTCCTGGATTTTGTCGATGGCGCCGGCAAGCGCCTCCGGCACGACCATGTAGCCGATCCGCCAGCTTGCGAAGCCGTAGGCCTTCGACATCGAGTAGAGCGAGATCGTGTGCGCGTCGGCGCCAGGGGCGGCGCCGGGCGAGCTCGACGTCGCGTCCCCGTACGTGAAGTACTCGTAGACCTCGTCGTTGATGTGCCAGATCCCGCGCGCCGCGCAGAGCGCGTTCACCGCGGCGAGATCCTCCGCCGGATGCACGGCGCCCGTCGGGTTGTTGGGCGAGATCGTGACGATTGCCCTGGTGCGCGGCGTGATGGCGGCCTCGATGGCGTCGAGACGGAGCTGATATCGCGCGTCGGTCGAGACGACCACCGGCCGGCACGAGGCCATGACGACGGCCATCTCGTGGTTGAAGTAGAAGGGCGCCTGGAGAATGACCTCGTCGCCGGGATCGGCGATCGCCAGGACGGCGTTCATGAACGCGAGATTGCCGCCCGCGGTGACGAAGACGCGGCTCCTCGAGAGGTCGAATCCGTTCTCGGCCGTCAGCTTCCGTTCGAGCGCCTCGACGAGCTCCGGGATACCTTCGACGGGCCCGTAGCGATGCGCCCCGGGCTGCGCGAGGAACTCGGGAATGGCGGCCAGGGCCTCGGGCGGCGGCCCGTACGCGACCGTGCCCTGCCCCAGCGAAATCGTGCCTGGTGATTGGCGAATCCACTCGCCGACGAGCGGGATGATCGGCGCCTGCACGGCGTCCATGCGAAGGGACATTCGCGGATTGTACTCGGGTCCTTTGGAGGCTTCGCTCCCGGGTCCTGGGGGCTTCGCCGGTCGGGTCCTTGGGGACTTCGCGGTCGGGTCCTTCGGAGGCTTCGCGGTCGGGTCCTGGGGAGGCCTCGCATCGAGTCCTTGGAGCTTCGCGGTCGGGTCTTTCGGAGGCTTCGCTACGGAGTCCAGGACTCTGCGGCGTCAGTTCCCAAGGACCCAACAGCGTCAGTCCCAAAGGACCCGACAGCGTCAGTTCCAAGGACCCGACAGCGTCAGTTCCAAGGACCCAACAGCGTCAGTTCCAAGGACCCGACAGCGTCAGTTCCAAGGACCCGACAGCGTCAGTTCCAAGGACCCGACAGCGTCAGTTCCAAGGACCCGACAGCGAAGTCTCCCAAGGACCCGACATAGAATCCCCAGTCGATGATTCGCCTCCTCGTGACCGGCGGCACGTTCGACAAGGAGTACCGACGAGATCGGCGGGACGCTGTTCTTCAAGGACACGCACGTCGAGGAGATGCTGCGCCTCGGGCGGTCGCGGCTGGACGTCGCCGTCGAGACCGTCATGCTGATCGACAGCCTGCAGATGACCGCAGCCGATCGCGCCCGCGTGGCCGAGCGATGCCGCGAGTGCGCCGAGAGCCAGATCGTCGTCACGCACGGCACCGACACGATGGTCGAGACCGCCGCGGCGCTCGCCGAGGGCGTCCCGGGCAAGACGATCGTCCTGACCGGCGCGATGATTCCGTACGCCTTCGGCAGCTCCGACGGCCTGTTCAATCTCGGAAGCGCGCTGTCCTTCGTGCAGGTGCTGCCGCCCGGCGTCTACGTCGCGATGAACGGCACGCAGTTCCCGTGGAATCAGGTGCGGAAAAACCGCGCTCTCGGATACTTCGAGAAGGCGTGATGAGAGAGGTCGCATGGGTCGGGTTATCGGTCGAGCATGTGCGCCAGCGTCTCGACTATGCGCTCGCGGTACGGCTGAACCGCCCGGGCAGCGGCGGCTAGCCGCGACCTGGCAGCAATCGTTTTCGGGAACATTTCGTCCCAAACGGCCGTCGTGAGGCGGCAGAGGTCATACACGAATCGCCATGAGACGCGTCCTTCGAATCCTGCTCAAAGTCATCGCGGCCGTCCTGCTCATCGCCGGCATGTTCCTCGGCTACGCCTGCTACAACGTCCACTCGCGGATGGCGAAGACGTACACCGTCACCACGCCGCCGCTCGACATCAAGTCCGACGCCTGATCTGCGTCGAGCGGGGCCGCTATCTCACGAGCCATGTCATCGTCTGCGCCGACTGCCACGGCCAGAATCTCGGCGGCGGCTCGATGTCCGACGACCTGATGTTCGGACGGTTGTCCGCCCCGAACCTGACGAGCGGCCGCGGCGGAATCGCCAGCCGGTACGACGATCAGGACTTCGCCCGCGTGTTCCTCCACGGCGTGCGGAAGGACGGCCACTCCGTCGTCTTCATGCCGTCGCACGAGATCAAGCTGACGGCGCGCGACGCGGCGGCCATCATCGCCTTCATCCGATCGCTGCCGCCGGTTGACGCCACCGTGCCCGAGATCCGGATCGGCCCGATCGCCTCGGCGCTGACGGCAACCGGAAAGCTGCCGCTGCTGCCGGCGGAGCTGATCGACCACGAGCACGCCGCGTTCGCAGCCGAGCCCACCGCCACCGACGCCGTCTCGAAAGGCCTGCATGTCGTCCAGACGGCCGGCTGCATCGGCTGCCACACGCCCACGTTCGAGGGCGGCGCCGGGCCGCCTCCCGGCGGCGGCAACATCACGCCCGTCGGCATTGGCACGTGGACGGAGAAGGATTTCGTCACCGCGCTCCGCACGCACAAGCGGCCGGACGGAACGAAGATGGCCGACACGATGCCCCTCGGCCTCGGCGGCATGTCGGACGAGGACCTGTCGAACGTGTTTGCGTTCCTCAAGACGCTCCCGGCGAAGGGAGAGAAGACCAAGCACCAGCTGCATCCCGAGACGGACTGACGCCGGCTGCGGCGGTGGCGGCGGCATCCGCGCGAACGGCTCCGGACCTCCGGCGAGCTGACGCTCGAAAACGCGCCTGTCGTCCGCTCGGATTGCAGACTGACGCCGAACGCGCCCGCCCACATGTGTGGGCCGGGCGCGGCACTCCTCGCTGCCTTCGGCGCGCTTTCGCACTGACGCAGGTCGCGTCACTCGCAGTCGGTCCGGAGCCGTCCGCGCGGCTGCCGCCGCGGACTGCACGTTGATCCGATCACGCTGCGGCTCGGCGGTGAGGCTGCGGCCAGTCTGGTGCTCAGCGCCGCTCAAGTCGTGGCCGGGTGCGTGCAACGCGACGCGCGATGAGCGTCAGGACCAAATCGGACCGAAGGCAGCGCGGATTTCGAGGGCCGCGGCCGTGAGCCTTCGAGTCGCAATGCTGCCGAGAGGGGCGGGATAGGCCCGGCCCGATGCGCGTCAGAGTGAAATCCGCGCGGACGACAGGCCCGATTTCGAGCCGCGATCCCTGGAGCGTGGCACGCACCCGGCACGGCTGGAGCGGCGGGTCGGCTTGGACGGGCGCGGGGCGCCAATCCCTGCATTTGGACCGTTGCCGAACCGATATATCCGCGGACGCCGGTCCATCGCTCGTTACCGGCTAAAATAAGAAGGTTATGTCTTCGGGCTGGAGCGACTTCGGGGGAATCAACGAGGGCTACGCGCTCGAGCTGTACGAGCGCTTCCTCAAGGACCCCGCGTCGGTCGACCCGGCGACCCGGGAGGCTGTTCGAGAAGACGGCGCACCGGCGCGACCCGCACCTACGCACCTGACGGACCTGTCCGACCCGCCGCACCCGTCTCCGCCATCGTCGGCGCCGTCACCCTCGCCGAGTCGATCCGCCGCTACGGCCACCTCGCCGCGAAGATCGACCCGCTCGGATCGACGCCCCTCGGCGATCCGTCGCTGACGCCTGAAACGCACGGCGTCAACGAGATCGCGCTCGAGTCGCTGCCGGCAAGCCTCGTCGGAGGACCGCTCGCCGAAGGCGCGCGCCACGCGGGCGAGGCCATCGAGCGGCTGCGCGCGGTCTACTGCTCCAGCATCGGCTTCGACATCTCGCACATCTTCGTCCCCGAAGAACGCGAGTGGCTGCGCTTCCACATCGAGGCCGGCACGTTCCGTCCGCCGCATCAGCCGGTCGAAGCGGTCGATCTGCTCGAGCGCATCACCGAGGTCGAGACCTTCGAGCGCTTCCTGCACAAGGCGTTCGTCGGCAAGACGCGCTTCTCGATCGAAGGCCTCGACATGATGGTGCCGGTCCTCGACGAGATCATCGCGGACTCGGCCGTCGCCGGCGTGAAGCAGGTGCTGATCGGCATGGCGCATCGCGGCCGGCTCAACGTGCTGACGCACGTGATGCGCAAGAGCTACGTGCAGATCCTCGCCGAGTTCAAGGAAGCGACGGGCAACCAGCCGTTCCGCGAGGACCTCGGCTGGACGGGCGACGTGAAGTACCACGCCGGCGCCCGCGCGCGCGTGCGCGACGAGTCGGCGCCCGAAGTGCTCATCTCGATGCCGCCGAACCCGAGCCATCTCGAGTTCGTGAACCCGGTCGTCGTCGGCATGGCGCGCGCCGCGTGCACCGACGCCTCCGCGCCCGGCGTCCCCTGTCGTCGACAAGGGCGTCACGCTGCCGATCCTGATCCACGGCGACGCCGCGTTCCCCGGCCAGGGCATCGTCGCCGAGACGCTGAACCTGTCGCGGCTGCGGCTCTACGACGTCGGCGGCACCGTCCACATCATCGCGAACAACCAGATCGGCTTCACCGCCACGGCGCGGCAGTCGTTCTCGACGTCCTACGCGAGCGGCCTGGTCCGCGGCTTCAAGGTCCCGATCTTCCACGTGAACGCGGACGACCCGGAGGCCTGCATCGAGGTCGCGCGCCTGACGGCGGCGTATCGCGCGACGTTCAAGCGCGACACGCTGATCGACCTGGTCGGGTATCGCCGCTACGGCCACAACGAGGGCGACGAGCCGTCGTTCACGCAGCCGGCGATGTACAAGATCATCGCGGCGCTGCCGACCGTGCGCGAGAAGTGGGCGCACACGCTCGTCGCGCGCGGCGTCGTCTCCGACGCGCAGGCGGCGGAGATGGTCGCGAAGCAGCAGACGGCGCTCGAGCAGGCGCTCGAGACCGTCCAGCGGAACGCGCAGCCGACAGGAGCAGTATCCGGAGCCGCCGCCCCGAGGCGTCGCGCGCCAGGCCAAGACGGCCGTGCCGTTCGAGCGGCTGCAGGCGCTGAACGCGGACCTGACGCGCGTCCCGCAGGGCTTCACGATCCACAAGAAGCTGGAGCGCATCCGCGACAAGCGTCGCGAGGCGCGTGAAGGCCATCGACGAGCCGACGGTGGACTGGGCCGCCGCCGAGGACCTGGCGTTCGCGTCGATTCTCGAGGACGGCGTCGCGATCCGCCTCACGGGCGAGGACGTCGAGCGCGGCACGTTCAGCCATCGCCACGCCGTGTACCACGACAGCGTCACCGGCGATCGAGACGTCCCGCTGCAGCGGCTGACGCAGGCGAAGGCGGCGTTCGAGGTCTACAACAGCCCGCTGACCGAGTGCGCGACGATCGGCTTCGAGTTCGGCTACAACCTGCAGGCGCCGAGCCGGCTGGTGATCTGGGAAGCGCAGTACGGGGACTTCATCAACGGCGCGCAGGTGATGCTCGACGAGTTCCTGACGTCGGGCCGCGCGAAGTGGGGGCTCACGCCGTCGCTCGTGCTGCTGCTGCCCCACGCCTACGAAGGCCAGGGGCCGGATCACTCGAGCGCGCGCGTCGAGCGCTTCCTCGAGGCCGCTGCGGACATCAACCTGCGCATCGCGAACTGCACGACCGCCGCGCAGTATTTCCACCTGCTGCGGCGCCAGGCGGTGCTCCTGCTGACCGACCCGCTGCCGCTCATCGTCCTCACGCCGAAGAGCCTGCTGCGGCATCCGCTCGTGGCGAGCCGTCCGCGCGATCTGGCGGAAGGCCGCTGGCAGCCGGTGATCCCGGATGCGGACGCGGCCGTCACGGACCGGCCGACGTCCGGCGGCTGCTGCTCTGCAGCGGCAAGGTGTACGTCGACCTCGTGTCGAGCGACCTGCGCGCGGCGCATCCCGAGGTCGCCATCTGCCGCGTCGAGCAGCTCTACCCGTTCCCGTGGTCGGATCTGAAGCCGGTGATCGAGAGCTTCCCGAAGCTGGAGGAGCTCGTGTGGGTGCAGGAAGAGCCGGAGAACATGGGCGCGTGGGGCTTCGTGCGGCCGCTCATCGAGGAGCTGGCGGAGGGCCGCTGGCCGCTCCGCTACGTGGGCCGCGCGCGCAGCGCCAGCCCGTCGGAAGGCACCTCGTCGTGGCACGCGGCGAACCAGAAGATCCTGGTCGAGGAGGCGTACCAGACGGCGCCGACTCGGCGACAGAATCAGATGGTGCTCTCGAAGGTGATCTGAAATAGGGAATAGGGAATAGGGAATAGGAAATAGGAGAGGCACGCAGTAGGGCGCGGCTTCAGCCGCGCCGATCGTCAACCGTCAACTCGTCAATCATGCAACCGTCAATCGTCATCATATGGATGTCGTCGTTCCTCAGCTCGGTGAATCGGTGATCGAAGCGCGCATCGCGCGCTGGGTGAAGCACGAGGGCGACAGCGTCGCCGCCGGCGACGTGCTCGTCGAGCTCGAGACCGACAAGATCGATCTCGAGGTCAGCGCCGAGATCGGCGGGCGTGCTCTCGAAGGTCGCGCGCCAGGACGGCGAGGACGTGAAGGTCGGGGAAGTGTTGGGAGTGATCGAGACAGGTGCGCAGGGTGCGGAGGGTGCGACAGGTGCGCAGGGTGCGAGCGCAGCACCGCACCGTCCGCGCCCGCACCGTCCGCACCTGCCGCACCCGCCGCACCTGCCGCACCGGCCGCACCTGCCGCACCCACACGTTCGACGCCGACGGCCCGAAAGGTCGCCGAGGAGCACGGCGTGGATCTCTCGAAGGTCTCCGGCACCGGCGACGGCGGGCGCGTCACGCGGGAGGACGTGGAGAAGCACGTAGCGGGCAGCGGGCAGCCGGCAGCGGGCAGCCGCGGCAGCCTGTAGCGCAGGCCGTCAGCGCCGCGCCTGCCGCACCGCGCCGCAGCCTGCGCCTGCACCAGGCACCCCGGCACCCGCGCACCGCACCCGGCACCACGCGCCCTGCACCAGGCACGCGGAGCGAAGAACGCATCCGCATGTCCAAGCGCCGCGCGACGATCGCCAAGCGACTCGTCGAGGCGCAGCACACCGCGGCCATGCTCACCACCTTCAACGAGGTGGACATGACGGCCGTGCAGGCGCTGCGCGCGCGCAGGAAGGAAGCCTTCCAGAAGGCGCACGGCGTCAACCTCGGGCTCTCGTCGTTCTTCGTGAAGGCGGCCGTCGGCGCGCTCAAGCTGTTTCCGCGCATCAACGCGGAGATCCAGGGCGACGAGATGGTGCTGAAGCACTACTACGACGTCGGCATCGCCGTCGGCGCCTCGACGGGCCTCGTCGTGCCGGTGCTGCGCGACGCCGATCGGCATGACGTTCTGGGAGATCGAGGCGTCGATCAAGGACTTCGCGAAGCGCGCGGAGGACGGCACGCTGTCGCTCGAAGAGATCAAGGGCGGCACGTTCACGATCACCAACGGCGGCGTCTTCGGATCGCTGCTCAGCACGCCGATCCTGAACCCGCCGCAGGTCGGCATCCTCGGCCTGCACAAGATCGAGGAGCGCCCGGTGGCCGTCGGCGGCCAGGTCGTCATCCGCCCGATGATGTACCTCGCCCTCAGCTACGACCACCGCATCGTCGACGGCCTCGAAGCGGTGCAGTTCCTCGTGAAGATCAAGGAGTTCATCGAGGACCCCGGGCACCTGCTGATCGAGGGCTGATTCTCGAGCCCGAGGTAGGGAGCCTAGCGAACCTCAACGAATCCGTAAGGCCTGCTCCGCACCACCAGGTAGCTTCGATTTGGAAGCAACGGAAGTCTTGTCCCGAACAGCGCATTGAAGATCGCTCGATACCAGGTTGACCGGCGGAATCGGCGCAGGGTGATCGCCAGTTTCAGGCCATCGTATGGCCAGGAACATGCGCAGCCCTTCACGCAGGCCGTCGGGCGACGGGTGATCAGGATCGAAGCGGAGCGCAGGCCCGTGATCGCCGCTCAACACTACGATTGCCCCATGCGGGCTGTCCCTCGTGACTGCAGCGACTATCCCTGGCAATTCTTTATTCAGCAGGTAGAGCACCTGATCGCGGTAGCCGGTTCTGTACTCGTCGGCAGAGCCGCGGAATTGCGCTTCATCTCCAATATCGAATGGACGCGACGGATCGGGAAGCGCACCAGATGTCGTCAGGAGATATGGAGGGTGTGGCGCGAAGTGCCGCACACACGGATCAGGCCGCCCATCTCTCCGCGGCAGGCTGCGCAGAGACTCCAGCGAGGATCTCCACCGGGATCTATGCGCGTCATAGAACGGGGTCCACGGCGCCAGAGCTCGAAACGGCGAGAGCGATAGCAACGACAATTCCATGAAGCCCGGGAAGGTTGGGCCGCAGTTGAAGCATTGCTCCACGCCCTGTTGCTCCGGCGTCACGTCAAAGCCGGAGCCGATCACGGAGACGGCATAGCCACGCGCTTCCAGCGTCCAAATCACGGCACCGCGCCGAATGAGCTCCACAAGAGGTCTTCGGTCGTAGCTGTCGCCCAGCGTGTTGGCGAGCGCGTCGAGATACTGCATGCTGAACATCGAGGCCAATGACTGGTAGGTCTCGGACTGTAGTTGGTAATCGAACGGTCCGATATCTCGAAGCCCATCCCGCGCAACTGGTCAAACGCAGTGGGCGTCACGTGGTAAACACCAGCCAGCGTGTCCGGACGACCGAAGTCATCGAGGACCAGATGAATGATGTCGGGGTCGCCGACGCGAGGGCCACCAATCTCAACTGGAGCAGCGAGGCGTCTCTGCGCTTCGAGCGCCGACAAATCCTGAGCCCAAAGTCACCCAGCCATTCGACTCGCCCCGCAGAGATGACGGAGCTCAGAGGAGCCCAAAAGCGAGCGCAAGGATCGGCAGTTGCTCGGTGCCCCAGAGCGTGCTCGCGATCCGGACCACGGCGAACGTCGCTGCCAGGTACGCCAGGGCGAAGAGCACATCGCCTTCGGTTCCAACACGTATGCCAACCGCTTCCGAGAAGCCCTCGGGTAGGCTACCAGCAGGATTGCCGCCAGCGACATGCAGGCCGATCTGTTCGGCGAGACGGTCGGGCGCGTGACGAGCGGAAATATCGCGACGAGAAATCCCAGCGCAAACACACCGCTCCACGCAACAGCCCCCAGAAAGGCATCGTTTGCCAGTCGATCAGCCGCCGACCGGCCAGCAGCACCGGTATTTGTGACGCAAGACCGGCGGTAGACCAGGCGGTAGCAGTGCGCCATCGCCCGTAACAGCTTTCGTTCGTGACGCGAGGCGTGCTCTCCAGACTGTTTCGTAAATTGGCAGGATGGCGCAAACGGTCAGCTCGCAGGATTGGGCACGACTCTCGATTGGGAGCGCCAAGTGCCAGCTGACATGGCCGGCACTGCGATGGGTGCCGAGGCAGGCCCGCGCCTTCAGCGCCGCCGAAGCACCCGGAATCCGTCCAGCAGCCATCGATCGTAGTAGCGTTTTCGAAAATACCGCTCCATCGGGCCCTCGCCATTCGGCGGACCTTGATAGGTCGGAAACCACGTCTTCATCGCATCCCCGGTCAGTCGACTGTCCCACAAGATGTACTTCACCCGTTTTGCCTCGAGCGACGCGATCGCCTCGTTGAAATACGGCTCGGTGCCGGGGCCGTACATCATCTCGCCGAACCGGGTGGGGTTTCTGACGTCCGCCAGGAAGTAGTAGGTCGAGTAGTACCGGGTACACAAAGACGTAGTCGCCCGCGGCTACGGCATCACTCAGGAGAAAGCGAAGAGCGGCGTCGTCCTGTTCAACGACGATCGTGCCGCGTCTGGTCACGATGCGCTCGTGCGCGCCGGCTGCGCGCAACCCGCGGCTCACCCCGAGGAACAGCAGCGCCAGCCCGAGGCCCCACGGGACGAGAATCCTGACGGCGCGCGGCCGGTCGAGGCTGGACCACACCAACAACAGGGCGATCAGAAGAATGGGACATCCATAGATCAGGTGAAAGATGTCCTTCCGGTGAAACTCCGAGAACCACAGCGCAAACCCGATCAAGCCGTAAGTGACATGAGGCAGCTGAACGACCGCTGTGGACTCGTCGCGTGACCAGCCAGACTCCAGCGAGCGCAATCACCAGCGCCGGCAACGCCGCGATCAGCAGCAGCGGGATCATCAGCGCTCCCCCCAGGGTCGGAGCCAACCACGACGGCATGCGTCCCCACTGGTTGAGGCCGTCGGCCGCAAGCCCGGTCAGCATGAACGCGTAGGGCACGCGGTTGGCGTCCACGTAGGTCTTCACAGGGAATCGGATGGTGCCGTCGATGAAGTCCTGAAGGGCTCCCAGATGCGCGAACCACGCGAGCACGCACGAGTCCGACTGCGGTGTAGCCGGCCAGGAGGACTGACGCGTCTCGCCGAATTCGTACGTCGGCGCTGAACCAGGCTCGCGACACCACGAGGACGGCGAGAAACGAGACGAGCAGGAGGAACCCTTTCTGGTAGATGAAACAGGACGTCAGACCCGCGAGGACGCCGCTGGCGGCGAGCCAGCGCAGCGTCTTGCCGAGTCCTGCCAGCGGCAGAAGGCGGCGACAGCCGCCAGCGCAAAGAGGTTGCTGTCCCAGTGGTGGTGCGACGCAGGCCAGAACGGGACGCTGAGCACCGTGACCAGCGCGCAGGGCAACACGGCGTCCTGGCGCCGCGGTGCGCCCTCGACGGTCAGGTAGTAGACGAGCAGGCTGCTTGCGACGCCGGTCAGCAGCAGGTGCACCCTGGCCACGAACCACGTGGCGCCGAAAAGCTTGAAGAACAGTCCCAACCAGTAGAACGAGCCCGGCCCGCGCAGATCGAAGAAGTCCCGGTACGGCACGTGCCCTTGGGTCACTGCCAACGCGCCGTTGAGCATGTCGCCTTCGTCGCCTATGTGCCATTGCACCCTGACGAACAGCCATAGGTAGGCTGCTGCCAGAAGCGCGACCACGGGCCAGGCGAACGCGTGTGGCACACGAGCGTTCGCAGCGCCGGGTCTCGAGAAGGCATATCAGTGCCGAACTCCAGTCGTCTCACTGCGGGCCTTCGGCCTCCAGCACGTAAGGTTGATCGGGCGCTTGCCCGGCTCTCGAAGGTGTCCACTCTCTCGTACAACGGCATGAGGTGATTCACGGCGTCAATCACGTCACGGACGCTGCTGCGACGGCCGCCTCGATATAACCGTTCTTCCCGCTCAACCAAAGACAGCGGCTCTCGTCGGATGACCATGACCTTCGGTGGGTGGTCCAGCAGACGTCGCGCGTCCTCCCTCCCCAGGAAATCCGGGCAGACGTCCACCCAGTGCGCGAGGCCATACGTGGCGGGCCGGCGACCTGCGATGGCATAGAGCATCGGCATGTTCGGGTAGACGTATATGGCGTCGCCAGGGCGCGACACGCGACTCACAACCCCTGCGACTGCGCTGTAGAGAGCGGCCGAGGGCTTCGAGACCTGCATGCCTGCAAGGATTGAGTTCTCAACCGGGCCGCGGGCCGTGTAGAGGGGAGGCTCGAACCACTCGCCCCACGAGTGCGGCGCGGTGAACTTGCGGTGCACGGCGAGCCCCATGGAGGCAATCGTCAGGAGCACGAGCGAAGCCCTCCAGAGCCTCACTCGTGCCGAAGGCGGTCGCTCCAAGGTCACCGCCACGACAACACCAAGGCCGGGGAACGCCAGATTTTCGAACAGCGGCCACGACACGGCAAACGAATACCCGATGCCAAACGAGAGGATCCCCAGCGCGACGACCGCACGGTCTGACTTTCCGGTGTCCGGAGTGAACAGTCGACCAGCGCACAGCAGGGCGAGGATCCCGCTTCCCCACCAGCCAATCGCGGTCAACAGCAGTGTCGTGGTTCGCGCCTCCAGGTAGACAGCCAACCTGCCTTCCACGAATGCGATTGCAGCGAACGCGATCAGACCGGCGAGCAGCACCGTGCCGCCGCGGTACGACGCGTCGCGCCGATGAACAAACCAGGCCCTTGCGAGGGTGGCGACGATCACCCATGCCAGGACGGTGGCGTAGGCAGCTCTCGGGACGCCTGGGAGAAGCGTAAGTGGTCGGGTAAGCGATCTCGCAATTCCCCCTTTTCCCTCTGGAGCATGAGCCATGACTTCAACGAACGCGGCGACAATCCCGTGGGTGGCAAGCCACCACCACGCGGCTGCGAAGCGAGAGGGCAGCGCCTGCCACGAGACAGCAGAGCCACCGAGGCCAGCCGAGGTGTGGACGGGGCCACTGCAGGACCACCAGCGCCAGGACCGCAGCCCCCGCCCCGAAGATCATCGTCTGCTTGACCAGGACGGCGAAGGCGATCAGGGCACCAGAGGCAATGGCTCCGACGGTGTGCCAGATACGGCCCGTTCGTCCAGATAACGCCCCGGAGTACGACCCGATGACGACGAAGGCGGCCGCCAGATGGTTGTAGTAGAACGGGGTGTCGCTGACGTCCGTGCTCGAGATGAAGAGCGCACAAATCGCGGCAAGGGCCGCGAAAGACGGACGAGCCGCGCCGAACAGACAATCCGTAGAGCGCACAGGCGCCAGCGAGGCGCACGAGCACTCCAGCGGTCAACGTCGCAGTCAGCTGTGGCCCACCGATACGGCCACCGCCTGCATCAGCATCGGCAGGCCCGGTGGCGCCTGAAAGAAGTAGTCGCGGTACGGCAGATAGTCATGGGCCCACGGCGCCATCTGACGGCTTCCCCCTCCTCCGGTGGGGGGCACATACCGATTGCCCCAACTCATGAAAAACAAGAGCCCGACCAGGAACACGCCCAAAAGCCCGATACGAGCTGGGAGCGCGCCGACCCGATACGCGGTTCACTGGCGCACCTCGTGATCTGTTTTCAGCGTGGCCTGTCGTCTCAGTGTCTCGTGCGCAACCCCCCGAAAGCGAAGCAAACCCCAGCCCGCCGTCCCATGACGCCGAGTGTCGCGACCGCCTGTATCGCAACAGCGCCAAGCCTCCCCAGGAGCCGACAACGAGGAACTGGAGCGCCTGGGCGACAACGATGTAGGCGATCGCGTCCGTCACGGCTGAAACCAAACGGCGGCAGGACCGTAACCGCAACAAACTGGTAGATCCCGATGTAGCCCGGCGTGGACGGCAGCGCGCTTCCCAAACCCAGTCCCGCGAGCAGAAGCAACGCCGCGGCCAGAGGCATCCGAAGCCGAGGGCCGCGGCGCCGACACAGTCCCGACGGCATCGAGCGACCAGATGGTCATCGAGAACGCGAGGAAAAACGCCACGCGCGGTGCGCTGTGGAACGCACGCAGCCCGCGTGCGGCCTGTTCAACTGCGCGGCCTGCGGGAATCCGCAGACCCGAGGGCAGCGACAGGCGCGCGATAGTGGCGGCTAGCGCCGGCCGACCACCGGAAGCACCGCAATGAGGACGACTCCGGCAAACGCCAACGCCCGCGAACGTCCTTGCGACTTGAGTGACCCACCCGTGCACGTTCCGGAAGCCACTGAACCGCCAGCCCCGCCACCGTCACGAGCAACAGCGCGTCGGCGGCTCGCTCGCCGAGGGCAGTCGCCAACACGAAGGGGGCGTCGAGCGTCGTTTGCCGGCCACCGCGTAGGTCCGGACAAGCTCGCCGGCGCGCGCCGGAAGCACGTTGTTGCCGAGGTAGCCTGCGGCGGTAGCCCAGAACGATGTCGCCAGGGGGACTGGCCCTCGGTACGTGAGCAGGATCCGCCACCGGAGCGCGCGAAGGAAGAGCGACGCTGAGGCGAGAGCCGACGCTGCCAGGAGTCGCGGGAGGTCCGCATGGCCGATGACTGCGAACGCGGCGCGCCACTCCACTCCGCGCAACGAGTAGGCCAGGAGAAGTGCAGAAATGATGAAGGCACTGCCAAACCAGAGCGCTCGTCTCCGAGCAGGCCAGCCGGCAATCTTGCCGGCGTCGCAGCCTCCCTGTCATCGCGCGTCGTCAAAGTTAATCCGCTCACGTTCGACCACGAGCGGTCGACCGCGGACCTGCGTGTAGATGGCCCCGACGTCCTCTCCAAGAACCCCGAGAAACAACAGTTGCACTGAGGCGGCACAGAACAACCCGATAATCAGCGGCGCGATTCCGATCGGCAGGTTGTACCAGAACAGCATCTTCATCACGAAGTAGACTGCCGCTGCCAGGAAGCTCACGACCGAACTCACAAAGCCGAGCATCGTGGCGAGACGAAGTGGAATCTTCGAGTGATTGACCACGCCCTGGATACCGAGGTCGTAGAGGGTGTACAGGCGACTCTTGCTGATGCCCCGCGTTCTCTTCGGCTGCGTGTAAGGAATCGTGGCGTAAGGAAATCCGAGTTCAGCGACGATCCCCCTGAAATAAGGGTAGGGATCCTGCAGTTGCCGCAGCACCTTCACGACCGCCTGATCGAATAGCCCAAACCCCGTGTTGTTTCGAACCTGCCTGACTTCGGACAGGCGGTCGATCACGAAGTAGCCAACTCTCCTGATCCCGAACATCAGCACCGATTCCTCGGCCGCGGCCTTGACGCCGAGCACGACCTTGTATCCCTCGCGCCACTTCGAGAGAAAGGCCGGGATGAGCTCAGGAGGGTCCTGCAGATCCGCGGCCATTGCGACGACGGCGTCCCCACGACACTGAAGCAGAGCGTGATAGGGAGACCGCACGTGTCCGAAATTCCGCGTGTTGACGATGACTTTGACGCGACGGTCCGCGGCAGCGATACGCCGGAGGACGTCCACGGTTCCGTCGGTTGAGGCGTTGTCGATGAACAGATGTTCGTGAGCGTAGCCATCGAGGCCTCGAACACATCGCACACCTTCTTGTACAGCGCCTCGACGTTGTCCGCCTCGTTGTAGCACGGCGTCAGAACCGTGACGGCCGTTGACGTCAGTCATGGCCCGTCCTTTCAACGAGGCCGACAACTGGGTTGTCGAGACGACGAGTGCGGATGTCACTGAGGATCCCGCGAAAATGCAGAATTGACCCCACGACGATTGTCTCGGCACCAGATGTCAATCTGATCTGGCGATTTGATCGTGCGGCCGAGGAGAACACGTCCTTGGTTAATCGGATTGGCGTCCACGAACCCTACGATATTCGCCCGCCCGAGCGACGTGTCGGCGAGGAGCTTCGCCGTGAGCTCGCCGGTTCCCCAAACAATGACGGGCCCGCGATCCCGCAGTCTCTTGGTCAGCCGCGCGTCAATCTCGCCCATCACCCGTGCCGAGACCTGAACATAGTCTTCGAGCCGCCCCCTGAGCGCGTGGTCCTCTCGAGTGCGGCGGGATCAGCCTGCGTGAGCCTGGCCAAACAATAGATCGCGGGATACGTCATTCCAGGCGCGGACAATATCTCGCGCTCCGCACACTGCGTGGGCGAATAACCGCATCGTCGCAGCAGATTTCTCAAGGACAGCAGCGAGAAATGATTGATGTGCTCGCTGTTGAAGTCCTGAAACGGCGACCACGCAAAATCGGCGTAGCGCGACGCGTCAGGAACCTCCACATAGATCAGGCGCCCTCGGCCATGAAGCGGGCCAGATTTTCGAGCGCTGGCTTCACGTCACGAACATGTTCCAGAACGTGCGACATGATAGCCAGATCGTACGGTCCAGCATCCTCTGGCATGGCCGACAAGAAGCCGGCGCGTGCCCGGACACCTGGAATGGATCCGCTTGCTGAACGCAGGCCGCAGACGGATCGACGCCCTCCAGGTTGTCATATCCCAGTGCTGCAAGAGCGGCCAGCATCTGCCCGTTCGCACACCCCACATCGACGACGCGAGCTCGTCGATCAGGAACGAACCGACTGAGGTCGGCGGCCATTGCGGCAAACCTGCTGATATCTCTCGGGCTCTCTGTGGCGTGGGCAGCCGGCCCTGCCGAATAGCGTGACTTGTCGGCATACAGTCGATCGTAGTGAGCCTGTAACGCCAGAGTGTCCGCGAATCCTGCGCCGCAGGAGTCACAGACGAGGACCTCGTATTTCGCAACATCCTTCTCGTCGTCGGGGAGGACGAGTCTCTGTGAAGTGCACGACGCTGGCGCCAGAAGAATCGCAGACGGGACAAGGCCGCTTTGCCACGGCTTCGCGTGATCGCTCTGGTGCCTGGCCCCGAAAATCTGATGACCCCTCAGAGGCCACGGTCGTCGATCCGCGCTCGCATGCTTTCGTTGTAGGCGTAGGGAGTGTCAACCATGTCGATCGCGATCGGCTGATCAGCGGCGCAAGCCTTGATCATGGCTTGGCCGCGCATCAGTTCACGGCAGGATAACTGACGCTTCTGCAGCGGTATGGCCAAATAGACGTCGTCGTCAGACAGGATGTGACCAATCGGCAGGTCCCTCTTGGCGTAAACGCCACGGACCAGCGAGTCCAGATAGCGCCTTTCCTTTTCTGGAATGAACCGGCGCTGAGTGCCGGGAGAGCCACACATAGTTCTGACCCGTTGCCAGGCTCTGAAACCACTCGTCGATCTGCTCTGGAAGCGAACAGTACGGCGAGACCTTCACCCCGCCATCGTCGATGTCGACGTGCCGTTCGAATGTCCTCGCGCCCTTGCCGTACGCGATCGCAATTGACGTGTTCCAGTCGTGATACTCGTGCGTAGAGAACCCGATCGTGTGGTGAGGATACCGTTGCCTGAGAAAATCGATCTGATTCATCTCGAGATCGTAATCCTCAGAAGGGTAGATCGCAACGCAGTGGTTGATCGCGAGCGGAATGTTCCGATTGTCAAAGAACGTCACGAGATCGTCCATGTCCTTCAGCGAGCACCCGCCAGTTGACACAATGACCGGCCGCTTCACCTTGGCGACCTTTCGATCAGGAGCCAATCGTTGAGGTCGGCGCTTGCAACCTTCAGCACCGGTATGCCGAGCTCGACGCAGAGATCCACCGAGGCCTCATCGAAGGCGGTCGCCATAGGGATGCAGCCGCCCTTGACGGATCGCGTGCACCAGGGCACCGACCTCGTTCTGGGCGAGCCTGGTGTCCAGTGTCTTCTTGATGTAACGGACGTCGGTCCGCTCCGGAAGTCCTTGTGAATGAAGCGGTCCACGTCTCGCAACTGGAGCTTGATCGCGGCCCGCACGTTGTTGAAGCGCACCACACGGCTATACGCCTCGACGATCTTCAGCCCACGCTCGACGCTGCCGAGATGGTTGTTGGCCATCTCGAGCACGAAGAGGTCTTCGAAGAAATCGCGTTCAATCACGGCTCACCTCTTAGACAATTGCGAAGCTCTTCACTTTTCTGGCTGGCGTACAGCACGGTGTCGAATCCGTTGAACCCATGGCTCCGCAGATAGAAGCGATAGTTGCCGATATCGGACCATTCGGAGAGCGCAAGGGAATTCGTCCACAGGTGGTCCGGCCGATGGTAGACGCAGACAGCAAGACTTGGTTGTACTCTAGCGATGAGGTGTCGGCGCCTTGGAGGGCTTCGATTCGGCGCCCTCGACATCCATCTTGATGAATGGTTGGGCGCCACCCGACAAGAGCATCATCGAGCGCCACGACCGTGACAGTCCGGTCCGCCGTCGGTTGCTGATCGCCGCTCGCTTCACCGACTCCGCCACGGAACTGCGACCTCACCTGTTTCCTGACCTACGGCGCATGGCCACAGAGCCAATTCCATTCGTCACGGCGCTTGTCCCTCCACAAGCCGCCGCAGTGAGCGCCTTGAAGTTCTCGCGTGTCGGGCTCGAAGATGCGCGGACAGCCTCGAGCTGATGGCCCGAGCGAGCACCTGAATAGAGCGTGTCACCACGATAGGCGCCACAGTCCACGAACCGGAGCGGCCGGCGTGCCAGCCAGCCTGGCACGTCTGTCGGCAATACTGAACGTCTTGTTCCGTGGGGTTCTGAGTTGGATCGAACCGCCCGGAAAGCCGCAGCGCCAACAGGGCCTGATAAAGCGATCGGCTGGCGTCGTCTGCCCATAACTCCATCCCGTCAGCTATCTCGACGCGTGTTCGGAGAAGTAACTCCGTCGCGTCAGCCAGAAACGATCGCCAACGCGGATGGGGACGCGCATGGAGATCAAGAAACGACACATGCTGCGCGAAGCCCAATGGGCGCAGCGTACGCGCCAACGCGGGGACGTCCACGTCGCGATTGAAGATGCTCAGGACGACGGGATCGGTCGCGCGACGCACGTGTCGACAGGGACACGACGCAGGCTGATGGATCGGCACACCGAGATAGTCCTCGGTTCCACGCGGCGCCGGTCGAGCATGCAAGGACGCGGACCCCCTGCTCGGTCAAGCACGCGGCACGCATCACGGCCGACTTGACCTGCTCCGTACAGGACAACCTCTCCGGTCTCGCGAATGGCGCGACTCTGCGGCGACAAGTCTGCCACCGTCACTCCGCCTCATACGGCTGGATGCGCAGGTTCTCGAGCAGTTCCTCCCTCGGGAGAAACGGGTGCAGATCTTCGAGCGGTGACGACACCATTCGCCCGTCTGGCAGCTGTCTTGAGCTCAGCTTCGGCTCGAACTCTTGCTCCGGGTCCAGCACCACCTCGCAGATGACGGGCCCGTCGGCCTCAAGGACTCGGTCAATCGTGCCTTGAAATCCTCCCCCTCCGCCCGTGGCTGGAATGCCGTACGCGTGTGCCAGCGCGACGATGGACGGGAAATGAAAGGCCGCTACTGGGACCCTCGCCGACAAGGCGCCCGAAGAATCCGCCCTGACTCAGGCGCATCGACAGATAGCCACCGTTGTTCAGCACGAAAATCTTGATCGGGAGCCGATGGTGAACGACCGTCTGCAATTCCTGGATGTTCAATTGGATGCTGCCGTCGCCGGCCAGGCAGACGACCCGACGGCCTCGGGTCCGCGATCGCTGCGCCGATGGCCGCGGGCAGGTCGTAGCCCATCGCGGCGCATCCCGAGTTGGCGAACACGCGGATGCCCGCGCGGGATGTGTGCCGCCTGGAACGTGACGACGCTCGCGGTGCCATTGCCGCAGACGACGACGTCATCCGGCCAAGTCGACTGAACAGGGCTCGACGAAGTGGTACGGATTGACGAACGCGCCCTTCGTCAGCGCGATGGCGCGGTTCGCACGACTGGATATCGAGTCACGCGCTCCTGGCACCACGCGAGCCACTCTGCGTGCCGTCGCGGACCGTACCGCTCGTTCGAGCATGCCGCGTTCAGCTCCTCGAGGAAATCGCTGGCGTCGCACTGCGATCGGCCAGATCCGGGCGAACCGTCGGCTTGTCCAGCTCGGCGCGCGTCGACGTCGACCTGGATCTTGAAGCGCCTGCGCGCGCGAACGACGTCCAGTTGTAGCTCACCTGGCGGATGTTGAGCGGCTGCCGATGACGAGCAGGACGTCGGCGTTCTGCACGGCGAAGTTGCCGGCGCGGTCGCCGATCGTGCCGGGCCGGCCGCAGAAGAGCGGGTGGTCGCGACGGCACCAGGTCGATCGCGGTCCAGCCGGTGACCACCGGAGCGCCGAGCTTGTCGCGCGACCGTCTCAGAAAGATCGCTGCGCGCCGGCCAGGCGAACGCCGGTGCCCGCCAGGATGACCGGGCGCCGGGCGCGTCGCGAAGCCGCTGAAGCACCTCGCCGCCACTGCCTGCAGGTCTGCGAGCAGCGCGGAGGCGGCGTCCGTCGGCAGGGTCGTACGCGGCGAGTGTCGTCGGGCTCGATCTGCGCGGCCTGCACGTCGATCGGGAATGTCGAGCCAGCACGGGCCCGGGCCGCCCGTGCTGGCCAGGTACAGCGCCTTCTCGAGGCGTAGCGGATCGACTGACGGCTCGCGTGACCAGCTGCCGCGTACTTCGTGATCGCCGCGGCCATCGCGATGATGTCGACTCTCCTGGTCGCCGAGCTGGCGCAGATCCGGCAGGTCGTAGCTGCGACGCAGCGTTTCGCGCTTCACCTGGCCCGACACGATCAGCATCGGGAATCGAATCAGTCCACGCGCCATAGACACCAGTCAGCGCATTGATGCCACCCGGGCCGGTGGTGACGTTGACGAGCGCCGGCCTGCCGCTGACCCGCGCGTAGCCCTCGGCGGCCATCGCCGCGGCCTGCTCGTGATGGTTGAACAGGCACGTCGAAGCCGCGGCTCGTAGCCGAACGAGTCGTTCAGGTGCATCGCGCCGCCGCCGGTCATCATGAAGACCTGGAGTGATTCCGCGCGTCGGCGATGTGCTTTGCGATGATAGTCGGAGACTTTCATCGATTTGCCGGTTCCCACTTCGACACCGCTCGGTGCCATGCGACTGTTCGCCGAATCCCGTCCTCCGGAGCTGACGGTTCGGCCGCAAGCCCAGCTCTTCCCGGCTCTCGCGACGCTCGGCACGTATCGAGTAGCGCGCGCCCGGCAACCGGGTCTTGCCGCCTTTCGATGATCGGGACTGGGTCGATGACATCGAGCAACCAGACTCGCGCGAGGTCAGCTTATCGTCATCGCCTCGTCAGATCCCACGTTGTACGGGCGCATCGGTCGTCCGCGCAGCAGGATCGTCCACAGCCAGATCGCCAGATCCGCCGGCATACAGGTAGGACCTGAACGGCGACCCATCACCAGACACGCGGATCGGCCCGCCAGCCAGCGCATCGCGGATGAAATTCCCGACGGCGAAATGCGCGTCGAGCGGCAGGTACGGACCGACGAACGCGAAACATCGCGCGATGACCGGCTCGAAGCCAGGCTCCGCGTGCACCGCGCAGAGCATCTCCGCGGCGCGCTTGCCTTCGCCGTAGGCACTGGCCGGGCGCCGTGCGGGTCAGGCGCGCCGCCGTAGTCCTCCGGTAATCGCTCGAGATCCGGCGGCTGCGCGCCCGTAGACGGCGCCGGAGCTCGACGAGCAGGAACCGTCTCGCGCCCGTCGCGTCGCGCGCATTCCAGCGTCCGCCGCGTCCGCTCGACGATCGTGTCGAACATCTCACGTCGGGCGCCGACCGGCGTCGCGACGATGCCGTCGCCGCGTGAATGACGTGCGTGAACGCGCCCGCGGGAAACGTCGAACGTGCGAACGTCGCCGGCGTGCAGCGTCACCGCCGGCATGCCCTGCCAGATGCGGCGCCTTGTCGCGGAACGCCTCCGGGTCTCTCGTCAGCACGACCGCCGTGGCGTCCAGGCCAAGCCGGTCGTTCGCCCACAGCAGCGTCTCGAGCAGCCAGCAGCCGAAAAACCCCGTCCCGCCCGTGATGAACAGCCGCGCGCCCCGCAGCTCGTCCCAGAGGCTCCCCATCGGCCTCGAGCACGTGGTCGAGATCGCGCGGCGAGAGGATTGGCGCCGGCGCGGCGGTCACCATGTCTTCCAGGGAGCGTGCCCCGATTCCCACAGGGATTCCAGATACCGCAGGTCGCGAAGGGTATCCATGCACTGCCAGAAGTCTTCGTGGCGATACGCAAACAGCCGGCCCTCGGAGGCCAGCGCCTCCATCGGCGCGTGCTCCCACATCACGTCCGACGTGATGTAGTCGAGCGCGCGCGGCTCGACGACGGAGAACCCGCCGTTGATCCAGCCTTCGTGCAGCGTGGACTTCTCCTTGAAGTGGCGGATGCGGTCGCCGTCGAACTCCAGGGCGCCGAACCGCGCCGGAGGACGCACCGCCGTCAGCGTCACGAGGCCGCCGCGGGAGCGATGGAACGCCAGCAGGTCGTCGAGCCTGACCGTCGCCCACGCCGTCGCCGTACGTCAGCATGAACGTCCGGTCGCCGATGAGCGGCCGAAGCTGGCGCAGCCGTCCGCCGGTCAGCGTCGCCTTCGCCCGTGTCCACGAGGTGGACCTTCCACGGCTCGGCCACGTTGGTCAGCGGCACGACCTGGCCGTCGGCCAGCGAGATCGTCATGTCGCCGCCGAGCGCCTGGTAGTCCATGAAGTACCGCTTGATCTGATCGCCCTTGTAGCCGAGCGCCAGCACGAACTCGTTGAAGCCGTAGTGCGAGTAGTGCTTCATGATGTGCCAGAGGATCGGCCGGCCGCCGACCTCGACGAGCGGCTTCGGACGCACCTCCGTCTGCTCGGCCAGGCGCGTGCCCGCGCCGCCGCAGAGAATCACGACGGGGATCTGCTGGTCAGGCACGCGCGAAGTACTCCTTGTACCAATCGACCGTGGCGCCGCAGGCCCCGGTCGAGATCGAACTCGGGCTCCCAGCCCAGCACGCGCCTGCGCCTTCGACGCGTCCAGGTACTGGTCGCGAATCTCGTTGACCGCTTCGTTCCTGACGTCGGGCTCGAGCGGCGACTCCATCGCCGCCAGCACGCGCTGCACGAGATCGAGCACCGTCAGCCGCCGCTCGTACGAGAAGTTGAAGACCTCGCCCGCCAGCGCCGGCGTGGCGTCCATCTGCTCGGCGAGCCGGAGGTACGCGCGAGCGCCGTCCTCGACGTAGAGATAGTCGCGGACGAACCGGCCATCGGACCGGATCACCGGCCGCTCTCCCCGAAGGACCGATCGGATGGTGCCGGGAACGAGGCGGCTCCAGTTGAGGTCTCCCCCGCCGAAGAAATTCCCGCAGCGGGTCACGCACACGGGCAGCCCGAAGCTGGTGGCGTACATCTGCGCCAGCAGGTCCGCGCACGACTTGCTGACGTCGTACGGATGCCGCCCGCGCAGCGGCGCGTCCTCTGTGTACGGCAGGACATCCTGATCGCCGTACGCCTTGTCAGACGAAGCGACGACGACCTGCCGGACGAGGGGACTCCGGCGAGCGGCCTCCAGCAGCGCCCAGGTGCCGCGCACGTTCGTGTCGAGCGTCGAGACGGGGTTCCGGTTCGCGACGCCCACCACGGTCTGCGCCGCCAGGTGGATGACGGTGGCGACCTGGTACTCGCCGAGCGCGCGCTCGAGCAGCTCCTGGTCGCGCACGTCTCCGCGCACGAGCCGGACCCGGGCGACGAGCTCCGTCGGCAACGAGCTCCGACTGCGGCACCCAGTCGCGCACCAGGCAGATGACGTCGGCGCCGGCGTCGAGAAGGCGTCGCACGACCCATCCGCCGACGAGCCCGGTCGCGCCGGTCACGAACACGGGGCGGTCCCTCCAGAACGATGACACGGAGCTACTCCCAGGCATCGATTCGAATGGCCTCGGCCGGCACCTGTCGCGCGCGAAGGTCCGCGCTCGATCGCGCGGATCATCGGCGGCGGTCCGGACAGGAAGAACGTGGAGGCGTGCGGCCGTTCGATCCGCGGCCAGAACGCGTCGACCGACACGCGGCCGGCGCTCCAGCGACACGCGTTCGCCGTCGGAGGCCGTGCGACGTCCCCGTGTTCGACGAAATACGTCACCCGGAGCGACGGCAGGCGGCCGCGCGCAACGCTCGACGAGCATCGCGATAGATCGAGCAGCGCCTGCGTGCCGGGCCCCGTACGCGAGCGCGATGACTGGCGCCGATGCCGGCGGGACGCCGTCCAGGAACGCGCTGAACGCGGTCATGCCGGTGCCCCCGGCGAACGAGGACCACGTCGCTGCCCTCGATGACGAAGTCGCCGTACGGCAGCTTGACCCACACCTCCGCGCCCTCGTGGAGGGCCTGCTCCATCCGCTCGGTGAACGGTCCGTGGACGGCGTACGTGATCCGGAGCGCGTCCCGCTCGGTTGACGGGCTGGCAATCGAGAAGACGCGCGACTCGGGCCAGAAACCCGCCGGGTCGTACGGATCGATCGCGAGGTGGAGGAACTGCCCGGCGCGAAACCGCGGGCACCGGCCGCTCGGGCCTGAGCGAGACGGTGTAGACGCGGTCGCCGTGCGCCACCACCTCCTCGACCGTGCACGCGACCTTCTGTGCGACGGCCACGTCACTGTGCCCCCGCCGCCCGCGCGCTCGCCGCTCATGAAGCGGTCGAACAGCGACACCATGTAGTCGAGCCGCGCCTGCGTCGAGGCCCGGGTAGACGCCGATGAAGAAGGTGCCGTTCATCACCGCGTCCGTGTTCGACAGATCGCGGACGACGCGATGCGGGATGCCGTCGAAGGCGGGATGCCGGAGGAGATTGCCGGCGAACAGCGTCCGCGTTTCCACCCTGTTCGTCTCGAGGAAGCGCACCAGATCGGCTCGGCTGAAACCCGCGTCGTCGCTGACGGTCAGCGCGAAGCCGAACCACGAGGGCTCGGCGTGCGGCGGGGCCGTCGGCAGAATCAGCCGGTCCTCGTAGCGGCCGCAGCGCCGTCGCGCAGCCGGTCGAAGTTCTCGCGGCGGCTGGCGATGAAGCCGTCGAGCTTGTCGAGCTGCGCGCAGCCGATCGCGGCCTGCATGTCGGTGACCTTCAGGTTGTACCCGAGGTGGCTGTAGACGTACTTGTGATCGTAGCCCCGCGGCAGCGATCCGAACTGCTGGCTGAACCGCGTGCCGCAGGTGTTGTTCTCGCCGCCGGCGCAATAGCAGTCGCGCCCCCAGTCGCGGAAGGACCGCGCGATGCGCGCCAGCTGTTCGTCGTTGGTGGCCACGCACCCGCCCTCGCCCATCGTGATGTGATGGGCCGGGTAGAACGAGCAGGTCGACAGGTGGCCGAACTGCCGGTCAGCCGGCCGCGGTACCGCGAGCCGAGCGCGTCGCAGTTGTCTTCGACGACCCACAGGTCGTGCCTGCGCGGCGAGCTCGGCGACGACGTCGAGATCGAACGGCACGCCCAGGGTGTGCGCCATCATGACGGCGCGCGTCCTCGGGCCGACCGCCTGCGCGCGAGCTGGTCGGGATCCGCCGTGTAGTCGCCGAGCGCCACGTCCACGAACACGGGAACCAGGTTGTTCTGGAGGATCGGCGCGACCGTCGTCGGAAAGCCCGCGGCGACCGTGATGACTTCGTCGCCCGGCTGGAGCCGGCGGTCGCCGAGCTTCGGCGACGTGAGCGTCGTGAGAGCGACGAGGTTCGCCGACGATCCCGAGTTCACGAGCAGGGCGTCGGAGACGCCCAGGTAGTCGGCAAAGCGCGCCTCGAACTGCTCCGCGTAGCGGTTGGCGGTCAGGAAGAAGTCGAGGCTGGCGTCCACCAGGTTGCAGAGCTCTTCGGCGTCGAAGACACGTCCCGCGTAGTGGACGAGCTCCACGCCAGGCTCAAATGGACGTCCGGCGAACTGTTCGGCGTGGTATTCCCGAACGAGCGCCTCGATCCGTTGCCGCAGCTCCCGGGCGGTGGACACGCCAGGTCCTTTCACAGTTCCTCACTGAATTGCACAGGGTCGCGCCCCTGCTGCGCACGTCTTATCGGTCTTGCGGATGTCCGGAGCCAGCGCCCTTCCCTTGGAGTCCCACGGCTATACTACCCGCCGAGTCGGTCTTGCCCCCATGCGAATTGGCCTTTATGATGCCGACATGGGTCGAGGCAGGACACGGCGAGGCCGCGAGCGCGAGACCGTTCTGACGGCGCTGGCGCTGGCGGCATGGTGGGTACTGGTGCTCGCGCCGCGCGCGGAAGCCTACATCGACCCGTCCGCCGGCGGCATGCTGGTGCAGCTGCTGCTGGCCGGCACCGCGGGCGTCGCCGTGCTCGGGAAGTTGATGTGGTCCCGCATCAAGCGGGTCCTTCGGCGTTCAAGGACACCGACCAGCCCGCGTCCGGGTCCGAGCGCCGCCCGACGCCGCATGATCGGGTTTGATCCCGCCTCCTTCCGCGATCCTTCCGGTCGTCTCTTTCGCCACGGCGGCGCCATCTACCGCACCTGCTCCCCCCAGGCGCTGGCGACCTCACGCGCGCCCGCGACAGCGGCCTGCTCGACGCGCTGACGGCGCCGGGCTGCTCGTCGCCGAGCACGCTCGTCGAGAGCGCCGCACGAGGGGCTCGACCCGACGAAGTCGGCGAACGGTCGTTCGCCAGGCCGGAACTGCCGCTCGTCTCCTACAGCTACGAGTGGAGCTTCTCGATGCTGCGCGACGCGGCCCTCGTCACGCTGCGCGCGCTCGACCTGTGCCTGTCGAAGGGATTCGTCCTGAAGGACGCCACGGCCTTCAACGTCCTGTTCGAAGGCACGGTGCCGCGCCTCGTGGACGTGCACTCGATCGAGCCGCAGGGTCGAAGGGACCGTCTGGGCCGGCTACGCGCAGTTCTGCCGCAGCTTCCTGTTCCCGCTGATGCTGATGTCCTACAAGGGCATCGATCCGCGGCCGCGCGCTGCTGGCGGGCCTCGGCGAAGTGCCGGTCAGCGAAGTGAGCGCGCGTCTTCGACTGGCGCGACACGCTGCGGCGCGGCGTGCTCGTCAACGTCAGGATGCAGGCGCAGCTCGAGCGGCGATTCGCCGGCCGCGCGGAGGACGTGGGCAAGGCAGCCGGCGGCATCAAGTACCCGACGGCCGCCGTCCGCGCCCAGGTGGCGAAGCTGCGCGCGCTCATCGAACGGCTGCCGGCTCCGCGCGGCGACGCCTGGACCACGTACGTCGACACGCACACCTATGACGACGACGGCGTGCGCGCGAAGGAGGGATTCGTCGCCAGGCGCTCGTAGGCGAGCGAAGCCGGCGTCGTGCTCGACCTCGGCACCAACACCGGCCAGTACGCCAGGCTGGCTCGCGCGGCCGGCGCGCGCGTCGTCGCGGTGGACGTGAGCTCGGCTGCGTCGACGCGCTGTACCGCCAGTCGGCCGGCGACACCGCGCTCTCCCCGCTCGTCGCGGACCTCACGCGGCCGACCCCCGCCATCGGCTGGCGCCTGATCGAGCGAAAGGGCCTGCTCGATCGGCTGCGCGGCGATTTCGTGATGGCGCTCGCGCTGATTCATCACCTGCGAATCACGGGCGGCATCCCGCTGGCGGAGATCGTCGACCTGCTGACGAGCCTCGCGCCGTCCGGCGTGATCGAGTGGGTGGGCCGTGACGACCCGATGGTGAAGCGCCTGCTCGCGCTGCGCCCGGACGTCTACGACGACTACACGCAGGAACACTTCGCACGACTGCTGTCCGCCTGCGGCCGGATCCTCAAGCAGGAGCGCCTCCACGGCGGCGATCGGACCCTGTATTTCTTCGACAGATCCTGATCGGACTCCACACACCCTTATGGCCACAACCGCCCGACCCTCGCCACGACCGACGGCGTCACGCGGCTTGTGGGCCGACGAACGAGAGCGTCGGTTCATGACGACGCTGCTCGTGACCCTGGCGTGCGGCTGGATCGTCCTCGCCGCGACGAGCAGGGCGATGCACGCCATGCCGATCGTTCCGTGGTCCCCGTGCGTCGGCCTCGCGCTCGTGGTATTTCCGGGCGGGTTCGGGATCTGGTTTGCTCGGCGAGGTTCTGGATCGAGTCCTGACCAGGCGCGCCTGGGTCCCGCTGGTCGCCGGGTGCTGCGGGACCTCGCTGCTCCTGTTCTGGCAGGTCAACGCCCTGACGCCGTACATCGTCATCGGGCTGTGGGGCCTGTTGATCGCCCGCCTTGCGCTGGCGACCGACGGAATGGCCGGGAAAGTCGGCTGGGGCCTGCTCGCGCTCACGGTGTGGGCGGCGGCCGTACCCTACGAGAACTACATCGCCCTCAAACTCGGGGGAGGGCACTTCCACGA
>CAWBBN010000029.1:0-229276 GCA_963787035.1 Vicinamibacteria bacterium
TGAACCTCAGGATGGTCCACGCCGTGCTGATCCTCCTCTCCGCGATCCTCGCGGTGCTGGTAGGGGTCTGGTGTCTGGGTCAGAACTGCGGCAGGACGGTGCGGTCAACCTGGTCGCAGCCATCGCGGCGTTCGCCGTCTCGTGCGGCCTGGTCGTTTACGATTCATGGTTCCTGCGCAAGACGAGGACGCTGCGATGATCCGCCTTCGCAGCTGCGCTGCTACGGCGAGACTGGGCCGCCTTCGCGCCGCAGGCGCTTCGGCGAGCCTTGACGACGGCCGCGGCCGTCATGGTCGGCGGGAGCTCGACTGTCCTTGCCTGCCCGGTATGCTTCGGCGCGGCGGAGAGCCCGCTGATCGACGGGGCGAAGCTCGGCGTGCGTCGCGCTGGTGGCTGTGACGCTTGCGGTTCAGCTCGGCTTCGTGAGTTTCTTCCTCTATCTTCGCAAACGTGCCAAGCACGTGGCGGAACTCGACCTTGAAGCCGAATGGTCGGATCTCCAACGAGGGCCGCGATCATCATGACTGAGTGGCTGGGACTCCCGGCGCTCGCCGCAGTGAATGGCGGGCAGCTCGACCACCTGATTGGCTGGATTCACATTTTCATGTTCGTCCTGTTCGTCGGGTGGGGGGGCTTCATTGCCTACTGCCTGGCTGATTTTGCCGTTCACGGAATCCGGTGGCCGACTACAAGGGGGTCACGACGCACGCGTCGAGCTACCTCGAAGGTGGCGTTGCGATCGTCGAGGCGGTCCTGCTGCTCGGGTTCTCGATCCCGATCTGGGCCGCGAGGGTCGACCACCGTCCCCCAGAGAGCGAAGCGCTGGTCGTCGAAGTCACTGGCGAGCAGTTCGCCTGGAACGTCCATTACGCCGGCCCCCATGGCCGATCCGGCCGTACCGACATCACAGATGATCGATCTCCAGTCGAACCCGCTGGGAGTCGATCACTCCGATCCGGCCGCCAAAGACGACGTCACCACCGTCAATCAGCTCTTCCTGCCGGTGAACAAGCCGATCATCGTGAAGCTGAGAAGCAAGGATGTCATCCATAGCTTCGGCGTGCCCGAGTTCCGCGTGAAGCAGGGCGCCGTGCCCGGCCTCACGATCACCATCTGGTTCGTCCCCAGCGTCACCACCGCCGAAAGCCGGGCAAAGACCAGGAATCCGGAATTCCAGTACCAGATCGCCTGCGCGCAGCTCTGTGGTCTGGGTCACGCCCACATGCGGGGTTTGTCACCGTCCTGGGCGCCGACGACTTCCAGAAGTGGATGGACGACAAGGTCAAGGAAGCGGCGAAGCGACGCAAAAAGAAGCACATCCGTTCAAATAGTGCGCGCTACCTGAACATCTTCGGCGTCGGCATCCGCGCGCGGATCCGCTCGAGCTCCTCGACGGTCACGCGGTCGATGCCGTTCTTGCGGCATGAGTCCTCGACCGCCCGGCCTGACCATTCCCCGGACGAACGCGGGGATCTTCTTTATCCGCTCAGCAGCCCCGTCGTCCCACGCGATAGTCGCCCGCGATTCCGCCCCGTACCAATGCTCCGCCGGCGCCTCGCCGAGAGCCCCGGACGTCGGGCGAAGGCCGGGCCCTTCGGAGCGAGCAGGCGGGGAGTCCACGAATCTTCCCGGCGTGTGCGTGCACAGCGGATCTTCCGCCATCACGTCGCCAGTCATCCCGAAAGCCCTCGCGCGACAGCCCCCGCAGTGCCCGTTCAACTCGCACGCCCCGCAGCGCCCACCCAACGACGCCCGCTGGCGAATGCCGGTGAACAGCTCCGAGGAGGTCCACATATCCTCGAGGCTGGCGCTGCGCAGTGACCCGGCGAAGACCGGCAGATACGGGCAGGGTGTGACGTCACCGTTCGGCCGGATCCCCATGTAGTGCGTCCCGGCCGGGCACCCGCCGGCCCCCCCGGAGTAAACCCTGATCGGCGTGTCGCCTTCCGCAGGGAACAGGTCGGTCTCCTGCTTTTCCAGGACGGTCTTGACGTAGTGCGGCGCGCACTTCGCGTTCACGAGCATGCGGCCCTTGTGCTTGCGCTGGATCAGGTAGAGGGCGGAGAGCACCTCGTCGTACTGCGCCGGGGTCATGTCCGACACGAACTGTCCGCGCCCCGTCGGCACCAGGAAGTAGAGGTTCCAGACCTTCGCGGCGAGGCGATCGTGCGCGAAATCGGCGATCGCCTCGAGCTCGCCGAGATTGTGCGAGCCCGCGGTGGTCTGCACGATGAACGGGAGGCCGGTCCGATTGAGGATCTCCGCGCCCTCGACCGTGTTTCGCCAGGCGCCACGCACTTTTCGGAAGCCGTCGTGACGGTCGGGATCGAGCGCATCGAGCGAAAGAGACAGTCCCCGCGCGCCGGCTTCCGCCAGCCGCTGCGCCACGTTCTCGGTAATGCGCACGCCGTTGGTGCCGACGACCACCCACAGGCCACGCTCCGCCGCGCGCCGGACGATTTCGAGGATGTCGCGACGCAAAAGCGGTTCGCCGCCAGTCAGGATGGTCAGGCACTCGGGCGCGAACGCGGCAATTTCGTCGATGACCTTGAAGCACTCCTCGGTGCCGAGCTCGCTCCGATCGGCGAAGTTCTCCGTGCCGACCAGCGGCGTCCCTCCTGCATCGAGATAGCAGTGCTCGCAGGCGAGGTTACAGCGGTAGGTGAGGTTCCAGGAGACGACGTAGGGCCGCGCGAACTGACTGGCTCGGGCGGCTGGCTCGATCGTGGCGGCACGTCCGTCTCACGACGCCATCTCACATGCCGAAGAAGTCGCGGGCCTCGTCGAGGATCTTCTCGTCCACTTCGAGGGCCCCCCTCTCCCGGGCGAATTTCTCGATGCCGGTCCGCGCCATGGGCGGACGAACTCGGGAATGTTCGCGAGCCGGGCTTCCGCCGCGGAGGTCCATCGGACGGCGATGGCTCGCCGCGCCGTCGCCGCCGGTCGCCTCGCCGGAATCATCGCGCCGAACGGACACTTGGTGCCCGACTTCGCCGCGCCTTCGCCGCCGCCTCTCCGGCCCGATCCGCACGCCCAGCGACTGGACCACCTGCGTCTCGAACGCGTTCGTGAGCATCGCCATCTCGTAGCCGCACTCGGACACGAGTAGACGACCGACAGCGATCCGCGCTCGGGCGGGCCACGGATTGCAGCTTCATAGGGGTATCGCACGGGACGCAGAGGAACTTCATCGCGAAGGCTCCGTTGAATCGAGGCTGTCCAGCAGTTGCTGTGCCACGTGATCCAGCGCGCGGCCGACAGCGGTGTCGGGCAGGTCCGCGAGAGGGATCCCGCTATCGCAGTGCCGGGCCAGCTCGGGATCGAAGGGGACGGTCCCAAGGCAGGGAATCGCCAGGCCGAGATGCGCCAGGCGAGTCGAAGAGCGGCTTGATGGCGTCGCAGTCGCGACAGTAGTAGCCGCTCATGTTCTCGACGTAGCCGAGGACGCGATTGGGCCCTTCGACAGCGCTGCCACTGAACGCGCGACCACGCCTCGTGCCACCTCGGAAGGGATCGTCACGAGCAGGAACGACGTTCGCGGTCCGAGAAAATCGGCGTACTGGACGGTCCGCTCGGCTCCCGGCGGCAGATCGAACATCAGCAGATCGAGCGCTCCCCACTCGAAGGACCCGAGGATCTCGCCGAGGAGCGCGAACTCCTTCGTGGCGCGCCACGTATGCGACTCTCCCTGCGCCGCGCTCTCGAACTCGAGCGACTCCGACTCCGGGATCAGCGAGCCCATCGAGAAAACGCCGATCCCGCTCCTGGTCCGCGGGAGGGCGACCTTGTGGCTGCCCGGAACGAACAGCGCCCCCTCGACACCTGCCATGCGCGCCTGTGAGGGACCGTTGAAGTCCGCGTCCAGGATCGCAATTCGAAGGCCCCTGGCGCGCAGGGCGCCCGCGAGATGCAACGTCAAGGTGCTCTTGCCGACGCCCCCTTTGCCGGAGCCCACGGCCACGAGATGGCGCACGCCGGCGAGCCCATCGGTGATGCGGGTGCGCTGCTCGGCAACCTGCTCGAGGACTCTGGATCCTCCGTCGCCGACGATGTCGTGGTAGCGCTTCATTCCCTGGCCCTAGCCTACACCTAGTCGGACCGCGGCTTCGCCGCGTAGAGTCGATGCGCGCCGGCTTGGCGAAAACCGAGCGTCTCCAGCAGCTCGTTTGAGATCTCCGACGAGTGGACCTTCGGGAGCCGTAAGGCTCTCATGCCTTGCGCGCTGAGTCGGGAGAGCAATTGCTTCAAGCCGGCTCCGCCGTCCTCGATGAACGTACGCAGCGAAAGAATCTCCGCTGTCGGGCCCGCCTCTGCCGAAGCTCCGGCGAGGTAGAGCACGTAAGCCTCGAATCGCTCGTCCGAGGCGACGGCGAGGCCGGCGATGTCGTCCTTCCTCGCCATGAAGGTCTCGACCGAACGCTCCCAGCATGTCTGCGGATGAGCGTCTTCCAGGAGGCCGTTGGCGGCGAGATCGTCGACCGTGACAGGAATCACGAACCCTTCGACTCCGTTCGTCCTGAGCGTGTCGAAGCGACAGTACGTAATCCGTCAGTCGCTTCCTGCACGTATCCGCTTGCGCTGAACAGCTCGCACGCAGGGGCAAGCGTCTCGTCAACTTCGGCGACGATTCTCGGGGGGCCGAGAATCGCGAGCTTCGAACCGAGCGAGGCGAGCAGGTGACGGCCGTGACCCTGTCGCCGATGATCCGGATGAACGGCGATCTTGTGGACGAGCGTCGCGGACGGCCGCTTGGCGCCGATCAGGACGCCGATCGGGTCGGGGCCCGAGAAGGCGACCATGCAGCTGCTGCACCAGACCTGGAGGTCGCGGATCGACCGCTTGAACGCGGCCGGCGTCATCGGCGGCTCGTCGGGAAAGTACGGCGACCAGCAGCGATTCAACGCGCCGACGAGCAGCTCGATGTCGTCGCTGCGGCAGAAGCGATACGCCGTCACGCCTCGCGCTGCGATCTCACCTCGTTGAGGTAGCCGCCGCCGCGCTTCTGGAGTCTGGGGCCGCATCACTGGCGGCGCGCGGGGCTCTGCCGCAGTCCGCGCGGGCGCCGGGGCCACCGGGCTCGCGCCGGGCGCGGAGTAGATCGCGATCATCTCAGCCATCATCTTCTTGCCGATCTCGATCCCGTCTTCGACCAGCGCAAGATCGATCGTCCCCGCCGCGCGCTCCCGCGCCAACTCCTCGATCCGCTCCTGTGTCTTGTTCCGCATGTACCCGGCCGGCACCCGAAGGATCCGCTGCGCGGCCTCGTTCGTCCATTCGAAGATCGAAATCAGGGGGTTCTTCCGATCGTCGCGGGCAATCAGTTTCGCCTCGCTACTCGAACCAGCCCCGCCCGCCTCCGCTGGCGCTTCGGCGAGGCCAGCTCGCCTCACGTCGGCGGAGGAAACCCCAATCTCCAGCGGCGCGCCGGTCTCCTCCTCGATCACCTGTCGTGCGAACTCGAGGGTGATCGCGTCGAGCTTCATCATGCGCGCGCGCTTCTCGACACGCGCCTTCACGCGACGGCGCTGATAGGCGTTCTTCATGGTCCAGAGGCCCTTTCTGGCTTCCTCCGACCATCGGAGCTTGCGCCCGTCGTAGGTGGTCTCCTCCTCGAGACCTCCCTCTACCTCCGCGATCTTCTCGATCATCTCCCGGGAGATCACTTCGAAATCCGCGGCGCCGCAGACGGTGCACTTCACGGCGCCGCTCTGCGTGGCCGCGACGCCGCACGCCCGGCATATCGACACGGGGCCGGACTTCGCCCGCTCGAGCGCCACTGCCTCGGCCAGCGCCTTGGTCGCGGCCGAGGCGCTTTTCGGCATGAACCGATCCATCGCTTCGTCGATCACCGCGTTCGTGATCACTGAGTGCCCCTTCTCGAGCGCCAGGCGAAGGACCCCGGTGCGGGCGATGCCCTTGACCTGCTCGGGAACGTGCGTCATCCGCTCCTCGGCCTCGGGCGTCCATCGGACGGTCTCCTCGGCGCGCACGTCGAGCCGAGGGACCTCGAGGCGCGTGGAGAGCAGGACATCGCACGTCGCACCGCGAAGAATGTTCTCCACATTGCTCCCCAGCCCGCTCTCGTCCTTCGGGCTGTGAACGCCAATCCGCCCCAGCACGATGAGCCAGGGATTCGTCTTCCGCGCGTGGTCGAGGATCTTCTGGAAGGCCTTGCCGTCGAGCAGCGTCTTCTTGATCTCGATGCCGGCCTCGTTCCCCATCCGCTCGCCAACCTCGAGATGAGACTGATAGATCTGCGCGAGCCCGGTGTCGATGATCTCCTCGTGGAGCTGGTTCTGTTCCTCGAAGCGGAAGACCTTCGCCGCCTGCTCGGTGAGGACGTTGACGATGCCGTTGAAGACGGAGTAGTGCAGATAGGGGTCGTACACGGCGATGGCTTCGACCTTCTTGCCAAACGTCCGTGCCAGATCGACGGCGGTCATCAACGCGCCGAATGACTGCGGGCTGCCGTCCATGCCGACCAGGATCGTGTCGCGCTCGGGCTCGCCCGCCTCGGGAACGTGCTTGACGACCCAGATATCGCGGTCGGACTGCCGGGCGACGCGCTCGCAGACCGAGCCAATCACGCTGTCACGCGCACGGCCAATCCCGAGGGCGCCGATGACGACGAGGTCGTGCTGTGAGCCGGCGAGATCCTTGAGGATTTCGGTGTGATGCTTGCCGTCCATCATCCGCGGCTCGAAGGCGAGGCCCGATTCCCCACAGATGCGCGACATGCCGTCGAGATAGCTGTCCGAGATGAGCTTGAGGCCCATGGTGATCAGGCTGTCGTGAATCTTCCGCTGGCGCTCCAGCTCCACCTCGTCGATGTCCTCCTCGGGCAGGGTGTACTCCATCTGCCTGAAGCGATAGTCGTGCAGCTTCGCCGCGTAGACATGGCAGCCGACCAGCTTCGCGGAATACGCCTTGCCCAGGTCGACGGCGCAGGCGATGGCGCGGTTGGAGTGGTCGGAGTTGTCGACGGGAACGTAGATGCTCTTGTACATCGGATCCTCCGGAATCGGCCCGGCTCACACGGTCGTGGAAGGTTGCTGTCTCGCCTGCGCGTTCTTGCGCCGCCGCACCAGGCCAATCACGACCAACTCGACGACGAAAATCACGAGTGCCGTCCTGATCATCGGGCCAAGCGGCGAGGGAACGTCTTCAGGCTCCATGTATATCGAATACCAGAGGGACAGGCCTCGCTTGCTCCCGCGCTCGCGCGAGAACCCGTCCCAGACGGAGAACGCGATCGGGCAGGAACTCGCCCTGGGTAAACGGCGCGCCGGACGTGGCGCGCAGCGGCCGCTTGAAAATCACCGACCACTCGCCCTGGTCGTAGCTCGCGACGCCCGTCACCTCGCCGCTGTCGTTGGGCGTGATGTCGGCGCTGCCCTTGCCCGTGAACTGCTGGGGGCTCGGGTCTGGCCAGATCGAAGAACCAGAGATCCACGGAGTTCTGGCCGTCGCCGAAGATGAAGTACGGCTTGCGGGGCCCCGTCGGTGTCTGCGAGGGGATCTGGACCGCGACGGCATCCGAGAACTCGGACGCCTTGGCTGCGGGCGATGCTTCCTCTTCGAAGGGATTGGCGGGCGCTTTCTGAGCCGCTGGCGCCGCGGCGCCACCTCCGCATCGCCGAACGGATTTGCGCCAGGCGCAGGCTCGGCGCCGCCGGACGCCGCCGGCGCGGCTTCCTCTTCTTCCTCCGGAGGCACCGGCAGCAAGAGCCCGTTCGCCCCGGCCTTCTCCGCGCTCCGGTCGTGCCATCGGACGAGCACCGCGATGGAGTCGGCGTCGTAGATCGACTGCACGGTCACGCTGGTGGTCGGCGGATGGAACTCGCGCACGGGCTCGGTGATCTGCCCGATGATCGCGAAAGCGCGCCGCAGCCGCGGACGCGAAGCTCGCCGAGCCTTTCGAAAGGTCGATCGGATCGTCGACGTGCTTGGCGATCACGAGATTCGAATAGCCGGGCCCGTTCGTCCCCGACAGCGACACGATGAAGTCGGTGATCGCCCAGCGTTGCTCGGGCGTCAGCGAGTCGGTAAACGACGGCATCGGCGTGCCGTTCAGCCCCGTGCTCAGCGTCCGGAAGATGTCCTCGCGCGACGAGCCGCCCCTGAAAGTCCAGCTCTGCGACAGGTCCGCGGCACGGATCGGATGATTCCAATCGTCCATCAGGGTGGGAGCGGACGGACCGTCGCCCCGACCGAGCGTGCCGTGGCACTTCACGCAGCCCGTATCCGCGAAGATCTTCTTCCCCTGCTCGGCGGACTCTTTGGTGGCGCCTGGTGCGCTGGGGAGTTGGACGGCCTGGGGAACCCGTTCCTTGTTCGAGAAATCGGGCGAGAACGTCGTGACGAAGTACGCGAGATCCGAGACCTCCTCATCGGAGAACTTGGGCCAGGCAGGCATGGATGTGTACGGCATGCCGCGCCTGATCACGTCGACGAGGTCCTGGTGCGTCGGCAGCGCCCCGTTCGGCGTCGTCCGGATCTTGAACTTCCCCGTCGTGAAATTTCGCGGCCTCGGGTACAGGTGCGGAGCGGCGTAGCCTTCGCCGTCGCCCTTCTCGCCGTGGCATTGCGAACAGTTCTTGAGGTACAGCTTCTTGCCAGCCTCGCGCTGCGCATCGGTCCCGACGTCCTGGGCTTCCAGGCGTACGGCGACTGCCGACACGGCACAGAACGACGCGATCAGGAGCGCGAGTGGCTTGCCTAGCCGACGCACACGCTTCGGCGTGCACTCGGTGAGCGACGGCGGCGATCATTTCGCGGCGGCCTCCTCCCTGGCGCGTGGCTTCAAGTCCGGTGAAGTCGTAGAGGAAGAGGATCGCGTCCCACATCTCCTCTTCCTTCAGGAACTTCTCCCACGCAGGCATCGCCGTATCCCAGGGCCCGCCTTCATCGGGAAGCCCGGGGCCTCCCTTGGAGATCCGCCAGAACAGGAACGTCTCGCGAAGGAGCGGGATCGTGTCGTGGAAGTTCGTCGGGATCGGATCCAGCCCGTGCACGAACATGCCGTTGGCCGACATGTTGTCGCCGTGGCAGAAGACGCAGTTCCGGTAGTAGACCCGGCGCCCGTTCTCGACGTGCTTCCGGAACTCCTCTGGATTCGATTTCTCGAGTTCTCGGAAGGGGTTGTCGCCCTTGTCGAGGTCGATCTTCTTGTCGTGCACCGTGACCTCGGACGGCGACGCCGGGATGCACCGTTCGCGCGAAAAACGGCGGCTGGAGCGGAGCGTTCATCTGCACGTAGACGCTCCCGGCTGCAAGCACCGGAAGCGCCACGACCGTCGCCGCGAGGAACGGCAGGAACCGCTTCTCGGTCATGAACAGGACGAGCGGGCGGGACACCTCCTCGCGTCGCTCCCGGCTCGAGGACATATAGGCCAGGATGGCGAGCGAGACGATTCCCATGTAGATCGTGACGACCGACGAGGGAATCGGGGCGATGAAGCCGAACCGCAGCAGGACGAAGATCCCCACCCACCACGTGGCGGCCCACGTCAGCAGGTTGGCCCGGAAGAACCCGAAGGATCCCGAACACCGCCGCGACGCCGAGGACGACCAGGATCTTCACTGGCCACCCGCCTTTCCAGCTGGCCGCCGGCGCGGCTGTCGCGGCCGGCGCTGCCGCTGGGCCTCGGGCGGGCGCCGCCGGATCGTGGAGCCGCGCCGCTGTTGTAGTGGTGCTTGGTCTGCATGGTCACCGTGGTCGTGCCGCCCAGCGACTGCAGGTACGCGATCACGCAGAGGATCTCCGGATCGGTCAGACCGATCGGAGGCCTGTTGATCGTGGGCATCCCGGGGTTGAATCCCGGCACGATGAAGGCGTTGGGCTCGTACATCGCCTGCGCGAAGTACTCGACATCGCTGAGACCCGGCTCACGGGTTTTCGCGCGGACGGCGACGTTGGCGAGATCAGGAAAGCGATACGGCCCTTCGGTCTTCCCGATCGTGTGGCACGTGAGGCAGAAGCCCTTCCCTTCCATGATCTGGCGGCCCACCTTCGCCATCTCTGGCGTGGTCAGGTCTGTCTTGAGCACGACCTCCGCCGGAGGCTGCACTTCCTTCTGCGGCACCATCTGGCCGACGTACATGTAGAAGCAGGTCGTGGCGACCACCAGCGCGCCGATACGGACCAGGACGGGGACGGTCATGCAGCTCCGCCTCATGCGCTCCGGTCCCGTCCGGTCTGCGTAAGTCCGGACGGTCGTGCAGGCTCGCTATCCAGAACACGATGCCGATGAGGACGAAGAACATGAGCACCGTGACCGAGACGACCTTCGTCGCGAAGCCAAGCGTCGGCGTGAATGCGTCGACCGAGGTGTCCCGCATGACGCCGTAGACGTGCCAGTGCTGGCGCAGCCCGGAGCGCACGTAGCCCATCAGGCCCATCAGCCACGTGAAGGTGACCGCGATGAAGATCAGGACATACTGCGAGATCGCCGGAATCCTTCCCCACTGCACTTCGCCCGTCCTCTTCGCCCCGCGGAAGAGGAACACGTCAATGGCGGTAATCGAGATCATCGCGAACAGCACCGAGCTGACCTGTGGCACCGACAGCTTGATCCGGACCGTCGCCTCGACGAAGTACCCGTACACGCCCAGGAAGATGACGATGAAGGCGGCGGCAGCGAAGATGGCGAGCTGCGCCGCATGGCCGGCCTTCGCCCACGACACGGTCGCGGTCTTCCCCGTGCGCCGATAGAGCAGGAAGCTCATGAACGTCGTCAGGATCAGGATGTTCACCGCGGTGTTCTTGGCGGACATGACGCCGAAGTAGCCGAGCACCGGGTGGGTCGACCCTCCCATCGCGCGGAGCTCGGACACCGTCGCGATGATCGAACGCGGCGTCGCCCAGACCATGAAGCAGAGCGTGACCGCGGCGAGCAGATATTTGATGAACTTCTGGAGCGGCTGCACCCCCTCGACACGGCCCATGCCGAGCCACAAGTAGTAGTTGGCGGCGAGGAAGAGGTTTCCGATCAGGACGGCCTGAATGATGAACAGCCACGAGAAGGCCCCGCCCATCATCGTGAGCCCGAGCGTCTGCGAGTACGCGTAGATCTCCTTCGCGAGCCAGTAGCCGGCGAAGGGCAGGGGCAGGAACGCGCTGATCGCGACGAAGTTGCCGATGTACCCCATCCAGTCGTAGTGCGCGCGATCCTCGTCGGTCTCTGCCTGGAGGAACTTGACCGCCGCGTACGCTGCGGCCACCGATCCGCCGAACGCGACGTTCGCGATCACACGATGGACGTTGATCGGCATCCATGTGTAGTTGTTGATGGCGTCCCAGACGGAGAGCACCGCCCCGTTGTCAGACACGCCGCGCGGCGACATCATGAACGTCAGCCACGCATTGGCGATCAGCATGATCGACGTGCCCACCAGGTTGAGGCCGAGTCCCAGCCCGAGGTGCACCAGCGGATGGAATTTTCCCCAGCCGTAGTAGTAGGTGTAGAGAAAGAATGCCTCGAAGAAGAAGAGCAGGACGTACGGAAGAAACGTCGGCGAGAACACGCTCATCATGTAGTTCGTGAATTTCGGATAGAGCGCGATGAGCATGAACGTCAGGAACGCGCCGAAGGTCGCCGTGAGCGAGAAGGAGACCGACAGCAGCTTGGTGAACTCGTGCGCGAGCCGGTCGTAACGCAGATCGCCGGTCTTGTAGCCGATCGCCTCGACGATGAGGGCAAAGATCGGGACGGCGAGCACGAAGGCCGCGAACAGAAGATGGAGCTGGGCGACGGCCCAGATCGCCACGCGGCTGCCGAAGACGGGGAACGTGCGGTATTCGACCTCGCGCGTACGGCGTCGCCTTGGCCTTGGTGTCCGCGGCGGCCGCCTCGGCCGCCACCCCTGCCTCGCGAGGCGTCGCGTCGACCGCCGCGGCAGGCGCGCGGTACGTGTCCCGGTACTCGTTGTGGCTCACGAACAGCGACGCGACCCACACGACTGCGACGAACATCACGATGCCGGCGACGGGGCCGACAAGGATCAGCAGCTTGCGGTTCATCGCACCGACCTCACGCGATTGGCCACGGTGTCTCCATCACTTGTGGTCGCCGCGGGCAGCCCCCGTGGCACTTGCCAGCCGCGTGCGCTCGAGCTGTCGCACGTAGGCGATGATCGCCCACCGGTCGGAGGGAGGGATGGGCCAGCGGTACCCGGGCATCAGTCCTGCCCCGTTCGTGATGACATCGAAGATCTGTCCATCCGCGTACTTCAGGATCTTTTCCTGATGGAAGGAGGCGGTGGGGACGTTGCCTCGCTGGAACAGGATCCCTTTGCCGTCCCCACGAGCGTCGTGGCACGGCTGGCAATAGATGGCATACCGCTGGTGGCCGCGCTCGACAAGAGCGTCATCCACGGGCACGGGGATCGACGGGATGAACTGCCCGTCTGCTCCCTTTCCCGTGAAATAGGCCGAGTCCTCCTGAAGCCCCCCGATCGGAACCGTTCCCGGTACCGGCTGGCGCATGGACGAGCCGTCGTAGAAGAACTCGCTGGCCGTCTGCGCCAGCACCTTCGGCTGGTCGTCCATGCTCGGATTGAGATGGATCGGGGGGCGGCTCGACGTGCAGCCACGCGCGCATCCGGTGAGAGCGACAACGGACGTGAAGGCGACCGCCCCGAGCGAGCGCCTTGCGCGGGCGTTCATGCCAGGCGCCTCGATGTCAGGGTTCGGGTTGCGCACCTTGGCCAGATACGTCGTCCTGGGCTTGGTGTTCAGCTCGTCGAGGAGCGCGTAGTTGCGCCCGTCGGCCTTCGCACTGGCGACCCGGCTCGAGCGGTCGCGAATATCGCCGAACTCGATGGCCTGGGCGGGGCAGGCCTGCTGGCAGGCCGTCTTGACGTCGCCGTCATGCAGCTCACGGCCCGCGAGCTTCGCATCGATCTTCGCCCGAGTTGATCCGCTGCGTGCAGTACGTGCACTTCTCCATCACGCCCCTCGAGCGAACCGTGACGTCAGGGTTCATCGCGAGCTTGACGATCTCGGGCGTGTCCTTGGTGAAGTTGAAGAAGTTGAAGTGGCGCACCTTGTAGGGACAGTTGTTCGAGCAGTAGCGGGTCCCGATGCACCGGTTGTAGACCATGACGTTGAGGCCCTGCGAGTCGTGAACCGTCGCGGCCACGGGGCAGACCTGCTCACAGGGGGCATCCTCGCACTGCATGCAGGGCACCGGCTGAAAGACGGCCTCCGGGTTGCCGGAGGGCTCGCCGGAGAAGTAGCGATCGACACGGATCCAGTGCATCTCGCGTCCCTTCGCGACCTGGTCCTTGCCGACCACCGGCATGTTGTTCTCGCTCTGGCAGGCCACCATGCACGCGTTGCACCCGATGCACGCGTTCAGGTCGATCGTCATCCCCCACTGAGGACCCTTGTCGTAGACATGCTCCTGCCAGAGTGAGAAGTGACGCGGTTCTTCCTCGAAAACACCGAGAGCGCCTGGCGCTCCCTCTTTCGGGCCTCGTGCGGCATCGCCTGCGTGCGATCCCTCCGCGCCGCCGGACTTCTTCCGGAGTTCGGACACCGATGACTCGCGGACGAGCGGGCGGCCTTCCATGCTGCCGTGGTGCTGCGTCGTCGAGAGCGGGTAGGTGTCACCGACCTTGGTGAGTGTGACGCCGCTGTCGAAGCCAGGTGCTTTGGAGCCTCGGACCGTGAACGTGTCGAATCCAACGCCCGAGCCAACCCGACCCGCCTTCGGGCGGCCGTAGCCGAGCGTCAACGCCACCACGCCATCCGCCATTCCCGGGAGGATCCAGATCGGAAGCTCGAGGGAGCGGCCCGCATGCTCGAGACGGACGACGTCCTCGTTCGCAAGACCAAGCGACTCGGCGGTCTTCGGGCTCACGAGCGCGGGGTTGTCCCACGTGAGCTTGGTGAGGGGATCGTGGAAGCTCCTGGAGCCACCCGTTGTTCGCGAAGCGGCCGTCGTGCAACGACGGCGACGGGAGGAAGACGACCTCAAGGCCAAAGCCCGCGCCGCCCCCAATCGAGTGCACGAGCTCTGCCTGGCGCTGCCGCGGTCAGATCGGGGACAACTTCCGGAAGCTCGCTGCCCGGGAGGAGCCCATCGTGGAGGACGCGATTCCATTTCTTGTCGAACTCGACGTCGCCCAGGATCGGTGTCCAGGTCTCCCGCACGATGTCGTAGCCCGGGCGATCCTGATCGGCCACCATCAGTCCGAGCACTTCGACGGCAGTGCGTCCGCCGAACAGCGGGAGGATCAGCGGCTGGACAACGCCGAGCGTCCCTCCAACGGCGCGGGTGTCGCCCCACGATTCGAGGTAGTGCGCGCGGGGGATATGCCACTCCGCCTTGGAGGAGGTTTCGTCGATCGTGTGCCCGAGTGCGATCGTGTGCGGGACCTTCGCCATGGCCGAGGCGAAGTCGAGGTCGGCCGGGGCATCGAATACCGGGTTGCCGCCCAGAACAGCGAGCGTCTTGATCTTGCCCGCCTTCATCGCGGAGACGAGCGAGGCGAGCGCACTGACGCTCGGCAGCGCGGCATCCTTCGTCTCGTAGTAGCTGACGGTCTTGCCCGTGTTGCCGAGATACGTGTTCAGCGCGCAGACGGCGGCATGGACGGCCGCGGGCTGGCGTTCGCCGGCCACGATGAGCCCTTTGCCGCGGTTCGCCAGAAGGTCCTTGGCAAGGGCGTCGATCCAGCGCGGGTCGACGCCAGGGACCGCAGTGCCCGCCGGGGCTGCGGCGCCCGCGGGCAGTGCCAGCCGCGCGGCGAGCGCGGCGAGGAACGGACCGATCTGCCGACTCTCGAGACGGAGCCGATGATCAGCCATGGCTCCCGTCAGCGAATAGACCCCTTCAACCGCGTAAAGTCGGTTCATCGCAGCCGCCGGACGCTCCCGCACGCCGTCCGTCGGCGAAACCTCGCGCGTGACGGATCATCTCCGGGTCGGTGAGAAGCGGGTCGGCGTCGAGGGCGAGAACCACCGCGGCTCGATCGAGGCGGAGCATGAGATCGACGTCGCGCCCGGTGGCCGCCCGTAGTCCCGCGAGCCGGTTCTCGTCGCTTACCGCGTCGTAGGTCGCCCACTGCAACTGGGGATACCGCGCACGGAGCTCGGAGGCCAGACGCGCCAGGGTGGGGGAAGAAAAAGATTCGGACAGGACTGCGAGGGAGGCGCCGCCATCTGCAGCATGAGCCTGTGACAGCGGCCCCCAGGCCTTCACGAAATCGCTCCACGACTTCGGCGAACCCTGGAACGTGACCGATTGCGAGCGGTCGGGATCGTAGAGGCCGAGCACGGACGCCTGGACGAGGGAGCTCGAAGCCCCGAGGGTCGAGGGGTGCGACGGGTTTCCCTCGATCTTGGTCGGTCGGCCTTCGTGGCTCTCGACGATCAGGCCGTAGGCGCTCCGGCGGAACGGCATGCTCGTCGCGTAGTAGCGGGGAATCCCAGGAAGGGTCTCCTCGGGAGCGGTGACAAACGGGACAATCTCTTCGACGGGGCGCCGGCACCCAACGACTCCTGCGAGCGACAGCGAGGCGCCCAGGAGCATCATCATCTCGCGCCGGGTGACGCCTTCGGGAAGCTCCGAGGCGCCCTCCGGGAACTCCCGCTCGAGGGCGTCGCGATACTCGGGGCGATCCTCGATCTGCGCGAGGCTTCGCCAGTAGGTCCGACTCATCGGTGGCACCCTGAACACTCAGTCGGCGGATTGACGGGTCGTGCGCGGTCAAGCTTCGCCGCGAGCACTTCGACGTCCCGGGGAGGGGTCCATTTCATGTTGGTGACCTCGGAGACCGGGCGTCTATTAGGGCCGGGGTTGCGGTGGCAATCGAGGCACCAGCTCATACTGAGGGGCTTCATCTGCGTGACCGTTTCCATCTCGTCGATGCGGCCGTGGCAGGTGACGCAGCCGATTCCTGCCGCCACGTGCGCGTTGTGGGCGAAATAGGCGTAGTCGGGAAGCTTGTGGACGCGAATCCAGTGCATCGGCCGGCCGCTCTCGGCGCTTTCACGAATCGGTGCGAGCGCCTCGCTGTCCTTCTTCACGAGGCGATGGCAGTTCATGCACGTCTGGGTGGGCGGAACGTTCGCGACGGCAGAAATCTCGACCGAGGCGTGACAGTAGCGGCAATCGAGACCGAGCTCGCCGACGTGGAGTTTATGGCTGTAGGGGACGGGCTGAACGGGACGGTAGCCCACGTCTGTGTACCACGGGGAAAAGTAGTACCAGACGCCTGCGACCACGAGCACCGGACCGACGCTGCCCGCGATTGCGGCCACGATCGGGAGCTTGTTCCACCATGGCGGAAAGATCTGGGCCAACGGTTAGGACTCCGGGGCGCTGGAGGACCGTTGCCCAAGCCGCGAATCCGCGACGGACCGGTGATGCCGTATCCGCCGCGCACGAACCTTCGCCGGAGGGAACGACCGAAATTGAGGCCGAATGTTATCCACGAACTCTGACAGGGTCAAGCACGCCGCGCCCCTTGCGCCCTTCTATTTCAGAAGCACGTGCTGCGCGCGGTTGAACACCTCGTCGAGCCCCATGTCGTCGGTGTCGTAGTAGCCGCGGATCCCGCCGGAGCCGTCCACGAGCACGACCTTGCCGGTGTGCGCGATCTCGATTGGGCGGGCTGGAGTCGCGGGGGCGTGCTCGAGCGGCGCCTTGAACCCGTCCACGACCACGGCCCGGATCGTCTCCGGGTCGCCGGTAAGCAGGGTCCAGCGCTCGGGCTTCACGGCGAGATCCTTTCCATAGGCGCGCAAGACCTCCGGAGTGTCGTGCTCAGGATCGACGCTGATGCTCACAAGCCGGATTCCGTGGATCCCCCGCTCATCCAACCTCGCCTGAAGCCTTGCCATCCCGTGCATGATCGCGGGGCAGATCGAGCGGCAGCTCGTGAAGAAGAAGCTGACGATGTACACCTGCCCCTTCAACTGCACGCTGCCGAACGGACGCCCGTCGGAATCGACGAGGGCCAACTCCGGGGCGTGGCCGATGACCGGCGGCAGCTCGGGGACGCGGTGCAGGAGCGGGCGGATCGCCGTCAGAGTGACGATGCCGATCAGCATGCCCCAGACGTACGGGTTGCGGACGACCTCGCGGACCGTCATCGCGGCGACTATTTTGGGGGCAGGAGTTGCTCGAGCACGCCCCCGTACCTGTACCTGACGGAGGTTCTGTCGGGCGTTGAGGAGGATGAGCAGGATGATGACGGCCCGCGGCCCGACAGGGTAGCTGTGGTCCCGCCACCAGAAGGTCGAGTACAGAACGACGAGGCCCGCCGCGACGATCAGGCTCGCCACAGACAGCTTGAGGAACAGCCCCTTGCGCCGGACGGCCCGCCGCGCGAACGCTTCTTCGGACTCGGTCATAGGATGAAGTCTATCCGGGCCGGGGGCGTTCAAGCGCGCGATCGGGGCTGAGGGCTTAGTCCGCTCGGCGTACCGTGCCCTTCTCGCGGTAGACACTGCGGTCGAATTCACTCACGACTGCGTGCACCTCGCCGCTCTCGAAGTCGTAGACATGCACGTAGGTCGTCCGGCCATCCTGCCAGGTAATCATCAGCAGTTGTGGTTTGAGATGCGTGACCGGAATGCGGGAGATGTCTGGAGAGCCGCTGGACCTGTGAAGGATCGTGACCCTGGACGCTGAGTCCATCCGCACACGAGTGACGGTTCCGCCGAGATCTATCTGGTACGTCCGGCCAGGCGCAGGATCGCGAAGCGAGCCGTCTGGCGCCGCCGGGTGGGCATCCAGCGAGTGCCAGGACCATCTGCCATAGAACTCGATGGATTCCGCGCCATGGCTGCCCAGGATGTCCGCCGCGGCCTCACGCTTGTCGCGTTTCTTCGCGAGCACCATGATCACCCATCGGCCCGCTCGCACGTCCTCTACGTAATGAAGCAGGTGTTTGTGCTCGTCGCCGAGCGTCCGAATCAGGGTCCGTTGAAACTGGGTGAGGAACCTGTGCTCGGCGCCTGTGGGATCCGGCCTGTGGAGGTCCTCTTCGCCATGGAGGATGTCGATGTCCTGCCGCGCGAACCCGGCATGCAGCAGAGCCTCGATGGCAGCCCGGGCATGCTCCGGGTCGACGATCGTGCCCACCACGCGATTCGTTGGATACGCGATGAAGTCGTCTGGCGGGTGCTGTTCGCTGGCCATGGCAGTGCGATTGGCGGCGGATCATACACGATGTGGCAGCGTGGTGCGAGGGAGGCGTGCCGAATGGCTGATGAGCCCGACGCGTGCGATACTCCCGGCATCGCGCGCGGCTGGCGCGCCGGTCAAGGAGATCGCGCATGAGCAAGCCCGCTGAGCCCTCATCCGTCGGCGTCGACCGCCGCGCCTTTCTCAGGTACGGCGCACTCGCCGGAACCGGCCTTGCGCTGCAGTCTGCCCCAGCCTCGGCGCGTTCCACTATTGAACACGAGCCCCGCAGTGGGGACAGTCCCCCTTTACCCGCTGACCAGGGCTTCGAGCTGGACGAGCTCACGATCGCGGATCTTCAGCAGAAATTGACGTCCGGGGAGGAGACGGCGGCCTCGCTGGCGCGGAAGTACCTCGCGCGGATAGAGGCGCTGGACCGCCAGGGTCCGTCGCTCCATGCGCTGCTCGAGACCAACCCGGAGGCGCTCGCCATCGCGGACGCCCTGGACGCAGAGCGCAAGGCCGGCAAGGTTCGAGGGCCCCTGCACGGCATTCCCGTGCTGGTGAAGGACAACGTCGACACCGGCGACAAGATGATGACCACCGCCGGGTCGCTCGCCCTCGCCGGCACGCCCGCGCCGAAGGACGCCTTCATCGTCGCGCGGCTGCGCGAGGCCGGCGCCGTGATTCTCGGCAAGACGAACCTGAGCGAGTGGGCGAACTTCCGCTCCACCCATTCGTCGAGCGGCTGGTCCGGCCGCGGCGGACAGTGCCGCAATCCTTACGCGCTCGATCGCAACCCGTCGGGCTCGTCGTCCGGCACCGGCGCGGCGATCTCGGCGAATCTCGCGGTGGCCGGCGTCGGCAGCGAAACCGACGGCTCGATCGTCTCGCCGTCGAACAACTGTGGCCTCGTCGGCGTGAAGCCGACGGTGGGACTCCTCAGCCGCGCGGGCATCATCCCGATCTCTCACACGCAGGACACCGCGGGCCCGATGACCCGTTCGGTGCGCGACGCGGCGATCATGCTTGGCGCCATGGTGGGTCTCGACGTCAGCGATCCGGCGACGGCCAGCTCGTCCAACCGCGCGAGGAAGGACTACACGCAGTATCTCGACGCCAACGGCCTGAAAGGCGCGCGCATCGGCATCGCCCGCAAGCGGCTCTTCGGCTACCACTCGGGCGCGGACGCGATTGCGACTGAAGCCATCGACACGATGAAGAGCCTGGGCGCCGTCATCGTCGATCCGGCGGACGTGACGACGATCGGCGCGCTGGGCGATCCGGAATTCGAGGTGCTGCTCTACGAGTTCAAGGCGGGGCTCAACAAGTATCTCGCCGCGCGCGGCGGAGCGGTCAAGACGCTCAAGGACGCGATCGCGTTCAACGTCACGAACAAGGATCGCGAGCTGCCGTACTTCGGCCAGGAGATCTTCGAGATGGCCCAGAAGAAGGGCCCGCTGACCGACCCGAAGTACGTCAAGGCGCTCGAGTCGTGCCGTCTCAACTCACGCACGCAGCGGCATCGACCTCGTGATGACGCACTTCAAGCTCGACGCGCTCTTCTGCCCGACGGGCGCGCCGGCCTGGCTGACGGATCTGGTGGACGGCGACCACGACACCGGCGGCAGCTCGACGATCGCCGCGGTGGCCGGCTATCCCCACATCACCGTGCCGGCGGGATTCGTCTTCGGGCTGCCGGTGGGCGTGAGCTTCATCGGCCGCGCGTGGAGCGAGCCGAAGCTCTTCAAGCTCGCGTACGCGTTCGAGCAGGCGACGAAGAAGCGCGCGCGCCGAAGTTTCTGCCTACCGCGGACGTGAGCAGGCCGACGACCTAGAAACCTGGAACCGGTTGACCGGCTCTACCGGTTCAACCGGTTGACCAGGCTCAACCGGCTACCGGTCAGATCAACGCGACTTCCCCGGTTATCGTTCTACGAGACGTGCTGAATCGGTGGGACGTTCATCCAGCCGCGGCTGCTGTAGTCGAGCATCAGCATGCTCAACAGGATGAACAGCCAGAACACGCCCGCGCCGACGACCACCCAGTTCAGGCGATCGCCGTACTTCACGTGCATGAAGATCAGCACGACGAGCGACGCCTTCACGACGGCAATCGTGAGCGCGACGATGATGTTGAGCGGTCCGAGGTCCACGAACGCGGCGCCGACCGTCGCCGCCGTGAGGACCATCAGCACGGCGAAGATGCCGTAGTACGTCGTCGCCGGCAGGATGTGATCGTGGCCGTCTTCCAGGTGACTCATGCGCCGTTTACCCGTGACGATGGACGAGATACAAGAGCGGGAACAGGAAAATCCAGACGATGTCCACGAAGTGCCAGTAGAGCCCGAAGATCTCGACCGGGATGTGCCACTCCTTCGAGAACTCGCCGCGAATGGCCATGCGCAGGATCACCGACAGGATGCCGATGCCGATGATCATGTGCAGCGCGTGCATGCCGGTCAGGGCGAAGTAAATCACCATGAAGATCCGGACCTGCGACGCGATGGGCGCCAGCTCGGGGCTCTGCGAGACGTCGAAGCCGCCGTAGGTGAACGGACCCAGCTGGAATTCCCGTCCAGGGAACAGCCAGATCATTCCGCCGTCGGGGAGATGGTGCCCGGCGAACTTGACCTTGTATTCGAAGTACTTGATGACGAGGAAGACGACGCCCAGGACGCCGGTGGCGATGAGCAGCCACACCGTCTGGTTCCTCTTCCCGAGCTGCGCGGCGTGCACCGCCATCGCCACCGTCAGGGACGACGCCGATGAGGACGACGGTGTTCGTGCCGCCGAGCGTGATGTCGAGCTCGCTGCTCGCGGCCGCGAACCCGGGGAAGTACCACATCCGGTAGAGCATGTAGGCGGCGAACATGCCGCCGAAGAACATGATCTCCGTGACGAGGAACACCCACATCCCGAAGGTCGCAGTCTCCTTCTGCTGCGCCATCGAGTCGAAATGGTGCATCTGCCGCGGATGGTGCGCGGCGTGCAGCCCCTGAGTCAGCGCCGCGTCAGACAACCTTGACCTCCTCGTGGTGCCCGTACTGGTGCGTCGCCTCGGTGACGATCGGCGTCGTGTCGAAGTTGAACGTGGGCGGCGGTGAGGTCGTCTCCCACTCGAGGCCCTTGGCGCCCCACGGGTTGTCGCCCGCCGGCTTGCCGTAGAACCACGCCCAGGTCAGATAAATCATCGGCAGCAGGTAGCCCACGCCGAGCACGGTGGCGCCAGCCGTCGACAGGACGTTGTAGACCTGGAACTCCGGCGGATACATCGCATAGCGCCGCGGCATCCCGATGTAGCCGACGATGAACTGGGGCAGGAACGTCAGGTTGAACCCGATGAAGACGATGCACCGCGCTCAGCCGCGCCCACGCCTTCGGGATAGAGCCGGCCGCTGATCTTCGGCCACCAGTAGTGAAGGCCGCCCAGATACGCCATCAGCGTGCCGCCGACCATGATGTAGTGGAAGTGCGCGACGACGAAGTAGGTGTCGGTCAGGTGGACGTCGAGGCCGATGGCCGCCAGGAACAGGCCCGTCAGGCCGCCGATCAGGAAGAGCCCGATGAACCCGAAACGCGTAGAGCATCGGCGTGTCGTAGGAGATGGAGCCCTTGTAGAGCGTCGCCGTCCAGTTGAACGTCTTGACCGCCGACGGCACGCCGACCAGATACGTGATGATCGAGAACACCAGGCCGGCGTAGGGCGTCTGGCCGGCGACGAACATGTGGTGGCCCCAGACGAGGAAGCCGATGATCGCGATGGCCAGGCTCGAGAACGCCACGAAGCTGTAGCCGAACACGTTCTTGCGCGCGCCCGGCGCGATCAGCTCCGACATCACGCCCATCCCCGGCAGCACCATGATGTAGACGGCCGGGTGCGAGTAGAACCAGAACAGGTGCTGGAAGAGGACCGGGTCGCCGCCAATCGACGGGTCGAAGATGCCGACGCGAAGCACGCGCTCGAACGCCATCAGCAGCACCGTGATGGCGATGACCGGCGTGCCGAGCACCATGATCAGGCTGGTCGCGTAATGCGCCCAGATGAAGAGCGGCAGCCGGAACCAGGTCATGCCGGGCGCGCGCATCCGGTGCATCGTGACGATGAAGTTCAGGCCGGTCAGAATCGACGAGAAGCCGGTAATGAAGACGCCAACGCCCGCCGTCAGCACGCGGCTGTTCGACGACATCGAGCTGTAGGGCGTGTAGAAGGTCCAGCCAGTGTCCACGCCGCCGCCGACGAGCGCCGCCAGCGCGAAGAGCCCGCCCAGGACGTAGATGTACCAGCTGAGCAGGTTGATCTTCGGGAACGCGAGGTCCTTGGCGCCGATCATGATCGGCACGCAGGAAGTTGCCGAGCGTCGCGGGGATCGACGGGATCAGGAAGAAGAACACCATGATCACGCCGTGCATGGTGAACACCTTGTTGTAGGTGTCCGAGCCCATGAGCGTCGCCGGTCGGCGATCAGGAGCTGCAGCCGGATCAGCAGAGCGAAGAACCCGCCGAGGAAGAAGAAGGCCGTGATCGAGAACAGGTAGAGCAGCGCGATCCGCTTGTGGTCGGTCGTCAGCAGCCAGCTCTTGACGCCCTCTGGCTCGTTCAGGTAATGGCGTGCTGGAAATGCCGCCCGTGCCGCGTCAGTTGTCGTCATGGCTCTCGTTCCTAACTTCGTCGGACAGGCGTTGGCGTGGCCGGGCTCGCGCCTGCGCCGCCAGTTCTGCCGATCCGGCGCCGCTGCCGGCAGCGACTTGATGTACTCCGTCAGCGCGAGGATCTGCTCTTCGGTGACCTGGCCCTGGAACGTCGGCATGATCGGCTGGAAGCCGGTCACGACCTTCGCCGTCGGGTTCAGGATCGACTCGCGCACGTACGCCGCGTCGGCCGTGAGGGTGCTGCCGTCGCCGAAGTGCACGGTAGAGCCGAGCAGGCCGTTCAGCACCGGGCCGCGGCCCTGCGCGAATCGCCGCGATGGCAGGTGATGCAGGCGAACTGCGTGAAGAGCTGCTCGCCCTTGTCCGCGAGCGAGCCGCCCGCCGAACGGCGCCGCCGAGCCAGGTCTCGTAGTCGGCCTGCGTCATCACGGTCACGTGGCCGATCATCCCGGAATGCCGCGTGCCGCAGTACTCCGCGCAGAAGATGTGGAACGTGCCCGTCTTCGTGGCGGTGAACCAGAGCTGCGTGTAGCGCCCCGGAAGCGCGTCCATCTTCGTGCGGAACGTGGGGAAGAACAGGTCGTGCAGCACGTCTTCCGACGTCATGATCACGCGGATCGGCGTGTTCGACCGGCACGTGCAGCTCGTTGATCTCACGCTGCCCCTCGCGGTGCTGGAACTTCCACATCCACTGCTTGCCGACCGCGTAGACGTCGAGCGCCTGGTCGGGGACGCGCGCCAGCGCGAAGTACACGCTCGCGCCCCACACGAACATCACCATCGCGATGATGAAGGGGATGCCCGTCCAGATCGAGCTCGAGCGCCAGCGATCCATGGATCGGCTCGCCTTGCTCGTCCGGGTGACGCCGGCGGTACTTGATGGCGAAGAAGACGACCAGCACCGATGACGAGCACGGCGAAGAAGCCGCTGGTGGCCAGCATGAAGAAATACAGGTTGTCCACGCGGGAGGCCAGCGTGGAGGCCTGTTCGGGGAAAAACTGGATGCTCGGTGCCATGTGCTCTCGTGGGGTCGTCGATCGCCGCGCCGAAGCTAGCGCCCGGCGTCCGACGGGAGTGGCCCTCTCCGCTCCCGCCTTCGCATCATCACGACGGTCCCGCCAATGACCAGCAGCGTCGCCACGCCGGCCGGTCCGCACCATCCGCATCACCGCGAGGCTGTACTTGCCGCTCGACGGGTCGTAGTGGAAACAGGCCAGCAGCAGCTGGTCGACCGGGCTGCCGATCTTCCGATCCGCCGACTCGATCAGCGCCAGCGTCAGATCGCGCGGCCCGTACTCGATGCCGTAGAAGTAACGCGACAGCCGGCCGTCCGGCGTCACGACCATGATCCCGCTGGCGTGCGCGTACTGCCCGACCGCCTTGTTGTAGGCGTACCGGAAGCCGACCGCGCGCGTCAGCACGGAGATCTCCGGCTCGTTCCCCGTCAGGAAGTGCCATCCTTCAGCGGCGCCGTCGCGGCGGTACCGCGCTCACGTAGTTCGCCTTCTTCGCGCTCGCGAGCTCCGGCGTATCGCGCGGATCGAAGCTCACCGTGACGACGTCGAAGTCCTTCCCGATCGAAAAGTTCAGCGTGCTCAGCGCGCCCGTCAGCCCGTTCAGCACCTCGGTGCAGAGCATCGGGCACTCGAAGTAGTTCAGCGTCAGGATCACCGGCCGGTTGCCGAAGTAGTCGCCGAGCTTCACGGTGCGGCCGGACTCGTCCTTGAACGTCAGGTTCAGCGGAATCTGCGCGTTCAGCTTCTGATCGAGGCCGACTTCCTGCAGCAGCTCCGGCATCCCGCCTGGGCCGGCACACCGGCGCCCACGCGCTCGCCGGGCGCCGGGCCCAGGTCCTGGGCACGGCTCGCCGACGGCGTCAGCGCCGCGAGAGCCACGATGAAGGCGACTACTCGAACTCGCATCACGTCCGTCAGTGCTTCTCCGCCGCCGGCCCCTTGGCGCGCTCGGGCGTCACGGAGTCCCCCGGACCCATCTGACCTGCCTCACCTGCGGACCTGCGGGACCTGCCTGGCGATACGGCAGACCCTTTTCGGCAAGCACGTCAATCGCGCGCTCGATCGGAATCCGGACGACGCCGGCGTTCTGATCGACCCACGCGTAGTGGTCGAGCACCTTGTTCTCTTCCTTCCGCAGCTCCTTGATGTCGTCGAACGGATAGGTCTGCAGCCGCGGCGGCGGCGGCAGCGGGCGGACGATGCCCTCAGCGAGCGGATAGCGGCCCGCCTTCTCGGCCATCTCGCGGGCGTCGAGATACTTGTAGAGGCCGATCGACGAGGGCGCGCAGACGATGACGATCGCCGCCAGGAACATGGCGAAGCGGACCAGCGGGCCGATCTCGGCGTCGGTGGTTCGTGGCCGACGAAATCGGCGTTGCGCTCGCTCATCGGGCTGCTCGGATCGGACTACAGACTACGGACTACAGACTACGGACTACGGTCAGTGCCCGTGGCTCTCGAGCACTTCGGCCAGGCCCTGATCGCCGAGCGGCAGCAGCGGTCGCGAGCCCAGCTGCCAGAGGAACACGGCAATCCAGACGCCGCCGATCGCCAGAGGCGTGACGAAGTTCATCCAGCTCAAGCGCCGGCGCGGCGTGTCCGTCGCGCGGGCCCATCAGCCAGAAGAGATCCACGAAGCGCATCGCGATGATGTAGAGCGCGACAAGCGCCACGGCGGCGCCGCGCTTCAAGTCGCGGTTCAGCAAGCAGCAGGAACGGCAGCACGAAGTGGCCGAGGATGACGCAGCGCGCTGAGGTACACCCACGCGCCCTCGATGCGCGTCAGGTAGAACGCGATCTCCATCGGGCAGGTTGGCCGACCAGATGATCAGGAACTGCGAGAACTGAAAATAGGCCCACAGCATGACGAAGGCCAGCATCAGCTTCCCGAGATCGTGCAGGTGGTCGGCCTTGACGACGTGCGCGAACGGCTCGGCGCGGCGCCAGCAGCACCATCACGGCGATGGTGAACGCCATCGACGCGAGGCCCTGGCCGCCGAGCATCAGGATCCCGTAGATGCGTCGAGAACCAGTGCGGCGTCGACGACCATCAGCCAGTCCACGGAGGCAAAGAAGAGCGTGATCCCGTAGAGCAGGAGGCCCCCGCCGCTCAGCCGCTGCATGCGGAGCGCCAGCGAGGCATCCTCCGGCGCGGCGTCCTGCCGGCGCGACCAGCCGAGTATGGCGTAGGCCATGCCGGTCCAGAGCAGGAAGTAGAGCGCCGCGCGCACGTAGAAGAACGAGGTGTTCAGGTAGGCCGCCCGGTGCTGCAGGATCGCATCGGTGGCGACCTCCTCGGGACGCGCCCAGGGGTACAAGTAGCGCGCGCCGAAGGCGACCGGCAGGAACACCAGCCGCCATGAGCGGCAGCGTCCGGCTCGAGGCCTCGAACACCCGGCGCGTGACCACGCCCCACTGCCCGCCCGACAGGTGGTGCACCATCATCCACGCCATCGAACCGAGCGACACGCCCCACCAGAACAGGAACGCGACGAGCCACGCGCGATAGAACTGCTCGGGGCTGCTCGTGAAGCCGAACGCGCACAACGCCAGGCCCACGACGCCGACGACGGCCGCCAGGCGCTGGATGCCGGCCGCGCCAGACGGCACGGCGTAAGTCGAATCAGTCATCGCCTCAGTGCTCTCCGTGCGACGGCGCCGGTTTCGTTTCGTCGACGGCGGGCTTGTCGAGCTCGCCGCGCTTGTCCGACGGCACGTCGGCCACGCTGGCCCGCTGGCTGTACTGCAGCGCGCGGATGTAGGACGCCACCGCCCACCGATCCTTCGGCTCGAGCTGCATGCGGTAGTCCTGCATGGCGCCGAAGCCGTTGGTCATGACGTCGAAGTAGTAGCCGACCGGCTGCGTCCGAATCTTGTCGTCGTGGAACGACGGCGGCGGCCTGAGGCCGCGCTGCACGATCATCCCGTTGCCCTCTGCCGTCCGCCCATGGCAGGGCGAGCAGTAGACGTTGAAGCGATCGTGCCCGCGCTCGAGCACGTCACGGGTCACCGGGAACGGGAACTCGTCGGCGAGCTGCCCGTTCACCTTGCCGGTGAACATCAGCTCGTCTTCGTTGAGGTGCCCGCGCGCGACAGTGCCTTCCGGCAGGGGCCGCATTCCGCGCCCGTCCGGGAACGCGTCCGTCTCTTCGTACGGATCGACGCGCGGCGCGTTGTGCATGTCCTGGCGGCAGGCGGCGCCGAAGATCGTCAGCGCGCCAACGGCCACGAAGGCGGCGAGATGGCTATTCCGCAACGTCGGTCACTCCGAGCGGGTGCAGGCCCTCGAGAAACTGTCTCGTGCCCGGCCGCGTCGAACTTCGGATCGGCCGTCTCGACGCACCAGGAAGAACCGGTCGGCCGACGCGTTCGAGAAGTTCGGCGCGTTGAACACCGGGTGATACGGCTGCGGCAGCCCGTTCAACGTGATCATCCCCACGACCGCGGTGATCGACGCGCAGAGAATCGTCGTCTCGTACGCGGGAATCACGAAGTCGGGCCAGCTCGCGAACGGCCGGCCGCCGATGTTCAACGGGTAGTCGATCACGGAAACCCAGTACTCGAGGGCGAAGCCGCCGAGCATGCCGCCGATGCCCGCCGAAGAAGACGAGCCACGGCAGCTTCGTGCGCGGCAGCTTCAGCGCCGCGTCGAGCTCGTGAATCGGGAACGGCGTGTAGGCGTCGACCTTCGCGTAGCCGGCCTCGCGGGCCTTCCGCGCGGCCGACACGATTGCCGTCGCCGAGTCGAACTCGGCCATCAGGCCGTACAGCTTGGGCGTGTCATCCACGTGGTGCATGTCAGTGCCGCCTAGTGGGCGCCCTCCGACTTGATCTTCGCGGCCGGCACGATCGTCCGCATCTCGAACATCGAGATCATCGGGAGCAGGCGCAGGAAGATGAACATCAGCCACGTGAACAGGCCCAGCGTGCCGATGTAGGTCATCCAGTCCCACATCGTGCCCGCATACATGCCCCACGCCGACGGCAGGAAGTCGCGGCTCAGGCTCGTCACGACGATGACGAAGCGCTCGAGCCACATGCCGACGTTGACGACCAGCGCGATGCAGAACAGCAGCGGGATGTTCGTCCGCACCTTCTTGAACCACAACGTCTGCGGCATGATGCCGTTGCAGAAGATGAGGAACCAGTACATGTACCAGTAGTTGCCGGTCATCCGGTTCGCAGATCATGAAGCCTTCGTACGGGCTGCCGCTGAACCAGCCCATGAACGCCTCGACCGAGTAGCCGTAGAGCACGATGAGGCCGGTGCACAGCATGACCTTGGCACAGTTCTGGATGTGCCGCATCGTGATGAAGTCTTCCATCCCGTAGTACGCGCGGATGGGAATGGCGAGCGTGAGCACCATCGCGAAGCCGGAGTAGATGGCGCCGGCGACGAAGTACGGCGGGAAGATCGTCGTGTGCCAGCCCGGCACGATCGCCACCGCGAAGTCGAAGCTCACGACCGTGTGGACCGAGAGGACCAGCGGCGTCGCCAGGCCCGCCAGCAGCAGCGACGCGGTTTCGTAGCGCTGCCAGTGCATGGCCGACCCGCGCCAGCCGAGCGACAGCACCCCGTAGAAGCGCTTCACCCACAGCGGCCTGCGCCCGATCGCGCATCGTCGCCAGGTCGGGGATCAGGCCGACGTACCAGAACAGCACCGACACCGTGGCGTAGGTCGACACCGCGAAGACGTCCCAGATGAGGGGACTGCGGAAGTTCGGCCAGATGTTCATGCTGTTCGGGTACGGGAACAGCCAGTACGCCGCCAGCCACGGACGGCCGGTGTGGAACACCGGGAAGACCGCCGCGCACATGACCGCGAAGATCGTCATCGCCTCGGCGAAGCGGCTGATCGACATGCGCCACTTCTGCCGGAAGAGCAGCAGGATCGCCGAGATCAGCGTGCCGGCGTGGCCGATACCGATCCACCAGACGAAGTTGACGATCGCGAAGCCCCAGCCGACCGGGATGTTGACGCCCCAGATCCCGGTGCCCTTGATGAGCAGGTACGGACACGGCGAACAGGAACATCGACATCACGCCGAACGCGATCACGAAGCCGACCAGCCAGCCCGGCCGGAAGCCGGGCCGCAGGACCGCCGAGGTGATCTCGTCGGTCACCGAGCCGAACGAGTGGCCCGGCGCGAGCACGTCGGATTGCAGCCGCGCCACGCCGGCCGGGGCCGGGGCGGCGTGCGAATCCATCGGGGGTTGACGATCAGCCATAGACAACTCGGGCCTACCTCGGCGCGTGGGTCATGCTGTTGGTCTCGGACATGTCCTTGCCCGGGACCTTCGGCAGCGCGCGCGGTTCTTCCTTCTCCATGCCGGGCAGCTCGGTCTCGAGCGCCGCGTTCGGGTTCTTCACCTGCGCGAGGTACGTCGTGCGCGGATGGGTGTTCAACTCGGCGAGCACCCCGTAGTTGGTCGACTCGGCCTTCAGCTGCGAGACCCGGCTGTCCGGATCGTTGATGTCGCCGAAGACGATGGCGTCGGTCGGGCACGCCTGCTGGCACGCCGTCTTGATCTCGCCGTCCTGGATCGTGCGGCCCTCGACCTTCGAGTCCTGCCGCGCGCGGTTGATGCGCTGCACGCAGTAGGTGCACTTCTCCATGACGCCGCGGCTGCGCACCGTGACGTTCGGGTTGCGCTGCAGCTTGTAGGAGGTCGTGTCCCAGTCCGAGTAGAGCAGGAAGTTGAACCGGCGAACCTTGTACGGGCAGTTGTTCGAGCAGTAGCGCGTGCCGACGCAGCGGTTGTAGACCATGTCGTTCAGGCCTTCGCTGCTGTGCGTGGTGGCGGCCACCGGGCAGACGACCTCGCAGGGCGCGTTCTCGCACTGCTGGCAGAGCATCGGCTGGTGGTAGATCGCCGGGTTGTCCGCGTCGCCTTCGAAGTAGCGATCGATGCGGATCCAGGCCATCTCGCGGCCGCGGAGCACCTGCTCCTTCCCGATCACCGGGATGTTGTTCTCGGCGTAGCACGCGACGACGCAGGCGCTGCAGCCGGTGCAGACGCTCTGATCGATCGCCATCCCCCACGCGTAGGTCGTGGGCGCGTGCTCCGCCAGCGTGCGCTCGCGCTGCTGGGCCGTCAGGTTGTAGAGCGTCAAGCGTCTTGGCCGGCGCTTCCTCGCCCATGTGGTGCGCGAAGTCCGGGTTCTTCTTGAACTCCTCGAACGTGGCGGCGCGGACGAGCGCCCGGCCTTCCATCGAGTGGTGGCCCTGCGTCGAGGCGATGAGCGTGACGCCGCCGGTGCGGCGGACCTGCGCGCCGACCCCGAACGCCGGCGCATCCGACGTGCGGATGGCGTATCCGTTGTAGCCGACGCCGTCGCCGACGCGGCCCGAGCGCGCTGCGCCCGAGGCCGAGGTACACCGTCAGCGCCTCGGCGGCGTGTCCCGGCTGCAGCCACACGGGCGCCTGCAGCGTGCGGCCCTTCCACGTGATCTCGACGTTGTCGCCGTTCTTCACGCCGAGTTTCGACGCCGTCGCCGGCGAGACCAGCACGGCGTTGTCCCACGTGATCTTCGTGAGCGGCTTCGGCGTCTCCTGCAGCCAGCCGTTGTTGGCGAAGCGCCCGTCGTAGATCGTCGGGTCGGGCGCGAAGGCGACCTCGTAGCCGCTGCCGGCCGCCGGCGCGGAGACCGGCGGCACCTGCGCCTTCCCGACGGACTTGGCGGGGAGCGCCGAGCGCGGCGATGACGCCGTCGTGCACCGACTTGCGCCAGAACTTCGTGAAGTCCTGGCCGGCCGCCTGCGGCTGCGCCTGCCAGAACTCCTTCACGACATCGAGGCCGTTCCGCTCGGGCTTCGCGCTGAAGACGGCCGCCACTTCGTGCAGCGACTTGCCCTGGTAGAGCGGCAGGATCAGCGGCTGCACGATCGACGCGGTGCCGTCGTGCGCCCGCGCGTCGCTCCACTCCTCGAGGAAATGCGTCGTCGGCACGTGCCACTGGCTGAGCTCGGCCGTCTCGTCGTCGAACAGGCCCGCGTGGACGCGCGTGCGGACCTTCTTCAAGGCCGACGCGAAATCGAGATCCACCGGCGCGGTGAAGACCGGGTTCACGTCGAGCATCACGAGCAGCTGCACCTGGCCGGCGTTCATGTCGGCGACGAGCGAGGTGAGCGACGCGGTCTGCGACGTGGCGTCGACGGCAATCGGATCGGTGAGCACCACCGTGGTGCCGATGTTGCCGAGCGACTGGTTGATCGCGTGGGCGACCGCGTGGACCGCGGCGGGCTGGCGGTCGCCGACGATCACGACGCCCTTGCCCTTCGCCGCGACCAGGTCCTTCACGGCCGCCGCGAAGAACTTGTCGGCCGCTTCGCCGAGCGACGGCACCGCGCCGCCCTCGACGCCCGCGAGAATCGCGCGCGCCGCGGCTTCCATCTGGCTGGCGCGGAACGGCAGGCGATGATCGGCAATCGATCCGGCGGCGGTCGGCGTCGGCTCGGCCACGTAGAGCCGGTTCATCTCCGCCGTGGCCTTGCGAATCCGGCGGCCGTTCGCGAAGTCGCGCGCATAGCGCACGTTGCCCGCGACGCCGGCGCCGAACAGATCCGCGTCGAGGACGACGATCACGTCGGCCTGATCGAGCTTGTAGTGGACGTCGGCGGGCTCGCCGAAGGCCAGCGCCGCGCCGCCGTAGACGTTCTCCCGCGAGACGGCCTCGTACTGGTGCCAGCGCGCGCCCGGGAGCGCCGCGAGGATCTCTTTCACCTGCGCGCCGAGCGTCGGCGAGCCCACGGTGCTGCTCAGGAATCGCAGGCCGGCGCCGTTCAGCGCCTTCAGCTCGGCGAGCTGGTTCTGCATCGCCTGCGAGAAGCTCGCCCACGGACGCGCCTCGCCGAGATACGTGATCGACTGGCTGCGGTCGGGGTCGTAGAGCGTGAGGACGGCGCCCTGGCCGAGCGCGTCGGTGGCGCCGCTGCTCGACGGGTGATCCGGGTTGCCTTCGAGCTTGGTCGGCCGGCCTTCGTGGCTCTCGGCCAGAAGGCCGGCGCCCACGCCGGCCAGCGTCATCGTCGTCGCGAAGAAGAGCGGCTTGCCGGGGACCACGTCTTCGGGCGTGCGGACGTACGGAATGATGGCTTCGTCGGGCTGCCGCGTGCAGGCGGTCGCGCCCGCCAGCGCCATCGACGCGCCCATCAGCTTCAGGAACCCGCGGCGGCCGACCGGGTCGAGCCATTCGGAGGCGTGCGCGGGGAATTCGCGCTTGACGAAATCGCCGAAGGCCTCGGTGTCGGCGAGCTCTTCGAGGCTCTGCCAATACCGCCGGCCGCGGGCGTCAGTGCCGCCCGCGCGCGAATCGAAGCGAGGTCGAGTGTCTTGTCAGCGCTCATGTGCGTCTCGTGCCGACCAGGCCTACCTGTGGCACGTGGAGCAGGAAGTCAACGACTGAATCTGGTACGCCTTGACGAGCCGCTCGCCGACTTCCATCTGGTTGGCGGGCGGCACGTAGTCCATCTGGGTCACGAGCTCACGAGGCCGGACGTATTTCGCCGGGTTCTTGTGGCAGTCGAGACACCATCCCATCTGCAGCGACGCTTCCTGCCGCATGAGCGGCATGCGGTCGACGCGGCCGTGGCAGGTCGAGCAACCGACGCCCTTCTTCACGTGCACGCTGTGGTTGAAGTAGACGAAGTCGGGCAGGTCGTGCACGCGCAGCCAGTGCAGCGGCTTGTCGTCGCGGAAGCTGGCACGCACGACCTCGAGGTACGGGCTCGTGATCCAGATCTGCGAGTGGCAGTTCATGCACGTCTTGGTCGGCGGGATGCCGGCCGACGGCGTCTTCTCGACGGTCGCGTGGCAGTACCGGCAATCGATCCCAAGGCCGCCGGCGTGGTGCTGGTGGCTGAACTGCACGGGCTGCTCGCGCACCTCGTCCTGGTGCGTGGCGAAGGGCGAGCGGCTCAGTCGGTCGAGCGTGAGGAAAAGCCCGCCCGCGAGAAGAACCACGGCGATGATGCTTCCGCGCGCATAGCTATTGGCACTCGGTGGGAAAATCTGCGACATCTCAGTCGTCTACATGGATCCACGGCCGGACTGGCTGAGGAGTGCGTTGGGAGGCCGCCTTGGAGGGGCGACGCATGCTCCGACCGCCCGTCAGGAGTATCAAACTGCCAAGAGGAGTGTCAAGGACGAGGCAGCTCTTTCACAGCACTTTCTGGAGCAGTTTCAGGCGTGAATTGAATGTCAAGCGCGTAGTGGGAAAACCACGCCATTTCCGCGTTGAATTTTGACAGCTGATGGCGCAGTTCCTGCCACCCGTGCCCTTCGCGCGGGGCGACATACAAGTGCGTCGGCACGCCGAGACTCTTCAGCGCGCGGAACATCTCGACCGACTGCGGCAGCGGCACGCGCGGATCGTCCTGGCCGACGAAGAAAATCGTCGGGGTCTTCACGTTCGAGACGTACTTCAGCGGCGAGTTCTCCCAGTAGTTGTCGATCGGCGCTCCGGCCTGCCAGGGCGTGCCGCCAAACCAGGGCGTCCGGTAGCTGCGGATGTCGCTTTGCGCGTACATCGAAACCCAGTCGGCAGCGCCGGCGCCTGAAGACGCGGCCTTGAAGCGGTTCGTGAAGGTGATGACTTTATTGGTCATATGCCCTCCGGCGCTCCAACCCATCTTGATGAGGCGATCGGGGTCTGCCAGGCCTTGAGCGACGAGCCAGTCGACGCCCGAGAGGACGTCCAGGTGGGCGCTGCGGAAGTAGTGGCCGACCATGTCGCGGAGGAACGCGTTGCCGTACCCGGTGCTGCCGCGGTAATTCGGCCGAAATACGAAGCAATTTCTGCCGGCGAGCACCTGGGCGTAGCTGAGCCGGCCGCCCCAGCCGAACTGGTCGGAGCTGGCCGGGCCGCCGTGCGTCTGGACGACGGCGGGATACTTCCGACCGGCCACGTAATCGACCGGATAGAACAACAGACCCTCGACGAGCTGCCCGTCGGGCGCCTTCCAGGAGACACGCTCCTGCCGGGCGATCTTGAATTGTTTGGTCAAATCACCAAATACGTCGGTGACGCGCTGGGGCCGTCCCGTCGATCAGCGTCCAGATCTCGCCGGGGCGCGCGGCCTCCTGCAGCACGAAAACGTGCCGGCCCGGACGAGGCCCCGTACGACCAGCCGTCGAGGGCGTGCTCGCCGTCGGTAATCTGCTTCGGGTCGTCGGGGCGCCGGAGGTCGATCGAGAAGATCTCAGAGTGGACGCCCATGTTGGCCACCAGGAGCACCGTCTGCGAATCGGCCCACGACGCCGCCTGGACTTCGTAGGGGAACTTCGGCGCGACGAGGCGCGCGGCGCCACCGCCGACGGGCACGGTGAAGACGGCGGACTGGTAGTACGAGTCGAACGTCGCGCTCGCGGCGGCGCGGAAGAGAATCGTGGTGCCGTCCGGCGACACCGACGCGTCCTCCTCGGCCACGCCGTTGGAGGTCAGCGCGGTCGCCCCCGATCCGTCGGCCTTCATCGTCCAGACCTCGCCGTGCTCGGCGTCGCCGAGGAGCGGCGTCGGCGCGCGCTCGAAGACCAGACGCGTGCCGTCCGGCGAGACCCGGTACGACGTCACGGACGACTCGCCCGTCGTCAGGCGCGTCTCCTTGCCGGTGGCGACGTCGATCGACCACAGCTGACGCTGCTTGAACTGCTCGTCGGTACTGAAATACGTCGTCTTTTTTGCGACCCCGGGCACGCTCCTCAATCGTCTTGGCCTCGTCGGCAAGGAAGTAGATGCGGCTGCCGTCCGGCGACCACTGGATCGCGGACACTGCCGTCACGTGCGCAGAAAGCGCGCGCGCCTCTCCGCCCGCCATCGGCAGCAACTGCACCTGCGTGTCGTCCTCCTCGCCGCGCTTGGCAAGAAATGCCAGCGTTCGGCCGTCGGGGGACCACCGCGGGCTCGACTCTCCGCGTTCGCCGCGCGTGAGCTGCTCCGGGTGCTGACCGTCGATCCCGATGCGCCAGATGTGCCCGATGCGCTTGTTCTGACTCCAATCCGGGGCGTCCTGCACGTAGGCCACGGTGAGGCCGTCCGGTGAAAGTTGCGGGTCGGAGAGCGCCGGAAGCGCCAGCAGGTCCAGAAACGTCATCGGGCGGGGCGCCTGCCCTGCTTCCGCCGAAGGAGCCTTGCGCTGAGCCGGTCGAAGACCGAGGCGCTGAATTCTCAGAAGGCGGATTGGCAGCATCCGCGCCGATAATGAGGCTGGCCACAAGGGGCACCATCAGAAACATGGGCGCGATTATGCCAGCCGTCAGGCTGGACCGGTGTGAGCAAGCGGTTTGGGAACCACCTGGCGGTGGACGACCTGACTCTCGAAGTGCCGGTGGGCTCCGTCTACGGGTTCATCGGGCCGAACGGGTCGGGCAAGACGACCACCCTCCGGATGATCCTGCACATCCTCCTGCCGGATTCCGGGCGGATCGAAGTGCTGGGGGACAGCCGGACGGCGATCGTCCGCGACAAAATAGGTTATCTGCCAGAAGAACGCGGCCTCTACAAGAAAATGACGGTCAGGCGGCTGCTTCGCTACTACGGCGAGTTGAAAGGCGCCACCAGGGCGCAGGTGGACCACGAGATTTCCAGGTGGATCGACCAAATCGAATTGCGCCCGTGGCTGGACGCGAAGATCGAGGCGCTCTCGAAAGGCATGTCCCAGAAAGTGCAGTTCATCGCGGCGGTGGTATCGCGGCCCGAGCTGGTGATCCTCGACGAGCCGTTTTCGGGCCTCGACCCCGTAAACGCCGACGTGCTGCGCGACGCGATCGACATCCTCCGCAAGGCCGGCACCACCATCGTCTTCAGCACCCACGACATGAACGTCGCCGAGCGGATGTGCGACCGGATCTTCATGATCTTCCGCGGCCGGAAGGTGCTCGACGGGACGCTCGACGAAATCCAGTCGGACTACGGGAACGACCTGGTCCGGGTCGGGGTCGACGGATCCGCGGCGGCGCTCTCGGCCGTGCCGGGCGTGGTGGGCGCTGTCGACCCGCGGCGCGCTGCACGAGCTGAAGTTCACCGGCGATCCTCAGGCGCTGCTCGCGGCGATCGTGGCGCGGATGCCCGTCCGGCACTTCGAGATTGCCCGGCCGTCGCTGCACGACATCTTCGTCGGCATCGCCCGGCCGACGCCCGAAGAGATGGAGGTCCAGAGTGCGTAGGGTCTTCATCATCGCCAAGTCCGAGTTCCAGACTGCGGTCCGCGCGCGGGGATTCCTCGTCGGCATCATGCTCATGCCGATCCTCTTCGGCGGCGCGGTCGTGCTGCAGCGCGTGGTCGAGCGACAGGCGAACCAGACGTTCCGCCGCGTCGCGGTCCTCGACAACACAGGCCAGCTCTTCGCGCCGCTCGAGACGGCCGTAGAGGCGTGGAATCGCGGCGAGCGCGACCTCGGCCCGAAGGTCGCGGAGGGCCCGCAGTTCACGCTGGAGTCGATCCCGCCGCCCGCGCCGGCCGACCGGGACGCGCTCCTGCTGTCGCTGTCGCAACGCGTGCGCACCCAGGACCTCTTTGCGTTCGTCGAGCTGCCCGCCGGCCTGATCGGCAACGAGCCGGACGCGAGGATTCGGTACTACTCTGGCGCGCCCGCGTACCGCGAGTTGCCCGACTGGCTGCAGCGCGCGGTGCTCAAGGAGGCCGTCAAGCGCCGTTTCGAGCAGGCGCACGTCAGCCCGCTCGTCGTCGCGGCGCTGCTGAAGCCGATCGCCATCGAGCAGCTCGGCCTGCTGGATCGCACCGCCGAGGGCGGCGTGCGGGCGGCGGTGGAAGTCGACGGCATTCGAACGGTCGGCATTCCGCTCGGGTTCATGTTCCTGCTCTTCCTGATCGTCGTGATGACGACGCCACAGCTGCTGAACAGCGTGCTGGAAGAGAAGATGAGCCGCATCAGCGAGGTGCTGCTGGGCGCGGTCACGCCGTTCGAGCTGATGCTCGGCAAGCTGCTGGCCAGCACCGCCGTCTCCGCGGTGATGACGCTCGTGTACCTGATCGGCGGCGCCTGGGCGGCGCATCGCTGGGGCTACCTCGACGCGCTCGATCCGCGGCTGCTCGCCTGGTTCGTCATGTTCCTCGTGCTGTCCGTGCTGGCCTACGGCGCGATGTTCATCGCGATTGGATCGGCATGCAGCGACCTGCGCGACGCGCAGAACCTCATGACGCCCGCGATGATGATGCTCATGATTCCGGCGCTCACCTGGACGCTCGTCGCGAAGGCGCCGCAGAGCGCGTTCTCGGTGGGCGCGTCTCTCTTCCCGCCGGCGACTCCGTTCCTGATGCTGCTGCGCCTGGCGCTCCCCGAACGTCCGCCAGCCTGGCAGGTGGCGCTTGGCGTCGCACTGACGCTCGCCGCCACAGCCCTCGTCGTCTGGGCCGCCGGCCGCATCGTCCGGGTCGGACTGCTGATGCAGGGCAAGGCCGTTCGGCTGGGCGAGCTGTGGCAGTGGATTCGCGGCATGACGGTTGCCGGTTGCGGATTGCGGGTGCGATTGCGGGTTGCGGGTTGCGGTTGAAAGCGCGATCAACCCGTAACCCGCAATCGACAACCCGCAATCATCCCGTCACTTCCAGAGCCGGCGCCACCACGCTACCTCCTCTGCGGCCGCCGGCATTCCCGCCTGCTTCCTGATGTCCTCGATTTTCCAGCCAGTGAGCGAGGCGAGCGCCTGCGCCTCGCGCTCGTGACGGTCGGGCAGCGACCGGCGATACTGCTCCGCGGCGGGACACGTATCTCCGCCGCTCCAGTCGTGGCGCAGGACGTAGCGCCCCTGGAAGTTCTCGCGATCGCCGGTCTGCTGGAAGACGAGGTCCTCAGGGAAGTGCGCGCCGTCGTAGCGGAGATGCAACCGCGTGACGAAGACGTCGCGCGGCCCGGCGGGTCTCGCGTAGGCCGGACCAACGTTCGGCGGGCGGCTGAAGCGTGCAGATCCCGGATCGAGCCAGAACACCCCGAGCGTCCGCAACTCGTCGTCCGACAGCGGATCCGCCGAGCAGGGATCGCACCAGCCCATGTCCCAGGCGTACTCGAGGAAGACCGCCCGCATGTCCTCGAGGCGGACCATGTGATCGAACATCGCGCGGTAGAACGGCGCAAACCGTTCCTTCGTCGACGCCGGCAGCGTCCATTCCTGACGGCAGCTTCACGGTCCGGTAGTTCGTGGTCTCGACGCGTCCCGACCGCGTGAGCGCGTAGATGAACAGCTCCTGCGTGCCCGACGAGTTCACGGTGCCAAGCCGGATCGGCAACATGAACTTCGGCGACTCGTACGCCACCTGCAGCGGACGCAGGAATGCGTAGCCGAGGCGCGACTGTTCCTTGACGTTCACTTTGGCCACGAAGAACCGCATGTTCTGCCTGATGTAGCTGCCGAGCACCGGCCCGGCGCCGGCGGGCATGCGATAGCCGTTCGACGTGAGCCACGTCTCGAGGCCGCTGCTCTGCGCCGCCGAGAGAATGACGATGTCGTATTCGCCGACGGTGTACTGGGCCTCGATCGTGACGCCGAGCGCCTTCGCGCGCTCTTTCACGGCGTCGACGGCCAGGCCGGCCGCCGACGGCATCGCCATGTTCTCCGACATCTTGTAGACCCGGCACGGATCCTCGTCGAAGTACTCGACCAGCCTCGGCGCGGTATACGCGTCGACGTGATCGACGAGCGACTTCTCGGCGACGTGGATCTGATCGCGCGTGATGAAGGTCGGGACGGGAATCACGACGGCGAACTCTTTCGGATCGCCCTTGAAGTCGTTGGCCATCGTCAGCACGGTGCGATCGCCGTCGCGCACGAGGATGACCTGGGACGCCTGGTTGAAGATCGTCGTGTCGGCACGGGCGACATAGAAGCCGCAGAACGCGCCGAGCGGCTCAGCGAAGGCCCAGAGACACGCGGCCAGCGGAATGAGGAACAGGAAACGGCGCATGGGGAACCTCAACGGGTTGCGGATTGTCGGTTGCGGGTTGCGGTCGATTGATGGTTGCGGGTTGTTGGCGATTGCGGGCTGGCGAAGCCAGTCTCGCCGAAGCGGCGAAGCCGCGAAGGCGGACCACACGTAGCCGCTCACCAGGGAATCGCCAGTCGAGAATCGGAACGACGAACGAGCAGAGCGCGAGTGACCAGAGCAGGCCGTTGGTGCGGAACAGGCGGAACTGCACGTAGTACGCGCCGGCCGCGACGAGCGCGGCGAACAGCAGCCGGCCGATTCGCGAATCGGGCGTGGTCTTCGGATCCGAGATCATGAAGAACGCGAACAGCAGCAGCCCGCCGTTCTCGAGCCGGTGCAGCGGAATCGCGATCGGATCGCCAAGCCAGACCGCGCGGCCGATCTGAAGGGCGACGAACGTCGCGAGGAACCCGAGCGTGACGTCCGCGCGCGCGGCCCGCGTGACGACGAGGCCGCCGAGGCAGGCCATCAGAAAGGCGAACCAGGCGAGGCTGCCCCACTGGCCGGGAGAGACCCAGACGCGGTCGGTCAGCAGCAAGAGGACGACGAGCGCGAGATTGGTGGGGTTGAACAGGTGCTTGCCCTGATGCCGCACCACGAACTTGCTGGCGATCGCGATGACCGCCGCAGCGGCGGCGAGCCACCAGTCGCTGGTGCGAAGCAGCAGCGTGAGCGAGAACGCCGAGATCAGGGGGCTGAGCGGATCGAATCGCGAAAGGCGGCTCAGCCGGGTGCAGACCCACTGGGTGGCAAGCGCGCTGGCAACCAGCAACGCCGTGCGGCCGGCAGTGACGTCGAAATCGAGCGCCAACCCGCCGTAGAGCAGCAGGCCGAACAGGATGGCCGATTGATAGACCCTCGGATCGGGCCGCGCACCCGTCGCCATGCCCTTTGAACGGGGCCGCTGCCGTTTCTTGCAGGCCGCCGGACACGGCCGGCCCGGCCGCGCGGTAAGATCAGCCCATGACTCGCCGAACACTGCTCGCAGCCCTTTCGCTGGCGGCCCTCCTGGTCGCGACCGCGTCAGCCCAGGCCCCGGCGCTGACGAAGATGACGGTCTACAAGTCGCCGACCTGCGGCTGCTGCGCCAAGTGGGTCGAGCACATGAAGAAGGCCGGGTTCGACCTGGCGGTGACCGACACCGACAACGTGTCGCTGATCAAGGCCGAGCACAAGGTGCCGTCCAACCTCGCGGCCTGCCACACCGCCATCGTCAATGGCTACGTCGTCGAGGGCCACGTGCCCGACGACGTGATCCGGAAGATGCTGGCGGAGAAGCCGAAGATTTCCGGGATCGCGGTCGCGGGCATGCCGATGGGCGCCCAGGGCATGGAGACCGAAGGCGTTCCGCAGAGCTACGACGTGATGGCGTTCGACGCGACGGGCGCGTCGCACGTCTACGCCAAGAAATAGCTGGCCGGCCGTGCGGCGCGTCGCCATCTGCCTCGCCGCGTTCGCGGTGATCGTCATGGAGTCGGCAGGCCTGAAGGCCTGCGCGACATTCGAGGTGGAAGCCGCTCGGCCAACGCTCGCCCGCCGATCTCCCGAGTCCCGGATGACCCGCCACGATCAGCACAGCTTCGCCGAACCCGCCGACGCGCGCGTGACGCACGTCGCGATCGACCTCACCGCCGACTTCGAGGCGCATGTCTTCAGCGGCACCGCGACGCTGACGGTGGAGGCCGTCCCGACCGCGAAGGAAGTCGTCCTCGACACGAAGACGCTGACGATCGAAGGCGCGACGGACCAGGCCGGCGAGCCCCTCGCGTTCCACCTGGATGCGGCGGATCCCATCCTTGGCCGTGCACTGCATGTCGCCCTGCCGGCCGATCGGCGGACCGTCGTCGTGAAGTACCGGACCAGTCCCGGCGCGGCCGCGCTGCAGTGGCTGCGCCCGTCTCAGACCGCCGGCGGCAAACATCCCGTACGTCTTCTCGCAAGGCGAGGCGATCCTCACGCGCACGTGGATCCCGACGCAGGACAGCCCCGGCGTCCGCCAGACCTACGACGCGCGCATCGTCGTGCCTGCCGCGCTGCATGCGGTGATGAGCGCCGAGCAGCTCACGCCTGACGGCGAGGTCCTGGCCGGAGGACGTCAGCGCGCGTTTCGCTTCCGACTCGACAAGCCGGTCGCTCCGTACCTGATTGCGATCGCGATCGGCGACATCGTGTTCAAGGCGGTGGGCCCGCGATCCGGCGTGTACGCCGAGCCGTCGGTCGTCGACAAGGCCGCGTGGGAGTTCGCGGATCTCGAGAAGATGATCGAAGCCGCCGAGTCGATCGGCGGGCCGTACGACTGGGGACGCTACGACGTGCTCGTGATGCCGCCGTCGTTCCCCTTCGGCGGCATGGAGAACCCGCGGCTCACGTTCGCGACGCCGACGGTCATCGCCGGCGATCGATCGCTGACCTCGCTCGTCGCGCACGAGCTCGCGCACTCGTGGTCCGGCAACCTCGTGACCAACGCGACGTGGAGCGACTTCTGGCTGAACGAAGGCTTCACGACGTACTTCGAGAACCGGATCATGGAGGCGCTCTACGGCGCCGACCGCGCCGAGATGCTGCAGGCACTCGGACGCCAGGATCTCGTCGCGCTCCTCGACGAGCTGAAGGACAAGCCCGGCGATCAGGTGCTGCACGTCGATCTCACGGGCCGCGACCCCGACGACGGCGCGACGATCGTGCCGTACGAGAAGGGCGCCGCATTCCTGCGGATGGTCGAGCAGCAGGTCGGCCGTCCGCGGTTCGATCCCTGGCTCCGCGGCTATTTCCAGCGGCACGCGTTCACGTCGCTCACCACCGATCAGTTCCTGGCCGACTTCCGCGAGTACCTCCTGCAGGACGATGCGGGACTCGAGGCGCGGATGCGGGTGGATGAGTGGCTCGAGAAGCCTGGCCTGCCGTCAAATGCGCCGGCGCCGCGGTCGGCGGCCTTCGATCGGGTCGACGAAGCGGCCCGCCGGTTCGCGGGCGGCGCCGCGCCGGGCAGTCTCGAGACGTCCGACTGGACAACGCAGCAGTGGCAGCGGTTCCTGTCCTCCCTTCCGGCCAGCCTGACGTCGGCCCAGATGGGGGCGCTCGACGCGGCGTTCCACTTCACCGGCTCGGGCAACAGCGAAATTCTGTTCACCTGGCTTCGCCTGGCCATTCCCCGGCATTACGAGCCGGCGGTGCCGGCCCTGGAACGGTTCCTGACCTCCCAGGGTCGCCGGAAGTTTTTGACCCCGCTCTACAAGGACTTATTGGCCAGCCGCTGGGGCAAAGAAGAAGCGAAACGCATCTACCTAAAGGCACGTCCGCTCTACCATTCCGTCGCGACGGCGACGCTGGACCCGATTGTCGGGGCCGGCGCCGGAGGATCTGCCTCCAGTCAGTAATCTCAGCCGGCTCACGTGCCGATAGGGATGCCGTGAGCAAGTCTTCGGGCGAACCGGCCGTCGGTGTCGATTCGACACTGGCCGCCGAACCGCATCTCAGGGCCGTTCTAGAAGCGCAGCCGGTCATCCTCGTCCGCCTGGCGCGGGACGGCACCTTCATGGCCGTCAACGAGTCGGGCGTCTCGGCGCTTGGCGCCGAGCGACTCGAGCAGCTCCTCGGGACGTCCATCGCCGCCCTGCTCCCACAGGACGAGCGCAACTCGCTGCTCGTGTTTCTCGAGAAAATCACGTCAGGGAACCGCGGATCGCTCGAAATCGACCTGACGGCGCTGACCGGCACCCGTCACACGATGCAGCTTGCACGCGGCGCCGCATCCGGGCGCCCCGGACGGCATCGATTCGCTGCTGGCCACGCTCAGGGACGTCACCGAGTCGCGCCGCCTCGAGCAGTCGCTCGTGGAGGCGATGGCCAAGCAGACCGAGCAGGAGTCCGCGCACGAAGCCGAGCGCGCCCGCCTGGCCGCGGAGCTGGCCGAAGCCCGGTCGCTCGGCAAGGCGGCCGAAGCCAACGAAGTCGCCGCGCTCGAGCGCAAGCTGGCGGAAGCCGCGGAGCTCAGGTCGGCGCTGGCCCTTCAGCACGCGGCCGAGGTCGAGGGGCTCACGGAGGCGCTCGACGAGCGCACCCGGATCAGCGACGAGCAATCGGCGCGTCTGAACGAGATGGCCGCCAGCGAGCAGCGCCTGAAGGCGGAGCTGGCTGAGGCGCTGGCGCGGCACGAGTCTGCGACTGCCGAAGGCGCGTCGGCGCGTCAGGCGCTCGAGTCCGCGCGCGAATCGGCGAACAGTGCCGTTCAGGAAGTCACGACGCGATTCGAGGCCGATGTTCAGGCGTTGAAGGACGCCCTGAACCAGGCCATGGAAGATCAGGCGCAGCTCGCCGAGCAGGCCGCGACCCACGAGCAGACGGCGGCCGCTCACGAACAGGCCGCGACCGACGCCCGCAATCGCGTCGCCGAGCTCGAGCGCGCCGTCGCCGAGCTCCAGCAGTCGACCGGCGAGACGATCCGCGGCTTCGAGTCGCGCGTCGAGGCGCTCGATCGCGATCTTGCGGCCGCGACGGCGGCGCACCAGGAGCTCGAACGCCAGCATCAGGCGCGCCTCGGCCAGCTCGAAGCCGCGCTCGGCGCGGCGCGCGACGCCGAGCGTCAAGTGGCCGCTCGGTTCGCGACCCTGGCGCAAGCCGCCAACCGCGTCGCGCAGGAGGCGCGCTCCCTTGCCGCGTCGGCATCCGCGAGCGCAGGCATCACCGCGCAGGCGCTGGCCGCCCGGATCGAGCAGCCGTTGAAGGACGTCCTCGGCGGCGACATCTCGCTGGCGATGGCCGTGGCGACACCGGACTCCGTGATCGCGGTACCGGCCGATCGCGTCGAGCAGGCGCTCGTCGCGCTGGCGGTGAATCGCGGCGCCGCGATGCGGTCAGGACAAATCGTGCTCGAGATCGCCGACGTCAGCGTCGACCAGGATGCCGCGAAGGGCCGCGGCGACATGATCCCCGGCGACTACGCGCTCGTGGCCGTGCACGTCGCCGGCGAAGGCGCGGCGGACGGACTGCCGGGAAAGCTGTTCGAATCAGGCGATGCGTCCGCCTGGAGCAGCGCGCCGGCCGAGCTCGGCGGCGCGCACGAAGCGACGCGCGCGACGGGCGGCACGTTGTGGCTCGCGCATGAGGGCCCGGGCGTGGTCTTCGAGCTTTACCTGCCGCGGCAGGCTGCGGTGGAGGCGCGGTGATGGCCGAGAAACAGGACGCCGCCGTCGAGTCCGGTGTTCGCGCCGTCGACCCGCGGTACCCGGCGGAAGCAATCTCCGCGATCACCGGCATGCGGCTCTCGCCGGGCGAAGCCGTGCGTCTGGTGAACCTGTCCGCCAGCGGCGTGCTCGTCGAGGGGAAGACGCGCTTCGTGCCGGGCACGCGCGTCGGCGTGATCTTCGAGGGACCGAAGGCGCCGCCGACGGTGAAGGGCCGCGTCGTGCGCTGCCAGGTGTCGGCGATTGCCGGCGGCGGCAGCCTGCAGTATCAGTCGGCGATCCAGTTCGAGACAGAAGATCGACGTGCCGGTGGACGAGGCCGCGCTGCCCCAGCAGGCCACGCCGGCCGCCGCGGCACCTCCGCCGAAGACCGCCGGCTCGAAGAAACAGGCTGAGCCGCCGTCTCCGCCCAAGCTCGTCAACCGCTGGTAGCGCGTCAGGCCACCTGCTGGCCGACGAACTGCACGATCGACGCGGCATTCATCGCGCCCGACACGCGCTCGGCCACCTGGCCGTCCTTGAACAGCAGGAACGTGGGGATCGATTGAATCCCGTAGCGCGCCGCCAGGTCCTCGACCTCGTCGGTGTTCACCTTCGCGACGACCAGACGTCCGCCAAGCAAGCGCGCGACCTTCTGGAGCTCCGGCGCGACGGCGCGGCACGGGCCGCACCACGGCGCCCAGAAGTCCACCAGCACGGGCACGCGCGATTCGGACACGAGACGATCGAATTCCAACGACGAGGCCGCGGTCACGGGCTCGGATGGCGGCGGCAGTTCGGCCTGGCACTTGCCGCAACGCGACGCCTGCCCGAGATGCTCGAAGGCCTGCCGGTTCGTCGTCCCGCAGCCGGCGCACGTCGTCAGCACGCCCTTCTCGTCCACACGCAACCCGCTCATCGCTCGATCTCCCACTCGTCGAGTTGTTCCGCCAGCGCCGAGGCCGACGCCATGTGCAGCATCAGTCGATCGGCGTCGCCGAACGCCTGCACGAGCACGTCCGGATCGCCTGGCGCGGCACCGGCGTGAATCCGCGCGGCGGCCGACGCCCTGAGCGCCGCGTACGCCGCAAGAATCGACGCGAACCACGTTCTCAGGTCCGCGCCGTAGTAGCCCACCCAGTTCGCGAACGCGCGCGCGGCCAGGTACCGCCCGACCGGGCCGCCCCAGCGGTCCCAGCCCGGCACGTCGAACATAGGAGTCGCCTCGAGGCCTGAAGGTTTCAGGCCGTCCGGGATGCAGGCCTCGACAAGGCCGCACAACGCCCGCATCGACGTCTCGGACAGCATCAGCGGCTCGGCGACTCCGGCGCCGCGCTCGAGGGCGGCGACGACGGCGTCTTCCAGAGGGCCTTCGGCCGGCCGCCAGGCGCGCACGGACTCGACGGCGTCGCGAAGCCCGGCCATCGACACTTCAGGTGCGCGATCGGCGCGCGCGAGCAAGCGCACTGCGCCGCGTTCCCAGCGATCCCATCCGTCCCAGTCCCACAGGAGATCGCGCCTGAGGAGCGGTGGCAACGCGTCGCGCGCGTCGAGGCCCTCGAGCGCGAGATGGCGATCGATCACGGGGCCCGACGTCACGACCTCGGCATCGCCGGCGTCGAGCAGCATCCGCGCCGCGGTCGGGCACACGTGAGAGAGCGCGACGAACGTGCCGCGTGGATCGATCAGGGCGACGCGTGGAAAATGACGGCACGCCGACGGCAGGTGCGCGTGATCGATCTCCCGCTGAATCGCGCAGAGGTTGCCGCGGCCGCGCTCGAAGAAGACGCAGGAACCGTCCGCCCGGCGCCGCAGCACCGCCGGCTCGCCGTCCGGCAGATCCGCGGCCGTCTCGAACAGATCTTCAGCGCGGTGCGCGCCGTCGGGCCTGAGCTGTCCCCACTCGAGCGCCGACTTCAGCGACCGGTAGAGCGGCGCCTCGACGGGAATCGTCCAGCCTGACGTGCAGCAGACGCCCGCGTGCCTGCAGCGATAGAGTGCGTGGAAGGCGAGAACGTGCGTCTGCACTGGCGGCCCGTGAGGCCGCTATTCTGTCCGCAACGCGGCGATCGGGTCCACTCTCATCGCGCGCCACGCGAAGATCGCGCGCGACAGGATCGAGGTAGGTTGCTGGTTACGGGACCGGGCAGGTTGCCCGGCTCGTCCATCCTTCTCCGCGAAGCGTCACATAGAATGAGCCTGTGTCAGAGCAGGTGCCCTACCGCGCGACGGCTGCCGGCGCGGCGTACGACGAGTTGTGCGTCTGCCCGTGTCGGTGCTCCTCGACAACGTCAGGAGTGCCTACAACGTGGGCGCGTTCTTCAGGACGCTGGACGCTGTCGGCGGATCCCGGCTCTTCCTGGGCGGCTTCACGCCCACGCCGGCCCATCGCGGTGTCGCGAAGACGGCTCTCGGCGCCGAAACGACGCTGTCGTGGTCGGCGGTCGATGACGTCTCGCGCCTGCTCGACGAGTTGCGCGCGGGCGGCGCGACCATCGCCGCAATCGAGACGTCGCTGGCCGCCGTGGATCTCTTCGATTGGCAGCCCACGTTCCCGGTGTGCCTCGTCTTCGGCCATGAGGTGGACGGCATCGCGGCGCCGCTGCTGGAGCGCGCGGACGTTCATGTGCGCCTCCCGATGCTCGGCCGCAAGCAGTCCCTCAACGTCGCGACGGCGGGCGGCGTCGTCCTCTACGAGCTGCTGCGGAAGTACCGCGCGGCGCAGCTCCCGAATCGACCCGCGTGAGCCTGACGATCGCCACCTGGAACGTCAACGGCATCCGCGCGCGCTCCCAGCAGGTGATCGACTGGATCGCGCGCGATGCCCCCGACATCGTCTGCCTGCAGGAGACGAAGGCGCGGCCTGACCAGCTGCCGGCCCTGCTCTTCGAGCCCGAAGACTACTGGTGCCGCTGGCACGGACACGGCGGCTACTCGGGCGTCGCGATCTTCGTGAGCCGGCGCATCGCGCCGGAGGCGCCGGCATTCGCGCATCCGAATTTCGACTTCGAGTCGCGGATCATGACCGTCGACGTGGCGGGCGTCCGGGTGGCGTCGGTCTACGTGCCGAACGGCGGCAAGGACTTCGCCGCGAAGATGGACTTCCTGGGCTCGCTCGTCCAGTGGGCGCAGGCGACGGCCGCGGCGCAGCCGCTCGTGATCTGCGGCGATCTGAACGTCGCGCATACCGATCTCGATCTGCATCCGAAAGAGCGGAAGCCGGGAGTCATCGGCCAGCGTCCCGACGAGCGCGCCATGTTCGATCGGCTGCTTGGCGGTGGGCTCGTCGACGTCGGCCGGACGCTCGCGCCCGAGGCGGACTCGATGTTCTCGTGGTGGGCGCCGTGGCGGAACATGCGTCAGCGCAACATCGGCTGGCGCATCGACTACGTGCTGGCGGCGCAGCCGCTGGCGGCGCGCGCGACTTCGTGTCCCGTGCTGGCCGACATCGGCACGAGCGATCACGCGCCGGTTGTGGCGACGTTCGGGGAGCTGAAGACGCGGACGTGCAGGCGCTGCAGGCGTGCAAGGTCGCACGGACGCCGCTGCGCGTGACAACCCGCGGCGCGCGGCGATAAGCTTCCGCGCATGAGCGATCTTTCCAGACGCGAGTTCATCGGACGCACGGCCGCGGCTGCCGCGGCGATGGCCATGTCGCCGGTCGCGCGCGCCTTCGCGACGCGCCACAAGCTCGGCTTCGACAACTTCGCCGTCCGCGGATTCGCGCTGGAAGGCGCCGCAGCTCGTCGACTACGCGGCGACGCTTGGCTGCAGCTCGATCCTGATCAGCGATCTCGACGCGTTCGAGACGCTGGACGAGGGCTACCTCACGTCGGTGCGACAGCGCGCGGCGGCGAAGAACCTGCAGATTCATCTCGGCACGTGGAGCGTCTGTCCGAGCTCGAAGGCGTTCAAGGCGAACCGAGGCACCGCCGATGAGCACCTCGCGCTTGGCATCCGCTCCGCGAAGACGCTCGGCTCCCCCGTCATCCGTGTCGTCCTCGGCACGTGGGAGGACCGGCTCACCGACGGCGGCATCGAGAAGCACATGGAGGATCTCATCGCCGTCTGCCGCCGCGCGAAGCCGCTGGCTGTCGACTCGAACGTCAAGATCGCGATCGAAAACCACGCCGGCGACATGCATTCGACCGAGCTTGCGCGCCTCGTCGAGGCCGCTGGCCCCGACTACGTCGGCGTGAACCTCGACTCGGGCAACGCGTGCTGGACGCTCGAGGACCCCATCGACAACCTGCGAAACCTCGGCAAGTACACCGTCACCACGAGCCTGCGCGACTCGGCGGTCTGGAATACGGACGACGGGGCAGCGGTCGCGTGGACGGCGATGGGCGAGGGCCAGGTCGATCTCAAGGCGTACTTCGCGCTCTTCGACGAGCTGTGCCCGAACGTGGCGGTTCACATCGAGACGATCTCGGGCTTCAACCGCGAGTTCCCGTACCTGAAGCCGGAGTTCTGGAAGGCGTGGCCGCACATGCCCGCCGAGTCGTTCGCGCACTTCCTGGCCTTCGCGAAGAAGGGCACGCCGCGGCCGACCTTCAAGGCGCCCGACGGCGCGGACAAGACGACGGCCGAGCAGGCGTATCAGAAGGGCGAGATCGAGCGGAGCCTCACCTACTGCAGGGAAAAGCTCGGACTGGGCTAACGTGATCCGAGAATAGCGAATAGGGATTCAGGTACTGCGAACGCGAGCGCCGCCAGCACTGGCAGTCCTGAATGCCTATGCGCTATCCCTGATTCCCTATTTGAACAGGTCGTCGAACGCTTTCCTCGCCGACGTCGGCGCCGTCGAACCGGTCTCGCGCTCCACGCGCACGGTGGGATGAAACAGCTCGCAGCGGTTGCGCTCGTCCTTCGGCGCGACGCGCGCCGGGATTGACTGCCGGCACTCGAAGCGCGCGCCGGGATCGAACGACTCGCACTGCACGCACGATCGGAGATCGACGCCGCAGCGCTTGCACTTGCTGTCGTAGGCGATCTCGTCGCCGACCGGGTTGCCGCATCGCGTGCAGCGGATCGTCTGCGTGAACCCGACGGTCTTGGTGACGCGGAACTCCGTCGGATCGCGCGGGCCGCGCGGCTCCTGCGGCTTCGGCGCCGACGGCGTCTTCGGCGCCCGCGGCTCGTCCTGATATCCGCGCTGACGGTATTTCCGCTCCGACATCGACTACTCCATCGGCCAGACGGTCAGGCCCGCCTGCCCGCGAATCAGGCCGACGAGCGACTTGCCGTCGGGGGCGAAGGCGATCGGGTCGGCCGGGGACGGCGTCGGGATGTTCAACCGCTCGGCGAGCGTGTCCGCCGCCAGCACCTGCACCGCGGCCGGGCGGCCTGAAGCATCCGGATCCCAGCCGGCCGCCGCGACGGTGCGCCCGTCAGGGGACACGGCCAGGGCGCCAACGGCAAACCGCGTCGCCGCAGACGATCGCAGGAGCGTCCACGTGTCGGCGCTCCACGCCATCACGTTTCGCGACGATCCGCCTACGTACAGCACCCGGCTGTCGGGCGCCCACGCCATCGCGAACGGCGTGTACGACATCGAGTCGATTGTCTTCAGGATCGCGAAGGTATGCGCGTCCCAGATCCGCACGTCGTTGTCGTCGCCCGCCGATGCGAGGAACCGTCCATCGGGCGAGAACCGGACGGCGTTGACCCCTCCAAGGTGGGCCGCGAGCCGCTTCGCCTCAGCGCCGTTGGCCGCATCCCTCACGATCACGTCGCCGGATTCGCCGCCAGGGCTCGCCCACCACTTGCCATCCGGCGAGTAGCCGAACGAGGCTGCCGCGCAGGGAGGACGCGACGGTGTCGGTGCCCGCGGCGGGGCGCCGCGCGTCGCCAGTCGGCCACGCGATGAGCCAGGCGGATTGCCCCTCTGGACCGACGAGCGTCTGGCCATCTGGACAGAACCCGAATGTCCTCAGGTGCGTGCCAGGCGCGATGGTCCGAGGCGCCGGTGCCGCGGCGAGAGCGACGCACGAGAGAGCGGCGCCCGCGAGCAATGGGTGACGCCGGCATCACGCCTTCTCCAGCACGAGCTCGAACGTGACCGCCGCTGTTGGCGTGCCCGGATCGCCGGTCAGCAGGACCGGGCGAACCAGCTCGCGCGTGACCACCAGCGGATCCGCGTTGAAGTTCTTGTCGGGATCGCCCTTGAAGACCGGGTCGGTGGCGAAGTACAGCTGCGTCACGAGCGGCTTGCAGCCCGGCGCCTTCACCATGTAGTGCACGTGCTGCGCGACGCGATCGGGATAGTGCCCGGGCATCACGGTCTCGACCTGATAGGCGCCCTTGCCGTCGATCGGCAGGATCGAACGGAAGTGATATCCCTCGATGTCGTAGTGCCCGTGATGGTCGGCATGCCACAGCTCGATCGTGGCGTCGGGCCGCGCCTGGCCGGTCGGGTCATAGACGGCGCCTGAAATGACGAGCGGCAGCCCCGCGTCGCCCTGCTGGCGCAGCGTCGCGCTATGCGGCGCGCCACGCCGGTAGAACGGGCCGAGCGCGTTCGGAGGCGTCGGGTGCTTCGCGGCCTGCTCGGCCGCCAGCATCACGTCCACGAAGCCTCGACCGAACACCGGCGTCGCCAAGCAGCACGCCGGAGGCCGCACACCGTTGCAAGAGCTCTCGCCGGGACAATGGACTCATGCGCGAACGATACGCTTCCATTCGAAGCTGATCAACTGGGAGGAATCCCCGGGCGAGGTCGCGTCTTCGAGATTGGACCGGCCACTGCGCCGGCAGGTGTCGGCCAGGCGTGTGAGGGGACCGAGCGCATGCGTCAGGTCGTCGTCGCCGAATGCCGCGCCACTCGAAGAGCCTGGATCGCGGCGCCGCGCGCGCTCGCCGTGTCGCCATTGGGCATGATGCGGATCTGGATGTCGGCCTGCTCCTGCCGCTGGATCGGCATCGACGTCGCGATTTCCGCCAGGAACCATCGCCGGAAATCCGCTGACACCTCGATGGCGCCTCCGCCGACGATGAGGGCGTCCGGATCGAAGGTGTTGACCATCTGATCGAAGAACAGTCCCAGGGCATGCGCCTGCACGCGGAAGATGTCGCGGCACATCGCGTCGCCCGAGGCGGCCATGCCGCGCACGCGCTTGGCTGCCTCGCGTATGTCCCCTGCCCGCTGCGAGCTCGTGAGCTGGATTCTTGTGGAGGAACCACGGCAACAGCGTCTTGGCGATCGCGGTCAGCGAACACAGCGACTCGAGATCGCCCGTGCGTCCGCAATTGCAGACGGGCGTGAGGCCCTCGATGCCATGGATGCTCTGGTAGGGAATCAGGACGTGCCCGAGCTCGCCGCCGAAGCCGGCCCGGCCCTTGACGACATGCCCGTCGACGATGACGCCGCCGCCGAGACCGGTGCCGATGATTACCGAAATCGAGGTCGCCTTTTCGGGCTCGTCGAAGATGGACCAGTGGCCCCACAGCGCACCAGCATTCCCGTCGTTCAGGTACGTCACCGGACGCCGGAGCACTGCCGACAGACCGGCCGGAAGATCGAAACCGGCCCAGGCCGGATGCACGAAGTTCGTGGATCCTTTCGCGCTGAGCACTCCGATGGCACTCGCCGGGCCAGGCGTGTCGAGCCCCACCATCACCACGTCGTCCAGCGCGACGCCGGCCTTCCCGGCGGCGATGGCCAACCCGTCGGCGATCTGCCGCAGGCAGATATCAGGGCCTTCGATGGACCTCGCGGGATGCTCGCAGAGATCTTCGATCAGGAAACGCCCCTCGAAATCGACGAGGGTGTAGTTGACGGCGGTGCCTCCGAGGTCGATGCCGGCGATGATTTGCATGGGAGTCCCCGGCCGCCGCGCATCCGCGGGCGTCCGGACGGTACCAGCGCCTCTGGCGGCGGTCAAGCGGGGAAAAGGACCCGGCGCCCCCGCTACTCGTAACGCAGCGCCTGCACGGGATTGACGCGCGTCGCGCGAAGCGCCGGCACGAGCGTCGCGATTGTGGCGACCGCCAGCAGCCCCGCCGCGACCGACGCGAACGTCAACGGATCGGTCGCCGCGATGCCGAACAGCTGCGCCTGGAGCACGCGCGTCAGCCAGGCGGCGCCAAGAAGCCCCAGCACGACGCCGACGGCCGCCAGCGTGAGGCCCTGTCGCAACACGAGCCCGAGGACGTCGGACCGCGCCGCGCCGAGCGCCATGCGGACGCCGATCTCCTGCGAGCGCCTCGTGACGTCGAAGGCCATCACGCCGTAGATCCCGAGCGCCGCCAGCACCATCGCCAGGACGGCAAACGTCGCCAGCAGCGTCATCGACAGGCGACGCTGCCCGACCGCGCGATCCATGAGCGTTTCCATGCTCGCCACGTCCGAGATCGGCTGATCCGGGTCGACCTCTCGAATCGCGCCGCGCACCGCGTTCACGATCGTCGCAGGATCGCCCGCCGTTCGAACCGCCAATGTCATCTGCGTCTGCGCGCGCTGCGGATACGCGAAGTACAGCTGCACACGATGCTCGGCGTCGAGTCCTTCGTGCGCCGTGTGATCCACCACGCCCACTACCGTGAGCCACTTCGCATCGGGCTTCGTCCCGTCGTCGAAGGTCACTCGTTTGCCGACAGGATCGGTGTTCGGCCAGAAGCGCCGGGCGGCCTCCGAGTCGACGACAACCACAGGCATCGAGTCGGTGCGATCGGCGTCGGTCAGCAGCCGGCCACGCAGCAACGGGACCTTGATCGTCTCGAGATACCCGGCGGTCACGAGACGGAGGTCTCCCCACGGGGCCGGCTGGCCCTTCGGCGGCTGATACCCCTCGACCGTGAAGGTGCCGGTCCCCCAGTTCCCGCCGAACGGGATGTTCGACGTCGCTCCGACGGAGACGACGCCCGGCAGTGCCGCGATCTTCTGGCGTACCGCCGAGAAGAAGTTCACGAGGGCGGCGTCGTCCTTGTATTTCGTCTTTGGCACCGTGAGGTTCATCGTCGCCAGGTGGGTGGGATCGAACCCCGGGCTGACGCCCTGCAGCCGCGCGAAGCTGCGAAGGAGCAGCCCTGCGCCGACGAGCAGCGTCAGCGCCAGCGCCATTTCGGCGACGACGAGGACGCGACGCAGCCAGCGGCCCTGCTGGTCGCCAGCCGTGCGGGCGCCGTCCTTGAGCGAATGCTGGAGATCGGTGCGCGAGGCATGGAGGGCCGGCGCGAATCCGAAGATGAGTCCCGTCGCGAGGGCGATGCCGAGCGTGAACAACAGGACGGTGCCGTCGATGCTCACGCCGCCCGAAGGGATCTGATCGGCGGGCGCCAGCGCGAGCAGCGCCTGAATCGCCGCCACGGCGACGCCGAGGCCCGCCAGGGCGCCGGCGCCCGCGAGAAGCAGGCTCTCGGTCAGCAGCTGCCGAATCAGGTCGCGACGGGTCGCGCCGATCGCCGCGCGCACCGCCATCTCGCGCGTCCGCGCCTCCGAGCGCGCGAGCAGCAGGTTCGCGATATTCGCGCAGGCAATGAGCAGCACGAACCCGACGGCGCCGAGCAGGACGAGCAGCGCGGGCCTCAACTGTGCCGTCATGTAGTCATTGAACGTTCGCGTCTCAATCGTCCAGGTGCGGTCGTACGAGGACGGGTGATCGTGCTTGAGCCCCTCGGCGAACGCCGTGACCTCGCGAGTCGCCTGATCGACCGGAATGCCCGGCCGCAGGCGCCCCAACGAAAACAGGAACTCGTTCGTTCGCGCGTCGTCTCCGTACTGCTCCTGCTTGAAAACGGCCGGCGCCCAGACCTCGACGCGCCGATTGAAGAGCGAGTAGAAGCCGCGAGGCATGACGCCGATCACCTCGAACGGCTCGCCGCCGAGGACGACCTTCTTGCCGACGATGTTCCGGTCCGAGCCGAAGCGCCGCTCCCAGAGGCCGTAGCCGAGCACGACGACGTTCTTGAAGCCCTCGCGACAGTCCCCGGGCAGGAACGTGCGGCCCAGCATCGGCGCGACGCCGAAGACCTTGAAGAAGTCCGCCGTCGCATACGAGCCGGTCAGCTTCTCCGGCTCGCCGGTGCCGGTGAGATTCACGTTCCAGCGGCCCGCGACCGCGAACGTATCGAAGACGTGCGTGCGCTCGGTGATCTCCTTGTAGCTCGGCACCGCGAAGCCCGCCTGGAGATTGTTGAGGTCCGGGTAGTAGTGATCGAGCGTGACGAGACGCTCGGGGTGGTCATACGGGAGCGAGCGCAACAGCACCGCGTTGACGAGCGAGAAGATCGCCGTGTTGGCGCCGATGCCCAATGCCAGCGTCAGGATCACGACGAGCGAAAACCCGGGCTGGTGGACCAGACGTCGAATCGCGTAGCGCATGACCTCGGCTCCCTGGTGTCTACTCGGACTTCAGCGCGTCCATCGGATCGACTTTCGTCGCAGCGCGGCCCGGCGCGAGGCTGGCGAGCCCGGCCACGACGACGAGCGCGGCAACGGTTCCGGCCATCGCCCACGGATCGAACGGTCTGACGTCGAACAGCATCGACTCCACGAAGCGGCCCAGCACGAGCGCCGCCACGAGACCCGCAATCGCGCCGCCCGCTGCCGACGTCAGGGCCTGCCGCAGCACGAGGCCGGCCACGCGGATGGGCTGGGCACCAAGCGCCACCCGGATCGCCAGCTCGGCGCGCCGCTCGGCCACGGCGGCCGTCGTCACAGCGTAGATGCCGAGCGCGGCGAGCACAAGCGCAAGTCCGGCAAACAGCGACAGCAGGCTCATCACCAGGGTTCGCGTCGCCAGCGTCTCGCCCAGCACGGCCCGCATCGGCCGCACCTGCCCGACCGGCACAGACGGGTCGAGGTCGCGCACGACGCGGGCAAGTGAGGGAGCAATCCCCTCGTCGGCTCCGTGGTTTTGACGGTAACGGTCATGAACTCGTTCGCAAACCGCCCATAGGGCCAGTACGTCATGGGATGAGCCGCGGTCTCGAGATTCTCGTGCCGGACGTTGCCGACGACGCCGATGATTCGATCGGGCTCGGGCGAGTCCCAGTCGATGTGGATTTCGCGGCCGATGGGGTTCTCGTTGGGGAACGACTCGTCGGCCAGTGCCTGGCTGATGACGACCACGTGCGCCCGGTCGCCGGTGTCACCCGGCCCGAAGGTCCGGCCCTGCAGCAGCGGGATCCCCATCGCGCCAAAGTAGTCGCCGTCCACGATTCGCACGTTCGCCACCGGTTCCTGGCCGAGCGGCGGTTTCGGCTTGCCGATGACGTCGTAGCTCGTCGCAGAGCCCAGCCCCGTCATGGGCAGGTAAGCTGACGGCGCCGACTGCCGACACGCCGGGAAGCGCGGCCATGCGCTCGGTGACGGCGTGATAGAACCTCGCGCGCGACTCCGGACGGGAATACGCGTCGCCGGAGAGCGACAGCGACAACGTCTGCACGCCGTCGATCGAGAAGCCAGGTTTCACGTCGAGCACCTGCGCGAGGCTTCGGATGAGGAGGCCCGCGCCGGCGACGAGCACGACGGCGAGCGCGACTTCGAGGCCGACGAGCAACGGGCGCAGCCGCGCGCCGGCGACGCCGGTCGATCCGCGCAGGCCGTCCTTCAGCGACTCGACCAGCGCCAGTCGCGTGGCGGCAAACGCCGGCACGAGCCCGGCGAGCAGCGCGGCCAGCAGCGTGAGGCCGCTTGCAAAGACGATGACGCGCGCGTCGAGCGTGACCTCCGCGAGTCGCGGCACCGTGGCGCTGTCGGTGACGACGTGTTTCAGGAGACTCAGGCCGGACGCCGCCGTCGAGCCAGCCGAGCACGCCGGCGGCGGTCGCCAGCAGCAGGCTCTCGCCGAGCAGTTGCCGGACGAGCCGTCCGCGACCCGCGCCGAGCGCCGCACGCAGGGCGAGCTCACGACGGCGCGCGGTGCCTCTCGCGAGCAGCAGGTTCGCGACGTTGGCACATGCGATGACCAGCACCAGCCCCACGGCCCCGACGAGCAGCAGCAGCGCCGGACGAATCTGTCCGGTCACCTGCTGATGCATCGGGACGACGCGTGCGCCCCAGCCGGTGTCGAACTCGGGAAACTTCTTCGTCAGCTCCGCGGAGATGCCGTTCATCTCCTGCTGCGCCGTGGCGAACGCGACGCCCGGCTTCAGTCGCGCGATGGTCATGAGCCAGCGGCCTCGCGGCGTGCGGTCTTCGGCCGAGAAACCGGTCGGCAGCCACAGGTCCACGTCGGGATCGAGCACGCTGAACCCGGCCGGCATCACGCCGACCAGCGTGAACGGCTTGCCCTGCACCTGCAGCGGCCGGCCAATCGCCGACCGATCGCCGCCGAGCCGCGTCTGCCAGTACCCGATGACTGACGACGGCGAGGGGCTTCTGACCGACGTCTTCGCTTTCGGTGAAGACGCGCCCGAGCGCCGGCGAGACGCCGAGGATCGGGAAGAGCGCGGCGCTGACCACCTGCTGGGGAACCATTTCCGGCGTGAGGCCGGCGCCGCTCGACCGTGACTTTGAACGTCAGCGAGACGGCCGCGAGATCGACGAAGGCGTGCTGGCGATCGCGCCAGTAGAGGAAGTTGCCCGGGGATCCGACGTTGGTCATGTTCCCGCGGCGCGGGCTGGTCTCCCAGATCACGGCGAGCGAGGACGGATCGCGGTACGGGAGGTCGCGCAGCAGAACGCCGTTCACGACGGAGAAGACCAGGGTCGACGCGCCGATGGCCAGCGTGAGCGCGCCCAGAGCGGCGGCGGTAGCCAGCGGCGTGCGGGTGAACAGGCGCAACGTGTGACGCATCGGGACCTCAGTGCGAAGTGCCAAGTGCGAAGTGCCAAGTGGGAACGCAGTGCTAGAATATTAGCACTTCTGCCGCGGCTTGTGTCGGCCCGCGGCGCGACTCGTATAGTGCGCGCGATGGTCGGTGCCGCGATCCTCATGGCCGCGCTCGCACATGCGGCGCCGCGCGCCGGCCGACACGGGCGGCCCGCGGCGGAACCTCGCGGTGGACGAAACGCGCGGCGGCCACACGCTCGCCCGGCATGTCGGTCGCACCGACCTCGAGCTCCGCGATCGCCTGCAGGCGCGAATCGCACATCTCGGCTGCCTCTTCGTACGTGGACCGCGCCGCGGCCGAGCTGATGGTCGGCCTCGCGCTCGAACGGGAACGCGGACGGCTCGAGTCCTGGGCACGGCGGCGCGGCTCGCGGCCGAATCTCGTCCTGCACGTCGACGCGCCGCGAGGCCCGCCGATCGGCCGCGTGCTCGTGCGCGGCGCCTCGACCGCCGTCCCGGCCGACTCCGCGCTCGTCGTCCTGCGCTGGGACGTCGAGGCCGGCGACTTCTTCGTGCTCACCTCATATCCGGAGGCCCAGTGACGCCTCGCACCCGTCCGTCGACGTACCCGCAGCTCGAGGCGTTCTTCGGCGGCTATCTCCACCAGGACTTCGTCGAGGAGCACGGCACGCTCGCCGGTGCGGTCGCGGCGTTCGCGCGTGATGCCAGCGTCCGCGAGCGGCGCGCGCTCGCGCGCGAGTGGAAAGCCTTTCGTAAGGACGCGCGTCACTCGGTCACGCTCGCCTCGACGCGTGCGGCAGTCAGCGCGCTCGGCGCGGCATGGGCGCCGCGCCGCACGGACGATCTCGCGCGGCTCGACCGCCTCATCGCCGCGCTCGATTCGCGATAAGCTCGCGCGGTGCGCCCTCCAGATCACGCATCCGCAACGCTCCTCCGCTCGCTCGACCTCAAGGCGCTGAGCGCGGGCCTCTTCAATACGGTCGTCGGCGCGGGGATCTTCGTGCTGCCCGCAACGGTGGCTGGTCTGGTCGGCACGGGCGCCGCGTTCGCGTACGTCTTCTGCGCGGTGGCGATCCTGTTCGTGATGCTGGCGTACGCCTCGGCCGGCAGCCGCGTGACCGACGCCGGCGGCAGCATCGCCTACATCCACGCGGCCTTCGGGCCGCTCGCCGGCTTTCTCGGCGGCGTGATGATCTGGCTGAGCGACACGCTGGCCGGCGGGGGCGTCGCCGCCGCATTCGCGGCCGCGGTGTCGGTTTACGTGCCGGCCGTCGCCGATCCGATCGGGCGCACGCTGCTGCTTGCCGTGGTCCTCGGCGGCCTTGCCGCGATCAACGTGCGCGGCGTGGCCAAGGGCGCCAGCTTCGTGCAGGTCGTCACGATCTTCAAGCTCGCGCCGCTTGTCGCGTTCGTCGTCCTTGGGCTCGCGCTCCGGTGGCACGACATCCCGGCGCCGACGATCCCGGCGGCAGACTCGCTCGGCCGCGCGGCGGTCTTCCTGATGTTCGCGTTCTCGGGCGCCGAGACGTCGATGGCGCTTTCCGGAGAGGTCATCGAGGCGCACAAGACGATCCCGCGTGCGCTGCTGCTCGCGCTCGGCGTCATCACCCTGCTCTATGGTTCGGTGCATGCCGTCGCGGCAGCCGCCCTCGGCGCCTCGCTGCCGGCGTCGACGGCGGCGCCGCTCGCGGAAGCGGCAGGCGCCTTCGGCGGGGCGCCGATGCGATCGTTGCTCCTGGCGGGGACGGCGATCTCGATGCTCGGCTACTTGAGCGCGATCGCGCTGGCGACGCCGCGGAGCGTCTACCGCATTGGCAGGGTCGGCGTGCTGCCGCGCGCACTCGGCAGCGTGCATCCACGCTTCCGGACGCCACACGTCGCCATCATCGCGCAGATGTTTGTCACGTTCGCCATCGCGGCGACTGGCACGTTCACGCTGCTCGTGCCCCTGGCCACCGTGGCGGTCCTCGTGCTCTACCTGACCGTGTGTTTCGCCGCGTGGCGCCTCGCGCGCCTCGACGTCCGCGCCGAGGGCGAGCCGTTCAAGGTGCCGTCGCCCGTCTTCGCGATCGGCGCGCTGCTCTGCGTCTGGCTGCTCTGGAACACGACGCTGAAGGAACAACTGCTCGAACTGGCGGTCCTCACCGGCGCGGCGATGCTCTTCCTGTGGCGCACGCGCGGACGGGACGCGGAGGCAGTGGCCGCCGAAATCACGGAGCAGTCAGCGTAAAGCCAATCTCCACCTCATCCAGCCGGCCCCACGACAGCTTCAGCGTGAAGTCGTTCACGTCGCGAACCGCGTTCGGTCCGGGCTTCAGTTTTCGCGCGGCGCCGACATCGCTGATGAGGTTCTCGACGAGCGGCTTCACCTGTTCGATCAAATACGCTTCCGTGCGCCGGGCCTGATCGGCGTCGAGGTGCGCGGGATCGATCTGGTGCGGCTGCAGGTAGTCGTCGATCGCCTGCGGCCGGACGATCGCGGCGTACACGAAATCCACGGCAAGCCGCTGGAGCAGCACCTGCTCGCGCGCCAGGCGACTGGCGGCGTCGTCGCGCGAAATCGCCGCGGCCGTCAGCGCGCGCGCGATCGCGATGGGCGCGTCCCCGGCGGAGAACCCGGCGAGCTTCTGGAACGCGTGCGTCGCTCGCAGCGCTTCGATGAAGGGAATCGCCGCGCCCTCGCCCGCGGCGCCGACGTCCGCGACGGAGACCCGGCTGCCAGAGGCGAGAGCCCGCGCGACCTTCTCACCGGCCGCGGCGGCTCCGTCGTCGCGGCCCGTGTAGATCACGCACACCGCATCGCCGCGCGCGCCGCGCGGGGGTGTCGTGAGACCCGCGACGTCGAGCGACGCCTTCAACGCGGGCTCCACCTTCGCAGCGCCAGCCGCGGGCACGACGTCGACGGCAATCGCACGGCCTGGCACCGCGAGCGCGCGAGCGACGAGCAGCGTTCCAAGCGGATCGGTGCCGGTGACGAGCGCGGCCCGATGCGACGACAGCGACGAGCCGAGCGCCGAGGTCAGCGTCGCTCGCTCGGCCGCGACAACGCCGCGCGGTTCTTCCGGCTCGGCGCTCAGCGCGAGGTAGTCGATCGTCCCGGCCGCCACGAGATCCGCTGCGGCCTTTGCCACGGCAAGATTCCTCGCCCGCAGCGCCTTGTATCGATCGAGCATCGTCGTCGGGATCTGGCTCTCGATTGAACGGGCTTCGGCCGCCGCTTGCGGGTCCGCGGCGTCCGGTCCGCCGAGCTCGGCCCAGCGCATCAGCGCCGTCTTCCAGGCGCCCTTCCGTCCGTCATCGCCCAGCGACGACCCCGGCAACGTCGTGAACGCGTAGATATGGATCGACGTGGCCCGCGCACGAAGCCGCTCGATCGCCTTCATGCGCGCCAGCGCCTTTTCGACGGTGGTGTCCGGACGTCTCGATGCCGGCAGCCCGCCGTAGGCGAGCATGTCGGTGGACACGACCACGGAGGTGATCTTCGTGAGGTCCAGCGAGTCGAGCCATTCGGCGATTCCGTCGGCGTCGCCCTCCGCGTCGCCGTGGCCGAGCCGGTGACGCGGCGGCGTCACGACTTCGCCGCCAGCCAGGGATCCAAGGGCCACCACATCGCTCAGGTTGACCGGCCGCTCGTCGATCGGAACCAGCCCGACGCGGGGCGCGGCCGGCGGAACCGCCGGCGCTGCCGGGGCGACGGCCGGCAGAATGATCGCGATCAAGAGCGCAAGTGCGCCGCGGCGGACCGTCATGCAGCGATTCTATCGGTTGAGGTCAGGCGGTCCGGCCGCCCTTGAACCGCCCCCTCGCACGCGATTACAGTCGAGAGATGCGCACACGCCTCGTCCTGTCGTGCCTCCTCAGCACGTCCCTGGGCGCCCAGATGGCCGCAGCCCAGGCCCCCGCCAGCCAGCCACCGGCGGCGCAGACGCCCCCGGGGCCGGCCGCGCCGGCCGCTCACCCGCCGGTGAAACGCCGTCCCGTGGCAGCCGCGGCAGTCACCGTGACGATCGCGGTCACGGACGAGAAAGGCGGCGCGCCAATTGGCGGCGTGAAGGTCACCGCCTCCATCGAGGGCACGGAGAAGGAGGCCCAGACGACGGCCGGAGGAATCGCGCGGTTTCTGTCGGTGAAACCCGGCGAGTATCGCGTGCGCTTCGAGCACGAGAACTACATCACGCTCGAGCGCGACATCGTGGTGAAGGGCGTCGCGCTGGATGTGACGGTGCCGCTCTCGGCCGCGCCCGCGCCGCCGCCGAAAGCGCCCGAGCCGGCGGTCAGCGCGAACAACGCGCCGCCCGGTGATGCACGCGCGCTGTCGATCGTCGATTTCCTGGAAAGCAATCATCTCAGCGGGCGCGATCCGTCGCGGACGGATCAACTCGGCTGCACGGCCAGCGCGAAGACGACGCTCATCCAGGTACGAGACTCGCTCGAGGAGAAGTCGCTGTCGGATGCGGACGAGGTGCTCTACGTCGTCGCCGGCGAAGGGACGCTGCGTCTCGGCAACAAGGACGTCTCGCTCGAGGCAGGCGGGCTCGCCGTCGTTCCGCGAGGCACGGCGCGCGGCCTGACCCGGAAGGGGAAGAACCCGCTGATGGTGCTGTCGGTCGTGTCGGGCCCGCCGTGCACGGGGGGAATGACGAATAGCAAGTAGAGGTCTATGGGTCGATGGGTCCATGGGTCGATAGGTCTGTGGGCGCTCTGGCCCACGGACCTACGGACCCATCAGACCTACAGACCTACTCTCTATCCTCGCGCCTCAATACTTCGCCCACGCGTCCTTGAGCGTCACCGTGCGGTTGAACACGGGCTTGCCAGGCGGTGGTGTCGGGATCGACGGCGAAGTAGCCGATCCGCTCGAACTGGAATCGTGACCCCGCGGCCGCCGATGCGAGCGACGGCTCGAGCTTTGCCGTCTTCACTTCGAGCGAGCTCGGGTTCAGGAACGTCCGCCAGTCCTTCCCCTCGTCCTCTGACGGGTTCTCGACCGAGAAGAGGCGATCGTACAGGCGCACCTCTCCGTCGATGGCGTGCTGCGCCGAGACCCAGTGCAGCGTCGCCTTCACCTTGCGGCCATCCGGCGCGTCGCCGCCGCGCGTCGCCGGGTCGTACGTGCAGCGCAGCTCGACGATCTGCCCGGATTCGTCTTTCACGACCTCGCGGCAGGTGATCAGATAGGCGTTTCGCAGGCGCACTTCGCGTCCCGGCGCGAGGCGGAAAAACTTCTTCGGCGGATCCTCGCGGAAGTCGTCCTGCTCGATGTAGACCACGCGAGAGAACGGCACCTTTCGCGTGCCGGCGGACGGATCCTCCGGGTTGTTGACCACGTCCATTTCCTCGGCCTGGCCCTCGGGGTAGTTCTCGATCACGACGCGCAGCGGGTCGAGCACGGCCATGGCGCGCGGCGCGCGCTTGTTGAGATCCTCGCGCACGCAGTATTCGAGCAGCGCGACGTCGATGACGTTCTCCTTCTTCGCGACGCCGATGCGCTCGCAGAAGTCGCGGATCGACTCCGGCGTGTAGCCGCGGCGGCGAAAGCCGCTGATGGTCGGCATGCGCGGGTCGTCCCAGCTGGCGACGTGCTTCTCCTGCACGAGCTGCAGCAGCTTGCGCTTGCTCATCACCGTGTAGCTGAGGTTCAGCCGCGCGAATTCGATCTGCTGCGGAGGCGCCGGCGTGTCCACGATCTCGAGGACCCAGTCGTAGAGCGGCCTGTGCGCCTCGTATTCGAGCGTGCAGAGCGAATGGGTAATCCCCTCGATCGCGTCCTCGATCGGGTGCGCGTAGTCGTACATCGGGTAGATGCACCACGCGTCGCCCGTCCGGTGATGGCTGGCGTGCCGGATGCGGTACAGCGTCGGATCGCGCATGTTGATGTTCGGCGACGCCATGTCGATCTTCGCGCGCAGCACGCGTGAGCCGTCGGGGAACTCGCCGGCCTTCATGCGCCGGAACAGATCGAGGTTCTCCTCGACGGAGCGGTTGCGGTACGGGCTGTCACGCCCGGGCTCGGTGAGCGTGCCGCGATGCTCGCGGATCTGATCCGCCGTCAGGTCATCGACGTACGCCTTGCCGACACGAATGAGCTGCTCGGCGTAGTCGTACATCTGTTGGAAGTAGTCCGCCGCGTACAGCACGTCGCCGGCCCAGTGGAACCCGAGCCACGCGACGTCGGCCTCGATCGACTCGACGTACTCGATGTCTTCCTTCGTCGGGTTCGTGTCGTCCATCCGCAGGTTGCACGCGCCGCTGAACTCGTCGGCGACGCCGAAATTCAGGCAGATCGCCTTGGCATGGCCGATGTGCAGGTACCCGTTCGGCTCGGGAGGAAAGCGCGTGTGGACGCGGCCTCCGTGCTTCCCGGCGGCGCGGTCGGCGACGATGATGTCGCGGATGAAATCACGCGGCGGGGCCGCCGCCGGCGAGGTATTCGAGGTCTCCATGGATTCTCAATTGTAGCCTCGGCCGGGCGTATCATTCGAACACCCCTTCAATCGATGAGGCGATCCCGTGCGCACCACACGACGTGACTGGCTGACCAGCCTTGGCCTGACGGCCGCGGCGTTCAGGACGCGCGTCGCGGCTCGCGAGACGGCGGCTTCCGATCAGGCCGCGGCGCCGGGATCGCTCGCGCTCTCCGACTTTCGCCCGAAGAGCATGCTGCACGTCCCTGAGACCGACGTGCCCAGGGCACGCTTCCCTGTCGTCGACGTGCACTGCCACGTCGCGCGCACGGCGCGCGAGGCCGGGCGGCGTCCCGCTCGGCGAAGCGACCCGGATCGACGCCGACGTCGCGAGCGTCGTCGCGATGATGGACCGCCGCAACGTGAAGACGATGGTGAACCTGACGGGCGGGTACGGGTCCGGTCTTGCCGACTCGGTGCGCGCGCTGCAGCAGTCGCACCCCGATCGGTTCGTCGTGTTCACGGAGCCCGCGTGGGATCGGTTCGCCTCGGGCGACTACGCGCAGTGGCAGGGCGACGAAATCGCGCGGGCGAAGGCGGCCGGCGCGCGCGGGCTGAAGATCCTGAAGACGCTCGGACTCTACCTGCGCGAGCAGGTCACGTCAGGACCGCTCGTCGCGATCGACGACAGGCGGTTCGATCCGATGTGGGAGGCGTGCGGGGCGCTGGGGCTGCCAGTCGCGATTCACATCGCGGACCCGGAAGCGTTCTTCCTGCCGATCGATCGATTCAACGAGCGGTACGAAGAGCTGAATGCGCACCCTGACTGGTCGTTCCACGGCCGCGACTACCCGACGTTCGCGTCGCTGATTGCCGCGCGCGATCGCCTCCTGGCGCGGCACCCGAAGACGACGTTCATCGGCCTGCACGTCGGCCACGACTCCGAGAATCTCGCCGCGGTCGGCGAGGCGCTCGATCGGTTTCCGAACTTCCACGTCGAGACCGCCGCGCGCATCGGCGAACTGGGCCGCCAGCCGCGGGCCGCCCGACGCTTCTTCGATCGCTATCAGGATCGCGTCCTCTTCGGGACAGACACGACGCCGGGCCGAGGCACACTTGCGGCGGACTCGTACGAGGACGCGATGTACCGCATCTACTTCCGCTTCTTCGAGACCGACGACGAGTATTTCGACTACTCGCCGTCGGCCGTCCCGCCGCAGGGCCGCTGGCGGATCTACGGCCTGGCCCTGCCCGACGGGATCCTTCGCAAGCTCTATTTCGAGAACGCCGAGCGGCTTGCTCGGACGCGCCCGGCCGATCTGAGATCGCTCTATACGGGATTCCTGCCCTGGATCACGCGGATCAGCACGATCGCGATCGCCAGGATGAGCAGGATGTGGATGAACCCGCCGAGCGTGTAGGAACTCACCACGCCCAGGAGCCACAACACCAGCAGCACGACGAAGATAGTCCACAGCATTGCCGTCCTCCGCGCCCTGCTAGGGCAGGGGGAATGCCAAGCGGCGCCGAGGCGGTGCTGCTGGCTTAACTGATTGGAAATGCTGAGGTTACTGGACGGCGCCTCGAATCGGCGCCGCCCGGGCAGTGGGCGATGGCCATGTAACTTCTACACGCGCGACGTCAGCGCGGCCGGTAGCCCGGCCCCCTCAGCGCACGCCCGGGACGCGCGTCGGTGATGCGCCCGTCCGCGACGACAGCCTGGCCGTTCACGAGCACGTCCTTCACGCCGACCGAGTAGTGGTTCGGATCCTCGAAGGTCGCGACGTCGTGAATCGTCGCCGGATCGAACACGACGACGTCGGCCGCGAGCCCGGGGCGCAGGATGCCGCGATCGCGCAGCTCCGACGCGCGATGCGGCCTGCGACGTCATCTTCCGAATCGGCTTCCTCGAGCGTCAGCAGCTTCTCGTCGCGGACGTACTTGCCGAGCACGCGCGCGAACGATCCCCAGCCGCGAGGATGCGCCCTGGTGCCGGCCAACGGTCCGTCCTCCGCGCGCTCCTGCGAGTCCGTGCCAATCGACACCAGACGGTGCGCCAGCGCCGCGCGCACGTCGTCCTCGCGCATGATCGCGATGATGCACGCGGTGTTGCTGTGATCGGCGATGACGATGTCCATCAGGGCGTCGCGCGGGTCCTTCCCCATGTCGCGGCGCCGATCTCGGTCAGGGTCTTGCCCTTCGTATTTCTTCAGCTCCGGGTTCAGGACCTCCGACACCATCACGCCGTCGCCGCCGCCGGAGCCGAACCACTGGTTCTCCCAGCCGGGTGAATTCGGATCCGCCATGTCCTTCTTGATGCGCTCCCGCTGCGCGGGATCCTTCAGCCGCGCCACGAGCGCGTCGGCGCCGCCTTCGCGCGCCCAGAGCGGGAGGCACGCGTCGAGGTTGTTCGACGCGCGCGTGTACGGATAGACGTTGGCCGTGACGTCGAGCCCTTCGGCCCTCGCCGCCTCGAGCCGCGCGAGCGCCGCAGGCATGCGGCCCCAGTTGGCCTGGTACGCGGTCTTGAAGTGCCAGATGTCCGCGGGGATCTTCGCCTCGCGCGCGATCCGGAAGACCTCGTCCATCGACGCGTCGAGCGCGCCGCTCTCGGAGCGCTGGTGCGTGAAGTACACGCCGCCGTACTGACGCGCGACCTTCGCCAGCTCGATCAGCTCCTCGGTCGAGGCGAATCGATCCGGGCACGTACTGGAGCGACGTGCTGAGGCCGAGCGCGCCGTCCTCCATCGCCTGCGCGACGAGCTTCTTCATCGCGTCGAGATCGGCGGGACTCGCCGGCTTGTTGACCGTGCCCGAGCACGTACGAGCGGATGCCGCCGGCGCCGACGAACGTGCCGAGGTTGATCGCGGGCCTGTTGCGCGTCTCGAGGCGCGTGAAGTATTCGGCCAGCGTGTGGAAGTCCTGGGTGATGCCGAAGTGCTCCCAGCTCTCTCGCTGCAGGCGGATCATCGTGTCGTTCACCGGCGCAATCGAGGTGCCCTCGCCGGTCACCTCGGTCGTCACGCCCATCAGGACCTTGGACGCGGCACGCGAGTCCACGAGCAGGTTCATCTCGGACTGCCCGAGCATGTCGATGAAGCCTGGCGCGACGACCATCCCGGCGGCGTCGATCCGCCGGGCCGCCGTCTTCCCGCGTCAGGTCGCCGATGGCCGCGATCCGATCGCCCTTGAGACCGACATCGCCGCGGAACCACGGCGTGCCGGTGCCATCGACGACGCGGCCGCCGGCGATGAGGACGTCGAAGTCGGGAGACTGCCCGCGGAGCAGGGCGACGGCAGCCAGGAGAACGAACGCGACGGACACGAGGACTCGGGGACGCGGCATGGCGCGCATGGTACTGCAGTAGCAGTGCATGGGTCGATAGGTCCATGGGTCCATGAGGTCCATGGGATGCCGCTCGCATCTGTCCCATGGACCCATGGACCCATGCACCCATGGACCTCCGACTGATATATCCTCCGCGCCATGCTGACGCGATACTTCCGCTCGCGCCGCCTGGCGCTCGCAATTCTTCTCGTCCTCGTCACGGCTGCCCGCTCCGCGGGCCAGGGCCTTCCGGCGGCGCCGCCCGAGTCGCTCGGCCTCTCGCAGGAGCGTCTCGATCGCCTGTCGAAAGCCATGCAGGGCTACATCGACGCCCAGCGCGACGCCGGCATCGTCACCATCGTCGTGCGCCAGGGCAAGGTCGCGCAGCTGGCGGCGTACGGCAGGCGCGACATCGAGGCGGACGCGCCGATGAAGACCGACACGATCTTCCGGATCGCGTCGATGTCGAAGGCGATCACCAGCGTCGGGATCATGATGCTGATGGAGGAAGGCCGGCTTCTCCTCAAGGATCCCGTCTCGAAGTACATCCCCGCGTTCAAGAAGACGACGGTGATGGTGCCGCCGCCGGCGGGCGCGGTGCCGGGCAGCCCGGTGTCGGTCGTGCCCGCGAAGCGCGAGATCACGATTCGGGATCTGCTGACGCACACGGCCGGAATCAGCTACGGCAACGGCCCTGCCGAGGCGCAGTACAAGGCCGCGAACGTATTCGGGTTCTATTTCGCGGACAAGGCCGAGCCGGTCGCCGCGGTGATCGACCGCCTGGCGGCGCTGCCCTTCGACGCGCAGCCCGGCGAGAAGTTCGTCTACGGCTACAACAGCGACATCCTCGGCGTCGTCATCGAGAAGATCTCGGGGATGAGCCTGGACGAGTTCTTCCGCACGCGGATCTTCCAGCCGCTGAAGATGGTGGACAGCTCGTTCTTCCTGCCGCTCGACAAGCGCGACCGGCTCGCGGCGGTGTACTCGCTCGTCGACGGCAAGCTGCAGCGCGCGCCGAACCCCGGGCTCGGCCAGGGCGACTACGTCGACGGGCCGCGCATGTGCTACTCAGGAGGCGCCGGCGTGCTGTCGACGGCCTCCGACTACGCGCGGTTGCTGCAGATGCTGCTCAACGGCGGAGAGCTCGACGGCGTCCGGCTGCTCAGCCCGAAGACGGTGGAGCTGATGACCGAGAACCACGTCGGCGATCTCTTCAACGAGGGCAAGACGGGTTTCGGCCTCGGGTTCGAAATCCTGGAGAACCCCGGCAAGGGCGGCGTGATCGGATCTCCCGGCGTCTTCTCATGGGGCGGCGCGTATCACACGGTCTACTGGGCCGACCCGAAGGAGAAGCTCGCGGCCGTGCTGATGACTCAGCTGCTGCCCGCGAACGGCAGCGATCTGAACGACAAGTTCCGGGTGCTGGTGTACCAGTCGATCGTGGGCCCGCCAGTCACGACTCCTGCGCACAAGTAGCGGCGTTCTCTGTTGGCATCGGCCGATTAGTGTTTTTGAAGGAGTCGCCCTAGCGGATCGCGATCGTTTCCCAATTGGCCGCGTTTGCTACCGTTGCCGGACTCACGGGAGGGTTCGGCAATGGTGCAGTGGAAGTCGGCCGTCACGACGGCGCTGGTGGTTGTCGCAGGCGTGGTCGCGGGGCCAAGAACGGCGCGGGCGCAGGGTTGCGTGCTGATTCGGCAGAACGGGCCGCTGCTCGGCCAGGGCATGAGCCCTGATCTCGCGCCTGGGCAGTTCGAGTTCAGCTTCTCGACGCGGACGTCGACCGCCGACAAGCACTACAACGGCGACGTCGAGCAGGTGCAGCGCCAGCAGCTGGGCACCTACGTCCTCAACAAGCAGCACGCGTACGACTTCGCGCTGCGCTACCAGGCGAACCATCGCCTTGGCTTCACGTCGAGCATCCCGCTCATCGACGCCTCGTGGGCACTGCCCTACCCGCTGGCGCCTGCGCCGGGCGACCGCGTCCCGCAGCGCGGCGTCGGCCTCGGCGATCTGACGGTCACCGGGCGTTATTGGCTGCTGGATCCGCTGAAGCACGCGCGCGGCAACGTCGAGGTCGGCCTTGGCATCAAGATGCCGACGGGTTCGGCCGACGACACCGCGTTCTATCCGACGCTCACCGGCGACGTGGAGCGACAAGGCCATCGATCAGTCCGCGCAGCCGGGCGACGGCGGCGTGGGCATGCTCTTCGACGCGCAGGGCTACTGGCGCTTCGGCAAGAGCATGGTTTACACGAACGGGTCGTACCTCTCGAACCCGAAGAACACCAACGGCACGCCCTCGATTCTCGTCGGGCTGCTCGGGCCGGCCGCGAATACCCCGGCCAACGCCAACAAGCTGGTGAACTCGGTCGCCGATCAGTACCTGTTCCGGATTGGCGGCGCGACGATCATCCCCGGCACGCGTCACCTCTCGGGCTCGCTCGCGTTCCGCGCCGAAGGGCTCCGTCGCTACGACCTCTTCGGACGCTCAGACGGCTTCCGGCGTCCAGGCTACGAGCTCTATCTCGAACCGGGCTTCTCTTACGCCTACAAGGGACAGTCGATCTCGTTCAACGTGCCGATCGGCCTCTATCGCAATCGCCTGCCGGATCCGTACACCGGCGCGCACGGCGACGCGACGTTCCCCGACTACGTGTTCCTCGGCAGCTACTCGGTGCGCTTCGGCAAGGGCACGAGCCCACTCAAGGGGCCGCAGCAGAAGCCCGCGGTCCCGTCGCCCCCGGTCGCGAACAACAACTAGCGACTGGCTGGGGCCCGGCGGCGCACCTACCCGCCGCCGGGCTCTTCTTCATTCGTGCGTGCCGCTGCAGCTACTTCGCCTTCTTCTTCTTGCCCGCCGGCTCCGCCGGCTTCTCGGCAATCGTGAACGTGCCGGCCTTCTCGGCGTCGCGGAAGAACTGCACCACGTTGCTCAGCGCCACGGGACCGAACTCGGCGGCGATCGCGTTCCTGACGTCGAGGATCGAGTGCGTGCCGTCGGCGAAGTTCCGGGCCTCCATCGCGTAGTACCCCGTCAGCGGCGGCGGCGCCGCGCCCGGCACAATCGCGCGGCCCGAACGGCTGCGCCTCGACGCCAGGCTTCTTCGACGGGATCAGCCGCGCGGCCGCCTGTTCCTCGTCGGTGAGCGTCGGCGTTTCAACAACGGGACCTTCAGCCGGGCAGCCGCGACCTTGTAGCTCATCTTCACGCGCGCGGTGTCGAGCGGCTCTGACTGGCCGAGGGCCTGCTCGAACGACGCGATGCTCGCCGCCGCGTCCTTGTCTCCGGCCGCCAGCGTCGTCGCCGAACGCACTTCGGCGCGCTCGCGCACGTAGGCCTGCGTCGACCACGTTGAGCGCTTCCTTGTAGTTCTGGTTCAGCGTGTCGGCGGTGCTCGTCGAAATCGACACGAGCGCGCTGCCGAGATCCGCGGCGAGGCGCTGCTGTGCGTAGCCGAGGGCGACCTGGCTGATCGCCACGGCGTCAGCGGGACCCGCATCGGCGATGGTCGCGCCGATCGTCACCATGAGGAACGCCGAGCGCTTCATCTGCGTCGGGTCCTGATTCGCCGGCGAGTCGTCGCTCGAGTGGTAGACCGCGTCGGGCCAGTTGCCGAACTGCACGGCGGGAATGCGCGGATCCCAGTCGAGGTGCACCTGGTGATCGCTCGACCCGTAGAACTTCTCGATGTGGTACCAGAACGGGTCGTGCGTGCCGGCCGGATCCACGATGGGATTCGAGAACGCGTACGCGATCCGGCGGTTGTGCAGCTTCTCGCGGTTCGTATCGCCGACGTACTCGAAGAACTGGCGCGAGACGTCGTTCAGCACGCTCGGGATCGAGTACATCGTCTGGTTGAGGTGCAGCGAGTTGTGGTTGATGCTCTGGTTCGCGCCGACCATGTCGGTCGATACGGAGGCGACGGCGTGCGCCGCCAGATCCGTGTGCGCCTTCAAGTACGCGCGCGTGCCGCTGATTTCAGGCACCCACAGGAACCGCACGGTCCGCTTCGGCTTTGGAAGCACGCCCGCGTTGATGAGCGCGATCCACGCGCGGCCCGCTTCGAGCTGCGTGGCCGGCCCGCCGCAGTTGTCGTTGGCGCCCTGCTTCGCGATGCCCTCGAAGAGATGCGCCGTGAAGTGGAACTCTTCGTTCGTCGATCCATCGCCGGGAATGGTCGCGACGACGACCTGCATCGGCGTGTCGTACTCGGTCGCCTTCACGATCGCGTGGACCTTCACGTGCTGGTGCTTCTCCACACGCGACAGCAGGTCGAGGCCCATCCGCAGCGACAGGATGAAGCCGAACGTCGTCTTCGGCGCCGACGCGCCGGCTGCGGCGGGCGCCGCGCCTGGCCCGCCGCCGATGCCGCTCCAGCCGATCTGATCCGGGCGATCGATCGGCTTGCCGGTGGCGTTGAAGAAGCTGACCACGCCCTCGGCGCCGAACTGGCGCACGGCGAGATTGTGCGCCGCGCCGACGGGACCGGAGCAGAGGACGATCTTCCCCTTCACGTCCTTGTCCTTGTAGTCGTCCGCCGAATCGCCGCGGCCGACGTAGACGAGATCGGCGGTGACGTCCGCGCTGTGGCTGCCGGTGGCAAGCGTCGCCGTGACGTCACGGAAGCTCGTGATCAGCTGCGGCGTGCCCGGTTCAGTGACCCACAGCTCGGCCATCTCGCCGGCCCACTGCTTCGAGCCGAGCGGGAAGCGCTCGATGTGCACGTCGCTGAAGCCGTACTCCTTCGCCTTGGCCTCGGCGTACTTCGCTTCGCGATACGTGCCCTGATATTCGTCGGCGGGCCGGTTCCGTTCGTACGGGCACATCTCCATCACGTTGTGGAGCGCCTGTGCGCCCGACAGCTGGTTGGCGATGGCGTTGAGCGTGGCCTGCGAAAGAAGGGTCTTCGGATCCGGCTGCTCCTGCGCCACGGCGGGCGCCGCGACGAGCAGAAGTCCGGCAACAATCCATGAACGATGCATCAAAGTCTCCTGGACGCTGGCTGCCCAGGACCAGCGAGACGAGGGACGCGCCGTCGGCGCGCGGGATAGACTGCGGGATTCTACTTCGGCCTGACCTGAACACCGGGACGAAGGATCGAGGGTCGTCGCGGCACTTCCAGCATCAACTGGCCAACGGCGACACCGCCCGCCAGGATCAGCAGCGCGACGACGCGCATCCAGGCGGCGGAGTGGCGCCAGCCCCAGACGGCCAGAATCGCGGCCCACACGATGAGCAGGACGTCGCGACGCCACCACGGCGACCACTCGGGATGTGAGAGCGTGACGATCGACAGCAGCTCATTCAGCGCCAGCACCAGCCACGCGGTGCGCACCAATGGGCTGCGCCCGACCCACGCCAGCGCCAGCCACATCAGCAGAAGGAACACGCCATAGCCTGGCGCGTGCGCGAGGGACGGACGTTGATCGCTCGATCGGAGCCAGAAGATCAGGTCGTACACGATGAGCCCGCCGACGCCGGCGGCCATCGCCAGCGCGAACGGCGCAAAGGGACGCTCTTCTTCGGCAGTCAGTCTGAGCGGCATGGGGAGCCTCAGCGAGCGCTCGCGAGCTCGCGGCCGATGTCCACGACGGCCTCGATGAGCGCGTCCAGATCGGGCCGATCCGTCCTGAAGTTGACGATGCAGGCGCGCAGCACGTAGCGCCCGTTCACGAGGGCGTTGGAGACGTAGGCGCGTCCGCTCCGCTGCAGCGCATCGAGGAGCCGCTCATTGAGGGCGTTCAACGCCCGCTGATCGTCCGCCCGGCGATCGACGCCCGGCGGGACGTATCGGAACGTCGTGATGCTCAGGCCCTGGCTGACGGCCTCGATCTCTGGGTGGTCCTTCGCCAGCTCGAAGAGCTCGCGCGACAGGCGGATGTCGTCGGCGATCGACTGCGCGAGGCCGTCGCGGCCGGCCTGCCGCAGCCCCATCCAGACCTTGAGCGCTCGAAGCGCGCGCGAGTTCTGCGGGCCGAGCTCGAAGTAGTTGGGCGGCGGGCTGGGCTCGTCGGTCTCGAAGTGGTAGTAGGCGGGGGTGTAGCCGAACGCGTCATGCAGGTGCGCCGGATTGCGGACGAGCGTGCAGCCGACCTCGAGCGGCGCGTAGAGCCACTTGTGCGGATCGATCGCCACCGAGTCGGCGTCGGCCATCGCTTCGAGATCCGCGGGCGTCCCGCGGCACGATCACGGCCGGCGCGCCATACGCGCCGTCGACGTGGAACCACAGCCGCTCGTCGCGGCAGACGTCGCGAATCTCGCGCAGCGGATCCACCGCGCCCGTGCCCACGGTGCCCGCCGTGCCGACGACGAGGAACGGCCGATGGCCCGCGGCGCGGTCCTCGCCGATGCGGCGCCTGAGCGCGGCGACGTTCATGCGGCCGTCGCGTCTCAACGGGAATCCACCGGAGCTCGCCCGTGCCGAGCCCGGAGAGGTCCGCGGCCTTTTGAATCCACGTATGTGTTTCGGTCGAGCAGTACGCCGTCAGGAGCGGCCGGTCGCCGGACAGCCCCTCGACGCGGACGTCGCGGCCGGCGCCGGCGGCACGCGCCGCCCAGTACGCGACGAGGTTCGCCATGTTCCCGCCGCTGACGAGAATGCCGCCCGTGCCGGCCGGCAAGCCGAGGAGCTCGGCGATCCAGCGCACGGACTGCTCTTCGATGAGCGTCCCGATCGGCGAGAGCCCGAACGAGCCGCAGTTCGGGTTGACCGTCGCCGCCAGCAAGTCCGCCAGCGCGCCGAGCGGCGCGGCCGACGCCGTGATGTAGCCCATGAAGCGGGGATGGCCGTTGAAGACCGAGTGCTGAAGCAGGAGGTCGACGGCCTCGTCCAGGATGGCTGCGGGATCGCTGCCGGCCTCGGGCATACCTCCGCCGCCGAGCCGCGCGCGGAGAGCCGCCGCGGACTCGCCCGGGTGGACGCGCCGCGACGGCAGCTCCTCGAGAAAACCTGCCAGCCGATCGACGAGCCGGTGCCCGAGCGCCCGAAACGTCTCGGGGTCGAGCTCCAGCGGTCTCGTGCGCACTTTGCCTGCTGAGCCGTAGCGCAGAGCGCGAAGGCTAGTGCTTGCCGTCGGCCGTGGATGTCGCCGGCGGCGCGGCGCCACCGGGCTTCAGGTGCGCGTCGAACCAGCCGACCCAGCGCTCGAGCCGATCGCGCTGGTAGCTCGGCATCGTAGATCCCGTGGTGCTGGCCCGGATAGATCACGAGCTGGCTCTCGATGCCGTTGCTCCTCAGCGCCTGATACATCTGCTCGGCGCCGACGAGCGGCACGTTGAAGTCCTTGTCGCCGCCCATGTAGAGCGTCGGCGTCTTGATGCGGTCCGCGTGGAAGAACGGGTAGCTGACCTTCAGCCACAGGTCCTGGTGCTTCCACGGCTGCCCCATCTCGGCGTCGTACTGCACGATGTACTGGTCGACGCCGTACATCGTGAGCTGCAGCGCCGAGCTGGCGCCCGAGATGGCCGCCTTGAAGCGCGTGTCGCTCGCGATGGTGTAGTCGGTCAGGATCCCGCCGTAGCTCCAGCCGCAGATGCCGAGCCGGTCCGGATCGGCGATGCCTGCCTTGATCGCGCCGTCGACGCCGGCGAGCAGATCCACCACTTCGAGGTTGCCCCAGTCGGCATAGATCGCCTTCTGGAACTTGCTGCCACGGCCCGAGCTGCCGCGATAGTTGATCTGCAGCACCGCGTAGCCGTGCGCGGCGAGAATCTCGCGCGTGCCGTCGAAGCTGTAGTCGTCCTGCCCGTTGGGCCCGCCGTGGATGTAGAGCACCGTCGGCAGCTTGCCTGCCGGCGCGTTCGCCGGCCTGGCCAGCAAGCCGTTCACGACGTTGCCGTCCTTCGCGGTGTAGGTGACCGGCTCCACCGTGGAGAACGCGACGTCGGACATCCACGCGTTCTGATTCGACAGCTTGCGCAGCGCGCCATTCTCGAGCGCGTACACCTCCTCGGACGCGTCGGTCGTGCCCACGAGCACGGCGCCGTTGCCGTCGGAGCCGAGCGACAGGCTGTTGACGACCTTGTGGCCCGTGGAGACACGCTCGAGCGCGCCGCCGGCAGCGGGCACGCGGCCGATGTATTCGTCGCGGTCGTCCTCGACGCGCACGTAGATGGCGTTGCCGTCCTTCGAGAACACGGGCGAGGCGACAGCGCGGTCGAGCGCCGCCGTCAGGATCTTCGGCTCACCGCCGGCGGACGAGACGACCGCGAGCTTGTCGAGGTTGTACGCGTAATAGCGGACGTCGTCGCCCTGCAGGTACGCGAGCCACTTGCCGTCGGGGCTCCACGCGGGACGCCCCACGTCAGGGCCGGGGAAGGTCGTGATCTGCTGGGGCGTCGCGCCGGCCTTGGCCTCGATGACCCAGACGTCCGGGTTGTTGGTGCGATCGGGCTCGGCGCCGCGCTCGCTGATGAACGCGATCTTCGTGCCGTCTGGCGACCACGACGGGTTGCGCTCGTCGTACGTGCCCGTCGTGAGCTGCTCGGCCTTCTTGCCGTCGACGTCGAAGAGATAGAGGTGCTCGCGCAGCTTGCCGAGATAGCCGGACTGGTCGGTCTTGAACGCGTAGCGATCGATCACGATCGGCGGCGCGGTCTTGCGCTTCCACCCGTCCTTCTTCTCCGGGTCGTCGTCCGGATCGGGATCGTTCACGACGAGCGCGAGGCGCTTGCCGTCGGGCGACCACGCGTAGTCGTCGATGCCGCCCTTGATCTCGGTGAGCTGCAGCGCCTCGCCGCCGGCGCGATTGAGGAGCCACACCTGCGCGCCCTTCTTCTTCTCGTCTTCGTCGCCGCGCGAGGCGAGAAACGCGAGGTACCTGCCGTCCGGGCTCCAGCGCGGCGTGGATTCGTTGTCCTTGGACGACGTGAGCTGCACCTGCTCCTTGCCGTCCCAGCTCACCATCCAGACGTCGCGGTTGTGCTTGTCCTTCTCGACGTCGGTGGTGCTGACCGTATACGCGACCCACTTGCCGTCCGGGGACCGCTGGGGATCCGAGACGGCGTGGAACTTCGCGAGGTCGTCGTACGAGAACGGGCGCTTCGTCTGCGCGCTGAGCGGTGCCGCAATGGCCGCGACGAGGGCCGTCGCGAGGATGACAGGCTGCTTCATGAGATCCCTCGGAGGTGAAACGGAAAGACGGAAGATTATCGCAGTCAGGGGCGGAACAGGACACAAACCGGCGTCGGCGCGTCGTGCGGCGTCCCGGCGGCCGTCAGACGGCCGGAGGTCGCATCACGGCGGAACACCGTCAGCGTGCTGGACTCCTGGTTGGCGGCGACGAGCCAGCGGCCGGTCGGGTCGATCGTGAAGTTCCGCGGCGTCTTGCCCCCCGTCGGCGTGTGTTCGACCAGCGACAGCGCGCCTGAAGGCGTCACCGCGAACACGGCAATGCTGTCGTGCCCGCGGTTCGATCCGTAGACGAACGAGCCCGCGGCGTCGATCGCGATCTCGGCGGTGCTGTTCGTCCCTTGAAAATTCGCCGGCAGCGTCGAGACGCTCGCACCCGGAGTGAGCGCGCCGGTGCCGCCGTTCCACGTGTACGAGGTGATGGTCGAGCTCAGCTCGTTGATGCTGAACGCGCGCAGGCCACCAGGATGGAACGCGAAGTGGCGAGGCCCGCGCCCGGCGGGGTCGACGCCGACTGCTGCGGCGCCGGCTTGAGAGCGCCGCTGGCCGGATCGAAGGTGTAGACGAACACCTGGTCGACTCCGAGGTCCACGGCAATCAGATGGCGATTGTCTCGGCTGAAGACGACGTCATGGGCGTGCGGGCCTTCCTGACGTTCCTTGTTCGGGCCCGCTCCCGCGTGAGCGAGGAGCGCCATCGACGGGCTGAGCCGGCCGTCGGCGCCGATCGCGAACTCGGCGAAGTTGCCCGCGGAGTAATTGGCGACGACGAGGAAGCGGCCCGTGGCGTCGATGGCGAGGTGGCAGGGATCGGCGCCGCGCGAGAGCTGGTGGTTGAGCTCTGTGAGCGTGCCCGTGGCGGCGTCGATCGCGTAGGCCGTGACAAGGCCCGAATGCTCGGGGCCGTCGTGCGTCTCGTTGACGGCGTAGAGGTACTTGCCGTTCGGATGGAGCGCGAGGAAGCTCGGGTTCGGCGTCTCGGCAGCCACGGTCAACGCCGAGCAGCGCGCCCGTCTGCTCGTCGAAGAGCGCGGTGTAGATGCCCTTGCTCTTCGTGCCCTCGGTGTAGGTGCCAATCCAGACGCGACGGCCGGCGTCGGCGGACCAGGCGAGTGCGCGGCCGCCACGCTCGCCAGCAGAAGGAAGACCGTCAGGAATCGCTTCACGGCTATATGCGGGCCGAGGCCCACCTCCATCGACCTGCTCGACCCGATCGACCTGCATGACCCGATCGACCTGCCGACCCGCGGAGCCCGTCAGACCAGCGTGACCCGGATCTTGCTCACCGACGCCTTGGGCAACGTCACGACGAGATCGCCGGCGGCGCCAGGCGTCACCGGGCTCTCCTTCGGCGTCGGCACCGCGTCCGGCGCGTCGAACGAATTGTGCGCGTCGAGCGCGCCGGCCGTCAGCGTCGTGATGGCGGCGCTCGCGATCTTCGCGCCGCGCACGGACACCGTCGTCTCGCGCGCGTCGGCGGCGCTCGGGTTCACGACCGTCAGCGTCACCGTCTTGTCGCGCCGTGACGCCGACCCGGCGAGGCCCCAGAACGTCGCAGGCTGCCCGTTGCGCTGGTAGCTCACGCGCGGCGCCATGAATTCCGTGCGGACCGACTCGGCGCCCATGTGATCCATGTACATCTGGAACACGTGGTAATTCGGCGTCACGATGAACTTGGACTCGTGCGCGACGAAGAGCGACTGCAGGCAGTTCACGAGCTGCGCGATGTTCGCCATGCCGACCTTGTCGGCGTGCCGCTGAAACGTGTCGAGCGTGAGCCCGGCCAGCAGCGCGTCGCGCAGGGTCGAGACCTGGCCAAGCGTGTGCGACGGGTCCGACTCGCTGCCCGGCTTGTGCCACGCGCCCCATTCGTCCACCACCAGCTTCACCTTCCGCGCCCGATCGAACTGCCCCATCGTCTGCCAGTGCGCGGTGATGAAGCCGTCCATCTTGTCGGCGTCGCGCAGCAACTCGTAGTGCTGCTCGAGCGTGAAGCCGACGGCCGGTCCCTTGCCCTCGTTCCAGTCCGTCGTCTTGCCGCTGCTCACGTTCCACGCGTAGTGATGGAACGAGAAGCCCCAGAGCCGTCCGGCCATTCCTGGATTTCCGGCGGTGAGCTTGTCGAAGAAGCGGCGCGTCCACTCGACGTCGCCGCTGTTGGCGCCGGCGGCGATGTAGCGCAGCTGCAGGTCGTAGGACGGCACCCAGGCGGTGTAGCGCTTGAGCTCGACGGCGTAGTCCTCAGGCGAGAAATCGCCGCCGCAGCCCCACGGCTCGTTGCCGACTCCCCAGTAGACGACGTTGAGCGGGTCGGGCGAGCCTTCCGCCGCGCGGACGCCGGCGAGCGTCGTCGTGCCCGCGGGCGAGTTGCAGAACTCAATCCACTGATAAAGATCGCGCGCGGGCAGCGATCGGATGTTCGCCGCGAGGTACGGCTGCGCGCCTGCCAGCTTGCAGAAGCGCGCGAACTCGACGGTGCCGAAGCTGTTCGGGTCGTACTGCGACGGCGACGCCGGCACCTTGGTGTTCACCCAGAAGTTCGTGCGCGTCGCGCGGTTCGCCCGCGGGCCGATGCCGTCGCGCCAGTCGTAGCTGTCGGCGAAACAGCCGCCCGGCCAGCGAATCACCGGCGCCTTGATCTGCTTCAGCCGCTCGACGAGCGACTTCCGGATGCCGCCGTCGTTGGGCACCGGCGATCCGTCGCCGACCCAGATGCCGTCGTAGACGACGCCGCCGAGGTGCTCGGCGAAGTGTCCGTAGAGCTCCGGGGCGATCGGGCCAATCGGCTCGTCAAGCAGGATGTCGATGCGCGAGTCGGCGGCACGCGCCGAGCGCGGCGCGACGAGCGCGGCGGCTCCGGCGGCGCCCAGGACCTGGATGAACGCCCGTCGCGTGGTCAGCGGTCCAGACATGGCGCGAACGATAGCACGAGCCGGTGCCGCTACTGCGGCGTCTCGCTGACGACCTTCCCGTTGATGACGACGCCGGTGACGTGCGACGTGAACTCGAACGGGTCGCCGTCGAACAGCGCGACATCGCCGTCCTTGCCGGCTTCGAGCGATCCCACGCGCTTGTCCACGCCGAGCACGCGCGCGGCGTCGATCGTGATGAGCGAGAGCGCGTCCTCGAACGCCAGCCCGTTGGCCGCGGCCTCTGCCGCCTCGAAGAGCACGAGCCGCGTCTTCGGCACGTAGGTCTCGTAGCCGCTCTGGAGCGCCGTCAGGACTCCGGCCTTCTTCAGGGTGGCTGGCGTCTCCATCGAGAGATTTTCGGTGTCCTCGCCCGCCCTGAACATCGTCGGATGGACGATGACCGGAACCTTCGCTGCCTTGATCTGATCGAGCACCAGGTAGCTGTCGGCCGCGCCGTCGAGCACGATTTTCAGGTCGAACTCTTTGGCGACGCGAAGCGCGTCCATGATGTCCACCGCGCGCTGCGCGGTGATCAGCAACGGCAGCTCCTTCGTGAGGACCTTGCCGAGCGTCTCCATCCGCAGGTCGCGCGCGGGGCGCTTGTCCTCGGGTCCGCTCATCTTCGCGACGTAGTCCTTCGCCTTGATCAGCTCCGCGCGAAGCATGGCGACCGCCTTCGCGCGGGTGCCGGGCGACTTCCCCGTCGATCCGAGGCCGTCGTTGCCGAGCGTGCATGCCACCATCGCGACGGGCACGACCGTGGCGTCTTCGACCTCGTCGCCGACGGTCTTCACGATCATGGTCTGGCCCGACACGAGCGCGCCCGGCGCGTGGCCGGTGTTGATCGTGGTCACGCCGTGCGTGCGCAGCCACTCGACCAGCACCTCACGCGCGTTGTAGGCGTCGATGGCTCGAAGCTCGGGTTGAATCGCCGCCGACAGCTCGAGCTGCATCTGGTCGGCCGGGATGTTCAGCGCGCCGGCCAGGCCGACGACGGTGTGGGCGTCGATGAGCCCGGGGGTCGCCACCGTCGCCGTCAGCGTGCGATAACCGCCGGGAATCTGCACGTCCGACGCCTTGCCGACGCGCTCGATCTTGCCGTTGGCGCCGATCAGGATGACGCCGTCGGTGATCGCCGCGCCCGCCATCGTGTGCACCGTCGCCGCACGCACTGCCACCTGCGCCGCGGCGGAGCCGCGACGCGAGCGACGCGATAAGCGCTGCAATGCCCGGCAGCGTGACTGCAGCTCGTCGCTCCACGTTCGTCACTTCAGCTCCCCGCTCGTCGTTCTCGTCGTCGAAAGGCGCCCTCATCGCTCGCCCCCCTCGTCGTCGCCATCGGTCTCGAGGGTCGCGTCGCGCCCCATGCCGTAGCCGCCCGTCGCCACGAGACGATCCTCGGGCACGCTGCGATCGAAGACTTTCTTGCCTTCCACCCAGGTCTGCTCGACGTGCGTGTAGACGCTCAGCGGGTCGCCGGAGAGGACGATGAAGTCCGCGTCCTTCCCGGACTCGAGCGATCCGACGCGCGAGTCGAGCCCGAGCATGCGCGCCCCGGCCATCGTCATCGCGTAGAGCGCCTTGTCGCGCGGGAGCCCCGCGCGAACGGCGAGCCCCGCGGACCGCAGGAAGATTCTCGAGTCGGTGATGTAGTCGTCGGTGTGAAACCCGACGACGACGCCGGCCTTGTCGAGGACGGCCGCGGTGCTCATTCTGTTCTCGAGCGCCTCCTGCTTGCCGCCGGGAGAATCGATCACAATCACCGACGCGAAGAGACCGGCCTTCGCGATCTCGTCGGCCACTTTCCAGCCCTCCGACACGTGGTGCAGCACGGGCTTGAACCCGAACTCCTGCGACAGCCGGATCACGGTGACGATGTCGTCGTGGCGGTGCGTGTGAAAGTGCACCGTGCGCTTGCCGTCGAGCACTTCGACGAGCGCTTCCATCGCGAGGTCGCGCGACGGCATCTTCGTCGCGTCGCCGTTGGCCTTTCGGACCTTGTCGCGGTACTCCACGGCCTTCACGAACTGCTCGCGGACCAGCGCCGCCGACTTGGCGCGCGTGCCCGGGAACGGCCCGGTGCCATTCGCGCGAATCGAGTTCGTGCCGTTGGCCATCTTCAACCCGCCGGCGATGCGCCCGTCAGGCAGCTGGATCTCGAGGTCGTCGATCGTGTTGCCCTTTCGCAGTTTCAGGTAGAGCGTCTGTCCGCTGAGCAGGTGCCCGGAGCCGGGCATGACGTTGGCGGTCGTGATGCCGCCTGCCTGCGCGCGCCGGATGCTCATGGCGCGCACGTCGATCGCGTCGAGCACGCGGACGTCGGGCTGAATGGGGGCCGAGCTGTCCCCGCCGGCGGGGCTGCCGATGTGGCTGTGCGAGTCGACGAGTCCCGGCATCACCGTCTTGCCGGCGAGATCGACCGTCGTCGCGCCGCCGGGAATCTTCACGGCGCCGCTTGCGCCGACCGCCACGATCTTGCCGTCGGTGACGACGAGCGTGCCTTTCTCGATGGGCGCGCCCGCGATTGGAATGATGCGAGCGTTGATGAAGGCGCGGGTCTCGGCGGACGCGCCGCTGGCCGTGGCCAGCAGGACGAGCGCGCCGCAGAACCGCGCGAACACGAATCTATGCATGGGGCGGCACTGTAGCTGGAGCGGCGTTGGTGGCGCAACCACGATGAGCTTCGGTGGTGGCGCGGATGTTGCTCCGAACGGCCGAGGAGGTATTTCTCATGAACCGACTCATCCTCGGAACAGCCCTTGCGCTCGCGACGAGCGTGGGGCTGGCCGCTCAGCAGTCAACGACCAAGACGCAGACGAAGGTCGATGTGAAAGACGGTAAGAACGTCACGGTGACGGGTTGTGTCGACCGCGCGGCCTCAGGGCCAGGGCTTCGTCCTGACGCGTGTCGAGTCCGGTGGCACGCCAAGCCCGTTCTACGCGCTCGTCGGCGAGGAGTCAGCGCTCTCGAATCACGTGGGTCATCTCGTCGAGATCCGCGGCAAGGCCACCGACGTGGGCGACGACGGCAAGGTGGATGTGACCACGAAGACGAAGGTCGAGCGCGAGCACGGCGACGACACGCACACGAAGACGAAGACGCAGATCGAAGGGACGACCGACGTGCCGTTCCTTGGCGTGAAGTCCGTGAAGATGCTGCGCGACACCTGCTCGTAGGCTCAGAAGCCTTCGACCATCCAGACGTCGCTCGACTGCGTCTGCGCGAAGATCGCGAGCCGCTTTCCGTCGTGTGACGGAATCACCCAGGTGAGGTTCGCGTTCTTGTCGCGCCACAGGGTGCGCACGGGGCCGGATAACGGCACGTACAACAGTGTCGAATCGCCCTGCGTGGCGTAGGTGCTGAACAGGCCCTTGTCGTCCACGGACCAGTCGAGCGACGCGAGCGGAGAAGGCCCCGGCACCTGGATGTCGCGGATCGGAGCGCCGGTCCGCGTCACCAGGTGCACGGTGCGATTCTCGGCGCCGACCAGATACGCCATCATCGATCCGTCCGAAGAGACGGCCGGGTCGCCAGTGCCCGCCGGCTTGCGGAACAGCTCCTGGCCGCGGCCTTTCATCGGATCGAGATCCATCACCACATCGTCGTTGCCGTCGCGCTCGACGAGAATGCACTGCGCCTTCTCGCCGCATCGGAAGTGTACGTAGTGATCGCTGTCGAGGACGTGTTCTGCGGGACCGCCACTAACCGGGACGCGGCTCATGTGCACGGTCGAGTTCGGTGTGTCGCGCGACACGAACAACAGCCACTTGCCGTCCGGCGTGACTCGCGACGTGAATTGCTCGCCCGGGGCCTGCACCATGACGCTCGGCGGTGTCGCCGTCGATGCGCTGGCGAAACGCGCCGGTCGTGCCCTGGCGATCGCTCTGGAAGTAGACCTCGCGGCTGTCCGCGGACCACGCGGTGGGCACGTCGTTGCGCTCGTCGAGCGTGAGCCGGCGGGGCGTATCGATGCCGGCATTGCCCGGCTTCAGCGACGCCACGTAGACGTCGCCTTGCGCGGTCCACTTCAGGAACGCGAGGCGTTTGCCGTCGGCCGTCGCCGACATGTCGGTGATCGTGAACCCCGTCCATTTCGTCAGGCGCCGCGGCTTCCCGGCGGCGGTCCCGTCCTCGGGACTGATCGGGACTTCCCACAGGTTGAACGTGGCGTTGCCTGCCGCCTGCGCCGATCCTTCCCGCTTGGCGTAAATCAGCCGCCAGTCGGGCAGCAGCGTGATGCCCGCGATGCCGAAGCCGACGTTGGCGACCCGCGCGATCTCCTTGCGCTCGCGGGTGGTGATGTCGATCACCTCGACGAGCGATCCCTCGCCACCTGGAGGCGATGACGACGACACCGCGATGAAGCGACCGTCCGGAGACCAGGACGCGCCCACGATTTCAGTGTTCACGGTCGGGTATTCCACGAGCGGCCGCGGGTGACCCCCTTCAGGATCGGTGAGGATGATCCGGCGATTCAGCGGATCGAAGTTCGCCGCGTGCGTGCCGTCGGGCGAGAGCTTCCCTGCGGTGACGCGCCGCTGGCCGCCAAGGAGCGACACGTCCCAGTACTCGCCCGGGACCTCTGTCGTCTCGCGCAGCGTGCGCAACGTCTCGCTGTTGCTCGACCAGCCGATGACGAGCATGCCGGCCGTGTTCGCGATCGGCTTGATCTCACCGGTCGTCATCGAGCGCAGCTGGATGCCTCGCGGCTCGGTGTAGGCGAGGAACTTGCCGTCCGGCGAGATCGCCGCCGACGTCACGCGCCGCTCGGGCGGGTTCGCGGTGATCTGCAGCGGCGGCAGGTCGAGCGCCTCGTGCGCGGCCGCCGGGGCCGACGGCGCATCGCGCTCGGGCGCCTTGTACCGATCCTTCAGCCAGAAGAAGCTGGCGACGATCGCGACCGGGATCCACCAGCGGCGTCGGCGCGCCGGCCTGGCACGTTTGGCCTCCCGCTGCGCGGTCTTCAACTGGCGAATCGCGGCCTTCGCCGCGGCCCGCGGATGCAATGCGCCGGCGCCTGCGGCGGCGGCCGCCGCAGCGGCGATTGCTGCTGCGACCGGCGAGAGGTTCTGTCGCGCCGGCGGTCCAGGCAGCGGCGGAGGCATCCCCGGCAAGGCGTCTGAGACTGCGCCGGCACGAGCGGCGGAGGCGTCGGCGTCAATGCCGGCGGGTTCGCGGGAATCGGCGGGGGCAGCGGCGGCGGGATCACGACCGAGGTCGTGGGCGGCGCCAGCGGCGGAGCGGTCACCGCGCTGCGCCCGCTCGAGTCGCGCTTGAACCGCCGCAGATCGGCGAGCAGGTCGGCGCTCGTCTGATAGCGGACCCGGCGGTCCTTCTCGAGCGCCTTCGTGATGATGCGCTCGATCTCCGGCGGCGTCGCCGGGTTCAGCTTCCGGGGCGGCTCGGGATCGCGGTTGAGGATCGCGTCGAAGATCACCGCGGAGGTCGGGCCCTTGAAGGGCTGCTGCCCCGTCGCCATCTCGTACATCACGACGCCGAACGAGAAGATGTCGGTGCGCTCGTCCACCTCCTCGCCGCGCGCCTGCTCGGGCGACATGTAGTTCACGGTGCCGAGCGCGAGGCCCGCGGTCGTCTGGAACTCGGTACGCGTCTCCGCGGCGCCATGTTCGTCCGGGCGCAGCTTCGCGAGGCCGAAGTCGAGAATCTTGATGGCCTCGCGGCTCGTGACGAACAGGTTCGCCGGCTTCAGGTCGCGGTGGACGATGCCGCGGCGGTGCGCGGCTTCGAGGGCGTCGCTGGTCTCGCTGGCCCACTCGACGAGCTGATCGTTGGAGACTGGTCCCTTCGAGAGCCGCTCGCGCAGCGTCTCGCCCTCGAGCAGCTCCATCACGATGAACGGCCGCCCGTCGGCCTCCCCGATGTCGTAGATGGTGCAGATGTTCGGGTGATTCAGCGAGGACGCGGCTCTCGCCTCGCGCCGGAATCGCTCCAGCGCGTCGCCGGCGGCAGTGCCATCGGGCAGGAACTTGAGGGCGACGGGCCGCCCAAGGCGCGTGTCCTCGGCGCGGTAGACGACGCCCATGCCGCCGCTGCCGAGTTGCTGGAGGATGTGGTAGTGCGAGACCGTGCGGCCGATCATTCCGGGTTGCCGAGAATAGCATTCCACAGGTGCGGGCGGGTCGGGCGGGTCAGGCAGGTCCAGCGGGTCCGGCCAGGTCCCGCGGGTCGCGGTCAGGTCCTGCGGGTCGCGCGCGCGTCCCTGCGCCGCGTTTGAGTAGACTGCACCCGTGCGTTTGACCGGCAAGCGCCTGGTTCTGGCCTTCAGCCTCGTCGGCGTCTGCGCGCTGTCGGTGCGAGTGGCGACCGACCTCCGCCGCCGGGCCGTGGCGCCGCCCACCGGCGTCGACGTGACACACCACGTCGATCGGGATCGGTTGATGGCGGATCTGCGGCAGGTCGCGTCCGCGGAGTTCGAAGGCCGGGCCACCGGCACGCCCGGCGGACTGAAGGCGCGCGCGTGGGTCGCTGACGCCTTCGAGCGGGCGCCGCTCGAGCCGGCAGGCTCGGCCGGCTTCCTCGAGCCGTTCCCGACGAAGGACCACGGCGAAGGCGCGAACGTCGTCGGGCGCCTGGCCGGCACCGAGCCCAGGCTTCAGACGATTGTCGTGAGCGCGCATTACGATCACCTGGGACGAAAGAACGGGGCGATCTACTACGGCGCCGACGACAACGCGTCGGGCACCGTCACGATGGCCGCGGCCGCGCGATGGTTCGCGGCGCACAAGCCCCGTCACACGATGGTGTTCGTCGCGTTCGACGGCGAGGAGATTGGCCTCGCTCGGCTCGAAGGCGTTTGTGAGGTCGCCGCTGTTCAACGCGTCGCGGACGGCCATCGACGTGAACCTCGACATGGTGTCGAGGAACGACCGCAACGAGATCTACGCGTCCGGCGTGTATCAGTCGCCCTGGCTCAAGCCGATCGTGATGGACGTCCAGCGCCGCTCGGGCGTGACGATCAAGATGGGCCACGATCGGCCGAAGAAGAAGCGCGGCGACCCGGACGACTGGACCAACGAGTCGGATCAGGGCGCGTTCAACGACGTTCACGTGCCGTTCCTGTACTTCGGCGTCGAGGACCACGCGGACTACCACAAGCCCACCGACACCGTCGACAAGATCGACCCGACGTTCTTCGGCAACGCGGCCGACATGATCGTCGAGGCGCTCGTGACGCTCGACGGAAAGCTGCACTGACGTGACGCATCCGGCCGGCACCTGCCCGAATTGCGGCGCGCCCGTCGAGTTCCAGTGGTCGAGCGCGGTCCAGACCGTCTGCAGCCACTGCCGATCGGTGCTCGTGCGGCGCGACCTCGACCTCACGAAGGTCGGCGTCGTCGCGGACCTGCCGCCCGACGTCTCTCCCATCCAGATCGGCACGACGGGACGATTCGCCGACGCGGCCTTCACGGTCACGGGCCGCATCGTCTACGAATACGGCGCCGGCACGTGGAATGAGTGGCACCTGCTGTTCGCGGACGGATCGAGCGGCTGGCTGTCGGACGCGCAGCTCGACTACGCGATCTCGCGCCCGCTGAAATCGAGCGAGCCGCTGCCCGAGTCGGCGGCGTTCACGACCGGCCAGCGATACACGTGGGGCGGCACGTCGTTCGCCGTCACGACCCTGACACGCGCGCACTATCGCGGCGTCGAGGGCGACCTCCCCTTCGAGTACTGGGACAAGACCGAGGTGCTGTTCGTGGACCTCGCGTCGGAGGACGAGCAGCTCGCGACCGTCGACTACAGCGAAGCGCCGCCGCTGCTCTTCGCCGGCCAATTCGTCGAATTCGATGCGCTGGCGCTGAAGAACCTCAGGCCCGCGCCGACGGGCCCGGACGTCAAGGCGGCCGGCTTCAACTGCCGCAACTGCGGCGCGGCGATTGAGCTGCGCGCGCTTGCGTTGACAAAAACCGTCGCGTGCACGAGCTGCGGCGCGATCCAGGACCCGAGCGACCCGAACATCGTGATCCTCCAGCAGGCCGCCACCGCGCAGCGGATCACGCCGACGATCCCGCTCGGGACACGCGGCACGCTCGACGGCCACGACACGGAGGTCATCGGCTTCCAACGCCGCACGATTGAGGTCGACGACGAGACCTACGGCTGGAATGAATACCTGCTCTTCCATCGCGAGCAGGGGTTCCGATATCTGAGCGAGTACGAGGGCCATTGGACCGACATCAAGGTCGTCCACGGCATCCCGCGCCAGGCGACAGCCGGCGGCAAGCCGGCGGCGCTCTATCAGGATCAGCAGTTCGTCGGCTTCCAGACCGCCATCGCGACGACGGCGTATGTCCTCGGCGAGTTCCCGTGGCAGGTGCGCGCGGGCGACATCGCCACCGTCAGCGACTACATCGACCCGCCGCTGATGCTCTCGGCCGAGCGCACTGCAGAGGAGACGACCTGGTCGCTTGGCCGTTACGCGACGGGAGCCGAGATCTGGACGGCGTTCAAGCTCCAGGGCGATCCGCCGCCGGCCGTCGGCGTGTACGCGAACCAGCCGTCGCCCTACGCGGGACGCGCGGCGCGCTACTGGGCCATCTTCGCCGTTCTCGCGATTCTGCTCCTGCTCGAAGGCGCCATCCGGATGGTCAGCGCCGCGCGACAGCCGGTCTTCAGCGCGACGTACACCTACCAGCCCGGCCGCCGCCGAGTCGTCGTTCGTGACGCCGATCTTCGAGATCGGCCCGCGCGCGTCGAACGTCGAGGTCTCGATCACGACCAACGCGCGCAACAACTGGATCTATTTCGACCTCGCGCTCATCAACGCCGACACGGGCGACGCCTACGACTTCGGCCGCGAGGTGAGCTACTACTCGGGCACCGACAGCGACGGCAGCTGGACGGAAGGCTCCGACCGGGACGACGCCGTGCTGCCGACGACGGCGCCCGGGCGCTACTATCTCCGGGTCGAGCCAGAGACCGAGAAGACGAGCCCGCCGGTGGCCTACACGATCACCGTGCGGCGCGACGTGCCGTCGCCGCTCTTCTATCTGATCGGGCTGGTCGTGCTCCTGATTCCGCCCGTCTTCGTGTGGATGAGGGAGAAGGGCTTCGAGCGGCTCCGCTGGAACGAGTCCGACTGGAGTGACTCGGCCAGCGGGGACTGACGAGGAATGCCATGAGAGGACTCGGCTACCTGATCTTCGGACTGCTCACGCTCGGCTCGGCCGGCTTCGCCGACTATCGCGGCTGGGGCCTCGTGCGTCCGGCGGAGCTGCACAACCTTCCTCGATCGATTCGCGACAACCCCGGGTCGTATCGCGCGCTCTACCGCGGCTCGCCCCATTACTTCGGAGGCAAGTAAGGTCCCATGACGAACCTGGCCAACAACCTCGTTGCCGCGATCGTCTTTGCCGCGCTCGGCATCGTGACGTTTATCGTGGCGTTCATCGTCGTCGACCGTCTGACGCCGTACGATCTCTGGAAGGAGATCATCGAGGACCAGAACTCGGCGCTGGCGATTCTGATCGGCTTCGTGGCACTCGGACTTGCGTTGATTATTGCGTCGGCGATTCACTGACTGGCAGGCCTGAAGGCCTGCGCTACATGAGAGGTGCGCTGCGCTCAGCGCAGGCCTTCAGGCCTGCTTTGCCATGGCACCAGCCTTCTCGTCTCCGTCCTGCTCATCGCGTCCTGCGGACTCGTGTACGAGCTCATCGCGGGCACGCTCGCGAGCTATCTGCTCGGCGACAGCGTCACACAGTTCTCGACGGTGATCGGCAGTTATGGCGGCGATGGGCGTTCGTCCTGCTCATCGCGTCCTGCGGGCTCGTCTACGAGCTCATCGCGGGGACGCTCGCGAGCTATCTGCTCGGCGACAGCGTCACGCAGTTCTCGACGGTGATCGGCAGTTACCTGGCGGCGATGGGCATCGGATCCTGGCTCTCGCGCTACATCGGGCGCGGCCTGGCCACCCGCTTCGTCATCGTCGAGCTGCTGGTGGGCCTGGTGGGCGGCTTCTCGTCGGCGATCCTGTTCGCCGCCTTCGCGTACACGTCGGCGTTCCGGCTGGTCCTCTACGTGGTCGTCGTGATTGTCGGCGTGCTCGTCGGCCTCGAGATCCCGCTGCTGATGCGGATCCTGAAGGACCGCTTCAACTTCAAGGATGTCGTCGCGCACGTGCTGACGTTCGACTATCTCGGCGCGCTCGGGGCGTCGCTGCTCTTTCCGCTCGTCCTCGTGCCGCATCTCGGCCTGGTGCGGTCTGCCCTGCTCTTCGGCCTGATCAACGCGGGCGTGGCGCTCTGGACGACTCAGCTGCTGAAATCGACACTCCGCGCGCGTGGCTTCCTGCAGGCGTCGGCGGTGGGCGTGATCGTCGCGCTCGGCGCCGGGTGGATCTGGTCCGATCGCATTCTCGAGATCGGCGAGACCAACCTGTACGCGGACGACGTCGTGCTGGCGAAGACGACGCCGTATCAGCGGATCGTGCTGACGGCGTGGAAGGACGACCTGAGGCTGTTCCTGAACTCGCACCTGCAGTTCAGCTCGAAGGACGAATACCGCTACCACGAGGCGCTCGTGCATCCGGGGCTGTCAGCGCAGCCGAACGCCCGGCGGGTGCTCGTGCTCGGCGGCGGCGACGGCCTGGCGGTGCGCGAGATTCTCAAGCACCCGGGCCTCGAGACGATCACGCTCGTCGATCTCGACCCGGCGATGACGCATCTGTTCTCGACCCACCCCGAGCTGCGACGGCTCAATCACGACGCCTTCCTCGATCCCCGCGTGCACGTCGTGAACGCCGACGCGTTCGTGTGGCTCGAAGCGCCGCCGACCGAGCTCTACGACTTCGCGGTGGTGGACTTCCCGGATCCGTCGACGTACTCGATCGGCAAGCTCTACACGACGGCGTTCTACGCGGCGCTCAGGCGTCACCTCGTACCCGAGGGCCGCTTCGTCGTCCAGAGCACGTCGCCGCTCTTCGCGCGCAAGTCGTTCTGGTGTGTGGTGCAGACGGTCGAAGCCACCGGGCTGACCGCAGCGCCGTATCACGTCTATGTGCCGGCGTTCGGCGAGTGGGGGTTCGTGATCGGCGGCCGGTCGCCTTTTGCGCTGCCGACGGCGCTGCCAGGCGATCTGAAATTCCTGACGATCGCCGGGCTGCCGGAGCTCTTCACCTTCCCCCCCGACATGGCGCGCGTGCCCGTCGAGCCGAATCGCCTGAACACGCAGATGCTCGTGAAGTACTACGAGCAGGAGTGGGATGGGATCAACAGATAGGTTGCGGGTTCCGGGGTTCCGGGTTCCGGGTTCCGGGGTTCCGAGGTCCGAGTTCCGGGTCCGAAGCGGCGAAGTCCCGAAGGTTCCGGATTCCGGGTCGCAGATCGTGGGGCAGGGCTTCAGCCCTGCAAGTCAATCGCCCTCCTCTACAACAACTCCGAAATCGGATTCAGGTCGTTCTCGCGAAACCGTTCCGGCCTCAGCGCGCGGACGTCGAGCGTGCTGGCCTTGCCGTCGAGGATGATCTCGGCAAGCAGATGCCCGAGTGCCGGCGCGTGCATGACGCCGTGACCTGAGGAGCCGTTCACCAGGTAGAAGTTGTCGCAGCCCGGCGCGGCGCCGAGGATGGCGTGCTTGTCGGGCGACATCTCATAGAGGCCCGCCCACGACGCCGCCGCGTCGACGGCAACGTCGCGCAGCACGGGCAGCCGCTCGTGCGCCATCGCGGTGACCTGCGAGACCCAGGCGGTATCCAGCGAATCGTCGAACGGATGTCCCGGCACGCCTGGCGTCGGCCACAACAGCAGCACGCGGCCGTCGCGCACGCGCGTGTGAAAGCCGTCGCCGGCGAAGATCGTCATCGGCATCGACGCCGGCAGCGCGTGCGTGCGAACGGTGCGCGCGACCTGCCGCCGCAGCGGCACGACCGGCGTGTCGACGCCGCACGAGCACGCAAAGTCGCCGGCCCACGCGCCGGCGGCGTTCACGACCACGCCGGCTGGAATCGTGTCCGTCGCCGTCTTGACCGCGGTGACGCGGCCCGCGGCGTCGCGGACCACCGACGTCGCCTCCACGCCCCACTCGATGCGCACGCCGAGACGCGCCGCCGCGGACAGATAGCCTTCGAGAATGCCCAGCGGATGGATGAAGCCGTCGGTCGGGCAGAACGCGCCGCCGACGATGCCATCGAGCGTGAGGGCGGGGTTGAGCCGGGCGATCTCGTCTGGCGTGACCGGCTGCGCTTCGTGCAGGCCCTCGGCGTGCTGCATCTCGCGCGCCTCGTCCAGAATCGCCAGCTCGCGCTCGCTCATCGCGAGCCACAGATAGCCGAACGGCTCGTAGCCGCACTCGCCGCCGATCTCCTCACGGAAGCGGCGCAGCTTCTCGCGGGCCAGCAGCGACAGGCGGACGTTGATCGGCGTGCCGTATTGCGCACGGAAGCCGCCCGTCGCGCGGCTGGTGCTGCCGCCGCCGGGCGCGCCGGCGCGGTCGATCACCAGGATGTCGCGCGCGCCGCGGGCCGCCAGGTGGTACGCCACGCTGGCGCCCATCACTCCGCCGCCGAGGATCACGATGGACGGCATGGCGGGGTATCGTAGCAGTGCCCGGTGCCGAGTGCTAGGTGCCAAGTGCGGTGCCGCGTGCTTGGTGCCCGGTGCGGCACGAAGCGCACCGGCACTGCACGAAGCACCTGGCACGCAGGCAGCCGCACCAGGCACTCGGCACCAGGCACCCGCTCTGACATGCCGCTCTCCCGCCGCCAGTTCTTCGGCCTGACCCTCCTGGGCCTGACGCGCAAGAGCGGACGCGTCATCACCGGCGGCTTCGTCCACGACTCGGCGGCGCTCGGCCATCAGATCCGCGATCGCGTGGCCTTCCCCGTTCCCCGCGAATCTCGCCGCGCGCAGGTGGTGATTGTCGGCGGCGGCATCGCGGGGCTGTCGGCGGCGTGGCGGCTGGCGAAGGCGGGGCTGAGCGATCTCGCGGTGCTCGAGATGGAGCCCGAGGCCGGCGGCAACGCGCGTTCAGGCGAGACGTCGGCTACGGCATACCCATGGGCCGCACATTACGTGCCGGTGCCGGGTCCGCGCGCGACGCTCGTGCGCGAGCTCTTCGCCGAGCTCGGCGTCCTCAAGCCCGACGGCAGCTGGGAGGAGACGGCGCTCTGCCAGGCGCCACAGGAACGGCTGTTTCTCTACGGGCGCTGGCAGGACGGCCTCGAGCCCCGCACGGGCCCGGCGAGCCGCGATCGCGATCAGTTCAAGCGCTTCGACGATCGGATGAACGCGTTCCACGCGTCGGGCGAGTTCACGATCCCGATGGGCCTCGGCGCGCCGGCGGACTCCGCGCTCGACCGGCAGTCGATGGCGGCATGGCTCGCGGCGGAAGGCTTCGACTCGCCGTGGCTGAAGTGGGAGGTCGACTACGCGTGCCGCGACGACTACGGCGCGATGGCGGCGGCGACGTCTGCGTGGGCCGGCATCCACTATTTCGCGGCGCGAGAGCGCGACGATCCTGGACCGCTCACGTGGCCGGCGGGCAACGGGTGGATCACCAGGCGACTGCTCGAACGCGTCGGACGCTTCGTGCACACCGGCCAGCTCGTGCATCGCATCGCGCGCGACGGATCGCGCTGGCGCGTCCTGACGCCGACCACCGAATGGAGCGCGGAGGCGGTGATCTTCGCGGCCCCCAGCTTCCTCGCGAGCCGCATCGTCGAAGGCGCTCCGGCGACGCCGGACTTCGAGTATTCGCCGTGGCTCACGGCGAACCTGGTCCTCGATCGCTGGCCCGCGGAGAAGTCGGTCCCGCCCGCATGGGACAACGTGATCTTCGACTCCCCCGGCCTCGGTTACGTCGTCGCGACGCACCAGTCGCTGAAGACCTTCATCCCCGAAACCGTGTGGACGTACTACTGGTCGCTGGCGGACGCGACGCCGCGCGAGGCCAGGACGTGGCTGCTGCAGCAGGACTGGGCGACGCTGCGCGATCGCGTGCTGGCGGATCTCTCGAAAGCCCATCCGGATCTGGCCGACTGCGTCACGCGCCTCGACATCTGCCGCATGGGCCACGCGATGATCCGGCCGACGCCCGGGATTTCTTGCCTCGACGGCACGACGCGACCTGCGCGCCGCCTCGTCCGGGCTCTATTTCGCGCACTCGGATCTGAGCGGTTTGTCGCTCTTCGAAGAGGCGCAATTTCGCGGCGTCACGGCAGCCGACCTGGCGCTGAAGAGGCTATCCGGGCGGGCCCGACAGGCGTAGACTGGCCGTCGGCAGTCGCCGCCGGAGTACACGCGACCGTTCTCGGAGACAGCCGTTCGGAATTCCCGTGGGTCAAGTCCGCTGTTTCGAGGCGTTTGCTGATGCTGAGGTTGGCAAAATGCTTGCAGAAGTAGAAGGTCGTGTGTCGCTCCCGGGTGCACGGAGCGACACGGTGGAGACGGTCATGAAGCTCATCAAGGTGGCAATTCCAACCGCTCTTGCTCTTGGCCTGATCGCGGCAGGCCCGGCCAGCGCGCAGAGTCGCCATGGTGGCGGCGGTGGAGGCGGTGGCGGGCACGCGGCCGCACGCGGCGGAGCGGTTGTCGCCGCGCCGCGGGGTGGCGGCGGCTACCCGGGCGGCGGGCACGTCGCGGCCTCGCACGGCCCTGTGTACGTGGCGCCGCATGGACACGCGGTCGCGGTCCCGCGGTCGTATGGCTATGGGTATGGTGGCAATCACTACCATGCCCCGTATTACGGGCATTACCCGAGCTACGGTTACGGGTACGGCCACGCCCACTACGCGCCGTACTACCGGCCGTACTACTACGGCAACCCGTACTACGCGTTCCACTCGCACTTCAGCATCGGGTTCGGCCTCTACCTGGGCTACCCCGTGCCGTATCCGTACAGCTACTCGTACCCGTATCCGGTGCCGTATCCGTACCCGTACCCGTATTCGTATCCCGCTCCTGGGTACCCGGCGCCGTACTCGAACCCGTATCCGCCGCAGTATCAAGGGCAGTACCCGAGCGGCCAGTACCAGGGTGGGCAGTACCAGGATCCGCAGGGCGGCTACCCACAGGATCAGTATCCGCAGCAGCAGTATCCGCAGCAGTACGGGAACAACCAGCAGTACGCGCAGCCGCAGGGCGGCTCGATGATGGTGACGCCAGGCAGGACCGGCGGGATCAGCTTCGACATCCAGCCCTCGAACGCCGAGGTCTACGTCGACGGGCAGTACTACGGCACGGTGGCGAACTACACGCCGCGCACGCAGCCGCTGGCTCTCGCGCCTGGTCGCCATCGCGTGGAAATTCGCGCGCAGGGCCGCCAGAACATGACCTTCGACGCGGACATCCAGGCGGGCCAGGTCACGCCATATCAGGGGACGCTGGCGAACTAACGAGCCGGGTCTGACGGGTCGGACAGGTCCAACGAGTCGGTCGGGTCTAAACGGGTCGGGCGGGTCTGACGGGTCGGTGATAATCTCACCACCGTTCGGGGCCGCTCGACCCGTTCGCTTGTACGACCTGGGCGACCTGACCGGCCCGACTGACCTGACAGACCGGTCGTATGGCTACGGGTATGGCGGCAATCACTACCATGCGCCGTATTACGGGCATTACCCGAGCTACGGTTACGGGTATGGACACGCCCACTACGCGCCGTACTACCGGCCGTACTATTACGGGAACCCGTACTACTCGTTCCACTCGCACTTCAGCATCGGGTTCGGCCTCTACCTGGGCTACCCCGTGCCCTATCCGTACAGCTACTCGTACCCGTATCCGGTGCCGTATCCGTATCCGTACCGGCGTACTCGTACCCGGCTCCGGGGTACCCTGCGCCGTACTCGAATCCGTATCCGCCGCAGTATCAGGGCGCCGTCCGTACCAGGGCGGGCAGTACCAGGATCCGCAGGGTGGCTACCCGCAGGATCAGTATCCGCAGCAGCAGTATCCGCAGCAGCAGTACGGGAACAACCAGCAGTACGCGCAGCCGCAGGGCGGCTCGATGATGGTGACGCCTGGCAGGACCGGCGGAATCAGCTTCGACATCCAGCCGTCGAACGCCGAGGTCTACGTCGACGGCCAGTACTACGGCACGGTGGCCAACTACACGCCGCGCACGCAGCCGCTGGCACTGGCGCCGGGTCGCCATCGCGTGGAAATTCGCGCGCAGGGTCGCCAGAACATGACCTTCGACGCCGAAATCCAGGCGGGCCAGGTCACGCCATATCAGGGGACGCTCGCCAACTAGTTGACGGTTGCGGGTTGGCGATTGCGGGTTGAGTTGATGGTTGAAGGTTGCGGGTTGGCTTGATAGGTTCTTCAGACGCCAATCCGCAACCAACCAGCAACCCGCAATCCGCAACCGACAACCATGCGCTACCCCATCGGCTTTTCCACCCTCGGCTGCCCGAAGTGGCCGTGGGACAAAATCCTCGAACAAGCGACATCGCTCGGATACGCCGGGATCGAACTGCGCGGCGTCGAGGGCGAGATGGATCTCACGAAGCGCCCGGAGTTCTCCGCGGTGCGCGTCGGCGAGACACGGAAGCAGATCGCCGATCACGGCCTCGTCGTGACGGATCTGGGCGCCTCGGCGCAGCTGCACCTGCGGCCCGGCCCCGCGCGCGAGCAGCAGCTGGACGAGGCGCGGCGCTTCATCGATCTCGCCCACACCCTCGGCGCGCGATACGTGCGCGTGTTCCCGAACGGCTATCTCCCCGACGAGCCGCATCCGGCTACGCTGCAGCGCATTGGCCAGACGCTCGCCGCGCTCGGCGACTTCTGCCCAGGGCAGCGGCGTCGGCGTGCTGATGGAGTCGCACGGCGATCTCACCGACTCGGCCAGCCTCGTCACGGTGATGCGCATCGCCGAGTCGTCACCGAACACCGGCCTCGTCTGGGACACGCACCACACAGTCGTCGCGGGCAACGAGACGCCTGACACCACGTGGGCGGCCATCGGCAAGTGGGTGCATCACACCCACATCAAGGACTCGGTCGCTGCGGGAACGGACCGGCGCTACGTGCTGCTCGGCACCGGCACCGTCAACGTGCAGGCGATCGTGAACACGCTGGCCAAGGGCGGCTACAAGGGCCTCTACAACTTCGAGTGGGAGAAGGTCTGGCACCCGGACATCGAAGAGCCCGAGGTCGCGTTCCCGCAGTATGCGGAGACGATGAAGAAGTGGCTGGATGAGGCGGGCGTGAAACCCGCGTGACGCGCGCGCTCAGGCCGCGTGGCGCGTGCGGCTGAGCAGCGCATCGATCAGCGAGCCGACGTCGGTGGCGGCAGCGACGTCCGCCTTGACGCAGTCGACGCTCCTGCGCGCGATCGTGCCGAGATCCATTGGCCGTCCCGCGCGTTCGAGCAGGGGCACGTCGAGCAGCATCGCGCCGATCGTGCGGCCGGCGATCCCGCCCATCAGCATCACGTAGAGCAGCGTAATCAGCGCGAGCACCGTGAAGACCTGGATCCCTGCGACGCGCACGAGCTCGCTCATCGTCACGCCGCAGAAGACGGCCGTCAGGACGAGCACGCCCAGGTAGATGCTCGCGAGCAGCAACCCGTCAATCGACGCGGCGAGGAATCGGCGCAGGCCGCGCGGCGTCGCGCCGAGCGTGCCGAGCCGCCGCGGCCGGACTCGACGGCGCGATCGACACCGAGTCGTTGTGGCGATTGAGCAGCTGCTTCAGCACCTGCATGCGCGCGTCGGGAATCAGCTCGGCCGCGTCGGAGCAGAGCAAGGCGGCGCCCGCAGGCGACGAATCCGGGGCAGGCGACGAGGCCGCTTGCGTCGCCGGCAGCGAGTCGGAGAGCTCCCCCAGCACGATGTCGGCGTCCACGCCGATGGCTTCGGCGTAGGCGCGCACGAACGCGCGCGCGTAGAAGCCGGGCGGCAGGCTCTTGAAGTTGCCTTCCTCGATGTGCCGCAAGTGGGTGACGCCGATGCGAGTCCGCCGGCTGATCTCCGTCAGGCTCAGGCCCTGCGCCATCCGGTTCTTGCGAAGCTCCGCGATGCTCATCTGACACTCCCCGTTGGCCTCTATCGGGCGGCGAGTGCCAGAACATTACTCAGCAGGAAATCGTGTGCCAGAACGTCGTGCAAATGCGTGCAGAATTGAGCCGTGGCCCTGCCGCTTGCAGAGCTGGTCGCGACCTCCGCCGCGGTGGCGGCCGTCGGCGGACGGCTGGAAAAGATCGACCGCCTCGCGACGCTGCTGGGCCGGTTGTCTCCGGACGAGGTTGCGGTCTCGGTCGCCTTCCTCACCGGTTCCACACGACAAGGCCGGCTCGGCGTCGGCGGGGCTGCGATCCGTGAAGCGCGACTGGCGCGGCCGGCGACGAGCTCCACGCTGACGCTCCTCGACGTGGACAGGACGTTCGAGCGAATCGCCGCGCTCGCCGGCCAGGGATCCGCGCGCGCGCGGAAGGACGCCCTCGGCGCGCTCTTCGAATCGGCCACGGAGGCCGAGCAGGACTTCCTGACGCGGCTGCTGTTTGGCGAGCTGCGACAAGGCGCGCAGGAAGGCGTGCTCATCGACGCCGTGGCGAAAGCGGCGCACGTGCCGTCGAAGTCGCTGCGGCGCGGCGTGATGATGGCAGGCGATCTCGCGACGGTCGCGTCGGCCGTGCTCGTCGACGGCGAGGCAGGACTCTCGCAGTTTCGCGTACGGTTGTTTACGCCAGTCCAGCCGATGCTGGCCGACACCGCCGAAGACGTGCAGGCCGCGGTCGAGTCACTGGACGACGCGGCCGTCGAATACAAGCTCGACGGCGCGCGGATCCAGGTGCACAAGGACGGCGACGAGGTGAAGGTGTACTCGCGCGCGCTGCGCGAGGTGACGCCCTCGGTGCCCGAAGTCGTCGAGCAGGTGCGCGCCCTGCCCGCGCGCAGCCTGATTCTCGATGGCGAAGTCCTCGCGCTCCGGCCCGACGGCTCGCCCTGGCCGTTCCAGGACACGATGCGCCGCTTCGGCCGGCGCCTCGACGTCGATGCGATGCGGCGCGAGCTGCCGCTGCAATCGTTCTTCTTCGACGTGCTCGCGCTGGACGACCGCGAGCTCGTCGACGAGCGGCAGGCCGATCGCTTTCACGCGCTCGAGTCGGCACTCCCCTCTTCCATCGTCATCCCCCACGCGACCTCGCCGACACCGGCGGCGGCGCAGGCCTTCCTCGACTCGGCGCTCGCGCGCGGGCACGAAGGCGTGATGGTGAAGCTCAGGTCGTCGCCGTACGCCGCGGGCAGCCGTGGCTCCGCGTGGCTCAAGGTGAAGGCGGTGCGCACGCTCGATCTCGTCGTGCTCGCGGCCGAATGGGGCAGCGGACGCCGCCAGGGATGGCTGAGCAACCTGCATCTCGGGGCGCGCGATCCGGAACACGGCGGCTTCGTGATGCTCGGCAAGACCTTCAAGGGGCTCACCGACGAGCTGCTGGCGTGGCAGACCGAGCAGTTCCTCGCGCGCGAGCTGACGCGCGACGCCTACACCGTCTACGTGCGGCCCGAGCTCGTCGTCGAGATCGCGTTCAACGACATCCAGGTCAGCCCGCACTACCCGGGCGGTCTGGCACTGCGCTTCGCGCGCGTGAAGCGCTACCGGCCGGACAAGACGGCCGATGAGGCCGACACGATCGACGCCGTCCGCGCGATCTACCGGCGAATTGACCCGCTCGACCTGATCGACCCGCTCGACCTCGACCCTCGACCCGCTCGACCTGCCTGACCCGGTATACTGAGCCACCTTCCCCCCGGAGGACCCGCGTTGCGACACTCGAGCCTGCTGGCGCTCGTGCTTGCCGCGTTTGTCGCCGCCTCGCCGCGCGCGCAGCAGCCCGCCGCGGTGCCTGCGCCTTCGCGCCCGGACCAGCCGATCTTCCGCCTCAGCGTCTCGCTCGTGCAGCTCGACGTCGTCGTCACCGACCATCACGGCCGGCATGTGACGACCCTGGGCCCGGACGATTTCGTGGTGTACCAGGACGGACGCCCGCAGCAGGTCACCGCCGTCTCGTACGTCGACTCTGCCGAGGACTGGGTGGACACGTCGAATCTCCCTCCCCTGCCGATCGAGTCGCTGCGTCCCCGCGACGCGCGTCGCACCATGGCGATCGTCGTCGACGACCAGCGGATGTCGCTCGACAGCCTGGCGCACGCGCGATACGGCCTCGAGAAGTTCGCCCAACGTGAGTTCCGCGCCGGCGATCTGGCGGTGCTGGTGACGACAAGCGGCTGCAGGCGCCACGCGCCGGTGCTGACGTTCAGCCCGCTGGTGTTGAAGGCCGCCATCGGGCGGCTCGGCTACTCGCTCTGGGGCGTCCGCGGCGCCAGCGCGCTCGATCCGGTCACCGACGCCAGGGATCTCGCCGACGGCTTCGAAGGATTTCAGGAGCGGACGTTTGCGGTGAGCTCGCTCGAGCGCGTCAACGCCGTGATCGACGTGCTGAAGGGACTGCCGGGACGCAAGTCGGTCACGCTCGTCTCGGAGGGCTTTTCCGTCTTCGGCTTCGGCATGGACAACCAGCTCATTCGCGACTACCTGCGCCGGCTGGTCGATCACGCGAACCGCGCCGGCGTCGTCGTCTACGCGCTGGATCCGCGCGGACTGGTGGTGACCGGCATGTCCGCGGCCGATTCAGTGAACCCGACGCGCTCAGGACAGGTGGCGATGATGCGGAGCGCCGCGCTGCGCGAGTCGCAGGACGGGCTGAAGTACCTCGCCGGAGAAACCGGCGGCTTTGCCGTTGTGGACTCCAACGATCTCGCCGGCGGCATGCGGCGCATCGTCACCGACCAGAACGGCTATTACCTCGTCGGCTATCAGCCGGACGCGGGCAGCGTGCGCACCGACGGGTCGGGCCGGTACATGAAGCTGAAGATCAAGGTGAAGCCGAAGGGCCTGCGCGTCCGGACCCGGAGCGGGTTCTACGCCAACGCCAGCGAGTAGGCAGGCCTGAAGGCCTGCGCTACAGGCGATTGGCGCCCACGAAATGTAGCGCAGGCCTTCAGGCGTGCCGTCGTGCCTCGTGTAGCGCAGGCCTTCAGGCCTGCTGTCGCTTGAACCGCAGCTTGTCGATGCCGAGCTTCCGGATGCGGAACTCCAGCGTCGACGCCGGCAGTTTCAAGCGCGCGGCTGCCCCGTCCGCGCCGGAGATTCTTCCGCGCGAGGCTGTCAGCGCCGCTTCGATGGCGGTGCGCTCCACTTCCCCAACCTGCGCGGACAGCGACGACGCGGTCTCGGCCGAAGGCATGAAGTCGCGCTCGATCCTGAGCGTGTCGCCTCTGGCGACGATCATGGCGCGTTCGATGGCGTTCTCCAGCTCGCGCACGTTGCCCGGCCAGTCCCACGTCATCAGCGCGCCGAGCGTGCGCTCGTGCACGCGCGACACGGATCGCCCGAATCGAGCCGCGTATTTCTGGACGAAGTGCGCGACGAGCGGCGGGATGTCTTCCGGACGGTCGCGCAGCGCCGGCACGCGGACGGGGAATACGTTCAACCGATAGTAGAGATCGCTGCGAAATCTGCCGGCGGCAACCTCCGCCGCGAGGTCGCGGTTGGTCGCGGCCACCACGCGCACGTCCACGCGAACGGTATGGGTGCCCCCGAGCCGCTCGAACTCGCGCTCCTGCAGCACCCGCAGCAGGGTGACCTGGGTTTCGAGCGGCAGCTCGCCGATTTCGTCGAGGAAGATCGTCCCGCCATCGGCCTGCTCGAAGCGGCCGCGGCGCCGCTCGACGGCGCCGGTGAAGGCCCCGCGTTCGTGCCCGAAGAGCTCCGACGCGAGCAGCGTCTCGGGGATCGCCGCGCAGTTGACCTTCACGAGCGGCCCGCTCGCGCGCCCGGATCGTCGATGCAGCGCTCGGGCGACGAGCTCCTTCCCTGTTCCCGTCTCGCCGGTGATGAGGACGGTCGCATCGGTCGTGGCCACCTGCTCCACGCGCTCGAGCACACGCCGCATCGCCGCCGAGTCGCCGACGATCTCCTCGAACCACGGCGCCTGGCCAAGCTGCGCGCGCAGCTCGAGATTCTCGGCCTCGACCCGATCGCGCACGCCGCGAATCTCGTCGTACGCGAGCGCGTTCGACACGGCCACCGCCAGCGCGCGCGCGACGGCCGTCAACGTCGCGAGCTCGGCGAAGGTGAAGTCGACTGGAGCCTTGCGAGTAAACGCGGCCGTGCCGATCAGGCGGCCGTGGACCATGAGAGGCACCGAGGCGTACGCGCGGATGCCGCTGGTCGCCATCAGGAACTCGTGCTCGTACCAGCCGTCTTTCGCGAGCAGGTCCGGACAGGTGTAAGGCTGGCCGGCAAGAGCGCGCCGCACGACGGCATCGTCGTATGGCACCAGCGGCCGGGGCGGCACCGCGATTCGCTTCGCGAGCTCAGGGCGTCCGAGATAGTCATGGACGGTCTCGCCCTCTCGAGACGCCGTGCCCCACGACGTGCGCGGCCAGCAGGTTGTCGCCGTTCTGACTGAGCGAGACGAGCGCAACGCCCTCGAAGTGCACATGCGGCCGCAGCACCTCGGCGATCGCCTCGAGGACGCGCTGCAGGGACCGCTCGCTGCTCACGGTCTCCCAGGCGCGGAGCACGAGCTCTGAGCGGATGGCAACTTCTGCTTGGCTCGGCCCCGGAGCGTCTGGCATTGTTTGAAAAGATAGCAGATTCGTTGCTCGATTGTTGTTAATTCACAATTTATTGCGATTTCTAACGGCGGCACGGCGTCGATAGTCAGTTGACAAGTGGCATATTCACATATACTTAGCTGATTTACAGAAGCTGGCACCAGTTCTGCTCATATCCTCAATCGCAATGGCCACAACACACCCAATCTCGAGCCCGCTGGCAATCGAAGTCCAGGCGTTGGTGAAGACGTATCCGAACAACGTCCGCGCGCTGGACGGCCTGACATTCGCCGTACACGCCGGCACCGTGTTCGGACTCCTCGGACCGAACGGCGCCGGCAAATCCACGACCGTGAAGGTCCTGAACACCCTGTCGCGGCCCGACTCGGGCATCGCGCGCGTCGTCGGGCTCGACGTCGTGCGGCAGCCCGACGCGGTGCGGCATTCGGTGGGCTGCGTCGCGCAGAAGTCCGGAGTCGACGTCAATGCCACCGGACGCGAGAACCTGACGCTGCAAGGGCAGTTCTACGGACTGCGCGGCGCCGCGCTCAAGGCGCGCGTCGGCCACATGCTCGAGCGTTTCGGGCTCGCGGCCGCAGCGGACCGCGAAGCACGCGGCTACTCGGGCGGCATGAAGCGGAAGCTCGACATCGCGATGGGCCTGATTCACACGCCGCGCGTCCTGTTCCTCGACGAGCCGACGACGGGACTCGATCCGGAGGCGCGCGCGGACTTGTGGACCGAGATCTCGCGTCTCTCGGCGAGCGACGGCATCACCGTGCTGCTGACGACGCATTACCTCGAGGAGGCGGACCAGCTCGCGCACAAGCTCGCCATCATCGATCGCGGCCGCGTCGTCGCCGAAGGCACGCCCGACTCGCTCAAGGGCGAGTTGTCGGGCGACGCGATCCAGGTGGATCTGGCGCACGCGGTGGAGGAGTCGCGCGTCCGCGCGGCGCTCGCCGGCATTCCCGCGCTGAGGGAGATCGCCGTCGAAGGCACCACCGTCCGCGCCCGCGCAGAGAAGGGCGGCACGGTCGTGCCGGGAATGATCACATCGCTCGAGGCCGCCGGCGCGAGGGTCGCGTCGGTGCGCGTGACGCGGCCCTCGCTCGACGACGTGTACTTGCGGCACACGGGACGAACGTTCAGCCAGGCGGATCAGGGAGGCGCGCGATGAACCTGCGTGCGACATTCGTGGCACATGACGGTCCGCCACCTGCGGGCGCTTCTCCGGCAGCCGTGGTGGATCGCGATCTCGCTCGCGCAGCCCGTTACCTACCTGGTGCTCTACGGCCAGCTGTTCAAGCGAATGGTCGAGTTGCCAGGCTTTGCCGCGACCAGCTACATGACATTCGTGACGCCGGGCATCGTCATCATGATGTCGATCTTCGGCGGCGGCTGGAACGGCATGGGCATCATCATGGAGCTCGACAACGGGGTCATGGATCGGTTCCTGGTGTCGCCGGTGAGCCGGTTCGCCATCATCGCCGGGCGCCTGATTCAGATGAGCATCATCCTCGTCGTGCAGACGGCGATCGTGCTGATTCTGGGCGTCATGCTTGGCGCGCGCTTCGACGGCGGCATCGTCGGGCTGCTGGTGCTGATGGTGAGCAGCGTGCTGCTGGCCGTGCCGTTCGGCGCGCTGTCGAACGCGATGGGGCTTACGCTGCGGCGTACCGAGTCGGTCATCGGCGCGTCGAACTTCATCCTGCTGCCGATGATCTTCCTGTCGCCGGTGTTCATGGCGCCGGCGTTGATGCCTGGCTGGATTCGCGCCGTCGCGCGATTCAACCCGGTCGCGTGGGCGGTGGAGTCTGTCGAGAAGCGCGATGTCGGTGCAGCCGGACTGGAGCCTGATCGGGACCGACCTGCTGCTGCTCGTCGTTCTCACGTGCGTCGCGTCGTGGGTCGCGACGAAGGCGTTCACAGTCGTATCAGCGGTCGGCGTAGTCAGGACTCAGTGCCTGGTGCTCGGTGCTCAGTGCCTGGTGCGGTGCCCGGTGCTGAGTGCCTGGTGCACTGGGCAGCTGAGGCACTCGGCACCGCACGTGGCACCGGCATCTGGCACCGCTGGCACGGCCTCAGTTCGTTCCGCCAAGTCCCTGCGCGCAGCGCGTCTGACAGATCCGCGATGAGCTTGTCGCCGACGTTGTCGGGGGAGTAGTCGATCTCCGGCATGTCGTCCACGGTGATCGCGATGGCGATCGGGGCGTCCTTCTCGTAGACGATCCCGACGTCGCTCCTCAGTGCGTCGAGCGAGCCGTGCTTGCTCGCGACGACGAGCTCCTCGGGCGTCCGGCGCGAGATGCCGAAGCGCTCCTGCTGCATCTTCATGATGTCGAGGACGTCCTTCGACGCCGCCGGGCTGACGATCTTGCCCTGCTCGAGCATCTCCAGGATCTGGACCATCTCGTGCGGCGTCGTCACGCCGAGGCCGAACTTCGCGTTCTCCTCGAGCTTGCCGGCCTTGCTCCAGCCGGTCGGCGCCTTCAGCTGGTTGCCGTCGCCGCGGACCTTGCGGTTCGACCGGGTCTGGTGGATGCCGATCGAGTCGAGGTAGTCGTTCACGGCGTCCGCGGTAATGCGGTCGATGATCAGGTTCGTCGCGGTGTTGTCGCTGACGATGATCATCAGGGTCGCGATATTGCGGACGGTGAGATCGGTCCCGTCCGCCAGGCTGCCGAGGACGCCGGAGCCGGTGACCTTGTCCTCCGGTTTCAGCACGAGGCGCTCGTCCCAGCGAACCTTGCCCTGGGCGATCAGCGATTCGAGCGTGCACAGGATCGGCAGCTTGATCGTGCTCGCGGTCTTCACCCGCGAGTCGCCGTTCAGCGAGAACGCTTTCCCGGTCTTCAGGTTCTTCGCGTAGACGTAGACGCTGCCCTTGAAGTTCTTCGTGAGGGCGGCGACGCGGTCGGCGAGCGGCTCCGCGGAGGCCATTGAGACGTTGATCATGACGGCGAACAGGCTGGCAACGAGGGCAGCAGCGCGCATCGCGCGGTAGTTTACACGCCGTCCTTCATTCTTCATTCTTCATTCTTCATTTATCGGAACTGACGGTGCCGGGTCCTCTGGGAGCACTCGGTCCTGGAATATCGGCGACGGGTCGTCGGGTGACCTCGGTGTCGAGTCCAACCCGCAATCGTCAATCGGGCAATCGGGCTCGCATGTTGCGTTGAGGGTTGCGGTTGTGAGTGATTCTTCAATCCGCAATCCGCAATCCCATCCGACGACCTCTATGATTCCCGCAGCACCTCGCACGGATCGATCCGCGTGGCGCGCCGCGCGGGCAGCCAGGCCGCGAGCGCGCCGACGAGCGCCAGCGTGACGGCCGCGCCGGCAAACGTCAGCGGATCCCGCGCGTCGAGACCGTAGAGCATCGAGCCGACGTACTTCGACGCCCACAGGCTCACGAGCGCGCCAGCGGCGATGCCGAGCCCGACCAGCAGCGCCACGCGGCGCAGGATCAGCAGGACCACCGAGGACGTGTCTGCCCCGAGGGCGATGCGGATGCCGATTTCCGTCCTGCGCGAGTTCACGCCATACGAGGTGACGCCGTAGAGTCCGACCGACGCCAGCAGCAGCGCGAGCGCGCCGAAGAACCCCGACAGCATCGCGACGATGCGCTCGGAGACGGCCAGTCCGGAGACCTGCTCGTTGAGCTCGTGAAGCGTGAGCGAAGCGGCGGGCGCCGCGGCGGTGACGGCCGCCGAGACGGGCCTGGCGATCAGGGCCGGCGGACCGGCGGCGGAACGCACCGTCAGCGACACGTTCGGCCACGTGCGGGCCTCGCTCTGGTCGAAGGCGAAATAGAGCGTCGGCGGCGCGGTCTCGCGCAGCGAGCGATAGGCGGCATCGGTCACCACGCCGACGATCTGGCAGGGCGCGGGGGCTGGTGCGGACCCCGACCAGGTCTGGCGGATGATGCGGCCGACCGGGTTCTTCCCTGGAAGAAGAGCTTCGCCAGGGCCTGGTTCACGATCGCGACATGCGGCGCGCCGTCTCGATCGGCCGCGGTGAAATCACGGCCGGCCACGAGCTTCACGCCGTAGGTCGCGAACCACCCGGGCGACACGCCGTTGAACCAGACGGTCTGATCCTTCACCGGCGGCGCCGGCTCTCCCGGCGCCGTCGATCGTGCTGTTCCAGCCCATCCCGCTCATGGGCGGCACGGCAGAGAGCGCCGCGGACGACACGCCGGGCACGGCTGCCGCCGCCGCGCGCATCTGTTCGTAGAGCGCAGGCCGGCGCGATTCATCGACGCCGCTCTTCTGCGGGTCCACCGAGACGAGCAGCAGTCGCTCCGTGTCGTATCCGATGCGCTGTTGCGTGAGCGACGCGAACGTGCGCAGGAAGAGTCCCGCCGCGACGATCAGCACCAGCGACAGCGCCACCTGCACCACGACCAGGGGCTGGCCGAGCGCGCGTGCCCGTGTCCCGGCGACCGTGCGGCTGCCGTCTTTCAGGGCCTCGTTCGGCTCGACCTGTCCCGCGCGGAAGGCGGGCACGACGCCGAACAGGAGCGCAGTCGCCATCGCCGCGCCGAGCGTGAAGGCGAGAATTCGCCAGTCGAGCGTCAGGTCGAGCGTCACGTTGTCGCGAAACGTCGTCAGCTCGCGCACGAGGAACGCGCTGCCCCACGTGGCCAGCAACAGGCCGAGCGCCGCGCCAGCCCCCGACAGCAACAGGCTTTCGGTGAGCATCTGGCGCGCGATCCGGAACCGCGAGGCTCCCAGCGCGATCCGCAGGCCCATCTCATGGCGTCGCGCGCTCGCACGAGCGAGCATCAGGTTCGCGATGTTGGCGCAGGCGATGAGCAGCACCAGCGCGACCGTGATCATGATGGCGATGAGCGGCTCGCGATACCGCTCGCGATAGCTGGAAGAGCCGCCGGCGGCCTGCTCGAGGACGAAGGGCTCTTTCAGGTAGTCCGCCTGATCGGCTTTCGGCCAGTCGAGCGGAACCGTGGCGCTCTTGATCTGCGGCTGCACCGCCCGCAGCGCGGCGATGGCGTCGTCCACGCTCTGTCCGGGCTTTCGGCGGACCATGATGTCCAGCCACCAGGTCGAGCGGCGGTCGAGCCAGCTCTCCTTGCCGCGCATCAGCGGCTCGGTGGCAATCGGGACGGCGACGTCGAAACGATGACCGACGGTGGGGCCAAGAAAGTCGGGCGGGGTCACGCCGACGATCGTGTACGGGACGCGGCTGAGCGTGATCGAACGGCCGATGACGTCGGGCGCGCCTCCGAATCGACGCTGCCAGAACGAATAGCCGAGGACGGCCACGGCGCCGTTCGGTCCGCCGGACCTCCGGTCGTCCTCGACGCCGTACGTGCGTCCAACGAGCGCCGGCACGCCCATGACGTCGAAGAAGTTGCCGCTCGTCCAGAGCGCCTTCGACTGGATCGGCGGGACCGCCGGAGGCCAGATCGAACTCGTCCGATGAGAAGGCCGTGGCGCCGTCGAAGAGCGACTGGCGTTCGCGCACCTGCTCCCAGATTGGGTTGGTCCACGAGCCGTGAATCAGGATCGCGAGCTGCCCGGGATCGCGGACGGGCAGGGACCGAAGCAGGAGGCTGTTGACGATCGAAAAGATGGCCGTGTTCGCGCCGATGCCGAGCGCCAGCGACAACACCGCCACCGCGACGAAGCCCGGGTTGTGCGCAAACACCCGCAGGCTGTACCGCACGTCGTCGGCCAGATCGGTGAGCCAGCGCGTGCCGCGCGCGTCGCGGCACGATTCCTTGATTCCCTCGATGCCGCCAAACATCAGCGCCGCGCGTCGGCGCGCCTCCGATTCGGTCATGCCATCGCGCACGAAGTCAGCGACCTGGCGCTCGAGGTGATCGCGAAGCTCGCGATCGAGATCCGTTTCGAGCCGGCGGCGGCTGATGAGGCGACGCCACCAGGTCACAGCGGTTCTCCTTCGGGCTCAGCAAGGATGAGGCCCACGGCGTCGGAGAGGCGCTCCCAGCTCGCCTGCTCGGCGCTCAACTGCGCGCGGCCCTTGCGGGTGAGCTTGTAGAACTTCGCCTCGCGGCCGGTGTCCGACTCCTTCCACTCGGCGCTCAGCCAGCCGCGATTCTCGAGGCGATGCAGGGCAGGGTAGAGCGTGCCCTGCTGCACCTGGATGACGTCTCGCGACAGCTGTTGCAGGCGCTGGGCGATGCCGTAGCCATGCAGCGGGCCAAGCGATACCGCCTTGAGGACGAGCAGGTCGATGGTGCCCTGGGGGATGTCGGACTTCGGATCGGGCCGTGGGGTCACTGATACCTCGTGCTTCTACATATAGAACAGGGATATGTAGAAGGTCAAGGCGTTGGAAGGTTCATGGGTTGATGGGTCCATGGGTGCATGGGACAGGGCGCGTGGCCTATGGACCTATGGACCCATCGACCTATGGACCTATCCGAGGTCGCGTCCCCACTCCCGCCGCGTAGAGCGCAATCTCACGGACACCATCGAGGCCCGCATCGCGCTCGACGATGGAGTCGGCGAGCGCCATCGAACAGAACGGCGCGAGGCCGAGCGCGGTGGCGACGAGGCAGAAGGTCTGGCAGAGATGTCCGGCGTCGAGCAGCATCGCGCGATAGGCGCGCGGCGAGTCGTACTTCCATCGCTCGCGCTCGACGACGGCGGTCATCAGAAAGAGGGCAGAGGCGCCCGCATACCACGGCTGCGACGGCAGGTATCGCGACGGCGTGAACCGCGCGGGGGCGGCGGCGACTCGTGTGAGCGCATGCCGCGCGGCGTCGTAGTGATAGAGCCCTCGACGGAGTCCGCGCACGTTGAACGCCGCGACATAGACCTCGCCGGGATGCATCGCCCCGCCTGACGGCGAGGTCTTCAGCCCCACACGACCGCCGGCCGTGTCCCGTGCCCATCGCTGCACGCCCCACGTGAGGCCGGCGAGCGTGGCGACGCCGGTCGAGCGAGAGCGGCGCGCGACCGAATCGTCGCGCACGTCCGGCGGCTGGTCAGCGCCTCTGACAGCGGCACATCGACGAACGCCGGCGGCGGCAGTGGACGGCGCGGCGGGGGATACGTCTTGGTCGGCGCGGGCTGCCGAATCGAGCGGGCGCGCCGCAGAAAGTCGCGCGCCGCCGCGAGCGCAGGCGGATAGGTTTCGTCCTTCGTGCCGAAGTGCAGCAACCCGGCGTGGGGCAGCCATGGGTCCCACACCGAGAGGCCGGATCGTCGCGGAAGGACGCGTTCCAGAAACGTCGCCCGCTCCAGCGCCCGGACGAAGCGCCGCGCCTGCGAGGGCGCCGCCGGCACGACGCGCGCGAGATCGGCCGCGCGCGCGCCCGACCCCGCGCGCTCGAGCACCGCGAGCACCGGCGGGACGGCCGGCGCGCACCGGCGCGTGACGTAGTTCTCGACGACGAGACGCCCGTCGTGCCAGTGAAGGACGAGCGGCGCCGCGCGGCGCAGGATCACCGCTTCTTCGCGCTTTTGCGGGAGGACTTCGCGGGCGGGGCCGAGACGAGGTCGAACTTGCGGGCCCAGCTCGTGCCCGTGCAGTTGGTGGACGCCGAGAGCTGCAGCGCCTCGAGGTGGCCGATGAGTTTCTCGAGCTCTGCGCTTTTCGCGACCTTCCCGCGCAGGGCCTTCGCCTCTTTCAGGGATGTCGTCAGGTGCGGCTTCAGCGACGAGACGGACGCGGTGCGAGCCTTTTTCGCCATTGTCACTCCTCGGGCAAACCGACTTGACGAAGCAACGCGGCGAAACGAGGGTCCGCGTGCAGGGGAGCCAGACGCGGGTCGACCTTGATCCACAACGCGCCTGGGCGACGCAGGCTCACCGCGCGGGCCAGCAGGTCGAGCGCGGTCTCGCGGTCGCCGAGCGCCGTGTAGACCACGGCAATGGTCTCGCGGAGAGTTCGGCGCTTCCGGGCTGGCCTCGATCTCGCGCAGCATGCGGCGCGCCTCATCCTGCCGGCCGGCTTGCACGAGCGTGCGCGCCCATTCGCACCGGAACGCGATCGCTGTGCGGCGCGTCCGGCTCGGCAAAGAGCGCCAGCGCCTCGTCGGTGCGCCCCATCGCGGCGTAGAGGCGGCCCAGCATGAACTTCGCGCCGCGCAGTGCTCTTGCTGACCGCGAGGATCTCCTTCAGTTCCGCCTCTGCCTCGGGATACCGCCGCATGTAGAACAGCACCATCGCGACGTTCTGCCGCCGAGGGTGGGCCATCGGATCGAGCGCGCGTGCGCGCTGCATTTCCGACAAGCGCCTCGGCGAAACGGCCCTCGGCCGTCAGGAGCTCGCCGTATCCCGCGTGCGCATCGGCGCTGTTCGGATCGAGCTCGATGGCGTGCTGAAACGACGCGGCCGCCGCCGGCCAATCCCAGTCGTGGTTGAACTGCACCAGGCCCATCGCGTAGTGGGCGAACGGCTGCGAGGAGTCCAGCTCGATCGCCTTGAGCGCCGCCGCCCGCGCCTCGCTGTAGGCTTCCTCGGGCAGGCGTCATCCCGGTCGCGCCCTGGTAAGCGCGTCCGAAGCGCGAGGCTCGAGTAGGCCTGCGGGATAGTCCGGATCGATGACGGATGGCGTTCTCGAAGTGCGCGACCGCCGCGCCGAGCCCTGCCTCGTTCCTCGGTTCGATAGCAGGTCCAGCCCTTGAGATATTCCTCCTGCGCCGCAGGAGTTCACCACACGGCGCGACGACGTCGAGACCGCTGCTGCTCCTGCGGCGTCAGCGACAGGTCGATGCCGCGTGCGATGTCGCGCGCGAGATCGCTTTGCAACGTGAACGCGTCGCGCACGCTCCGCTCGTACGTCTCTGCCCAGAGCGAGGATTGATCGGTGGCTGAGACGAGCTGCGCGGTGACGCGCAGGCGGTCGCCGTCCCTGAACACGGTGCCCTGGACGATCGCGTCGACGTTGAGCGCGCTGGCGATGTCGCTCGAGCGGCAGGTTCTCGTCCTGGTACTTCTTGACCGAGCTCGACGCGATGACCCGCAGCGCCTTCACCTTCGAGAGGTTCGTCGTCAGGAGATCGGTCATGCCGGCGCGTGAAGTAGTCCGGCTCGCCGGTCATGTTGCGCAGCGGCAACACGGCAAGGCTCCGCACTCGCGGCGCGGCTGGCGCGGTGCGTCACGGTGGTCCACAGGCCCGAGGCCCAGGCGACGGTCAGCGCTGCGGCGAGCGCGATCGATCCCATCAGGGCATATCTGGCGCCGCGGCGGGGCGGCGGCGCCGGCGACTGGCGCCGGCGTCGCGGAGAGCAGCTCCAGCGAGGTCGTCAGGTCCGCCTCGAGAGCGCCCGCCGTCGCCGGGCGTCCGGCGGGATCGGGCGACAGAGCCCGATCCACCACTCTCACAAACGCCGCAGGCAGGTCCGGCCGAACATCGCGCAGGGTCTGGCGGCGTCCGGAGGCGTGCGCCTGCCTGATGTCGCTGAGCGTGACGCCCGACACGGGGAACGAGCCCGACACCAGGTAGAAGAGCAGCACGCCCACGCTGTAGATGTCGGTGCGCGGGGTGGCGGGCGCGTCGGCGAAGAGCTCCGGCGCGATGTAGAGGGGCGTGCCAGCCAGGCGCGCGGCGCGGCCCGACTCGGCGCCGGTGCCGAAGTCCATGAGGACGGTCCGCCCGCCGGCCTCGCGCATGACGTTCTGCGCCTTGACGTCGCGATGCACGAGCCCGGCGCCGTGGACCGCCGCGAGCGCGCGGCAGATGTCGATGCCGACGATCGCCGCCTCGCGCGAGCTCATGCGCCCGTGGGCGTCGACCCACTGCTTCAGCGTCTGGCCTTCGAGAAACTCCATCCAGAAGCCGACGCGGCCGTCGTGGCTGTCGGCGCCGTAGACGGCAATCACATTGGGGTGACGGACCCGCGCGAGGAGACGGCCCTCGGTGATCACCGACCGCTCGAACGCCTGGGCGTCGGCGTGCTCGACGTTCAGGAGCTTGAGCGCGACATCCCGCGTGAGTTGCGGAATCCCACGCGCGATACACGGTGCCGTAGCCGCCGCGGCCGACGAGCTCGCGCAGCTCCAGCGGTCCCCAGCGATCGATGGCCTCCGGATCCCCGGCCCACGCGGCGTCATCGGCGCCGGCGGTTCGCGTCCCTTCGTCGTTGCGATGGATGTTGGCGACGGTGGCGAGGACCTTGAACTGGCGCACCAGCTCCCGCTCGTCGTCTGAGGCCGTGCTTTCGGCCTGACGCCAGTCGATCGGCACGCCGTCGGCGACGGCGGCCGCGAGCACGCGAATGCGTTCGTCGTCGGTCATGCGGGCGTCATGAGCCGCGCCAGCCGCGCCAGCGCGCGGTTGACGGCCATGCGTGCCGCCTCGGTGCTCGGTTTGCCAAGGGCCGAAGCGATCTCGGCGTACGTCTGTCCCAGCTCGATGCGGGCAATCACGGCCTCGCGATCGCCGGCGCTGAGCCGCGCCAGCGCCGCTTCGTACCGCTCGAGCGCCTCGTTGCCGATCGCGATCTCGAGCGGCGAGTCCTCCTTCGCGCGGACGTTCTCGTCGAGCGTCTCGACGAGACCGCGGCGGCCATGACGCCGGAGCTCGTCCCGGATGCGGTTGAGCACGGCGCGGCGCAGGTAGGCCTGCAGCGCGCCTTCGCCGCGAATCTCGATGTGGTCGATGTGCCGGAGCGCGCTGATGATCGTCTCCTGCACGAGGTCCTCGGTGTCGGAGAGGTCGCGGGCCCCGCGAGGCAGCCGGCCGCTGGCCCAGCGGGTCAGCAGGGGCAGGAACCGACGCAGCAGACGATCGAGGGCGGACTTGTCGCCGGCTCGAATCTGCTCGATCAGCAGGAAGGTAGATTCCAGCTCCGACGACACGCCGTGTTTGTTCTCCGGTGCGGGAATCATACCCGGATCACCAGCGAGTCAAACCTGCGCCGGCGAATTGTCGTGAAGCCGCGTGACAGACGGTAGAATCCCCGGGCCGGACTTCAGGAGGCGCCACCACTAATGTCTTTCGAGTATTCGACGCGCGTGGCCGTGCTTGCGGGCGCCCTGACGCTGGGCGGCGCTCTCGCGCTCCAGGGCAGGCAGGCCGATCGGCCGGCGTACCTGAATCCCGATCTGCCCGCCGACGCGCGGGCCGCGGACCTCGTCTCGCGGATGACGCTCGACGAGAAGATCTCGCAGTTGACCAACGACGCCGCCGCGGTTCCCCGGCTCGGCGTGCCCGCCTACGAGTGGTGGAACGAGTGCCTGCACGGCGTCGCCCGCGCGGGCGCCGCGACGGTCTTCCCTCAGGCGATCGGGCTCGCCGCCAGCTTCGACGTCCCGCTGCTGCACGAGGTCGCGGGCGTGATCTCGGACGAGGCTCGCGCCAAGCACCACGAGTTCGAGCGGCGCGGCCTGCGCGCGCGCTATCAGGGCCTGACGTTCTGGTCGCCCAACATCAACATCTTCCGCGACCCGCGCTGGGGCCGCGGCCAGGAAACCTACGGCGAGGACCCGTACCTGACGGCCCGCATGGGCGTCGCGTTCGTCACCGGCCTGCAGGGCGACGACCCGCAGTACCTGAAGGTCATCGCGACGGCGAAGCACTACGCCGTGCACAGCGGACCGGAGGCCGATCGCCATCACTTCGACGTCCACCCGAGCGCGCGCGACCTCTACGAGACGTATCTGCCCGCCTTCCGCGCGCTCGTGCAGGACGCACACGTCGAGTCGGTGATGGGCGCGTACAACCGCGTCGACGGCGAGCCGGCCTCCGGCAGCAGGCGCCTGCTGATCGACATCCTCCGCCGCGACTGGGGCTTCGACGGCTACGTCGTCTCCGACTGCGGCGCCATCGACGACATCTACAAGAATCACAAGGTCGTCGAGACGCGCGAGGCCGCGGCGGCGATGGGCGTGAAGAACGGCTGCGACCTCGAGTGCGGCGGCGTCTACCGATCGCTCGGGCAGGCGGTGGCTCAGGGGCTGATCGCGGAGAAGGACATCGACGTCGCGGTGACGCGGTTGATGCGCGCACGGCTCCGGCTCGGCATGTTCGATCCGCCCGAGCGGGTCAAGTACGCGCAGATTCCGTACTCCGTGAACGAGTCGCCCGAGCACGACCAGCTGTCGCGTCGCATGGCGCAGGAGTCGATGGTCCTGCTGAAAAACGACGGCGTCCTGCCGCTGTCGAAAGAGCCTGAAGTCCATTGCCGTCATCGGCCCGAACGCCGACGAGCTGATGTCGCTGCTCGGCAACTACTACGGCACGCCGTCGCACCCGGTGACGGCGCTGGCCGGCATCCGCCAGGCCGTCGGGCCGGGCACGGTCGTGCGGTACGCGCGCGGCGTTGACCTGATCGAGGGCCGCAGCGATCCGCGGGCGATTGCCGCCGTCGACTCCTCATATCTGCGGCCGTCTGCCGGCAGCACCGAGCACGGGCTGAAGGCCGAGTACTTCCGCGGGCGCGAGCTTCAGGGAGCCCCGGTCTTCTCGCGCGTGGACTCGACGGTCGATTTCCGCTGGTATCGCGGATCGCCGACGAGCGACCTGGTCGCGCGCGGCGAGGTCACCGCCGATCACGCGCTCGACAACGACAACTTCTCGGCGCGCTGGACGGGTCAGATCGTCCCGCCCGCGTCGGGCACGTACACCGTCACCGTTGCCGGAGACGACGGGTTCCGGCTGTTCGTGGACGGCAAGCCGGTCATCGACAACTGGACGACGACGTCGAGGGCGCAGGCGAAGACGGCGGAGGTGACGCTCGAGGCCGGGAAGGCCGTGGACGTGCGGCTCGAGTACTTCGAGGCCGAGCGCGACGCCGAGATCCGGCTCGCGTGGCAGCTGCCCGGCGCGAAGCCGCCGATGGACGAGGCGCTCGACGCCGCGCGCGCGTCCGACGTCACGATCTTCGTCGGCGGGCTGACCGGCGACGTCGAAGGCGAGGAGATGCAGGTGTCGTATCCCGGCTTTGCCGGCGGCGACCGCACCGACATCGCGCTGCCCGCGCCGCAGGAGCAGCTGCTCAAGGCGCTCGCCGCGACTGGCAAGCCGGTGGTGTTCGTGCAGATGGCGGGCTCGGCGGTGGTCAGTCCGTGGGCGTCGGAGCACCTGCCCGCGATCCTGGTCGCGTGGTACCCGGGCCAGCGTGGCGGCAATGCGATCGCGGATGTGCTCTTCGGCGACGTGAACCCCGCCGGCCGCCTGCCCGTGACGTTCTATCGCGGCGTCGACCAGCTGCCGGCGTTCGACGACTACGCGATGACGAACCGCACGTACCGCTACTTCACGGGGACGCCGCTCTATCCGTTCGGGTACGGCCTCTGGTACACGCGGTTCAGCTACCGCGACCTGGCGGTCGATCGCGCGCAGGTCGCGGCGACGCGATGCCATCGAGGCGTCGGTCACCGTGACGAACACCGGCCAGCGGGCCGGCGACGAGGTGGTGCAGCTCTACGAGCGCGCGGTGTCGCCGTCACGGCCGATGCCGGTGCGTCAGCTGCGTGGCTTTGCCCGCGTCACTCTGGCGCCGGGCGAATCAAGGCGCGTGACGTTCCGGCTGCGGGCCGTGGATGACTTCGGGTATTACGACGAGGCCAGGAAGGCGTTCGCCGTGGATCCGGGCGACTACGAGGTCGCGGTGGGCGGCTCGAGCGCGGACCTGCCGGTCAAGGCGAGGATGCGTGTTCAATAGGGAATAGGGAATAGGGACTACGGACTACAATCCGCAATCCGCAACCGTCAACCCGCAACCGTCAGTACAAGACTTTCCCGACGCCCTTCTGCGCGATGAGCTCGTCGAACCGCTTGAGGATCTCGTCGCGGCGCGCGAGCAGGGCGTTGATCTCCGGGGTCGTGAGCAGGTTGTTGGTCTGCTGCACGATGCCGTCGGCCGTCAGGATGCGGAGCCGGCCGAGCAGCCGCTTGTCGCAGCGCGTCAGCAGCTCGGGCTTCTCGAGGTTCTTCCACGTCCGGAACGCGCGGGTGAAGTCGATCATCCACAGCTTCCAGTCGGGGCCGATCAGGATGTTGCCGGCGTTGCGGTCGGTGTCGGCGACGAGGGCCGAGAACACTCGCATCCGGTAGACCTGCTCGCCCCAGGCATTCTCGTCGGGCGCCTCGATCTTCTTCTTCACCCGTTCGCCTTCGTCCATCTTCACGTCGACCCACCACGAGAGCGCGCCCGGCGTCGAGTCGTACTGATACGGCACCGTCACCGGCATCATGCCGTCGAGCGCGAGCATCTTCGCGACGTCGTACGCGGCCAGCGAGTACTTGTACGAATCGACGAAGTTCAGCTCGGTCCGGCCGCTGTCGAGCTGCATGACCGCGCGATGCTCGTTGACGTAGGTGAACGCCGCGTCGTGCGTGATCGCGCCGTCGGAGAGCGTCAGGCGGATCGGGTTCGTGATGCCCTTGTTGATGCCGTGATGGCCGACCACCTTGGCCGTCGCGAGGAAGTGCTCCATCTGCTCGCGCGAAAGCGGGGCTGCGGCCGGCGCTGCGACAGGCGTGGCGACAGGGACTGCCTGGCCGGTCAGCGTCAGGGCGAGCAGGAAGGGAGCCAGCATGGGAACCTCGGCGCGATTCTACTCGCTGCCTCTCAGTAGAGAACCTTGGCGGCGCCCTTCTCCGCGATCTGCGCGTCGAAGAGCTTCACGATCGCGTCGCGGCGCGCCATCACGGCGTCGATTTCAGCCTTCGTCAGGTAATCGGTCGGTGTGGTCGGTGATCTTCTGGGCGGTCGAGGATTCGGAGGCGGCCCAGGAGCCGCTTGTCGCAGCGCGTCAGGTCCTTCGGACTGACTGGAGCTCCTTCCACGTCCGGAAGGCCCGCGTGAAGTCGATCATCCACAGCTTCCAGTCCGGACCGATGAGGATGTTGCCGGCGTTCCGATCCGTGTCGCCGATCGAGCGCCGCAAAGACGCGCATCCGGTAGACCTGAGCGCCCCATGCGTTCAGGTCGGGCGCCTCCAGCTTCTTCTTCATGCGCTCGCCTTCGTCCATCTTCACGTCGAGCCACCAGGAGAGCGCGCCCTTGCGCCGAGTCCCACTGGAAGGGCACGGTGACCGGCATCATGTCGTCGAGCGGCGAGGATTTCGGCGATGCCGTACGCGGCCAGCGTGTACTTGTATGAGTCGATGAAGTTGAGCTCGGTCCGGCCGCTGTCGAGCTGCATCACTTCGCTTGTGCTCGTCCACGAAGCGTGAACGCCGCGTCGTGCGTGATCGTGCCGTCACTCAAGCGTCAGGCGGATCGGATGCGTGACGCCTTTGTCGATGTCATGGTGCCCGACCACCTTCGCCGTCGCGAGAAACTTCGCCATGTCCTCGCGCGAAAGCGCCGGAGCGGCCGGAGCGAAGGCACGCGCTGCGTGAGCAGCCACGGCTACTGGCGAGAAGAATTGGCGCCAGCATGGGACCTCGCGATGACTGCTACTCGCCGCCGGCGCTGATCCCGGGCAGCGATCTCGTTGGTGCCATGCGCGCGCGACCGGCGCCGAGCGGGCCGCCGACTGATATAGCGCCTTCGAACAGCACCATCCCGTGCCCGAGCAGCGCCCGGTCGTCGGGTTCGGCAAGGTGCAGACCCTCGATGATGGGGCCGAGGGTGGCCGCAGCGGCGCCTCGTAACGGCCGTCCTTCATGTCCAGGTCGTGCACGAGCCGCGCGAGGTGCTCGACGCCGTCGTCCTGGACGCCGAAACGGTCGCGCAGCGTCTCGAACGTGCACTCGTCGCCGCGGTGACTCAGCTCGACGCCGAACATGTCGAAGCGCGACCTCGCCTTCGGCCGCACGGACTGTGCGTTGGGCGGCGAACCCGAACGTGGCGTCGGGGTCCACGAAGCGGCGGATCAGCCAGGCCGAGGCCATTCGATCGGCGCCGGGCCTCGGGAGCGTCACCCAGCGGCGGCCGCGGTACGTCCTGGCGCGCCACGCCCGGCATCCGGCCTCGGCGTCGTCGGATGAGCAGCTGTCTGCCGCGCGCTGGCCACGAGGGCCCGCACCCGGTCGCGGCCGCCGCCGGCGAAGAAGTCGAGCCGTTCGATATCGGCGGCTCGTGCCAGGAACCGATCCAGCACGCGGGGCCCGACCCGGACGCCGGGCGCGTGCGACCGGCCCGGATGCCAGCGCCCGCTCGAGATCGAGAGCCAGGCGCGCGTAGGCGGCCTGGGTCGTCCGCCGGAATTCTTCGACGAGCCGGTCGTCCGTCCAGGCATCGACGCTGTCGGCGGCAAAGGCGGTCATCTCGCCGCCGCCGCGTTCGACGTCCGCCTTCAGCCACGCGACGTCTTCGCGCGCCGCGGGTGAATCCGGCAGGACGAACACCGACGGCTTCACCGTGATCGCGCCGAGGCGGCGCAGGCGGTTGAGGGTCTTCGACCTGACGCCCGCCGTCATGCGTGGGAGCGCCGGGACCACGAGCAGCCAGCGGGGAGCGAGTGCCATCGCCGTCAACCCCGGGCCGGGGCTCGGACGGTCCATGGCGGGCCGGCCGAGCCTTGCGTCCCCGTTAGCGCGTTACTTGCTTTCGGTGATCTTGACGTTGTGTTCGCCGAGCGCTGCCTTGAACTTGTCGAACACGTGCGGGCTCACCCGGAGCACGGCGGTCGCGTCGCCGGACTTCAGCGTCAGCCAGTTGCGCGGATCCTTTCCGAAGTACATCGGCATCGCCGCCGATCCGGTCGGCGCGGCGCTGGGGCTGCCCGCCGAGGCCGGCGGCGCCGGCGAGAACGTGTGCACGACGTCGAGGCCCGAGTAGTTGAACGTCTTGATCGGCGAGTTGTGGACCGGATCGACGATCGAGAGCCCGCTCGCATCGACCAGCACGTTCACCGTCTGCTCGGGCGTCCGGGCGTGCATGTCCACCAGCTTCATGCCCGAGAATTTCACCGAAGCCTGGGCTCCGACCGTCACTGCGCCGAGAATCATCGCGCCTGCGATGGCGCCTGCCGTGATGAACCGCATGATCTCCTCCTGTGGAGTTCCGTCAGCCGAGTTAACGTCCGCCGAGTCCGACCCGCACCGCAGCACCGCAGCACCGCGGCACCGCAGTACCGCATCGCAGCACCACGGCACCGCAGCACCGCAGCACTGCAGCACGGCAGCACTGCAGCCCTGTGGATCCCGTCAATAGAGCACTTGCGCCTCGCCCCGCGCCGCGACCTGCTTCTCGATGAGCGCGACGATCGCGTCACGCCGCGCCATCAGGGCGTCCACTTCGGCGCCGCCGATGTACGGCTTCGTGGACGCCGCGACCTGTTCCTTCGTGAGGGCCTTCAGCTTCTCGAGCAGCTGGCGATCGCACCGCGTGACGTCGCCGGGCGCCATGAGCTGCTTGTTGCGTCGGAACGCGCGGGTGAAGTCGATCATCCAGAGCTTCCAGTCGCTCGTGATGAGCACGTTTCCGGTATTGCGGTCTTCGTCGGCGACGAGCTGCGTGAAGAGCCGCATGCGGAACATCTGCCGGTTCCACGCCTCCGGATCCGGCGCCGACAGCTTCAGCTTCAGCCGGTCTCCCTCCTCGTACTTGACGTCGTCGACCCACCAGCCGAGCGAGCCCTTGTGGTGATTGAGCTCGCGCTCGACGGTGACGGGCATCATGTCGTCGAGGCCGAGGAGCACCGCCAGGTTGTAGGCGGCGACCGAGTACTTGTAGGAGTCGACGAAGTCGAGCTCGGTGCGCCCGCTCTGGAACCGCATGATGGCTTCGTGCTCGTCGACGGCCGAAAACCCGGCGTCGTGCGTGGTCGTGCCGTCGCTCAGCGTCACGCGCACGGGACGCGTGATGCCCTTCCCGATGTCGTGGCTCGAGACGACGCGCGCGTTCTGGAGGAACGCGGCCCGTTCCTCCCGGGTCATCGTCGCGCCGCCCGGCGCTCCGGCGGTCGCGCCGACGGCGGCCGCCGCGGCAAGCAGTAGGAATCCAATCAGGGCCGTGCGGATGCGAGGGGCTGACATTGTGGTCCTCCACCGGGGGCCGGCCACCGGGACATCACCCCCCGGGACGCCCGTAGCCGGCCGCGAATGGCGGTAATATGAGCCCGCCCCGGCCGGAAGTCCTTAGAGCGCGGCAGGGATCATCCAAGAAAGATCCAAGAACCCATGCGGGCCCGGTTTGGCGAGTTCATCGTCGATTTCGAGACCCGTCAGCTCCTGCGGGACGCCCATCCAGTCCACCTGACGCCCAAGGCCTACCAGCTGCTGGTGTTGCTGGTCGAAGCGCAGCCCCGCGCGCTGTCGAAGGACGAGCTCCAGCAGGGACTCTGGCCGTCCACGTTCGTGGACGAAGCGAACCTGTCGGTGGTGGTCGCGGAGCTCCGCTCGGCGCTCGGCGACGATGCCCGGCAGCCGCGCTACGTTCGGACCGTGCACGGCTTCGGCTATGCGTTCGCGGCAACGGTGGCGCGCGATCAGCCGACGCCGGCGCCGGGGTCGTTACGCGGCGGCGCCTGGTGGCTGCATTCAGAGAGCACGCACGCGAAGCTGCAGGAGGGCGAGAACGCGGTCGGACGCGAACTGCCGACGGACGTGTGGCTCGACTCGGGAAGTGTCTCGCGGCGTCACGCGAAGATCGTCGTGGAGGGCATGACCGCGTGGCTCGAGGATCTCGGCAGCAAGAACGGGACGACCGTCAACGGGGAGAAGGTCACGACGCGGGTGAAGCTGTCGGACGGCGACGAGGTGCGCTTCGGGGCGGTGCTGATGCGGTTGCGATGGGCGGTCGCGGCGGGATCGACGGAGACGTTGGAGGAATGTGAGAAGGGTTCCAGGGTTCAGGGTTCAGGGTTCAGGGTTCAGAAAGCCATCGTCACGCTGATGTGATGTGACGCGCTGGCCCCTGGTCCCTGATCCCTGACCCCTGCGTTGCCGTTAGTTCCTCTTCGAGCTTGGCGGCACCATTCCCTTGATGCGGAAGTAGGTCACCAGGTTGCCGTAGTGCTCGTTCACGTGGCCGGTGTTGACGAGCAGCGGATAGACGGCGGGGTTCTTCCCCATCCCGAACGGCAGATCCACGACCTTCAGCGGCTGACGCGTCGGTCAGCGCGTTGTACTTCGAGTCGCAGTAGGCCAGCGACTCGGTGAGCGCCTTCGTGATGTCCGCCTTCGTCTTGGCGGTCTTCTCGAACGCGTCCTCGGCGTACGGCGCCTTCTCGCCCGTCGTCGCCGCGCAGAACACGTAGTTGGCGCCCGCCACGTGCGCCAGGATCTCGCCGAACGTCCGGACCGAGTCCACCGGCTTGAAGCCGTAGTCGGCTTCGGGCATCTGTGCCGCCGACTCGGCGATGTTCTGCTTCGCGCCAGCCCACGCCTTCTTCACCGCGCCGCTGATCGACTCGCCCTGGGCGAACGCCGGTGCCGCTGACAGCACCAGAACCGCCGCCATTCCAATCATGCGCTTCATCGCTCTCCTCCTATGTACCAAGTCCATGGGTCGATGGGTCCATGGGTTCATGGGACCGCCCATACGCCCATGCACCCATGCACCCATGCACCCATGGACCTATTCACCCGGTCCGCTCATTCCCACCGAAAGACCCGACTCGAAATCGCCGCGGAGGCCGCGACGATCGCCGCGAGCGCGGCCAGATCGCCAGCGTGTGCCATCCACGAATCGCCGAGAAGGATACCCCTGAGCAGCGAGACTGCATAGGTGAGGGGCGACAGGGCCCCGATCGCCTGCAGGACGCCGGGTAACTTGTGGAACGGGATGAACAGGCCGGACACGCCGATGAGCGGGTAGAGCAGGAGGCCGCCGACCGGCTGCGCGAAGCGGGCCGTCGGCACGACGCTGGCGACGATGAAGCCGATGGCCAGCAGGCTCACGGTGGCGACGAGCAGCGCGAGCGCGAAGCTGAGGGCGGGCACGTGAAGGGTCGCCGGGTAGAACCGCCGGCCGGCCAGCCCCATCAGCGCCAGGGTGAACGCCGTCAACAGCAGCTTCACCAGGACGTGCGCCGTCAGGATCGTCACCGGACGGAGCGGCGTCGCTCGCAGCCGCTTCAGGATCCCGCCTTCGCGGTAAATCGAGATGATCGTGATGAGCGACAGCACGGCGCTCATCGCGATGAGCAGCGCGCCGAGGACGGGGATCTCGACGGCCACCGCTGTCGACAGCTCCGGCGGCCCGGGCTTGCCGCCGCCGATCAGCTTGCCCATGCCGATGAACACCAGCAGCGGCACGAGCACGCTGCCGATGAACCCGAGCGGCTCGCGGACGAAGATCTTGATCTCGAGCCAGGTGAGTTTCCAGAGTCCGCGCATGGCTCAATCCCGGATCGAGTGGCCCGTCACCTTCAGGAACACGTCTTCGAGCGTCGGCCGCTCGGTCCTGAGGTCGCGGACGGGAAGGTGATGGTCGGACACCAGGCCGATGACGGTCGTCACGAGCTCGTCGCCGTGACCGCGGATCGTCAGCTCGTGCTCGCGGCGCGTCACGTCGTCTATGCCTGGCGCCGCGCGGAACTTCGCGTCCGCGGTGTCGTCGTCGGTGACGAGCACGACGGCACGCTCGGGACAGTACCGGCGGACGAGCGCGGCGGGGGTGTCGACGTCGATGATCCGGCCGTGGTCGAGGATCGCGACGCGATCGCAGAGGCGCTCGGCCTCCTCCATCAGGTGAGTCGTCAGGAACACGGTCTTGCCGCGCGCGCGGATGCCGCGCACGAGCTCCCAGATCGCGCGGCGCGCCTGCGGGTCCAGGCCGGTGGTCAGCTCGTCGAGGAAGACGAGCTCGGGATCGTTGATGAGCGCCAGCGCGATGAACAGCCGCTGCTTCTGGCCTCCCGAGAGCGTCATGAACCAGGCGTTGCGCTTCTCGCCGAGGCCAAGCTGGTCGAGCAGCTTCGAGCCGTCGACTGGATGCTTGTAGAGCGACGCCCACAAGTCCAGCGTTTCCCAGACGGTGATGCGTTTCTGGAGCTGCGCGGCCTGGAGCTGCACGCCGATCCGATCCTGCAGCGCGTAGACGTCGCGGACCGGGTCCAGTCCCAGCACGGTGATCGACCCGCGATCGATCGGCCGCAGTCCCTCGACGGCCTCCATCGTCGTCGTCTTGCCGGCGCCGTTGGGACCGATCAGGCCGAAGATCTCGCCTTCGTGGACGTCGAACGACACGTCGTCCACGGCGAGCAGCGAGCCGTAGCGCTTCTGGATTCCGGCGACGCGAACGACCTGACTCAATGAACCCCCGGTCTATTGCACCCGACCGTGAGCGGGATTATAAGAGCGATGCCATGACATGCTCGCTTTCCCGCCGCGACGCCCTGAAACTCGCCGCCTCCGCCGTGCTGCTGCCGGCGGCAGCCGCGGCGCGGGCGTCGAAGAAGGTCCTGATTGGCGGCGGCGGCATCGGCGGTCTCTGCTGCGGCTACGAGCTGATGCGCCGCGGCCACGACGTGACCGTCCTCGAGGCGTCCGACCGCACGGGCGGCCACGTCTACACGGTCACCGACGGCTTCGACGATGGTCTGCTACGGCGACGGCGGCGCCGAAGCATTTCACGAACCCGGGCTACGAGCTCTATCGCTCGTACGTCGACGAGTTCAAGCTGCCGTTCGTCTACTCCGGCGCGAGATCTGCGACGGCGCCTGTCGGTCGAACATCCGGCGCGTACCGGCGATCGATCCGAGGAAGCCGTTCAACGCGGGACGTGACTAGCATGACGACACCGCCTTCACGCGTGCTTCGACGGGCGCGCTCAAGTTCATCGGCGGCGGCGTGCCGCGTGCAATCGGTATCGCGCACGCGGCGATCCTCGAGCTGCGTGGCGTGGCGCTCTTCCCGCCAAAGGTGTACCGGCTTCGTCGGCGGAACAGAAGCTGCCCGATGCGTTTGCCGCGCGTCGGTGTCGTGAAGCTTCAGTCCGGTGACGGCAATCGATCACTCGCCGATGGCGTTGGTCGCCTGCGCACCGCGGGCGTGGTCACGACGGGCGACTACCTCGTCTGCGCGATGTCCGCCTGGATGCTGCGCCAGATCCCATGACGCCGGCGCGGCAAGGCCTACGCCATCGGCCACGGGATACTGCCCGGACACCCGCTGCTGTTCCAGTCGAAGTCGAAGTTCTGGCAGGAAGACGGCGTCAGCCCGAACATGGAATTCGAACATGACGCACTGTTCCAGTCTGGGCCGGGCGACGACGTGAAGACGTCAAAAGGGATGATGGCGGGGACGGCAGCCGTCCGGATACGACGGCAGGTACGGCCCGTGCTCGCTCGAGGATGCCACACGGGCAAGTCGGAGAACACCGGAGTCCCTGCCGGTCCAGGGCCTGGATCCTGGCGCGTCGTGTCATGCGCGGCGAGCTGTCGAAGTTCTGGCCGGGGCTCATCGAGCCGCACGGGCGCATCCATTTCGCGGGCGCCTACGCCGACAACCTGAACTGGGGACAGGAGGCCGCGACGCGATCCGCCCTGCGGGTGGCCAGGGCGATCGACGCTGGCTAGGCTTGGGCCGGGTCCTGGATCGGTTCTACTGTCCTTCTACAGAGTTACTTACTCGGAGCCGCAGATGACCCAGATCCTGTCGCGTCGCGAGTTGTTGCGTTGGAGTGCCGTGCTGGGCGGTGGTGCCGCCGCGGGCGGCCGTATGGCGCAGTTGCTGGCGCAGGCAGCGCAGCCACAGCCGGCGCCGCCGACCGATCCGGTGGCGGCGATCCGCGCCCAGATGGGGTCGATTCCGATCGCGGTCACGCCGCTCGTGCCGGGAATCGCCATGCTCTCCGGGCCTGGCGGCAACGTGGTCGTGCAGGCGGGCCCGGACGGCAAGTTCGTCGTCGACAGCTTCATGCAGCCGGCGTGGCCGAAGCTCAAGGCCACGATTGACGCGATGGGGCCGGGACCGATCGCCCTCCTCGTCGACACGCACTGGCACCTCGATCACACGGACAACAACGCGAACTTCCACAAGGCGGGCGCCGACGTCCTGGCGCATGACAACACCAGGAAGCGCCTGAACGAGCCGCACGACCTCATGGGGATGCACCTCGAGCCCGTGCCGCCCTCGGCGAGGCCGACCGAGACGTTCCGGACGTCGAAGACCGTTCAGGCCAACGGCGACTCGCTCGAGCTGGCGTATTTCCCGCCGGCGCACACGGACACCGACATCTACGTGCACTTCACGAAGGCGAACGTGCTGCACATGGGCGATGTCTACTTCAACGGCGTCTACCCGTTCATCGACGCCGGCACCGGCGGCAACATCAACGGCATGATTGGCGGTGCGGCGCAGGGACTGCAGCTGGCGAACGACCAGACGAAGATCGTGCCGGGCCATGGGCCCGCTTGGCGACAAGGCGGCGCTGCAGCGCGCGCACGACATGCTCGTGACCGTGCGCGATCGCGTGAAGGTGCTCAAGGACGGCAAGAAGACGCTGGCCGACGCCGTCGCGGCAAAGCCGACGGCCGATCTCGACGCGCAGTGGGGGAAGGGATTCATCCAGCCCGACGCGTTCGTGACGCTGGTATACAGCACGCTGTGAAGCATGGCGCGGCTGAAGCCGCGCCTACGGCTGAAACCATGGCGCGGCTGAAGCCGCGCCCTACGTACCACGTGCGAGTCCGTTGACCGATGAATGCAATCATCCCGGAAGCCCACAAGAGATTTGGCGTGAGCTATGCGGTCACCGACGACGGGCTCGAGCTGCCGGTGATCGACGTGACGCATCCAGCGTTCGCGATCGCGCCGACAGATGCGGAGCTCGACGCGCTGGCGGCCGCGTTCCAGGAGATGATGGCCCGCCAGCGCGACGCCACCGAGGAGCAGCTCGCCGCGTTGCGGTCGATGCTCGAGGGCTCCATCCTCGGCCGCGGGATGCTCGCCGGTTCGGGCACGTTTCTCACCGGCGTGGACACGTACCTGATGAAGCTCGGTCCCGACAACCTCGGGGCCTACGCCGTCGGAGTCTGGACCGGCAGATCGCGCGTGCGCTCGGCCCGGTGTCGATGCGGATGCGGCTGCAGAACGTCACCGCATTCATGGCAGAGGCCCTCGGGCCGGCGTTGGATTCGGCGCCCGGCGCACCGCTGCATCTGGTCAACATCGCCGGTGGCCCGGCCATCGACAGCCTGAACGCCCTGATTCTCGTGCGGCAGGATTGGCCGTCGGCGCTCTCAGGCCGGCCGATCCACATCCACGTGTTCGATCAGGACACCGCGGGCCCGGCGTTCGGCGCGCGCGCACTGAAGGCGCTGATGGAGCCGGGCGCAAAGCTCCACGGCCTGGACGTCACCTTCACGCACGTGCGGTATGACTGGCGGCAGACGGACACGCTTGCGCGCGCACTCTCGTCACTGGACCTCGAGCGCGCGGTCTGGGCGGCATCGTCGGAGGGCGGCCTGTTCGAGTACGGGAGCGACGACGAGAATCGTCGCGAATCTGCGGGTGCTTCGCGAGTGCGGAAAAGGCGGGACCGTCTCGGGCACAGTCACCCGTGACGGCGGACCGGCGGCCGCGTCGCGTCGAGCGAGCTTCTTCGCCACCATCCCGCGCACCCTTGCCGTGTTCGAAGCGTTGGCCGCACAGGCGGGCTGGGCGGTCGACAGGTCGATTGTCGTGCCCTACAGCATCGACGTCAGGCTGAGATGACGCTCTTCCTAATCATTCCTAATTCCTGCGCTATTCCCTATTCCCTATTTCTTCGGCTGTCCGCCCGCCAATCCCTGCTCCTGCATCACCTCGACCGTCTCCTTCACGAGATCCGACATGAACGACTGCAGGTTCTTCGGGTCGTTCGTCTGCGTGACGGCGCCCCAGAGCAACACGTCCTTCTGGACGTTGAACACCAGCGACTCGACCACGACCACCGTCGTCCTCGAGGTCGACGCCGAGCGTGTAGGTCGCGCCCCAGCCGTAGTTGTAGTAACCCCAGTACCGACTGGTAGTACGAGCTCCTCCACATCGCAGGCGTGTAGGTCTTGACGACGTCAGCGACGACAGGCCGGAGCGCGACGACGCCTTCAATCTGCTGGCGCTCGAACCAGGGCTTCGCTCGCGCCGCGTCGCGCAGTTCTTCCTTCGGCGCGATGCGATAGCTCGCGACGCCTACCATGCCGCGCGCCGTCAGCTCGTTCACGAGCGCTTCCTCCCCGGGAATGCGCAGGCCGTCGTCGTCGCTGATCACGACGGCGGCGACCTTCTTGCCGACGAAGCGGGAGCCGTACGCGTCCGGTGTCTTCCACGTCGAGAGGAAGACGGGCTTGTCCGCCAACAGCGTTGCCGCGGCGATCGTGGCAGATCGAGAGAGACAGCAGAAGCCGACGTCGCATCATTTGCCGGGCGCCTCCAGCGCCAGTGCGGTCTTCCAGTACGCCTGCTGCCCGACGTAGTCGTCGTCAGGGAAGCTGGCCAGGATGATGCGGCGCGCCTTGAGAATGTCGAGGCTGCCGCTCTCCTTGTAGAGAATCGTGCCGTCCGGCCCGATGACGACCGAGTACGGCACGCCGCCGTTCCAGTCCGGATCGAACGCCTTCATCAACTCGTACGGATCCATCGTTCCCGAGAGCAGGTTGCGCGAGGACGCGTGCTGCGATTCGAGGAACGCGCGGACGCCCTTCTCTTCGTCGGGATAGTTGATGCTGACCGTGACGAGATCGAACGGCCGCTTGCGATACATGCGGAACGTGTTCTGGAGGTCGGGGAACTCCGCCGTGCACGGCGCGCACCACGTGGCCCAGAAATTCACGAGCAGCGTCTTGCCGGTGGTGTTCTTCCGCAGATCGGCCAGCCCCGCGGCGTCCACCTTGTCGAGCGGGACGGGCTCGGCGGCGATCTTCTTCGCCTCGGCGTCGTGCAGCACTTCCTTCTCGAGCCACTTGATCGAGCAGCCGACGGTCGGCGTCTTCTCGACCGGCACGGCCGTGCCGGCGAGCACCGCGTCGATCGCGTTCCGCGCGTCGGGCACCTTCGCGTACATCTCGCGCGGGTTGCTGTCCACGCGGCCCTCGTAGCGGAGCTTCCGCTCGCTGTCGAAGACGAACACGTGCGGCGTCGCGGTCGGGCCGTACTTGCGCGCGACCTCCTGCGTGTCGCCGTCGTAGAGGAACGGGAAGTTGAACTTCCGGAAGGCGGAACGGACCTTCATGTCGTCGAGCGTGTCGCCGACGTCCGTGTAGCCCATTTCGTCGAGGCGCAGCGCCTTGACGCTGTTCGGCTGGATCACGACGAACGCCACGCCCTTCGGCGTGTAGTCGTCGACGATCTGACGGATGCGCTGCTCGTAGATCTCGGCGGTCGGACAATGCACCGCCGTGAAGATCACGACGAGCGCCTTCGCCGACTTGAAGCTGGCGAGCGTGTAGGTCTTGCCGTCTACGCCCGGCAGGCTGAAATCAGGCGCGAGCGCGCCGATGGCGAGCGGAAGCGGGATGGTCGTCAGCGCTGGCCGACGTGCGCGATGACAAGCAGGGTGTGCCAACGCAGCCGCGCATGTGACGGGCCGCAGCACAGGCAAAGCGGATCGAGCTCATGCGGCCGACGCTATCACGGAACACGGGTCGATCGGGTTGGCCAGGTCTCGTGTCTGGGTCTGTAGCGTGCCGATCGTGGGGCCGGCACGGCGCCGGCCCCACCATCAGGCGAACGGCTTACTCCGGGCACGCCGGGAGCGGGGACCCGGGCGCTGGGTTGGCCTCGCAATACGACACGTTCTCCCAGCTGAAGACGGCCGGGGTCCGCGGATCGATCGTCAGCCTCAGCCATTTCCTCGGGTTGTTCCCATCAACCGTCAGGGCCCCCTGCACGACGATGCGGGTCAGGTTCGGGACGTCCTGGGTGTTGTGAATCATCCCGGTCGCGCTCGAATGATCGGCAAGCGGCTGGCCGACTTGGAAACGGTGCGAATCGCCATTGAGAAGCAGGACGGGTTTGCCGAACTCGACCGTGCGATTCGCGAGCTCGGTCACCAGGGGCGTGTAGTTCGTGAGGGCCGCCTCGGTGTCCCACATGTCGGCTTGACTGATGACGACGACCGCAGCCGCTCCGTCAGCCTCTGCCATGTCGAAGGCCTTCGCGAGCCATCGCAGGTTGGCGGCTTCACGCTGGGTGCGTTCCTGCATCTGAGCCGTGTTGTCCGTGAACGGCGCCGCCCACGTCGTCGCGTCATCGTTCGAACCGCCAGGGACGTTCATCGTGACGAACACCGTGCGCGATTGCTCCCAGATCACGTTCTCGATGAACTGCGCATCGTCTGGGAATTCCGGGTCGAAGTCGGTGGCCTGCGAGATGACCTGTCGCGGGTGCTCTCCGAGGGTGAGACCAGCCGTTGGGAAGAACAGGTTTCGCACCGCCGCCAGTTCGTTCAGAGGAGCGCCGCTGCTCAACTGTTTCATCTTGTGGCAGTCGGACCATTCGTTGTCACCCGGGGTGTAGACGAAGGGATCGTGGAACTGCTGGAAGATGTCCCAGATACTCTCGTTCCAATTCGGGCTCGACCCCGCGGGCAAGGGGTTCAGGCCGGCTCCGGTGCACGGCATGCTTCCCGAATGGATGTCGCCGACGTGGACGACGAGCCGCACGTGCGGATCGCTGTTGATTGAATCGAGCAGGAACGGCGCGGCGGTGTCGCGCAGGTGGACGCTGTAGGGCCAGTCACCGAAGACGGCAACGGTGAGCGCGTCCGCGGAACGATTGACGGGTGTGCCGTGCTGCGCGCTGGCAGGAGCGGCGATGGCGGCGGCGACGAGCGCCGCTGCAAGGACGGACGAGTGTCTCACGTGGACTCTCCTTCGAGGAATGAGGCTCGAAGGGATGTTCCACGCAGGCACGGCGGCCGGGGTGTCGCAGCAGTTACGTCAGTGCAACGATTCTGTAAAAATCAGGCGCGCAGCTTGCGCCAGTTCGCCAGGCACTGCTCCGCGCGCGCGAGCTGCTGATCGGACGGGCCGGCCTCCTGCTCGATCAGGTAGTACTCGACGCCGCCGACCGACTCGGCTGCCTTGAAGATCTTCGCCCACGGCGCGTCGCCCTCGCCGAAGATCGCGCGCGTAGCCCACGCCGCCCGACTTCCAGTCCTTGCAGTGGATGCTGCGGATGCGTCCTGGGTTCGCGTTGATCCAGACCTCGGGATCGACGCCGGCTTCGACGGCGGTGCCGATGTCGAACTGCAGCGTCACGCTCTTCGGCGTGCCCGTGGCGATGATGTCCATCGGCCGCTTGCCGTCCACCTCGTGCCACTCGGCGCCGTGATTGTGATAGCCGGTGCCCATGCCGAGCGGCTCGAGCTTCGCCTGCGCGGCGGTGAGCTGATCGGCGACGCCCTTCCAGCCGTCTGCGCCGGTGACCTGCCCGGCGGAGGCCATGATGATGTACTTGCTGCCGATGGCGTGATTCAGGTCGATGGCCTTCTGCAGGTTGTCGCCGCTCAGGAAGCTGTGATCGTTGTGCGTCGAGTGGCAGACGATGCCGAGATCGTCCATCAGCTTCCTGACGTCGGCGGCGGTCTGCGGCGTCCACTGGAAATACGGCGCGTAGAACTCGACCACCTGGTAGCCCATCTTGGCAACCGCTCGCACGGTGCCCGTCAGGTCCTTCGCCAGCGCGTCGCGCACCGTGTAGAGCTCGATGCCGACGGGCACGGATGAACCGGCGGCGCCAAGGCGCGCGGCAAACGGCAGAGCTCCGGCGATGGCGAGAAACGAGCGGCGCGAGATGTCGGTCGGCTGCCATGGCGAAACCTATCACAGGAGGCGGGTCTGGGCCGCGCCCTACGCACGCGTCGGCGCACCCGTCCGCACCCTGACGCAGCCGACGCACCGACGAGCTTCTTGAATCGCCTGCCCGCCATCGCGCTGACGACGAGGAACAGAATCATCGCGACGGTGTGCGGCACGTTCGAGAGCCACATCGATCGATCCACGGGCGTGGTGTACACGATGACGACACGGAGGACGGAGTCGGCGATGAGCGCGATGCCGAAGCCGGTCGTGACCATGGTGTGGATGCGGCGGAATTCCGCCGAGGTCGCCCAGGCCTGATCGTAGGACGCGTTCCGCGCCGGATCGCCTTTCGTCGCAATCGGCCGCGCAGCCTCGAAGGTCAACGGCTTGCCGGCCGCCGCCGTGTAGAGCAGATACACCGCAGCCACGAGCGTGTAGAACGACGGCCGGATCAGCATCAGCCGCTCGTCGTGCACGACCACGAGCAGCACGAGCGACACCAGGATTTCGAGCAGGACCAGCATGCCCACCGAATCGAGGCCGCGTCGCCTCACGGTGTTGATCGCGGTGCTCGTGCCGGCGACGAGACCGCCGGCGGTGAGCGCCCAGAACGCCGGCGCGCCGAGCCAGTGGACGACCGCGTACGCGATGAACGGGCCGACGACGTCGACGAAGTAGGGGATCAGGACGTTTCGTTGGTTCGTCATCGTGCCCGCCTGGTGCTTCTTGCTATGCCGGGGCTGACAGCCTCCGCCAAGCCTACCGCCTACTGCCGAAGCCTACTGCCTACTGCCTACTGCCTACTGCCTACTGCCTACTACTGCAGAAACACCGGCGTGTCGGTGAGCGGCAGTCCGCACATGGCCGTCGGCGGTCTCGAGTCGCGACGGCGTGCCGAAACGCGTCGGTGGCGTGCGAGGCCGCCACGCCGGCTGGGAGATCCACGGCGGCGCGCGGGTGCGTCTTCGCCCGCGAAGGCGTCGCGGCGCTCCCAGGCGACCCACACCGGTCGCCTGTCGTCCCGCGATCGACGCGGAAGAGCACACTGACGGCTGGTCGGCGATGTCGACGCGCGTGACGCGCTCGACGCCGTCGAGTGCCGCCGCCATGCGCTGAAACACTTCGGCGCCGAGACGCAGGTCGCCGAAGCCCTGGCTCGTATGCGCGACGAGGCCGATCTTTCCGTACATCAGCGTCATCACGTTGAAGCGCGCGTCGCCCTCGATCGGGTCCGCCGGCAGATACCAGTAGATGGTCTTCTGCACGCCGGCCGAGAGCGCGAACAGGTTGCGCACGACGATGCCGCGCGCCTGGATCCGCTGGTACTTCGCATCCAGTTCCGGCGGACATCCCTGCATGAACATCTGCGTTTCCGGCGCGAGCGTGCTCATGGCCTTGTAGAGATCGGCGACGCCGCCGGCGCCGCCGCTGGCCGAGCTCTGGCCCGACGACCCGGTGACGCCCTGCGACCACGCCGCGACGAGCGGGATGTACTTGCGGTTCGCCGGGAGCTCGAAGAGATTCGGTCCGCCGTACTCGGTGCAGATGACTGGCTTCTCGAAGCCGTGCGCGCGCATCATCTGACGCATGTAGTCGACGCGCGGCACGATCGTGTACGGGTCGCCGTAGAGGCGCAGGTCGAAGACGTCGAAGGCGTCGTGGCCCTCCTTGAAGACGTAGTCGAAGAAATCGAGTCCCGCCTGCTGGTTCGGAAACTGGAACGTGCCGGGGGGCCCGAAGAGCCCGTCGTAGCCGCCGACGACCACGACGGCGTCCGGATCGGCGGCCTTGACGGCCTTGTGGAACAGCGCGAGCTCGGCGACGAACTCTTCCTTCGTGCCACCCCAGAAGATCGGGCTGTTGGGCTCGGCGTCGTTCTGCCAGTAGCGCACGCGCCCCTTGCAGTGCGAGACGAGGTCGAAGATGAAGCGGTAGTAGTCGTCCGGGTTCTTCGCGGGCGACGGGGGAAGCAGCGCGGACGGTTTCGTGACGGCCCACTCCGACGCGGAGAACACCCCGACGAGCGCTTCGTCTGGCGACTTCAGCTGGTTGACGAAGGCATCGACCGCGGTCCAGTCGTACGTGCCACGCTTCGGTTCGACCTGGTTCCAGAACAGGTACGTCTTGGTGAAACCGGCGCCGAGGCGACGAACCGTCGGCATGAACTCGTACGCGCTCACGCCCTGATACCCGTAGAGAAACCCGTTCGCGATGCCGAGCGGCGAGCCGTGCATCGTGATGCGCGGCGCGTCGGACGCGGCTGGCGCGGCGGCCGTCTGCGCGGCGGTCTGCGATGGCATGGAGCCTCCAACAGGGGCCGCACCGAAGGCCGGCCCGACGAGCAGAAGAGAGACGACGAAGAGGACGCGAGTCATCGCGAAGACTCGACGAGCGCGGCGCGGCGTTCGTGCGCCTCGCGCAGCAGGGCGAGCAGCGCCTCGAGGTTCCAGTCGAGGCGTCCTGATCGGAGGTCGCCGGCGAGGCCGCGAATCCACGCGAGCTCGGCGCGGCGCATCGCCTGCTGGTATTCGGTCTCGAGCAGGTTCACCCGGCCGGCGATGCCCAGCGCGTACGCCATCTGCTCGTCGGTCAGCGCGATCTCGGTCTCGAGCTGCCGGCCGCGCTCGTCGAGCCCGGCGAGCGCGTCGCGCGGACCGAGGTGGACGAGAAAGTTCATGGCCGCCATGAACTCCGACGCTTCGTGGCGAGGCACGGCGACCAGGCGGCGCAGGCCGTCGAGCAGGTGCCGTTGGCCGGCCTCGGTGAGGCGATAGGTCGTCCGCTCCGGGCGGCGGCCCTGGCGTCGCGTGTCGAGCTCTTCGATGTGCCCGGCCGCGAGGAGCCGCTCGATCGCGTGATAGAGCGAGCCGCGCTTCAGGACGAGCACCTCCTCCTTGTGGCGCTCCTTCAGCAGCCGGAGGATTTCGTACGGGTGCATCGGGGCCTCGCGAAGCGTGCAGAGGACGGTCAGTTCCCAGAGGTTTTGAAACCGCGGCAATTCAGCTCTCATCAGATATCTCAATAGAGATATACCACACATAGCTATCATCGAAGTGCCAGTGAAAACGCCTAGAATCCGCCCAGCATGGCCGCTGACGCCGCGTGGCTCACCCGTAAACGATTGGATAATCAGGGTCTTTCACGGGTCCGCTTCCGGTCCGCGCCGGAGGTCGTGCGCTGGTTCGTCGCCGTGCAAGCCCAGGACTTCGGCGGCGCGAAGTGGGGCGTCGGGCAACGCCTCGCCGGGGCCACGGACGCGGCGGTCGAGCGGGCCTTCGACGCCGGCGAGATCCTGCGCACGCACGTGATGCGTCCGACGTGGCACTTCGTCTCGCCGCACGACATCCGCTGGCTGCTGGCGCTGACCGCGCCGCGCGTCCACCGGTTCAACGGCTCGACCTATCGGAAGTACGAAATGGACGCGCGCACGATCACGCGCAGCCGCGACGCGATGGAGCGGGCCCTCGACGCCGGTGGTCACCTCACGCGCGAGGAGCTCGGCGCCGCGATCCGCCGCGCGAGGATCCCGTTCGACGGCGTGCGGCTCGCGCATCTGGTCATGCACGCCGAGCTCGAGGCCGCCATCTGCAGCGGCCCCAGGCGCGGGAAGCAATTCACGTACGCGCTCACCGAGAGGCGCGCGCCACGCGCGCGGCGGCTGACGCGCGAAGAGTCGCTCGTCGAGCTGACGCGCCGCTACTTCTCGAGCCACGGCCCCGCCACGGCGCGCGATTTCGCGTGGTGGTCCGGGCTCTCGCTCGCGGACGCGCGCGCCGGCCTCTCGGCGCTCGCCGGCGTCGTCGAGCGCGAGACCATCGGCGGGCTGACCTACTGGTTCGTGCCGTCGCGCCTCGGCGCGCGGCCCTCGACGCCGCTGGTGCACCTGCTGCCGAACTACGACGAAGAGCTGATCGCCTACAAGGACCGCGACCTGCCTGGCGGGCTTCCGGCGCCGGCCGGCGCGGCGCGTTACGGCAACTTCCCGCACCACCTGGTGATCGAAGGACGCCTCGCCGGCGCGTGGCGGCGGACGGTGACGGCGCGCGAAGTCGCGATTGACGTCCTGCCGTACCGTGCGATGTCGCGCGCCGAGACGCGCGCACTGAGCGCCGCGATCGATGACTACGGCCGGTTCATGAACCTTCCGGCGAAATTCGCCGTGATTTGAACGCGTCCGGTGCACGCGTGCATTGACGTTCCGGGGCTTCGCGATCATCATGGCGCGTTCAACAGGTCAATCCACGAACTCCATGATGGGCTGGACGCGTCGAGCACGGTGGCTTCGCTGCGCGCTGCTCGTCGCAGCCCTGTGCAGCGCTCCGGCCGCCGCGCTGGCGCAGACGCGCGAGGAGGCCGTGCAGGCCGCCAGGCGCGGCGAGTTCGACGCCGCCGTGTCGGCGCTTCGCGCGCTGCTGGCCGCGTCGCCATCAGATACCGCAACTGCCTTCGACCTCGCCGTTGTCCTCGAGTGGGCGGGCCGCCCGCGCGAGGCCACCGATGTCTTCGAGCGCACGGGCGTGGCCGAGCCGCCCGAGTACGTCCTCGGCGCGATGCTGCGCGCCTACCGCACCGAGCGGCGGTGGGCCGAAGCCGGAGCGCTCGCGGCGCAGGGCGCCAGGCGGTTCCCTGCCAACCCCCAGTGGCCACTTGCCGTGTGGATGGTGCGGGGCGACGAGGCCGTCGCCTCCGGCGACACATTCGCCGCGCTCGGCGCGTACCTGCACGCCGCAGAACTCGCGCCCGACGACGCGGGGATCGCCCGGGAGGTGAGCGGCATCCTGGTGCGCCTGGGCGCGCCGTTCGGCGCCGGCCTGCAGACACGGACGCGTGACCTCGGGATCGAGGCGGCGCAGGCGGCTGCCCTCGTGACCGCGGCCGAAGTGGGCGATCCCGCACTCAGGTTCAAGCACACTGACGAGGCGATCGCGCGGATCGACGCCCTCCTCGCCGACGCCGCGGCCGCGACGCCTCCCGATTCAGGACTCCTGCTGCGCCTGCGGCGCGACCGCGTGATCGCCCTGCGCGATCGCGGGCGCTGGGCCGCGACGGCGGAGGCCGTCGCCGCGCTCAGAAAGGACGGCAACGCCATCCCTCCGTACGTCCGGCACGCGGAGGCGGACGCCCTGCTCGCGCTCCGGCGGCCCGAGGACGCGGCAACCGCGTACGACGAGGTGCTCGCGGCCGACCCGTCCTTGCGCAGCGCGCGCGTGGGCCTGTTCTTCGCGCGGCTCGAGCAGGAGGACATCCACGGGGCGCTGGCGCTCGTGGACGCGATGGCTGCGGAGGGCGGCCCGAAGCGCGGCACGTCGGCGAACTGGGAGTGGCTCGACGCGCAGTTGCTGGCGGCCATGGCGCGCTACTATGCCGGCCAGCCCCGTGAGGCGTGGCGTCGCCTCCAGCCGCTGGTCGAAGGCGCCCCGGCGCTCGGGTTCCTCCGCTCCGCGAAGGCGCAGATCGCGGCGGCTCGAGGCTGGCCGCGGCTCGCGGACGAGGAGTCGCACATCGCCGCCACGCTCGCGCCGCCGGACCGTGCAACGGAGATCGAGCTCGCGGAAGCGGCGCTCTCTCGTAAGCGCTTCGACGAAGCCGAGAGCCGCACCGCGGCGCTCGTCACGCTCTACCCGGAGGATCAGGGAGTAGAGCGGCTGCGGCGGGAGGTGCGCGCGCATGATGCCGTCGAGCTGCGCGTGGAGTCCGAGACACGGTCCGAGCACGGCAGCGCCGCCGACAGCCCCGGCTCTGGCTACGACGTGCGAACGAGCCTGTTCTCGCCGCCGTTCCTCGAGCGCTGGCGACTGAAGGCGGGATACGAGTACTCGCAGGCAACGCCCCGTCGAGGGCGTGATCCGGCGCACGCGCTACGGCGCGGGCGTAGAGGCCGCAGTGGCCCGACGCGACGCTCGAGGCCACGGCGTGGATGAACACCGGGACGCTCGACCGCGCGGGCGGGCAAGTGGCGGCGAGCTGGCAGTTCGGCGATCACGTGGAGGTGTCGGGCGACGGCGAGCGCTACGCGGCGGAGACGCCGCTGCGCGCGACGTTCTACGGCATCTCGGCCGACGGCGGCAGCGGCCAGATCGCATACTCGTGGGACTCCTCGACAGCCGTCGCTGCCAGCGTCCGCCGGCTGTGGTTCACCGACGGCAACGACCGCATCGAAGCGAGCACGCACCTCGTCGCGCGCCTCGTCGAGCGGCCGGACCTGACCGTCGACGTACGGCCGGAGCTCTGGTGGGGATCGAACACGCGGCCCGACGCGCCGTACTTCAACCCGAAGCAGAGCGCGTCGGCCGATGCAGGCGTCGCGGCGCGGCACCTGCTCTGGCGGCGTTACGAGCGGAGCCTCTACCAGGAGTTCAGGCTGTCGGCCGGGGCGTTCGCCCAGCAGGCGTACCCGACACATTGGACCGGCAGCGTGGGCTACGAGCAGGCGCTGCGCCTCACGAGTGACTCGACGCTGTACTACGGCGTTGGCTGGGCCCGGCGAGTGTACGACGGGGACCCCGTCGGCGACCTCCGTTTCTACGTCAACCTCGGTCACCGGTTCGACTGATGCGCCTCCCGCTGCCGGCCCTCGCCGCCTCCTGCCTCGCGCTGGCTGTCGTGTGCACTCCACGCATCCGCGCCGACGAGCGCGACCCGCTGCGCTTTCTTTCCGTCGTGATGCACGACGTCGTGGACGAACGGGCGGCCATCGACGCGGACAGCATCACCACGAGCGACCTCGTCGCATTCTTCGAGTACCTCGTGTCGAACCACTGGCACGCGCTGACGCTCGACGAGATCGACCGCGCACGCCGGGGCGACGCCGTGCTGCCCGACCGATCCATTCTCATCACCGCCGACGACGCATACGCGAGCGACTACACACGCCTGTTCCCGCTGCTCCTCGCATACCGCATGCCCGCCCTGCTCGCGCGTCGAGGGCGAATGGATCGAGGCGGGCGTCGGCCCGGGCGGCTCGAAGCACATCACGTGGAACCAGGCCCGCGAGATGCAGGCGAGCGGGCTCGTGGAGTTCATCTCGCACGCCTACGCGCTGCACACGGCGATCAGGGGCAACCCGCAGGGCAGCATGCTCCCGGCCTTCGCGTACCGGTTGTTCGACCCGGTGCGCGGATACGAGCAGGAAGACGGCTATCGCGAGCGCATCACCGAGGACCTGCAGCGCTCGATGGCATTGATGACGCGCGAGCTCGGGCAGGCGCCACGCGCGATCGCCTGGCCCTACGGCCGCTACACGCGCCTCTCGACCGAGGCGGCCGCTGCGGTGGGGTTTCGCTTTGGCCTCACGTTCGACCCGGAACCGGCCGATGCGCGCCGCCCGATGACGATTCCGCGCTTCTCGCTCTCCAGCGGTTCACTCGCTGCCGGCCATCGTCGAGAACCTGCGCGTGAACGGCACGCGGCCGCGGATACAGCGGCTCGTGGGGCTGCGCGTGTCGAGCCTGTATCGGGCGGACCCGGCGGAGACGGAGCGCCTGCTGGGCGCGGCCATCGAGCGCGTGCGCACGATGGGGGCGACAGCGGTCGTGATGGAAGGCGTCGAGACGGGGCCGGATGGACGCCTCGCCGCGTGGTTCCCGACCACGCACCTGCCCGTGCGCGCGGATGTGTACCTGCGCTTCGCGTGGCAGTTCCAGACGCGCGCCGGCGTGCGGGTGTACGGCCGGATCCCGGTCGTCGCCGCTCGCGCGGCCACCGGCAGCGACGAGGCCACGATGGCGCTCTTCCGCGACTTCGGAGTCTTCACCTCGATGGACGGCCTTCTGTTCAAGGACATGCCGACGATTACCGCGGGCGGCGACGCGGGTGCCGGGCAGCGGTGGGACACCCGGCAGCGCCGCAACGCGATCGACGTGGCGACCATCTCTCCGAAGGCGCGCCTCGCCTTCGCCTGTTTCAGAGCCGTGGAAAACAGGCTGCCGGGGCTGCTGCTCGTGGTCATGACCAGCGAGATCGATCCGCGCGGCCCGGCGGTCGCCGCCGACCTCACGCTCGTGCGGACCACCGCCAGCCCTCGCGACGCGGAGCGCCTGGCGTCGCGCATGGAGGCGGCGGGTTGGCTGCGTGGCGAGTCGTCTCGGCGCGCCGGTCTCTGGATCGAGAGCGGGGCGCCACCTCGCGAGGCCGACCTCTCCGCGATCACGCGTGCCTTCCAGCGGCGCGGCGGGACGACCGTCGGCTGGGCCGACGACGACCCGATCGGCGATCACCCGAAGGCGTCCGCGATCGCGCCCGCCGTGTCCGCCAGCATCTTCCCGGTGAGGTTCTGACGCGATGTGGGACTCACCTGATCGCCCTCATCCCCGCGTTCACGTTCGGCTACCCGTTCGTGATGGCGTGGTACTGGATGACGGGCGGCGTGCTCTACGGCCTCGTCCGCGAGCGGCACGAGCCGCCGCCCGGCGAGCCACCGCCGCTCTCCTCCTACCCGCCGGTCAGCATCCTCGTGCCGTGTCACAACGAGGGCGACAACGCGCGGGAGGTGTTCGCCGCGCTCGATGCCGTGGACTACCCGGACTTCGAGATCGTCGGCATCAACGACGGCTCGCGCGACAACACGGGCGAAATCCTCGACGAGCTCGCCGCCCGGATGCCGCGCCTCCGGGTGGTGCACCTCGCGCGCAACCGCGGCAAGGCGCTCGCGCTCAACGCCGGCGCGATCGCCGCGCGCCACGAGATCATCGTCGCCATCGACGGCGACTCGCTCCTCGATCGCGACGCGGTCACGTGGTTCGTGCGCCGCTTCCTCTCGGACGGGACGCTCGGCGGCCTGACCGGCAACCCGCGCATCCGCAACCGCACGTCCCTGCTCGCCCGGCTCCAGGTCGGCGAGTACTCGGCGATCGTCGGGCTGATCAAGCGCTCGCAGACGATCTTCGGCTGGGTCTTCACGGTGTCGGGCGTCGTCTGCGCCTTCCGCAAGCGCGCGTTGCACGAGGCCGGCTGGTGGTCACCGGCCACGCTCACCGACGACGTGGACATCACGTGGCGCATCCAGATGGCCGGCTGGTCGGTCGCCTACGAGCCGAAGGCGCTCTGCTGGATCCTGATGCCCGAGACACTTGGCGGGTTGTGGCGCCAGCGGCTGCGCTGGTCGGAGGGCGGCACGCAGACCGCACTCAGGCTCACGCCGCGGATATTCCATTGGCGGCTCTGGCGCGTGTGGCTCATCTGGCTGAACTACCTCGTGAGCGTGGTGTGGGCGTACACCATGCTCGCGGGGATTGCGGCGTGGTGCCTGATGTGGACGCCGCTCGCCGCGGCGGTGCATTTCCCGGCGTTCAGCCCGTTGGCGCAGTGGTGGGGCGCCGTGCTCACGGCAACCTACCTGCTGCAGGCAAGCGTGAGCCTCGCGCTCGATCGCAAGTTCGAGCCCGGCACCTTCCACGTGATCTTCTGGCAGGCGTGGTACCCGCTGTTCTTCTGGATGCTGCAGGCCTTCACGGCCGCCGCGGGCGTGCCGCGGGCGATCAAGCGGATGTACCTGCGGCCGTCGGGCACGTGGGTGAGTCCGGATCGAGGTGTCCGGTGAGCGGCGCGCGCCCTCCCGTGGAGCGCCCGATCATCCGCTCGCGCGTGCCGCCCTGGATGCTGGCGCGCGATGTGATCCTCACGCTCGGGGCGTGGCTGATCATCGCGTACTTCTTCCACGAAGGGATCGCCCGCGCGATACGACTACTTCAGTCCGCCGATGTTCGAGCTGACGAGGACGTCGCCGCCGGACTGGGCCTACCGGTGGGAGAAGCTGCGCGGGTTCATCGCCGCCTCCGCGGTCCTGGTCCTCTGGATCGCGTTCTGGGCCTTCGACAGCCGCACGCGGATGAGGGCGAGCTCGTCGCCCCAGCCGGCGCCGCTCGACGCCGCCGAGCACGCCAGCCGCGTCGGCCTCTCGGCGGAAGATCTCGATCTCTGGCGGTCCGCGAAAGTCCAGACCGTCGACATCGACGCGACGCTGCAGGCAGATCGGCCGGGCTGACCAGCCTCCGCCAGCTCGCGTCCGCCGAAGCATGCAAGCCGGCAAGTCCTGGCATGCCACTGCCGACTGCCTAGCCGCCTACCGCGCTCTACTCGTATCGCAACGCCAGGATCGGATCGATGCGGCTTGCGCGGTGCGCAGGAATCAGACCCGCCAGCGCCGAGACCGTCGTGAGGAGCAGCAGCGTGGCGATCGCGATCGTGGGATCGTACGGCTGGATCCCGTAGAGCTGATCCGAGACGAAACGGCCGGCGCCGAGAGCCGCCGGAATACCCACCACCAGCCCGATGGCCAGCAGGAGCAGCACCTCCCGCATCACGAGCCAGATGACGTCGCCGCGCTGCGCGCCGAGCGCGAGGCGAATGCCGAGCTCCTTCCGGCGCCGCGCGACCACGAACGCCATCACGCCGTAGAGGCCGACCGACGCCAGCACCGTCGCGAGCATCCCGAAGCTCGCCGAGAGCAGCGCGACGAGCCGATCCGACAGCAGCGTTTCGTCCAGCTGCGTCTCGAGCGACTTCATCGCGTAGACCGGCATTCCGGCATCGAGGTTTCGAACCTCGCTTCGAATCACGTTGTAGATCGACGCCGATGCCATCTGCGCGCGCACGTAGTAGGTGACGCCGCCGTTGCCGTGGTTCGGCACGAACACCTGCCGGTGCACGCCGTCGCGCGGACCTTCGTAGAGCGCGTCGGCCACGACGCCGATGATCTCGATGTTGAGCTTGGTGTCCGGCCCGGTGCCCTGGCCGACATGCCGGCCAATCGGGCTCTTCCCCGGGAAGAAGTGATCCGCGAACTTCTTGTTCACGATGCACACGCGCCACGGGTGGTCGTCGTCGAGCGGCTTCTCGTCCGCGCGCGTGAAGTCGCGTCCTTCGAGCAGGGGAATCTTCATCGCCTGGAAGTAGCCCGGCGAGACGGCGTTCATGAACGCCTGCATGTCCTCGCCGTCGGCGGCCTTGTGGCCTTCGACCGACGTGGAGCTGTCCCACTCGTCGCCGCTCAGGATCGACACCGCCGTATAGCCGGCCGACTTCACGCCGCCTGAGGCGCGGAGGCGGTCGACGAGCTGCTGGTTGAAGAGCGCCGCGCGTTCCACGCTGTAGCCGCTGTACGCCGGCGAGAGCTGGAAGGTCACGAGGTTGTCGAGCTCGACGCCGGTGTCGGCGCCCTTCAGGTTCTGCAGGCTGCGCACGAACAGCCCGGCGCCGAACAGCAGCAGGAAGCTCAGCGCGACCTGCGCGGCGACGAGGCTCTTTCGCAGGAACAACGACCCGCCGCTTCCGGCAATCGAGCCCATCGTGTCCTTCAGCGTCGTCCACGGATCGGGGCGGCTCGCGCGCAGCGCCGGCACCAGGCCGAAGACGATGCCGGTGATCAGCGTCAGGACGAAGGTGAAGCCCATGATGCGGAGATCGGGCGTCGCCTGCAGCATCAGCGGCGTCGTCTCGACGGGGATGAGCGCGAGCAGCGCGCGCGTCAGGCCGATCGCCACCAGCACGCCGACGGCGCCGCCGACGAACGAGAGCACGAGGCTCTCGACGAGCAGTTGCCGGACGAGCCGTCCGCGCGAGGCGCCGAGCGAGAGCCGCACGGCGATCTCGCGCTGCCGCATGAAGCCGCGGGCGATGAGCAGGTTGGCGACGTTGGCGCACGCGATGAGCAGCACCAGTCCCACCATGCACATCAGCACCACGAGCGCCGTCGAGAAGTCGTTGCGCAGGCTCGAGTAGCCGATGTCCGCCCTCTCGACGAGCAGCTGCCCCTTCATGAACTGATCGCGCGAGTACTTCGACCAGTCCTTCGCGGCCGGCAGCGTCATCTCGTACTGGCGGATCTGCATGAAGAGCGCCTGCAGCGGCGTCTTGGCGGAGTCCACGCGTGTAGCCGGGCTTCAGCCGCGCGAACACCTGCACCCATCGCGTGCGGCGATCGGGCACGTGGACCCACGTCCACTCAGGCAGCATCGCCTCCTTCATCATGATCGGGACGCGGATCGCCGGCGACGTCGCAGGGTCGACGCCCGAGAACCCGGCCGCCGAGACGCCGACGATGGTCATCGGGTAGTTGTTGACGAGGATCTTCTTGCCGACGACGCCCTTGTCGCCCGCGAAGCGGCTCTGCCAGTAGTCGTAGCTGAGCACGACGACCGGATGGCCCATGTAGACCTGGTCGTCCTCGCGCGAGCTGAACACCCGGCCGGTGGCGGGGACCACGCCCAGCATCGTGAAGTAGTTGCCCGACACGAGCTCGGCGTCGAGTCGTTCGGTGCGGTTGTCGATGCTGACCGACGCCGACGCGAGGCGCCGGCACATGACCTCGGAAAACGGCGCCGCCTTCTGCTGGAAGTCCTGATAGATGGGGTAGGAGTGCATCCGCGGCCCCATGTTGCTGCCGTTGTGGGCGCCGCGCTGGTAGAGCATCACCAGCTCCTGCGGCGCCCGGACGGGCAGCTTCCTCAGCAGAATCTGGTCGATCAGCGTGAAAATCGCGGTGTTCGCGCCGATCCCGAGGGCCAGCGACAGGATCGCGACCGTCGTGAAGAGCGGGCTGCGGCGGAGGCCCCGGATAGCCAGGCGGAGGTCGTTGGCGGAGGTCATCAAGGCTGTTAGACGAAACCGGCCCGCCAGACGTTTGCTAAATCTTTAGCGCCCCCCACCCACGGATTTGGCAGGCCTGAAGGCCTGCGCTACACAGGGCCCAGCCTGTAGGTCTGACGGCCTCTTCTGTAGGGCAGGCCTTCAGGCCTGCCTGCTCCCGCCCCGGATACACGAGATGCCGGATCATCGGCTCTTCCCTGAGCGCCCTGCGCAGCCGATCCTCGAGCTCCTGGTCGGCCCGGGTCACGCGATCGTGCTGCCGGAGGTGCTCGGCCCAGGAGCTGATCTGGAAGGTTTCGAGGTAGACGTCCGGCCGCTCGATATCGCGAAATACGCCCCACTGAGACGCGCCGTCGCGGCGGCGGACGTTCCGGTACTCGTGGATCGCGTGCAGGAACGCCCGACGATGCGCGGGGTCGATGACGTATTCGATCGTCACCAGCACCGGCCCGGAATCGCCTTCGAGGCGCAGGTCCTTGACGATCGCCGGCATGCGCCAGTGGTTCCAGGGGCTGACGTCGCCGGTCGCGTCGGGCAGGCGCGCCAGTGCCTCGCGCCGCCAGCGTCGCCACGGTCCCGAGGCCCGCCCAGAGGAGCGCCTGCGAGACGCCCACCCGCTCGGCGACGACGCCCCAGATCGCGCTGCCGAGCGCCAGCCCGCCCTGAAACGTCAGCAGGAAGACCGCCAGGACGCGCGCGCGCACCCAGTCGGGCGCCAGGTACTGCACGAGCGTGTTCAGCAGGGCGATGAAGACGATCCACGCCGCGCCTCCGACCACCATCAGGGCGGTGAGGACGGCAAGGCTGTGCGCGACGGACGCCGCGGCGATGGTCAGCCCCAGGATCAGGACACCGGTCGACGCCACCGTCTCGGACGACCATCGCGCGCGTGCCGGCTGCAGCACCAGCGCGCCGAGCACGGCGCCGCCGCCGAAGCTGCCAAGCAGGACGCCGAACCCGCCGGCGCTGCCGCTGAGGTTTCGCGCGAGCGCAGGCAGCAGCGCGAGCAGGCCGCTGACGAAGAAGCTCGTGACGCCGGCGCGCACCATCAGGCCGCGCACGACGGGCGAGTGGTTCACGTAGCGGATTGCCGCGACCGTCGCGCCGCCCAACGTCTCGGGCGGTGTGGCGCGGTGACGTGCCGCGCGGCGCCAGCGCCACACGACGACGATGACGCCGAAGAACGAGACGACGTTCAGCGCGAACGCGGCGCCGATGCCGAAGGACACGATGATCACGCCGGCCAGGGCGGGGCCGATCGCCCGCGCGACGTTGAACTCGAGGCCGCTCAGCGCGGACGCCGAGGCCAGGTCGTCGTGCTTGACGACCTCCGGCAGGATCGCCCGCCACGACGGCGCCTCGATCGCGTCGCCCGCGGCGAGCGCGAACGTCAGCGCCAGCAGGAGCCACGGCGTCATGCGCCCGGCGATCGTGAACGCCGCCAGCACGACTGCGACGGCCACCATCCAGCTTTCGGTCCACAACACGAGCTTCCGGCGATCGACGATGTCGCCGATCGCGCCGGCCGGGAGCGCGAGAAGAAAGAAGGGCAGCGTCGCGGCCGTCTGCGTCAACGCGATCGCGGCCGTGCTCGCGCCGAGCGACACCATCAGCCAGGCGGCGCCCACGCTCTGCATGAACGTGCCGATGTCCGACGCCAGGTCGGCGATGAGCAGGTTGCGGAACATCGGGTTCCGCAGCGGGTGCCAGAGGCTCGGGGCTGTCCGAACCGGAGTGACGGCGTCAGGCATGGGTTCTGACGAGTGTCACTTTACAATGCGGCTAGTGGTTTGCGGGTTGGCGGTTGCGGGTTGCAGATTATGAACGTCGTGATATTCGGCGCCACGGGGATGGTCGGCCAGGGGGTGCTGCGCGAGTGCCTCATCGACGCGACAGTGACGCGCGTGCTGACGGTGGGCCGCAGCGCCACCGGCGCGTCGAATCCGCGGCTGAAGGAGATCGTCCACTCGGACTTCTTCAATCTGGAGCCGATCGCCGGCGAGCTGACCGACCTGGACGCCTGCTTCTTCTGCCTGGGCATCACCTCGGTCGGCATGAACGAGACGGATTACACCCGGATCACGTACGACCTCACGATGGCAGTCGCCGGCACGCTCGCGCGCACGTCGCCGCGGATGACGTTCGTGTTCACGTCCGGCGCGGGCGCCGACAGCAGCGAGAAGGGCACGCGTGATGTGGGCGCGCGTGAAGGGCAAGGCGGAGAACGGCGTGCTCGGGCTGCCGTTCAAGGCGAGCTACGTGTTCCGTCCGGGCGCGATCCAGCCGCTGCACGGGGTCAAGTCGCGTACCGGGTGGTATCAGGCGCTCTACGTGGTCCTCGGGCCCGCGATGTCGCTCGCGCGCCGGCTGGCGCCAAGGCACATCCTCACGACCGAGCAGATCGGCCGCGCGATGATCCGCGTCGCGCAGCGCGGCGCGCCCAAGCGCGTCCTCGAAGCGCCCGACATCTACGCCGTCGTCTCTGAACCGTAGGGCCGAACTTCAGTTCGGCCTTCACGGGTCCTCGGCGCGACTGAAGTCGCGCCCTACGTACGAGCCCGGAACCGACACGCTCGACTCTGCGTAATGGTGGGGAGCACACAGGAGCTCCCAAGTGAACCTCTCCGCGATCGTTCGTCCCGCCTCGGTGGCGTTCGTCACGTTCCTCTCGCTGGCCGCTCGTCCCGTCCCACAGCCCGGGACTCGCGCCGCGCACACTGACGGCGGCGTCGATTGCCGGACCGTGGATGGCGACGCTGTCTCACGCGGACGAGACGAGGCCGCTCGGCGTGACGCTCGAGGCCGTCGACGACCACACGGTCTCGGTGAAGATGTCGAACCCCGCGCTGCACATCGACGACCTGCCGATCGGCAAGGCCACGATCGACGGCAACGCCGTCAGTCTCGGGCCGGGCTTCGCGCTGCAGTACGACGCCACGTCCGACACGCTGCACTGCACGCTGCCGGCGGATCTCGTGCCGCTCTACACGATCGAGGCGACCTTTCATCGCGGTCACGTGCCGCCGCAGGCGGCGCGGTCGCTCGGCGGCGATCCCGCCACGCCCGTCTGGACGTTCGACGCCGGCGCGCCGATCTGGGCAGACGTCGCGGCCAGCGACGGCCTCGTCTACGCGGGAACAGACGCTGGACGCCTGCATGCGATCGACGCGGCGTCGGGCAGGGAACGCTGGACGTTCACGACCGGCGGAATGATTCGGTCGCGGGCGACGATCAGCGATGGCGCGCTCTATCTACAGTCCGACGACGGGATGCTGTACCGTCTCGACGCGTCGGCGGGAACGCTGCAATGGAAGGTACGCGTCAGCGAGAAGCCTGTCGAGCGGCTGCCGCCGACAAACCCGAAGTCGCGCTTCAATCGCTTCGCCTCGGCGGTCACCACGGGCCGCGGCCACCTGTATCTCGGCACCGGCGACGGCCACGTCCTGGCGCTCGATCCAGCGACGGGCGCGCGCGTCTGGTCGTTCGCCGCGGGCGACGCCGTGGACTCCACGCCGGCACTCGACGGCGATCGTCTCTACGTCGGCAGCTTCGATCGGAACGTCTACGCGCTGAACGCCGACACCGGCGCGCTCGCGTGGAAGCACGACACCGGCGGCGCGGTCGTCTCCTCTCCCGCCATCCACCAGGGCCACGTCATCGTCGGCAGCCGCAGCTACGACCTGCTCGCGCTCGACGCGCGCACGGGCACGCCAGCATGGACGCGGTACATCTGGTTCTCGTGGATCGAATCGCCGGCCACCGTGCGTGACGACACGGCGTTTGTCGGATCGTCGGATGCGGCGCTGCTCTCCGCATTCGATGCGTCGAACGGACGCCCGCGCTGGGCGCTCGACGTGATGGGTTGGGCGTGGGGGCAACCGGCCGTGAGCGACACACGCGTCTACGTCGGGACCGCCGGCATGGCGAAATACCCGGTGCGGCACCAGCCTGCAGTGTTGGGAGTGGATCGCGCGACGGGACGTGTCGCGTGGCGCTACCAGTTGCAGGCGCCGGCGGACGGGACCTACGGATTTCCCGCCTCGCCGGCGCTCATCGGCGACCTCGTCGTCATTGGCGGCGTCGACGGCAAGAGTCTACGCGTTTCGACAGTAGTCAGTGGCCTGGCTTGTCCAGCCAGTAGAGCAGGATGCCGTAGCCGACGCCGGCGGGATCCGAGGTGCGGGCGGCCTGGAAGGCCAGGAAACGGCCGTCCGTGGAGACAACCGGGTTCGAGGCCTTACCGCCTTCGTAGTCGTTGAAGTGCGTCAGGCGCACGAAGTCGCGGCCGGTGCCATCGAGCTTCAGCTTCCAGATGTCGATGTTGCCAGACCCGTGCGTGCCGCCGAGCTCGGCGACCTGTCGATCGCCTTCGACGCACGTGTACTGGCCGCCAGGAAAGATGCCTTCGACTTCGTTGTAGGTTCCGGGCGCCTTCGACATGTTCGTCATCGCGCCCGTCGCCAGATCCAGCACCATCACGGACGCGAGGCCGCCCGGCTCGTAGCAGGTCGCGGTCATCTTCGTGTCACGATCGAAGAAGTCCTGCGCCTCGAGCGTGCAGCTCTCGTTCTTGCTCTCGTACACGGTGCGGCGGTTCTCGAGGGTGGCGATTCCGTCGGCGATCTTCACGTCCGCGACGATCAGCCGCGAGGCGCCTTCGGCGATCTCCGGAACCTGCGCGTGGATCTGCGAGTAGGCGACCGTCATCGACGACTTCGAGATCGCGACGCCCTCGCTCATCTTCTCGTGGAACTTCACCGGCTTCGAGCCGGGCGCCTTCGACAGGTACCAGAGCTCGTTATCGCGCGTCCGGCTGGTGCGGATGTCTTCGAAGTGATCCGGACCGATGAGGATGTAGTCGCCGGAGACCAGATGCATCACCCGGAGGAATACCGCCGCCGGGACGTTGCAGGTCAGGCATCGGATCGTCCGCGTGGCCAGGTCGATCACCATCGCGTCGCCGAAGCTCTTCGCCATGAACGCGACGCGCTGGTTGTCGGGCGAGATGTCCGCGCGCTCGCCGAAATGCGTCAGCATCTCGACGTTCGACGGCAGGTGATCGAGCGGGTTGCCCGGCTGTCGTCGATCCTGCGCCTGCGTCGCGAGAAGCGCCAGGCTCAGCCCGAGAACGACGACGACTTTCATCCGCCGGCCATCGCGCCGACGACGAGCAGCGGCTCGGCGCCGGTGACGACCGACTCTGGAAGCGGCGTGTCGGGAGACTCGTGGGAGAAGTCTTCCTCACAGGCAAAGAACCGCACGAACGCGCGGCGCTTGTGAGTGTCGTGGTCGCGAATCGTCCCGCACAGCGCCGGATACCGCGCCTCGAGCGCGTCGAGCACGGACGCGAGCGTCGCACGGCCCTCGACCTCGAGCGACACCTCGTCGTTCACGCGCGCGAGCGTCCGCAGGTGCGCCGGCAGCACGACACGAATCACAGCGACTGCACCTCGACGGACAGCACGGGAGGCAGATCGCGGACGATGGCCTGCCACTGGTCTCCGCCGTTCGGAGACACGTAGACCTGGCCTCCGGTCGTGCCGAAATAGACCCCGCACGGATCGAGCCGGTCCACGGCCATCGCGTTCCGCAGCACGTTGACGTAGCAGTCGCGTTGCGGAAGCCCGCTGGTGAGCGCCTCCCAGTCGTCACCGCCGGTCCGGCTGCGAAACACGCGCAGCTTGCCGTCGGGAGGGAAATGCTCGGAGTCGCTCTTGATCGGCACCACGAAGATGGTTTCGGGCTCGTGCGCGTGCACGTCGATGGCGAAGCCGAAATCGGTCGGCAGGTTGCCGCTCACCTCACGCCACGACTCGCCGGCGTCGTCGGTGCGCATGACGTCCCAGTGCTTCTGCATGAACAGCACGGATGGACGTGACGGGTGCATCGCGATGCGATGGACGCAGTGACCGACTTCGGCGTCGGGGTCGGGGATCCCCTGTGACCGCAGGCCGCGGTTGATCGCGCGCCAGGTCTGGCCGCCGTCGTCGGTGCGGAACGCGCCAGCCGCCGAGATGGCGATGAACATCCGCTTCGGATTCGCGGGATCCAGCACGATGGTGTGCAAGCACAGGCCACCGGCGCCAGGCTGCCAGCGCGAGCCGGAGCCGTGACCTCGCAATCCGGGCAGCTCGTGCCACGTCTGCGCGCCGTCGGTCGATCGGAAAAGCGCGGCGTCTTCGACGCCGGCGTACACGGTCTCCGGATCGCTCAGCGACGGCTCGAGGTGCCAGACCCGCTTGAACTCCCACGGATGCGGCGTGCCGTCGTACCACTGGTGTGTGCCCGGGAACGCCGTCGTAGGTGAACTTGTTGCCGACCGGTTCCCACGTCGCTCCGCCATCGTTGGAGCGTTGCATGACCTGGCCGAACCAGCCGCTCGACTGCGACGCGTAGATCCGATTCGGATCGGCCGGAGATCCCTTGAGGTGATAGATCTCCCAGCCCGCGAAGTGCGGGCCCGACACGTTCCAGGCGTCGCGCCGCCCATCCGACGTCAGCACGAACGCGCCTTTTCTCGTCCCGACCAGTACGCGCACTCCGCTCATCGCGGTCCTAACTCCCAGTCCCATTCAATCCAACTCCCCGGCAGCCGTAGCGCCGCTGAGAGCTGCGCTACGGGCAGTTGACATCGACTATTCGGATCGCAACGCCTGAATCACGTCAACCCGAGACGCGCGCGCGGCGGGCATCAGCGCCGCAAGCACAGCCGCGGTGACGAGCAGCAGCCCGGCCGCGGCAATCGGCAACGCGCCCGGCATTTTCACTTCGGTGACATAGGCGCCGACCAGACGCGGCCAGCAGCAGGCCGCCAAGCACGCCGGCGACGATGCCAAGGCCGGCGATGACGGCCCCTTCCGAGAGGACGCGCACGAGCAGTTGGCTCGGCGCCGACCCGATCGCGAGGCGCACACCGAACTCGCGCGTCCTGGCGCTCACCGAGAATGCGAGCACGCCGGCCACGCCGACGACGGCAATCAGCAGCGCCACGCCGGCGAACACGCCGAACACCAGCGCGTTCAGGCGCTCCGGCGCGAGCACTTCCGCGCGGACGTCCGTGAGCGTCGCGGGCTTCTCGACGGGCTGGTCGGGCGAGAGCGAGCGGATGATCTGACGGATCTCGGGCACGAGCGCGTACGGATCGCTCTTCGTGTGCACGAACAGGCGTCCGCCGCCGATCTCCTGGTCCATCGGCTGGTAGATGCTCATGGCCTGCCCCGGCACCACGTCCTCGTCGTCGATATCAGCCGCGATGCCGACGATGCGGCGCGGCTTCATGCTGACGTCGATGAACTGCATCACCGGGTCGGTCCACATGAAGTAGTGGTTGATCGCGTCGCCGTTGTTGAACATGCGGCGTGCCACGCTCTGGCTGATGATCACGACCTTCTCGCCGTCCTTGTGGTCGGCCTCGGTGAAGTCGCGGCCGGCGATGAGCGGCACGCCGAGCGCCGCGAAGAAGCCGGGTGAGACGGTGCGGAATCGCGCACGCGGATCCTCTTCGCCGTTGGCGCGTGGATAGCCCTGCACCGAGAACTCGAAGCCCGGGCCGAATGCGCCCTTGTCGCGCCACGGCACGACCGTGCCGACGGCCACGCGCTCGACGCCGGGGAGGCCCGTGATCCGCCGCATCGCTTCCTTGTAGAAGCCGAGCACCTGGTCCGGCGTCCTGCCGTACGTCATGACGGGGACGTTCACGGCGAGCACGCGGTCCATGTCGAAGCCGGTCCGCGTCGACTGCAGCGCCATCAGCGTCGTCAGCAGCATGCCGGAACCGGCAAGCAGGACGAACGACGCGGCAATCTGGGTCACGGCGAAGAGCCGCAGGCGGCGGTTCGTCCCGGTCGTGATGCGCAGGCTGCCGCTGGAGAGGCTGACGGCGCTCGTCGCGTCGGCGCCCGGCAGGCGCGGCACGAAGGCCAGCAGCACGGCGGCCAGCGCGGCGAGACCGACACCGACCCACAGCAGGCTCGAGTCGACGGTGAGGTCCAGCGCGCGCACCGAGAACCGTGACGCGTACTGGGCGAGGATCGCGACCATCGGCCGCGCGATCAGCACGCCGAGGACGGCGCCCGCGCCACAGAGCACGAGGCTCTCGGCGAGCAGCGTCCGGCGCAGCGCCGCGGTGCTCGCGCCGAGCGCCGCGCGGACCGCGAGCTCGCCCTCGCGGCGAACGGACCGCGCGAGGATCAGGTTCGCGACGTTGGAGCAGGCGATCAGGAACACGAGGCCGGACGCCGCCAGCAGGATCAGCAGCACCGTGCGCGCTGGCGCGGCGATCTCCTCGCGCAGCGGACGCGCCTCGATTTTGAAGTTCGCTTTCGGCGAGTACGACTCAGGGTGCGAGCGCACCATCGCGGAGTGGACCGTCGCGAGCTCGGCGCGTGCGCTGTCGAGCGTGGCGCCGGGCGCGAGCCGTCCGAAGAGCTCCGTCATCCGGTGCACGCGCCCCGTGACCATCGTCGCGGAGAGATGGTGCGGGCTGGTCACGATGTTCGCGATGATCTCGGTTTCGGCCGGGTAGGGCACCGACGGCTCGAGCACGCCGATGATCGTGGCCGAGCGCTCGTCGAGGCGCACGACCTTGCCGAGCACGTGCGGGTCGCTGCCGAGGCCCGACGTCCAGTACCGGTACGTCAGCACCGCCACGCCAGGAGCATTCGGCCCGTCGTCCTTCGGTCCGATCAGGCGGCCCATCACGGGCTTGAGGCCCATCACGTCGAAGTAGTTGCCGCCGACCACGCCGGCGCGCACGACACGCGGCTCGCCGAGGCCGACCATCGTGAAGCCGATCTGCGAGAAGTCGCCGAACGTGGTGATCGACTTCACCCCGGCGCGCAGATCCTGGATCTCGGGCACCGAGAATGCGGCGTTGTCCGAGCCGAGGCCTGGAGCGCTCTGACGGATGTAGATCAGGTGCGCCTCGTCGCGGTTCACCAGCGGGCGCAGCAGCACGCCGCGCACGACGCTGAAGATCGCCGCGTTGGCGCCGATGCCCAGCGCGAGCGTGACGATGACCGTGATGGCGAGTCCCTTGACCCGCAAGAGGGAGCGCAGCGCGAAGCGGAGATCGGACAGAAGGCTCATGGCGTCCTCGAAAGCGTTCCGAAGCCAGGAATCATAGATCGGCCGAGCGCGGCGCCGGCTGCGGCCGACCCCACGAATTCGGCCAGCGTTTCGGAGCTCGCCGCCGAAGAACCCCGACAGCACGGGCGCCAGCACGGCGGCCTTCACCATGTGCGTCTGCCCGGGCAGCGTTTCATAACGAGCGCCAGGGATGGCCGACGCGAGCGCCCGCATCCCATTGCGCATCCAGGCCGGGCTCTTGCCGCCGTCGATGACCAGGGTCGGCATGGTCATGCCGGCCCACCGATTGGCGGGCAGCGGACGTCCCTGCTGGAACGGCTCGACGATGCTGATGTCGTAGACGAGGGTGGGCGCGACGGCCGTGAGCTTCTTCCACATCGGCATCAGCGGCATGACGCCCAGCATCAGCCGCGGCACGCCGACGCGCCGCATGAAGTGCTTCACGGCGGCGCCGCGCTTGTCCGCAGCGACGAGCGATTTCAGCGTCGGCAGGTAGTCGAGGCCGATCGGCGGATACGTGCCGTCCACGACGAACGGCGCTTCGAAGAGCGCGAGACGCCGGATTGGCGCACCGCGGCGTGCGGCTTCGAGCGAGAGCGCCGCGCCGGACGAAAGCCCCATCACGAACGCGGAGCCGCCGGCTTCGCGAAGCAGCGCCTCGATGTCCTCGACCTCGCGATCGAGCGCCCAGGGCGCGGTGTCGCCGCTCTCGCCACGGCCGCGGCGATCGTAGATGTAGACCGTGAAGTCGTTCTTCAGGAGCGCCGCGATTTCCTTCATCGGCCCGAAGCCACGATGGCAGAGCGCGCCGTCGACAAGGAGCAGCGGCGGCCCCTGGCCCTGCTTCTCGAAGGCGATCGAGGTGCCGTCTTTCGAGCGGGTGGTGGGCATGGCGTCTCCTCCCTATTCCCTATTCCCTATTCCCTATTTCCTGATTTCCTTGAACCGTTCCACCGCGGCGTTCGGCTCGAAGTCTTCGAGCTCGAACAGCTGACGGACTTCGATCTCGCCTTCGCCCCCGGGGAACGGCGCCGGGAAGCGACGCGCCCACTCGAGGCCTTCTTCACGCGTCTTGACCTGGATGATGGTGTAGCCGGCGATGATTTCCTTCGACTCGGTGAACGGGCCGTCGATGACCGTCCGCTTGCCGCCGGAATACTTGATGCGCACGGCCTTTGAGGTCGGCTGCAGGCCCGAGGCATCGAGCAGAACCCCGGCCCTGGCGAGCTCTTCGTGGTAAGCCGCCATCTCGTGCATCGCCGATTCCTCCGGCATGGCGCCGGCTTCGCTGTCTTTGTTGCCCTTCACCATGATCATGAACCGCATGTTCGTGTCCTTCCCGCCTGAGCTTGTCGAAGGCCCGGACACCGGCCTTCTATCTGGACGTCGAAGGGGCACGCGCCAGATCGACAGGCGCCCAAAGAAAGTTTCAGGGTTGCAGAGTTTCAGAGTTGCAGAGTTGGCGGCTCCGGCTCCCGGGTTCTGAGGCTTTCGAGAAATCGCGTGACGCCAGCCAGGCACGCCATGAGCGGCGCGCGATCCTGGCGGCCCTTCGCGAGGCTGTAGGCGCCTTCGATGCTCGCGACGATGAAGGTCGCGGCGTCGTGGACGTTGACGGCTGGATCGACGAGGCCGCGCTGCTGTCCGGAGGCGAGAGCCGCCGCGACGCCGCCTTCCCAGCGGCGATAGAGCGCGGCGATGCGCTGGTGGAAGCCCTCGTCCATGCGCGACATTTCCTGCGACAGGTTGTTCAGCGGGCAGCCGTGCTCGAAGTCGGTCTTGAACGCTTCGCGCATGGTGCCGGCAATCGCGGTGAGCGGATCGGCGGCGTCGCGGATCGGGTCGAGCCACCGCAGATCGGTGTACCGGCCGATCACCTCGTCGAGCACCGCGTAGCCGAGCGCGTGCTTGCTGGGGAAGTGATGGTAGAGCGCGCCCTTGGTGACGCCGGCGCGTTCGACGATGGCGTCGAGCCCGGCCGGCTGGAAGCCGCGACTGTAGATCTCCACAAACCCGGCCTCGAGGAGGCGCTCGCGAGTGCGATCGGGATTGCGCCGCGTGACGTCGGTCGTCCGCATCGACGGCTACTTCTCGTGCGTGTGAGGCGCGTCGGGAGGTGGCGCCGGCGTGCCGTCGGACCACTGACGAACCGGAACCAGCAGCACAGTGATGTCCTCCGGGATGCCGTCGGCGCCAATGACGGGAGAACCATCGCGACTGGCTCCCCAGGATTTCGCCTGGCCGTGCGGCACGAAGAACATCATGTGCGGCAGCCATGGTCCTCCGGTCTGGTCACTGAGGTAGCCGTTCTTCGACAACATGAAGGTCAGCGCGCCCGGGTCGGGGGCCGTAAATCGGTGCTCCGCGAACGCGGCGCGTGTCCGCTCGATGATCTGTTCCCGCGTGGCACCAGCCGCGACCCATTCGGCACGCGCCAGGTACTGCGGGAGGACGCTGCGCGCGGCCTGTGGGTTGAAGCAGTTCGGGGCGCGCAGCCTCGAATTCCAGAACTCGCGATCCTCGAACCCGGCCGTCCAGGAGCGCTCCACAAAGCACACGAAGCCATTGGTGCCCTTGACCGCGGGCTCGTAGCCGCGGCTGCCGAGGACGAGCACATCGGCGTCCGCCGAGATCGACGGCGGCGCCGCGCTGCGCGCCAGGCCGATCTCGGCGTCCCGGTCCGCCATTCGGTACTGCTCGAAGGGCGCCATGGCCGGATACGCGGGCTTCTTGTCCTGGCCATACGCCGTGGCAGCGAGGGCCAACGTCAGGAGCAGGGAGTTGCGGGCATCTCGGAAGACGGAGGCTAACATACCGACTAGTATGAATGTCAGAATCGCGATGTCAAGCCGGAACAATCGCTTGGCGCCATCGTCACATACTGTGTGCTGTATAGTAGTTGACGGACAGTATATGGCGCACGGTAACCAGCCACCCGGATCCCGGCCTCTACGACAACCTCCGCCTCGAGCTGCGTCGCGGCAGCCTCACCGTGGCGGTCCTCGCGGCTCTGCGAGTCGAGCAGTACCGGCTACACGCTGCGCCGGATGCTCGAGGAAAAGGGACTGCTCGTCGAGGAAGGCACCCTCTACCCGCTGCTGCGACGCCTCGAAACGTCAGGGCCTCCTCGTCAGCGAGTGGCGCGAGGAAGACAAGCGCACCAAGCGGTTCTACCAGCTCTCGGGCGAGGGAGCCCGGATGCTCGACCTGCTGCTCGCCGAGTGGCAGGCCATCGACCGATCGCTCACCAGCATTCTTTCGGAGTCCGACCATGGATCTGCTCGCCCGCTATCTGCAAGCCGTTAGGTTCTTCCTCCCCCGCGGCAGCCAGGACGACATCGTCCGCGAGCTCGAGGAGGAGCTGCGCGCGCAGATGGAAGACCGTGAAAGCCAGCTCGGGCGCACGCTGACCGATGAGGAGCGCTCCGAGATCCTGAAGCGGCACGGACATCCGATGCTCGTGGCGGGGCGGTATCGGACACACCAGCGGCTCATCGGCCCGGCGTTCTTCCCGATGTACGCGCTCGTGCTGAAGCTCGGGCTCGGCGTCTGCCTGCTGGTGACGGCGGTGCTCGCGGCGGTGGGCGCCGTCATGGAGGGCGACGCCGCGACGCATTTCGGGCGCGCCCTTCTCGAGTATCCCGGCCGCGCGTTGATGGTCTTCGCCTGGACGACGCTGTCGTTCGCGGCGATCGACTATGCGCTGACGCGTTGGGACGTCGCGTGCTCGTGGGATCCGAAGACGCTGCCGCGCCTGCAGCCGAACGCGAGCTGGACGTCGCGGCTCAATTCGCTCGTGGAACTGATCGCGACAGTGGTCGGGCTCGGCTGGCTGCTGCTCGTCCCCAGGTACCCGGCGCTCGCGATGGGACCGGCGGCCGCAGTCCTCGTGCCGGCGCCGATCTGGACGACGATGTTCCTGCCGTTCGTCGGGCTGCTGTGCGCGACGGCGGCGTTGGCCTTCGCGAACTTCCTGAGACCCTACTGGACGCCCGCGCGGTCCGCGGCGCGCATGGCGATTCAGGCGGCGTCGTTCACGATCTTCGCGGTGATGGCGCGCAGCGGGCCGTGGGTCACGGCTCGTCCGGATGTGGCGCAGCGGGTTGGCACGTCGTTCGATCGATTCGTCGAGATCGCGAACAACGCCTGCCAGGTTGGGCTCGCGATCGGCAGCGTCATCGCGCTCGTGGAGATCGTGCGCGAGGTGCTGCGCTGGCGCGCGCGGCGGGGTAGTCCTGTCCCTGACGCTGCGACAGTCGGCCGGTGAGTCAGTGCTGCGGTGCCGCAGTGCCGCAGTGCCGCAGTGCTGCAGTGCTCAGTGCGTCGCACGCTCCGGCTTGCCGAGCAGGTCGAGCGCGGCCTTGAAGCCGGTCGCGAGCTTCTCCGCAGAGCCGGTGCCCCAGTAGTGCAGGAAGTAGATGGCTGGCTCGGTGCCCGTCATGTGGTGATGGATCGCCACGACTGAGATGCCGCTCCGGCGCAGCGACTTCAGCACCGGCGTCACTTCTCCGGCGAGCATCGCGACGTCGCCGGCGATCGCGGCGCTCTCGTTCGTGCCGACAAACGCCGCCCACGTGTTCAGCCCCATGCGCGCGTTGATCGTCGCGCCCATCTCCTTGATCGAGAGATCGTCGCGGCCGACCGTGATCTTGTAGACGCTGCCCATCTGGTCGCCCGGGCGTCCGACGATCTGCGCGATCTTCGCGGTGTCGAGCGCGCTCGAGGCCGCCGCCGGCGCCGCCGGCGCGGCGCCCTTGCCGATCATGTCGAGCGCCGGCTTCAGCCGGGCAGCCAGATCCGCTGCGGCGCCGTGCCCGTGCACGTGCATGTAGAACATCCGCGGCTCGTCCCAGAAGAAGTGATTGTGCAGCGCGGTGACGTCGATGCCGTGATCGAGCAGCGCCGACATCACCGGGTTGACCTCGTCCTGCGTGAGCACGAGGTCGCCCATCATCACGTCTTCGGCGTTCGCGCCTTTCGTGAACGCCACCCAGCCGCCGAAGCCGAACGGCGTCGGCGTCTTCACGCCAGCGACGGTGACGCTGAGGTCGTTCCGCGGCACGTTGACCTTCAGCACGTTGGCCTTGAAGTCGCCCTGCCGGCCAAGCGTGCTCAACACCTGCTGATAGTCCGCCGGCATGTCCTGCGCCAGAGCGGCGCTGCGCTTGCCACGAGCAACCGAGAACTGCGAAGAGAATGAAGGATCTCATCTGTACCTCCGAAACCATGAGGCCATGCTACGCGGAGTTGACGCGGTCGCGTCTTGAGTGGATACGGCGAGCCGGAGCGGCGTGCGCAGCGTCAGTGCTTCAGCGTCGCGTAGTAGCTGCGCATCGCGGCGCCGATCCGCCAGTCCCACCAGTAGTGCGGGTACTCGCTGAAGGCGGCCGGGACCACGTAGCGATCCTCGGCTTCGCTGGACGAGGCGCCGGCCGCGATCATCTTCTCGGCGTGCGCGTGCAGGTCGTCCAGCAGATCGATGAACTCGCGCACCGTGCCGCGGTCGCAGATCGGACCGTGGCCGGGCACGAAGCGGACGCTCGCCGGCTCCGCGGCCATCGGCTCGAGAATCTTGCGCCACGCGAGCATGTCCGCGTCGATGCAGACGGGATACTCGCGGTGAAAGAGCAGGTCGCCGACGAAGACGACCTCGCGCTCGGGGACGCGAACGACGACGTCGGTGGGCGTATGCCCGCGACGGCACTCGAGCACCGCGGTGAGGCCGCCGAGATCGATCCGCGTCGCCGGCTTGTCGATCGACAGGAGCTCGGTCGGGTAGGTCAGCTCCGTGCTGTCGATCGCGGAGAACATCCACTGCATCGCGCCAATATCTTCCTTGGCGCGCCTGATCGCGGCCTCTGTCGTCGCGGCGGCAAGGCGCTCCTGGTAGGGACGGAGCAGCGCCGCCCTGTCCGCGGTCTTCAAGGCCTCGTACTTGGACTTGATCAGCGCCGGGGCGGTGTCCTGCGCGATGATCGGCACCTTGGCCGCGGCATACGCGCTGTCGCCGAAGGCGTGGTCGGGATGGAAATGCGTGTTCACGGCGCCGCGAATCGGCCGGTTCGAGACGAGCCGCGCCAGGTCGAGCTCGAACGTCGCGCCGGCCGGCTGCATGTGCCCTTCGATCAGCAGCACCGCGTCGCGTCCCGGCCAGGACGCCGCCGTTCGACAGGCACTGGGGTCCGCCGGCAGGATTCGCCAGCGTGACGTAGAGGCCCTCGCCTTCCTTCGTCGCGCGCGCGAACGGCCGCTCGAGCACCGGTGCATCGGGCGACCACGCGAACGCGCGTCGGGTCAGCAGCGCCGGCGCCACGAGCGTCGACGCGAGGAACTGACGGCGGCCGATCGTCATGGCGGTCTCCTATTGCAGCGACACGCGATAGATGTTGCGGTGGCTCGACACTTTCGGGAACGCGTACACCTCGGGATCGTCGCTCGGATACGCGCGCGGATCCGCAATGGCCTTGCCGCCGAGAGCTTTGGCCGCGTCCTCGATCGTCCGGAATCCCTTGTCGGGCAGCGGCGGCACCATGGCGCCAGCGCGGCAGAGTGCCACAGCTAGGTCGCGCGCGTGGCGATCCGATGCAGGTAGAGCGTCCGGCCGTCGGACGACCAGCGGACGAGGGCCGGCGTCACGCCGCGCTGCTCTTCGCCGGCGGTTCCACAGAGCGCGCAGAGCATCTTCGGCTCGCCGCCATCCACCGGGTAGAACGCGACGCTCATCCCAACCCAGGCGGCGATCCACTTCCCGTCAGGCGAAACGGCGTACAGTAGTTGGCGGCGGCGGGACGATCTTCTGGGCGACACCGCCGCTCGCGCGGCACGCGGTAGAGTAGAGGCGTCGGGCGCCTCGCCGCCGACGAAATACACGTCGTCCGACGGTCCGTAGCGGACACGGATCGCCTGCAGCGCGGAGAGCTGTTCGGCGCGGCGCTGCCGTCGAGCGTGGCCTCCCAGACCGAGGACTGCCCGATGGCGTCCACGCGCACGAAGACCGCCGTCGAGCCATCGCGCGAGATGTCGTAGCTGTCCATCAGCTCGTCGGACAGCAGTCGTTCACGTTTGCCTGTGGCGAGATCGGCCGACCAGAGCTCGCCGCTGACAAAGCGGCGGTTCTGACTCGTGCGCTGCAGGTAGAACAGGCGCTTGCTATCGGCGGAGAACTGCGGGCTGTAGGCGAAACCCTCGAAGGTCAGCTGGTGCGTGTCGCCACGATGGACCCAGAGCGTGCTTTGACGGTCGCCCATCGACGTGAGGATCGACGTGCCGTCCGGGTCGACGGCGATGCCCTGTTCTTCGGTCGCGCCCGACGTGACCTGCTCCGGGGTGCCGTTCGGGAATGGCTGCCGCCAGATGTGGAAGCCGCCGCCCGTGTTCACCGAGAGGTACATCCAGTTGCCGTCGGGGACCACGCAGCGTCGGTGCACTGCGAGAGGCTCGGGCCCACGGGACCGCCCGACGACGATCCGTCGAACGGCACCAGCCGGCACGGGCGCCAGCCGGCCATGTCCATCTCGACGACGAGCACCGAGCGGCCGTCGGGCGAAGCGCGGCGCGGTGGGCCATGCCGCTCTTGTCGGCGGGCAGGTAGATCGTGCGCTGGTTCGCGCGGTTCTCATCTGCGGTGAAGACGCCCATGTGCAGGCCTTCGCCGGTCATCGACGTGAAAAGGACGCGCGGCTTGCCGCCGTCGGACGCCTTTATCCAGGTGAGCGACGCGGCGTTGTTGAGCACGCGCGCCGGCTCGCCGCCGAGGGTCGGGACGCTCCAGGAGTTCATCGAGTTCGACGTGAAGACGACCCGCGAGTTGTCGGCGGTGAACGTCATCGGCCCCATCTTGCGGTACGGGTCGTGCGTCAGCTGCGCGGGCTCGCCGTTGGGGAGCAGCTTCACGTAGATGTCGCCCGGCCCGTCGAAGGTGTTCTCGCCGCGGATGAAGGCGAGCAGCCGGCCGTCTGGCGACAGCGAGGGCGCGACGACCGAGTCCGAGAAATTGGTGACGGCCGTGTAGCTCACGTGAAGCGGCGGCGTCGAGCCGGCCCACCCGACACGCCACGCGATGAGCGCGATGGCAGCGACCGCGACGGCGCCGGCCGCGGCGAGCCACATCGTCGAGACCGACGCGGGGCGCCACGACGCGAGTGGAGCGCACGGCAGTGACGGCAGATCCTTCGCCGCTCTGCCGCAGGAGGCGGCGCAGATCCACCACCAGATCCCGCATCGACTGGTAGCGCTCGGCCGGCTTTTTCTCGAGCGCTTTCTCGATGATCATCCGCAGCGGCGGCGGGCACGGTCTCGGGCACCGGCGGCGGCGCATCGTGGATGATCGCGTGCATCGTCTCGACGGTGGACGGCCCGCTGAACGGCAACCGGCCGGCGACGAGCTCGAAGAGGAGGATGCCGAACGAGAACACGTCGCTGCGTGCGTCCAGCGGTGCGTCCCGCGGCCTGCTCCGGCGACATGTAGGCGACCGTCCCGAGAATCACGCCGGCACGGTCCGAGTGCGCCGAGCCGGGTCGAGCGAGTCGTCCGATTCGCTCGACACTTCGCGAGGCCGAAGTCCGCGAGCTTCGCATAGCCGCCGCCGGTGATCAGGATGTTCGCGGGCTTGATGTCGCGGTGCAGGATGCCGGCCTCGTGCGCCGTCGCGAGGCCGTCGGCCACGCCGACCATCAGCTCGACGATCTCGCGCCAGTCGTGCGTCCCGTGCATCCAGTCGGCGAGCGTGCCGCCGGACGCGAGCTCGGTGACGAGGAACTGCTCGCCTTCGAACTCCCCGACGTCGTGGACCGTGAGGATGTGGGGGTGGCTCAGCGAGGAAGCCGTCTGAGCCTCGCGCTGGAAGCGCCGGCGCGTGGCCGCATCCGCCAGCGCGCTCGACAGGAACTTGATGGCGACGGGCCGTCCCAGCGGTTGTCGAGCGCCCGGAACACGACACCCATCCCGCCGTGACCGAGCTCGGCCTCGATACGGTAGACCCGACGTCGGTGCCCGGAACGGGCGGCATGCCGTCGTGGATGTTAGATCAGGTCGCGCCAGATATAGCTCCCGGAAGCCCCGGAGGGTCCGCTCGACCGATTCGCGCGCGATGCGGTTGACGATGGGGTCGACCAGGAAGCGCACGGCGGAGGGGATATTGCGGCTGAGCGTCAGAGACTCCATCTCCGCGATGACGCCCCCATCCACCTGCTCGTAGCGCCAATACGAATTCATCCGCCAGAGATAGCCATGGTCGTCGTCTGGTGCGAGCGCCCGCTCGCCTGGCGAGCCGGCGTCCTCCATCTCGGTGATGCGGGTGGCGACGCTTCGTGTCGACGCGCGTGTGGCATCGTGCGGCCTGAACTCCACGCGGTGCTCGGTGTCGTACGTCACGGTGACGATCGACGAGCTCCTCATGCGCATGAACACGTCCTGGGCGTCGGCGTCTCGACGCTCCACGCGCATGGCCAGCACGTCCTGCGGGAACGGACCGTGCTCCGGCGGGTGCCGCAGCGCGTCGAGGAGCGGCGTCAGCGTGACCCCGGCAGGAACACTGCGCCGCGCCAGTGCTGGAGGGTCCCGCCGGGATGTCGATCTCACGGCCCTCACGGTCGCGCGTGGTCACGCGGCCGATGACGAGCGATCCGCGAATCACCTGACGCCGGAGCTCGTCGCGGTCGCTGGTGAAGTCGCTCGCGAGGAACCCGCGCGGCGAGTCGAGCTCGCTCCTGATCCGCGCTTCCGTGACGTCGACGTAGGTCTTCCACGCGGCGAGCGTCCGCGACTCCGGCGGCGCGGCGTCAGCGGTGCTGGCCGTCATGGTCGCCGCGAGGACGATCAGCAGCGCGCGGGTGACTCGGGTTGTCGGCCTCATGCCACGTCCTCGAGCGCCGTGGGCAGCGGCTCGGCGCGATAGAGCTCGCGAGTGCCTCGAATCGCCGACGTGAGAAACGCGACGATCAGACCGGCCGTCGCGACGACGCCGCCGACGTCGAACAGCAGGAACGGGCCGAGATCCGAAGGGCGTCACGCGAGCTCTCGTGAAGAGCATCAGCGCGCCAACGGCCAGCAGGATGCGCAGCTCGGTCGGGCCGACCTTGAGGAACGCCATGCGGAACGTGCCGCTCACCGTCGTCGCGAGGAAGACCTCGGCCGACACGAGCAGGTAGGCGGCGAGCATCGACAGCGCGATCACCGGCGTCATGTAGCCCGACAGCGCCATGCCGACGACCAGCAGGCCCATGCCGAACACGTCGAGCACGTGGTCGACGTAGTAGCCGTAGCGCGGCCGCTCGTGCTTCCTCACGCGCGCGAGCGTGCCGTCGAGGCTGTCGCCGAACCAGTTGATCGCCAGACACAGGACGACCAGGGCGAGCGCCGGCGGCCAGTAGCGCGAGAGCCAGAACGACGCGCCCGTGCCGGCCATCGCCAGGAGGGCCAGGAGGGTCAGATGATCGGAGTTCACCCACGCGGGCAGGCGGCCGGCAATCCGGACGAGCAGCCTCTTCTCGGCGGCCGCCAGAACCCCGGTGTTCAGGCGGACGTGGTGCGCGCCGGCCGATTGGGCGCGAGCGGACGGGGTTGGCACGATGGACCTCCAGGCGGCACTCGCCGCTGATCGGGAATGCGCAGGAGGCGCCCGAACCGGCTCACGGACCGGGTCAGTCGGCCCGGAGCGCACTGAGCGGGTTGGTGCGTGACGCCCGGAGCGCCGGAAGGTAGCCGGCCAGCGCGGCCACGGCCGTCAGCGTCGCGATCATGCCCGCAAACGTCAGCGGATCCGTCGCCTCGATGCCATAGAGCAGGCCCGATATGCTGCGCGACAGCGCCCACGCCACCGGCAGCCCCAGGCCAAGGCCGAGCCCGGCCAGCCGGAACGTCTCTCCGAGGATCTGACGGCGGAGCTCGCCGGCCGACGCGCCAAGCGCCATGCGGATTCCGAGCTCGCGCTGCCGCTGGCTGACGGAGTAGGAGATCACCGCGTAGATTCCCAGCGACGCGAGCAGCAGGGCGAAGACGGCAAACGACGCGAGCAGCAGCACCACGAATCGTCGCGGCGACGAGGCGCGGTCGACGACGCCCTGCAGCGTGCGGAACTCGTTGGTCGGGAGCGCCGGGTCGAGCGGCTGCAGCGCGCGGCGGACTTCGGAGGCGAGCGCTTCTGGCGGAAGCGCGGCGGCATCACCAGGTCCATCGGAAAGTGATGCGTCGACTGCCGCACCGGCAAATACATCTCGAGGCCCGAGCTTCTTCGAGCGAGAGGTGCCGCACGTCGCCGACGACCCCCACGACCTCGCGTTCGGGATCGACGTAAAGGACCGTCTTGCCAATCGGGTTCTCGCCGGGCCACAGCGCACGAGCCATGGTCTGGTTGATCAGGATGACCTTCTTGGTGCCATCCGTGTCGTGCTCGGTGAAGTCACGCCCCTGCAGCAGGGGGATGTGCATCGTCTCGAGGTAGCCGTCGCTGATGACGCGCACGAAAGCGTCCGGCGGCGGGTTTTCGCGCGTGTAGGGACGGCCCTTCGCGCCGGCGTTCCAGCTGCGATTGCGTCCGAGCGGAAGCGCGTCCGTGAGGCCGACGGCCTCGACGCCAGGGATCGCGCGAACGATACGCACCGCCTCGCCGAAGTAGCGGTTCTGCCCCGACTGTCCTGTATATCCGTCTGTGGGTGACAGGCGCAGGACCCCGATCTGGTCCGGCTTGAACCCCAGGTTCGTGTCGAGCACGCGCATCAGGCTGCGCGTCAACAGGCCGGCGCCGACGAGCAGCACGCAGGCGAACGCGACTTCCGAGACGACGAGCGCCGCACGCAGCCAGACATGTCCCCTTCCCGACGTCGTCCCGCGGCCCGACGCCGTCAGCGCGCCGCCGACGGCGACGTCGGGCACCTGCACGGCAGGGACAAGACCGAAGATCACGCCAGTCCCGAACGCCGTGACCAGGATCACGAGAAGCGCCGGCGCGTCGAGCTGCACGCGGTCGAGCAGCGGCAGGTTGAAGGCCGTGACGCGCGACACGATTCGCGTGCCGACGATCGCGAGCCCGAGCCCGAGCAGGCTGCCTGCCCCCGCGAGCAGGAGGCTCTCGGTGAGCATCTGCCGGATCAAGCGGCCGCGTCCGGCGCCGAGCGCGACGCGAATCGCCATCTCGCGCTGTCGCGACGCCGTGCGCGCGAGGAACAGGTTCGACAGGTTCGCGCAGACGATCAGCATGACGACGCCGACGGCGGACGCGAGCACGGCGAGTGCCGGACGCAGCCGTCCGCTGACGTGATCCGCCAGCGGCGTGAGATGCAACTCGAAGGGCCGGTCGGGGTCGCGCTTCTTGATCTGCGGCGCGACAACGCCCATCTCCGCCCGCGCCTGCTCGAGCGACACGCCGGGCGCCAGGCGACCGACCATTGCCAGGGTGTTGCCCCACTTGTCGCTTTCGGTGCTGAGCGGGAAGGCCGTGAATGCGTCGATGCTGGTGCCGGGGGCGAACACGGTGCCGAAGTCGAACGACGGCGGCATGACGCCGACGACCGGCACCGGGTCGCCGTCGATCAGGATCTTCTTGCCGACGACCGAGGGGTCCGAATGGAACCGGCGTCGCCAGAGGCGATCGGACAGGACGATCGCGGGGGGTCCCTTCCAGCGGCTCTCTTCGACGCTGAAGCTCCGGCCGAGGCGAAGCGGCACGCCAAGCACGGAGAAGAAGTTCGGCGATACCGGCACGGTCGTGATCCGCTCGGGCTCGCCGCTGCCGGTGAGCGTGTGATCGCCGGCACCGTAGAACGCGAAGTACGCGGCGACGTCGGCGAACGTCCGGCTCTGCTCGCGGAGCGCCTGGTAGTGTCCGACGGGCACCGTCTGCCCCGAGAGCCCCGGGTCTCCGACGCCGCCGTTGGCAATCCACGTCAGACGCTCAGGCTCGCCCAGGGGCAACGGCCTCAGAATCAACGCGCTGACGACGCTGTAGATCGTCGCGCTGGCACCGACACCGACGCCGACGATCAGGATCGCGAAGACGGCGAAGCCCAGATCGCGGCGAAGGAGCCGCGTCGCGTACCGGAGGTCCTGCGCGACCGTGTCGAGCCAGGGCAGCCCCCGTCTATCGCGGTGGGCCTCTCTCAGCTGCGTTTCCGGTCCGAGAGTGAGCCGCGCCTGCCGGAGGGCCTCATCGGGGCCGAGGCCGCGCTGCCGGAGCTCTTCTTCGAGCAGCGCGCGGTGCGACGCCATCTCTGCCTCGAAGTCGCTGTCGAGATCGCGGTGTCGGAAGAACGCGGCGATCCTGGCGGCGAAGACGCGAAGAGCAGTCCACATGGCATCACCTCCGCGCGTCGAGCTGCAGCAGCCGCCCGATGACGCCGGCGATCCGCTCCCAGTGCTCGGTTTCCTCCACCAGCTGCTTGCGTCCGGTCTTCGTGATCTCGTAGAACTTCGCGCGGCGATTGTTCGCGGACGTGCCCCACGCGGCCGCGATCCACTTCCGCTGCACGAGGCGCACGAGGCACAGGTAAATCGTGCCCTGGTTGATCTGCAGCGCGTCGCCGCTCAGCTGCTCGATCCGCTTCGCGATGCCGTAGCCGTGAAGCGGCCCCATGGCGTCGAGGGTCTTCAGCACCATCAGGTCCAGGGTGCCTTGCAGGATGTCCGCGCGATCGTCGGCTGCCATCGCCACTCCTCTGGTTTGCTTAGAGGAGTCTGCCTGCGTCTCATGTGGGATGTCAAGACGAGTCCGGTTGCCCGGAAGCCACCGGCCGTGCCCTAATGGCGGCCGCGAGGCGACCAACCCTATGAACCGATGGCGGGTGGTGGTGGGCGGCGTCCTGATGAACCTGGCGCTCGGATCGCTCTATGCCTGGAGCGTGTTCGTCGCGCCGCTCGAGAAGGAGTTCGGCTGGACGCGCGCCGAGACGTCGCTCGTGTTCACGATCGCGGTCGTGACCTTCGCGATCACGTTCATTTTTGGCGGCCGGCTCCAGGATCGGCGCGGCCCTCGCCCCGCGGCGCTCATCGGCGCCGTGCTCGTCTCGCTCGGCTTCCTTCTCACCAGTGCGACGAGCTCGCTGACTATCTGTACCTCGTGTTCGGCGTCATCGTCGGAGCTGGCAATGGCTTCGGCTATGCGACGCCAATCCCGGTCGCCTCGAAGTGGTTTCCAGACAAGCGCGGGCTTGTCGTCGGGATGATGGTGGGCGGGTACGGCGCGGGGTCGGCGATCATCGGACCGCTCGCGACGCACCTGATCGCGTCGATTGGCTGGCGCGCGACGTTCCAGGTACTTGGCGTCGCGTTTCTCGTCATGGGCGTAACGGGTGCGTTCCTGATGTCGAACCCGCCGGCCGGGTATCAGCCCGAAGGCTGGACGCCGCCGGCGGCCGCGGCCTCGCGGCGCGACATGACGACCCGCGAGATCCTGCAAACGCCGCAGTTCTATCTGCTGTGGGCGGCGTACTGCCTCGGCACGACGGCAGGGCTCATGACCATCAGCCAGCTCGTCCCGCTGGCGCGCAACGCCGGGCTCGGCGCGACGGCAGCCGCCTACGCGCTCACCGTCGGCGCGTTCGGCAATGCCGGCGGCCGCATCCTTTCGGGCTGGCTCTCGGATTCGCTGGGACGACTGGCGACGCTCCGGACGATGGTGCTGATCTCGGCGATTGCGATGCCGGCACTGTTTGCCGTGCGCGATCAGGTCGCGCTGTTCTATCTCGCCGTGGCCGTCGTCTACTGGTGCTACGGCACGCAGCTGTCGGTGTTCGCGTCGACAACGGCGGACTTCTATGGCACGCGCAACCTCGGCGCGAATTACGGGGCGCTCTTCACCGCGTGGGGCACAGCGGGCGTCATTGGCCCGCTGATCGCGGGCCGTGTGTTCGACGCGACGAAGAGTTATCAGTACGCGTTCTATGCGGCCGCCGTTCTGGCGCTCGGCGCGCTCGGCGCGCTGCTGATCGCAAGGCCGCCTGAAGAGATCGCGAATCGCCGATAGGACGGCGGAACGGTTTGGCCGCCGTTCAATTCGGGTAATTTCTGCTCATCCGTGGCGGATGCCAGCGCGTGCCAGCAGAGGTAAATCCCTCCCTTGCGGGCGGCCCGCCGCTTGCACCTTCGAGTCGTGGACTCATTTCTCGGAGGCCAGCATGCTCAGCAGACGTTTTCGATCGCGAGGCCCGGCTCCTGGTCGCACCGATCGCGCTGTTTGTTGCGCTCGGGCTGGCGGGGCTGGCGGTCGCGCAGCCGCGCGACGTGACGCACATCGACCCGGGCACGATCATCACCGTCCGCACCAGCGAGACGATCGACGAGCGGGCTCTGGACGGGCGCATTTACTCGGGCGTGGTGGAACAAGACGTGACCGACCAGTCGGGCCGGCTGGTGATTCCGCGCAGTTCGCCGGTTGAGCTGATGGTGCGCGGCGCCAGCGACGGCGACCTGATCCTCGATCTGGAATCGGTTGTCGTCAACGGCGAGCGATACGCTGTGCGCGCGGAGGCGAACCGCGTCGATGCGCCGCCTGAGCAATCCAGTGACGGGCACCGCACGGCCATCTACGCTGGCGGCGGCGCAATACTCGGGACGATCGTCGGCGCGATCGCCGGCGGCGGCAAGGGCGCGGCGATCGGTGCCGCCGCGGGCGCGGCAGCCGGCGCGGGCGCCGGCATTCTCACGCACGGGCGCGAGGTGCGCGTGCCTTCCGAAACGCTGCTGACGTTCCGGCTCCAGCGCGGGCTCGACATGGGCGTGGTGGACCAGGGGTTACGACCGCGATCAACACCACTATCACCGCTACCAGGAGGAACGATGAGCGTCATCACTCTCAACCCGCGAACGCTGGCGCTCGTCGTCGGCACGCGTGCCGCGCTGGCGTTCGGCATCGGGCTGCTGGTCGCCGAGCACGTGCCGGTGTCGAGGCGTCGAAGACTTGCTTTCGCGCTGATCGGCATCGGCGCGGCGACTACGCTGCCGCTGGCCCGTGAAGTTCTCGGCAGCTTTCGCCGCGAGCTCCCACGGCGCGCCGCGAGCGTGCGGCCGGATCCCGACGCCGCGCCCATGTAAATAGGAAATGGCAAATAGCAAATAGGAAAGAGAGCGGAGACGGCTCGCCGGTTCGCTCTGTCTTTTTTCCTATTTCCTATTTCCTATTTCCTATTTCCTATTTCCTATTTTCCCGTTTCACCACCCTGTCGATCCCGCGCCCGCCCGTTCGTCTAGCTGGCGAGGGGAGACATCGACATGGCTTCGACACGAAAGATCGTCGCGTTCGACCGCATCTCGGCGGACGGCTATTTCTCGGCCGCGGACGGCGCCCTGGACTGGGCCGTGCCGGACCCGGACCTCGACAAGGGCGCGGCGGGGAAGCTCGGCGACAGCGACCTGATGCTGTTCGGCCGGCGCACGTACGACATGTTCGAGGCGTTCTGGCCGCACGTGCTGAAGGATCCGGTAACGGCGCCGGATCCGCACAGTCCAGGACGGCACACGCCGGAAATGCTCGCGCTGGCGGTGTGGATCAACGCGGCGAAGAAGATCGTCTTTTCGACGACGCGCAGGGAAGTGCCCTGGACGAACTCCGAGCTGCGACGGGACGTCGTCCCGACCGAAATCGAGGCGCTCAAGGCGCAGCCCGGCAAGACGATCATGCTGTTCGGCAGCGGGACCGTTGTGTCGCGGCTCAGCGAGCTCGGGCTCATTGACGAATACCAGTTCGTGGTCTGCCCGGTGCTGCTCGGCGGCGGCCGTCAGCTGGTGAGCGGGACATCTCGCCGCCTCAGCCTCGAGCTGGTCGAGGCGCGGCCGTTCACGTCCGGCAACGTCATGCTTCGCTTCGCGCCGAAGCGGTGACGCTATGATCCGGGTAGCCGTGCTGCGGTTCGTCATCCTGCTGGGCGTCGTCAATCTCTTCGCCGACCTGACGTACGAAGGCGCCAGGAGCGTCACGGGTCCGTTCCTGGCCCAGCTTGGCGCCACGGCCGCCGTCATCAGCATCGTGTCGGGCGCCGGCGAGTTCGTCGGCTACGCGTTGCGCGCGGTCGCCGGTTATGTCGGCGACCGGACGGGCCAGCGCTGGCCGCTCGTGTTCCTGGGCTACGCAATCAACATGCTGGCGGTGCCGGCGATGGCCCTGGCCGGCAGCTGGCCCGCGGCCGCGTGTTTGATCGCCGCGGAGCGCACCGGCCGCGCGATTCGCAAGCCGATCGTCCAGAGCCTGCTCGCTGAAGCCCGGCACGAAGTCGGCGCAGGCCGCGCGTTCGGCATCAACGAGTCGCTCGATGCGCTCGGCGCGACGGTCGGGCCGCTCGTCATCGCGGGTGTCATCGCGTGGCGTGGCAGCTATCGCGCGGCGTTCGCGACGCTGCTCGTCTCGGCGCTCCTCTGCCTCGGCATGCTGGCGTACACGCGGCGGCAGTATCCCGAATCAGCGGTCACCGAGGACGACGGGCCGCATGGTGGCGCCGGAGGGTTCCCCCGCAGCTATTGGATCTACCTCGCGGCCGCCGCGCTCGTCGGCTTCGGGTTCGTCGACTTCTCGCTGATCGCGTTTCATCTCGAGTCGCACCACACGTTGACCCGAGAGCTCGTGCCGGTCTCGTACGCGGTCGCGATGGGCACCGGCGCGATCGGCAACTGGGTGCTCGGCAGCCTCTACGATCGCTGGGGCACGCCGCTGCTGGTCGGCTCGCTTCTCATCGGCGCCGCGTTCACACCGCTCGTGTTCTTCGGTCCGCCGGCGCTCGCGTTCGGCGGCATGGCGCTGTGGGGATTCAACAAGGGCGCGCAGGACACGCTGCTGAAGCCCGCGATCGCGCCGCTCGTGCCGGCGTCACGGCGCAGCACGGCATTCGGGATCTTCGACACGGGCTTCGGCACCGCGTGGCTCGCGGGCAGCATCGCGCTCGGGCTGCTCTACGACCGCTCGCTGACCTCGCTCGTCACGCTGTCAGTCGCCGCGCAGCTCGCCGCGCTTCCGCTGTTCGTCATCGCGCAACGTTCTGCTCCCCGGCAAAGAGGCTGATACCGCCACGCTGCGATCGTGACTCACGGAAAGAATCCACAGACTCCACAGATTCCGCAGATTCTTCTTTCGATGGCACTCACGCCGAACGACTTCCGGGCGACGCAAGCCGCCGCGGCGCGACATGAAGAAATCTGTGCCATCTGTGTAATCTGTGGATTCTCTCTTCCGGCCTCGACGGAAGCGTGATGTCGCACGCGTTGGAGATGGAAATATGTCCCTCGATCGACGTTCGTTCCTGAGACTTGGCGCCGCGGGCGCGTTGGCGGCGGGGCTCCCGTCGTGCCGCGGTCGCGAGGACGGATCGCCAGGGGCAGCTGCTCGGCCGGCGACGCCGGCGCCGTCCACACCGACGGCCGCCGACCACACGATCCGCATCGGGCCCGGGCTCGTCGAGCTCGCGCCGGATCGCATCATCGCGACGACGCTCTACAACGGGCAGTTTCCGGGGCCGCTCGTGCGATTGAGGGAAGGCGTGCCGGTCACGGTAGACCTCTTCAACGACACCGATACGCCGGAGCAACTGCACTGGCATGGGCAGAGCGTCCCCGTAGACGTCGACGGCGCCGCCGAAGAAGGCACGCCCTTCATCCCGGCGCATGGACATCGGCGCATCTCGTTCACGCCGGGCCCGTCCGGCGTGCGCTTCTATCACACGCATAGCGTCGCCGGGTCCGATCTGCGCGCCGGCCAATACGGCGGCCAGGTCGGCGTCGTCTACGTCGAGCCAAAGCACGAGCCAGGCGACTACGACCGCGAGGTCTTCCTGCTGCTGAAGGAGTTCGAGCCGTCGTTCAGCCGCGGCGGCGACATGGCGCTCGACTTCCTCTCGCCTGCGACGCGCGATCCGAACCTCGAGAGCGCCGGCGAGTCGGCGATGAAGGCCTCGCTCGCGAAGAAGATGCCACACGGCTTCGAAGTCGGCTACCGCGCGTTCTCGATCAACGGCCGGATGCTCGGGCACGGCGATCCGATTCGCGTGAAGCCGCGCGAGCGAGTGCTCTTTCACGTCGTCAACGGCAGCGCGTCCGAGATTCGGAGTCTCGCCCTGCCCGGCCACACGTTTCGTGTCGTGGCCCTCGACGGCAATCCCGTGCCGACGCCGCGCGACGTGCCGGTGCTGTGGATTGGCACCGGCGAACGAGTGTCGGCGGTCGTCGAGATGACGCATCCAGGCGTGTGGATCCTCGGCGACGTCGGCGACGATCGCCAGAACGGCATGGGCGTCGTGGTGGAGTACGCGGGCGCGACCGGCAAGCCGCGCTGGATCGCCCCGCTGAAGTCCAGGTGGGACTACACGGCGTTTGCCCGGTCGGACGCGCCGTCGCAGACGCCGGATCAGACGATCGAGCTGATCTTCAGCAAGCAGAATGCCGAGCTGAACGGGTTCAACCGCTGGCTGATCAACGGCGCCGCGTTTTCGATGGCGACGCACAAGCCGGTGTGGCACGTGCAGCACGGGCGCCGCTACCGGCTGCGCATGCGCAACGCGAGCGACGACATCCACCCGATGCACCTGCATCGCCACAGCTTCGAGGTCACGGCCGTCGCCGGACGGCCCATGTCCGGGTTGATGAAAGACGTCGTGATGCTCGGCGGCTACCAGGAGATGGACGTCGACTTCACCGCGAGCGAGCTGGGGCTCTCGCTCTTCCACTGCCACATGCAGCTGCACATGGACTTCGGCTTCATGGGGCTCATCGACTGCCGGTAGTGGAACAGGAGCCGGGGCTGAATCCCCTGGCTTGTAATCTCTCGTCAGTAGGCCGGGGCTTCAGCCCCGGCATCAATTGGCCATTTCTCTATTCAGAGATATTATCTCTGTATGGAGACGCCAGCTGCCAATCGCCCAGTGCCGACGCCGATATCGAACGCCGGATTGCCGCCCGGCTGGCGCAGCTCCGCACCGAGCGTGATTGGTCCCTTGAAGACGTCGCAGAACGCACCGGCATCAGCCGGGCGACGCTGTCGCGCATCGAGCGCTCGGAGCTGAGCCCGACGGCCGCGATGCTCGGCGCGCTCTGCACGCTCTACGGCTGGACGCTCTCGCGCCTCATGGCCGACGCCGAATCGCCGCCGCCGAACTACATTCCCGCGGCGGAGCAGGCGCACTGGACCGACCCCGAGAGCGGCTATCGCCGCCGCGCCGTTTCGCCGCCGTCGCCAGGGCTGCGCGGCGAGATGGTGGAAGTGCACATTCCCGCCGGCGCAACAGTGTCGTTCGAGACGTCGCCGATCGCGGGCCTCGAGCATCATCTCTGGATGCTCGAAGGCGCCGTCACGATCGAGGTGGACGGATCGAGCGTCTCGCTGCGCACCGGCGACTGCCTGCGCTACGTCCTCAATGGCCCGTCAAGGTTTCACAATGCCGGCAAGCGCGCGGCCCGCTACGTGATCGCGATGGTGCGCCCATGACGACGAGCGCCGCGACGGACGTTCGAATCGAGACATGGCGGCCCGCGCCCGACGGCTCGCCGTCGCTCGCGCACGACATCGACATGCTCGCCGACGTCCTGCACGCCGTCGTCTACGAGGGCGCCGGCGTCAGCTTCGTCGTGCCCGTTCTCGATGGACGAATCGCGCGGTTCTGGGTGGAGAAGGTGCTGCCGGGGTCCGCGCCGGCACGCGGCGCGTCCTCGTCGCGCGGCTTGGCGATCGCATCGTCGGGACGGTGCAGGTGGATCTCGCGATGCCGCCGAACCAGCAGCATCGCGGCGAGGTGCTGAAGCTGCTCGTGCACCCCGACGCGCGGCGCCGCGGGATTGCGCGGCGGCTGATGCTGGCGCTCGAGGACGTCGCCCGCGCCGAGCACCGCTCGCTGCTCACGCTCGACACGTGGACGGGCGGCTACGCCGAGACGCTCTACCGGTCGCTCGAGTACGTCGTGGTGGGAGTGATCCCGCGCTACGCGCGCGGCTCGACGACGCCGGCGCTCGAGCCGGCGACGTTCATGTACAAGGAGCTGGGTGACGTGATTGATGGTGCTTAGTGCTCAGTGCCTGGTGCCTTGTGCGGTGCCTGGTGCCAGGTGCCTCGTGCTCAACAAGCTGCACAAGGCACCGGGCACCGCACAAAGCACTCAGCACCAAGCACCGGGCACAACGGACCTGGGCTACTTCGGCTGCGGCACGATCCGGATGTACGGCTTCGGCGCGTGCCAGCCATCGGGATACTGCTTCTTCGCGTCGTCGTCCGACACCGCGCCGGAGATGATGACGTGCTCGCCCTGCTTCCAGTTCACCGGCGTCGACACCTTGTGCTTCGCGGTGAGCTGCAGCGAGTCGATCACGCGCAGCACCTCGTCGAAGTTCCGGCCGGTGGACATCGGGTAGACGATCATCAGCTTGATCTTCTTGTCGGGCCCGACGACGAAGACGTTGCGGACCGTCTGGTTGTCCGCCGCCGTGCGGCCCTCGCTGCTGTCGCCGAGCTCGGCCGGCAGCATGCCCCAGGCCTTCGAGATCGCCAGCGTGGTGTCGCCGATCATCGGGAAGTTCGGCGCGTGCCCCTGCGTCTCGTGGATGTCCTGCGCCCACTTGGAGTGCTTGTCCACCGGGTCGACGCTGAGGCCGATGATCTTCGTGTTGCGCTTGTCGAACTCGGGCTTCAGCTTCGCCATGTAGCCCAGCTCGGTCGTGCAGACGGGCGTGAAGTCCTTCGGGTGGGAAAAGAGCACGCCCCAGGAGCTGCCCAGCCACTCATGGAAGCTGATCGGCCCTTCGGTGGTTTCCGCCTTGAAGTCGGGCGCGGTATCGCCAATTCGCAGACTCATCACATACCTCCAACATTCCGAACGAATTTCACGGCTTCTTACGAGTGCCTAGAACCTTCGATGCCGCCGGGTGCCCGGAAGGCATCAAACAGCCTGTTATAGAGCCCTTCATTCTACGCCGCAGAAGGGCAGTAGGGCGGCGCCCAGACCCGGCGCCATCGGGTCCAGGGCGCCGGAGCTGGAGCGCCGGCCGACTGTCAGTCGCGCCAGCCTGGATCTACGGCTTATATCCGTGCCAGACGTATTCGAGCGCCTGCGGCAGCGTCTGCTGCTTGACGATCCGCTCGGTGTGCCCGGCGTTCTTCACGAACAGGAACTGATAGTGATAGCCCTTCGCGGCGAGGACCTTCGCCATGTTCTCGTTGGCCACCACCCAGTCGTGCATCTCGTCGCGCATCGAGTTCGGGTTGTAGAGATCGTGATCGCCGACGTGCATCCAGAGGCGAATGGGCTTCGGCGGAGTGTTCGGAATCAGCTTCTCGTGGAACTCCCACGCGCCGTGCGGCGTCTCGGGGTTCGGCGGCCACTGCTGGTTCACGTACGTCCCCGAGTACGACAGCACGCGGTGGTACCACTCCGGGTGATACCACGCCATGATGAGCGCCGCCGCCGCGCCCGAGCTGCCGCCCATCGTCGCGCGCCCTTCGGGATCCCTGGTCAGCTTCACGTTGCACTGCTGCTCGACGAACGGAATCACCTCGGTCTCGACGAACTCCGCGTAGCGTCCCGACATCGTGTCGTATTCGAGACCGCGCTGGCTGCCCTGCGCGTCGCCGCTGCCATTGCCGATCGAGATCGCCACCATCGCCGGCACACGCTTCTGGAAGATCAGGTTGTCGAGTGTCGCGAAGAGCAGGGGGTCCGGCCCGTCGGCCCCGACGATGAACGGCGCGGCGGTGCCGGCGACGTACTGCTTCGGCACGTAGACGGCGACCTTGCGCGTGTACGGCGCGGGATGACTCGTCGTCACGATCAGCTTTGCCGGATCGTTCGGATCGGGCGTGCCGAACGTCCCCGGATCGCGCGCGATGCCGGGATAGATCTTGCTGTCCGTCGAGTTCATCGTCAGGTTGCAGACCGTGCCGGCCGGGACGCCTTCGGTCGGCTGCGTCTCGGGCGCGGGCACGTGGGTCGGCCCGACGATGAAGTTGCCGTCGACGTCAGGCGGCGGCAGCGTGCCATCCGGCAGCTCGGTGGCGGTGACGTAGCCTGGCGTGTGCGGGTCGCGCGTCGGCGGTACGGGCCGCGGCGGAGTCGCAGGCGCGGGCGTCGTGGCGGGCGCGACTGCTGGGCCGAGGCGGTGCGAGGCCGCCGGCGACTTGCGCGCAGGCTCATGACCGGAAGGCCGATCCCGGCGCACAGGAGAATCAGCGAGAAGAAGGCGTCTGCATGATGTTCATGCAGTGGTGCACTCTACTCGCAGCGCCGCCTGTGCGCCTGCGCGGCGGCTCACGTCGCTCTGTCGGCTTGACCTTGATGAGCTCGTAGTATTTGTCGCGAGGCTCGCCGGTCAGCCCGTTGACGCCATGGCTCGGCAGCCACCAGCCGTGCACGTACAGGGCGACGAGGGCGAGCGCGCCGATGATGGCGAACGACACCCACCGGAGCCCGAACGACGAGAGGCCCGCGACGAGCCCCACGAAGAAAATGACCTTCAGGGCCCGCAGCCCCTTCGGCTTGTGCTCTTCGAAGTGGCCGAAGAAGATGTTGCCGATGGCGAAGATCGTCATCACGACGGTCACGTCGAACCACGGTGTGTCGGTGTTCCACATGGGTCGCCCTTCCCCTGATCCGCGCAGCATAACGCACGTGTTAGATTCTGATCCCCAGCTTCCATGGACCAGGCCACCCTGCTCGCGCGCCTCGAATCGCACCGCACGCTGACCGGCGTGCCGAAGGATCAGCTCGCCTGGCTGGCGCGGGTGGGCCAGGAGCGGATCATCGAACCGGGGATGGTCCTGACACCCAGCACGGGTCCGGTCCGCGGGCTCTACGTCGTGCTGGACGGCCACCTCTCGATTCGCGTCGACCGCGGCGGCGGGCCTCGCATCGTGATGGAGTGGCATGCCGGCGACGTCACGGGGATGCTGCCGTACTCGAGGATCAAGGGCCCGCCCGGGGACGTCGTCGCCGAGGAGCGGACGACGATCGTGGCGGTCGCGACTGAAGATCTGCCGCGGATGATCCAGGAGTGCCACGAGCTGACGGCGGTCCTGGTGCACGTGATGGTCGATCGCGCGCGCGTGTTCAAGACGAGCGAGCTCATCGACGAGAAGATGTCGTCGCTCGGCCGGCTCGCCGCGGGCCTCGCGCACGAGCTGAACAACCCCGCGTCCGCCGTCGAGCGGAGCGCGAAGATGCTCGTCGCCCAGCTCGATGCGCACGACGCAGCGACGCGGCAGTTCTGCGGGTTGAACCTCCCGGACGACCAGTGCCTGACGATCGACGCCTTCCGTCGGCCGCCGGCGGATGCGCTCGGACCACTCGAGCTCTCGGACCGGCAGGATGCGATCGACTCGTGGCTCGCCGCGCACCAGATCAAGGGAGTGGATGTCGAGCCGCTGGTCGCGGCAGGGATCGTCCCGGACGATCTCCAGGCGCTCGCGGGCATGCTGCCCGCCGACAAGATTGCGGATCGTGCTGTCGCATCTCTCGAGCGCGCAGAGCGTCCGGCAGCTCGCCGGCGAAATCGAGACGGCCGCGGGCCGCATCCACTCGCTGGTCGCCGCGGTGAAGGGGTTCACGTTCGTCAACCAGCAGGCGACGCTGCAGCCGATCGAGATTGGCCGCGGCCTCGCCGACACGGTGACCGTCCTTCGCGCGAAGGCCAGGGCGAAATCGGTCGAGGTGACGGTGCATGTCGCGCCGGGCCTGCCGGCGGTGGACGGCTACGGCGGCGAGTTGAACCAGGTGTGGGCGAACCTGCTCGACAACGCGATCGACGCGGCGCGGGGTGGACACGTGCGGCTCGACGCAGGCTCCGAGAACGGCAAGGTGGTCGTCCGCGTGACCGACGACGGACCCGGGATTCCCGATGCGATCGTGAACCGGATCTTCGACCCGTTCTTCACCACCAAGGATGTCGGGGAGGGCACCGGCCTCGGGCTCGACATCTCGCGCCGCATCGTCCAGCGGCATCACGGCACGATCGACCTGCACACCGGAAAGGGAGGCACCGAGTTCTGCGTGACGCTGCCGGCGTCGGAGTGCCGCCCCTCGCCTTCAGCCGCTCACGAGACCCGATGACGAAGCCCGTGATCCTGGCGGTGGACGACGACCGCCAAGTGCTGAGCGCGATTGAGCGCGACCTGCGCCAGAAGTACCGCGACGACTACCGGGTCGTCGCGGCGCAATCCGGCGAGCAGGCGCTCGAGGCCGCGCGCGAGTTGAAGCGTCGAGGCACGCCGATCGCGCTCTTCGTGGTGGACCAGCGGATGCCGGACATGACCGGCACCGAGTTCCTCAAGGAGGCGCGCACGCTGCATCCCGACGCGAAGCGCACGCTCCTCACGGCGTACGCCGACTCGGAAGCCGCGATTGCCGCGATCAACGCCGTCGGTCTCGATTACTACCTGATGAAGCCGTGGGATCCGCCGGAGCGCTGCCTGTATCCGGTGCTCGACGAGCTTCTCGCGGACTGGGCGGCGCGCGCCAAGACGTCGTTCGAGGGCGTGCGCGTCATCGGATCGCGGTGGTCGCCCCAGAGCTACGAGACGCGCGACTTCCTCTCACGCAACCAGATCCCGTTTCAGTGGATCGACGTCGAGCTCGACGCCGCGATGCGCGAGATTGCGGTGACGGCCAATGGCGGAAGCCTCGCGCGGCTGCCCGTCGTGCTGCTGGCGGATGGAACCACGCTCGTCGCACCCGCGCACGCGGAGCTGGCGGAGAAGATCGGCCTGCAGACCGTGCCGACGCGTCCGTTCTACGACCTGGCGATCGTCGGCGCGGGCCCGGCCGGTCTCGCCTGCGCGGTGTACGGGGCGTCGGAAGGACTGAAGGTGGTCCTGATCGAGCAGAACGCTCCGGGCGGGCAGGCCGGCACGAGCTCGATGATCGAGAACTACCTCGGGTTCCCGAGCGGCGTCACCGGTGCGGATCTCGCGCGGCGCGCGGCCACGCAGGCACAGAGGTTCGGCACCGAGATCCTGGTCGGCCATTCGGTCACCGGACTGCGACGGGTGGATCCCTACAAAGTCGTGCAGCTGTCCAACGGCCAGGAAATCGCGTGCATGGCGCTCATGCTCTCCACCGGGATGGCGGTCCGCGAGCTCGAGGCGCCGGGCGTGTCGCAGTTCCTCGGCGCCGGCATCTACTACGGCGCGGCGCTGTCGGAAGCCGCGATGTATCGCGGGCAGCGGGTGCTGGTGCTCGGCGGCGCGAACTCGGCGGGGCAGGGCGCGCTCTTCTTCGCGCGCTACGCCGAGCACGTCACGATCATCGTCCGGAAGCCGAAGCTGTCGCCCGCGATGTCGCAGTATCTGGTGGACCGGATCAACGCCACCGGCAACATCACCGTGATCGGCAACTCGGAGGTCGCGGCGGCGCACGGCAACACGCACCTCGAGCGCGTCGACGTGCGCAATGCCGAGACCGGCGAGACGCAGACGCTCGACGGCCATGCGCTCTTCATCTTCATCGGCGTCGCGCCGCGGACCAGCGCCTTCGCTCCGGTCGTCGCCACCGACGATCAAGGGTTCATCCTGACCGGCGCCGACGCGAAGAAGGCGGGCTGGGGACTCGAGCGCGACCCGCTGATGTTCGAGACGAGCGTGCCGGGCATCTTCGCCGCCGGCGACGTGCGCGCGAGCGCCAACCGGCGGATCGCCGCGGCCGTCGGCGAGGGATCGGCGGCGATCTTCTCAGTGCATCAGTACTTGCGGAGCGTGTGACCGCTAGAAGTAGAAGCCGAATCCCGATAATCGGCCCGCTGAGCGTCTGCTTCGCCACGAACGTCTGGTTCGCGACGTCCTGGCTGACCTTGAAGTAGAGCCAGCTGTAGCCGCCGGTGAATGCCGAAGTGCGATCGTCGGCTTCCAGTCCACCCTGAACGTCGCGCTGAGATCGACGTCGCTGCCGGCGCCGAATCCGCCGCCCTCGAACACGCCGTGCCAGTCGACATGCTTGCGCTCGCGATGCCATGCGACGCCGACGAGCGGATCCCACACGCCTGGCTTGCTGCTCGAACGGGGCCCGCGTCCCGAACGTCACGTCGTACTTCACCGCGATCCGGCGGATGCCGCCGGTGACGAAGAAGTCGGGCGCGATTCGCCGGCCGACGCTGCCGTGCCCGTAGATCACGTCCAGATCGACCGAGAGGTTCGGCACCTCCGGCACGCGATCGCCGCCGACGGCCGCCCACATGCCGTCGGCGTCCACGCGCCAGACGCCGTTGGTCGCGGAGAACCCGGCGAGGAAGGCCCCGTCGAAGTGCGAGTTCATGGTCGACCCGCCGCCGCCACCGCCCGTCGACTGGCGGCAGGTTCACGTCGATGCTGACGTTATAGGGAATCCACGCGAGGACGGGATAGACCGAGAATCGCCAGTCGCCGTCCTCAGTGCCTCGTGGAACCGGAAGGCGCCGACTGCGCGAACGCGGAGCCGCTCGTCGCGACCAGCAGGAAGACGCCGAGGGCGCCCGGCAGAAGCCTGTGCATGGCCCATAGCCTGACACAGGACGGGCTCGGCGCGTGCGGGTCATTCAAAGAGCCCCGCACACGCCGATCGCAACCTCGCGCCGCTACTTCAGCCGCGCACCGATCCACTGCTGGATGTCGGCCATGACGACTTCCTTGCCGACGTCATGCAGCGGATCGTGGTAGTAACCCTCGTAGAACTTCACCGTCTTGTCGCCCGAGCCCGCCGTGTCGTAGAACAGCTGACTGCCGCCGGGCCTTGTCGCCTTGTCGAGCGTGCCGTGCAGGATCAACAGCGGCAGCGAGAACTCGGGAAAGGACGCTTTCAGCCGTTCGTCGGCCCGGGCCAGCTCCGCGACGGTCTTGGTCGGCTGCGTCTCGTGCGCAATCAACGGGTCGTTGTTCATCATGTCGACGACGGCCTGATCGCGCGAGAAGTCCTCGTTCTTCAGCCTCAGCACATGCGCGTGCGGCGCGAGGTGGCTCAGGCCCTTGAGCGCGGCGATCGCGAAGTCGGGCGCCGGCACCTGGAACGCGAAGCTCTCGCAGATGAAGCCGGCGAGATCCGTCTGGTTGGCCAGCGAGTAAAAGCACGACACGACACCGCCGGCGCTGTGCCCGAGCACGAACACGGGCAATCCGGGCTCGCGGGACTTCGCCAGGCTCACCATGCGCGTGACGTCGTCCACGTAGTCGTCGAACGAGTCGACGTAGAAGCGCTCGCCGTCGGACTCGCCGCGTCCTCGCAGGTCGACGGCGTAGACGGCCAGGCCGCTCGCCACGAACTGCTCGGCCACCCAGGTGTAATAGCCCGCTGTGCGAGTTGAACCCTGGAACGATCGCGACGATCGCGCGCGGCGCCGACGCCGGCCGCCACGAGCGAACGACGATGTTCAGGCCGCCCTTCGCCTTCGATCTTCTCCACGTGAGCGGCGGCGCTGTTTACGACTTGCGACATGAGGATCACCTCTTTCGAATGGCCCGGCTACGACTGGAAGAACGCCAGCAGGTCGGCGTTGATGAGATCCTTGTTGACCGAGCACATGCCGTGGGACAAGCCCGGGTACACCTTGAGCGTGGAGCCTTTCACCAGCGTCGCTGAGAGCCGTGCCGAGGCGTCGATCGGGACGATCTGGTCGTCGTCTCCGTGCAGGATGAGCGTCGGCACGTCGATCTTCTTCAGGTCCTCGGTGAAGTCGGTCTCGGAGAACGCCTTGATGCAGTCGATGATGCTCTTGAACCCGCCCTGCATGCCCTGCCGCCAGAACGAGTCGCGCAGGCCCTGCGAGACCTTCGCGCCGGGACGGTTGGCGCCGTAAAACGGGGCGCTCAGGTCCTTGAAGAACTGGGACCGATCCGCGGTGACGCCCGCGCGGATGCCGTCGAACGCCTCCATCGGCAGGCCGCCGGGATTGGCGGCCGTTTTCAACATGATCGGCGGCACCGCGCCGATCAGCACGGCCTTGGCGACGCGGCTGGTGCCGTGGCGCCCGAGGTAGCGCGCCACCTCGCCGCCGCCGGTCGAGTGGCCCACGTGAATCGCGTCGCGGAGGTCGAGCGCGGTCACGAGCTCCGCGAGATCGTCCGCGTAAGTATCCATCTCGTTGCCGTCCCACGGCTGGCTCGAGCGGCCATGGCCGCGGCGATCGTGCGCGATGCAGCGATACCCGTGCTGCCCGAGAAACACCATCTGGTCTTCCCACGCATCGGCGGTCAGCGGCCACCCGTGGCTGAAGACGACCGGCTGCCCGGTGCCCCAGTCCTTGAAGTAGATCTGGGTCCCGTCCTTCACCGTGATCGTGCTGCCGCTGCTTTCTCTGACAACTGACATGGTCGTTCCCCTTCGTACAGGTCCCGAGCGCGGATCGCGGGCAACCACGATCTCACGAAATCCGGACAACCGTGCGACGTCGTTGTTGGTCCGGCCTTGGCTCAGGTGCTCGAGCCGGATGGATGAGCCGGGTCGCGGCTGGGCTATGATGCACCGGCGCCGCGATGTCGGCGGCCGGTTGAGGACACCGACATGAGCGGCCCCTGATTCACGCGCTCCCACCGCCGACGAGGTGCTTGCGCGTCTCAAGGCCGGCAACGAGCGCTTCCTTCGTGGCGAGGCTCGCTTCCCGACCGTGCAGAAGGAAGTGCTGGCGAGCATGGCGCGGGCGCAGCACCCGTACGCCACGGTCCTTGGCTGCAGCGACTCGCGCGTGCCGCCCGAGCTGATCTTCGACGCCGGCTTCGGCGAGCTGTTCGTCATCCGCGTCGCGGGCAACGTGATCTCGCCCGAGGTCATGGGGTCGATGCAGTACGCGGCAGTGCACCTGAAGACGCCGCTCGTCCTGGTGCTCGGTCACGAAGGATGCGGGGCCGTCGCCGCCGCCCTTGCCGCGCGGCGCGGCGCGTCGCGGGAGCGCTCGCGCATCGCGGGGCTGCTCGACAACATCGTTCCCGGGCTTCAGGATTTGGCCGAAGGCCTGTCACCCGAGGACGAGATGAATCGCGCGGTGGACGCCAACGTCCGCTGGTCGATTCACCAGCTCCTCGAGACGCCTGAAGGCAAGCAGCGCCTCGAGGAAGGGGTCATGAAGATCGCCGGCGCGGTCTACGAGATCCGGAACGGCCGCGTGCGATTTCTCGACTGATCCTGGCGCCTCAATGGCGCGTGATCGTCACGGCCGCCGATGCCGACTTCGACGTATCCGCCGCCGACGTCGCGCTCACGGTCACCGCTGCCGGGTTGGGCACTGAGTTGGGCGCCTTGTAGAGGCCCGACGTGCTGATCGTGCCGACGGCGCCGTTGCCGCCGGCAATCCCGTTCACCTTCCACGTCACCGTCTTGTTCGTGGTGTTCTGCACGGTCGCGGTGAACTGCTTCGTCTGCTTCACCCGCACACTGGCGCTCGTCGGCGAAATCGAGACCGACACCGGCGTCGCGGCCGTCACGGTCACGAACACGGTGTTCGAAGTCGTCCCGTCGGGACAGCTGACGATCACGGGCACCGACGACTTCGCCGCCGGAGCGTTGCCCGTGGCTTTCATCGACGTCGACGATCACGAAGGTGGACGACGCCGCCGCGCCGTCGAAGGACACGGTGCAGCCGGTGACGAACCCGGCCCCGGTGATCGTCAGCGTGAAGCTGCCGGCCGGGAAGGACGACGGGCTGACTGTCGTGATGCCAGGCAAGGGGATGACCGTCACTGCCGCGCTGCCCGACGAGCCAGGAGAGGCGGTGCTCGTCGCGCTGACGGTGACCGTCGGCGGAGCGGGTGGCGTCAGCGGCGCGAAGTACTTCCCGGTCGTGTCGATCTGACCGACGCCGGTGTTGCCGCCGGCAATCCCGTTCACGCTCCACGTCACGCCGCCGCTCGCGCCGGTGACGGTGGCGGTGAACGTCTGCGTGCGGCCGGCGCGCACGGTCGCCGACGCGGGGCTGACGCTGACGGTGACGCCATTCTGCACGGCGGCGCCCGAGTTCGGGTCGATCATCAGCGAGCTGGCGTCCACCGCTTCGAAGTTCGACCCCAGCAGGTTGCCGAGCGTGTGCAGGTTCGTGTTGTTCCAGCGATCGTCGGGCTTGCCCGAGATGTACCACGCCGATCCGTTGTCGGCGAGGATGATTCCGTACTTCTTCATCGCGCGCAGGATCACCTGCACGTCCGCCGGGTAGCTCGAGATGTCGAAGGTCGCCTTCAGGCGGAAGCGCTCGCCCATGCGCGGGTACTGCGTGCCGGTGAGCGACGACGCGTAGTGACGGGCGGGCCAGACGTAGGCGTGACGCGACTGCGGCACGGTGAAGCGGATCGCGTGCTTGATCTCGCCGCTCTGCACCTCTTCGTAGGTGACGAGGCCGGGCATGATCGGCAGGCCCGCGGCGTCGGCCGACGTCCATCCCGCGGGACGCAGCGCGTTCGACTTCAGATCGTAGATGGCGCCGGAGTCGGCGTTCCAGCTCGAGGCCTGCGGGTACGCGTTGTACAGCTCGTACAGGATGCAGTTGGTCGTGTCGATCGCGATCGCATGACGATCGCCGGTGGAGCTGCTGCCGCCTTCGATCGGCGCGTTCAGCGGCACGGCGTACGGGCCGGGATCGCTCTCGTCCGCATACAGGAACGTCGCGGGGTATTTCGTCTGCGAGCCGGCGACGGTGATGAACGGGATGCCGATTGGCCCGCCGTCCCACAACGCCTGCGCCGAAGTCGGCGTGGAAGCCGGTGCTTGCGCCGATCGTCGTGATCATCGAGCCGGAGTTCGAGAGCACGGGCAGCGTGTCGATTGGCGTGTTCCAGATGTTGTTGGCGGGCAGCACCGGGCAGCCGCCGATCACCTGCTGCGCCTCGGCGGCGCGGGGAATCGCCACGGCGAGGGCGGCTGCGAGAACGACTCCGGTAAACGGCGGCACGAGTCATCGATCACTCCTGAAGGCGTGCGACGGGGAGCGCGGCAGCCCGCATTGTCGCAACACCCGTGCCGCGCGCCAACCCGCGCAATGCGCCGCTTCTCGAGCCGCGCGGTCTGTCCCGGCGACGACTTTTGACCGCGGCGTTACGGATTTACGCGTTCACCGGTCCCGGGATCGCCGGTGCCCCCGGGCGGCGGACCCCAGCCCCACGGCCCGCGCATGCCCTGACGGAAGCGGTCGCGCTCCTCGGGGGACATGTGGTCCCACCGCTCGCCCATCTTGCGGCGGAAGGCATGCTTGCCGGGACCGTGGCCCTTGAAGCCGCCGAACAGGATCCGGCAGAGCGCGAGCAATCCCAGTCCCTGCCAGAACGTGAGCGCGTGGAGACCGAAGATCGCCGGCATCAGCCAGTTCCAGAGCTGCTGCACGACGAAGCCGCCGAGCGCGATGAACGCCGCGAAGCCGACGATCGCCACTGGCGCGAAGAGCCAGAACTTCCGTCTCATGTCAGGCCTCATCTCTTTCCGTACTCGTCGTGGATCCGCCTGCAGCCGCTCGCGCAGCTTGAGTACCGCGTAGCGCTTGCGCGAGAGCAGCGTGTTGAGGCTCTCGCCCGTCTCGGCCGCGAGCTCCTTGAAGCTGCGGCCGTCGATCTCGTGCGCGACGAACACGTCGCGCTGGTCTTCGGGCAGCTCGTCGATCGCGAGCTCGAGCTCCTCCAGGAGCACGCGCCTGGCGAACTCCGCGTCAGGCCCCGCCTCCGGCGACGGGCAGCAGATCCTCGAACGACATGCGCTCGCCGCCTTCGCCGGCGCCCTCGACGTCGCTGAAGTTCTCGGGGCGCGCTTTCCGGAAGACGTCCGTGATCCGGTTGCGCGCCACCCGGAACAGCCAGCCGCGTGACGTGCTCGATCGGCATCAGCAGCCGGTTGGCTTCGACGAGGCTCGCGAAGACGTCCTGCAGGATGTCTTCCGCGTCGCGCGGATCGGCCACACGCCGGCGGATGAACTGCTTGAGGCGCGTCTGTTCGCGCGCCACGATCTCGGCGAGGCGGCCGTCGCGTTCGCGAGCCATGCGCTCAGGGACGGAAAGCCTCCGTGGCCGCGCGCGTCCGCGCCAGGCCGCACAGTCATCTGCCGATGAAGACCAGCGAGGGGTTCGGATATTGTAGGGGCGCGCCGGGCTCGTCGGCGCCTTTCCATGGTCCTCAGGCTGCTCGCGGCGTCGGTCTTCGTGGCGTTCTGCGTGACGGCCCACGCCGTCGGGGTGACCGCCGCGGTGCGCTGGCTGGCGCGCTGGGCGCCGGAGACGTCGATGTCCTTCTGGCGCGAGACGCGGCTCTTCGTGCTTCTCGCCGGCTGGATCATCCTGCTGCATCTCGTGGAAGTGGGCGCCTGGGCGCTCTTGTACGCCTGGCGAGGCGCGATGCCGAGCCTGCAGGCGGCCGCCTATTTCAGCGGCGTCACCTACACCACCACTGGCTACGGCGACCTGGTGCTGCCGGAAGCGTGGCGCCTGGTCGGCGCCATCGAAGCGCTCACCGGGATCCTGATGTGCGGCTGGTCCACCGGGTTCTTCTTCTTGATCGTCAGCCGCAGGTTCATGGCGGACTCCGAGTCCCGGCGGTGAGGCCGAGTGCAGTTCGCCCTCGTGATGCTGTAGTCTGAGGCGCTCACGAGGGGACGGACTGATGACTCGAGGACGATCGATTCTTGCCGCCGGCGCCCTGCTGACAGGCGCGCTCACCGTATTTCATATCGCTGCTGTCTCGGCGCAGTCGGCCGCCCCACGCCCGCCGCAGCCCCAGGTCGCGAAGGTCGTCGACCTGATGCAGATGATGGCCGCGCTGCCCGACGCGGCGCCCGCGCAGCCGAAGCAGCCGCGGAAGGTGCTCGTCCTCGCGAAGGCGGCTGGCTACGTCCATTCGTCCATCCCGCTGGCGACGCGCACGATCGAGGCGCTTGGCCAGAAGACCGGCGCCTGGACGACGGTCATCACCTACAACCCGGCGGACATCAACACAGAGAACCTGAAGCAGTACGACGCGATCTTCCTCGCGAGCACCACTGGCACGTTCCTCGACGACCCGGCCGACCAGGCAGCGACGAACGCGCGGCGCGCGGCGCTTCTCGAGTTCGTGCGGTCAGGCAAGGGGATCGCAGGCATCCATGCCGCAACAGACGGCTACCACGGCACGCCTGCTGGAACGCCGCCGCCAGCCGCGGCGGCCGGAACCAAGCCACCCGAAGACGGCGGCGTGGCGCTCTGGCCCGACTACATCGGCCTCATCGGCGGCTACTTCAAGTTCCACTGGTATTTCCCGACGCAGATCGCGGTGAAGCTGGACGATCCCGCCAGCCCGATCAACGCGCCGTTCAAGCAGCACGGGTTCTCGATCGCGGACGAGGTCTACACGTTCAACCAGGACTCGTTCTCGCGCTCCAGGGTGCACGTGCTGGCCAGCATCGACTACGACAAGATGCCGGCGGAGATCAAGGCGAAGGAGCCCGTGCCGCAGCGGACGGATCACGACTACGCGCTCAGCTACATCCACCGCGAAGGGCAGGGACGCGTGTTCGTGACGGTGCTGGGCCACGACGAGTCGATCTACAAGCTGACGCCGATGCTCGCGCACATCCTCGCGGGCGTGCAGTACGCGATCGGCGACCTGGCCGCCGACGACAGCCCGTCAGCGAAGTAGGGCCCGGCTTCAGCACCGACAGTAGGGCCCGGCTTCAGCCGGGCCAGAGAGGCACGGGACGTGACCTCCATGCCATCACTGCGCCGGATCGCCCTTCTCTCGATGCTTCTCCTCTCGACGGCAGCGCCCTCGCGCGGCGCCGAGCCGCCGAAAATCGTCTCGAAAGACGGGCACTGGGCGCTCCTGGTCGACGGAAAGCCTTTCCTGATGCTCGGCGGCCAGCTCCACAACTCGAGCGGCTGGCCCTCGGAGTTGCCGCAGGTGTGGGAGTCGCTGGCGGCGCTGCACGCGAACACGGTCGAAGCGCCTGTCTACTGGGAGCAGGTCGAGGCCCGGCCGGGCGCCTTCGACTGGACCAACGTCGACGCGATCGTCACCGGGGCCCGCCAGCATGGTCTTCACGTCGTGCTCCTGTGGTTCGGGACGTGGAAGAACGGCAACATGCACTACGTCCCGCAGTGGGTGAAGACCGACACGAAGCGCTTCCCGCGGGTGATTCGGGCCGACGGCGAGCCCATCGACGTGCTCACGCCGATCTCGAAAGCGACGCTCGATGCCGACAAGGCGGCCTTCACGGCGCTGATGCGCCATCTCAAGGCGATAGACGACTCCGACCACACGGTGCTGATGGTGCAGGTCGAGAACGAGGCCGGAAACATCGGCAGCGTGCGCGACTTCTCGCCCGAGGCCAACGCGCTGTTCGCGAAGGCGGTGCCGTCGGATCTCCTTGCGGCCGCGCAGAAACCAGGCGGCACGTGGAAGGAGGCGTTCGGCAACGACGCCGACGAGATCTTCCAGCTGTATCACCAGGCGCGATACATCAACGAGATTGCCGAGGCGGGGAAGCGCGAGTTCGCGATCCCCGTCTACATCAACGTCTGGCTGAGCTATCCGCCGGCGCGAGCTGCCGGAACGGCGCTTCGCGTTGCCGGGCATCCAGTACCCGAGCGGCGGCGCCGTCCAGAAGTACGTGGGGCTCTGGCGAAAGCTGGCGCCGGCGATCGACTTCATCGCGCCCGACATCTACAGCGACGATGCCGGGTTCGTGAATGACGTGCTCGCGGCCTACGCGCGTCCGGACAACGCGCTCTCGGTGCCGGAAGTGGCCAAGGGCGACAGCTTCGCGAAGTACGTGTTCTCGGCGCTCGGCCGCGGCGCGATCGGCTTCGCGCCGTTCGGCGTCGATCGCCGTGGCTGGAACATCCTGGGAAGCGCGGTCCCGGCGGCACACGCGCGCAATTTCGGATTGCTCGCGCCGGTGGCGTCGGAGATCGCGCGACTGAACTTCGAAGGCCGTCTCAAGACCGCGGTCGAAGGCAGCGGACAGCCGCAGCAGGAGCTCGACTTCGGCGAGTGGCAGGCGACCGTCTCGTTCGGCTTTCCGCAGTACGACGGCCGGCGGCCGCCGGGGACGAAGGACGTCCACGGCGCGGCCCTCGTCGCCGCGCTCGGGCCCGACGAGTTTCTCGTCACGGGCGTGGACGCCAGCGTCAGCTTCCATGCCCCGGGCCGGCTGCCCGGCATGAGGATGCAGATCCTGTCGGCCGAGGAAGTCACCTACAAGGACGGCGCATGGGTCACCGTCGCGCCTCTGGAACGGCGACGAGACCGATCGCGGCCTGCAGTTCCCCCAGGACGATATCGCGATCGTCCGCGTGAAGCTTGGCAAGTTCTAGTGGAGCAGAGGGAGCGGATCGTGAGCGACGCGGGCGCGACGAAGAAGAAGGCATGGGCCGTCCTGGCGTACACGGTCGCGGACGACAAAGGCGAGGACGCCGCGCTCGACCGGTCCGCCGAGCGCGAGCTGAAGGCCGTCTACGATGCGGCCGACTTCAGCCAGATCAGCATCGCCGCGCAGGTGGACTTCAAGAAGGCCGAACGCGGCGTCTATCGGGCCGTGCTCACGGCCGCGCCCGCGGAGCGCGACGGCTTCAAGGACATCCGCAACGACGAGACCCCGCTCTGGCGGCAGATCAAGAAGACGCTGGAGAGGTCGGTGCTGCACGTGCAGCACGAGCGGACCGACCTCAATGCCGCCGACGCCGGCGTGCTGTCCGAGTTCCTCAAGTTCGGGTGCACCGAGTGCCCGGCGGAGCGCTACGCCGTGTTCTTCTACGGCCACGCGTACGGGCCGATGGGCCTCTTCTACGACAGCGCGTCGGCGAAACGCGACGCCAACACGCTCAGGCTGAACGACCTGGCGAAGTCGATCGCCCACGTCACCAACCGCGCCGACATCGTCGTGTTTCGCGACTGCTTCATGAGCACGCTCGAGACCGCGTGCCAGCTGCACGGCAAGGCCGACTACATGATCGCGACGCAGACCGTCGCGCCAATCGCCGGCGTCTGGCCGTGGCTGAACTTCATGAGCGCGCTGATGCCCGGCGCGTCCTCGTCCGCCGTCGCCGAGTCGCTGGTGATGCAGCTGGCGCACTTCCTGGACGACGAGAAGAACCGCCACCCGTTCGCGGACGTGCCGTACTCGCTGCTGGATCTCTCGAAGGCGAGACGAGGTCATCGAAGCCGCTGAAGGCGCTGACCGACGCGCTCGACGCCGCGCGCGCGGTGCCGAAACGAGCCGCCGCGTGCGGACGCGCCATCGATGCGGCACGCATCGGCGCGCCGTCCACGCCGAAGGACCCGGGCGATCCGGCGCTGCTCGACGTGCTGACGCTCTGCAGCGGATTGCAGGCGCTCGAGGGCGATCCGGTGGCGGGTCCGGCGCGCGCGCTCGGCGAGGTCGTGCAGAAGAAACTCGTCACGAAGCACTACTCGCGGACCGGCAAGCATCACGGGCGTGAGCCTCTACTGCAAGCCCACGAACAGCGAGGGACCTCGAGCTGTCGTTCATCCAGGCGGGAGACGCCGACGGAGCCGCGAAGGACGCCGAGTACTACAAGAAGCTGGCGCTGTCGGAAGCGACCGGCTGGCACCGGATCGCGTTGAATCCGCTGAAGGCGTGAGCCGGAGGCGCAAGGCACGGGACAGCGGCGCGCTGCCCCGTGGCCCACGTAATCTAGCGCTTCTTCGCGGCCTTCTTCTTGGCCGCCTTCTTCTTCGTGCTGCCACGCTTGCCGGCCATGCCGGCCGGCTTCCTCGCCGGTCCATGCAGTCCTCCTGTGTGTGCCGTTGGACGCGCCGACGTCTCGCGCTAGTCGGGCGCGCCCTTCACCACGAACAACGTTGACGGTTGAGTGGTGTAGTTGTAGACGAACCCCTTGCCATCGTCAATCCAGTCGGTGACGTAGAGCGTCGTGATCGGCCCCACGCCCTCGGGTGCGATCTCGCGCGCGGTGGTCCGCGCCGACGTCGCGAGGTCGACGCGCTCGACGCGAACCGGGACGTCCGGGCTCTTCTGGACGTAGACGGCGCTGCTGTCCCGGCTCCACGCGATGATCGAGTCGCTGGAGCTCAGCCCGGGAACGGCAGCCGCCTGGCTGCCGCCGATGGTCGTGCGCTGGACAGCGCCGTCCTGACGGGTGACGAGCAGCGTCCGCCCGTCCGGCGCGAGCGACGCGACGACGCCCTCGGGGGTGATCGGCACCGGCGCCGAACCGCCGATGCCCTGGCGGTAGCAGCGCGGCGCGCGCGACGGCTCGGAGCCGCAGACGAGCAGCTCACGCCCGTCCGGAAACCATTCGGCCGACGTCACGCGATCGATCGGTCCCGCATTCAGCGGCACAGGCGTGCCGGCGCCCGTCGGGTAGAGCACGACATGCGACGGCGACGCGATGATTGCGGCGGCCCACTTGCCGTCGGGCGACAGCCGCTGGGCGCTGCCTTCGCCGAGGCGGATCGTCTGCGCCCCATCGGTCCGGCGCAGGACGACGCCATAGTCGGGCCCGCTTCGGGCGCCGACATCCACCATCAGAAGCCAGCGGCCGTCGGCGGACATGTTGCGCGCGCCGCTCGAGCCGAGCCACGACAGATCGCGTTCTGCCGCGGCATCCGGCAGCTTCGCCCGGACGCCGAGCGACAGATCTTCGCGAACGCCCAGCCAGCGTCCGTCGCGCGACACGTCCTGCACGATGAAGCGGCCAGGCACGCCGAAGACCGGACGCATCGGCTCGCCGGCGGTGACCCCGGCCGACCACGGCTGCATGATCGTGCCGCCTGACTGGTTTCCGGAGAACACGCACGCGCCTGCCGTCGGCCGACCATGCGAGTCCCTGCAGCCCCCACAACTCGCTCGTCACCGTCGTCACGTGCTTGTTGCGATCGACCACCTTCACCCAACCGCGGTCGTCCCAGCGCCACTGGTGTTCGAAGAAGGCGACGGAGTTGCCGTCAGGCGACACGCGTGGATCGCTGAGGTAGCCGCTGGCCTCGTAGAGCGCGGTGCCCTCGGGATACTCGAGGCGATCGCGCCCGTTGCCGAGGTCGCGAACGATCGCGAGGCTGTCGCCGTCCGGCGCCCAGTCGGCCTCGCGCACGTCGTCGGCCAGCGCGCGCGGCGAGCTGCCGATCGTCATGCGCGCCAGCGTGCCCTTGTAGAGGCGCTGGCCGAGGTGGACCGCGTTCTCGATCACCGCCAGCTCGCCGCGGGACGAGACGGCGAGCAGTTGCGCATCCGCGACGCCAAGCTCGCGCGGCCCTTCCGCGTCCGGGCTGATGAGATACAGGTTCGGCGTCGTCGCCGTCGGCGTCGCGCTGAAGACGATGGTCTGGCCGTCCGGCATGAACCGCGCGTTCATGACCGGCCAGCGATCGAACGTCAGCGGCTGGAACTCCAGCACCTTCGCCGCCGGACGCCTGAGGCTGAGCGCCACGCCGGCGCCAACGACCACGAGCGCGACGGCCGCGGCCGCCGTCAAGAGACGCCGGACCGGCAGTCTGCGCCGCAGCGGAATGACGTCCGACGGGCCGGTGGACTGTTGGAGCGCCTCGAGCGCGAACGCGACGTCGCTGGCGGACTGAAAACGCTGGGCCGGCGGCTTCTCGAGACAGCGATGAATGAGGCGGTCGACGTGGGGCGGCGCGATGTCGACCGGGAGCGGCGGCGGATCGCTGACGAGGATCGCCGACATGATCGCGACGGCCGACGTGCCGGAGAACGCGCGGCGGCCCGACAGCATCTCGTAGAGCACGACGCCGAGCGCGAAGATGTCGGCGCGATGGTCTGCCACGTCGCCGTTCACCTGCTCCGGCGCCATGTAGCCCACGGTCCCCATCACGACGCCGGGCATCGTCTCGGGCGAGGCGGGCAGCGTCGTGTTCGACATGCCCTCGGTGGATGGCGCGGTGAGCTTGGCCAGTCCGAAGTCGAGGATCTTGATGCGGTCCTGCGACGTGACGAAGATGTTCGACGGCTTCAGGTCGCGATGGACGATGCCCTTCTCGTGGGCGGCGCTCAGCCCGTGCGCGATTTGCGCGCCGAAGTTGAGCGCGCGGCGCAGCGACAGCCGTCCCCTCGCGAGCAGCGCCGTCGAGCGTCGAGCCGTCGAGGAGCTCGGACACGACGTAGGGGAAGCCGCCCTCGATGCCGACGTCGAAGACCGCGATGACGTTGGGATGGTTGAGGGCGGCCGCGGCCCGGGCCTCCTGCTCGAATCGGCGCAGGCGGTCGATGTGGTGGGCTACCTCGGAAGGCAGCACCTTGATCGCGACCTCGCGATCGAGGCGCTCGTCGTGGGCGCGGTAGACCTCGCCCATGCCGCCGGCCCCGAGTGGCGCGACGATCTCGTACGGGCCGAGGCGCGCGCCTGGGGCCAGAGGCACTGCGTGATTATATTGGGGTCGGGATGAATTTCAGTTTCTGCAACAGATGTGGCAGAAACTGAAATTCATCCCGACCCGGTTCACCCTGTCAGCGACCGGCGGGCTTCGTCTTCAGAAAGGCCTCGATCTCCTCGAGCGTGTGCGGCGCGTGAGCCGACAGGTTCTCGGGGCCCGTCTCGGTCAGCAGGAACGAGTCCTCGAGACGGACGCCGATGTTCAGGTACTTCTTCACGACCGGGCGGACCTTCTCCTGGAACGCCTTGTTCTCGGGCGTGTCGGGGAGACGGTCGAGGGCGCCGTCGCGGATGTAGATGCCGGGCTCAATCGTGAAGGCCATCCCCGCTTCGAGCGGCCGCGAGTAGTCGCCGACGTCGTGGACGTCCAGCCCGATCCAGTGGCAGATGCCGTGCGGATACCAGATGCGGAACTGGTCGCCCGTGGCGTCGGTGACGAGGCCCAGCTTCACGAGCCCGGCGCGGACGACGTCTTCGACGGCCACTTCGACGTCACGAGTGTGATGGCCGACGGTCGCGGCCTTGATGCCCGCGTCCTGCGCAGCCTGCACGATGCGGTAGATGTCCTTCTGCGCATCGGTGAACGTGCCCGACACGGGATACGTCCGCGTGATGTCGCCCGACATTCCCTGGTAGTCCGCGGCCGCGTCGACAAGCAGGAGATCGCCGGCCTCCATCTTTCGCAGCGACGCCTCGTAGTGCAGCGTGGTGGCGTTCGGTCCGCTCGCGACAATCGACGGATACGACCAGCTCATCGCGCCGTTCTTCAGGTAGATCTGCTCGATGGCGGCCTGCACCTGGTATTCGAACTTGCCGGGGCCGGCCTCGCGCATGCCGGCCATGTGCGCCTCGCTCGAAATCTCGAGGCTGCGGCGAAGCACCTTCTGCTCGTAGGCCGTCTTCACCTGACGCAGGCCTTCGACGATCGGCGTGGCGTCCGACAGCGACACATCGATGTAGCGATCCCGCGCTGCCCGGGCGAACTCGTAAGGCTCGCGGAGCGACTCGCTCGGCGCGGGCCGGCGGCCGAAGAGCAGGGCGAGCTTCGCGCGGCCCTGTCGCACGGCGTCGAAGAAGTGATCGGTACTCGTGCGTCTCTTTCGAGCGCGACAGCAGGCCGAACGGCGCCCGGTTGAACATGGCCGCGACGAAGGGCTCGAACTGCGACGTCCAGTACACGGTCTCGATGCCCGTGAGCGCGCGCGCTTCCTCCTTCGTCAGCATGTGCCCGGTCCACTGCTCGCGCCTCGGTTCTGGCTCGCGGATGAAGAGCACCTCACGCGCCTTGTCGTTGCCGGGCATGAGGACGAGCACCGCGCCTTCCTGATCGACGCCGGTGAGGTACAGGAGGTTGCTGTCCTGCCGGTATTGATAGTTGACGTCCTTGGAATAGACCGCCGGCGGAGCGCTCCACGCGATGAACATGGTCTGCGCGTCGAGCGCGCTCATGACGCGGGCGCGGCGGGCCTGCAGGTCGGCCGTGAGCTCGTCGGCGCGGACCAGAGACGACGAGGCGAACAGGACGGCGGCGGTTCCGAGGGCGGCAATCAGACGTGGCACAAGGCTCTCCTCTGCGGACGGGGATATGGACGGCATACGGTATCCCAACGTGAGCGCCATCGGTAGGAGTTGCTCTTTCCGGCTGCTGCGCGCTCAGGGCATACTGACGGCGTGCGGACGCCGCGATTCGCCCTCAAGTCACTCGTCGTCGCCCTCGCTCTCGTTTCCAGTCTCTGCGCGGCGGCGCCGACGACGCCCTACACGCGGATGTACGTGTTCGGCGACAGCTACTCGGACATCGGCGCGGGCTACGTCGACGGCAACGGGCCCACCGCCGTTGCGTATCTCGGATGGCTGATGGGCCTCCAGATCACGCAGGCGCATGCGCCGAATGCGTCGGACAAGAGTCTCGTCTTTGCCGTCAGCGGCGCGAGAACAGGCGAAGGGGAGGGCCGCCACATCAAGGAGGCGCTGCTGGGCTACGGGATGCTGAATCAGGTGCAGGACTTCGCCGCGCGCGTGAAGTCAGGCGACATCAAGTTCGATCCCGATACGACGCTCTTCTTCATCGCGGGCGGCTTGAACGACGGCGGCCTGCCGACCGAGACCACGATCGCGAACCTCCGACATCTGATCGAGATCCTGCGCGATCTGGGCGGGCGCCATTTCACCGTCGCGCAGCTGCCCACGAAGATCCCGCAGTTTTCGAAGACGGGCATCCGGCTCGATCCCGCATTGCAGCAGTTCGCCGAACACGAGGGCGCGTCGCTCGGCGTCGATCTCTGGCTGAATCACTGGGGGGCCGGCTTCGACGCCGTGATGGAGCATCCGGAGTCGTACGGCATCGCGAACACCGACGAGCGCCTGCGCGGGACGCGCGATCTTCGATCAGGACGCGACCCCCGTCGGCGATCCCGCGACGTTCTTCTTCTACCACGAGGGTCATCCTTCAACGGCCGTTCACCGCGTCGTCGGGAAGAAGCTGTTCGACGAGGTCAAGGCGCATCCGCCAGCGTCGCGATGACGGATGGCCCGACTGAAGTCGGCCCTACGGCCGCCTGCCCTCTACTTCGCGTAGAAGTAATAGCAGCCGAGCAGCGTGCGCCGCTTCTCGTCGTGCTCGCCGGCCATGAGCGTGATGGTCTTCTCTTTCTCGAGCTCGAGCCCGCACGTGCGCATGCCGTCGCTGACCTCGCAGTCGGTGAGCTTCTTGCCCGAGCGCCTTCTCGACGCTCTCCCGTGCGGTGTCGAACGCGGCGTCGAGGACGACCGAGAACCCGACGCCCATCCCCACGCTCTCAGGGTAGACCAGCAGTGACCGGCAGCCCCACGACCTGGACCTTCTCCTTCGGCGCGAACGAGCCGTCCTTGCCCGCCTGCTCGAACGTGCTGGTGAACAGCTCGCCCACCTTCTTCGATTCCGCCGGGTTGTCCTTCCAGTCGCGCCACGAGTCCTGGCAGGTGGCCAGGCGCTCGATGGCCGTCTCGACAGGCTTTGCGGGCTGGAGCGCGACGAGGGACACGAGCGCAAGCAGGGGAGCGAGTTTCATGGCCGCTCACGGTACACCAGAATCTCGAGCGGCGCCCGCTGGCGAGAGCGCGGGCTACGAGGGGCGAACGAGCGTCACGGCGTCGCCGACCGCGACCACGCCTTCCTGCAGGACGTCCGCGTTCAGCGCGAGCCGTCCGCCGAAGCGACGGCCGATGTCCTTGAGCACTTCCGGATCGCGCACGAGAGTGTCGGGATCGACCGTCGTCATCGGGCAACGTCCGCGCAGCGAGTCGAGGCGGATGATCGCGCGGCCGATGTGCAGCTCGGCGCCCGGCCACTCGCGCTCGTCGAGGCCATCGACGCCGCCGATCACGATGTTCGGGCGCAGACGACGGACGTCGCGTCCAAACGCCGCCACGGCGCCATCGGTGGCGACCAGCAACGGGAGAATGTCGAACCGATCGAGCACGTCCGACGCCTCGACCCACGCGTCGTCGCCCGCGGCCGCCTTGACGCGCGCGAGCGACTCCGGGCTGTCCCAGGGCAGCCCGTCGATGAGCGCCTCGCCGCCGGGACCTGCGGTGGCATGGAGTCCGAGGAGCCGATGATGAATCCGCGACGTGCGCACGCCCTCCGGGCCCCGGACCCAGACCGGTACGGTCGCCGGGAATGCCGTTGAATCCCACCGTCGCGTGGGTGAGACGCTCGCCCGCCAGTGATTTCACCGGGTAGCGCCAGAGCTCGGCGACGTGGAATGCCATGCCGGTGTGATGCCGCCAGGTGTCGGACTGACCGCTCAGGCGGAGACGCGGACAGTAGAATCGACGGCAAATGACGGAACCCGCGCCACAGCTGACGACGGGCACGATCGTCCGCCACGCGGATTACCCGCAGTGGGGTCGCGGATACGTGATTCGCGCGAAGAAGACGCGGGCGGACGTGTTCTTCCAGTGGGGCGGCAAGCGGAAGATTCTGTTGAGCGAGCCGCTCGAGGCGTCGCGCGTCGCGGGAGTCGAGGCGGAGCTGTTCGATCTCTGCGCGACGATCTCTCCGCAGTCCTGGTCGAAAGGCCACCACTCCCTTTACGCCATCGAGCTGGATCCCGCCGTCTGGAAGACCAGGGCGTTCCGCGATCGCAATCCTGGCGGCGCCGCGAGCGGCTGCCTCTACATCGGCTTGACGGGCCTGCGGCCCGAGCAGCGATTCGACCGGCACCGTGCAGGCACGCAATCCGGCAAGTTCGTCCGCGCCCACGGGGTCAGGCTGCGGCTCGATCTGGTCGAAGGGTTCTCGCGCCTGCCGTTCAAGATCGCCGCGTGGATGGAGCCGAAGCTCGCCGCCTGGTTCCGCGCGCAGGGGTTTGGCGTGTGGCAGAACTGACGTAGCGATGCGCGCCGGTGACCAGATCCTTCAGCGCGTCGGCGCGCACGCGTGAGAGACGAACGAGCACGCAGGGATAGCCGACGTAGTGCTCCTTCAGATAGTAGGTCTCCGGATCGTCGGCGATGAGGGCATCGCGGGCGGCAATGTCCATCCGCACGACCAGCGTGTCCGGCTCGGCGGACTTGTGCGAGGCGAGGCAGGCGAACATCTTCCCGCGCACCTTGAGCGCAGGCTGCCCCCACGAGGTCGTCACCTCGACGCCGGGTAGCGTCCGGCCGATCGCCTCGACGCGACGAAAGCTGCTGGCGCGTGCCACTGGTCTATGATGCCACCTGCCGATCAGTCATAGAGGGACCGACATGGATTCAACCCCGACCCGCCGACAGTTCATCGCGACCACGGCCGCCGCCGCGGCCGGATTCACCATCGTCCCCCGCCACGTCCTGGGCGGACCGCGCTTCGTCGCGCCGAGCGACAAGGTGAACGTCGCCATCATCGGCGTCGGCGGACAGGGGCGGACCAACACCCGCGCCCTGTTCCAGGAGGACGACTGTCAGGTCATCGCCGTGGCCGACCCGGCAGAGGAGTGGGACCTCTCGCACTGGTACTACGGCGGCAAGGGCGGCCGGCTCCCGGTGAAGCAGGAAGTCGAGAAGCACTACAGCGAGAAGACCCCCAACTACTCGTGCGCGGCCTACGAAGACTTCCGGGTCATGCTCGAGAAGGAGAAGGCGATCGACGCGGTTCTCATCGCGACACCGGATCACCTGCACGCGTACATCACGATTTTCGCGATGAAGGCCGGCAAGCACGTGTACTGCGAGAAGCCGCTGACGCACAACATCCACGAGGCGCGCCTCGTGGCGCAGATCGCGAAGGAAACGGGCGTCGCGACGCAGATGGGCAATCACGGCCGGTCCAGCGAAGGACATCGCGAGACGGTCGAGTGGCTCAACGACGGAGCGATTGGCGCCGTGAAAGAGGTGCACGCCTGGAGCGGCAGTCCCCGGCGGGCCGGACAGGTCTGGCCCGGCGAGGGCCCCGCGGAGCAGCCGGCCGGCCTCAACTGGGACCTCTGGCTGGGTCCCGCGGCCGAGCGCCCCTACAGCGGAAAATTTGCGCCGTTCGTCTGGCGCTGGATGTGGGACTTCGGCAACGGCACGCTGCCCGACATGGCGCCGCATCACTTCGATCCCGCGTTCAACGCGCTCGGCCTGGACGCGCCCGTCACCATCAAGCCCTCGACGTCGTTCTTCGATTCGCAGGTGACGGTCGGCGCCAATCTCGTGAGCTACCAGTTCGCCGCACGAGGCGATCGCGGGCCGCTCACGGCGTTCTGGTACGACGGCGGGCTCAAGCCGCCCACGCCGCTCGGCATCGATCCGGACGATCCGCGACAGCGGCTGGGCGACGGCGACAACGGCCTGATGGTCGTCGGCGAGAAGGGCGTCCTCACGTGCCCCGGCTGGTCGGGCATGCCGCGCCTGCTGCCGCTGGAGCTGCACTTCGCCTACAAGCGGCCGCCGAAGACGATTCCGCGCGTCGCGGGACATCACGCCGACTGGCTGCAGGGCTGCAAGGGCGGCACGCCGCCGTGCAGCAACTTCGGTTACGGCGCGCGGCTCACGGAGTTCGTCCTGCTGGGCGCGCTCGCGCTGCGCACCGGCAAGACCATCAAGTGGGACGCGGACGCCATGAAGGCCACCAACGTCGCCGACGCGCAGCCGATGCTCGAGGGCAGCTACCGCAAGGGCTGGGAACTGCCGGTCTAGGGCGTCGCGTGACTCGTCGCGAACTGCTGGCGCTCGTAGGCGGCGGCGCCGCGCTGGCCGTCGCCGGCATCCCGTCCAGGCTCGCGGCCCGCGACGCGTCGGCGAAGCTCTCGGCGTTTCCGCTCGGGGACGTGCGCCTGCTCGACGGTCCGTTCCTCGACGCCGAGCGCCGAGACCTGGACTATCTCATCTCGCTCCAGCCCGATCGGCTGCTTCACAACTTCCGCGTCAACGCGGGACTCGAGCCGAAGGCGCCTGTCTACGGGGGCTGGGAGTCCGAAGAGCCGTGGGTGAACATCCGCTGCCACGGCCACACGCTCGGTCACTACCTCAGCGCGGTCTCGCTGATGTACGCGTCCACCGGCGATGCCCGCATGAAGCAGCGGGCCGACTACATCGTCGACGAGCTGCAGCGATGTCAGAAGGCCGGAACGACCGGACTCGTCTGCGCGTTTCCCGACGGCGCGACGCAACTGGAGAACGCCGTCGCAGGACGGCCGTTCATCGGCGTGCCGTGGTACACGATGCACAAGATCTTCGCGGGGCTGCGCGACGCGCACCTGCACGCGGAGAACGCCGCGGCGCTGGACGTGCTGGCGAAGCTCGCCGACGTGGACGGCTGCCGCGACGGCCCCGATGAACGACGCGCAGTTTCAGCGCATGCTCGACACCGAACACGGCGGCATGAACGAGGTGCTCGCTGACGTCTCGGCGCTGACGGGCGACAAGAAGTACCTGGCGCTCGCGCGGCGGTTCAGCCACGAGGCGCTGCTCGCGCCGCTCGCCGACTCGCGCGACACGCTCGACGGCCTGCACGCGAACACGCAAATCCCGAAAGCCGTCGGCTTCCAGCGCATCTACGAGTTGACGGGCGACGAGCGCTACGGCAGCGCGGCGCGGTTCTTCTGGCGGACGATCGTCGACCACCGCTCGTTCGTCACCGGCGGCCACGGCGACAACGAGCACTTCTTCCCGCCATCCGAGTTCGCGAAGCACCTGCCGTCGGCGAAGACGATGGAGACGTGCGGGACGCACAACATGCTGCGCCTGACGCGGATGGTGTTTCAGGACATGCCGCTTGGCGGGATCGCCGATTTCTACGAGCACGCTCTCTACAACGGCATCCTCGCGTCGCAGGATCCGGAGAGCGGGATGATGACGTATTTCCAGGCCACGCGGCCCGGATACGTCCGCCTCTATCACACGCCCGAGCAGTCGTTCTGGTGCTGCACCGGCACCGGCATGGAGAACCACGCGAAGTACGGCGACTCGATCTACTTCCACGACGCCGAGGCGCTCTGGGTGAATCTCTTCATCGCCTCGACCGTGCGCTGGAAGCGAGAAGGGGCTCTCGCTGCGCCAGACGACGAAGTTTCCGGACGTCGCGAGCACGCGCCTCGAAGTGACGGCTGACCAGCCTGTGCGCGCCGTCGTGAAACTACGCCAGCCCGGATGGTGTCCCGGGATGACCGTGCGCGTGAACGGAAAGCGCTGGATCGACGGCATCGCCGGCGACAACCATTACCTGCCCGTCGATCGCGAGTGGCGCACCGGCGACGTCGTCGAGATCGACCTGCCGATGACGCTGCGGGTCGAGCCGCTGCCGGGCACGACGGACCTGGTGGCGTTCGTCTACGGGCCGATCGTGCTGGCGGGTCGTCTCGGCCGCGAAGGACTCGCGCCGGGCAATCAGATCATCGTCAACGAGCGCGAGTCGGGGAACATGCTGAAGGCCGACGTCGAGGTCCCGATGCTCGCTGGCGACCCGGCGACGCTGACGTCGCGAGTCACGCAGGACGCCGCAGGATCCGCTGACGTTCCGCACGAATGGGATCGGCCGTCCGCACGATGTCGAGCTCGCGCCGTTCTATCGACTCGCGCACGAGCGGTACAACTTGTATTGGCGGCTGGTCTGAGGAGGGTGGAGATGAAGATCGTTGTGGTTGCGGCTCTGTTGACGACGATGTGTGTGACGGCGATTTGTGACGCTCAGGAGACCGGTGAGTTCCGCCCCGCCTCCACGAACGTCTGGGACGCGGAGTACCCGCGCGTGGACGCGACGGGACGCGTCGAGATTCGAATCAAGGCGCCCGACGCGACGAAGGTCCGCGTGAATTTCTGGAGCGGCCCGAAGGCGGACATGTTGAAGCAGGCCGACGGATTCTGGACGATCGTCACCCCGCCGCTCGTGCCGGGCCTTCACTACTACATGCTGAACGTCGACGGCGTGGACCTCCCGGATCCCGGCAGCCACGCGTTCTACGGCGGTGGCAGGCACGCAAGCGCGGTCGAAGTGCCGGAGCCTGGCTCGACGTACTACGCCATTCAGGACGTGCCGCACGGTCAGGTGCGCGAAGTCTGGTACTCGTCGAAGGTCACCGGCACGTGGCGGCACGCGCTGGTCTATCTGCCGCCCGCCTACGACGGGCAAGCGACGGCGCGGTATCCCGTGCTGTACCTGCAGCACGGAGGGGGCGAAGACGAGACCGGCTGGATCCGTCAGGGTCGCGCGAACTTCATCCTCGACAACCTGCTGGCGGAGGGAAAGTGCAAGCCGATGATCGTGGTCATGGCCTATGGGTACGCGAGGCGTGCCGGGCAGCCCGCGCCGGATCTGACCGGAAAACCCTTCGGCTCGCCGGAGTTCATGAAGGCGATGCAGGACATGGCGTCGGCGTTCGAAGCCGACGTGACCGACGCCCTGATCCCGTTTGTCGACTCGACATTCAGGACGATCGCCGACCGCGATCACCGCGCGATGGCAGGCCTCTCGATGGGCGGCATGCAGACGTTCCAGGTGACGCTGAACCACCTCGATCGCTTCTCTTACATCGGCGGGTTCAGCGGCGCGGCAGGGCCGATGATGCTCGCGGGGCGAAGCCTGGATCCGAAAACCGACTACAACGGCGTCATGGCCGATCCGGCGGCGTTCGCACAGAAGGTGCACCTCCTGTGGCTTGGCGTCGGGACCGTGGAGCCGGAGAGGATGCGGACAGGCATCCAGAAGCTGCACACGTCACTCACGGACGCCGGCATCGCGCACGTCTACTACGAGTCGCCGGGCACCGATCACGAGTGGCAGACCTGGCGGCGCGATCTCGCGGACTTTGCGCCGAGGCTGTTTCACTAGGCCGACGCGTTGGAGTACGTGGGGGCGGGGCTGAAGCCCCGCCCTACTGTCCCATCGGCCAGTACGTAGGGCCGCGGGCTTCAGCCCCGGCGTCCGCAGGTCGTACGTAGGCCGGGGCTTCAGCCCCGGCGGTTTTCGAGTCCAGCGTCCTTGGAAGACCCACGCAGTCAAGCACTTAGGCGAATCGGCGTCCGGCCGTGCTATAATCCTGCATCGGATCTTCCCACTCGCTTTGCCGTCTGTAAGCGCCTCGGGCCATTTCGGGCTCGAATCCCCCTTATATCCTGCGTAGCTCAGAGTCGAATCCGTTCGAGGCCTGTGTGTCTCGATCGACGCACTCGCGCCATGGTGGCGTCGGCGCGTCACATTCCGCCGACAGCGCCGCTGGGAAACCGCTACGGGCTTTAAGGACTTTCCATGTTTTCGCAACTGGGGCTCAGCCCCACCACCTGCGCGTCCCTCGCGCGGCTGGGCTACACCACTCCGACTCCGATCCAGATCAAGGCGATTCCCGTCGTTCTGACCGGCGTCGACCTGCTGGCGCGCGCGCAGACCGGCACGGGCAAGACGGCCGCGTTCGGCCTGCCGATGATTCAGCGCCTGACCACGCAGGGCGCGCAGCCGGCCGCGTGAAGCCGCGCGCGCTCGTGCTCGTCCCGACCAGAGAGCTGGCGCTGCAGGTGTCTCAGACGCTGTCGGGCTACGCCGCATCGAGCCGCCTTCGCGTCGTCGCCATCTACGGCGGCGTCGGCATGGGCGGACAGATTCAGGCGCTGCGCCGCGGCACGGACATCGTCGTCGCGACGCCCGGCCGTCTCATCGATCACATGCAGCGGAAGACCGTCGACCTCTCGGGGATCGAAGTGCTCACGCTGGACGAGGCCGACAGGATGCTCGACATGGGCTTTCAGCCCGCGCTCAGGCGCATCCTTCCGGCGCTGCCTCGTCAGCGTCAGACCCTGTTGTTCTCCGCGACGCTGGAGGATGGCGTCGTCGGACTGTCGGCGGAGTTCACGCGCAACCCGGCCCGTGTGGACGTGTCCACCGGCCAGGTGGTCGCGGCGAACGTGACGCACCAGGTGCACCACGTGTCCACCGAGCGCAAGCGCGATCTGCTGTCGCACATCCTGACCGAGCACACGGAGCAGGCGCTGGTGTTCTGCAAGACCAAGCGCGGCGCGAACCGCGTCGGCGACGATCTCGAACAGCGGGGCGTCTCGGCCGGCGTGATCCACGGCAACAAGAGTCAGAGCGCCCGCAACCGCGCGCTCTCCGACTTCAAGACGGGTCGCGTGCGCGTGCTCGTCGCCACGGACATCGCCGCGCGCGGGCTGGACATCGCGCGGCTGCCGCTCGTCGTCAACTTCGACCTGCCGCTCGTCGCGGAGGACTACGTGCACCGCGTCGGCCGGACCGGCCGGGCCGGACTCGACGGACGCGCGGTCTCGCTGGTGTCAGGTGCTGACGCGGGACTGCTTCGGGAGATTGAGCGGATCGTGAAAACGCCGTTGGAGCGGCTGAACGCTCCTCTGGCAGACACGGCCGGCGCACCACGCGAGGCGGCGCAGTACGCCAGGCCGCGTCAGCGGCCTCGGACGGCTCGCGCCGTCAGCGCTGGGGCTCGGCCGGGACCTGGCTGGACGCGTTCGCCGTCGCGACGATCAAACCCTCGGCGACCTCCCGTTGCGCGATAACGGCCTTCGTGTGATCGCCGGTCACTCGGGGGAGGCATCCCCGCGTCAGCTGCCCCGTGCGCAGCGTCGCCAGGACGACGAACTCGAACGATCCCATGTTGGTGGGGCGCCAGATCACCGCACACCCGTGGCAGCGCTGGCGAAGAACGCGGGAAAACCGGTCATCGGACCCTCACAGAGCAACGCTTTGGTGAGGGCCAGGGCCGGAAAAGGCCTGAGAGCTCAAGAAAGCAGGTGCGTTGAGTATACGGCAAACGCCTGCGCGGCCGTCGCCGGAGCCCTCTCATCTCATCGTGCGGAGCCGGCGTGGTTGAGGTACAGTGAAGGGTGCTGCCGTGAGCTTCCCGTTCAGTTGCGGGTTCCTCATAATGGCCTGGCCGGAGGGACCGATGCGCGATCGTAAGTGTGCGGTCGTCGTGTTCTCACGATGAACGTCTACCTCGTCAACCCGAGTCACGTGTCGTTCGGCATCGGCGTCATCACGCCGCGCTGGTTGTACGTGCTGGCAGCGGCCACGCCGGAGTCGTTCGGCACGCCACTGCTGATCGACGAGACGCTCGAAAGCTTCGACCCGTCGGTCATCGCGGCCGGGGACGTCGTCGGCATCGGCATCCACACAGGCAACGCGCTCCGCGGCTACGAGATCGGCGTCGCGGCCCGGAAGGCCGGCGCGCACGTCGTGTTCGGTGGCATCCACGCCTCGCTCTTTCCGGAAGAGTCGCACGACTCGGCGGCGCGCACGCGGTCGTCACCGGCGACGGCGAGCGCGCGTGGCCCGAGGCCCTGCGCGACTGCGTCGCTGGCACGCTCCGTCCGTCAGTACGACGGCGGCCGCATCGAAGGCGACACGTTCCTTCCCGGCCGCTGGGATCTGCTGCCCGAGGGGCGCTACATGTGGGGCTCGGTGCAGACGGTGCGCGGCTGCCCGAAGCACTGCTCGTTCTGCTCCGTGTGGCGAACCGACGGACAGCGTCCGCGCGCGCGGCACGTCGACAAGGTGGTCGACGAGATCGTCGAGCTCCGGCGGCGCGGCTTCCGCTTCATCGCGCTCGCCGACGACAACTTCTATCCCGTCACGCTCGAAGACCTGCGCATGGCCGCGCGGCGCAAGGATCCGGCGCAGCTCGAACGGCTGCAGGCATCCCGCGCCGAGCGGTTCGCGCTGATGGAAGCGCTGGCCCAGTTGCCCGATGACACCGTGTTCTTCACGCAGATCACGATGGAGGCCGCGGAGGATCCCGAGTTCCTCGATGCGATGCGTCGCGCGCACATCAAGGGCGCGCTCGTGGGCGTCGAGGCCGTGACACCCGAAGGGCTCAAGGACATCTACAAGGACTTCAACTGCAGCGGCGAAGCGCTCGTCGCGCGCCTCCAGGCGTTCCGGCAGCCACGGCCTGCACGTGCTCGGCTCGTTCATCTTCGGCCTGCCGAGCGACCGCGCGAGCACGTTCGACGCGTCGCTCTCGGTCGCCCAGCGGGCTGGCGTGACCTTCGCGCAGTTCGTGATGCTGACGCCGTTCCCCGGCACGCTCGATTTCGCGTCGTGGGAGAAGAGCCTCGGCGAGGATCCTCCGCAAGTCGGCGGCGTGCCGATCTCGCGCCACTGGCTGATTCCGCAGGCCAACCGCCCGAAGGTCTACATGGACCATCCGGTGATGGCCCCCGACGAGATCCGCGATCGCACGCAGGCCGTGTGGGATCGGTTCTACTCGCTGCCGAACATCTGGGCACGCTCACGCGCCGTGTCGTCGCTGAAAGGCCGGCTGGCGTTCCTCCTCATCTCGAAGATCTATCGCCAGATGTACGCGAACACCGGCATCGCCACCGACAGCGCGCGCGTGAATCGGTCGGCGCGCTGGGCGCGGCTGATGGCGATCCCGTGCCGTCGGCTCTTCTCCGGACGGCCGATGCCCGATCTCACCGTCGCGAGACCCGCCGCCGAGGCCGTCACCTAGCCGGACGGACGGCGGGCCTGGCGTCGAGCGACGTCAGGCCCGGCCGACGAACTCGCGGGTCTCCGAGTGGACCTTCACCCGGTCGCCCTTCCTTCACGAACAGCGGCACCCGCACTTCCATCCCGGTCTCGAGGGTCGCCGCCTTCGTCACGCTGCCGCTGCTCGTGTCTCCGCGGACCGCCGGCTCGGTGTAGGTGACCACGAGCTCCACGTGCGGCGGGAGCTCCATGCCAATGGGGTTGCCGTTGTACTTCAGGATGTCGACCGGCAGGTTGTCGACCAGGAACAGGCGATCGTCGCCCAGCGTGTCGGCGCTGAGGGTGACCGTCTCGTAGCTCTCCTGGTCCATGAAGTTGTAGCCGGTGCTGTCCGCGTAGAGATACGTGGCCTTCACCTTCACGAGATCCGGCTCGGTGAACTTCTCGCCGGCCTTGAAGGTCCGGTCGAACACCGCGCGCGTCAGCAGGTTCCGGATCTTGACGCGGACCAGCGTCTGCCCGCCTCGCGCCGTCGGGCGCGAGATGTCGACGTCGATACAGTGGTAGGGCGCGCCCTCGGTACTCGAGGAACATCTTGCGCTTGATGTCGATTGCTTCAATCAGTGATGCCATGGCCAGGAGGTCTATTGTGTCTCAGTTGAGGCCTGGACCTCATGCGCGCGTGGAATCTCGCGGTCCGGAACGGAGGGAACGCTGGCGCGCTACGATTTCGACGGCGTGTCCGTGCCGGCGGCCGCGGCGTTCAGCACAGCGACGACGCTCGCCACCGTGACGGGCTTCAGCAGATGCTGGTCGAACCTGCCCTCCACGACGCGGGCGTCATGCCTGTCATGTCCGGTGACCGCGACCAGCGTCAGCTCACCAGGCGCGAACTCTGCGCGCAATTGATGCGCCAGCTCTGAGCCCGTCACTCCCGGCATCGACACGTCGAGGAATGCGACATCCGGACGGCGCTGACGGGCGAGTGCGACCGCGCTCTGCGCGTCGTATGCCACGGCCACGTCCTGGCCAAGGGTATCGAGCAGCAAGGCCAGCACGTCGGCCACATCGTGCTGGTCGTCGACGACCAGCACGCGCCGTTTCGGCGGCGGGGCTCGACGTGTTCGACAATCGGCGATGCGGCGGGCCTGCCGGCGAGCGGAATCGTGACGCTGAACGTGCTGCCGGCGCCCTGGCCATCGCTCTCGACGGCGACGGCGCCGCCGTGTGCCTCGACCAGCGACTTCACGAGAGCCAGCCCCAACCCAAGTCCTTCGCTGCGGCGATTGTTCACGCCACGCTGATACGGCTCGAAGACATGGGCGGCCTCGGCGCGCTCGATGCCGATGCCCGTATCCTGCACGGCAAGCGCGGGCGACCCCAGCGTCGTGGTGGACGCGCACGGTGATCGTGCCCTGCGTCGGTGTAGCCGATCGCGTTTCGCAGCAGGTTGTCGAGAATCTGCGCGACGCGCTCCGGATCCGCGTCGACGATCACGGGCACTCGCGGCACGTCGGAATTCGATCCGCAGGCCCTTGCTGTCGGCGCGCGGCCGCGCGGTGTCGACCGCTGAGGCGACCGCCTGATTGAGATCCATCGGCCTGGCGCTCGAGACGCACCGTGCCGTGCCGGACGCGCGTCATGTCCAGCAGGTCGTTGATGAGGCGCGTCATGTGCTGGACCTGCCGCTCGAGCACCGCCAACGCCTTCCGCGAGCGATCGTCTGCGACCTGAACGACCGCGACGCTGCTCTGGATGGCCGACAGCGGATTGCGCAGCTCGTGACCGAGCGCCGCCAGGAACTCCTCGCGATTCCGATCCTGCTGCGTGAGCTCCGCGGCCTGTCGAGCGAGCTCGTCGCGGTTCGCTTCGAGCTCCGCCGTCCGAAGCCGCAGACTCTCGTTCAACGCCTGCACGCTCTCGTGTTGCGACCGGCTCTCGATGAGATCCGCCGCGACACGGCCAAGCACGTCGCCCAACTGCCGATCTCGTTCGGTGAACGTGTGCTGAGTCCGGAAATGCACGGACAGCACGCCGACGACCGTCCCGTTCCTGCCAATCAGCGGCGCCGACTGCACCGCCTGGTATCCGGCTTCGGCCGCGGCGGCGCGATAGGGGGCAAACGCCGCGTCGGTCCCGACGTCGCCGATCTGCACGGTGTGCCGCATTCGCCAGGCGCGGCCGCAGGCAGACTCGTCGTCGTCCCGGACAACCGCGAAGCGCTCGAGGAATGCCGGCTCGAATCCCGTGCTGGGCGACGATGCGCATCGAGTGCGAGTCGGGATCCAGCAGCTGCACGTTGCCGCGGTCGGCCGCGTGCAAATCGATCGCGGCGGTCAGGACGTGGTCGAGCGCCTCTCGCATGGTGGCCGCGGTCGCCACGGCCGAGCGTCATGGCGTGGAGGCGCCGCATCACGTCCAGCTCGGACGCCAGCAAGGCTTCGCTCCGGCGCAGCGCGTCTTCGGCGTCCTTGATGGCCGAGACGTCGATGAAGGTCGCGACGACACCGTCGACATCACGGCCACGGGCGGTCCGGTACGGGGCCAGACGCACGACGTACGTCCGGCCGGCCGCGCTTCTCGCCTCGCGCTCGATGGGCGTCAGGGTCGCGAGCACGCGCCGCGCGTCCTCCTCGACGTCGTAGTCGAGCGTGTGTTTCAGATCGCTGATCGGTCGATCGAGATCGCGCGACTTGACCTTGAAGATCTCGCCGAGCTGCGGCGTGAATCGCTTGATCCGCAGATCCGCCGTGAGGAAGAGGGTGGCGACGTTGGTCGCGGCCATCAGGTTCTCGAGATCGTCGTGCGCCCGCGACACCTCATCGAGCTTGACCTTCAGCTCGTTGTTGACGGTGTGCAGCTCCTCGTTGATGCTCTGCAGCTCCTCCTTGCTGGTTTCGAGCTCCTCGGTGGTCGAGCGGATACTCCTCGTTCAGGCTCTGCAGCTCCTCGTTGGCCGCGCGCAAATCTTCGGTCGTCAGATGGTGGTCGTCCTGCATGCCATCGGCGTGCTGCTCTGCCAGCCGCAACTTCTCCCGAAGAGAACGAACGAGCTCGTTCGATGGCTCCTGCTCGATGCCGGGCCCCTCCGTCATCGCCGGGCCGGCATCCAGGAAGGTCACCAGCATGTCCCGGCGGCCATCATCTCCGCTGGGGCCGCTGTTGAACGAGCACCGCCATTCGGTGCAGGCGGGCCGTCGAAGCGAACCGGAAAGAACGCCGAGAGCTGCGGCGCCGGGTCGTCCATCGCCCGCTGCAGCAGGGCGTGCATCTCGTCGCGGATCTCCGGCCTCACCAGCTCGGTGACACGCCGCGCCAACGCGCCGGCGCCCTGCTGAAAGAACCGCGCCGCGGTCGGGGACACGTGCATCACATTCCAGCGCTCGTCGATGACGACCGAGGGCGGCGCCACCTGTTCGAGCACCGACAGGTGGATTTCTGCGGCCGTCGACGAGGAGGGCACTCGCCAATCGCGCACCTGCCGCACCCGGGTCAACGGCGGGCTCAGGATGTCCGGCAGCGCGGGACGGCTCCCGTCCTCCCGCGCCGGATGCCGAAGAGGCGATGCTTCTTGTCGAGCGGCTGAAACAGGTCGTCGCTCGCCGACTCCGACAGGCCGAGAAACAGCACGGCGTCGTCGCGACAGGCGTAGCGGAACACGCTCATGACCTGCTCCTGCAGTTCCCGATCGAGATAGATCAGGACGTTGCGGCAGGCGATCAGGTGCACGCGGGAGAACGGCGGATCGCGCAGGAGGCTGTGCGCCGCGAAGACGATGTGGTCGCGCACCTCCGTCGTCACCCGGTAGTGGTCGTCCTCGAGCCGGAAGAAACGCGTCAAGCCTCGATTCGGAGACGTCGGCGCTGATGGCTTGCGGGTACCGCCCCTCCCGCGCCACCGTCAATGCGCTTTCGTCGACATCGGAAGCGAAGACGATGAAGTTCGCGGGACTGCTTGCGCCGATCGAACTCTTCGCAGAACAGGATCGCGAGGGAGTACGCCTCCTCGCCGGTCGCGCAGCCCGCCGCCCAGATGCGGAGCTGCGTGTCCGGGATCGGCGTGTTCCACGAGCGGGCCGATGACCTGCGTCTGGAGCGCCGCCCACGCGTCCGGGTCGCGGAAGAACATCGTCACCGAGATCAGCAGGTCGTTCAGCAGCTCCTGCGGCTCGGTGGCGCTGGCACGCAGGAACGCCAGGTACTCGTGGATCGTCAGCTGGTGCGCCAGCTGCATGCGCCGGGAGAGCCGCCGCAGCACGGTGCTGCGCTTGTACTTCGAGAAATCATGGCCGGTGCGCTTCCGCAGCAGGTCGAGCACGCTCTTGAGCGCCCTGTCGTCGTCGGCCGCCGTGACGTCGGCCGTCCCGGCATCGGGCTCGGCCAGCTGCAGTCGACGCTTGCTGCGGGCCAGCTCGTTGAGACGAACGGCCAGCTCGCGCACCGGCAGGACCAGGTCGGCGGCGCCGGTGGAGATCGCGGCGCGCGGCATGCCGCCGTGCATCGCCTCGTTCGGATCCTGGACGAGGATCAGCCCGCCGCACTCTTTCACGGCGCGCGCGCCGAGCGCCCCATCGCTGCCGCTCCCGGACAGGAGCACGGCAAACCCGTCGCCATGCGTCGACGCGAGCGAACGAAAGAACAGATCGATGGCGGTCCGCTGGCCTCGCGGCTGGTCGAAAGGGGAGGCGCCGACGGCCGAATCGGTGATCTCCAGCTTCCGATCGGGCGCGATGACGTAGACGTGATCCGGCTGGAGCGGTTCCTGCCGGCTGTCGCCGACCTGCACGACCGGCATCGTGGTGCAGCGGCTCAGAATCGCCGGCAGCTCGCTCTTGTGATCGGGCGCGAGGTGCACGATGACGACGTACGCGAGGCCGAGATCGGGCGCGACGCCGAGAAAGAACTGCTGCAGCGCCTCGACGCCGCCCGCGGAGGCGCCGATGCCGCACACGGAAATGCGCGGTCGAGCATCTGGTTCGGTCATACGCTCCAGTCCGATCGGCGCGGTCGTCGACCGGCACCGTCACCACGACCGACGTGCCTCGGCCGGGCGCGGCCTCGATCGCAATCTGGCCCCCGATCAACCGGGCCCGTTCGCGCATGCCGACCAGCCCAAGACCGTCATGCGGCGTCGGGTCAGCGGCCCCTGGCGTGAAGCCCTGTCCGTCGTCCTCGATCGCGATCGCGGCTTCCGCCCCTCGCACGGTGAACCGCACGCTCACGTGCGTCGCCCGGGCATGCTTCTGCACGTTGTGCAGCGCCTTCCTGGACGATGCGGTAGAGGTTGACGGCCACATCGGACGGAAGCGATCGGCCGTCCGTGCCGTGAGCCTGGTATTCGCCGGCCATGTGAAAGCGTTCCGACCACGCGTGGACCAGGTCCTCGAGCGCCGCCGAGAGTCCGAGGCGATCGAGCGCTGCCGGCCTGAGCTCCCACGTGAGAAAGTCAATGCTCCGATCGAGCTCCTCGGCCAGCTGCATTGTGCGTCTGACCTCCGCCATCAAGGCCGGGTCCGACCCACATTTCGTGCCAAAGACCTCCATCTGCATTCGCAGCGCCGTCATCGGCTGGCCCAGCTGATCGTGAACGTCCCGCGCGACACGACGCCGCTCTTCTTCCTGTACCAATACCAGACGCCCCAGCAGCGTCCGGACCTCAGAGGTCTCGACCTTGCTGGCCGAGACCTCCAGCTGCCGAAGCCGTGCGTCGAGCAGGTCGGCAGCCTGTCGGCCGAGCAGCGTGCTCAGCTGCAGGTCCCGCTCCGTGAACTGGTGCCGATCGCGAAAATGGACGGACAGCACGCCGAGAAGCTCGCCCTCGCGGCTGACGAGCGGCGAGGCCTGCACGGCGCGATATCCGGCTTCCACGGCGAGCCGGCGCAACGACGCGTCCGGCTCGTACTGGACGACGTCTGGAATCTGCGCGATCTCACGCGTGCGCAGGACCGCGGCGAACGCCGACGGATCGTCGAGCGGCATCGACGCGAACCGGGCCAGGAAGGGCGCGGCGCAGCCGCAATGCGCCAGGATCTGCAGCCGCCGGGTCTCTCGATCGTACAACTGCACGTGTCCCTGATCGGCGCCATGCAGCGCTACGGCGGCGGCGACGAGCCGCTGCAAGGCATCGCCGAGCTCGGGCGCCGTCGCAACGCTCAGGGTCATCGCGTGCAGCTGACGAATGACCGCGAACTCGCTCTCCAGCTGCTGCTGGCTCTCGCGGAGAGCGTCCTCCACCTGCTTGAGCACCGTGATGTCGACGAAGGTGACGACGACGCCGTCGACGGCGCCCTCTCGTGGTGTGCGGTACGGACTGAGGCGGGCGATGTAGATGCGTCCCGCGGCGCTCGTCGTCTGCCGTTCAATGGGCGACGACGTCTCGAGGACGCGGCGCGCGTCCGTTTCGAAGTCGTCGTAGTTGAGCGTGTGCCTGAGGTCGCCAATCGGCCAATCGAGATCGCGAGCCTGGACCGTGAAGAGATCCGCCAGCTGCCGCGTATACCACCTGATGCGGAGATCGGTGCCGAGGAACAGCGTCGCGATGTTGGTCGCCGCCATCAGGTTCTCGAGATCGCTGTGCGCTCGGGACAGCTCGTCGAGCTTGAGCGTCAGCTCGTGATTGACGGCTCGCAGCTCCTCGTTCGTGCTCTGCAGCTCCTCCTTGCTGGTGTCGAGCTCTTCGGTCGTCGAACGGTACTCCTCGTCGAGGCTTTGCAGCTCTTCATTCGCGGCGCGAAGCTCCTCCGTCGTCAGCAGCGATGCCTCGCGCATGTTCTCGAGACGTTCCTCCGCGTCTCGAAGCTTCGTGCTCAGGGAGCCGTTGGCATCGCCCCGATCGTCGCGATCGGCGGTGGCCTGTGTGGTGTCACCCATGTCCAGGAACGTGAGCAGCACGTGGGGCGGACCGGTCGGGCGCGATCGCCGCTGCGCCAGCATCGTCACGCTCCGGAGGGTGTCATCGAAGCGCACGTCCAGCAGTGCCGATACCTGCATCGACGGCTGCTCGGATGCACGAAGCAGCAGCACATGAAGGGCGTGGCGGAGCTCGGACCGCACGAGATCGGTGACGCGCCTGGCCAGCGGCCCGGCGCTCTGCTGGAAGAAGCGGGACGCCGTCGGCGAGACGTGCAGCACGTTCCATCGGTCGTCGAGGAGGACCGTGGGCGGAGCGATCTCCTCCAGGGCTCTCGCGTGCATCGCCGACGCCGCGGGCGCGAGGCCCACCGGTTCGGGAGAGCGGACCGGAATGGGCGACGGGGGGTGGGGGGCAGGATCGCTCATCAGAGGGCCTCGCCGAGCTGGGAAGGCGGCGTCCTGGCGCCCACTTCAGAGCACGTCTTCTATTTCAATCCCAACGCAGTTACGGCGCAAGGGCAAGGTCGCCCGGGTGAGTTCGTCGACGCGAGGTCGAGCTTGCGCCGGACGAGCGCGGCGAACCTGGGCGGCCAACAAAAAAGGGCGCGGACGTTGCCGAAAACGGTTTAACCTCTTCCGCGAGGAATTCACGACATGTCGATGCGTTTCCGGCGGATGCATCGGATCGTTGCCGGCGTGCTCTTCGCAGCGCGCTTGGCCGTGATGGTCCGTGGCCCAGCAGTCGCCACGACCGTTCGGCGGCGCCTACTCGGAGCTCGACCAGCGTCGCCAGCGGCTCGTCGACGATTGGGTCACCAGATTCGTCAAGGTGACGGGGCAGCAGCTCGATGCCCGTTCGTTCTACGACGAAGTCCTGCCCCTCTCCACGAAGACCACGTTCGAGGCGGTCACCAATGCGCTGATGACGACCGCGCTGACCGACGGGACGGGCCAGACGTTCGGAGATGCGCTGTCGCTCATCGAGCGCATCGACACGGTCAAGGGCGAGGTCCCGGGGACGGCAGGCGATCGCCAGTTCCGGATCTACGTTCGATTGACGCCGAACGCGCGCGAATTGCTGCAGCGATCGCGGGAGTTCAAGCGCGCTGCCGACAACTCCGTCTATCACAAGGGCTATCCGCTCAACTACCGGGAGCAGGGCACGCCGTCGATTCAAGTGTCGATGGCGCTCGACGGACGCCTGGCAGACATCGACGTCGACTATCGATCGTCGAGCTTCCCCTCGATGTTGTTCAACGGGCATCTGAGCGCATCAAACTCTGACGTCCGCGCCGGCAACAACGACGAGCGCCACCAGGCGCGTTGGAGCGGGCTTCAGAGCTGGTGGCGAGGTTTCTTCGGTGTCGGTCTCTCCAGGAGCCCCGATGCCGTCGAGACGCCCTCCGCGCTTGCGCTTGCCGCGTGTTCCACGCGCGGGCAAGAAGGACATCACCGTGATGGCGTCCGACTTCCTGCAGGCGTGGCTGGTTGAAGGCAACGCGGTGGCGGCGATGGGCTATGTGTCCGAACGGTCGTACGCGTGTCTGGCCGAGAACATGCCCGATCCATTCGCCTACGACCGAGGCCTGGCGCCGTTTCAGATACTGATGAACCTGAAAGCGACTCACGACGCCCTCGGCCCGCACGCCTCCCTCGAGGGTCTGACAACCGGCGTGCGTTTCACGAAGCCGGGGCTGCGCGTGGTGCCTCAGCCTCACCAGGGCCAATACGTCATCTACGACGTGGCCGACGACGTCGCGGCCAGATTCGATTGCGCGAGCCGGCTGACGCCTGGCTCACCCGCCAAGGTCTCGCACGAGTACGGGCACCACTTCGGCACCACGTTCCGCGTGGTCGGCCCGCGCAAGGCCGCCTCGATCGCGTTGCTCTGGGCCAAAGAAGACGGGTATTGGAAGATCGTGTCCTGGCAGACAGAGCTGGACGCCGACGCGATGCCGGCGCCGCCGGCGCCGCCCACGCCGACGATCGTGCGGATCAAGGCGGACCTCCTCCTCGTCAACGCGGCGAAGGGCTTTCTGGACGCCTGGTTGATTCAGAAGGACTACGACGCGGCGTTCCGATCAATCTCGAGGCGAAGCTACTCGTGCTACGACCTCTTGCGGGGTCCTGACGCGCCGGCGTCAACGTCGCTCGACGATGCCGGACAGAAGATCCGCGCCAGTCTCGAGCGTGTCGGCAAACAGGTCGGCTCGCCGCGCACTCTGGACACAGTCGTCGAGGCTGCCGAACCGCTCCACTCGGCGATTCGTGTGATGGATCAGCCGTACGCGGGTCTGTTCAGCCTGACCAGCATTCCCAACGCGCTTGGCGACACAGTCGAGTGCGACGCCCGTGCCCGTGGCGCAGTCCCGCCCGATCCTCTGCCGCTCGAATACGGGCAAGCCTTCGGCATGACGTTCCGGTTCCGTACCCAGAGCGGAGACGCACCGGTCCTGCGATTGCTGTGGCGGAGGGAAGACGGCAACTGGCGGGTCACTGCGTACGAGGTGGAGCTGCCGTAGAGAGCGCCGGCGAATCATGGATTCGCCGGCGGCCCATTCAGCGGCGGCGCGCAGCGAGGCGCGCCGCCACGGTCGATTCCTAGACGATCGCGCGGCGCTTGAGCGTCAGGAAGATGCCCAATCCGAGCGACAGCGTGCTCGCGAGCCACAGGGTCGGCCAGAGGCTGGCGGTCTTCGGCAGGTGCTTCGCGGCAGGTGCCTCCGCAGCCGGTGCTGCTGCCATCGCCGGGGCCGAGCCTGCTGACGCCGCGGGAGCGGGAGCGCGCCTGGGCCTTCGCGAGCGTGGCGTTGACCTGCTTCTCGGTCATGACGTGCGGAGGATGCGTCGTGATGATGGTCGCGCTGATCTGGTCGCCCTGATGGAAGTCGTTGATCACGGCGGGCTGGCCATTCCGCACGATTTTCACGCCGCGCTTGTCGACGTCGCCCTGGCTGAACATCTTGATGCCCTGATCGGTCTTGACGATGATGCTCGGACCGGACGCCTGCATGACCGTGCCGTTCTTCATTTCGGTGACGGTAACCGGCGTGATCGTCGTCTTCGTCGTGACGACGGCGGTGCCCTTCATGCCCGGCTTCAAGTCGTGCACGGACAGCTGCTGCCCATCGACAGTGAAGCGGAAGTCATCGTTGACCGTCAGCTCGCGTGTGCCTTCCGGCAGCTTCACGACCAGGTCGTTGCCGTCCACCGCGATCACCTGGAATGTCTTCGTCTGCGTCGATGTCGTCGTCGACTGCTGCGCCAGCGACACGGCGGCCGTGAGAATCACGACCATCGAGGCCAGCAGTCCGCGGGTCAATGTGCGTCGCATGAAATCTCTCCTCTGAAAAACGTACATGGCGATCACGAAACGGGAGAACGCGGGCCAACGGGGAGTACGCCGACAGACCGATCGCCTGCGAGAACGGCGCGGACGATGAAGCGCTGCGGCGCGGCGCCGACGTAGTAGAAGGGATAGCAGGTCACGAGCGTCAGCGACCGCGTGGCCGTCGGATCCAGGACCGTGACGTCCTCGGGGTTGACCACCCACGTTCGATCGACGCGATAAATCTCCTTTCCCTTGAGCGTTTCGAGCTCGATCTCGTCACCCGGAACGATGTCCTTGAGTCCCCTGAAAAAGCCGTCGCGATGCCCGGCGATGCCAGAGTTCCCATCCGTTCCCGGCAGCGCCGTGTCGTCGATGTGACCCACGGCGCGGTCGAGCGTGCGGTCGTCGGTGCCGGGCAGTACCGGCACCTCGAGTCGAATCTTGGGGATTCGAACCACCGCGAGAGGAGCGGGCGCTGGTCCGATCAGCGCCGCACGCCAGGCGCTGACGCGCACCGGCGACCACAGGGATTGGTCAGGGGTGTCGGCCTGTCGGGCGGCACCCTGGAGCGCTCGGAAGCGCTCGAGATCGTCTCGCGTCGAGGTCGCGGTCCAGACGTGGAACACGCCCAACCCCAGCAGGCCGGCAACCCCGAGGGTCCAGCTCGTTCTCTCGGCAGCCAGAAGAAGCCGACGGCGTAGTGCGTCCATGGATCCAGTCAGCCGGAAGACGGGTTGCAGACCGCGTACCGTGTGCCAAAAGCCCAGAATGTCAGATTTATTAACAATTCACGACGTCCCCGTTCGACCGGGCGGGAGGTCCCTCCGGGTCTGCGGACGAGGTCCGAAATACCGTGCCTGAGTCGATTCTGCTCGTTGCCCGGATCGACCGCTTACTTGGGCGTGATCTTCGAGATCTTGTTGCCCTGGATGCCGAGGCCCGCCATGAGGCCCTTCTGTCCAAAGATGAAGGCGTAGACGTCGTCCTTGAGCGTCTTCGTCGTGGTGCTCTTCCCCATCCCCTCGTCCACGACCACGATGCTCGGGCCGACCCCGACTTCGAAGCCGTTCGCGTTGTCGAGCTGATCGAGCGCCTTCGCGTTCATGAAGAACATCGCGTAGCCGTACTTCTGGCCGCCGGCCTGGAGGCCGAACGACGCGCCCGTCGTCTTGTAGTAGCCCGCCGCCGCGCCCTTCTTCAACAGAGTGCCCTCGCCATACTGGCCGCCGATTCCGAAGCCCGCCTTGGTGATTTCGGGAAAGACGAGCACGGCCTCGGCCGTTGTTGAAAGTGTCTTGGCCAACGGCACGGTGGCGGAGAGCTGTTTCAACGCCGCCCGTGATGCAGTCGCCAGTTTCGCGGCTTCGGTCTTGCCCTTGTCCTGGGCCAGCACCGGACCCGTACAGGCGAGCGTGACGAGGGCCAGAGCGGCGGCGAATCGACGTGTCTTCATCTTCAGCTCCTTGCGTGCGAACTCGGGCGGCGATCACGCCGCGGGCACGGCGCGAACGATGAACCGTTGCGGCGCCGGGCCGCGATGGTAGAACGGGAAGCACCCGACGAGCGTCACCGCGCGATCGGGCGTCGAATCGATCACGCTGACGTCGTCGGGCGTCGTGATCCGGATCCACTCGACCCGGTACTTCTCGGTCGCGACGGGCGTGTCGAGCACGAGCGCGTCGCCTTCCTTCAGGTCTTTCAGAATCCGGAAGAAGCCGTCTCGGTGGGCTGCGATGCCGACGTTGCCCACCGTCCCGGGCAGGGCCGTCCCCTCGATGCGGCCGGCCGCGAGGTCGAGTACCGCGTCGGTCGTGCCGTCGTAGACCGGCACCTCGAGCTCGAGCCGCGGGATGCGGAGGATGGCGAGCGTCGGCGGCGTCTTCTGCTCCAGCGCGACCTTGTAGGCCTTCACCCGGCCCGGCGACCAGAGCGCCATGTCGACTTTGCCGCTCCACGTGAGCTCGCGCGGCGGAGGCGGCGCGGGCGGAGGCAGGCTGGGAGCCGGCGAAGCCGGTGGCGGCGCGTCAGCAACACGGGTGGTGGCTGGGGCGCCGTTCGAGCCGCTGCCGCACGACGACAGGGTCGCCGAGAGAACGACCGCGAGGGCCGCGACAAGAAGACCACCGTGCGAGAAGTACCGGCGCGCAATCATCACGGATACCTCCCGCGCTGACTATCTGGACTGCGGCGGGGGCGTCGCCGGAGTCGCCGGTGTCGCAGGCTCCGTGGGCGAGGCCACACTCGGGGGCGCTGCCGCGTCGCTCGGAGCAGCCGCATCGGCCGGCTTGGGGTCGCCGGCTGGCTTGACCGTCACTTTGCCCTTGAGCTTCGCGAGGGTGTCGGCCGGGATCGCCTCTTTGAGTTTGGGATCTTCCAGGCTGGTGAACGGCCGGCTGTCGACGACCTTCTTCACCGTGGCCTCGTCGAGGCCCAGCTTGGCCAACTGCTCGGGCGTGGCCGCGTTGAGGTCGATGGCGTCTGGCGCCATCGCGCGTCATCGCCGCCTTCTTCGCGGCGTCGCCCGCGGCGTCCTTCGTGGCGTCCTTCGCCGCGCGCTTCGCCGTTCGCTTGGCAACGCCTTGAGCCGACGCGGGGGCCGCCGTGGCCAACGCGAAACCGGCCAGAATCAACGCCGACAGCCATCGACTGGTTCTCATGTCATGCCCCCAGGTGGAAAGAGGCACTCATTCTAGCGCCGATTGCCTTGCAGGACCTGACTCGGTAGATGGGCTTAGCGCCCGGGGCGCCGCGGTCCTTGGCCTGGTCCTTGGCCTCGTCGACACGCTCCTTCACGGCGTCCTGGGCGAGCGCGCGAGCCGCTGAGCTTACCGTGGCCTGAGTCATCTGCTTCACGACGACGCTCGGCGATCTCGGCGCCCGTCATCCCACCGCGGCTCTTGCCGACGTCGCGCATCTGCAGCGGCGGCAGGTCAATCACCGTGTCCCGCCCGGTGAGCCTGATCTTGCCATTGCGGATCTGCAGCGATTCGATGATGAAACGCTTCGCGGCGGCGTCGTCCTTGGCCGTCTTGTCCTCGGCCTGGTCCGCATGCGTCTTGCCTGTACTCGTCGATGTTGCGCTGGATGGCTTCGACGTTGCTGCCGTCCGTGCCCTTGTCATAGACGACGTCGGGCGCCTCGATGGTGAGCTCCTTGATCACGACGACGTCCTTGGTGGCCGAGGCCGTGTCCAGGTCGAGCACAATCGATCCGAGCTTGAAGGCGTGCGGTCCTTCGTAGCCCCTCGGATTCTCGACGACGAGCCCGCCGATCTCGCCGCGTCCGTCGGCGAGCGCAAGCGCGACCTTGTCCACGTCGACCGAGACGCCGGTCATCTCCGATCCGACTCTCGTGATGGCCTTCTTCACGATGGAGTCGAGGTTCGAGCCCAGGAAAGACACCGCGACGACGACGATGACGACGAGAGCGCCGGCGGCGATCAGCAGCTTCCTGGTCATCTTGCTGTCCTCTCTGCGGCGGGCTACGGCGTGTTTCAGAACTTGAAGCCGAAGGCGTTCGACCAGCCATAGTCGTTGTTCGACAGCCCGCCTGGCGGCTTGCTGTCGTAGTTCTCGAAGAGGCTCACTCTGATGTACCAGTCGCCGGGCAGGTTGAAGTCGAGGTCGAACGTGTAGTTGATTCGATAGCGGTTGTCGATCGTCAGGCTCGGGTAGTAGTTGAATCGCGTCACCAGGTCGGCGATCTTCAGCTTCTCGGTCATGAACTCCGTGCCGATGTACGCCTCTCCGGAGTCCTTCGTCTCGATCGCCGGATCCGTGTAGTCCTCTCTGGTCCACGCCAGCCCGCCGCCGACGGCCAGGTATTGCGACGAGGAACGAAGCAGGTACCGGCCGCCGCCGCCGCCAATCGTCGTGCGAAGGTCGAGGCCCTGCTCGTCGCTGTTCAGGAAGTCCTGGCTCGTGTTCGCGTACCAGCGGTCGCCCAGCAGATACCGGAAGTCGTTCCCGAGATCCCAGCGCTGCGTCTCGGGCGCGTTCGACTGGGAGCTCTTGAACACGTTGGCCAGGACGGTGTCGAGCTTGTTCGCGTCCCTGTACAAAAGGTTGGCGCCGAGCGTGAGCTGCTTGGCGTGGTTCGCCTGCGTCATGCTGTAGCCGAAGTCGACCGCCGTCTCGAACCGTGACCAGAACGATCGCTCGAACGGCTGTATCGTCGAGATCTCGGCCAGCGTGATGGTCACTGCCCCGACCTGCAGCGCCTTCTTCGCCACGTCGGTCGTCAACGGGCCGGACAGGCGCCGCCCGTCGAACGTCTCGACCATGAATTGGCGAGCGCTGTCGATCGCGACCACCTGCTCCCACTTGATCTTGAAATCAGAGTCGGAATAGGGCGTTTCGATCGTGACGATGTCCTTCTCCACGCTCTTGATCTCGCCGACGATCTTCTCGCCGGTCGCTGTGGTCACCGTGTCCTGCGCGTAAGCGGCCGAGGCGGTGGCGAGCCACAGGAGAATCGAGCACACGGCGATCCGTCTGGTTGCTGACAGCATTGGCGGCGTCCCCCGGATGTGACGGCACACCATATCCGAAAAATGATCCCGGCGGCCTGCCGCCTTTCGCACTCCGGCTCGACCGTATCGGCCTCGCAATTGGTTTTGGCTGCGGTCCTTATGCACCAGGTAGGATCTTTTGGGCGATGGCGCATCAAGTTGAAGTAAGTCCTCCCGCGCGCCGACATCTATTTAGCTGAGCAAGAGCGACCGCTTGTGCAGAGCATCTCATTGATTGGCTTTTTTTTTGCTATCACGCCGGGCGCGGATTGCCGTCTCGTGCACCAGGTAGCTCCTTCCCCGGGACCTGAGACGCCGCGACAGGACGACCAGAAGGACTCACGCGCGCTTTTAAAGGAGGCGAGCATGAGAGTAAGAACCCTCACTTGCGTCACGGGCGCTGCCGTAGTGACGGCGCTGTTGTGTGGCGCACGGCCCGCCTCGGCCCAGGCCGTCATTACCAATGGCAGTGGGATAGCGCTTGGCGTGAACGCCGAGGGCCATCTCAACACGTTCCCATCGTCGGGGTCGCCGGGCACCGATCCGGACCATCCGTTCTCGACGAACGCTGGCGGAAACATTGGTGTCGCGCTGTTTCAGGACTGGGGCAGCGGTACGCCGGAGTGGCGGGACGCAACCGCTCCGGGGTGCCTGTGCGAAGGCTGGGGCGTCTCGGCAAACGGCACGAATTCGGGGTACGCGAACGTTTCGAGCGACGGCGGAGCGACAACCTGACGGTGGATTCGTTCACGAGCACCGCGTCGACGGCGGACTCGAAGGTTCATCTTACGAACCTGAGTGGCCTCACCGTCGATCAGAACTACCATCCGTCGGCGTCCCCGTCACTGTATGAGGACACGGTGACGATCACGAACACGACCGGCGCCACGGTGACCGATCTGAAGTACGTGCGCGTGATGGACTGGGACGTTCCGCCGACCGAGTTCAACGAGTTCGTCACGCTCAAGGGCGCAACGCTTGGCGATCTGGAGGTACCGAGCGACCAGGGCTTTGCGACCGCCAACCCGCTGGCTGGCGACCCAGGGGGATTTTTCGCAGGAACGGTCAACGCGGACTTTACCGACTCAGGACCTTTCGACCACGGCGCCTACTTCCGGTTCAACTTCGGTTCGTTGGCGGATGGCGCGAGCAAGACCTTCACGATCCTCTATGGAGCGGCTCCGAACGAAGCGGCGGCACTGGCAGCGCTCATCGCGGCAGAGCGCTGAAGGATCTACTCGTTTGGTCAGAGCGACACGACGTTCGGACCGGGGCTCGGCACTCCGGCGACCTTCATCTTCGGCTTCGCTGGCGTTGGTGCTCCGGTGATCAACCCCACCGGCGGCGGAGAAGTCCCCGAGCCAGCGACGCTGGTACTACTCGGCAGCGGCCTCCTGGGCGCGGTGCGATACCGCCGCCGGACGTCGAAGGTAGTCGCGTCGATTCCTCTGGTCGTCCTCGAGCCCGGCGCGTCGCAAGGCGCGCCGGGTTTTTGCTCTTGATTGCCGACAGAATTGCAGCTCCCATGGGCATATCAGCAATCTTCTCGCGGGCACGCGTGTTGGTCACATGCACGATGGTCGCGCTGCTGGTTATCGTCACCCGCGCCCACGCGGACAGCGTCAAGCTGAAACCGGGTGCCGCGGAGCAGGCTTACCAGCGCGGCATCGCGGCGCTGGGGCGCGCCGACTGGAGCGGAGCGGAATCCGCGTTCCAGCAGGTCCTCAAGCTGGACCCGAAAGCCGCGCCGGCGATGCTGGGCCTGGCGAAGGTCGCCGCGGAGCGCGGTGATCGCAAGGCGGTCAGCGCATACCTGCGGCAGGCGTTCACCATGGCGCCCGACAACGCGACCGTTCAGCGGGACTGGGCGAAGTACCAGTTCGCCGAAGGACACGCGAGCGACGCGGAGAAGGCACTGCGGACGGCGACCCAGCTGGACGCCGCGTCGGCGGGGGCGCGCGTGGACATGGGCGATCTCTACATGATGGCGTTCAGTAAACCGGGCGAAGCGATCCCGTTCTACAAAGAAGCGATCGCCCTCGAGCCCGACCACGCGGGCGCCCACTATGCGCTCGGCGTCGCGTACGCCATGTCGGGGAACGACAGCGACGCAGTGCAGGAGTTGACGAAGGCGGCGAGCCTCTCGCCAGACAACCCGCTGCCGCACTACCAACTCGGACGGCTTCACGCATCAAAGGGGCGCTTCGACGCCGCACTCGACGCGTTCACGCGCGCGCTGGCGATCGCGCCCGGATATGCGCCGGCGCTGTACGAGCGCGGGAACCTGTTCACGTCGAAGCCGGACCTGGCCAGCGCGATCCAGGACTACCGCGCGGCCGCCGAGGAGGCTCCCGCGTTCAGTGCACCGCACCTGCGCCTCGGGATGATTTACCAGCAACAGCAGCAGTGGGACGACGCCGAGCGAGAGTACCAGGCGGCGATCACGCTGGAGCCGAAGCAGGCGATCGCCTACAACAACCTCGCGTGGATGGCTGCGGAGCGGAAGGTGCCACTGACCGACGCGCTGATCTGGGCGCGGAAGGCTGTGGCGATCGCGCCGGCGGTGTCGCAGTTCCAGACGACGCTCGGCTGGGTTCAGCGCGCACGCGGCGAGCTGACCGAAGCCGCCGCGACGCTCGCGAAGGCGGCCGCGGCCAAGCCCGAACGCGCGGAAGCGTTCTACTATCTCGGGATCGTGCAGGCCGAGCGGGGCAAGAAGGCCGAAGGCGTCGCCGCGCTGAAGAAAGCGCTCGCGCTGAACGCCTCGTTCGCCAACGCCGCCGACGCGCGGAGCCGCCTGAAGGCGCTCGAGGCGACGTAGCGCCCGCGATACAGAGAGGACCCGGGCGGCCAGCCGCAGCTCCACGCCCCTGACGTCCAAGTCGCCAAGGCGGGAGACTAAAGGTCCAGCTAGCGGAGCGACCGGCCTGCCAGGGGCGACGTCAGACGTTCGCCGCAACCGTACGCAGCAGCTCAACAGGCTCGAGCTTTACCGAGGAAATTGGCGAGTTCTCGACGGGAACCGTCATTTTCACGGCGGCGGCTCGGGCTTTGCTTGAGCTAGAGCAGAATGAGTGTGAACAGATGTCTCCCTGCGCTGGCGATCCGTCGCTTCGCGATACTTAGTGCCTTTGTCGCTTTGCTCTCGATGCCCACAGGGGCGTCGGCCAGCCCGGTGGTGTGGCTATCCGATAACAACTCGGCCCCGTTCGCCAACAACGCCCCTGGCGGAGGCGGTGCCTTCTTGGCGCACGCCAGCGACCCGACGTTGGGCGCTCTTGGCGACGGCAGCTTCATCACGTTCTGCATCGAGTTCAACGAGGAGTTCAACTACGGCGCGACGTACGAGTACGCGCTGAACGGCGGCGCCGTGAACGGCGGCGTGAGCGGCCAGGACGCCAGTGGGACCTACGATCCGCTCGCCGACGCAACCAAGTGGCTCTACGGCGAAGTGGTGTCAGGCGGGTATCACGCGATCCCCGACGCCTTCGGGAGCCACGCCAGATCTGGACGCAAATCGGATCGCGCGTGCAGGAGGCCATCTGGTTCATTGAAGGTGAACGGCTCGAGGGGCAGATCAGCGCCGACTCGTTCGCAGCTCGCACAGTATGCGATTACGAATGGGACGCCGCTGGCCGGTTACAGCATCTTCGCGATGAATCTCACCGATATCGGTAACCCCCGCGGATTTCATCAGGACCAGTTGACCTACCGCCACGTTCAGACAACGACGCTTTGACGGCAACCCGGTACCCGAGCCCGCGAGCCTCATGTTCCTCGGCACGGGCCTCTTGTTCTCGAGCCGCAGACTCTTCCGTCGTCGATAGCACGGTCCGCCTCCCTCGACGGCTCGGCCGAGCCGTCTCCAGATAGCGTCGGAGCCTGCAAGTCCTCCCGACCTCTAAGCACGCGGCCGTCCTTGTCCGTCGCCGCCATCGAGGCAGCGCGGCGAGGCTGAGTGAACACGGGGCTGACGCGTCCCTATTCTCGTCCGAACCGGAACAGGCCTTCGTAGATCACGGGTGCGGAGCTGGAGCGGAGCGCGCCTTTCGCGGGCCGGTTCAGCTCTCGCAGCGGGAGCGACGGGTCGGGCTCGAAGCCGCACGCGGCGAGTTCGCTGACGAGTTGCTCCTCAGTCAGAAAGCACTGCGGCTGGCCGGAGAACTGCGTGAACACGAAGGACTCACCGGGCAGCGGTTCGGCCTCTTCGGGAAGCGTGCTGCGCGAGAACGTGAACAGGAACAGCGCACAACCCGGTCGCGCCACGCGCGCGGCCTCTCGGACCGCCTGCCGGAACTCACTGCCGGAACGCGCGAGGTTCCAGATCCCATGCGCGACGATGAAGTCGAAGACAGCGGACGCGAAGGGCAGTTGGTCCATCGGCGCCCGCAGCAGGCGCACACGATTCGCGAGCTGAGCATCCGCCACACGCGCGGCAGCCGCCGTCAGCATCGGTAACGAGAGGTCGGTGCCCACCACCTCCCAGCCAGCATGGGCCAGCGGCAATGCGTTGCGGCCGGCGCCGCACCCGATGTCGAGCAACCGCGCGGACGCGCGCCACTCTCGTGCGGCGACCTGCAGCAAGGTGTCGTTCGGCGGCGACCGCACGAAGCCCGCAACCGTATCAGGCTGGCTCCAGGGCGAATCGCTCATCACGCTGTGATCACCGGGGCGCTCGTCGGCGGCATCGAACGCCCAATCCTGTCGCAGTGTAGTGCAGCAACGCGGGGGTCAGGAACCTGAGGCGACATGTATGGCGGAATTTTTGGATTAGACCGACGAAGGCTCCTTGACTTCGCGAGGGCCGGCGTCAGACTAGGCCCGCGACATGCGCGACAGGGCTCTCGAGAGCGCGTCCTCTGGCGGCCAGCGGGCCGATGCTGCCGCATCGCCGGCGCGCGCCCTGGCCTCGCGACGATTTCGTTCGCGCTCGCTTTCGCGGCGTGGGGCCTCGTCGGCGGGCTCGCCTCGGTGTTCGCTGGCCTCTACGGGCTGACCGCCTCAGAGACTGCGTTCCTGGTCGCGGTGCCGGTGCTGCTCGGCTCGCTGGCGCGGCTGCCGATGGGCATGCTGACGGATCGCTTCGGCGGCCGCCTGGTCTTCACGGCTCTGCTCGCGTTCTCTGTCGCTCGCCGCCTTCGTCGTGCCGCTGACCGCCAGCTACGGCTCGCTGCTCGTCGTCCGCGTTTCTCATCGGCATGGCCGGATCGTCCTTCGCGGTGGGCGCCGCGTTCGTCTCGCGCTGGACGCCGGCGGCGCGGCAGGGCGCGGCCCTCGGCGTCTACGGGCTGGGCACGATGGGGCAGTCGCTGGCGGTCTTCGTCGGCCCGCTGGTGGCGGCCCGCTTTGGCTGGGAGATGGTGTTTCGCGGCACCGGCGCGCTGCTTCTGGTCTGGGCGCTGGCCTATTTCTCTGCTGGCCCGCAATCCCCCGCTGGCCGGCCGCCCCGCCACGGTCGCCGCAATGGCGGCGGTTCTGCGGCGTGCGCCGACGGCCTGGCTGCTCGGCGCCTTCTACTTCCTGACATTCGGCGGCTTCGTCGCGTTCTCGGTCTACCTGCCGACGCTGCTGCGGGCGCAAGTTCGGTCTGGCTCCGGCGGATGCCGGATTCCGCGCCGCCGGATTCGTCGTGCTCGCAACGCTCATGCGTCCGGTCGGCGGGTGGCTGGCGGACCGGATCGGCGGCGCCCAGGTCCTGTCGTGGGTGTTCGGCGGCGTCGCCCTGTTCTCGTTGCTCCTGACGTGGCCGTCGATGGTGCCGTTCACGGTCGGCGCGCTCGGCTGCGCGATGCTGATGGGCCTCGGCAACGGCGCCGTCTTCAAGCTGGTGCCGGAGCACTTCCCGAAAGACACCGGCACGGTGACCGGCCTCGTCGGCGCGCTCGGCGGACTCGGCGGGTTCTTCCCGCCGCTGCTGCTCGGCGTCTTCCGCGATCGGCTCGGCGTCGATCTGGCCCGGGTTCCTGCTGCTGTCCGCGACCGCGCTGTTGCTGCGCGTGGCCAACCAGCGCGTGTTCCACCCCGGCGACGTCGCGTGGACGCAGTCGCTGCCGGTGGCGGCACGTCAAGCGCTCGAGCGTGTCAGGGCTGGCGCGTGGGCAGGTCTCGTCATGGCCACGCTGGCGGCGGCCATCGTCGTCGGGTCGCGCAACCTGCAGCACTTCGACGCGGCGCTCGTCGGCTACACGTTCGCGACCCTCTTCGCCGCGTTCGGGATCAGCTATCGCTACGCGATGTGGCTGCAGCGACCGCCGACGCGCATGTACTGGCGTCGAGGGTGGCAGGCGTTCTTCTCACGGCGGGCGTTGGCCGGCAACACCGTGAGCCTCGGCCGTCGCGCGCGCTCGTCGAGTTCGCCGCCAACGCGCTACATCTTCCGGCGCGGCCGGCTCCGCGGCCTCGCGCACTGGCTGATCATGTGGGGCTGCCTGCTCGCCGCGGCGATCACGTTCCCGCTGGTCTGGGGCTGGATCCACTTCGAGACGGTGCCGGGCGATCTGCACATGTACCGCACGTTCGTGTTCGGCATCGCGGTGCAGGACTTCCCCGTGGAGTCCGCGGTCGCGTTCGTCATCTTCCACGGGCTCGTCTGGTCGTCGTTTCTGGTGATCGCCGGCGTGATGCTCGCGTTCCGCCGCCGCATGATCGATCACGGCGCCGTCGCCGTGCAGCAGTTCGGGCAGGACATCCTGCCGCTGCTGCTGCTGTTCGCGATCAGCGTCACGGGGCTGATGCTGACGGCGAGCTACACGTGGATGCGGGGCTACGCGTACGAGTTCCTCGCGATTCTCCACGCCGCGACGGTGATCGTCACGCTGCTGTGGCTGCCGTTCGGCAAGCTGTTTCACGTCTTCCAGCGGCCCGCGCAACTCGGCGTCGGCTTCTACAAGGACGCGGGCGCTCGCGGCGAGCAGGCGGCGTGCCGGCGCTGCGGGCAGCCGTATGCCTCGCAGCTGATGGTGCGCGACCTCACCGCCGTCGAGCAGGAACTGGGATTTCGCTACGAGATTGCCGGCGGCGGCCACTACCAGGACGTGTGTCCGAAATGCCGGCGCGCGCTCTTCGGCCTGGCGCAAGGAGCCTTGTGGCAGCGGTACCTGAACAGGCCCGTGACGAACGAGAGGCAGGGTAGCCGGCGTGGCTGAAGTTCCGGTCGATCCCCTTCGCATCATCGAGCGGTTCGGGCCGCATCTGTCGTCGATGACGGGCGTGCGGCTGTCGACCAGCGTCGAGCCGGATCGGCTCGTCAAGACGCACTGCTGCTTCTGCGGCCAGCAGTGCGGCATTCAGCTCAAGGTGCGTGACAACGAGGTGATCGGCTTCGAGCCGTGGGAGGAGTTCCCGTTCAATCGCGGCATGCTGTGTCCGAAGGGCGTGAAGCGCTACCTGCAGGGCTCGCATCCCGACCGGCTGACGACGGCACTGCGGCGGGACACGTCGCGCCCTCCGGCTTCAGCGCGCTGCCGTACGCGGAGGCCATCGCTCGCGTCGCCGCCGAGATCGGTCGCATTCAGCAGACGCATGGCGCCGGCGCGATCGGCGTCCTCGGCGGCGCCAGCCTCACGACGGAGAAGACCTATCTGCTCGGCAAGTTCGCGCGCGTGTGCCTGAAGACGCCGTTCATCGACTACAACGGCCGGCTGTGCATGGTCAGCGCCGGCGCCGCCAACAAGAAGGCGTTCGGCATCGATCGCACGACGAATCCGTGGTCGGACATGGTCGGCACCGACGTGATCTGGGTGGCGGGATCGAACGTCGCCGAGTGCTCGCCGATCACGACGAACTACATCTGGCAGGCCCGCGAGCAGGGCGCGAAGATCATCATGCAGGATCCGCGCATCACGCCGGCCGCCCGCACCTGCGATCTGTACCTGCCGGTGAAGCCTGGGCGCGATGCGGCGCTGTTTGCCGGCGTGCTGCAGATCATGATCGAGCGTGACTGGCTCGATCACGCGTTCATCGACGCGCACACGGTCGGCTTCGAGCAGGTCGCGGAGTATGCCGCAGTGGACGCTCCGCGGACCGCGGAGGTGACCGGCGTGCCGCAGCGGGCGCTGATGCAGGCCGCCGAGTGGTGGGGCACGGCGAAGACGAGCTTCCTGTTTCACGCGCGCGGCATCGAGCATCACTCGAACGGCGTCCAGAACTCGCTCGGCACGATCAATCTCGTGCTCGCGTCCGGCCGCATCGGCAAGCCCAAGTGCGGCTACGGCACCATCGTCGGACAGGCCAACGGCCAGGGCGGTCGCGAGCACGGGCAGAAGTGCGATCAGCTTCCCGGCTTGCGCGACATCAGCAATCCCGAGCACCGCCGATACATCGCCGGCGTCTGGGGCATCGACGAGCCGGACCTGCCGGGCCCCGGCGTCGATGCCTACGAGCTGTTCCGGAAGATCGATAGCGGCGAGATCAAGGGGCTGATCTCGATCTGCTTCAACCCGAAGGTGTCGCTGCCCGACAACGCGTTCATCACGCGCTGCCTCGAGAAGCTGGAGTTCTACGCCGCCATCGATTTCTTCCTCAACGACACGGCCTGGCATGCCGACGTCGTGTTGCCCGGCAGCCTGCACGAGGAGGACGAGGGCACGGTCACGCAGGTCGAAGGGCGCATCATCAAGATCAACAAGGCGGTCGACTGCCCCGGCGAGGCGCGCGAGGACTGGCGCATCATCCAGGACATCGCGCACGCGCTCGGCCGGCCACACGGCTTCACGTTCGCCGAGCCGCGCGAGATCTTCGAGGAACTGCGCGTCGCCAGCAAGGGCGGCGTCGCGGACTACTCCGGCGTGACCTACGAGAAGATCACGCAACAGCTCGGCGTGTTCTGGCCGTGCTACAGCGAGGACCCGCAAACGGGCGCGCCGATCGAGGACCATCCCGGGACGCCGCGGCTCTTCGAGCGCGGCAGCTACAACCCGGTGGCGAAAGGCAGGGTCCCTTCTATTTCCCCGACGGCCGCGCGCGATTCAACGTCGCCGACTATCGGCCGCCGGTCGATGACGCCAGCGAGGAGTATCCGATCTACCTGACGACGGGCCGCGTCGTCAGTCAGTTCCTGTCGGGCACGCAGACCCGTCGCATCGGGCCGTTGGTGAAGCAGTACGCCGAGCCGCGGATCGAGATGCATCCGCGGCTTGCGGCGAAGCTCGGGATCGCGGACGGCGATTGGGCGACGGCCGAGACGCGGCGCGGGAACATCACGCTCAAGGCGCAGGTCGTGACGACGATTCGCCCGGACACGATCTTCATCCCCTATCACTGGCCGGGCCGGAAGAGCGCCAACCAGCTGACCGTGGCCGCGCAGGACCCGATCAGCAAGATCCCGCAGTACAAGGTGTGCGGGTGCCGCGTGCGCAAGGCGGATGGCGGCGCCGGACTACGCTGCGGTGCTCGAGCCGCAGCAATAGACGGCAGGACCAGCACATGGCCAAACCCGACTACCTGCACTTCTTCATCGATCCCAACCGCTGCATCGGCTGCCAGTCATGCATGCAGGCGTGCACCGAATGCGACACGCACCGCGGCGAGTCGATGATTCACCTCGAGTACGTCGAACCGGGCCGAGAGCGTGCAGACAGTGCCGGTGGTCTGCATGCACTGCGAGCAGCCGACCTGCGCGGAAGTCTGTCCGGCGGACGCCATCAAGCGCACCGGCGACGGCGTCGTGCAGTCGGCGCGAAGCCGCGCTGCATCGCCTGCGGGAACTGCGTGGTCGCCTGCCCGTTCGGCGTGCCGGAGCTCTACGAAGACCGCAAGATCATGATGAAGTGCGACATGTGCTACGACCGCACGAGCGTCGGCAAGAAGCCGATGTGTGCCACCGTGTGTCCGAGCCAGGCGCTGTTCTTCGGCACGCGCGAGCAGATCGAACAGCTGCGCCCGCTCTCGGCGCCGGTCAACACCTTTCAGTTCGGCAACCAGACGATCACCACGCAGGTGTACGCCATGGTGCCGCGCAAGCTGGCGACTGTCGCGCCGCACGTAGACGTCACCGCGGCGATGGAGGAGCGGCCCGGAGCCGCGCGGTCTCGCTCAAGGTGGTGAGCACGCCTGCGGCGGGGCCTGAACGGACGTTTGTCGACAGCGACCCGTTTGCCGGGATTGAGGTGTAGTGATGCCAGACGTTCCGTCCCGATCCGCGTCGTCCATTCGATCCCGCGATCAGCTCGCCGGGTCGTGAAGGCCTCACCGGCACGGCGCCCGCAAGC